>NZ_JAGXCY010000009.1 GCF_018310695.1 Paenibacillus sp. Marseille-Q4541 | reverse complement strand
TAGAGCACCTGGTTTGGGACCAGGGGGTCGCATGTTCAAATCGTGTCATCCCGATTACGAAAAGGTTATTGCTTAGGCAATAACCTTTTTTTGTATATAAAGATTGGATCTCGGTCACAATAAACAAAAAGTGTGATAGAAGGGGATTCAATTGAACTTTCTTAGAAAATATAATTTAAAAAAGCGTTGGAAGCGAATAAAACGTACGCTGGTGACATTCACGATATGTATTCTACTAGCATTAATAGCCGGAGCTGGCCTACCTATTTCTCAAATGGTACAGTCGCTCTTAACTACACCAGGAAGTGTTGAAGTGCTTGAAGAGAATTCGAGTACAGAAGAAGAGACAGACTCCGTACAAACTAGTTTGCTTGAGCAAATCCGCTCCAGTGGAAAGTCCCTGAGCGTCTCTTTAGAAAAGAACTATGTTTGCGGGACAGAAACCGTAATTCTAGGAGATTTCACACCAGAAGAAATAGTGGCTCTAATGATGCAACATCCAGGATGGACAGGATATGTGGAGGCAGGAGACGAATTAGTAGTGCAAGAAACTGTCGATGATCTGTCTCCCCATTGCAAAGAAAATGCTTATATGAGCTTGGATAAAGAAGGGAACTTAACTCTCTTTGATGGAAAACCTAAAGAAGAGAAGGCAATCCGAACTTTTTTTCAACTTGATATTGGTTCAATGGAAACCTCATTACCAGCTGGGGTACTAGAACAATTGCAGGATGGCATTCGGGTGCAGGATATAGAGGAGTATAACAGTGTGCTCTCTACTTTTGGAGACTATGCAGTTGCTCCTGTAGGGAAAATTGTAGAATAAACTAATGAAAAGGCGGATGAATATCCGTCTTTTTTTGTTTTCATTCATGGAATATTCGGAGTTTTCGTCGAAGTGCAAACTTTTTCGTTATAGGGCTGGAACATTTGATATAATGAATAAACGATACATATGTTCGCAGTATGTTAAGGAGAGATGTGTTTGCGTTTTTTAGGAATTGACCCGGGTATTGCTATTGTTGGTTTTGGATTTATTGATAAAACAGGGAGCAAACTTACTCCCGTACAATATGGATGTATTCAGACGGAAGCCCATACACCAGATGAAGAAAGACTACTTCACGTGTATGAGGCAATGTTGCAATTAATTGATAAATATAAGCCTGATGCAGTAGCATTAGAAAAATTGTTTTTTAATCGAAATGTTACGACTGCGATGTCAGTCAGCCAAGCACGTGGTGTATTGATTCTTGCAGCTATACAGAGGGGATTGCCTATTGCTGAGTATACCCCAATGCAAGTGAAACAGGCTATTGTCGGTTACGGTAAGGCAGAGAAAAAACAAGTACAAGAAATGGTTCGCATGTATCTCAAACTGCAAGCGATCCCTAAACCGGATGACGTAGCGGATGCACTTGCTGTAGCCATCTGTCATGCTCATTCTTACGCCCTAAATTCCAAGTTAAATGAGGTTATGAAAAAATGATCGATTATATTAAAGGACCGCTTGTAATCGTTGAGAATGACTACGTCGTAGTTGATGTACAAGGAATTGGATATCAAATTTATTGCCCTAATCCATATATTTTTGCCAAACAGGAAGGCGTCGTTACGGTATACACACACCATCATGTAAGAGAAGATGCAATGCTTCTTTATGGTTTTGGAAGTCGTGAGGAACAACAGCTTTTTCGCAAATTAATTGAAGTCTCCGGTATAGGTCCTCGTGTAGCCCTAGGCATTTTAACTGGAGGTACACCAGAGCAACTGGTTACAGCAATTCATCAAGAGAATATTACCTTCTTAACCAAACTTCCAGGTATCGGCAAGAAAACAGCCCAGCGTATGATTCTAGACCTTAAAGACAAGCTGGATGGGTTTGGTGGGGCTATATTTGCAACAGGTCTGTTTGCTCCGAATGTAGCAGATGAAGGTGATGGCTCCTACTGGTCAGAGGCTAGAGAAGGCCTGAAAGCACTTGGCTATACAGACAGTGAGCTTGATAAAGTGTGGCTTCGCATGAAAAAGGATACAACCGCAGAAGATACAGCTGACTTGCTTATGAAGAAGGCTCTTAAAATGCTTTTCACAGGATAAACAGGATAGAATAGAGGGATAAGTATGGATGATCGGATTATATCCGCCAATCTGATGATGGAAGATCAAGCGGTGGAACTGAGTTTACGTCCCCGCTATTTAAATGAATATATTGGACAAGATCAGGTAAAGGAAAATCTTAAGGTATATATCGAAGCCGCCAAAATGAGAAATGAGGCACTGGATCATGTGCTTTTATATGGTCCGCCCGGTTTAGGTAAAACAACGCTGTCTAACATTATCGCTAATGAACTTGGTGTGAACCTTCGTACGACTTCGGGACCAGCGATTGAACGGCCTGGAGACCTTGCTGCTTTGCTGACCAATCTGCAGGAAGGGGATGTCCTATTTATCGACGAGATCCATAGGCTTAACCGCTCTGTTGAAGAAGTGCTGTATCCAGCAATGGAGGATTTTGCGCTCGATATTATGATCGGGAAAGGGCCGAGTGCGCGTTCTGTTCGATTAGATCTCCCTCCATTTACTTTGGTAGGTGCTACGACAAGGGCAGGCTTGTTATCTGCTCCACTTCGAGACCGGTTTGGTGTCATTAGTCGGCTTGAGTTCTATACGGTAGATCAATTAACGTACATTGTTTCTCGTACAGCTGATTTACTTGGTATTGAAATTGTTGGAGATGCAGCAGAAGAGATTTCGCTTCGGTCGAGGGGGACACCTCGGATCGCAAACCGGTTGCTCAAACGTGTCCGAGATTTTGCTATGGTGCGAGGGGATGGCATTATCACTTCGGCATTAGCTGAAGAGGCACTAAAAAGGCTACAAATCGATCCGCGTGGGCTTGACGATATTGACTATAAGATGCTGAAATCGATGGTTACGAGCTTTCGTGGGGGCCCTGTCGGACTAGATACCATCGCAGCTACGATTGGAGAAGAAAGCCAAACCATTGAAGATGTGTATGAACCTTATCTACTTCAAATTGGTTTTCTACAGAGAACACCGCGAGGCAGAATAGTGACACCGGCGGCTTATGAGCATTTAGGAATTCCGATGCCGACAGATAAGTAACTGGATGTTAGAGAAATGTAGATCTTTATGTACGTGCATCTTTCTGTTCCAGAATGATATAAAATAAGCAAAAGTTCGGGATCAACTATGGGGAGGAGAACGATAAATGAACCGAATGAAAAAAACTCAAAGTGTGCGTTCTTTATGGACAAAGGGAGCCAAAGTTACCCTTGCAGCGGTGCTACTGGCAGGTAGCTTATGGGGACCACTTACATCGGCGAGTGCAGCAGCAAACGACACGATTCGTGTCGCGCTTTTCGCCGATCTTGGAAGTAGCTATAAATCGACAACACCTGCGGTTACCATGCAAACTGCTGGAGATTGGTCTGCTGGAATAAACGGGGCTAATGGATATGAATCATGGATTTCATTGCCTGCTTCAACGCAAACTCGGTTTAGTGTAGATGGTTTTCGTGTGAAAGTGCTGGAAACAGATGCCTTCAAGACAGCTTCTGGAGCAGCGAAAGTGTTGCAAGGCACGGTAGATAAACCTATCATTTACCAAGCATCTAAAAATGGAAAAACAGTATATCAAGTCTATACTGGTAATTATACGACATCGGCTCTTGCTGAGGCGGCTGTGGTAAGAACGCAGAAGACAGCTGCTTCTTACCTAGCTGGACAAAAGCCAGTTGTGAAAGGAAGCAAGCATAGTCAGGCAGGTGTGTTTGCCAGTAAGAAAGACGCAGATACACTGCGTGATACCATAACTTCCAATGGCTACGATGCCTTTACGGTTATTCAGTCAGCAGGTAGCACTCCTGAATATGCGGTCTGGGTAGGCGAAGAAACAACAGATGCTTCACTTGCAGCTATAGAAAAGCTTATAAAACAGAAGTTACCCCAGCTTACACTGAGTTCTGTAGGAGCTGGAAGCAATGCTTTTATAATTCGGCAAGATGTGACTCTTAATTTGGTGTCTCCGGAAGTTACTAATCATTACATGGTAAGTGGGACAGGCACGAAGTTGATGTTGAACTCCAATGGTTCTGGTATACAAGTTACAGAGCGGTCGGCTCGCACGTACCGAGGGGATTTTGAAATAAGCACTTATAATGGACAACTTGCTCTTGTCAATCAATTACCCCTTGAAGAATACCTGTACTCTGTTGTAGGAGCTGAAGTGTACTCTTCTTGGCCTGTTGAATCATTGAAGGCACAGGCAGTAGCTGCACGGAGCTATGCACTGTATCAAGGGAATAAATTTAAGATCGCTAATGTGGTAGACACTACCTTAAGCCAAGCTTATAACGGAATCGGTACAGAACATCAGAATGTATCAGGTGCAGTAGATGCAACTGCTGGGGAAGTCATTCAAAGTGGTGGCAAAGTGATTGAAGCCATTTTTTCTTCTAATGCTGGAGGTAAAACCGCTGATCCATCAGAAGTATGGAACGGAGGCGGGACTCTTTTTGCAAGTGTAGATAGTACAGGGGATAAGGCAGCTCAAGAAGGTACATATAATTGGTATCACGTATTGCTAAATGACGGGAAAACAGGCTATGTTCGTGAAGATAATACCAAACTGCTTGAAGGCAAAACAGCAGCGGGACTTCCCAAACTCACGGTTACAGCCAAAAATACAAATGTTCGAAAAATTCCGCTGGTACAGTCGAACGTAAGTCCAGTCGCTCAACTGAATCCAGGGACAGAAGCCGTTGTGCTTGGGGTCACAAAAGAATCAGGTAGCTACAGCTGGATGCGCGGACCTTTTACATCTGCTGAGGTTGTAGCTATGTTACAGGGGAAAGTATCTACTACAGTTCCATCCACAATCGCTAGCCTTGAGGTAACGGGCCGTGGTCCATCTGGAAGAGCAACAGAAGTGAAGGCCAACGGTCAGGTGCTTGGAGTGAAATATGGAGATGCATATCGCAGCGCTTTTGGAAGTTTGCCGAGTACTTTGTTTGATATTACGAATACCGGAAGTTATACTGTACTAGGTGCAAATGGACAGACCCTAACGAAATCTGGGGCCTCTGGAGCTTCTGTTGTAACGGCATCCGGCACTTCATCTTATTCAGGAGACTCTATGGTAGTCATGAATGGAGATAACGAGGCGAGAGCTGTTAGTAAATCTCAGGCTTTTCTTTTTACAGGCCAAGGATACGGCCATGGTTTGGGATTGTCTCAATGGGGAGCCAAAGGATTGGCGGATGAAGGGTATGATTACCAGTCTATTTTGAAACACTATTATCAAAACGTTACTATAGTTAAGGAATGACGACCATAATGAATGTAGATTTATATGATTTTGAGTTACCTGAATCATTGATAGCTCAGACACCACTTGAGAATCGAACTGCATCGAGACTTCTAACGCTGAACAAAAACAGCGGAGAGATGGAACACCATACTTTTTCAGATATTATTAATTATCTTCATCCTGGTGATACTCTTATTCTGAATGATACGAGAGTTATTCCGGCCAGATTGTTTGGAGTAAAAGAAGATACAGGAGCAAAAGCAGAAGTTTTGCTGCTTCATAATCTTGGAGATAATCGCTGGGAAACTCTGGTGAAGCCAGGTAAAAGACTGAAAAAAGGAGCTGTTATTCGTTTCGGAGACGAGTTGTCAGCTACAATTGAAGAAGAAACGGACATGGGAGGCCGGGTCATCCGCTTCCACTATGAAGGTATTTTTCAGGAAATACTGGATCGTCTTGGTCAAATGCCACTTCCTCCCTATATTAAGGAGAAACTTGAAGACAAAGAGCGATACCAGACGGTTTATGCGAAGCATGAAGGGTCTGCAGCTGCTCCGACAGCAGGTCTCCATTTTACGAAGGAACTGCTTGAGGCAATTAAAGAAAAGGGAGTTTCCATTGGTTTTATTACACTTCATGTGGGATTGGGAACCTTTAGACCCATGTCAGTGGACGTAGTAGAAGAACATGTCATGCATGCGGAGCACTACTCTCTCTCTCAGGAGACTGCGGAGTTGATCAATGATACTAAGCGTAAAGGTGGCCGGGTCATTGCTGTTGGTACGACTAGCTGCCGGACATTGGAGACAGTAGGAAACCAATTTGAAGGCAAAGAAATTGGTGCAAGCAGTGGCTGGACAGATATTTTTATATATCCCGGCTATACGTTTAAAGTAGTAGATGCACTCATTACCAATTTTCATCTTCCTAAATCTACGCTTGTCATGCTGGTCAGCGCACTTGCGGGAAGAGATAAAATTATGAAAGCTTATGATGAGGCAGTAAGACAACAATATCGGTTCTTCAGTTTCGGAGATTCGATGTTTATTTATTCAGATAGAGGATGAGAGAACATATGTCAGCAGCGATAACCTATGAACACATTAAAACTTGTAAACAATCGGGAGCGCGTCTTGGACGTGTTCATACTCCACATGGAGTCATTGAAACTCCTATTTTCATGCCAGTAGGTACACAAGCAACAGTCAAAACTATGAGTCCTGAAGAACTGAAAGAGATGGAAGCACAGATTATTCTGAGCAACACCTATCATTTGTTCCTTAGACCAGGTCATGATATTGTACGCGAAGCAGGCGGATTGCATAAATTCATGAACTGGGATCGACCTATTTTGACAGATAGCGGTGGTTTTCAGGTATTCTCACTTAGTGAGATGAGAAAAATAACGGAGGAAGGGGTTCACTTCCGTTCCCATTTGAATGGGGATAAATTATTCCTCTCTCCTGAGGTTGCCATGGATATTCAGAATTCACTAGGTTCCGATATTATGATGGCTTTCGATGAGTGTCCTCCGTATCCGGCTGACTATGAATATGTCAAAAGATCATTAGAGAGAACAAGCCGCTGGGCTGAGCGTTGTCTTGAAAGCCATGCTAGACCGAACGATCAAGGACTGTTTGCGATCGTACAGGGCGGAATGCATGAAGATTTGCGTAAACAGAGCGCTCGGGATTTGACTTCCATGGATTTCCCGGGGTATGCTATTGGTGGACTGAGTGTGGGAGAACCCAAACATTTAATGTACGATGTTCTGGATTACACTATACCTTTGCTTCCTAGTAACAAACCTCGCTATTTGATGGGGGTAGGTTCACCTGACGCATTGATTGAAGGTGCAATTCGTGGCGTTGATATGTTTGATTGTGTGCTTCCAACTCGTATTGCCCGCAACGGGACAACGATGACAAGTCAGGGCAGACTCGTTGTTCGTAACGCGAAATATGCTCGTGATTTTGGTCCGCTTGATCCTGAGTGTGATTGCTACACATGCCGGAATTATTCAAGGGCTTATCTTCGTCACTTGATTAAGGCAGATGAAACGTTTGGCCTACGCCTTACAACGTATCACAACCTGCATTTCTTGTTAAACCTGATGAAGAAAGTACGTCAAGCTATTATGGATGATCGGCTGCTTGATTTCCGGGATGAATTCTTTGAACAATATGGATTGCATGATAATGACAAAGGGTTCTAAGTAACTACTTACAGTCCAAGTCTTGAAAGGGGGGAAACAGATGTTGAACTTCACAGCAGCAGCAGCACCTGCCGGTGGCGGTGGTTTGCAGCTCATTATTATGATGGTACTTATGTTTGCGGTGTTTTATTTCCTACTGATTAGACCTCAGCAGAAAAGACAAAAAGAACATCGTAACTTACTAGGGTCCTTGAAAAAGGGAGACAAAGTAGTAACGATCGGTGGTCTTCATGGAACGATCACAGAGGTAACGGACGATACCGTTGTTTTGCGTGTAAACGATGTCACGAAACTGACTTTTAACCGTAATAGCGTGAGCGCCGTATCTCCTAGAGAGAGCGTAGAAGACAAAGCGTAAGTAAGCTGAAAAGGGACTCCTGATAAGGGGTCCCTTTTTATTTTAGGGTCATATTCTGTGTTTAAGATTTGCCGGTGTTGACTCCAAAAATACCTCCAATAGCCCCAAGCACGAAGGCTGCACCCCATTGTAGCAGATCGTTTAGGTGGAAGGAGGAATCCAAAGCAAGAAACCCAATGATGAGAATAATAATTCCGTATACCGCTCCTGTTATTCCCCCATGGTACCATCCGCGTTCGTTTGATCGTTTACCTGAAATAAAACCTCCAAAAAGCAATGACACAGCATGCACCACGTAAGTATAGAATGATAAATCCTGTTCACGCATACCTGTAAGCCAAAGAAAGAGGGATAAAACGAATGCACCAACAAACATCCAGATGAAAGCAACATTTAATCCTGAGAGCAGAGGGCTGTTAAGGCGGATGGAAAACAAGCGGCGAACAAATTGCATGAAGGTGACCTCCTTGATCATTTGGATCTAATTAATACATTGTATGGCCAAGCTATCCATGATATGAACTGATTTTCCATTAATTAATTTGTATGACTTTCCCGCGTTCGGTCAAGCTATGAAATGTCATGAAAACAAAGGTTTTGACCATAACTGCGAGGGAGGTCTTTTTAGTAATGATGGAACACATCATGTTACATATTGGTAGAACAATACTCATGTATTTTATAGCCGCGTTTGCAATCCGACTGATGGGTAAAAGAGAGATTGGGAAGTTGTCTGTATTCGATTTGGTTATTTCGATCATGCTTGCTGAAATTGCGGTATTTGCAATTGAAGATGTAAAGCGGCCCCTCTATGAGGGGATCGTTCCCGTCATTACGTTGATCATATTACAAGTAGGTATCGCCATGATTGGTCTCAAAAGCCGCTGGTTTCGGCTCGCTCTAGATGGGAAACCGGTTATTCTTGTATCCAATGGCGAGCTGCAAAGAGAAGAAATGAGAAAGCAAAGATATAATCTTGATGATTTAATGCAGCAACTGAGAGAGCAGAGCATTGATAATGTAGATGATCTGCAGTTTGCTATTCTTGAGACGACAGGAAAGCTTACCGTTATTCCAAAAGAACAGAAACAATCTCATTCTTCTGGAACCTTGGGTGACACGAATGGGATGGGGAATAATAACAACAATCAATCCCAAGGAAATGAAGAAAGCAATGAACACATAAAAGCATTGCAAAACATGCGGTATGAAGCTTTGCCACTGCCCCTAATCATGGACGGAAAAGTGCAAGACTCCAACCTAGACTTAATTCAAAAAAATCGCTTCTGGCTTAAAAATCAGATTCAGGAAAAAGGGGTAAAAGATTTTAAAGATGTTTTCTTATGTTCTATTGATCATAAAGGACAGATCTACGTGAACGTAAAGAAAAAGCCATGACCTGTTTATTTACGCCCAATCCACGTACCTAGAATGGGAATACGGGACAAATCATGCAAATCAATTAAGCGACAAGCAGCCATAACCGATAAATAAATAACAAGACCTACAAAACTAGATGCTACAAACTGAAGGAACATTACATTTGACCACGGAAGGTGAATGAATAAATACTGGATTGCTGCGGCCATGATGATCATCCCAGCACCCACTTTAACGGCATCAAGCCAGCGAAAACGAAACCCAAGGAGCTGTTTAAGACTTCTGCCATGCAAAAGTGTGACCACCAGCGCATTAATACAGATGGCGATAATGGCTCCATAAATACCATATTCGGGTTTGGAAGCAAGGAAGAGAATGAGACTGATTTTTATAGTGGCACCGATTGCCGTATTAAATAATGCTTTACCCGGGTGTTCTAATGCTTGTAGTGCAGCTTGTAAAGGCGCTTGGGCATAAATAAACAGAGCAAAAGGTGACATTGTCCTCAACATATCAGCAATGGAACCATTGTTAAAAAGGAGCTGACATAAAGGTTCTGCGAGGACATACATAATAACAGCAAAAGGTCCACCGGTTACAAGAGCTAGCCGCAGAGATTGATGCATTCTTTTGTGGATCGTTTTGTAATCTTTTCTGGCGGCAGCTTCCGATAAAGAAGGAACCAGAGAAGTAGCAAGTGATGAGGTCAATGCTCCTGGCAGAAGCAAAAGTGGAATGACCATTCCTTGCATTGCGCCGTACTGTGCAGTTGCAATTGCCTTTGTAACTCCGGCTAATGCAAGGCTTTGTGTTGTTACAATGGTTTCAAGAAGATAAGAGATGGAACCAACTAAACGCCCAGCCGTTACCGGGATTGAAATAGACATGAGACGTTTGAAAATAGACATTCCTTCTTTTGATACTTGATTTGTTGGATCATTTACAGGCATTAGAACCCCGGATTTTCTATGACGCTCATGTTGCCAGAGTAAAACAAACATGCCTATAAGTTCTCCTGCTAGAGCTCCGAGCATCGCTCCGGCAGCTGCAAATTCGATTCCTTTCGGTAAGAGAAGGTAGGAGAACCATAAAACACATAGAATCCGTATGAGCGTTTCAGCGATGGAGGAACTGGCAGAGGGAATCATATTTTGTTTCCCTTGAAAATAGCCTCTGTATACCGATGAGACGGCCACAATCAAGATCATGGGTGTCATACTTACAAATGTGTAATAGACCCTTTCATCCGTAAGTATTTTACTGGTTACGAAAGGCGCGAATACGAGACATAAGGCTGTAAAGATGGCTCCTGCAGTTAACGTGAAAAACAAACTTGTTTTCAAAATCTTTTCGGATGCTTTTACGTCTCCAAGGGACTCCGCTTCTGCTACAAGCTTTGCGATGGCAAGTGGAATCCCGCCTGTAATGAGCGTAACAATGACGATGAAAAAGGGGTATCCTTGCTGATACAATCCAACACCTTCCGCACCAATAACCCTTGGCAATACGATCCGGGGGATAAATCCAAGGATTCGATTAATGAGTCCAGCAGCAAGCAGAATCATGGTCCCCTGGATGAACGTTTGTTTTTTCATAAGTGTTATTCCCTCTTCTCATGGGTTAGTACATAATAGAATTGTCATGTGGTACTAGCTCTTCTTCATAAATATGCCGAACCTGTCCAATCTCATGACTGGAAGTTAACAATCGGCTAATTTCCCTGATTTCACCAGTGGCTGCTCCTCTCATTTATGCAGGAAAACAGCAGGAAGAGGTCGAATACATAAAAAGGAGCACAAAAGGAGTGATTTGACGCCATGGAATCATCTATTGAAGAAATGGACGCCCACGAATTGGAGAAGGCAATTGAACTTTTATGCAGCAGTAAAGCTGAAGAGCTTCAATTAGTGGGATATGAATATGTAACTAGCAAGGATGTATGGAATTGTGTTAGTCATAAATACGAAAAACAAGGGATTCCCCCACTCCATCAACTGGTGAATGATATTTTGTCGCTGAAAGCTACCAGTTTTATGAACTATATGACAGTATCTGCATACCGCGGCTCCTCTTTCTAAAGGAAGAGGACTTTTTTAATGAAAATTGACTGAGATTTCCTGCATCGCTATAATGGGAATATTGAGAATGAAGGGGGAACTATGGACGGCATGAAGAGAATAGTCAGTTTCATTCTGGTCGTGCTTGTAATGGTCGGTTTAATGGCCTATACAAGTCCGGGGCTGCTGAAGGATATACGCTTGGGCCTTGATCTTAAGGGAGGCTTCGAGATTCTATATGAAGCACAGCCTCTTGAAGAAGGACAAGCAGTCACCAGAGAATCGCTTACACAAACCGCAAAAAGCTTGGAACAACGTGCGAACGCGTTAGGTACAAGTGAACCGGAAGTAACTACAGAAGGTACGAACCGCATTCGTTTGAAGCTTGCAGGTGTAACGGATGAGGTAGAGGTACGGAGTAAGATGAAAGAACCTGCTGAACTCACATTTCGGAGTGCAACAGAAGATGATAAGCCCGGAGAGTACAGCAAAATCGAGCTTCGCGGTAACGAATTTGTGGAGAACGGTGCTTCTGTCGTGTTTGACAGTCTGAACCAACCGATGGTTGACATTCAGGTGAAAGACAAAGAAAAATTTGCCGAGATCACAAAACGCCTTCAGGGTAAAGCTTTGGCTATCTACCTTGACGATGAGTTGTTGTCTGCTCCTGAGGTTAAACAAGCACTTACGGACGGCAAAGCTCAAATCTCAGGTAGTTATACAAGAGAAGAAGCAAATGAGCTTCGTGATACGATTAATCTAGGTGCATTGCCTCTTAAACTGACTGAGAAGTATTCCCAGAGCGTTGGGGCTTCTCTTGGACAATTATCGCTGGAACAAACGATAAAAGCAGGGATTATCGCTTCCGTCTTTATTCTGGTGTTTATGATTGCCCTATATCGTATTCCAGGCATTGTGGCAAGCTTTGCACTCATTACGCATACATGGCTTGTACTGGCTATATTCTATCTAGGTGATTTTGTTCTGACACTACCTGGAATAGCCGCCTTTATTCTAGGGATTGGGATGGCAGTTGATGCCAACATCATTACCTACGAACGGATTAAGGAAGAAATTCGCAGCGGAAAAAGCATTCTGTCTGCAGTTAAATCAGGTGAGAGAATCTCGTTCCGTACCGTCATGGATTCCAATATTACGACGATTATAGCTGCAGCCGTTATGTTCTGGCTCGGTACAGGAGCTGTAAAAGGCTTCGCTATTGTTCTAATTATTGATATTGTGACGAGTATCCTCACGAATGTCTTCTTCTCCCGCTTCTTATTGAATCTGCTTGTTAAAGCACATCTCATTAAGAAGCCTAGTTACTTCGGAGTGAAGGAGAGTGAAATTCGTGCGCTTTAATTGGGACTTTGATTATATTAAGGTTAGTAAATATTTCTATACTTTTTCCATTGTTGTTACATTGCTCGGTATTCTAAGTCTTGCGGTCTTTGGACTCAACTACGGAGTTGATTTTCGTTCAGGTTCAAACGTGGATATTTCAGCTTCCAAAACAGTGACGAAGGAAGAAATCGAACCTATTTTGGTTGAGACCGGACTCTCGGCCGATGAGCCTCAGATTTCTGCAGGAAGCGATCGAATTAGTATTCGGTTTCCTACTGTACTTAATGAAGAACAAGAAAGCAGTTTAAAGGCAGCATTTAATGAGAAAATTGATCCAAAGGCATCCTTTGAAGTCAATACCGTAGATCCAGAAATGGCTAAAGAGTTGGGTAGAAATGCGATTTACGCTGTTTTACTCGCAAGCTTGGGTATTCTTATCTATGTAACCATCCGTTTTGAATGGAGATTTGCGGTTGCGGCCATTGTGGCGCTTTTGCATGATGCTTTTATCGTCATTAGTGTTTTCTCCCTATTCAGGTGGGAAGTGGATCTTACTTTTATTACGGCAGTACTAACCATTGTCGGTTTCTCCATTAATGATACTATCGTTGTGTTTGACCGGATCCGTGAGAATTTACGATTCTCTAAAATTAAATCTCATAAGGATCTAAATGGAGTTGTTAATCGCAGTATTGCGCAGACGATGACTCGTTCACTGAACACAACGTTTACTGTATTTATCGCTTCGTTGTTTCTATTCCTGTTTGGCGGAGAATCCATACGGATGTTCTCACTTGCGATGGTCATTGGTCTAGTTTTCGGGGCCTACTCATCTATCTTCATCGCAAGTCCATTATGGGCAGTGCTTAAGAGCAAACAAAAACCAAATCAAAATAATCCTTCTAAGACGACTCCATAACTTACTAAAGGATTACCTGAAAGCCGCGTCTTCTTGTTATAGGCGCGGTTTTCTAATATTGCCGTCTTACGTGTAGAGGAGGGACACGGATGACCATCACACCACAACAAGCAATGAAAGTACCGTTTTGGACGGAATTTATTAAAAATACAGTGTTAACTATTCTAAAGGGGAGTGTAGGTTTTGCCTCGGGGAATAAGGCACTGCTGAGCGATGCTCTATATTCTGCAGGAGAAGCCGGATCACTTTTTACTCATCGATTTCATAAGCTGGGCGGTACAGGTTTATCTGAGGAATATTCGAAAAAAATGATAAGAACTGGGCTTTTTATGGCTTTAATTATTCCATTACTGGTTCTTCTGGGCGGGCTTCAACTTGCAATATCTGCTGTAAGAGTAATGATATCGGCGGAGCCGGAGCCCCCGCATATGAGTGCATTAATTGCTGCGATCATAGCATTTGCCATTGCTGAAATTTGGTTTCAGTATGAATGGCGCCATACATACAAAGACGCTGAGCGTTCCATCATGAACCATTATTTTGAGCAACATCGGTATGCATTTTACACGTCCTTACTTGTACTCATCGGAATTATTGTTGCCATGGTTGGTAAGACATTTGATTATTCTTTTCTATTGTATGCAGATCCCGTTGCCGCTTTAGTGACTTCAGGATTGGTGATCTGGAGGAGTTACTTACTGGTTGCTACCCAAGTAACACGCCAGGAAGAGAAAGATAGCCCTGTAGATACCTATGATTACATGGAGACAGTTCAGCGTGTTCATGGTATTGTTACCGTGGAGCACATTCGTGCCAGAGCGCGTGAAACAGGGATTAACATTGATATTACGATTACTGTAAATCCACGAATGTCTGTAGCGGAAGCTCAGGAAGTTGCGGAAAGATCCAAAGTGTTATTAATGGGACGTTTTGAACAAGTATCAGGGGTTCAACTTAAAGTCGTCCCATATCAGTCAGATTACCCATACAAAAGTAATTGTGAGCTTGCCGAAAGAGAGACAAACACGTTACTGCAATAAGAATGTAAAAGTAAAACTCAGGAAAATCTGAGTTTTGTTTTTTTTCTAGAAAGAAAGGTGATTAATGAGTGCTTTATTCTCAGTATCATTGGAACGAGCCGGATTTTACAGATGAGCAGGTAAGTAGCCTTTCGGAGGCGCTAGCTGTTTCTCACCTGATGTCAAAATTACTGCTAAATCGTGGAATCAGCAGTGTAGAAGCAGCAAAACAATTTTTGCAACCCTCTGATGAGGTGCTTCATGATCCTTTTCTTATGAAAGGAATGAAGGAAGCCGTTCCTCGCATCCGCGAGGCACTTGATCAGGGTGAACATATCCTTATTTACGGAGATTATGATGCAGATGGTGTATCAAGTACTTCACTTATGATCCATCTCATGCGAAAGCTATCTGCATCCTATGATATATATATTCCCCATCGTGCAAATGAAGGATACGGTCTTCACAATCACGCGCTGGATTGGGCACATCAACAAGGGGTTTCATTGGTAATTACCGTAGATACAGGAATCAGTGCGGTAGAACAGATCGCTTACGCCAAAACACTTGGGATGGATGTTATCGTAACGGATCATCATGAGCCACCGGAAGTTCTTCCTGACGCGTATGCCCTTATCAATCCTAAACAAGAAGATTGTCCTTATCCATACAAGGGACTTGCTGGAGTTGGAGTAGCAATGAAACTGGCAGAAGCGCTTCTGGGAACGATACCTCGTGCTTGGATGGAAATAGCTACGATTGGAACGGTTGCCGATTTAATGCCGCTTACGGATGAAAACCGAGTTATCGTCCAGCAGGGCCTCGAAGAAATGAGAAACAGCTCATTTCCGGGTATACGAGCTCTACTAGAAATCAGTGGTGTGGAAATATCCACAGTAAGTTCTACAAATGTGGCTTTTTCTCTTGCCCCTCGTATTAATGCCAGCGGTAGACTTGCTCATGCAGGCAGAGCAGTATCTTTGCTTACTACAGAGGACAGTGATGAAGCTGCCCATCTCGCAGAGGAACTGGACCTTCTTAATCGGGAGCGTCAGCAGGTGGTAGAGCAAATGACGCAGGAAGCATTTGAAATCCTTGAGCAGAAAAAAGTGAATGGTAAAGTTCCAGATGTAATTGTTGTTGCTGGTGAAGGATGGAATCCAGGAGTAGTAGGAATAGTTGCATCAAAAGTACTCGAGAGATACTATCGTCCTACTTTAATCTTAGGAATCGACCCCGTCACAGGGAAATGCAAGGGTTCAGCCCGTTCGATTCCCGGACTTGATATCTATGAGGCATTAACAGCTTGTAAGGACGTAATGGACCATTACGGTGGTCACCCGGCGGCGGCAGGAATGACGCTTCACCGCGATGAACTGGAATCCCTAGAGTCCAAACTGAATGAATATGCTAAAGAGGTCATGAAGCCAGAACATTTTATTCCGGTGTCCCAAACAGACGGGGAATGCAGGATATCAGAAGTACCACTTGCGGTTATTGAAGAGATGGAGCAAATGCAGCCTTTTGGTATGGATAATCCTACTCCTAAATTCATTATCCGGGATGCAAGATTGGTCGCAAGTCGTAAAATGGGGAAGGATCTTTCTCATTTAAAACTCACCATAGAGCAGGATGGACAGATGCTGGATGCCATCTCTTTTGGGAAAGGAAAGCTTGCTGATTATATTCCTGAGGGATCCGTTCTGGATGTGATGGGAATGCTCCAGATAAATGAATGGAATGGCTCTAGAAAACCGCAATTTATGCTCGAAGATGTCAGGTTGAAGGATCGCCAGGTGTTTGATTACCGGGGAAGTAGAGAACCTGCTCGTGATATGGAGACTATTGTGAAGGATCTATCTTTTAGAATTAATCCTAATGCTGGAAATATAGCTGTTCTTGTTCAAGAGAAAAACTTATTTTCTATAGAAAACCATTTGTATGAAAAGGCCGTTTGGGTATATGATAGGAAGGTTGGGATCGTTCCGTGGAACGATTCAGCCAAAGAATTTGGTGACAAGCATCCGGAAAGTCTGTTTGTGCTGGACACCCCTGAAACTGCCGAGCAATGGACAGCAATGCAAAGCATGATTGAAAAAGCGAATAATGTCATTCTTCTTCACGGTACGGTCCACCCAAAAGAACGATTACAACGGCCGAACCGTGATGACTTTAAACGTATATATGTCCTTATATCGAAGTGGGGACAGGAAGCTGTACCTGAAAAAGAGATGATTGAGGCTTTGAGCCGACAATGTGGATATTCTGTAAGAATGATGTCAAAAGTGATGGACGTGTTTGAAGAGTTGTCCTTTATTAAACGTCATTCAGGTACAATGACTTTTGTGACAAATCCGCCGAAGCAGAGTTTGACGGATTCTCGGAACTACCAGGCTATTGAACAGCTGGCTGAAATGGAAAAAGCCATGTTTGACTTGGCAACGCCCCAACTGATGCAATGGATGATATCGCGAATGAAGGGTGCATCCTAGCTCATTTAAATTAGGAGGAGATTATTTTGGATTTTAAAGAGTACATTCGGGTTATCCCTGATTTTCCACAGCCGGGAATTAGCTTTAAGGATATTACGACCCTGTTGAAAGACGGCGAGATGTATCGCAAAGCTATAGATGAAATGAAGGAACTTGTGTCTGATCTGAAAATCGATGTGATTGCAGGTCCGGAAGCACGTGGATTTGTAGTCGGTGCACCGCTTGCTTACGCACTAGGTGTTGGTTTTGCTCCAATTCGTAAAAGTGGCAAGCTGCCAGGTGAAACGATTGAGCTTGGATATGACCTTGAATACGGTAAAGACAAACTTGCTATGCATTCTGATGCGATTGAAAAAGGTCAAAATGTCTTGATCGCGGATGATCTGCTTGCAACAGGAGGAACGATTGCAACTTCGGTAAGCCTCGTAGAACAACTTGGAGGCAAAGTCGTTGGTGCTGCATTCCTGATCGAGCTTGAAGAACTAAAAGGCAGAAACAAGCTTAATGATGTAAATGTATATTCTTTGATGAAATACTAAGTTCTTTGCACTAATATTCTTCGAAGAATTTGAAGTAAACTTGATGCCAATAGGCGACAGGTTTCCCGGGAAATATTCATGGCTCTAACATTATAGTGTATGAAAAAAGGTATCCTTCGTTTATAACAAAGGATACCTTTTTTATTTAGTGGCTGCTTTTTTCAACGGATTCATTCATCCAACCGAGTTTTTGGAATAGTCCGAACAGAAGGCTAACGATCATACCAACTACAGTGGCAAGTGCCATCCCTTTTAATTGAATAGAATAAATTTGGAGCGTTGCTCCGCTGAGGCCAGTTACGAATACGAGTGTGGTTAACAGCATATTACTTGTTTTGGAGAAGTCTACTTTCTGTTCTACAAAAATACGGAAGCCGGATGCGGCAATGATACCGAAGAGTAGAAGAGATACACCGCCCATTACAGCAGGTGGGATATTAGCGATAACTGATGTGAACGTTCCCGAGAATGACAATACGATGGCAATGATGGCTGCACCGCCAATCACGAATATGGAGTATACTCTTGTCAAAGCCATGACCCCGATATTTTCTCCATAGGTCGTATTTGGTGTTGATCCTACAAAACCGGAAAAAATAGTTGAAATGCCGTTCCCAAGCAGAGAGCGATGAAGCCCTGGGTCTTTGGACAAGTCTTTCCCCACAATACTTCCCGTAACGAGCAGATGGCCGATATGCTCGACGATGACTACCAGTGCTACAGGTAAGATGGTAATAATGACACCAACATCCCATGAAGGGGTGGTCACTTGAGGCATTTCGAATAAGCGGGCTTCCGTAATGCTATGAATGTCTACTACTCCCATGAAGAAGGCAAGTACGTAGCCAGATACAATTCCGATCAGAATATGAATAATTTTGGCAAAGCCACGGAATAGAATGGCACCTAATACTGTAACGCCAAGGGTGACCATTGAGAGTGTAATTGTGGTAGCATCAGGAGTCCAATTGGGGTTCGCTACTGGATCCGAATTGATGAGTCCAGCCATTCCAGCGGCAACGGGGACAAGCTCAAGCCCAATCAGTGCAACTACGGCTCCCATCACAGCAGGTGGGAATAGGACATCAAGCCATTTAGTTCCCACTGATTTTACGATCAGGGCAATGAGACAGAAGATAATACCAGTGATGATAAATGCACCTAAAGCTAGGGAATATCCGTTGCCTGGGTGTTCTTTCAGTACCATAGATACAGGCGCAATAAAGGCGAAGCTGGATCCTAAGTAAGCGGGAATTTTCCCTCTACAGATAAAGATGTATAAGAGAGTTCCTATACCATTCATTAACAGAATCATGCCAGGGTCTACACCGAAGATGTTAGGAACAAGCACAGTGCTACCAAACATTGCAAATAAATGCTGGATACTGAGTAAAAATCCGGGTCCCAAAGGAAGTTTTTCATTAACTTGTATTTCGCGTTGCAAAATCGTCACTCCTTATTAAGTTTTCATGCACCCCGCTATGTAAGTCGTAGGCTCTACAATCTTTACTAGATTATACAGGTTCACGTCATTTTTCAATGAAATTTTATTCTTGATCAGAGATGACCGTGAATCCGTACTTTAGTAACGAAAAAAACAGGAAAATGTTGAGTATGATCAGAAGATGTCATCTTATGGCGATGGTTGACGTAGAAGCGGGTAAGCGTCATAATATTATAAAATCACTTTTTCGGGGAACCTGTGTAGATGTAAGATCGGCGGGTTCCATTTTATTATAGAAAGGAATCGGACAAATCTAGATGGGCATAGAGCAATTACTGGAGAAGGCTGGAGCCTATATCAAAGAACCTGAGCTTATCCTGATCCGTGAGGCTTATGACTTTGCAGAAGAAGCCCATCACGGACAGACTCGCAAATCAGGTGAACCTTATATATTGCATCCGCTGGCGGTGGCAGACATCGTGGTCAATATGCAGATGGACAGCATATCAATTATAGCTGCCTTGCTTCATGATGTCGTAGAAGATACTACAGTTCCTCTGGATGAAATCAGGAAAAAATTTGGCGAGACTTGTGCGATGTTGGTTGATGGTCTCACAAAGCTTGAGCGAATCAAGTTTCGTTCCAAGGAAGAACAGCAAAACGAGAACTATCGTAAGATGTTTATCGCGATGGCTCAAGATATACGTGTCATTGTTATTAAACTTGCGGATCGTCTTCATAATATGCGTACCCTTAAATATCAGTCAGAAGAAAGCCAGCGCCGTATTTCATACGAAACGTTGGAAATTTTCTGTCCTATTGCCAATCGGCTAGGTATTTCTGCGATTAAATGGGAGATGGAAGATATCGCCCTAAGATATCTGAACCCACAGCAATATTATAGAATTGCGAATCTCATGCATAAGAAACGGGCAGAACGTGAGCAGTATATTGATAACGTCATTGACCGGATTAACGAGAAACTGGGTGAAATGGGGATACAAGCCGATCTTTCAGGCAGACCCAAACACATATACAGTGTCTATAAAAAAATGACGACCAAGAACAAGCAGTTTAATGAAATTTATGATCTGCTTGCTATTCGTATTATCGTTGATAATATCAAGGATTGTTACGCAACTCTAGGTATTATCCATACGCTGTGGAAACCAATGCCAGGAAGATTCAAAGATTATATAGCTATGCCAAAAGCAAATATGTATCAGTCTCTTCATACTACCATTGTCGGACCGAATGGGGAGCCTACCGAAGTTCAGATTCGTACATGGGATATGCACCGGACTGCTGAGTTCGGTATCGCAGCTCACTGGGCTTATAAAGAAGGTGGAGCGAATAATCTAGAGGATAGTATTACTTTCTTCCGAGAGATCTTGGAGCTGCAAAATGAAGCGAAGGATGCTTCCGAATTCGTCGAATCACTTAAAATGGATTTCTTCTCTGATTTGGTGTTTGTATTTACTCCAAAAGGAGAAGTTATTGAGCTTCCAGCTGGATCGGTCCCGCTTGATTTTGCTTACCGGATTCATACCGAAGTCGGAAATCGGACGATTGGTGCCAAAGTTAACGGTAGGATTGTCCCACTTGATTATCAACTGAAGACCGGAGATATTGTGGAGATTCTGACTTCCAAACATTCGTATGGTCCAAGCCGAGATTGGCTGAAAATCGCACAATCGTCGCATGCACGCAGTAAAATCAAACAATGGTATAAGAAAGAAAAACGTGAAGAAAACGTTGAAAAGGGTCGAGAGAGCTTGGAGCGTGAGCTTAAACGCTTAAGTCTTGAACCTTCACAGTGGCTAACGGATGATAAGTTACAAGAAGTAGCCAAGCGGTTTTCTTTTAATGATATTGATGATATGTTATCTGCGATCGGATTTAGCGGTATTACTGCTTCTCAGATTGTCACTCGTCTTACGGAGAAGCTTCGTAAGGAGCAGGAAGAAGCAAGTCTTCTTGAACTGACTACGGAACGAAAAGAAATTAAAGTAGCTCCGGAGCGCAAAGCGCAGCATACGAATGGTGTACGAGTAAAAGGCATCGATAATTTACTAGTACGTTTTGCAAGATGTTGTAATCCTGTACCTGGTGATGAAATCGTGGGTTACGTTACACGCGGCCGGGGCGTATCTGTGCATCGAACAGATTGTCCTAACCTTCCATCGCTGGATGTAGAAGGTGAAGAGGCAGAACGTATCATTGAGGTAGAGTGGGAAACCGAAAGCGAAACAGCCAATTACAGCGTGGATATTGAAATTACGGGACATGATCGTAATGGTTTGCTGAATGAGGTACTTCAGGCTGTGTCTGAAAGCAAAACCAACATTTCCGCAGTGACGGGTAGAACGGATAAGAACAAACTGGCTCAAGTGCATATGACGATCCTTATTCGCAATACAGATCATCTTCAGTCTGTTGTGGAGAGAATCAAGAGAGTGAAAGATGTATACAGTGTACATCGAATTATGCAATAAGCGGTAAGTAAGGAGTTTGTAAAAATGAAAGTCATCATTCAGCGCTGCAGCAGCGCTAAAGTTACTGTGGACGAAGAGATCATTGGACAAATTAATCAAGGTCTTATGCTTCTTGTGGGTGTAACTCATGAAGACGTGGAGAAAGATGCGGATTACTTGGCCGATAAAATTGCTGGTCTGCGTATTTTTGAGGATGAATCCGGTAAAATGAACCACAGCGTGCTTGATATCCAGGGGGCTATTTTGTCCGTATCCCAATTTACGCTTTACGCGGATACACGCAAAGGAAAAAGGCCTAACTTCATGGGCGCTGCGAAACCGGATGTAGCGGAACCACTGTATGAGTACTTTAACGAACAGCTAAGAAAAAAAGGGCTGCAGGTAGAGACCGGAAAGTTTGGGGCAATGATGGACGTGTCTCTTATTAATGAGGGTCCCGTTACCTTGATTCTAGAAAGTAAAGCTTGAAGAACGCAAGGCGAGCTGATGGATTGAAGCTGTAGGTTAATAATAAAAGGACCAGGACATACTAGGGTTATAACAAAAGACCCGGTAAAGAGAAGGTGCTTCTATTATGCGTCAATCTTTTAAGCAAGCTAACATGAGCTACTCATCTATGCTATTACCGTGCAGTATTCCTGAAGCCATGCATATTGCACGGCTGGCATCGAGTAACATGCCTGCGATTTTTGAAACTAAACAAATGGACAAGCCGGCAAGAGAAAATATGCCTCGTCCATAACCATAGCTATCTTCCGTATAGACTGATCAACAGTCGATTAGGGGGATAGCTTTTTTGGTTTTTATGGCACTAAAATAAAAAGTTTGCTCATATTTTTTTGTCACCTCATGTTATAAATCCGGCACAGCAGGGTAATTACATCTCGAGGCACATTAGCCAGAGAGGAGACGATAATCGATGAGTAAAATCGCATTTTTATTAGCAGACCAATTTGAAGATTCCGAGATGAAGGTTCCTTACGATGAGGTGAAAAAAGCAGGACACGACGTCGTTATTGTCGGACTTGAAGCAGGAACGACAGTAAAAGGGAAACAAGGGAAAGCTGAATATAAAATTGAAAAAGCAATTTCCGATGTCAAAGCTAGTGAGTTTGACGGGGTAGTCATTCCAGGAGGTTCTTCACCAGAAGGTCTACGCGGTAATAAAGATATTTTGAACTTTGTAAAAGAAGTGAATAGTTCCAAAAAACCGATCGCTGCGATCTGCCATGGTCCACAAATATTGGCAAGCGCGGATCTGTTAGAAGGACGAACTATTACATCTTATCCACCGCTCAAAGACGACATGGTCAATGCAGGCTCCAAGTTCCGGGATGAAGAAGTTGTGGTTGATGGGAACTTCATCACTTCCCGTACACCAGAAGATGAACCGGCATTTGTTCGAGAAATTCTAAAAGCGATCTAAAGTGTAAATCTGATTTGCCTGGATACACCACATTAAAGGAGGGTTTGTCATGACAAAAATGATACAAGCGTACTTTAGAACCGAGGATGAGGCAGAAGGGGCAAGAACTTCACTACAAGTTTATGCGACAGAACAACTAGAGGTTGGAGCATTGGAATCCAATATTGGAAGGGAAAATCGCATATTAATTCCGTTTGTACCGAATAACACAGTAGGCGGAACGGGCACATCTGGGGGTGCTGGTGTAGCCGGTATGGGTACAGTCCAGGGAACTCCAGTTGTCCCAATCATTACAGATAACGAACGTGACGAAGTTGCTGCTGCTGATATTAACGGTAACCGGGAAGGCGGTATACTAAATGCGGAGGGTATATCATCGGATGATCTTGACGACCTCCATTATGTGCTGTCTTGTAAGGTGAAAGAGGATGAATATAATGATGTTGTAAACAAGATTCGTCAAAATGGCGGTTTTGTCGAAGTATTCGATTAAATCGACATTCATTTTGAACTAAAAAGTAAGTAACGGCTCAAGCATGATGTTCTTCCTTGATGGAAAGAGCATCATGCTTTTTTTATGAACAATAAGGAGTAAAATCGACAAAAAGGTTAAGCGCTTTCAATTCTGTAACATAGTTGTAATATAAACAACATCGTTCGTTAATATCCGCTGTTTATAATAACAGCATGACCCCCTTTTTTAATATATTTTACTTTTAACCTACAAACCGTTTTTGTAGGTTTTTTTCTTTTTTCTTTTAATATTGCAGATTAAAAGGAACTTTCAGATGGATATACATCACCTGCTGTGTAAATTTCTGTTGTGAAATGCTTGACTTTGACGTATGGGTTCATTACAATCGAACAATAATAGATGTTATAAATGATTTGATGACAGGACCAAGTACTCCGTGCCCCACATGCCTAGAGATGAATCCCACTGGCTGTAAGGATTCTCATGATGACCGGACGAATGACTTCCTCGAGAACGAGTGGCGAAAGAGATATCAACCGGTTTATAAGGTTTGGATATTCATGAGTAGCCATTACGCGCTGACGAGCGTTACACGTTGAAGCGATAGAAAGACTCGTTACTCTCATACGTTTGTATGGAGGATGAACTGGTCTAACTTTCGAAATGTGGGTGGTACCACGGTAGATTTGCGATTCAGCAATCTCTCGTCCCTGTTTCAGTAACTGAAACAGAGCGGGGGATTTTTTTGTTGTATAGATTTTATTAGGATGTAGTGGAGGGATGAAGATGGCATTTCAAAAACCGACAGGAACCCAGGATTTACTACCTGGTGTCGTGGAAAAGTGGCAATATGTCGAAGAGAAAGCAAGAGATCTCTGCAGACGATTCAACTATCGTGAGATTCGCACCCCTATTTTTGAACAAACGAATTTGTTTGAACGCGGTGTGGGAGAAACAACGGATATCGTAGAGAAAGAAATGTACACGTTCCGTGACAAAGGTGATCGTAGCATGACACTGCGCCCAGAAGGTACAGCAGGTGTTGTCCGCTCCTTTGTAGAGAATAAACTATACGGTGAACCTGACGTGACTAAATTGTATTATACAGGTCCCATGTTCCGCTATGAACGTCCACAAGCTGGGCGTCAGCGTCAATTTCATCAGTTTGGTGTTGAGGTGTTTGGATCAGTTGAACCAGCAATCGATGCTGAGGTCATTGCACTTGGATATCAATTTTGCCGTGAGCTAGGGCTTCAGGGCGTTAGTGTGGAGCTGAATTCTGTCGGAAATGCAGATAGCAGAGCTGCTTACCGGGAGACGCTGCTTAGCTTCCTGAATCCTATGAAGGATACACTGTGCAAGGATTGCCAATCTCGGATGGAGCGTAACCCACTTCGTGTACTGGATTGCAAAGTGGATCAGGATAAATTTACGGATGCACCTTCTATTTTGGATAGTCTTAGTGAAGAGGAAATGTCTCATTTCAAAAAAGTACAGCAGTTTTTGGATGAAATGGAGATTCCATATACACTTAATCATCGTCTGGTGAGAGGTCTTGATTACTACACCATGACGGCGTTTGAATTGAAAGCCGAAGGAATTGGTGCGATTGATACCATTGGCGGCGGTGGACGATACAACGGTCTTGTGGGAGATATCGGAGGTCCAGACCAGCCAGGTATTGGTTTTGGTATTGGACTTGAACGGATCCTGCTTATCCTGGATAAACAGGGAGTAGATCTGCAAGCGGTGAAACCACTTGATGTTTATTTTGTTGCCTTAGGTGAGGCAGCTGAGCATGAAGTGACTAAACAGATATTTAAACTGCGTCAAGCTGGCTTTAGCGCAGAACGAGATTATTTGGGTCGTAAGATGAAAGCCCAAATGAAATCGGCCGATCGCCTGAGTGCACGATATACCGCGATTCTTGGCGATGACGAACTTGAGCGCGGTGAAATTACGCTCAAATCCATGGAAAGCGGCGAGCAACAAGTCGTGAAGCTCAGTGATCTTGAGTCCACGCTCAAATAGCGCTGTTGTGCAATGTTGATCCTACTGCTCTAAGCGAAGCTAGAGCAGCACACCGCCGAAGGCGTTAAGCAGTCGAATGAAGCGACGTCCACGTATTTGCGAAGCAAATAGAGGACAGGGAGCGACTCCCAACATAAGCGTCAGTTTTTTTCCCATCCATCACCTGAGGTCATTTCGCTAGTTCCGGGTGTCCAGAGGGCAGAGCCCTATGGGGTCCTCCCTGGCAGGGAGAATTTAGTTGGGTGAATTTTCATTGAGTTTTCATATTTCATATAAGGGAGCAATTACAAATGCAAAGAAGTCATTATTGCGGTACGCTAACAACCGAACATATTGGACAAACAGTTACATTAAACGGATGGGTACAAACCCGCCGTGACTTGGGAGGCGTCCTTTTTATTGATCTGCGTGATCGCAGCGGGATTGTACAGGTAGTATTTAACCCGGCATACTCCGGTGAAGCGCTGCAAATCGCAGACCGCGTTCGTACCGAATATGTACTAGCGGTTTCTGGAACCGTTGTAAAACGTGATGATGAAACGATCAACGCCAACTTGCCAACAGGGCAAATCGAAGTTCAAATTACTGAAATTGAAGTACTGAATGCGGCGAAAACACCTCCATTTTTCATTGAAGATGGAATTGAAGTGGATGAATCTCTGCGCTTGAAATATCGTTATATGGATCTGCGTCGTCCAGAAATGCAAAAGACTTTAAAACTGCGTTCAAAAGCAGCTAAAGTGTTCCGTGACTTCTTGGATGAGCAAGATTTTGTTGAAGTAGAAACACCAATCCTGACAAAAAGTTCACCTGAAGGTGCTCGTGACTATTTGGTACCTAGCCGTGTGCATGATGGTGAGTTCTTTGCTCTTCCTCAATCACCGCAAATCTATAAGCAATTGTTGATGGTGGGCGGACTTGAGCGTTACTATCAAATCGCTCGTTGTTTCCGTGACGAAGACCTTCGTGCTGACCGTCAACCAGAATTTACACAAGTCGACATCGAGACTTCCTTCTTGCAGCAGGACGAACTGCTCCCAATGATGGAGGAACTGATGGTTAAATTGTTCCGTGAAACAAAAGGCGTTGAAATCGAGACTCCTTTCCAGCGTATTACTCATGCAGAAGCAATGGGCAAATACGGCTCTGACAAACCGGATCTTCGTTTCGGACTTGAACTCGTAGAAATGAATGATATTGTATCCACGAGTGGAGTGAAAGTATTTGCTTCCGTTATTGAAAAAGGCGGAGAAGTAAAATGCTTGAACGCAAAAGGTTGCGGTACTTGGACACGTAAGGAGATTGATGATCTCGGACCTTATGCTGCTCGTTACGGAGCCAAAGGACTTGCATGGATTCAAGTAAAAGAAGGGGAATTTAAAGGCCCTATCGTTAAATTCATGTCTCCGGAAGAGATTGAAGCAATCAGAGAACGTACAGGTGCAGAAGACGGCGACTTGCTGTTGTTCTCAGCAGATAACAAAAAAGTGGTAGCTGATGTACTAGGCGCACTTCGTTTGAAAATCGGACGTGACCTTGGACTGATCGATGAAAACAAATTCAAGTTTGCTTGGGTCGTAGATTTCCCTCTGCTTGGTTATGATGAAGATGAAAAACGTTATGTGGCAGAACACCATCCGTTCACACGTCCGAAAGAAGAAGACCTACACCTGTTTGAAACAGATCCAGGTCAAATCCGTGCTCAAGCTTATGACCTTGTACTGAATGGTTATGAAGTGGGCGGCGGTTCCATGCGTATTTACAAACGCGATGTACAGGAGAAAATGTTTAATGCCATTGGTTTGTCTCCTGAAGAAGCGAACGATAAATTTGGTTATCTTATGGATGCATTTGAATACGGAACTCCACCGCACGGCGGAATTGCATTTGGTTTTGACCGTTTGGTTATGCTCCTTGCTGGACGCACTAACTTGCGTGAAACGATTGCATTCCCGAAAACAGCGAGCTCAACAGATCTGCTCATGAACGCACCTTCCGAAGTAGATGCGAAACAACTGGAGCAACTTCATATCCGAGTGGCACGTAAAGTAAAAGCGGAAAAGAACTAAGTAAGGGGGACAAAAAGTCACCATGCTACATCAATTTTCACGAACGGAACTTGCCATCGGACCAGAAGGTCTGGAAAAGCTGAAGAACAGCACCATAGCTGTACTAGGAATTGGCGGCGTTGGTTCCATGGCGGTAGAAGCGCTGGCTAGAACCGGCGTAGGACGAATCATTCTGATTGATAAAGATGTCGTAGATATCACAAATATTAATCGGCAGATTCATGCACTGACAACGACAATTGGTCAGAAAAAAGCGGATCTCATGGTAGATCGGGTAAAACTGATTAATCCTGAATGTGATGCAATTGCACTGAATATGTTCTATACGGACGAAACATATGAAGAGCTTTTCAAATATGAACTGGACTACGTACTGGATGCATCCGATACAATTATGTATAAGATTCACCTGATCAAGGAATGCCGTAAAAGAGGGATTCCGATGATCTCCAGTATGGGAGCAGCGAATAAAATGGATCCTACGAAGTTTCAGGTTGCGGATATTTCTAAAACCTCAATGGATCCAATCGCAAGAGTGATACGTAACAAGCTTCGCAAAGAGGAAGGGATTAAAAAAGGAGTGAAAGTCGTCTTCTCTACGGAACAACCGATGAAACCACGTCAGGATGTGACCGAGAAGATTGTTCCTGAAAATGCACCCGAAATACGGAAAGCGAAGCAGCCACCGGCTAGCAACGCATTCGTACCTCCGGTAGCTGGACTGATTATGGTCAGTGAAGCGATTCGTGATCTGCTTGCTGACAACAATGCTTAATGTAAGACAAACATGCACAAACTAGTTTTAATCCGCGTGAACACTAGACGCTTGGTGTTCACGCTTTTTCTATGCCTCTATGTTCACGTGAGAGGAGATTCTTCCTCTAAGATAAGATCACACAAGCGTGAAGAAGAATGGAATGTAAAAGGAAAGAGGAATACAAATATGAAGCAAAATGGTTGGACTCGTTCTCTTGGAATGGGACAGGAAGATGTTTTGAAAACAGAACTGGGAGCAGGGATAATCTCGTACTTTGCCATTGTCTATATTGTGATGGTCAATGCTTCCATTCTGGCAGATGCAGGAATGCCGTTGCAGGCAGCAATGGTAGGAACGCTTCTGACCTCCATTGTAGGATGTTTATTGATGGCCTTTATCGGCAAATCGCCGATTATTGTTGTCCCAGGTATGGGGATTAATGCTTTTTTTGCTTATACTCTGGTTCACTCGATGAAACTGACCTGGCAAGAGGCACTCGCAGTAGTAACCGTGACGGGGATTTTGTTTGCGGTTGTTGCGTTTACGAGTTTGTATAAAGTGATCAGTGAAGCCATTCCCCACAATCTGCAACATGGAATTACAGTCGGAATCGGACTATTCCTTACGTTTATTGGACTACAAAAAAGTGGGATCGTCGTGTCACATCAGACGACATTTGTTACGATTGGGCATTTTGATGATCCAGGTGTACTTACAGCTTGTGTTACATTGCTACTGGCTTTTGTTTTATTTGTGCGAAATGTCCCAGGAGGACTACTGATTAGTATGGTGACAGGAACGGCCCTTGCTTACCTGCTTGGAGCAGCAGAAGCGCCTGAACAGATGATGTCAGCAGCAGAACCTCTTCAGCAATATGGACAACTCTTTGCCCAGTTATCACTTGGGGGGCTTGTTCAACTCTCGTTCTGGATTGCCGTATTTTTGCTACTGCTCATCGTTGTATTCGAGAACATTGGGCTAATTGCATCTCATACAAGCATTATAGGACGTCCGGAAACGTTCCGAGGCAGCCTTCGCGCTCTGTCCATTACCAATGTGTTTGCAGGAATATTCGGAACAAGTCCGGTCGTAGCCGCTGCTGAGACAACGGCAGGTATTGCTGCAGGAGGTAGAACAGGGCTAACGTCGCTTACCACTGCGGTCCTTTTTGGAGCTACATTCTTGTTCATCCCAGTGCTTACACTGATTCCTGATAGTGCGATTGCACCGATTTTGATTATCATCGGTGGACTTATGGTTCAAAGCGTCAAAGATATGAATTTTTCCGAGTATACGGAAGCTTTCCCTGCTTTTCTTATTATGGTTATGATTCCGTTCACGTACAGTATTGTAGATGGTATGGCGTTCGGATTTATTGCATATCCCGTAGCGAAAATTGCAGCAGGTAAAGGAAAAGAAGTACCCAAGGTAATGTACGGAATAGCAGTACTATTCCTGCTTAACTTTATTATCTATGCACTTCTATAAAATTGAATCTTCCAGCAAGTCGCTTTAAAGAAGCTTAGCCAGTTATGGCAAGGCTTCTTTGTTTATTTGGCATAGCTAAGCAGGAAATGAGAATAGCTTTTTTCCATCAATTGTGTTATATTGATACTCCTTTTGCGGTACGGATGTACGTCCGATGCAAAAAAATTCTTAGGAGGTAACTGAACCATGGAGGATACGTTTCAAAGTGCCTATCAAGAAGAAGAACAGAGGCTAAAAAACACGATGAAGGAAGTAGACCAGCAGCTCGCAAAGCTTACGGCCGTGCCTGTGTATACAGGGCATGATTTTACAGAGCAAGTGCTCGAAGCAGGCCGAGAAGAGCGTCGTCAGCGTCTATTCAAAAGTGTAAAAGAGCCTTATTTCGGACGTCTTGATTTTGAAGAACAAGGCACGAACAATAAAAAACCGCTGTACATCGGCAAGGTCGGAGTGGACCGAGAAGAATATACGGACCAGCCGCTTGTGATCGATTGGCGTGCTCCCGTGGCAAGTCTTTTTTATTCCTTTACCGGAGGAGAAGGCCCTGCGGAGTACGAAGCCCCAGAAGGAATGATCGAAGGGCTCGTTTACCTGAAGCGAAATATCGTGATCAGGCAGCAAATACTGGAACGAGTAGCGGATACATATAACCGCGATAGCGACCAACCGGCCGTATCAGATGAGTTTCTCGTGTATCGACTCGGTGAAAATAAAGATAATAAGCTGCGAGACATCGTTTCTACCATTCAAGCGGAACAGGATCGTATCATTCGGGCAGCTCGGAATACGGCCCTTATCATTCAGGGAGTTGCCGGTAGTGGAAAAACAACCGTTGCCTTGCACAGGCTTGCTTATTTGCTGTATCAGTATAAGGAGCAAGTGTCTGCAGATAAGATGATTATTTTTGCCCCCAATAATATGTTTCTCGATTATATTTCGAATGTATTGCCTGAACTTGGCGTTGGTGACATACAGCAAAGTACATTTTCCGATTGGGCACTTAAGATACTCGGTCTGGATTTGCGACTGGCAGATACCTCTGAAACTCTCTCCTACTGGTTTGAAGGTGAAGGAGAGTTGCCGGAGATTACCGATGAAGTTCCAGGCAGATTTAAGGGTTCCACGCAGTTCATGGACATTCTTCGTAGCTGCATAGAACAGATGGAGATCAGTTCGGTACCGGATATGGATTTCTCTCCATGGGATGGAAAAGTACTGCCGCGTGCTGAGATCCTAAAATGGTTTGAAGAAGAGTATAAGCCGTATCCACTTGCCAAACGTAAAGAACGGGTGATGGCCCGTATTCACCGCTGGGTAGAGATGGAACTGAAGAAGGCCCCGTCGGCAGCTGTACAGAAAGAGAGAAAGAAAAAAGCAGCAACCAGAGAAAAAGCATACGCAAACAAGTGGCCCAAATACGAGCCTCTCACTTTGTATAAGCAAATTTTTAAGGCAGCCAAGGGCGGAAGTGTTATGCCGGAAGAAATTCTTAAGCAGATTCCACTGCCTGTCATGAAGTCCACAACAGCTGATTTGAAAAAGGATATAGTTCGTGAAGATGACCTTCCGGGGCTTGTTTATTTACACGTACTCGTGAATGAGATATCTGGGGAACAGCGATTTGACCATGTCGTGATTGATGAAGCACAGGATTTCTCTCCGTTTCATGTGGCTTTATTGGATCTTTTTGTGAAGGGGCATTCTTTCACGATCCTCGGCGATTTGTCACAAGGGATTCATGCCTATCGCGGGGTTCATCGGTGGGAAGAGATGAGTACTCTTTTTGCAGAAGATAATAACGATTACTTTGCCCTCACCCGGAGTTATCGCTCCACGATGGAGATTATTGAGTTTGCCAATACCATTCTCGAAAAAGGGGTTCAGAGCGGGATTACGGCTGTTCCTGTGTTCCGGAGTGGTGACGGAGTAAGACTTATCGAGTACGGACAAGAGGCAAGAAATACAGCACTTCAAAAAGCAATGCAACATCTGATTGATAAAGAGTATCGGACCGTTTCTATTTTGACACGTACACTTCGAGAAGCAAAGGAACTATATGAGGAGCTGAAGAGCTCTGGAGTAGAGGTTAATTTGATTGATGATGGGAAAAAGCAGTATGAGGGAGGATACTCCGTATTGCCTGTGTATCTGTCAAAAGGTCTTGAATTCGATGCGGTTATTGTAGCTGATGCAGATCAGGCCCACTACGGTAATAGCTCATGGGATGCTAAGCTACTTTATGTAGGCTGTACTCGTGCGCTTCATGAGTTATGGCTTATGAATGGCGCAGAGCGCCCGGTTTATGTGGAGCAGGATGCCAATGAGGTTGTAACGATAGGATGGCCTAACGAGTAGCCACTTTCGTGATAGATGTTTATGTATAAATAAAAAGCTTGAGGATATTCATAATCTCCACTAAAAGGGGGTATGAGTAATCTTCAGCTTTTTTGTTTATTTGGTTATTAATAAATCCCCAAAGATGGTTCGGACAATGGTGAGGAGGAACAAGAGCATCAGCAGCAACCAGTTTTGAACAAAGCCCCATTGAATTGAGATCGCTCCATTCCGTCTAATTCAATAGGCTAGTCATGTGTTTCATTTTCAGGTAAAGTGGGGGGACCCATGAGCTGCTTCTTATGCTTCAGCTCTCGGTGCTTAAACAAGTTCTGAACCATATGGATACTCCAGAAGACAAGTAGATAGCTGTGAAATAAAATAGTATGCAAGATATCGGCTTCCTTGTTGTCTTGTACTAACCCCAGGTCTTTCAATTTTGGCAGCATCTGATGTAATTGAATAGAGCTACTGATATGTTCAATACTTATTAGAATCCCAAGCGCAGAGACAAGGTAGGCAGGCCAGATGGATTTCATCTCAGTCTTAATCATTGCATCTGTAAGAGCAACCATTTTTAGTTTGCGATATTCTCTTACAAAATGTACGGTCAAAAGAATGACTGTCATAATAAAGCAAACTGCATATTCTACAAAAAGGATTTCTCCATGGCGCTGATATGCGAGCAGAAAACGTCCCATTAGAATAACATTAAGGGTTAGGACTAGGGTCATCGGATAATATTTTCGTATGGACATATGCCCTCCTCTTTTGATTAACGCTCGATTGTATTATTTTACCATATAAGAAAAAGGGTTTCTTGCATTTAAACTGGAATGTTAGAAAGAAGCTTGTTATGGAGGTGTTCTTATGAAATGTGGTGCCAAGCGGTACGTAGTCATCACCGAAGTAAATGGACAGACAAAGGAAACGATCGTAAAAGCCAGAACCGCCATAGAAGCAAGGAAAGTGATTCGTAAACAATACGGACCTGGAGTTCCGATCCGGCATGTTTTTGTTATGACCGAAGAGCAAGTCAAAGAGAGCAATATGTTATCATAGAAGCTAGCATGAGGTAAGGTCTCAAGTAAGTAAAGGAAGTGAATGCATCATGGATTTATTCTCACTCAGTCAGGATTCAGAGCCACAAGCAAGGCTTCTCGCTGACCGAATGCGCCCTCAGAATCTGGATGAATATATAGGCCAGGAGCATATTGTAGGTCCCGGGAAACTTCTTAGACGGGCAATTGAAGCAGATCAGGTGTCTTCCATTCTACTTTATGGGCCACCTGGTTGTGGTAAAACAACACTAGCACATATTATTTCCCATCATACAAAGGGACAGTTCGTTCGCTTGAATGCGGTCGATGCATCTGTTAAGGATGTCCGTGAAGTGATAGAACAAGCTCAAAACAATAAGGCGATGTACGGAACGAAGACCATTTTGTTTCTTGATGAGGTTCATCGTTTTAACAGCTCTAGACAAGATGCACTTCTTCCTGCCGTTGAGAAAGGTACGATTATTTTTATCGGGGCAACGACGGAGAATCCCTTTCATTATGTAAATGGAGCCCTTCTTAGCCGTTCGACTTTATTTCAGCTGGGATCCTTAACGAAGGAACACTCTCTTATAGCGATGAAAAGAGCACTGCTGGATTCCGAGAAAGGGCTGGGATTCATGGACCTTGCCGCTGATGATGAAGCCCTGCTTCACATTGCGACAATGGCGAATGGGGATATTCGCAGGGCGCTCAATGCGCTTGAACTGGCTGCATTGACTACCCCTCCACAGCAGGATGGGTCTGTTCATATTACACTTGACGTAGCAGAAGAATCCATACGTCGACCGATTGTTAAAGCGGACGAGTCAACCCAATATGACGTCTTGTCCGCCTTTCATAAAAGCATTCGCGGTTCAAGTGATGCGGCTTTATTCTGGTTCTTGTATGCTGTAGAGAAACTCGGTATGGATCCGATGGTGTTTATCCGCAGGCTAATAGCGGCAAGCAGTGAGGACATAGGTCTTGCCAGTCCTAATGCAATGGTACAAGCCGTCGCAGCACTGGATGCCTATCGCAATAATGGCTGGCCAGAAGCCAAGCTGAACATCGCACAGGCTATTTTATTCGCAGTGGAAAGTCCCAAATCAAACCGAGTATATACGGCCATTTCAAGTGCAATGAATGCGATTGAAGATGTAAAGTCAGCCGACGTTCCTTTGCACCTCAGAGATGGTCACTACAAAGGTTCTGTACAGCTTGGACATGTCGGATATCAATATCCGCATAATTTTCCTGGTCATTACGTAGAGCAACAATATTTACCTAAGGAGATCAAGAACTACGTCTTCTATGAAGCTACAGAACAAGGAAATGAAGCCAAAATCAAAGCGAACCAAGACCGTAGACGTATCCGCAACCAGGGGCGATAACTCTTGAGTTCGGATCGTAAATCGCAGGGTACGAGATGAATACGATCGCATTCTTTGCTTCTAGCAAAGGGTAAAGAGGAGAAGTACGAAGTCATGAAAGAACTGGTTTATGTAGGGGCTGGAGGATTTTTAGGAACGGTTGTCAGGTATGGAGTGCAATTATGGCTGCAACCTGCCTCCTCCATTTTTCCAATGGCCGTTTTGTTTATCAATCTAGTGGGATGTCTCTTTCTAGGATGGTTCTTTACGGTTACCCCAGCGAAGTGGCGTATTCCTGCAGAATGGAGATTGCTGATCGGAACGGGGTTTACTGGTGCTTTTACAACGTTTTCTACCTTTACGGTAGACAGTATTCATTTGCTTGAGAACGAACACATTGTTATGGCAGCAGCATATATTTTGCTGAGTGTGTTTGTAGGGCTATTTATGAGTTACATCGGTATAAAAATAGGTGAATGGATGGTCCGTCCTCGTTTGCTTAAGGAGAACAAGCTATGATGTGGTGGGCAGGGCTTGGAGGAATTGCAGGAGCTATTCTGAGATACACTTTAGGGCGTAAACTAATGGCAAGAGTAGGGACAACATCGAAGCATCCATTTCCTTTTGGAACTTGGTTTATTAATATTAGTGGGTCGCTATTGTTAGGTATATTGTTTGCCCTCTCAAAAGCAGAGCTTATATCTTCTTTTTGGTGGGCAACGCTTGGTGTTGGATTTTGCGGAGCCTATACCACATTCTCGACGTTTGGATATGAAACCATGCAGCTGATCGCTGCAAACCAGGTAGGGAAGGCCGCTTTGTATGTTGTGAGTTCCGTTATTCTAGGGCTTATTGCTGCGTGGATTGGGATAGGGATAGCTCACATCTGGATTTCATAATGGATAGAATTTTCCTAGGAGGATTAGATGAAGCACAAAACATGGTTGTCAGGTGTAATCGTATTATCCGTTCTTTTATCAGGATGTGGAAACGGGAAAGCTGAAATGGAGCCTGTCTCTACAAGTCAGGAAACAAACGCAAACGATTCAAATAATGAACACAGCGGTCATGATCACACAGTGCTAGCTAACGGAGATATCCAGGAGAAAACACAATCACCGAAAGAACTACCTGCTTTTCTGGATGGACATTCCGAAGAGATGCGCAAGATCTATCTACTATCTGCTCAGTATGCGGATGTGCTAGAATTCATCCCTTGTTATTGTGGTTGCGGAGAAAGTGCGGGACATAAGAGTAACCTGAACTGTTTCATTAAGGAGATTGAAGCGGACGGTGCAGTCGTTTGGGATGACCATGGTACAAGATGTAATGTCTGTCTTGATATTGCCGTATCTTCAGCAAAAATGGCGCATGATGGGAGCTCTGTTCTTGAGATTCGAGAGGCCATGGATTCGGCTTACAAGCAAGGTTATGCAAAACCAACTCCAACCCCAATGCCAGAAGCATAATATTTTTTATTTATGAAGAATTATCTTTTAGGCAGGAAAAAAGCCATCCTTCATGGTAATACATGAGAGATGGCTTTTAACTTTGTTTTATAAATAGTGTTTATATCAGAACATCAGCTTCGTTCAACACTTTTTCAACTTGATCGATCGTTCCGCCTCCAAGACAAACGTCGCCGTCGTAGAAAACAACGGCTTGTCCCGGTGTGATCGCTTTTTGCTGCTGATCAAAAGCTACATGAACCGTGCCGTCTTCACGCCAAGTAAGTGTAACTCCCTGATCGGGCTGACGATATCTAAATTTGGCCGTGCAATGAAATGGCTCATTCGGGGTTTGATCGTTACCTGCAATCCAGTTTACACCTGTTGCGACTAGACCTGTAGAATACAGGCTAGGGTGCTGATCACCTTGTACGACATAAAGAATGTTCTTCTCTAGATCCTTGTCGGCTACAAACCAAGGTTGTCCGTTACCGGAACCTCCGATGCCAAGACCTTGACGCTGCCCAAGGGTGTAGTACATGAGTCCGTCATGGCGTCCTTTGACTTCACCACTTTCAATATCGACCATATTTCCGGATTTGGCTGGCAAATAACCGGACAAGAATTCCTTGAAATTACGCTCACCAATAAAACATACACCAGTGCTGTCCTTTTTCTTGGCCGTATATAGACCTGCCTGCTCAGCTAGGCGACGAACTTCCGGTTTAGGAAGATGGCCGATTGGGAACATGGCTCTTGAAAGTTGTTCTTGGCTGAGGGCGTTAAGGAAGTAGGTCTGATCCTTGTTGTTGTCTACTCCACGAAGAAGTGTGTATTTTCCATCTTCTTGAATGAGTCTTGCATAGTGCCCTGTCGCCACATAATCTGCACCAAGATCGAGCGCCTTATTTAGAAATTCTCCAAACTTGATCTCACGATTGCACATGACATCAGGATTCGGTGTCCGTCCGGACTTATATTCATCTAGGAAATAGGAAAAGACTTTATCAAAATATTCCTTTTCGAAGTTGACTGTATAATAAGGGATATCCAGTTGTTCACAGACGCGGCGGACATCTTCCGCATCATCTTCTGCCGTGCAGTGACCGAATTCATCGGTGTCGTCCCAGTTTTTCATGAAAATACCGATGACGTCGTAACCCTGCTCTTTAAGTAGCAGTGCTGTGACGGAGGAATCAACGCCTCCCGACATGCCGACGATGACGCGGGTGTTTTGGTTGTCGTTAGACATCGTCATCACCATCTTTAATTAGAATGTTTTTACGCGTTTTATTGTAACACATTCGTGGTTAACTTACGATAGAATGGAAAGGCTGTGTTTATGTCCATCCTGGACGGACATTTTTACTATTATCGTCAAGGTTTATTTTCCATATTCGCGTATCTTATGTTACCATTATCAAAGGGTTATGATCGGAATAGAGTGAATTGGTCAAATATAGAAAGACACAAATAGACTTCTACTGATATAACAAGCAAGTGACTATAAATTAATGAGGTGTACCTACTTGAAAATATCGACTAAAGGACGTTACGGTTTAACAATTATGATGGAACTCTCTGGGCGTTTTGGCGAGGGACCGACTTCTCTGAAAAGTATCGCGGAAAAAAATCAACTTTCAGAGCATTATTTGGAGCAGCTCATTGCACCGCTTCGAAATGCAGGGCTCGTTAAAAGTATTCGCGGTGCGTACGGCGGATATATTTTGGCACGTGAACCTTATACGATTACTGCGGGAGACGTGATCCGTGTACTGGAAGGACCTATCTCTCCCGTTGACTTCACAGAAGAAGATGATCCGGCTAAACGTGATCTATGGATTCGCATACGAAATAGTATCGCAGATGTTCTTGATTCTACTACGTTGCAAGATCTAATTTCCTACAAAGAACAGTCCGACGCGGACAATTACATGTTCTATATTTAACGCGGGGTGAAAAGAAAGTGAATATATACTTGGATCATGCTGCATCTACTCCTGTGCATCCAGAAGTTGCCACTGCAATGTTTGAGGTAATGACTGGCCAGTTCGGTAACGCATCAAGCGTGCACGCTTTCGGGCGTGCAGCTAAGCGTTCCGTAAGTGAAGCTAGGGATAAGATGGCGGCTTATTTGGGCTCTTCTCCTGACGAGCTTGTTTTTACTTCTGGTGGGACAGAAAGTGATAATCTGGCTATTTTCGGTACAGTAGCGGCTTTTGAAAATAAGGGAAAACATATCATTACGAGTCAAATAGAGCATCATGCAGTACTTCATGCATGTGAATCTTTGGAGAAGGAAGGATATGAAGTTACTTATCTGCCGGTTGACTCCTATGGAATGATAGATGTGACTGATCTAGAAGCAGCGATTAGGCCAGATACGGTTTTAATTAGCATCATGTATGTCAATAATGAAGTAGGAACCGTGCAAAAGATCGAGGAGATTGGACACATCGCCAAAGCTCACGATATTCCTTTTCATGTAGATGCTGTTCAGGCATTAGGTTCTATTCCTATCGATCTTCACCATCTTCCTGTTGATTTGATGAGTTTTTCTGCTCACAAAATCAATGGACCTCAAGGGGTTGGACTTCTATATGTACGCAAAGGCATGAAGCTTGAGCCGAGAACTCAAGGGGGCTTACAGGAACGTAAGCGCCGGGCAGGTACAGAGAATATGGCTGGAATTGTGGGCTTCGCCAAGGCACTGGAACTGCTTGAAAAGGATATGGAAGAACGTATGCAGCATGACGCTCAGCTGCGTCAAACCTTTATTGAAGAACTGAAAAATGAAGTTGGGGAAGAAGCAATTGTTGTGAACGGACATCCTAAGCAAGTTGTTTCCCATATTGTGAATGTGAGTTTTCCTCTAGTCAAAACGGAGACTATGCTCATGAATCTGGATGTAGAAGGTATTGCTGCGGCAAGCGGATCGGCTTGTACATCGGGTTCACTTGAAAGGTCTCATGTCCTTGAAGCTATGAATCTGCCGGAAGGAATTATGGATTCTGCGATTCGATTCAGCTTTGGTTTGGGTAATAGTAAAGAAGATTTGGTATATACAGCAAATAAAGTTGGAACCATTATGAGACGGCTGCGTAATAGAGCATAAGGGTTTCCTTGTATACGGGCAAAGGAGGGATTGTGCGTCCTGTTGTCATCAGCCGATGTAGCGGTAGCTTGTCTTAACGTGTTTTTTTAATACACACGGTGAAGAATAATTTATCGTTTCAAATTTAAATTAGGTGATGAAAGGGTTAATCCTGTCATGAAATTTCAAGAAATGATTGGACTTGCCGTATATGATGTAGAAGAAGGCAAGCACATCGGCAAAATTTGTGATTTTATACTAACAAATGACTGGCAACTTACCGGAATTGAATTGGATGGAAGAGCACCTTTTTCCAAACAAGTCAAAACGGTGTCTTGGGAAGACATCGTCGCTTACGGCAAAGATGCAGTGATGATTCGAAATAAACAGGCTGTCCGTAAAACGGATGCTGACAACATACAGTACAGCTATTTAAAAGGTCATCATAAACTTCGCGATATGACGGTGCTGACACAAGAAGGTTTGCAACTGGGACGTATCACAGATGTTTATTTTGACCAGCAAATGGGAAAAAATATATTAGGGCTCGAAATCAGTGACGGATTTGTGATGGATCTGATGGAAGGTCGAAAGTGGCTGCCTCGCACGAATGAGATGATGATGGGTGAACATACCGTCGTTGTTCCAACGGCAAGCGAGCAGCATTTAGTAGATGCTATTCATTCTGTTAACGGATAGGTGGAAATTTATGAAATGTCCAAACTGTAATTCAAAAGATATTGGTAAAATCGGCTCCCATCAATTTTATTGCTGGGGATGCTTTATAGAACTGAATGTAAATGGAGAAAAAATGTCTGTGTATCAAGTAGAAGAGGATGGAACCCTAAGTTCATTGGATGACCTTTTCTTTGGAGAAGAAATACCTCAGGAGTACCCAGGAATGCATCTTGCCCCTTAACTATTGCTAATAACTTCCTCTATAAACGGTCTAACACGCTTTAAGTTATGTTTCCTGTGAGTAACATAAACCGTGCTCTACAACATCAGTTTAGAGGTAGGGATACATAACGTGTAAGTAACGACTTTCTTAAACGAGGTTCACATTCAAACACTTGTGCAGCTAGAGTTTTTTTGACTTGCTGCATAAGTGTTTTCTGCTTTTTATTAGACAATTACCTCAGATAGGCTTTCTTCTCATAGGGTTAATTTATCCTCGTCCTACATATACTTACAAGGATAAGCCCGTCCGAGGAGGAATCTAGATGTGGAGCAACTAACGAAAAGCAAGCTGTTCCGTTATGGGCTGCTCGTGCTGCTTGCCCTCGTTATTTTATATTTTGTGTGGCTGCTGCGTCCTATGTTGCTGGGTGTATACGTTTTTCTGAAAGCCATTTTTGCCCCTTTTCTGGTGGCATTGATTATTTCATATGTTCTGAACCCGATTGTATCTATGCTGGGTGGCCGCAGAGTTCCTCGCAGTATAGCCGTATTGCTTATTTATGCGGTATTTCTGACCTGTCTGGCTGTCATATTAATGAATGTTATACCGATGTTTATGGAACAGCTGGAGCAGTTGAACGAACACTTACCCGAGCTAAATATGCATGCTCAAAGTTTGATGAACAATATGAATAACAACCTCATCCCACCGGGCGTTCGCGTCGGGATCAACGGATGGATGTTCCAGATGGAGAATCGTTTGGCAACTGGTATATCTGCCTTTATGGATAATATCGGAGCGACAATTAGCACGATTTTCAACATTTTTATCGTACCGTTTCTGATCTTCTATATGCTCAAAGACTTCGATGTGATGGAAAAGGCGATTGTTTCTTATTTACCCAGGACTCAGCGAAAATCAATAGTTATGCTTCTGAAAGAGATTGATGCTGCACTTGGCAATTACATAAGAGGTCAGTTCCTTGTGTGCATCATTGTTGGTGTATTTGCTTACATTGGTTATGTTGTTATCGGTATGCCTTATGCGCTCATTCTAGCAAGTGTGGTTAGTGTGTTTAACATTGTCCCTTACTTGGGACCTTTTCTTGGAGCAGCACCTGCCATTGTTATGGCCTCCACCATATCAGTGAAGATGCTTATCTTTGTCATTGTGGTGAATACGCTATGTCAGATTCTAGAGAGCAATGTTATTTCTCCTCAGGTGGTGGGTAGGACGTTACATTTACATCCACTGACCATTATCTTTGCTTTATTAGTGGGAGGAGAACTAGCAGGAATTGTAGGTTTGATTTTGGCTGTGCCGGTATTTGCAGTATTAAAGGTGTTATGCCAGCACTTCTTTTTGTACTATATCAAGCGTAAGACGATTGAATAGACAGAAGGCATAGACGAAACCAAAATTTAAAATCAATGCAGAGGTGAGGCTCGATAAATGGCGGAGAATAACCTACGGTGTCCGCTGGGCTACATTGACAGCTATATCCTCTAAAGATATAATTAAATATGTATGTATATCGTAAAATACAGTGATGAAATCAAGTACGTCAGGGTGTTTCCACAGAGAATGGACTCCTGCTATCGAAGTGCTTCGGGCACTCCTAAGATAGTTGGCTGTAAGAGTCCTGAAATGAAGCGACGGAAAGCTAATTTCGGAGTGCGGTTAAAGCCGCCGGATGACCTCCGTTACTGGGTTCTAACAAAGGCGATCGCTCGTCTACTCTAAGCTTAGGACATTCATGTATATGAATAATCCTTATGCCAAGAAGAGATAGCGATAACCAGGGTGGTACCGCGAACTTCTCGTCCCTGAACTATTCAGGGGCGTTTTTTTGTTTTTTCGTTGAAGCTCGCTAGTTTTTATGTGTATTTGTTACTCCTGTTTTTTCTTTTGTGTAGGGGAGTAACCTTTTCAATTTTATATTTTTTAGCCCGGGATTTATGGGCATGAACTATGCGTAGTAAACGAATTGGCTTAGAGGAGTGAAACGTTCGTATTTGGTTTGAAATTCAGGAAAGGGGAAATTTATTCTCCAGACCGGTATTCAAACCAACGACGACCGAGAGACAATTCGTTTACGGAGCAGCGGTAGTTTCGGCAATAAAATGTCCGGGCTAACCTAATATACAACTTAAACCGGAGGTTATGACCATGAAGGCAAGTGAAATCCGTTCCAAATGGATCGAGTTTTTCAAATCCAAAAACCACAAAATCGAACCGAGTGCATCGCTCGTACCTCATAACGATCCATCGCTGTTGTGGATCAATGCAGGAATGGCGCCACTGAAGCCTTATTTTGACGGCCGAGTGAAACCTGAGAATCCACGTCTTGCGAACTCTCAGAAATGTATTCGTACCAATGATATCGAGAATGTAGGGAAAACTCGTAGACACCATACTTTTTTCGAAATGTTAGGGAACTTCTCTATTGGTGATTATTTCAAAGAAGAAGCAGTTACTTGGGCTTGGGAATTCTTGACCGACAAAAAATGGATCGGATTTGATCCTGAACGTTTGTCAGTTACCGTGTACCCTGAAGATGAAGAAGCTTTCAAACTGTGGAATGAAAAAATCGGCCTGCCAGCAGAAAGAATCATCAAGCTTGATGAGAACTTCTGGGATATTGGTGAGGGTCCGTGCGGTCCATGTACGGAAATTTTCTATGATCGCGGAGAAGCTTACGGTAATGATCCGGAAGATCCAGAACTGTATCCTGGTGGAGAAAATGAACGTTATCTTGAAGTATGGAATCTGGTATTCTCCCAGTTCAACCATAATAAAGATGGCAGCTATACACCGCTTCCGAATAAAAACATTGATACAGGTGCGGGTCTGGAGCGTTTCGCTTCCATCTTGCAGGACGTAGACTCCAACTTTGATACGGATCTATTCCAGCCTACGATTCAGCGTACAGCTGAGCTGGCAGGCGTTAAATATAACGATAGTGTAGAAATTGATGTAGCGCTGAAAGTGATTGCTGACCATGTACGTACGGTTGCATTTGCCGTAGGTGATGGTGTACTTCCTTCCAATGAAGGGCGTGGATATGTAATCCGCAGATTGCTACGCCGTGCAGTCCGTTACGGAAAAGTGCTTGGACTTGACCGTCCATTCATGTATGAGCTGACACAGCAGGTAGCTGATGTAATGGGTGTTTACTATCCAGAAGTAATAGAAAAACGTGAATTTATCGCTAAGGTGATTAAAACGGAAGAAGAACGTTTCCATGAAACACTTAGTGATGGTCTTGCCATTCTTGCTGATATTAGCGGACAAGCGAAAGCAAATGGACAGAATATGATTAGCGGAAATGATGCTTTTAAACTGTATGATACTTACGGATTCCCGTTTGATCTTACGGAAGATTATGCGGCAGAGCACGGCCTTACAGTCGACCGAGAAGGTTTTGATAAGGCGATGGAAGAGCAGCGTAATCGTGCGCGTTCAGCTCGTCAGGATAGCGCTAGTATGAAGATTCAGGGTGGCGCGATCTCGGAACTGACGGTTAAAAGTGAATTTGTTGGATATAATGACCTCGTGACAGAAGCAAATGTCGTTGCCATTATTCGTGATGAAGTAATGGTTGATTCAGTAAGTGAAGGAGATACATGCCAGATCGTTCTGGACCGTACTCCATTTTACGCGGAGAGCGGCGGCCAAGTGAGTGACGAAGGTATTCTGCGCGGGGAAACTACATTTGTGAAAGTAAAAGGTCTTTTCAAGGCACCTCTTGGTCAACATATTCATATGGTAACGATCGATGCTGGTGAACTTCGTGTAGGAGATCAAGTCAAAGCTGAAGTTGATAAAACAAGTCGTGAAGCGATTGTAAAAAATCATACAGCTACACATCTGCTGCATAAAGCACTGAAAGAAGTATTAGGAGACCACGTTAATCAGGCGGGATCTCTTGTAGAACCAGGACGTTTGCGGTTCGACTTCTCGCACTTTGGCGGAATCACGCCGGAGGAACTTAGCGTAATCGAACGTAAAGTAAACGAACAAATTTGGAAACAACTGAATGTTGTCATCGAGTTCAAATCTATTGACGAAGCAAAAGCAATGGGCGCTATGGCTTTATTCGGTGAAAAGTACGGAGATATTGTTCGTGTCGTTCAAGTCGGCGATTACAGCCTTGAGCTTTGCGGAGGTTGTCATGTGAATAATACATCGGAGATTGGCTTGTTCAAACTAGTGAGCGAGAGCGGGATCGGTTCCGGTGTAAGACGGATTGAAGCCCTAACAGGACGCGGTGCATATGAATACTTGGAAGGCCAATTGGATCTACTAAAACAATCCGCGGCTCTGCTCAAGTCGAACCTAAATGATGTGCCTAAACGGATTGATGCACTGCATGCTCAAGTGAAAGACCTAACGCGTGAGAATGAATCCCTTCAAGGTAAACTAAGCTCCATTGAAGCAGGACAACTTACGGATAAAGTGGTTCAACATGGAGATACCAAAGTATTGACAGCACGTGTTGAGGCAGCAGGGATGGATGCACTTCGTACACTTGCCGATGAACTTAAGGTGAAATTACCGGACACTGTTATTGTTCTTGGTGCGGCAGCAGAGGAAAAAGTAAACTTTGTTGTCCTTGTACCTCAAGATCAGGTCAAGAAAGGGTTGCATGCAGGTAAGATTGTGAAAGAAGTCGCTGCAGTATGCGGCGGCGGCGGTGGCGGACGTCCAGATATGGCTCAAGCTGGTGGTAAAGATGCTTCCAAACTTGAAGAAGCACTGCGCCTTGCTGAACAAATCATTGCTGGGTAAGGTTTTGTACCGTTTACAAAAAACAAAATATTCTCACTTTCCTGCTATATTTACAGAGGACAGAATATGTTATTATAAAGAAGAAATCAATTCGGCATAGCAAAAATGAAAAGTTTTTGTTTTATGCAGAAGCGAGGTGTCGTATATGGACTCCATGGATAAGACAGTCAAATTTAATGTGAAGGGCGATGTGGAAGAAGCTTCTGCACAAGAGATTCTTCTTAAAGTGTACGACTCCCTTCAGGAAAAAGATTATAACCCGATTAATCAAATCGTTGGGTATCTTATTTCTGGGGATCCGGCTTATATTCCACGCCACAACAATGCCAGAAGTCTGGTCCGCAAAAAAGAACGCGACGAACTGATTGAAGAATTAGTACGTTCTTATCTGGCCAATCACCGATAAGAATAGGAGAACGAAATGAAGATTTTAGGTTTGGATTATGGCGACCGCAGAATTGGCGTTGCACTTAGTGACGCCTTTGGCTGGACTGCCCAGGGATTAGAAGTAATAGAACGGCGCCGCGAAGGGAATGAGATTGCACGGATCACTGAACTTGTTAAATTGAACGAGGTTAGTGAAATCGTCGTCGGATTGCCCAAGAATATGAACGGTACCGTTGGTCCTCGTGGTGAAATCTGCATTGAATTTGCAGAAGTGCTGCGGGAAACATTGGACTTGCCCGTTCACCTATGGGATGAAAGGCTCAGCACCGTTTCGGCAGAACGTACGCTGGTTGAAGCCGACGTAAGCCGAAAGAAGCGTAAAAAGGTTGTGGACAAAATGGCCGCAAGCTTAATATTGCAAAATTATTTAGATGCCAAAAGTACAAGGTGAGGGGGAGTTTACTATGACTGATAATCATGTGGGTATGGAAGAGGATCGCGAGATCATATATATTACGGATGAAGAAGGCAACGATGAGGAATTTGAGGTCCTAATGACCTTTGATGTAGATGGTTCAGATGCTAAATACATGATGGTTGTTCCCGTTGAGGTTGGCGATGACGAAGATGAATCTGAGGTATATGCCTTCCGTTATGAAGAAGACGGAGACGATATTAAATTGTTTATGATTCAAGATGAAGCTGAGTGGGCGATTGTTGAAGAAACATTTAATACTCTCGTAGATTCAGAAGATGACGAGGAGACTGTATAAATGACGGATTTTCCTTTTTCAAGAGCGGATCTGATCATAACGACTCGCTTGCGAGAAGCATTTGGAACAGAAGTTGAGCTGGAGGAAGCGAACGGTAAATCCGTTCCTTATGAATTGCTTGCTGAGTTTGAAGTGCATGGTCAAGGTTATGCGGTATTGCAATCTCTAAACAGTAAGAACGAAGAATATGAACTTTTGCGTGTGGAATTCACAGCAGAAGGACTTCCAGAGCTTCACACGATTGAAGATGATGAAGAATGGGAAAATATTGCAGAGCTCTATGATGAATGGTCCTTACCAGATGACCAAGGGTAATACGAGGAGGCACCTCTACCGAGGTGCCTGCTTTGTATGTTATTATAGAAATCTAGGTATACTTACTTAAAATACGGCTTATGAGAGGGCGGAGAAGTCCGCTCTTTTTGGCTGTGAAGGGGTTGGATTTTTTGAAAGCAAAATACTTCAGGCGATTCATTATCCTTATTGTGATCATGGTGGTGCTTGCAGGCAGCGCCTTATATGTATGGCAGTCAATGAGACCTGTAGCATCAGCATCAGAACCTGTTATTTTCACCATTGATAAAGGAACAGGTACGGCGCAGATCGCGGATAAACTGGAGGAAAATGGACTGATACGCAACAGTTTTTTCTTTAAAGTATATTTAAAACTCAACAATGAAGGTTCTAATTTTAAAGCAGGAACGTACGCTTTTGTGCCAGGTCAAAGCTACAAAGAAATTATTACTTCGTTAAATAATGGAGATGTACAGAAAGAAGAAACTTTGAAGTTCACTATTCCTGAAGGGTATACCCTGAAGCAGATTGCCGAGAAGCTGGATACAGATGGTGTGACGGTGAACAAGCTGTTCATGGATATGATTAATCAGCCAGAGTTGTTTCAAGATATTCCACTTGTAGCTGAGATCCCGGATAACCCAGACTATCTCTTTAAGCTAGAAGGTTATCTGTTCCCCGAAACGTATGAACTTAAAAAGGGAAGTACCGCAGAAGATATTATTATACGTATGCTGACGGAAATGCAGGCTAAACTGGATGCTATACCTGATTTTGAAGCTAAACTGAAAGCACGCGGCCTTACGGTGCATGAACTTCTTACGGTCGCCTCCCTCATTGAGAGAGAAGTTGTGGTTCCCGAGGAGAGACCTTTGGTAGCGGGTGTCATTTATAATCGCCTTGAAAAGAACATGAGACTTGAAATGGACGCAACCGTTCAATATTTGCTGGACAAGCAGAAAGAACGTTTGCTTTATAAAGATTTAGAAGTAAAGAGCCCATATAATACGTATCGGAACGCGGGATTGCCCCCAGGACCGATTGCAAGCCCAAGTTTGAGTGCAATTGAGGCAGCATTATCACCTGAAGCATCAGACTATCTATTTTATGTAACGAAAAAAGACGGAAGTTCGGAACATCTTTTTGCCAAAACGTATGAAGAGCATTTGGAGAATATAGAAAAAAGCAAAGAAAGCGCGGAATAACGGAGGGATGGCTTTGACTCGGCCTTACGAATTGCTAGTGACGGCAAGTGATTTAAAAGAAGCAGAAGTGCTACTTACTGCAGGAGCTGACGCGATTATTATCGGTGACGATCGTTTCGGTATGAGATTACCTGGAAGTTTTACCTTGGAACAAACCAAGGAGGCAGTTAAGCTTGCTAAAGAGCATCATGCCAAGGTTTACGTTTCCATGAATAACATTATGACGAATGAACTTCTTCCTGAAATACCGGATTATGTCCGTGGTCTTAAGGAAGCTGGAGTAGATGGTATCGAATTTAATGATCCCTCTGTTCTTCGGGCTGTACGTGAGATTGCACCGGAGATCAAACTTCATTGGAATGCAGAAATGACTTCTACCAACTATAGTACTTCCAACTATTGGGGGCGTAAAGGGGCATCCCGAGTAGTTCTTGCTAGAGAACTGAATATGGATGAAATTACAGAAATGGTACCCATGCTTGAAGTTGAAGCTCAGGTACAGATTCATGGTATGACCAACATTTATCATTCCAAACGCCAACTGGTTGCTAGCTACATGAAACAGCAAGGACGGCCGGTAGATGGAGATTTGAGTTTGGCAAGAGGCCTATTTCTGATTGAAGCAGAGCGTCGGGATGAGAAATTCCCTATCTATGAAGATGTGAATGGAACCCATATTATGAGTTCGGAAGATATTTGTATTATGGAAGATCTCCATCTCTTAATGAATGCAGGGGTACATTCTTTCAAAATCGAAGGAATTCTAAAAAGCACTGCATACAATGAGGCTGTTGTAAGGGCATATCGTAAAGCAATCGATGCTTACACGGTAGACCCACTAAACTACGAATATGATGAGTCTTGGCTGGATGAGGTACGGGAAATGCAGGATCCGGAGCGCGAACTGTCCTTTGGATTTTTCTATAAAGAACAAGTTTATTAATATGAGGTGGTAAAAGGAAATGGACACGATTACGAAACCAAAATATACGGGCAAACGTTATCGGCTGGACAAGCCTGAGCTGCTTGCTCCGGCAGGAAACTTGGAAAAGCTGAAGTTTGCTATTCATTATGGTGCGGACGCAGTATATATTGGTGGACAAAAGTACGGCCTTCGTTCAAATGCCGACAATTTCAGTTTTGAAGAAATGCGGGAAGGGGTCGAATTTGCTAAGAAGTATGGGGCAAAAGTGTTTGTTGCAACGAACATTTATGCACATAATGAAGATGTAGAGGGTATTGAAGCCTATCTTAACAAGCTTTATGAAGTTGGAATTTCGGCAATTATCGTAGCAGACCCTGCGATTATTGACGTTGCACAACGTGCTGTTCCGGGTCTTGAAGTACATCTTAGTACACAGCAATCGACCATTAACTGGCAAGCGGTGAAATTTTGGAAAGAAGAAGGGCTTCCACGTGTCGTTCTTGGACGAGAAGCGAGCCTAGAAGAAATTGCTGAGATTAAGCAAAATGTAGATATTGAAATTGAAGCATTTATTCATGGTGCGATGTGTTCTTCTTTTTCCGGAAGATGTGTGTTGTCCAATCACTTTACTGATCGGGATTCGAATCGAGGCGGATGCTGCCAATCTTGCCGCTGGAAATACGATTTATTCGAGGACGCGAGAGAAAATGAGGTATGGGTATCTGAAGAAGATACAAGAGATTCTCGTATTCTCAAAAATTTCGAACTTGGTGTAAATCAGCTTCCGTTGTATGAAGAAGGAGACCATTCGTTTACGATGGGTTCCAAAGATCTCTGCATGCTGGAAAACATACCGGATCTTATTGACGTAGGGATTGATTCCTTTAAAATTGAAGGACGGATGAAGTCCATTCACTATGTGGCAACGGTCGTTAATGTATACCGTCAAGCAATTGACTCCTACATGGCTGACCCAGAGAACTATGTTCTAAAGCCGGAATGGCTGGAAGAGATTCAGAAAGCAGCGAATCGTCCGTTGAATACTGGATTTTTCTATGATACTCCAGATCATGAGGATCATATTTATGAGCCGGAAGAAAAAGCAGTGCCTTATGACTTTGCAGGACTTGTAATGGATTATGATGAGAAGTCACAGATGGCTACGATTCAACAACGCAATTATTTCAAACCGGGACATGAGATTGAATTTTTTGGACCGAACGGTACTTTCTTTAAGCAAAAAGTAAGTGAAATCTATGATGAAGCTGGTAATTTACTTGATGCAGCCCGTCATCCATTGCAGCTGGTAAAAGTAAAAGTAGATCAACCTGTTGCCTTTTTTGATATGATGCGTAAGAAAAAATAATATTTTTCAGTAAGGACCCTCCGCAAAAAAGGGGGGGGATTAATGAAAAACAGGTCTAAAGCCCTCATCTATCGGAAGATGAGGGCCTTTTTTTATAGACATCTAGGAAAAAAGGTGCAATTTTTTTTCATAAAAGCAAAGGTTTTACCATCAAAATGTCGAAATAATAGTTATTAATGTCAGGTTTTGAAACGATAACGACTAATGGCGGTGAGCAGAATGAAAGGATTTGTTAAGTTAAGGAAAAAACGTGACTCAGAAGAAGGAAGTCAGACAAAAAAGAAGGGAGAGCGAACACGTTTTTCATGGAAACGGTTAAATAATCTAAATCCAATTCAATCTGTAGGAGTGCGATTGTTCCTTATTTTTATGATTGCTATTCTACTCGTTGTATTTGGACTCGGGACCTTATCCTATCAGACAGCCAAAGCGACGATTAAAGATAATGCAGCTACAGCGAATCAGGAAACGATGGAACAGATTACACAAAGATTAGATATTATCATGGAGCGTTATGTGGATATGTCAACACAGATTTTTTTTGACACGAACATTCAAAAGAATTTGACAGATCTCACGAAAAGCGGCGTCACAGAGTTTGAAGTTTATCAGGCGATGTCACTGATTTCTGAACAAATGATGAATATGCAATTTACGAATAAAACGGTAGCTTCCATTGCACTTATTCATCAGAAACCAGAAGTACCGATTATTAGCACAGGAGCAAGTGCAGGACTATCAGAGCTCCGTAACGAAGAGTGGTTTAAGGCTCTGCTGGAAAAAGGCGGAATCCAGTGGCTCCCGACTGTAGTAAGACAAGATGGATCAGAAGATACATACCGTATGGCGCGAGTGTTAAAAAATATTAGTACAAGCATTGGTACTTATGTGCTTGTATTCGATATTAAAGCTAGTGCTTTGGAAACCGAACTCAAAAAAGTGGATTTTGGAGAAAGCGGAGTCATTCAAACGATCGCTGAAGATGGAACTGTCGTTGGATCCTCAATATCAGATCGAGCAGGTAAAAAATCGGAACTTTCTTTTATTAATGATCTCACTGAGCAAAGCGGATTTAAAGACACGGAGAATACTATTGAAGGTCAACACAGGGAAGTACTAGCTGTATATAATACGCTGGGCATATCCGGATGGAAAATGATTGGGATGATTCCTGTAGATGAACTGCTTAAAGGTGCGAATAAGATATTAATAGTTACTGTTATTTTTGCCGTAGCCGCAGCGATTCTTGCTTTGTTAATCGGCATATGGATGGTGCGGATGATTGCGACACCTCTATCCAGGCTAAAGGATCTCATGTATCAAGGGGCTAAAGGGGATTTGACTGTTCGTACATCGCATCACTCAAAAGACGAAATTGGACAGTTGTCTGCTAGCTTTAATCAGATGATGGAGCAAATTACGGATCTTGTTAAGCAAACCAACCAGACTGCACAGGATGTATTGCATACAGCATCGGAACTAAGCTCGGCCTCTCAGAAAACTGCTGCCTCTGCTACCGAAGTAGCCGTAGCAACAGAACAAATTGCAGGAGGAGCAACGAATCTGGCAAGTGAAGCAGAACGAGGTTCCGAGATGACGGAGCAGATCTCTGCTCAGATGCAGAAAGTCGTAGTAACCAATGAAGAGCTAGGGAGTTCGGCACGAGAAGTGGAAGGCGCAAGCCAAGAAGGTAGCAAGTATTTAACAGGGCTTATTAGTAAAACGGAACAGAGTGAAGAGATGATTCGTTCACTTGTTCATAAAGTAGATCAACTCAAGGACAGTACAAGCTCGATCCTTAGTATTCTAGATGTGCTGCATAACATTGCAAGACAAACGAATATTTTGTCTTTGAATGCTACGATTGAAGCAGCAAGGGCAGGAGTAGCTGGACGTGGATTTATGGTGGTTGCAGGGGAAGTTCGTCAACTGGCAGATCAGTCCAAAGAATCCATTGATATGGTCGCGAGTATGACAGATCGCATTATGAATGAAATGAACGAAACAGTAGCTGCTTTGTCAGAAGCATACCCGTTATTCCAGGAACAAATTGTAGCAGTAAAAGAAACGGGAGAGATTTTTCAAACCGTGGAGGATCAAATGGGGCACTTCGTGAAAAGGCTGAATGAAACCTCGGTCTCCATAGAAGCGTTAAATGAGTCCCAGATTACGCTTTCCGAGACGATGATGAATGTGAGTTCCGTTGCAGAGCAATCTTCCGCGACATCACAAGAAGTAGCCTCATTGAGCAGTGAGCAGCAAAGTATCGGTAATCATCTGGTAGAGTTGTCCGCTAAACTTGAAAAGGTATCGGGAGAGCTGAAATCAACCTTGTCTGCTTTTCATTATTAATCATTACATGTAGATTATGAACACCAATCACACCCTGTTTCCTGAAATAAGGAGGCAGGGTTTTTAATATGGGCAAATAGGGGATAATAGCCAAAAAAGTCGAAAGAAGGCGACTGTATGGACCTGATAAGAAAAAGACGAATTTTTTATATGCTTCTTTTATTAGGGGGGCTGCTTCTTGTATTAATTATTCGTCTTGGGTACATTCAGTTTATTAGCGTCAATCAAGAGGTACTTGAAACTGGAAGAACGATGAGAGAGATGTCAGTATTACAGCGTGAACAAGGGATTATTATGGATTCGGGCCGTGGACAGTTTCTTGATCGCCACCATAAGTCGCTGACTGGACAAATGGTATATATACCTGTTTTGTTTCCACTGCCTGACCAGATTACAGAAGAAGAGAAAAACAGTCTGCTAGAGGTAGCAGACGTGCTGAAGATCAGTAATGAGGTACTGTGGGCGAAATGGAGCACCTTAACCTCACCGGAATGCTGGAAGGGTGCTTCTGGGGAGCCAATGATCCTATCAACTACAGAGGCTGAGTCCCTCCGTAACATGAATATAGACGTCATCAAGCCGCTGCCCTATATGAAGCGGTACTTGGGCGCAGAAAATGGAAGGCAGTGGCTTGGTTATCTTGCAGAACTCCCGGAAAAGACTGTGATGAGCAATCGTCATATGGAGGTTAAAGATCCTTTTAACGTGAAGTCAGGGGCAGGGGGCTTAGAGCGCAGCTTGGAACCCGTGCTGAAAGGACTTGGACCTACCATAGTATCCAATATGGTAGATGGACATAAAAATCCATTACAAGGAAATCTAGGGGCTAGGGTAATTGCACCCCGCAATCCGAAGTATCCTCTGAATGTCGAGACTACAGTGGATATAGATATACAAGAACAAGTAGAAAAACTAACCGCTCAGGCAGGTATTGCCGAGGGAGCAGTTGTCGTACTTGACGTACGGAATGCAGACGTTGTAGCTATGGTATCGAGACCTTTTTATGATCCGGAGCATATTAGTATGACGAAGAATGAATGGGGAAATCAGGCGCTGAAGGCTGCTGTTCCTGGTTCTATTTTTAAAATAGTAACTGCCGCAGCTGCTCTGGAACAAGGTGTGGTTCACCCTAATGAGAAATTCCACTGTACCGGCCATTATGGAAAATATGGACTAAGTTGCTGGAAAACAGCGGGCCATGGAATTTTGACATTCGAAGAAGGTTTTGCTCAGTCTTGCAATATTACTTTTGCCGAGGTGGCATCGCGATTGAGTGCGAAGCAGATAACAGATACAGCTAACTCCCTTGGACTTGGGAGAGCGGTTGGATTTGAACAGAATCATTATTTGGGACAAGAGCATTTCCGGCTGTTCGATCATGAAGAGAAAGGTAGCATCTTTAACACGAAAGAGAGTATTCAGCTTGATGATGAAGGTGCCAGGATACAAACAGCGATTGGACAGCGGGATGTAAAGGTCACTCCACTGCAAGCAGCCAATCTTATCGTGACACTTTTACATGGGGGAGAGGTGTTATCTCCGCGCATCGTCGCCCAAATTCATTATGCGGACGGAACTGTGCTGGCAGAACTTCCAGAGCACCGTTTATCGGGAAGCAGTATGCCTTCTATCCGCAAGTCTACAGCGAACAAGCTGCTGCATTTTATGGACAAGGTAGTGGAGGAAGGTACAGGACAAGCTCTAAAGCAGGCAACATGGCATCTTGCTGGAAAATCAGGCACAGCTCAAGTTTTGAAGAACTCACGAAAATTAAACCATCAGTGGTTTATCGGATATGGTCCGGTAGAATCTCCACGTTATGCAGTTGCTGTACTCGTAAAGCATGTGGAACCGACCTCTAAACACAAAGCTACGCAGTTATTTAAACAGGTAATGAACATGTTGGCTACAACTTAAATCGTGAATGGTGACTGAATGTAAATCAAATAAACCTCTACTTCCCTATTCAATAGGGACGGTAGAGGTTTTAATTTTGTTTTTTTATTCTTCCCGTGGGTTAACTGGGTCGTCTACAATAAAAGGAGAGGTTTGAAATTCATCTTCAGGAAGATGAATCCAGCGCTGCAAGTACCCTTGCTGAAGTAATTCCTTAATTAGAATCAGTAGGATTGGTGATAATATAACACCTGCAATGCCGAAAATGGACAAGGATATGAGCATAAAGGATAGCATTAAATAAGCAGATGTGACACCAATCGAATTACCGGAAATTTTTGGCTCTGCCAGTTGTCGAGTCAGCATGGTTACCACTAGAACAATAATGAGCCCGATTGCCGTTCCTGTGTTTCCTACGATAAACAAATAAATAATCCATGGGATAAAAATAACTGGTATACCAAGCAGAGGCAATAAATCAAAAAAGGCGGATACGAGTGCAATGGTAAGAGCATTTCCGGTTCCTACAATCAACAATCCTACATATACAAGTATAAATGTAATGGAGATAAGAATTAATTGAGCTTTTAAATAGGAACCAATAGAAATAAGTACGTGATTTTTCACAAATAAATACGCTTGTTTGATGGTATTAGGTGCTTTTCTTTTCGTTAGTGCCCGCCATATATCAATTTCAACACTGAGGAAGAACGCAAGGATCATGGCAACAGCAAAATTTCCTATAAATGAGGAAAAGGAGCTGAGCATAGTAATAATATAACCAATGAATATTTTTCCCCAGGCAGATAGTGTTTGAGTGACGACTTCAAAGTAATCATTTACCTGATTCGTCACGCTGGCTGGAAGTGCATCAATTTGTGTATGTAAAAAAGTCATGAACTGGTTGAACTGGGTCTGAATCATTTCGGTATAGTAAGGGATATTATCCTGAAATTGAACAATGGACGAGACGACGATAACACCAAGTCCAAAAAATATACCGAGTAATATACCGAGAAAGAGTAAGACTGAAATAGCTGAGGCAATCGCTTTTTTTATTCCTTTGCGATGTAGAAATTTGGCAAGTGGTTCAATAATTATAAAGACAAGAAAGGAAAGAAATACAGGCGCTGCGATCTGATACAACTTGCTTGAGACGAACATAATTAAAAAAACGGTGAGCGCAATTAGACCAATATCAAAAGCGGTGCGCCAATACTTTTTATACAGAGGAAGCATACGATAACAACGACTCCTTTATCTCATTTAAATATCAACATTTAAGGAAGTATACGCAAAATTTGAATTCAAAGGTTCATTTTATTCACAATATGATAAAATAACAATTAGTGTTGTTTTGATTTGCAGGCGAGACTAGCGAGAGAAGTGAGGAATAAGATTATGCAAAACTTGTTGCTTTTGCTTTTTTACATTACATCCTTTTATGCATTTATTCCCAGTTTGATTAGCCGGTTATTCGGTTTTCGTGTGTTTAGAAAAGGAAAAAACATAAAAGATTATGCTCTTACTTTTGATGATGGACCCGATCCATACTATACACCACTTCTTTTGGATCTGCTCAAAAGGTATGGTGTCAAAGCTACTTTTTTTGTAGTGGGAGAACATGCAGAGCGAAATCAAGATCTGCTAAAGAGAATTCATGAAGAGGGTCACCTCATTGGTATTCACAATTACAAGCATTACACGAACTGGTTAATGTCTCCTAAGCTTGTCCGACAGCAAATTGAACGTACAGATACCATTGTGTATCAGATTACGGGTTCGCATACTCAATTTTACCGTCCGCCATGGGGAATTACCAATTTATTTGATTTCTCGAAAAAGCATCATCATCGTATTGTTCTATGGTCAGGAATGTTTGGAGACTGGAAAGAACGTATCGGAGAGGAACGTTTAGCTGAACGAATGAGAAAAAAACTTCGTGGTGGTGAAGTTCTGGTACTTCACGATTGTGGAACTACACCGGGTGCTGATAAACATGCTCCCCGAATCATGCTTCTTGCACTGGAGAGAATTTTGGAGGAAGCGAAGCATAAAGGACTTCAAAGCATTCGCATCGATGAAATGATTGCTCTTCATAATGCAGCAAAGAAAGACGGAGTAATACGTTTCGGGAAGGATATGCTTATAAACATGAAAGCAGGAATGAAAAAAGTAGTAGTCACTCTGTGGTTAGGTTGGGAAAAAGTCTTCCATATGATAACCCATCTAAAGACAATTACCCCTCAGGATCCTTTTTTACATTATCGGATTCGTCCATACCAGGGTAATCGGGTACCAATGGCAGACGGAGCGTTTCTTGAAAAGGGCGATTCTATCATTGAGCTTCATTTTGACAATAAAAAATTGTATCAATTAGGTACTTCATCACGCACATCTGTTCATCTTGCGATTCGAATGATCCGGACGATGGAAAAACAACTTCCTGATCTAGCACGAATTGCAGCGGTGGATCCAGATGCTGCCCAGGTTAAGGCATTGTATGGAGTGACGATGATTAATCGCGGACCAGAGCAATTTGGATTCCTCGTTAAGGATTTGCCGAAGGGATGGTTTGCTGCATCTAGTTCAGTCTATCTGAAAATTCTACTTAGCGTCATTCATCCGCAAGGTCAGCAACGGTTAAAAGAGGGTAGTCAGCAAATGGTACCCAAAATGATTATCATGCCAATGGATGTTTTGTATGAACGATTCGGGAGTAAAAATAGTCCTGAGCCATCATCCCAAAAGGATGTAATGGAAGAAACTTATGAGGAAGATGAATCATCTATACTTACTGGAAGCACTGATTTAAGTAGAACACCACCTGTAGCTTGATACTTAATATCATAAAAAATAGGACATAAAAAAGGATCCCCAGCTCACTTAAGCTGAGGATCCTTTTATTCATGAGTGATTAGATTTTCAGTACTCCGCCATTACTTGCGTTGGTAACGAGTTTGGAATAACGAGCCAAATACCCTGTTTTCACTTTTGGTTCGAACTCAGTCCACTCGTCAGCACGGCGACGTTCCATTTCTTCTTCACTAACAAGCAGATCAATTTTACGATTGTTCAGATCAAGCTCAATCAGATCTCCGTCATGCACAAATGCGATTGGACCGCCTTCGGCTGCTTCTGGAGAAATATGTCCAATACTGATTCCTCTGGATGCACCAGAGAAACGTCCGTCTGTAATAAGGCCGACTTTCGCACCAAGTCCCATTCCAACGATCTGAGAGGTAGGAGCGAGCATCTCTGGCATACCCGGACCGCCTTTAGGGCCTTCATAACGAATGACAACGACATTTCCTTCTTTTACTTTACCATTTGCAATACCTTCGAGTGCTTCTTCTTGTGAGTTAAAGCAGATTGCAGGGCCTTTATGATATCCACCTACGGACGCATCTACCGCACCAACTTTAATAATGGAACCTTGAGGAGCGAGGTTACCAAAGAGTACAGCAAGACCTCCACGTTCTGAATGCGGATTGTCCAAAGCATGAATGACATTATGATCCTGAATCTCCTTACCTTGAACATTCTCACGAATGGTTTTACCGGTAACGGTAATACAATCGCCATGAATTGCACCTGGTTTTTTGAGGAGTTCATTCAGTACGGCACTTACACCGCCTGCATTCTGAACGTCTTCAATATGAAGATCGGAAGCAGGTGCGAGTTTTGACAAATGCGGAACACGATTTGCCACTTCGTTAATACGTTCAATTGGATAATCGATACCCGCTTCATGAGCGAGCGCAAGGGTATGAAGCACAGTATTGGTAGAACCGCCCATTGCCATATCAAGAGCGAACGCATTATCAATGGCCTCATGGGTTACGATATCACGAGGTTTCAGATCCAGCTTGATCAGCTCCATTAGCTGAGTGGCAGACTGGCGGACAAAATCACGACGTTCTGGAGAAACCGCAAGAATGGTACCATTACCCGGAAGAGCAAGACCCATTGCTTCGGCAAGACAGTTCATGGAGTTCGCTGTAAACATACCGGAGCAAGATCCGCATGTAGGACAACCAAACTGTTCCAGTTCAAGCAAACTTTTATCATCGATTTTACCTGCTTGATAAGCACCTACACCTTCAAATACAGAAGTGAGGGATAGAGCACGACCATTACTATCACGGCCTGCTTTCATCGGTCCACCGCTGACGAAGATGGTTGGAATGTTAACGCGCAGTGCGCCCATCATCATGCCTGGCGTAATCTTGTCACAGTTCGGAATACAAACCATACCGTCAAACCAGTGTGCCGATACGACAGTTTCAACTGAATCTGCAATAATATCCCGGCTTGGTAGGGAATAGCGCATACCAATGTGTCCCATTGCAATACCATCGTCGACACCGATTGTATTGAATTCAAAAGGAACCCCGCCCGCTTCACGGATCGCTTCTTTTACAATTTTACCGAATTCCTGAAGATGTACATGACCTGGTACGATATCAATATATGAGTTACATACTGCGATAAATGGTTTACCAAAATCCTCTTCTTTTACCCCTGCTGCACGAAGCAAGCTACGGTGCGGTGCTCTGTCGAAACCTTTTTTAATCATATCGGAACGCATTTTATTTGGTGCCATGATGACTGTTTCCCCCCAGAATCAAAATGAAATGAATAACTTTCCTCTGTGACGCTTTAATCGCAAATAGTAAAATATAATTTTTATGAGTCTATCACAGTTCACGTCATATTTCTACAAAATTAAGGGAACTAAGGTATACACAAACAGAAAAAGAGACTTGTATCTTCTCACATTGACTTAGATACACTGCCTGACGGACCACCAATTGTCTTCTTGGAAGGTCCATAGATCCATTGATATAAAGCAGGCGATAGGTCATGAGATGACAAGTCCCTTTTTTGTTAAAGGTAGATAAACAATATTGTTGAAAAAATACTTAACGAAGGCCCCCTTTACGTCCAATTTCACGATAAAAGCTACGATCATGAGAGCGGGCGGTAGCTTGTCCACCTTTACTACCAATCTCTTGATAGAAATCTGCATCATGATTTTCAGATGTGGTTATCCCACCTTTTCTTCCTATATTTTCGTAAAACGTTCGATCAAATTTTTTAGAAGTGGCTTCTCCGCCGAGACGACCGGCTTCAGCGCGGGTCATTTTTGGACGAGTTGGTTTTTCATTTGCCATTTCGATTCACTCCTTATCAAGTGTTTATTCTTGTACTTACCACGTCTAGATTACAGTGAAACGAGATTGAACCATTTTTTGTAAAAAGGAACGTGGCCAAGGTTAAACAAAGTTGTTATTTTACGATTGACAACGGTTCCATCCGGGATAACAATAGATATATCGAACCATAATGGAAGTTTATGAACCTAAATGAAAGTGGATTAGAAGTCAAAGGATCTTGAATTATTGTTTAGAAAAGGGAGGGCTCATCATGAAAACAGAGATCGGATTTACTCCGCCTGAAGTAGTCACCTTTGGAGAAAGCATGGGGCTGTTCACAGCACAAGATACGAGGGGACTTGAGTACGCTGCCACATTACATAAATCTTTTGGCGGGGCAGAGAGTAATGTAGCTATTGGTCTAGCGCGTTTAGGACATCAAAGCGGCTGGTGTGGGCGGCTTGGAAATGATCCGCTCGGGCAGATGATCTTGAAGGCGATTCGTGGAGAAGGTGTCGATGTATCCCGAGCGAAACTAAGGGATGGAATGTCCACGGGGCTTATGATTCGCGAGAATATGCCTGCAAAATCCTCGGTGCATTATTATAGGAAGCTGTCCGCCGCAAGTTACATGACTCCGGATGAACTGGACCCAGATTATATTGCGGGAGCAAGAATACTTCACATTACCGGTATTACAGCTGCAATCAGTTCTTCAAGCTTACAGACGGTTCAGAGGGCGATCCAGATCGCAAAAGATTCGGGTGTGAAAGTGAGTTTTGATCCTAATCTGAGGATGAAATTATGGTCGCTTGAGGAAGCAAGGCCGGTTCTTTTATCCCTTGCGGAGCAAGCAGATTATTTTTTGCCAGGGCTTGATGAGCTAAAACTTTTATATGATGAAGAAAGTACCGAACGAATTTTTGGGAAATTATCAAAACTGCAAGCGGTATCTATTGTAAAAGGTGGACCTAATCTCACTTATGTCCTGTATGAGGGTAAAGTACATCAAGTGCCTTATGTAAAAGCAGATCAAGTACTTGATACGGTAGGAGCTGGAGATGGCTTCTGTGCAGGATTTTTGTCAGGTTTGCTACAAGGGAAGGATCCTGTGGAAGCGACAAGACTTGGCAGTTTGACTGGAAGTATGGTCATTCAGGCTGTGGGAGACTGGGAAGCTCTTCCGACTTATAGTCAGGTTGAGGCAGCTTTAAATAACATTCAGCACATTGAGCGATAGATGGGAGTATATAGGCCTGCATCGGTACTTTTTGAAATAGTAAAGCAAATCATACATAATTAGAGGAGTTGTAAGAACGATGAAAAAGCTGGAGCTAATACAGAAAATAGTAGAGAATGGTGTCGTGGCTGTCCTTCGCGCAGATTCTGCGGAACAAGTGATCCAGATGGCAGAGCAAGCAATAGCAGGAGGAATTAAAGTTATTGAGATTACACTGACGGTCCCAGGTGCATTGCATGCTATTGAAGTGTTAAGCCGAACGTACAGCTGGAACACAAAAGATGAAAAACGCTTTGCGATTATCGGAGCTGGAACTGTACTGGAACCTCAGACTGCACGGGCAGCCATTATGGCTGGCTCCTCGTTTATCGTCGGGCCATCGCTGAATCCAGATACCGTTAAACTATGTAATCTGTACCGCGTACCGATTATGCCAGGTGTGATGACGATTGCCGAAGTACAAGCTGCGCTCGAGCTCGGTGTTGATGTTGTGAAATTGTTCCCAGGCAGTGTGTATGATCCCTCTATTATCAAAACAATGAAAGGACCACTTCCACAGGCAAATTTCATGCCTACTGGTGGGGTGTCCTTAAGCAATCTAGGAGAGTGGATTCAAGGCGGGGCTGTCGCTGTTGGTATTGGGTCGGATTTAACAAAGCAAGCAGTGGAGACAAGAGACATGTCTCATGTAAGGAGAAAGGCTGAAGAGTATATGGAAGCGTACCGAAAAGCCATTCTCAGTAAATAAGATAATGATAAGAAAAAGGGTGAACTAAATTGAGTAGCAGCAAGAGAAGAAAACATAAAAAGTGGAAAATTACAATTTGGAGCATCGTAATCGTATTTGTTCTTGTGATAGGAGGGATGATTGCCTATGTATCCCTGAGTACACTTGAGCCGCTGAAGTCCGCTCAAGCTGCGATGCAGCCCACGGAGCAAGTTGAAGTGGTGGACAAGAAAGAGTGGATCGAATTTCAACCGAAGCATCCCGAAGGTGTAAGTGTTATTTTTTATCAAGGGGCATTTGTTGAAGAAGCAAGTTATGCTCCCTTAGCACAGTTGTTAGCACAAGAGGGCCATCCGGTATATTTGATGAAAATGCCAGCGAACCTTGCTTTTGCTGGAGGGAATTCGGCAACCAAAGTGATGGAAGCTTACCCTCAGCAGTCCTTTGTCATTGGGGGACATTCGCTTGGTGGGGCTATGGCTGCAAGATTTGCTGCAGATCATGCGGACACACTTGCCGGAATGTTTTTGCTTGGATCTTATGCAGATGAAAAAGGCAGTGTACGTGATACGGGCCTTCCTGTCATTAGTATTATTGGTGACAAGGATAACGTTGTAAATCGTGAAAACGTAGAAAAAGGTAGAGACTATCTCCCTCCGGATACAATCTATTACAATCTGCCTGGTGGAAATCATGCACAGTATGGTGATTACGGCCCGCAAAAAGGGGATGGAACCGCGGATATTACGATGGAGGAGCAGGTTAAACTTACTGCTGATTCTCTACTTTCGTGGATGAATCAGATCAAACAGACGAAATAAGGGTAACAGATAATAGGGTATAACATGATTCTGACCGGTGATCCCGGTCAGATTTTTTTTCTATAAGATGACTATCATGAGATTGATGTATTCTATACATCATTTATTGTTTTATATTATGGAATAAAGGAATGTGGAGGAGATCGAAAAATGACTTTGCTGAGGACAGAAACGAATGCGGCACACGTTACGGGCATTTTGTTTGACAAGGATGGAACACTGCTTGATATTGATAAACTGTGGACGCCTTGGGCTACTTTTGTCCTGGATAATCTAGAGAACAAGCTGACAGCTATGGGACGTTCTTTTACAGGTCATAGAGATCAGGTGCTTGGGACGTTATACGATAGTAACAGGGAAGTGAGCGGGTATGATCCACAAGGTCCTTTTGCTATTGCAACTGTAAGTGAATCCACAGCAGTGCTAGCTTGGCAGCTATATTCGGCAGGAATGCCTTGGAATGATGCGATTAGCTATATCCGAACGATTAGCAGGCAAGCCATGACTACAGTGAAACAAGAGCACGCTCAGCCTATCTCGGGTCTCCTACCGTTTTTATCACGATGTAGAGAAAAAGGTCTCCGGCTCGGCGTGGTTACAGCAGACGCTAGTGACGCTGCAGAACTCCATTTAAGATGGCTTGGGATATTGGATTATTTTGATGTTATAATCGGTTATGACCAGGTGAAGAACAGTAAGCCTCATTCGGAAAGTGTTCACGTGGCCTGTACTAGGCTTGGACTATCTCCACAAGATTGTGCTGTCATTGGTGATAGCAATGGAGATATGCAGATGGCAAAGGATGCAGGTGCAGCCCTCGGGATAGGAATTATAAGCAAAGGAACTTCAATTTATTTACATGATGCAGATGCAATCATTACTGATTATGAGCAAATTTCGTTAGAGTAGAGATTAGGGAATGGAGGACATATGATGCCGGATTCAGTAGAACTATTAATGACTTGGATTAAACAAAGTTCCAAAATTGTTTTTTTCGGCGGAGCAGGTACCTCCACAGAGAGCGGCATTCCAGATTTCCGTTCCGCAGCAGGGATTTATCAGACAGAGCAGCATTCCCCGTATTCTCCCGAGGAGCTGTTAAGTATCGATTTCTTTAAACTGCATCCTGATATCTTTTATGATTTTTACCGCAACAAAATGTTGCATCCTTACGCGAGTCCAAACGGAGCACATCGATTGTTGGCCCGGCTAGAGCAGGAAGGGAAAATGTCAGCTGTCATTACTCAGAATATTGACGGACTTCATCAGGCAGCTGGTAGCAAAACAGTACACGAATTGCACGGTTCCGTTCATCGTAATTATTGTATGGATTGTTCCAAATTTTATAATTTGAACTTTATCTTGCAATCAGGTGGTGGGGTGCCCTACTGTGAGAAATGTGGAGGCATCATTAAACCAGATGTGGTACTTTACGGAGAAGCGCTTGATCAAAGTACGTTGTATCATGCTGTGGATGCCTTGTCTGAAGCGGATCTCCTAATTATTGGCGGTACCTCGCTAACGGTGCAGCCTGCCGCACAGCTCATTATGTATTTTCAGGGCAAACATATTGCACTGCTGAATGCTACGCCTACGGCCTATGATAAAAAAGCCGATTTGCTGATAACCGAACCTATTGGAAAAGTAATGGATCAAGTAAATGCATTGCTGTAACGGCTACGAAAGTGATAGCCTGTCTTGAAGTTGAAGATAGGCTTATTTTTTTATCGCATTATATGGAAACGGTTTCTTGCCAGTGAGGGAAATAAAGTCTATCATAAATGGTGGAAATAAATAGTTGTATGAGCATGCATAGGAGAGGATGAATCAAAATGGTCTATGTAGCGAATGAAACAAGATATGACACAATGAAATATAATCGTCTGGGTCGTTCAGGATTGAAATTACCTGCGATTTCACTTGGACTCTGGCATAACTTTGGTGGAATCAATAATGCCGAGAATGGCCGTGAAATGATCCGGACTGCTTTTGATCTAGGAATTACGCATTTCGATTTAGCTAACAATTATGGACCGCCCCCAGGTTCAGCCGAGCAAATGTTTGGGCAGGTACTTGCTAGTGATTTGAAACCTTATCGCGATGAGCTTGTGATCTCTACCAAAGCAGGGTATCACATGTGGCCAGGACCCTATGGGGAGTGGGGCTCACGTAAATATTTAATATCAAGTCTTGATCAGAGCTTGAAAAGGATGGGTCTGGATTACGTAGATATTTTCTACTCCCACAGATTTGATCCCGATACTCCGCTTGAGGAAACAATGCAGGCACTCGACCATATCGTTCGTTCCGGTAAAGCGCTATATATCGGTATTTCTAGCTATTCTGCTGATCAAACTAAAGAGGCTGCTCGTATTTTGAAAGAACTCGGTACACCGCTTCTTATTCACCAGCCTCGATACTCCATGCTAGATCGCTGGATTGAGAACGGTCTGCAAGATGTACTGGAAGAGAGCGGAGCAGGAAGTATTGCTTTTTGCCCATTGGAGCAAGGTGTTCTTACGAATAAATATTTAAATGGCATCCCTGAAGATTCAAGAGCAAAAAGTTCTTCGGTATTCCTGAACGAAAATCAGATTACACCTCAAACGTTGCGTAAAGTTCGTGCTCTGAATCAGATCGCGGCTTCAAGAGGCCAAAGTCTGGCCCAGTTCGCACTGGCTTGGGTGCTTCGCGAAGGGAAAGTAACCTCCGCCCTCATTGGGGCGAGCCGTCCGAGTCAGATCAAAGAGAATGTAGAAGCACTTCAAAATCTTGATTTCACCCAAGAAGAAATGGACCGGATCGAGACGATTCTTCAAGATGACAAATCCTGAGTTACGCTAACGCTACTAAGTTGTGTTAATGGTACAAGTTTACAAAAAGAAGAGCCTACCTTATGATCTACATAAGGTGGGCTTTTTTTCCATATTCATGTAATTGGTCGTTTTTTATCAACGGGCTGTATCTGAACCTGTTTTCGATAAGCGGTGGGCGATTGTTTGTAGAAACGCTTGAATTGTCTTGAAAAGTAAAGTGCATCTGGCAATCCAACAGAAGCGGATACTTGCTCCACTGACAGCTCAGGTCTTTCCCTTAGCAATTGTCTAGACTTGTCTATCCGCAATTTAAGCAGGTAGGTGACAGGGGACAAGCCGGTTTCTTTTTTGAAAATGCGGGACAAATAGGCCCGGTTATATCCGAGACTTGCACACATTTGTTCGATAGAGACAGGATGGGCATATTGAGTCGACATGTACTGAATCATTTGTTTCACCGTTCCTCCGACTCTTGCATCAGTGAGCGGCAAAGCCGATTCCATTAAAAGTCGTTCTTTTGCCAAGGCCAGAACAAGATATAAACAACCAAGAGATGTGAGATGTGCGCTTTCTTTTTTATCGTAAAAGGCCTCTTGCATCGATCCGAGAAGCTTAGAAAATTGATCCTGTTCACCTGCTGACGACACAGGCAGATCTAAAGTGAAACCGGTATAACGTACCTGTTCATCTGCTTCAGCTCCTGTAAAAGCAATCCAGCGATATTTCCAAGGTTCGCTCTCATCCGATACATAACTGACTAGCTGGGAAGGGTGAATGAGAAACAGATCACCTCGTTTCAGATGATAAGTGTGATGTTCTGTTTTAAACGTCCCTTTACCAGACTCTACATAATGAAGCAGATAATAATCATATATTTTGGGTCCGAGTGCATGACTTGGTTTTGTCTGACTTTCCCCTGCAAAAAGAACGTGTAAGGAACCATTCTCATAAGAAACAGGATTAGAGGCTACGGAATAGGTATATGGAATTTCGTTTTGTGACATGGGATATACTCTCCCTCTTGGATCTATCTAGTGATAATAAGCAGAGTATACCATAAAAAACAGGGCAAAGACTCAAATAATCCCAATGTTTTCCACATGTAATTATGTTTAGAGGTCACATTTATCCATATATAAAACACATCACTACATTACTCTTTGTAACGCTTTCAATTATACTAAACCTATAAATCAAAACAACTTATACAAGAGGTGAAGATGCCCGTGAACGTGCAAAAGCTTACAACTTCTTTTACGAACCAATACGGAAATAATTCTTCTGACATTCGTGTCTTTAATGCTCCGGGACGTGTAAATCTTATCGGAGAACATATCGATTATAACGGCGGTTATGTACTGCCGGCTGCACTTGAATTTGGAACAACCATGCTTATTCGTGAGCGAAACGATAACGAGATTCACTTTTTCTCTACGAATCTTCCCTTTACAACGAGTATTAAGGTATCGGAAATAGGATCATCAAAAACAGGGGAATGGGTCGATTATCCAATCGGCGTTATGGTTGAACTGAAAAAAGCAGGAAGCCCGGTAACAAAAGGGTATGACATCTTGATCCATGGTGAAATTCCAAATGGCGCTGGCTTGTCTTCTTCTGCTTCTCTTGAGGTCGTTACTGCATACGGTCTTCTTACGATGGAAGGCGGCAATATTGATACCGTGGAGATTGCGCTTCTCTCCCAGCGTGCGGAGAACCAGTATGTTGGTGTGAACAGCGGCATCATGGATCAGTTTGCTGTTGCGAACGGGGCGAAGGACCACGCGATTTTGCTCATGTGCGATACGCTTGAATATAAACATGTTCCTTTCCAAACAGGTTCTTACAAACTCATTATCGGAAACACAAACAAACGCCGGGGGTTGGTTGATTCGGCATATAACGAACGCCGTGAACAATGTGACCGTTCCCTTTCCATCTTGAAAGAGCATGTGCCGACACTTCAGTATCTTGCTGAATTGACGCCAGAACAATACCAAGAGCTCGAAACACATCTAGGTGAAGACGTATTAAAAAACCGGACTCGACATGTAGTTGAAGAAAATGCGCGAGTACTCGCTTCCGTCGAAGCACTTAGCGCAAACGATCTGAACACATTCGGTCAGTTAATGAATGCATCCCATGAATCCCTGAGTGATCTGTATGAAGTAAGCTGTACAGAACTCGATGTAATGGTCGAGGAAGCACGAAAAATTCCAGGTACACTGGGTGCACGGATGACAGGTGCAGGATTTGGTGGATGCACGGTTTCACTCGTACACGAAGACGACGTAGAACGTTTTGTTAAAGAGGTGGGTACAGCTTATAAAGAGCGTACAGGTCTTGATGGTGAATTCTATGTATGCGGTGTAGGCGATGGAGTAAAAGAATGGAATGGGGAGGAATAAACGATGGCAATTCTAGTTACAGGTGGAGCAGGATATATTGGATCTCATACGGTAGCTGCATTACTTGAACGTGGAGAAGAAGTAGTTGTACTGGATAACTTGCAGACTGGACACCGTGAGGCGGTGCTGGGAGGCACGTTTTATGAAGGCGATTTGCGAGACAAAGTCTTTTTAGATAAATTGTTTGCTGAAAATAATATTGAGGCAGTCATCCATTTTGCAGCCAACTCATTGGTTGGAGAAAGCATGCAAAAGCCGGCAAAATATTACGACAATAACGTGTTCGGTACGTTAACTCTTCTTGAAGCAATGAATACAGCGGGCGTTAACAAAATCGTGTTCTCTTCTACAGCAGCTACCTACGGCGAACCGGAGAAAGTGCCGATTGAAGAAACAGATCGTACGGAGCCAACCAATGTATACGGTGAAACCAAACTGATGATGGAACGCATGATGTCTTGGTTTGACAAAGTACTTGGCATCAAATATGTATCCCTTCGTTACTTCAATGCAGCAGGTGCTCATGCAGGAGGTAAAATCGGGGAAGATCATCAGCCGGAGAGCCATTTGATCCCACTCGTACTTCAAACTGCTCTTGGACAACGTAAGCAAATCGCTATTTTCGGTGATGATTACGGTACGGAAGACGGCACTTGTGTCCGTGACTACATTCATGTGAGTGACTTGGCTGATGCGCATCTGCGTGCAGTAGATTATCTCCGCAAAGGTGAAGAGAGCAATGTCTTTAACTTAGGGAACGGTACAGGATTCAGCGTAAAAGAAGTGATCGAAACGGCGAAAAAAGTGACAGGACTTGATATTCCGGTTGTGATGGAACCACGCAGATCAGGAGATCCAGCAGTCCTTGTAGCTTCTTCCCACAAAGCTCGCTCTGTTCTTGGCTGGGATCCAAAATATACAAATCTCGAAGATGTGATTGCGAGTGCGTGGGGCTGGCATCAGTCTCATCCAGAAGGTTACAGTACAAAGAATAAAGGAGAGTAAACCTATGTCTGATATGAAAATGAACGCCGGTGCAGGAACAACTCAAGAAATTTCACAGTCATCTTCAGCTGCAGAAGTTGCGCTTCATGCCATTGAAAGGCTGGTGTTGTTTGCTCACGAACACACACTGATTGAGGATACGGATATGGACTACAGTCGCAATCAGCTGCTTAGTTTGTTTCAATTCGACGAACCCTTTGCAGGGAAGGTGGATAAGTCCGAACTTTCCGGACCGCAGTCAGTCCTTGATGTACTGATCGATTATGGTGTTCAGATTGGTCTTATACCGGATAATACGGATACGTATCGGGATTTACTTGATGCTCAGATCATGGGACTTCTAATGGCTCGTCCTTCTGAGATTATTCGAGAGTTCAGAGAGAACGAAACAAAAGGTGGAATTCAGGCAGCTACGGATCGGTTCTATCAGCTATCGATTGATTCGAACTATATTCGCATGGAACGCGTTAAGAAAAATGTGTACTGGAAACAGTCAACCGAATACGGGGACATGGAGATTACGATTAATCTGTCCAAACCGGAGAAAAGCCCGAAAGAGATTGCCATGGCAAAACTTTTGCCACCTCCGGTTTATCCGAAATGCCAGCTATGCCGTGAAAATGTTGGATACCGGGGCCGGATTAATCATCCAGCACGCCAAAATCTAAGAACGATTCCGCTGACTCTCAATCAAGAGAAGTGGTTATTCCAGTACTCACCGTATGTATATTACAATGAGCACTGTATCATTTTCCATCATGATCATGTACCTATGAAACTGACGAAAGATACGCTTCGTCGTTTGCTAGGGTTTGTAGATCAGTACCCGCACTACTTTATTGGATCGAACGCTGATCTTCCCATCGTTGGCGGAAGTATTTTAACACATGATCATTTCCAGGGTGGACGTCATACGTTCCCGATTCAGAAGGCGGTACAGGAAGCGTTATTTACGAGTGAAAAGTCTCCGGAAGTTCAGTTAAGTCTTGTGAAATGGCCGATGTCGGTATTGCGCCTTACTTCCAACAATTCGGATGCACTGCTTGAAACAGGGAACGAGATCTATGAAGCTTGGAAGGGATACAGTGATGCAGCAGTTGATATTCTATCCCATACCGAGCAAAACGGAGAACAGATTCCTCACAATACGGTAACTCCTATCGTACGCCGCACGGCAGACGGTCAGTATGAGATGGATCTCGTACTTCGCAACAACCGTACAAACAGTGAGTATCCAGATGGAATTTTCCATCCGCATCCGGAAATGCACCATCTTAAAAAAGAAAATATCGGGTTGATCGAAGTCATGGGACTTGCCATTTTGCCAGGACGTTTGAAAGAAGAACTGGATCTCATTGCTGAGATGATGGCAGGGAATGATGAACTGAGAGAACAGACCCTAACGAACGAAAACTCAGATCTCTTTAAACATAAAGTATGGATTGAAGAGCTTACTGGTAAATATGGAACTTCCCTATCTAAGGAAGAGGCAGTAAACAGAGTTCAAGAAGAAGCGGGAATTAAGTTTGCACAAATTCTGGAGCATGCCGGTGTATACAAAAGGGATGAAGCAGGAAAAGAGGCATTCCGCCGTTTTGTACAGCATGTCGGGTTCACAGAAAAGAACTAGCAAAAGTAAGCATGCCCTCGGAAGAGGGTATGTTTTTTTCTTACTATATGGATTGCATTTATATTCCTCACATTATTTTAGTTAGTTCGTGAAATTTGTTTTACTACTCTTCAAGATTTATAATGGGAAGGCGTCTTTTGATTTAGACGCTATTCTTCTAAACTATTTGGAGGCGATTCTCAAGATGAGATCATTTCAATTTTATAATCCGACCCGTCTGATTTTCGGAAAAGGTCAGCTTGCAGCATTAAAAACAGAGGTGCCGAAATACGGTAAAAAGGTTCTGCTTGTGTATGGCGGAGGCAGCATTAAACGCAATGGCCTTTACGATCAAGTGATTTCTCTGCTGAACGAAATTAGTGCAGAAGTGCACGAATTGGCTGGTGTTGAACCCAACCCACGTTTATCCACCGTACATAAAGGTGCAGACCTTTGCAAAACAAAAGGGATTGAATTGATCCTCGCTGTAGGGGGAGGCAGTGTCATCGACTGTGCTAAAGCAATCGCTGCAGGTGCTAAATATGATGGAGACATGTGGGATTTCGCTACTCGAAAAGCGCAACCACAGGCTGCTTTACCACTGGCAACCGTGCTAACTATGGCAGCAACAGGTTCAGAAATGAACAGTGGTTCGGTAATCACGAATCAGGACACGCAAGAAAAATTGGGATGGGGGAGTCCTTTAGTATCTCCGGTATTCTCTATTCTTGATCCAGTTCATACGTTCTCCGTACCACAAGATCAAACGGTATATGGAATGGTTGATATGATGTCTCATGTGCTTGAGCATTATTTCCACCTAGATCCGAACACACCGGTTCAACTTGGATTCTGTGAGACACTACTTCGTACGGTCATGGAAGCTGCACCAAAACTCATTAATGATCTTGAAAATTATGAGTTACGTGAAACGATTCTATACTGCGGTACAATGGCACTAAACAACATGGTGAGTATGGGGCTTGCAGGTGACTGGGCGACTCATAACATTGAGCATGCCGTTTCTGCCGTATATGATATCCCTCATGGCGGAGGACTTGCAATCTTGTTCCCGAACTGGATGAAACATAACCTTCATGTGGATGTTGCTCGTTTCAAGCGACTAGCTATCAATGTGTTTGACGTGAATCCAGAAGGTAAAAGCGATGAACAAATTGCAATTGAAGGAATTGAAGCCCTTCGTACATTCTGGACTTCGATCGGCGCACCAAGCCGCTTAGCAGATTATGATATTGATGAGAGTCAAATCGAAGCTATGGCTGATAAAGCAATGGTGTTCGGACCGTTCGGTAACTTTAATAAATTGCAACGTGAAGATGTTGTGGCTATCTACAAAGCTTCGCTATAATCGTAAAATTTAAAGTATCCCTAACCAAAAGCCCTTTGCAGGTGTTTACTCTGCAAAGGGCTTTTTTATTAGCTTCCCTGGTGATTTGAAATTATTGAAACATTTTCCTAATTGATACGTATTAATTTACATGTACATAAAGACGAGAGGGGGTGGAACATGGAAACTTTATACTGGTCTTGTCTGATTGGGGGAGCATTATTTGCTGTAATCGGAGTCCTGTTTGGTGATTTGCTTGATGGGTTGCTGGAAGGCGCTGCTGAATTACCGGGTTTTGATTTTTTGAATACAACGGTCTTGGCGAGCATGGTCACGGTATTTGGAGGAGCCGGAATTTTGTTATTCAGATATACGGAGTTAGGAACCGCGCAACATGTGCTTCTTTCTTTGCTAATTGGATTGCTTGGTGGGGTACTAGTCTTTTTTGCTTATATTAGACCTGCACGAAACAGTGAGGTGTCCACTGGCTTTTCGATGAAAGAGCTGACGGGCAAGATGGGTGAAATTACGATTCCTGTTCCAGCGAAAGGATATGGAGAAGTTATGATAAAGCTTGTGAGCGGAAACACGATACATACCGCTATGAGTTTTGAAGCCAAACCCATTCTAGCCGGAACCCAAGTCGTTGTCGTCGAAGTGGCTGATGGAGTAGTCCATGTGGCCGAACTTGATTATTAAATTTTATACTTGATAAGGAGAGATGAGAATGCCAGATGTGTTTTTGATTCCTGTGATTGTTGTAGGTGTGATTCTTGTTTTAGGTATTGCTTTTTGGGCGAGGTACAAAACGGTGGGGCCGGATGAGGCCATGATCGTAACAGGTTCCTTTTTAGGGAACAAAAATATTTCAGATGATGATACTGGGCGTAAAATAAAAATTGTCCGCGGCGGCGGTACGTTCATATGGCCTGTATTCCAGCAATCCGAATTTATTTCTCTCTTATCTCACAAACTTGATGTGACTACTCCAGAAGTATATACAGAGCAGGGTGTTCCTGTTATTGCCGATGGAGTAGCGATTATTAAAGTAGGTAGTTCAGTAGAAGACGTGGCTACCGCAGCAGAACAATTTATCGGGAAGCCGGTAGAAGCATTGAGAGGAGAAGCCCAGGAAGTGCTCGAAGGCCATCTACGTGCGATCCTAGGTTCAATGACGGTGGAAGAAGTGTACCGTAACCGTGATCGGTTTGCACAGGAAGTACAGGGTGTAGCGGCTAGGGATCTCAAAAAGATGGGTCTGACCATCGTATCCTTCACGATTAAGGATGTACGTGACAAACATGGATATTTGGATGCACTCGGTAAACCTCGTATTGCTATGGTGAAGCGAGATGCCGAAATTGCTGAAGCTGAAGCGGTACGTGATGCAAGAATTCAAAAAGCGAATGCAGAAGAGCAAGGGCAAAAAGCTGAGCTTCTTCGAGACACGAACATTGCAGAGGCTGCGAAGGAAAAAGAATTGAAAGTCGCTTCCTTTAAGAAAGATCAAGATACAGCAAAAGCAGAAGCGGATCAGGCATACCACATCCAAGAAGCACGTGCTAAACAAACGATGGTTGAAGAGCAAATGAAAGTAGAGCTTGTACGGAAAGAACGCGAAATCGACTTGCAGGAGAAAGAGATTACTGTTCGTGAGAAACAATATGATGCAGAAGTGAAGAAAAAGGCAGAAGCCGATCGTTATGCGGTTGAGCAGGCTGCAGAAGCGGATAAAGCTAAAAAAATGCGCGAAGCAGATGCAGTCCAGTACTCTATTGAAACACAAGCAAAAGCGACTTCGGAACAGAAAAGACTTGAAGGTCAAGCGATGGCAGACGCAGAACTGGCAAAAGGTACAGCCGATGCGGAAGTTATTCGTCTCCGCGGTTTGGCAGAAGCCCAAGCCAAGGAAAAACTGGCAGAAGCTTTCCAAAAGTTTGGCGAAGCGGCTGTACTCGATATCATTGTCAAAATGCTGCCTGAACTTGCAGGTAAGATAGCAGAGCCGATATCCTCTATAGATAAACTTACCGTAGTTGACACAGGTAAGGGTGAGGGAGCAGCACGGGTAAGTAATTATGTAACTGAACTGATGGCGACTGCACCGGAAATGCTGAAAAGCGTATCAGGCATAGACGTAGAGCAGCTCATCCAAGGGTTTACGAAAAAGGTTATTAAAGATGAGCCAGCAGCGATCGAACATATGAACATTCCTGCTGAAGTTGCAGTGACCAAAGACCCTGCATAAAAAAAAAGCGTATGTGAATAAGGAAGTTGACCTCAGCCTCATAATTTGTTACTTTTAGCAGGATGCCTTATCATTATTTACTGCGTGGATGTTACAAGAATTATGGGGCTAAAAGAGGTGCAAAAGTGAACCTGAAAGTAGCGAAAGTACTAAATAACAACGTCATCATTGCGACAAACCCCGAACATCAGGAAGTTGTTGTTATCGGTAAGGGGATTGGTTTTCATCGTAAGTCTGGCGATAGCATTCCACTGCAAACAGTAGAAAAAATGTTCATTTTGACTAGTCAGGAAGAGCAAGAACAATACAAACAGCTCGTTCCGAGGGTCAGTGAGAAACTGATAGAAACCATTAACGACATCATTTTATATATAACAAGCCAGAGCAACGTTCAGTTAAATGAACATATTCATATCGCTCTAACCGATCACATTGCATTTGCGATCAAACGAATGGAGCAAGGCATTATACTGCACAATCCATTTCTGTATGAAACCAAGGAAATTTATCCGATGGAATATCGATTTGCAGCATATGCCATCGATTTAATTAAGGAACGGCTTGGTGTTGATCTCGGACAGGAAGAAGTCGGATTTGTAGCCCTCCATATTTACAGTGCAATGACGAATCAGAATATTACAGAAGTACAGGAACATTCCAAATTGATTGCAGATCTTGTTGCTGTGGTGGAAGAAAAGTTGGAGTATCAAATTCCTCGTCTTTCTTTAGATTATTCCAGGCTCGTCACTCACCTGAGGTTTGCAATTGAACGAATTAAGCGTGGAGAAGAAGTGGCTGAGGTTCAAAAACTCGATTTATTACTGAGTCAAGAGTATCCTGAGATGTATTCACTTTCATGGACACTTACCAAAATTATGGAAAAAAGGATGAAACATCCGGTTTATGCTGCAGAAGTCAGCTATTTAACATTACACTTACAGCGATTATCACAGAAAAAAGAACAGGAAACACAAAATTAAAATTTTTGTGTTGAAAAGGCTTGCACTCTTTTTTAGATGGTGCTATTATGTAGTCCTTAACAAGTTCTACAACTTAATACTTACAACGTGTTACTGATACGATCAGGCATGAGTTGAGAAAAGTATGATTGATGCAGACCAATTTTGGGTAAGATAACCCGGAGGTTGACCAAGCATACTCTATTAACTCGTGCTTTTTTGCGTTTTCAGTTAACACTACGTGCATCTTATTGAAGGAGTGACGAACATGTTCAAAAAGCTTTTCGGCGTGTTGCAGCGTGTCGGTAAAGCGGTCATGCTTCCGGTAGCAATATTACCGGCTGCGGGTTTGCTTCTCGGGATTGGTAACTTATTTGTAAATCCCGACTTCTTGCAGTATGTTCCTGTGCTTGAAGCACATTGGGTACAGGTCATTGCCAACGTTCTCATGAACTCAGGGCAAATTGTATTTGATAATCTTTCCTTACTGTTTGCAGTTGGTGTAGCGGTAGGGCTAGCAGGTGGAGATGGCGTAGCCGGACTCGCCGCCATTATTGGATATCTCATCATGAACGTAACCATGGGAACCGTAATGGGTGTGAATAGTTATGTACTTTCACAACAGGATTATGCCTATGCAAGCGTTCTAGGTATTCCTACGTTACAGACCGGGGTATTCGGTGGTATTATCATCGGGATCTTGGCAGCGTCCATGTACAATAGGTTCTACAAAATTGAACTACCTTCGTACTTGGGGTTCTTTGCAGGTAAGCGGTTTGTACCTATTGCTACAGCAGCGATGGCTCTGTTAATCGGTTTGCTTCTAACACTTGTATGGCCACCAATTCAAAGTGGTATGAACTTTATATCACAAAGTATGATTGATACTAACAAAACGCTTGCAGCGTTCATTTTTGGTGTCATTGAACGTTCTCTGATTCCGTTCGGGCTTCACCATATTTTCTACTCACCGTTCTGGTTTGAGTTTGGGGAATATATAAACAAAGCAGGTGAAGTTGTTCGTGGTGATCAGCGCATATTCATGGCTCAGCTTCGTGATGGTGTAGAATTCACGGCGGGTACGTTTACTACAGGTAAATATCCGTTCATGATGTTCGGACTACCAGCAGCAGCACTTGCCATTTATCACACAGCTAAACCAGAGAACAAAAAAGTAGTAGGTTCCCTGATGGTATCTGGTGCGCTTACGGCGTTCCTCACAGGGATTACAGAACCACTTGAATTCTCTTTCTTGTTTGTTGCACCACTATTGTTTGCAGTTCACGCGGTTTTCGCTGGTCTGTCCTTTATGGTAATGCACATTCTCGGCGTTAAAATCGGGATGACGTTCTCGGGCGGTTTGATTGACTTTATCTTGTTCGGGGTGATTCCTAACCGTACACCGTGGTACCTTGTCATTGTTGTAGGGCTTGTGTTTGCGGTTATTTACTACTTCGGTTTCCGTTTTGTTATTCAGAAATTTAATCTCAAAACACCGGGCCGTGAAGATAAAGTTATTGAAACTGGATCAAAAAATGTGGGAACAAAAGATGAATTGCCTCACCAAATCTTGAAAGCATTTGGCGGTTCCGATAATATTAAGCATCTGGATGCATGTATCACCAGACTTCGTATTGAAGTTAAAGATAAATCGACTGTGGATAAGAATCGTTTGAAAGACTTAGGCGCTTCAGGTGTCCTTGAAGTAGGGAATAACGTACAGGCTATATTCGGTACACGTTCGGATACGATCAAGTCGCAAATGAAAGACATTATGGATGGTCGCACACCTGCGGCACCAGAAGTTGAACCACAACCAGAAGTAGAACAAGCTCAAGGGGAGTCTGGTGAATCCATTATTCCTGAGCAAATTGTGATGCCGGCAAACGGTGAGCTTCTAGATATCACGAAAGTGCCAGACCCTGTTTTCTCTGAGAAAATGACAGGCGACGGTTTTGCTTTCCTGCCACATGAGAATACGATCCACTCCCCGGTTAACGGTAAAGTGTTTAATGTGTTCCCAAGTAAGCATGCAATCGGCATTATGTCCGACGGTGGAAAAGAGGTACTTGTTCACATTGGGGTTAACACTGTAAAACTCAAAGGGCAAGGATTCAAAGTGTTGGTTGAAGAAGGCGAGCTTGTATCTGCAGGTCAACCAATTATGGAAGTGGATGTCGAGTATGTGAAACAACATGCACCATCCATCATTTCCCCGGTAATTTTCTCCAATTTACCAGAAGGTGCTGTTGTCACTTTGGAAAAATCAGGTGTACAAAAGGCTGGAGAAGACAAAATTATCACAATAAAGTAATATTTTTATGGTTCGTAAGCATTGAAAAACAGGTAATATGTATTAGTGATTTTATGACTAATATGAAATCCAAAACACAAAAACAGAAAGTGGGATGAAAACATATGCAACAATCATTCAGAATTACAGACGAAGACGGTATCCACGCTCGCCCAGCAACGGCACTGGTAAACACAGCTAACAAATTCAAAGGTGCAGAATCTTTCGCAGAAGCAAAAGGTAAAAAAGTAACTTTGAAATCCATCCTGGGCGTACTTTCCCTTGGACTTGAAAAAGGTGATGAAATCAGCATCATCGTTAACGGTGAAGGCGAAGCAGAAGCGCTTCAAGCTTTGACTGATGTAATGGTTAACGAAGGGTTGGGCGAAGTTAATGCCTAATGTTTCCGGGATTGCTGCTTCGGCTGGTATTGCCATTGCCCGAGCGTTTATCTTGGAGCACCCTGATTACTCTGTAGAGAAACGCTCGATTAACGACGTAGATGCAGAGATTGCAAAACTGGAAGCGGCTTTGGAGAAATCCGAAGCCGAACTCCAGGCAATCAAAGAACGCACATTACAAGAACTCGGTGAGAAAAAAGCGGAAATTTTCGCATCTCATCTTCTTATCCTAAGTGACCCAGAACTCATCGAGCCAGTAAAGTCCAAAATTGCAGATGAAAAAGTGAATGCTGAATTTGCTTTAGATGAAACGGCTACGACGTTTATTCAAATGTTTGAGAACATGAAGAGTGCTTACCTTCAAGAACGTGCTGCTGATATGCGTGACGTTACCAAACGTGTGCTTGGTCACTTGCTTGGTCTGAAAGTAACAAATCCTGCTGAAATCAGTGAAGAAGTGGTTGTTCTTGCAGAAGACTTAACTCCATCTGATACAGCGCAACTCAATCGTAAATATGTTCTCGGTTTTGCAACCAACATTGGAGGACGTACTTCTCACTCCGCTATTATGGCAAGATCGCTTGAAATTCCTGCAGTTGTGGGAACGAAAGAAATTCTAGCTCAAGCTAAAAGTGGAGATCTGATCATCGTAGATGGATTGGATGGACAAGTTCTTGTAAACCCGGAAGATTCCGTGGTGGAAGAATACAGAGCTAAACAAACCGCTTACGCTGCACAAGTTGCTGAATGGAGAAAACTTCGTGACGAGCCAACAGTAACAGTTGACGGAGTTCACGTTGAACTTGCTGCTAACATTGGTACACCTAATGATGTAGCTGGTGTTCTTGAAAACGGTGGCGAAGGCGTAGGTTTGTATCGTACAGAGTTCCTTTACATGGGACGCGATAAACTTCCTTCTGAGGATGTACAATACAATGCTTACAAAACCGTTCTTGAGAAAATGGAAGGCAAACCGGTAGTTGTTCGTACACTGGATATCGGTGGCGATAAAGAACTTCCTTATCTTGATCTTCCAAAAGAAATGAATCCTTTCCTTGGCTTCCGTGCGGTTCGCCTTTGTCTGGATCGTCAGGATATCTTCCGTACGCAGCTACGCGCATTGCTGCGGGCGAGTGTCCATGGGAATCTGAAAATCATGTTCCCGATGATTGCAACACTTGGTGAATTCCGTGAAGCGAAAGCAATCCTTCTTGAAGAGAAGGAAAAACTCGTGAATGAAGGCATCGAAGTTGCCAGCGACATTCAGCTGGGAATCATGGTTGAGATTCCTTCAACTGCGGTACTAGCAGATCAATTTGCTAAAGAAGTCGACTTCTTCAGTATCGGAACGAACGATCTGATTCAGTACACTATGGCAGCGGATCGAATGAATGAACGTGTATCTTACCTGTACCAACCTTATAATCCATCTATCCTTCGTTTGATCAAAATGGTCATCGATGCAGCGCATCGCGAAGGTAAATGGACAGGAATGTGCGGTGAGATGGCGGGTGATACAACCGCGATTCCACTTCTGCTCGGTCTCGGTCTTGATGAATTCAGCATGAGCGCAACTTCTATTCTTCCTGCTCGTAGTCAGCTGACGAAGCTGTCTCAAGCACAAATGAAAGAACTTGCTGCAAAAGCGCTGGACATGCAAACCGCTGAGCAAGTTGTTGAACTTGTTCATAGTATTGAACAGTAGTTTTCAAGATCTCTATCATTTTCCAACGAAAAAAATGGCTGCACTTGTAGCAACTCCGGTATCCGCATTATGCGGGTACCGTTTTTTTATGGGTGAAATACAAAACAAGGGAGCGGATATCCGCTCCCTTGTCATTTTACAAAAGCCATATTGAAATTGATGAATTAGCTGCAAGCACAGTTCAGAACGGGCTTTCTTGCAGCCGTCGTTTCATCCAGACGAGTTACTGGAGTACCATACGGTGCATTCAGCAGCAGATCCGGATTTTCTTCCGCTTCCTTCGCGATTCGAATCATCGTATCAATAAATCCGTCGAGTGTTTCTTTACTTTCTGTCTCGGTCGGTTCAATCATGATACATTCCTCTACATTCAGAGGGAAGTAAATTGTAGGTGGATGATACCCGAAATCAAGTAAGCGTTTGGCTACATCCAGCGTACGAATGCCGTACTTTTTAAGTCCTTTTCCTGACATAACAAATTCATGTTTACAAACACCTGGGTAAGGAATTTCATAATAAGGCTCAAGGCGCTTCATCATGTAGTTCGCATTGAGCACAGCGCATTCGGATACACGGCGCAGACCCTGAGGTCCATAGGTACGCATGTAAGCATAAGCGCGGACTAGAATACCAAAGTTACCATAGTAAGCTTTTACCCTGCCGATCGATTGATCTTGTTCACGGTCGAGGTAAAAGGAGCCGGCATCCGTACGTTTCACATGTGGTTTCGGCAGGAATGGGACAAGTAGGCTTTTTACACCAACTGGACCTGAACCAGGACCGCCGCCGCCATGCGGAGTACTCATCGTTTTGTGTAAGTTAAGATGTACCACATCAAAGCCCATATCTCCTGGACGCGTAATACCCATGATCGCATTGGAGTTCGCACCATCATAGTATAGAAGTCCGCCAGCATCATGGACAATTTCAGCAATCTCTACAATTTGTTTTTCAAATAGACCGAGTGTGTTCGGGTTCGTAAGCATGAGGGCAGCTGTGTCGCTTCCTACCGCTTTCTTCAGTTCATCTAGATCAACGAGTCCTTCCGAGGTCGAAGGGATCGTGATCGTATCAAAGCCAGCAACGGTAGCACTTGCTGGGTTCGTTCCGTGTGAGGAATCAGGTACGATTACCTTTGTACGTACTTCTCCGCGGCTTTCGTGGTAGGCACGGATCATCATCAGTCCGGTCCATTCCCCGTGTGCACCCGCAGCCGGTTGAAGCGTAACTTCATCCATTCCAGTAAGTCCGGCGAGATCTGTCTGTAAAGTATGAAGAAGCTCAAGTGCCCCTTGCACACTTTGTTCAGGCTGATAAGGATGGATTTTGGCAAACCCAGTATACCGGGCTACATCCTCATTGATTTTCGGATTATATTTCATCGTGCAAGAGCCCAGTGGGTAGAATCCGTTATCTATACCAAAGTTACGGCGAGAGAGGCTCGTATAGTGACGCACAACGTCTACCTCAAACACTTCTGGCAAAGCAGCAGCTTCTTTACGTAAAAAAGTGGAAGGAATCAGCTCTTCTGCTGCCGTGATGGGAACATCGATTTCTGGTAATGAGTATGCTACTCGGCCTGGTTTGCTTAGTTCAAAAATAAGTGCTTGCTCAGGTGCGTCTTGTGCTTGTGATCTTGAAAAATCAAGTTCGGATGCTTGTTGTTCCACTTGTGGTTTCTCCGCTTCAATCTTACTCACAGCAATCCCTCCAATACCCCTGTAAATTCATCGATCTCTTCTTTGGTCCGGCGCTCTGTAACAGCAATCAGCATATGACCTTCAAACTCTGGATACTCACGGGCAAGGTCGTAGCCCCCAATAAAACCAGCGTCCAAGAGCTTGGATTGCAGCTGGTCAATATTTGTACCTTCGGGCAGTTTGATGACAAATTCATTAAAGGTTGGTGCTGTAAATGGAGTGGATACTCCTTTTATGGAAGTCAGCTTATTTTTCGTATAGTGACTCTTTTGCAGGTTGAGCTGAGCGACATCAAGCATTCCTTGTTTACCGAGAAGGGACATATACACAGATGCACTTAGTGCGAGTAGCGCCTGATTAGAGCAAATGTTAGAAGTCGCCTTTTCACGGCGGATGTGTTGTTCACGTGCTTGCAATGTAAGCACAAAACCACGGCGTCCATAGCGATCGGTCGTTTGACCAACGATTCGTCCTGGCATCCGGCGCATATGATCTTTGGATACAGCGAAGAATCCGCAGGTAGGTCCACCATAAGAACCAGAAATTCCGAGTGGCTGAGCATCACCTACAACAATGTCAGCACCTAGATTTCCAGGAGCTTCAAGGAGTCCAAGGGAAATCGGGTTGCTGCTAACGATGAGCAGTCCTTTCTTAGCGTGGGCCAGATCTGCAGCAGCCTTAATATCTTCGACACTACCGAAAAAGTTCGGACTTTGCATCATTACAGCAGCTGTATCCTCACCTATTGCTGCGGCGAGAGCTTCCATATCGGTAATTCCGTTTCTTACGCCGATTTCTACCACTTCAATATTCAATCCGTGAGCATAGGAAGCAAGAACCTGACGAGATTCTGGATGTACAGAACGGGACACAATCAGTTTTTTACGGCGAGTTGCACCGGCAGCGAGATTGCCCGCTTCAGCAAAAGCCGTTGCTCCGTCATACATACTTGCGTTGGCTACTGCCATACCTGTGAGTTCGCAAATATAAGATTGGAATTCAAAAATGGCTTGTAATTCTCCTTGGCTGATTTCCGGTTGATAAGGGGTATAAGCCGTATAGAATTCAGAACGAGAAATCATATGATTGATAACAGAAGGAACGTGATGATCATAAATCCCTGCACCTAGAAAACTAGCATGCGTATCTGCATTCGCGTTACGTCCAGCAAGACGGGACATGTGGCGTGTCAGTGCATATTCGTCGAGCTTGGAGGAAACGGGCAGTTCTCCTTTAAAGCGAATTTTCTCCGGAATGTCTTGAAACAGATCCTCGATCGTTTCGGCTCCAACCGCTGCCAGCATTTCCGTCTGGTCTTGATCAGTCATCGGAAGGTAACGGTTTTTCATCATTCATTCGCTCCTTTTGTTGTGCTTGTAGTTTGTTTCGGTCTTTTATAAAAAGGGGTTTTGATCACTTCCGCTTGCAGAAGTTTTCCCCGAATTTCAACTTCAATTGGGGTACCAGGCTCTGTATACTGAATATCAATCAGTGCAAGGCCAAGGTTCCGCTTCAGTGTCGGAGACTGCGTTCCTGTCGTTACTTCTCCAATCTGTTTGCCTTCAGCATAGACCGGATAGTGAGAACGAGGAATTCCGCGATCCGTAATTTCGAGCCCCACTAGTTTGCGGGTAAGACCTTCTGTCTTCTGCTGTTCAAGTGTAGCACGGCCGATGAAGTCGCCGGCATTCCATTTTACAAACATGCCTACGCCCGCTTCGAGTGGTGAAATGGTAGGAGAGAGTTCTTGACCATACAGTGGCAGACGAGCTTCAAAGCGAAGCGTATCCCGTGCACCAAGTCCAATTGGCAAAATCTCAAAAGCTTCTCCAGCTTCCATAAGACCTTTCCATACCTGAACCGCTCCATCAGCAGGAACATAAATTTCAAATCCGTCTTCTCCGGTATAACCTGTGCGGGATACAATCGCATTTATACCGCATACTTCAGCTCCATCGATAAAACGGAAGGCACCCAGCTCAGCTACTTGTTCCTTCGTCACTTTTGCTATCACATCAGCAGCGTTTGGACCTTGAAGTGCTAGTAGTGCAGTTTGGTTCGATTCATTTACCATATGAACACCATCAGGCATATGCTCTTGAAGCCATTCCCAGTCTTTATCAATATTTGATGCATTTACAACGAGCATGTATTGTTGTTCACCGCGTTTGTATACGAGTAGATCGTCAACCACGCCGCCAGTTGGGTAACACATGAGTGTGTACTGTGCCTGACCTATAACAAGAGCGGAGATATCATTTGTAAGCATACTTTGTAAAAAGGAAGCAGCATTCGTTCCTTCTACACGAAATTCTCCCATATGAGATACATCAAATAAGCCGACACGATTCCGTACCGCTTCATGTTCTTTCTGGATTCCACTGAAGGATACAGGCAGCTCCCAGCCACCAAAATCAATACATCTTGCGCCTTCATACTGTGCATAAAGAGGGAAAAGCGGTGTTCTTAACAGATCAGACATGGTTTCACCTCGAGAAGGCCTAAAAAGGCCGGATTGTTGGAATAAAAGGGTGTAGTCGAAAAAGGGAAAGGGTTTAGGAAAAAGACAGCTAAAAATTTCAATAGAAAAAGGACAGGCCAAAGAAAAAGACACGCATGATAAAATGCATGTGTTCTTCTTAGGCTCTGTCCTTTGTACCTGAGAGTTACCCCGCCTTGGTAGAAAGCGGGTTTCCCCTTGGGTGATCCTTATTAACAAGGGCTTCATGTATGTGATAAATATTCGTATGCGCCTGTTATGGATGCTCTCCAGAGTTGCGTCCGGTAAAGGTCCTTTTGCCTGAGAGATTCACCTTTCGCTTATCGAGAGGTTTACTCCTTCGGCGTTACCAATTCGTTTCGTTTAGCATGAATACGTTCTGACAGACCAGAAAGGAATTCCGGTAGGCAGCGATAAAGCCAATACGTCCGGTGGGTAATCTCTCCCTTTACTTTCAACCGCATGTAAATAACAAAGTTTTCTAACTCCATTAAAGCGTGTGCCCTCTCTTCATGTCAAGGACTATGTAAGATATAAGATTATTTTTGTAAGCATTCTTGACACATTGATTCGTGATGCTTTACGCTATGGGAGGAAAAAGGGCAAGGTTCATACGGAAAAGACACAATCCTATTTTTAAAAGAAGCGAGGCTGACAATAAGATGAGCGAAGTCGTTAATGGTTTATTGTATAGTGAAGAGCATGAATGGGTTCAAACACTAGAGGGAGATCTAGTTCGGATCGGAATTACGGAGTTTGCTCAGCATCAGCTGGGGGATATTGTGTTTGTGGAATTGCCTGAATCAGGGACGGAAGTAAGCAGTGAGGACAGCATTGGTACTATTGAATCCGTTAAAACGGTATCCGATTTGTTCGCACCCGTAAGCGGTACGGTTGTCCGTGTAAACGAGCAACTGCAAGACGAGCCAGAACTCGTCAACTCTGCACCTTATGGCGAAGGCTGGATGATTGAAATTAAAGTAAATGATGATATTAAAGCAGCGCTTGCCAAATTGATGGATGCGGATGCTTACCGTGCACACACAGCGGAATAATTCGTAATTGATTGTGTTGGTGTCATTTTTTTAAGAGCAAATACCCTAACAAAAGAAGCTGTACTTGTCTTGTTTGAAGACATGTGCAGCTTCTTTTTTTGGATGTGGATCAATAGTAACTGGCAGCCCTAGTGTGGTTAGCAAATTATTAAAAAACATCTCTTCCCTTGGAATTTTACTAGAGTCAGTTCATGTCTTCCTTACCTGTCATTCTGGTGTAACAAACGTACCATAAGATAAAGGCAGTAAGAAGAAATGTGAATGGTAGGTGCGTTCACCATCAGGGAGGAAGAAAAAAGATGAAAAATAGTACATTTGTAGTTACGGGTGGTACAGGTTCGTGGGGAGTTGAGCTCGTTTCGCAACTGCTAAATTTGGGTGCCAAGGAAGTTCGTATTTTCTCCCGTAACGAAATGAGACAGGTAGAGATGGAACAGCATTTTGCTGACTTTAAAGATAGATTATGCTTTGTAATTGGAGATATAAGGGAGAAAGACGAAGTAATACAGGTATGTGAAGGGGCAGATTATGTATTTCATTTGGCTGCTTTGAAGCATGTACCGATCTGTGAACATCAGCCTTTGGAGGCTTTGAAGACAAACGTAACAGGTACGCAAAATGTCATTGAGGCTTCGATTCAGAATAAAGTGAAAAAGATGATATATGTGTCCACGGACAAAGTTTCCTCTCCTTCAAGCACTTATGGAATGACCAAAGCGATCGGGGAAAAGCTTACTATCCATGCAAATACAAGAGAAACGGCGACGCGGTTTATTTGTGTACGAAGCGGAAATGTACTGGGATCAAACGGGAGTGTCGTTCCGTTATTTAAGAAACAAATTGAAAAAGGGCAAGAGATGAGTGTTACCGACTTCCGAATGACAAGGTTTTTCCTTAGCATACAGGAAGCCGTTGCATTATTGCTCATCGCAGCGGAGCGTGGTCTAGGGGGAGAGACCTTTGTAATGAACATGCCTGCTGTTCGGATAATAGATATTGCGGATGTACTCATTGAATCCTCAGGGAAAGTAGGTATTGGCATTAAAGAGACCGGAATACGGGCGGGAGAGAAGCTGGACGAAGTGCTTTTTAATGAAGAGGAGAGCTGTCGTACTTGGCAATGGAACGATCACTATTATTTGATTTTACCGTCTGTTCATATCCCGGGACTTCATTCGCATTACAAGCATTTGGAGCTTGCTCCGATATCCGAACTTCGTTCAGGTGTAAAACCAATAACGAAATCAGAAGTACAGCAGATGCTGGATCGGGGTGGCTTTCTAACCTTCGACTCCTGTCATGGTATGTCCACAGGAGGGAAAGGGGAAAGATGAAAACAATAGAGAGAAATGAGATAAGTAGAAAGAGTATTGTATTTACGGGCGGTGGGTCTGCCGGGCATATTATGATCAATCTTGTACTGATCAAGAAATTCAGGGAAGAAGGCTGGAATATTCATTATATCGGATCAAAACATGGGATGGAAAAAGAACTGGTATCTGCCTATGAAGACGTACACTATTACGGTATTTCTTCCGGTAAACTCCGTCGTTATTGGGACTGGAATAATGTCAAGGACCCATTTAAAGTGCTCAAAGGAATTGTACAATCATACTTCTTGATCCGGAAAATAAAAGCGAATGTAGTATTCGCTGCGGGTGGCTTCGTCTCGGTTCCTGTTGTGATTGGGGGGTGGCTAAACCGGGTTCCCGTGCTCATTCGTGAGCCGGATCGGACCTTTGGACTTGCTAACCGTATTTCGCTCCCCTTTGCTACCAAAGTATGTACAAGCTATGAAGAAACAGGTAATGAACTTCCTCTCTACAAAGTCGTTCATATCGGAGGCGTCGTAAGAGAGGAACTTAAGGAAGGGAGTCTTCTTCGAGGTATGCATGAGACTGGTTTTACTAGGGATAAACCTGTGCTACTAATGATGGGCGGAAGTCAGGGGGCCAGAATACTCAATGAGGTACTTGCAACTTGTATTGATGATCTGCTCACAGACTTTCAGGTTGTACATTTATGCGGTAAAGGAAAGGCAGAACAATTCAGTGGAGTGGAGCGTACGGGATACAAAGTAATGGAGTATGCTGGGGATGAACTGCCGGATTTGCTTGCTATGGCTGATGTCGTGGTATCAAGAGCGGGTTCTACTTCGCTGTTTGAACTGTTGTCTATGCGCAAACCGATGCTGCTTGTTCCCTTATCAAATGGAAGCAGAGGAGAGCAGCGCGTGAACAGTGAAGCTTTCCAGCAAGCTGGCTATGCAGAAGTTCTTCCAGAGGAAGACCTGAATGGGCAGACACTGACTGAGGCGATAAGAGCTCTCTATAGAGACAGAGAATCCTATATAAATCAGATGAAAACAGTAAATCACGATCATGCCGCGGACAAGCTAGTGACCCTTATTAAGCAAACCGCGAAAACGACCATACCGGAGGGACTATGAACGTACTGATTGCAGACGATGAACCTGATATGCTCAAAATACTCAAAGTGTATTTTGAACGAGAAGGCTATACTGTATTTCTGGCAGCGGACGGAGAAGAAGCGCTTGATCTCTTTTATACACATCGGGTTGATCTGGCTATACTCGACTGGATGATGCCAGGCATGAGTGGTCTTTTGGTGTGTAAAGAAATGAAGAGTAAAAGCGACATCAAAGTATTAATGCTTACTGCAAAAAGCGAAGATGAGGATGAACTTACGGCTCTGACAGGCGGTGCTGACGAGTATGTGAAAAAACCTTTTTATCCCCAGGTGCTTCTTGCCAGAGCCAAAAAACTGTTGAAATTAGAGTACAGTATCACCTTTGCTGATATTAGGCTCGATTTAACAGCGAAGAAAATCTACAAAAAAGAAGAAGATCTCTATGCGACAAAAACGGAATATGAACTGTTACGCTGTTTTCTGAACAACAAGGGGCGAATCCTTACTCGTAAACAATTGCTAGATCTGGTGTGGGGTTTTGACTATTTCGGGGAAGAGCGAACGGTGGATACGCATGTAAGAAGACTTCGCGAAAAAATAGGAGAATCCTATATTAAGACACACCGGGGGATTGGTTACAGTCTGGAGGAGATCCATGAGTAAGCTGGGCCGTAAACTGACCTTCAGTATTTCTCTTGCCATTATCGTTATTTTTGCAATCTCCATCCTACTAACACAGTTTTTCTTGCCTAAATATTATTTGTACAAAACAAAAGAAAAAACAGCTCACGCAGTAAGAGAAATTCAGGAGATAGATAAGGCGCTGGACGTAGATGCTACGGCAGTACTGGCTTCTCTTGAAGATAAATATAACATCACTATTGTCTATGAACCGCTGGGTCAAAACATTAATAATTTGAATGATCAGATTCTTACTGAGCTCGCGCGAAAAAAAATAACACTCCATAAATTCTGGATTACGGAAGAGACGCTGGAGAGGCTCCAAGACGGAGAAACGGTAAATAAACTATATGATCAGGAGAAGCTGAAATCGAGCTTTTTTTCGAGTTTTTTTGTGAAGGATGGAGCACTGATCCTTGTTGGAATCTCGGTTGCTCATTTTAGCGAGACGGCTACAATCGTAAATGAATTTAATCTATACATGCTAGGCTTTTCTTTGTTACTTGTTGTGACCCTGGTTTGGCTGTTATCGAGAAAGATTACGACCCCGCTACAGGATTTAAAAGAGGTTTCCCAGGATATCGCGGAACTGAATTTCAAGACTGTTCGGATTCGTACTCATGATGAAATTGAGGATCTGGCGCACAGCATTAATATTATGAGCGGCAAATTGAATCAAGCGCATGAGGAGCTTAGGCAGAAGAACGAAAACCTGAAGATCATGATGGCTGACCTAACCCATGAACTGAAGACACCGCTTGCCTTAATTCGTGCCTACTGCATGGGGATCAAGGATGGATTTGACGATGGAACCTATTTGGATACCATTCTAAGACAAACCGATCATGTGTCCGGTGTCATTGAAGATCTGCTGCATTTTGCCAAAATGGAAAGGGATGAACTTCATTTTACTACGTTTGATGTTAGGGGCGTACTTATAAAATGTCTTGAGCCGTACCAGATTGAAACGAAACGAAGAGACATGCAGTGGAATGTGGCCATTTCGAGTAAGCCGCTTTTTATACATGCGGATGAAGCCAAAATCGAAATGGTATTTATGAATTTCATTAGTAATGCGGTTAAATATACAGCGGATAACAGGGTAACTATTGATCTGGAAGACAAAGATGATGTGATTGTGTTTTCTATTCGTAACGGGGCCATCATGAAGAATGCCGATATGCTGGAGCAGATCTGGGAACCTTTTTATGTACTAGACGCAGCGAGAAGCAAGCAGGTATCAGGGACGGGCCTAGGACTTGCGATTGTAAAATCGATTCTAGTAAGACATCAGATAGAACACGATGTAACCTGGAATGGGAAAGAGATTATATTTACACTTATTTTTAAGAAAGAATCCTGATTTGCTTTTGGAGAATTGGGATTCTTTTTTTTGTTGTTGTAAAACTGGTGTAACAAAGCAGTCCTATAGTGAACAAGAGGAAAGAATCATCGCAGGAGGCTATAGGGGAATGAAAAAAGAACAAGAACAAGAACAAGATCACGATCAAAATAAAAAAATACAAGACCGAAACCAAAAAAAAGTGAAATGGAAAAGGATGCTTCTGCTATCTCTTGGATTGCTAGTATTTGGGACCGGTATATTCAGCTATAACATCTATCGTACAGTGGCAAACTCTGTCCAGACGATGTATAAACCACTCGAAGGAGACCTTAGTAAATTGGCTTCTGTTCAGTTATTGGAACCGGTATCGATTCTTCTGATGGGAGTAGATGAAAGGCCTGGTGATGAGGGACGTTCGGATACAATGGTTGTTCTTACTGTGAATCCAAAGACAGAGAAAACGACCATGGTCAGCATTCCGCGAGATACAAAAGCCTATATTCCAATGAAGGAAAGATACAATAAAATAAACGCTGCCTATGCCTATGGGGGGGTAGAGGGAGCAGTGGAGACAGTGGAGAAGTTTCTTGATATTCCCATTCATTATTATGTGAAGATGAACATGGAAGGATTTCGGGACATTGTAGATGCAGTTGGTGGAATCGATATAGATAACCCGTTTGCTTTTACACTGGAAGACGTATATATCCCCGAAGGGAAACAACATGTAGATGGAAAAACAGCATTACAATATGCACGGATGCGCAAAGAAGATCCACGTGGAGATTTTGGCAGACAGCAGCGGCAGCGTGAGGTTATTGAACAGGTCATTAAGGAAGGAGCCAGTTTGCGCTCCCTTGGCAATACAACTGCCATACTGAACGCTCTAGAGAAAAATATAGAAACGAACCTAACGCTAGATCAAATCATTACAATGCAGCGGTCCTACAGCAAGGCATCAAACCAGATCGAGCAGATCGAGATTAAAGGAGAAGGAGGCATGTTCGGGGGAGATATTTGGTATTATGTCGTGGATGAACAGACGAAAAAAGAGCTATCTAAAGCACTTCAAAAAGAATTGGAGTTAGAGTCAGTTAGTTCCAGAAAATTGTAAAATAATAAGGAACATTTCCATGTGGGGAATGTTCCTTTTATTGTTCTATAACCAGAGTGACGAAAGATTACGGTTACTTTGATTGACCCACAACAGTGGCTTTGTAAAAGAGAGGGTCTTCTGCAGGAGTGATCTCGACGATGGCAGACTCTTTAGGTGAAACAAGCTCAATCTGTGCTCCGACTCGGTTTTCTTGAGATAAGGAAGGAGACCAGTAGATGGTATCACCAGGCATGAGGTTTGCTACGATACCAGTATCAATATAAGTAAGAGATGAATCACTATACTGTACATATAGGTTTCCGGAAGAAGTTCTTACCTCGATTGGACCTGACGTTGCTTCATCCGTCTGAATTGGAAAACCTCGAACACTGCTTAGCAGAGGTGAATATTGATCTATTAACAGATTGATCTTCATAGGAGCAAGCGCCGAAGAGGATTCCAGATGAAAGACCGGAGGAGAAGCTGCCGGTGGAGCAGGAAGCAGTAGAGTGATGGCGAGTAAAGGAACCGCAAGCGTGAGACGAATGACTTTTTTAGAAAAGGAAAACCTGACAGATTTACTGTTCGATAGAAACATAGGTATCCTCCTAAATTGAGTTTATTAGTAGTTATCATATCAGTTTAGATTATAAAAAACACCTTTTTCAAATTGGATTAGGCAATCCATATTCTACTAAAAGTAGGATTAGCGATTATAAAGAACGTAATCCGGAAGGATTGAGCGGAGGTCATCTTCAGCGAGTATGTATAATCAGAGTGGCTGCAAACAGGCTTTGAGTAGAAGCAAAGGGACCGTAGAGGCCCCTTTTTAGTGCAGTGTTACTGAATTAAAGTAGATCACGGGACATGGATAGTTTTAATATGGTCAGTATGCATAATTAGTGTGTTTCCCTCCGCTTCTACTAATTCTAGCAGGTTACCGTCCAAGTATTTTAAAAATCCAGCTCTATAGGGCTTGTCTCCTAGATTTAAGATAACTAATTCTCCTTCTAGTTTCTTGATCTGTTGATCCAGTGTTCGGGAAAGTGGCTTTGAGGCGGGTTGTAAAGGGAAGTGTTCATGACTTAGGGAGAAGGGGGTGGTGTTAGGTGGATAGGGAACAATATATTTTAGGTGATCTACAGATATATATACAGAACGATGCAATGGAGAAAAAAACACAAAGTAGTCGTTCATAATGGCCGTTACGTATCCATGAAGAGATTTATCCCCGACTGATATTTCGCTAAAATACCCTCTTGAATTCATCAATATTTTACGGTATGAGATATTATTATGGTCGATGGCGGGATCAGGAGGAAGGGTGATTATTGGATTATTATTCGTTGTCAGTCTCATTTGCTGTAGATGATGAATCGGAATATATATGAACCTGCTCTCCCCATATATGACGAAAATATCATTACCGATATCTATAATTTCTCCTTGAATTGGAATTCTACAGCCCGATAGTATCAACTCGACTTGTTTACCTAACCAAGATTTATTCATTTGCACGGTTTTCCTCCTCTCAAAACAGAATTAATGTCCAAATATATAAGGAAACTAGGCTAATAATCAGACCTATAGGTACCACTATAAACGTTACTTTCATATACTGTTTCCATGAGATGTGGATGTGGTGAGTCTTTAAAATAAACATCCAAATTAGTGTGGCGAGTGTTCCAATCGGTGTTAAGAGGGCCCCGATATCACTTCCTAAAATATTGGCAAGATAGGCTAGGTGAAGTTGCTGATCGGAAAGGCCTAAATCCGTAACTACGAAAGTTCCGATCATAACAGAAGGAAGATTGTTTACTAGATTTGATAAAATGGTGAGCATGATCCCTGATGCAGCAATCAAGCTTGCATCTCCCATTTCTGCTAGTGGTTTTAGTAGAGTAATTATTGATTCTGTTACTCCTGCTCGATGCAGGCTGTCCACAATCACATAGATACTGAATGCAAACAGTAAGATATGCCAAGGCGTCTGGGTCACTACATCTTTTACTCCTTGCCGGGTTCGGTAGTATCTAACAGCTAACATGAGTACCACACCTGTTATAGCAACAGCTTCCATGGGAATGCCGAAGCTCTCGGCAAGGAAAAAACCCGCACGAATCAACACAACAATGCTAATACAGACTCGGAATAACCACCAATCTACTTTTTCTTGATTTTCTGGTGGTGTCTGCAATGGATGGTAGCTTGTAGAAGAGAGTTGGATAGGGAAATGGTGGATTTTTTTAGGGATATTTGTACGGAAATAATAGTAGAGTAATAGTGTAATACTTATTATGCCAAGCATGGAGGGTAGAAACATCATTAGAGTGTATTGATTTAAATCTAAACCGACCATTTTGAGTGCAATGAGATTGGCCAGATTACTTAAACCGATTGGGGCACTCGAAGCAGTGGCTACTAAAGCACCGGAGATAAGATAAGGAAGCTTTTGATGCATTTTCAAACGCAGTATGGAGCAGATTCGGATAATAATGGGGGTTGTAATTAAAATACTTCCGTCATTGTTGAAAAATATCGTCATAAGAAAACAAAGTAAGATGATGAGCCAGTATAACTTTATGCCTGAACCTCTTGCTTTATCAATCATATTTATGGCGATCCAGCGAAAAAATCCTATACTATCCAAGATAATGGACATGACAATGGTGGAAAGAATGGTAACTGCTGCACCCGACACGATGCCAAAAATCTCAATAATGTTGGTATAGCTGCTTACCCCTGTAATAATAAGAAGGAGAGCGCCCAGCGAGGTAGGAATGGATTCATTGATTCCGCGTGGGCGCCACATTAAAAAAATAACCGTAGTGATGAACACCCCAAAGGTTAGCCATAGTTGATAATCGAGCATTCTATTGGGATTCACCTCCTAGGGGAAGAATTCCTTGCGAAAGCTGAATAACGGTTTCTTCAGACGGAGTAAACCTCTTAGGAAGTACAATCCAATATAGAGGCACACCAGTTATTAATATCGCTATGAATATCAACATTATTATTCCCCCCTTTAGTTGACTAAAATGAGTTGGTCTATATTCTATTAATTCTATTAATTATTTCGAAGATTTTTTTCGGGTTAAACATGGTGTTCAAGTTCTTTGCTTGAAATTGGTTGCCTCTAAACTATTTACCTTTAGATTGGTTGCTTTTAGATTGGTTGCCTTTGGATTGGTTGCCCTGAGATTGGTTACTATTTTCTTTATTTCCTTGGCTGGTGTTGTTATTTTTCTGATCTTTACCAAGGACAGAAATCGATTTGACATGATATAAAGGAATCCGTACAATTTCTTGATTTTTCAAAGTCATGACCAGTTGATTTTGATCAGCATCTGCAAGTATTCCTTCTAGTTTTTCGGGTCCGCCACGATTGATTTGTACGCGTTGATAACGTAAGGATCGCATTACCCCAAGAAAGTTGTTGGATCGAATTGGATCTTGCATAAATCCTCTAGCACCACCGGAACGGCCTGTATCTGTGATGCTTTTAATATGGGATTCATTCACATAGACTAGTCCTTCTTTGCAGTGGACTACCATATGGTCCCATCTTACATCCATTAATGTTCCTTCGATTGCATCGGGTCCTCCTCGATTAATTTTTACTCCTCTTCCTAATAATCCTCGCATGTTCATAGCCATTAATATGTTCCCCTTTCTCCTATTTGAAATTGATAGACTAGAAGAGTTGATGTCAGAATGTTCCCCTTCATTTGTCATTCAAGTCTATCTGTAGTTTATTAATATGTGACTGTCTATCGAATGGGACTAGCCAAACATACATTTGATCGATTAATTGGCATAAATCTACTTATTGATCTCAATTTAATAGATTACATAGAGCGATTGCCCTATTCTGAACCGTCTAGGTATGAGAGAGGTAAATAGGAATGTGTATCAGCCCTTACGGCTTATTGAGTTTTTGCATACGATACACTTAAAAAGCCTACAGAGGTAATATGCATAAGGGAAAGGTGGAGAGACATGGCATTACCTGTGTACCACATTGTCGTACCCACGAAAGAATATGAGAAGTTAAGTTCTGATATCTGGTCTAATACATTCGTAAATGCAGTAATGAGTATTGGAGGAAAGGAACAATCGATCCGACTGAGATATAGAGGAGGACATACGCGAGGTTACATTAAGAAATCCTTCGAGATTCGTACAATAAGTAAAACATATCACTTTAATGCGGAGTACGATGATCCTTCCCTTTTGCGCAATGCTCTGTCGTTTCGTTATTTTGAGTCTATTGGTGTTCCAGCTCCTTCAACACAGCACTGCGTCCTATACATGAATGGTGAACCTATGGGAGTTTACTTGAGAATTGAGAGTGTCAAAATGGCTTTCTTCCGTAAAAGAAACATTCCTGTCAGCAGCATTTACTATGCAGTTAATGATCAAGCCGACTTTTCGATGGATTCGTATTTAGCCGATGAGGACAACACTCTGGGGTATTATCTTATTAAAGGAACAAGTAGTGACCAGGTAAAGCTTCATTCATTTATTAGGGAACTAAATCAGAAATCAAAGCTCGAATTACTTCAACTATTGCATAGCCGGGTAGATACAGATAATTATTTGCGCTGGTTATGCGGAGCAGTACTTACGGGGAACTACGACGGTTTTCATCAAAATTACACCCTGTTCGAAAGTAAGAAGCATAGAAAATATGGTATGATTCCATGGGATTATGAAGGAACTTGGGGGAGGAATTGCTACGGCACACGAGTGGATTCCAATATGGTCAGAATTCAAGGATATAACAAACTAACTGGTAAACTGCTAGCATACCGCGTATTTCGTCAGCAATACAAAAAACTAATGCGTAAATATTTAATAGAGTCATTTACAGAAAAACGTATTATGCCGATGATAAACCGTATGCATAAAAACATTGCTAATGAAGTTCACCAGGACCCATATTATAGATGGCATAGCGATGTATTCGCCTCAGAGCCGGAAATAATCCGTGATTATGTAGTGGCAAGACGTTGCTTTTTAAAAGAAGAACTTGCGAAGCTGTAGGAAATAATAAAGATTAAGACCTTGAAGGAATAAATAGTCCCTCAAGGTCTTAATCGGTCTATAGGTTGTTATTCAGAAGGCTAATAATGAAGCGTTCGTTGCTATTTCGCTGAGGAGAAGGGATCAGTACCTTTTGGCAACAGGTCGTTAAAGTTAAATGTGTACGTCGGGAATCCAGCCGCATACGGTGCAATTTCATACTGTTGATAGAAAACGGTAATTCCGCCCTCTTTCAAGTAGAAATCTGGATTTGTCTTTAATCCGTTAAATCCATCCGTATAGTCGTCATTTTTTGTTTTTTCCTTAAGCATCTTGTCCAGCTTTTTCTTTGCGCCTTCAGAGGAATGTAACAGATCATTTATGGAAAGCTGCTTTCCGTCCTTAAGCGAGAAAGTAAATCCTTCGCGCAGCGTCATCCCATGAGCACCGCCGACATATTCATAATTGTCAGTTACAATGCTGAGCACGCCTTCGCGGTTAAAGGTAAGTAGGAAGCTCCCGTTAAAATCGTAAGGTTGCTCAACTTTACCGTCACGTTTTTTCGATTTTGTCTTGGCCTCAGCTGCGAATGCCGATGCTTTATCTTTGAATACTTTGTTGATCGCTTCTTGAGCATCCGTGCTGCTAAGTCCACTCAGCTTAGGATAACGAATAAGAATAGTGGCGTTTTTATCTTGAGACGAGATAGTCTCCGAAGTAATCTGAACCTCGTTCATTTTTCTTTTAGATAGATTCAGGCTTTTGGAAGATGCATTATAATCGCCTTGGAATCCCATATATTCACTTAGGACTTTAAAAGGTACATAAATCTTGCCACCTATATTCTTCGCTTCATAATTGCTGCTGTTGTCTCCAATATATCTGTCGTTAATATAAGTATTAATTCCATAATCAGATACCTCAAGACTCAGTTTCAAGATCCCGGACCCAACGTTATAGGTTTTTGTTTTAGATGTGTAAGTCAGTGGCAGACCTGCGGCATCACGGAGGATGGAGATTGGAATCATTGTATTCCCATCAACCAATTTTCCCTGTAGCTGAAGCACATTTCCATTATATTTTAGGGTCACACCCGATTGTGCTGACTGCTGAACTGCGGGTTTAGCTTCAGAGGCCGCAGCATGCTGACCTCCCAACATTCCGATATTCCCGATGAGTGCTCCTGCAGCGAATACAGCTACTGCTCGTTTCATTTGTTTGTTCATTAGTGAACGTCTCCTCTCAAAACTTTGTAAGTAAATGCTAACCTTATGTTTTTATTACCCAGTTTTTACCGCTTCTATATTATAAAAAAGGATTTTGTGTATGTGTTTACATTCGGGGTTACAGTATTGTGGTTAAACGGGGGCGAAAGAAAAGACTTTGTTAACCTTTATTCATAAATGCTGATCGATGTAAGTGAAAGTATAGGAGTAATGTGGACAAGTTTATTTCCATAAAGCACTAAGAAAAAAACAATTTATTCCAAAATAGTGGTTTACAATTCCAGTTTAGCATGATAATCTATTTTTGCAGATCGATGATCTAAATAAACAGATCGTTAAAAGGAGCTGACATTTTATGAATGAAGAAATGCTGAATATATCGATAGAACAATCCAAATTATTAAGTAGTGCACTTCGAGTTAAAATAATTAAGTATCTGCTTGATACTCCAAAAACTTCAAAACAAGTAGCTGATCTTCTTGGTGAATCTGGCGGAAATGTCCATTACCATATCAAAAAATTGTATGATGGCGGATTAATTGAAATGGTGGAAGAAAAAAAGAACGGTGGAGTTATCGAAAAGTATTATCAATCGAAGTCCAAGTGGTTTAACACGGCAGGTTCAGAACTCTCAGACCCTGTACTTAGCGATCAATTTGAGTCAGCAGATGCTACCAGAATGAGTATTCGACTGGAATTATCTAAAGCGTTGCAAGAAGAAATGGCGAATGAATTTAGAGCCTTTCTAGAAAGTTGGGTGGAGAAATCAACAACTGATCATAGCAAAGACAAACAGGAATTTAGTATTGGAGTCAAGATGATATCTACCAAGCCTAAAGGCGAAAAGAAAGGGTGAATGGTAAGGCTATGAACCTGTTCATGAATCGAAATTTCATGTTAATGTTCTTTGGGAGACTGGTTACAAATGTAGGTGACTCTATCTATGCAGTTGCTGCGATGTGGCTTGTATCGGAACTTGGAGGATCTACTTTCTATACAGGGCTAGCCGGCTTCCTTTCACTCATTCCAAGATTTATTCAATTTTTCAGTGGTCCCATCATAGATCGCATATCTATACGCTACTTACTTATTAATACGCAGCTCATTCAAGCCATCCTACTGTTAGTCATTCCAGTAGCCAGTTATTTCGGCCAGTTACATGTCACCCTTGTTCTCATCATATCGCCTCTGATTTCTGTATTTAACACCCTCATTTACCCCGCACAAATGTCATCATTACCCAGCTTCGTAAACAAAAAAGATCTCACAAAGGCCAATTCTTATTTCACCTTTGCGGGTCAGGGCATTGATACCTTTTGTAATGCAATTTCCGGTGTTCTGATCGTGATGATCGGAGCCGTCTCCATTTACTTATTAGATTCCGTGCTATTTATGATCAGTGCTATTTTATTCTCATTCCTTAGAATTCCGAAACATGTGCAGCAATCAGAGCCGAGTAATAAAGCCAAAAAGGAGAAGATATCAGCTATTTTGCACCGTTATAAAATAGAGCTTCTGGAAGGAATTCATATACTACTAGGCAAATCTTTTTCAAGACTTCTTTGGGGAATGATTCTCATTAACTTTGTCGGAGGAGCGACCTTTGTCGTCTTGCCTGCGTTCAGTAAGTTACATGGGGGGCCAGAAATGTATGGCTACTTACTGATGGGGCAGGCGATGGGAAGTATGCTAGGAGCCTTAATCGCCCCTTTATTAAAACTAGAGAAATATGGAATGGGCCTCATTTATGGGATTGCATTTTCTATCAGCGGTATATTGTGGACCCTTAGTGTCTTCAGTCCCAATATATGGATCATGATATTTATATACGGCTTGTCTTGGGTTCCAGGCGGTGTAACTAATATTCTAATCAATACCTATATTCAAAAAGGAATCCCCGAACATCTACTGGGAAGAGTATTTTCGGCGTCCTACAGTTTGAGCGGTATTGCTGCGCCTCTTGGATCACTTTGTGGAGGTATTTTGGGAGAATTCTTTGGAAGTGAAGTGATTATTGGTTTCAGCGGACTGTCTGTATTATTGATAGGGTTCTATTGGTTGATTGACAAAACGACACGTAAACTCCCAAGCTCCGAAAACGTCACGGAAAAGGTGTTTCAAGGATAAAAAATAACAATATATAGAAGAAACTTCTTTCTCAATTCCTTCATTAATGATAGCATTAAAGTACCAAATTTTTGAAAAAGGAGAATTGATTTGGAAAATATTCTAGGTGTTAAATCCGTTACTGCTGAAGCTAGCATCCAAGCGCCTTTAGAGTTGGTTTGGTATGCCTGGGTCATTTCGGAACGTGTATCAGAATGGTTTGCTCCCCAAGCGATTATAGAAGCAAGAGATGGAGGGGCATATGAGTTATATTTTGTTCCTGGAAATGTAACGAATATGAATACCAAAGGGTGTAAGGTCACTAAATTTAATGAAAAAAAGGAGCTCCATTTCACTTGGAAAGGACCAGACCCATTTGAAAAAATAATGAATCATGAGAAAGAGTTAACGATTGTAGAAGTTACTTTTGATTCAGTAGACGACTGTACTACAATAGTAAACGTGCGTCATACAGGTTTTAAGGATGAGGAAAGCTGGGATGAAGCAGTAAACTGGCATCAAATGGCATGGCCCGAAGTTCTTGGCAGCTTAAAGTCTGCTCTTGAAAAGGGCGAAGGAAATTTATGCTGTCAGCCTTAAAAAAGACGAAAAAGCACCCGATAGAGCAGACACTGTAAGTATCTGTTCCTTCGGGTGCTTTTTCGTTTTCGTAGTTACTGTCTTTCTTTCTCAGTGAGAAAGGCTCTTACACAGGCCTCACATACACAAGATTTCATTCTTTGTTCGTCAGGAATTTGCGCTAGCAGTTGTTTTGGAATAGACAAATTCATGCACCAACATTCCTTAGCTGGTTTTCCGGCAGCGTAGGCACAGTGATTAGCTTCTCCGCATAAAGGACAGATCAGCGGATTGTTACTTACTTGTGTGTCCATACAGAACCCCGCCTATTTTTATTAACCCGAAAATGTGTCCGTCTTGTTCTGATCCTGTAAAGGGGCTGCCGCCCGTTCCTGTATAGCGAAGAAAAAGAAATAGCCTAGGTTCATAACAAAAAACACAATATTAAACCATATTTGATTCATGTAGAAAATGATGGAGATTAGGATCAGGAACAGAATCATAAGTGTCATAACAACGGTATGTTCGAATTTAATTTTTAGTCTATCATATTTCTCGGGTTTAAAGCCGAAATGTTGTTTGTACATTATCCAGGAAATGAGGATGAGAACAGCGCCACTCACCATCTGAAGGAGGTAGCCATTAAAGGCAGTTTCGGTAGCCGTTTCAATTGAGCCGAATATGACTACAAGTAGCAAACTTTGTATCACTGCAAAAATGACGTAACTGAGTACGGTACAAAAAAGAGACCATAACATTGGAATTTTAACAATGATGTTGAAGAATAGGACGATCATCAAGAGTGTAATAACAGGGACAAGGAAAGGTACGTCCAGTTCATTCCTTAGTAGAAAGCTTTGAAGATTAATAAGTGTAATGACGATGAGCGCACGGCCGATGTGATCGGTCATTTTTAGCCGGAAGAGAGACATTATGAGCGAGAATAATGCAAGAGTTTCCACAGCAGAGAAAAACATAAATCCTAAAAATTCCATTCAGGGCCTCCTAAAATAATAAATCTCTATGTTGAAAGCCCGTTTCTTTCCTTCTTAATCAGATAGGCTATCAAAGCACAACTTGAATATTTTACATGAATGGCCCACATCTGTAAATTAAAATAAATAAATGAAGAGATTTTTCTATTTATTAATAATAAAAGCAGTAAAGGCAGCCGACATGTACAATCGGCTGCCTTTTGTGTACCATCTGCAAGAATAACGAATGTTGTCATTTTTTTTCGTTAGTCTAGTCGTCATATTCAAATTGAATGTAGGCGGGGAAGGTTTCTAACATTCGATCACAGATCTTCTGGTTTTTTTTCGATAATGAGCCCAGGCACATGTTTCCTGGACATTAACTTACGTTTTTTGCGGGCATCTTTAGATTCAAACACAATATCAAAATCGTAGTCCTCCGGATAAAGTTCTTCAGCCGAAATATGAAGCTTTACTCTTTTACTGGCGATCTGAATTCGTTTGCCCTTCACAATCACGGTGCACTGCCCTCTCGCATCTTCTTCTTCAGCGATAATTCCCGACTCCTTCATAAAAGGAATATAGACACGATCGCCAATTTGGATCCGTTGTTTGATCTGATCCTTGTCTTTATGCTCACCGGTATTCACAACCTCAGATGAAAGCTTAGGCTTGGGCTCCAAAATATGAGGCTCTTTCTCCTCACAACGATTGAGTAGAGTAGAGCTAGGTTCTTCTTGTACTTTTTCAGGCTTAGTTACAGCAGATTCCATGGAAGGCGGGAAAGAAGTTGCTACCGGTTTCGCCGCAATTTCCTTGGAGCGTTCAATAATGTGAGGCGGGATTCCGAGCTTCAGTGCAATAGCAAAGGCATAACTCTGTCCTGCTTGCCCAATCGTAAGACGATACAGTGGTTTAAGAGAATCCGTATCGAATTCCATCCGCGCGTTTTCAAACCCAGGCGTACTGCCTGCAAAGTTTTTGATTTCGGTAAAATGTGTAGTTGCTACAACGACCGCTTTTCTTTTGTGTAATTCTTCAAGCAGGGCAATCGATAGTCCGGTGCCTTCACCAGGATCTGTCCCGGAAGCCATCTCGTCAATGAGGACGAGGGTAGACGCATTTGCTGTGTTCAGAATTTCAATCATGTTCTTAATATGAGCGGAAAAGGTACTGAGTGCATGTTCAATGCTCTGTCCATCTCCGATATCCACGGTAATCTGTTCAAAAATACTGAGTTTACTTCCTTCTCCAACCGGAACAAGTAGACCGGACTGGGCCATCAAGGTAAGCAGACCAATCGTTTTTAAACAGAGCGTCTTCCCGCCTGTATTCGGACCCGTAATAATGAGGGATCGGTAAGCATCACCAATGTGGAAGTCCAGTGGAACCATGTTTCCTACAAGTGGATGCCTTGCTTCATGTAAATCGATGATACCATCGCTCGTCATTTCTACGGATCTCGCTTGCATAGACAGGGCATAACGTGCTTTCGCAAATAAAAAGTCGTATAGTCCTACGGTATCTGTGTTGATCTTTAGTTCATAAATGCTTGACTCAGCGAGCACTGTAAGTTCACTAAGGATTTTACTTTCTTCACGCTGTTCCTGCGCTTTGTGCATATTCAGTTCCATTTGCAACATGGAAATATCAGCAGGTTCAATAAATACGGTCTGGCCACTAGCCGACTCATCAACGACGTTGCCTTTTAGCAGCTTGCGGAATTCTTTTTGGACAGGAAGACAATAACGTTCCCCGCGTTTTGTAACCAGCTGATCTTGCAGAATAGAACGATGTTTGCTTAGTAAAGCGTCGAGTTTCTTTTTCATTCGTTCTTCTGCAATGGCTACTTGTTTGCGCGTCTTAGCCAGTTCTTTGCTAGCTTGATCCGTAATTCTCCCTAAATAAATACATCTTTCTATTTCCTCACGAAGTGGATCCAGGGTATACATGGAATCTGCATAGGATGCCACATTTGGAGCCGTGTCTTTTTTGCTGTTCATGTATTTTTTAAGTTGATGACAACTGCGCAAAAATTGCAGTAAATTCATAAAATCATGTTCTGTAAACAGATAACCTGTGCCGAGCAGATTCATTATATTCTCCATTCCGGTAAGGGATGGAAGCGGAACGCTCGCTCCATAACGAATAAGCCCAAGGGCTTCTTCTGTTTCGGCTAGTTTTTGACGAATGACTCTGACATTCATGATGGGTGTAAGTTGCTCCGTTTGGGCAACACCGAGATAGGATACGGTATAACCTTTGAGTTGTTCTTTCACGATTTCAAATTCTAGACGTTGCATGCTATTGATGTTCATGGGAATGCTCCTTTTCATTTACTAAATTTTGTGAAAATAAAAAAGGCAGAGAAATGAACGATCGCGTTCATTTCTCTGCCTTTTTAAATGGGGAGATCCCGGATATGCCTAGCGTAGGATACTGGAAGTGATCACAGAAGATATTGTCTTCGTTCTGTACAAGCTTCTCGTTCACAGAACTAGATCCATACTTCGCATAATCATTTCCAAAATTTTACGCGGTGCTTTTGTAAACAGTACCTTTTGTATCGTGCTTGAGGTACAAAAAAAGCCGTGCTGAAAACAGCACGGCCTTACGTTCACAAATATCCGAGGGTACTACCCACTGGAGAGTTATGTTGTCCGCTGTTCTTAACTGATTTCAAGAGGATTCGTTAGTCACCTGTACTGCGCATCAAAAAATAAACGTCGCTAGTAGGGACGATAAAAAAGAAATCCTCTGTATGAAATTTGATTAGTTAAGAACATACCCCGACATGAAATTCTCTCCTTTGAATAGAAGTTACAGACTACTATATGCGGTGATGCGATAATTGTCAAACACTTGGTTGCCCACATACAGAATTATGGTATAGAATGGAAGTGGATTGATAAACAAATGGATAGAACGGGAGCCTGCGGAAGCAAGCTGAGAGTACAACTATACCGTTGTAGACCGGTGGAACCTGCTTGGATAATGCCAGCGTAGGGAGCGAACATGTGATGCACGCATGCTTTCGTATGCGTTTTTTTGTGTTTTGTTATGTATTTAATGGGACACTTCTTCTTAATCCCCCTTTCAAGCAGTCATTCCTCGCATTCAGCGATTCGCAGCTATTCTTCCTGCTCTATTTCAGAAGGGACGAGAGCTTCATGAACAATTCATTATTACCTCTATATCTTCTCAAATATGTAAACAGCTTACCTATCTTAATTACGAATCATCTAATTCTCATCTCTGCCAATCGTTGTTTTCTCTCATCTAGAAAAGAGGTGGGTGATAAATGAAGCTTGCCAAAGCACTTACCATTGCTGGATCAGATAGTGGAGGCGGAGCCGGAATTCAGGCAGACCTCAAGACGTTTCAAGAACTTGGCGTATATGGCATGTCTGCCATTACAGCAATAACAGCTCAGAACACACTAGGAGTTCAAGGTGTATACCCGCTTACTCCAGCGGCTGTAGCTCAGCAGATCGAATCGGTCGCAAGCGATCTAGCTCCAGACGCAGCAAAGACAGGTATGCTGTTCAGCAGTGAAATTATGAAAGAGACAGCAGTACAAATCAAGCGATATCACATTCAGAAATTGGTTGTCGATCCTGTCATGATCGCTAAAGGCGGTGCAGTCCTGCTAGAAGAAGAGGCCATTCGTACTTTAAAGGAATACTTGCTCCCTCTGGCATTAGTCGTAACACCCAATATTCCGGAAGCGGAAAAAATAACAGGGCTTTCGATCTCTTCCTTTAACGAGAGAAAAGAAGCAGCGAAAATTTTGCACGAGCATGGTGCTTCCTATGTCGTTATCAAGGGAGGGCATGCAGATGTTCAGGACGATATAGTTGTGGATTTGCTTTACGACGGGTATATGTTTACTGAACTAGTTGGTAAAAGGGTGGATACTGCTCATACTCATGGAACAGGTTGTACTTTTGCAGCAGTGATGACAGCTGAACTTGCAAAAGGTGCGCCTGTAACCGAAGCAGCACAGACCGCTCGTCACTATATTCAGGCCGCTCTAGAACATCCGCTTGGTCTTGGACAAGGGCATGGACCGACGAATCACTGGGCTTATGGTAGAAGACAAGGAAAGGTGAGAATATGACTCTTACCGTGCAGCAAATGAGAGAACATTTGCAACTTTATTTTGTTATGGGAAGTTTGAATTGTATCCATGATCCTGTAGAGACACTTGCGAGTGCCATTTGTGGCGGAGTAACGATGTTCCAGTTTCGAGAGAAAGGGAAAGGGAGTCTACTTGGTGAGAGCAGGATCCATTATGCAAAGACACTTCAGGCGTTATGTAAGGAGAATAACATTCCGTTTATCGTTAACGATGACGTGAGTTTATCTCTAGCGTTGGATGCAGATGGGGTACACATCGGCCAAGATGATGAAGATGCATGTTTGGTCCGTAGAAGGATGGGAAACAAAATTGTAGGGATTTCTGCGCACACGTTAGATGAAGCAAGGAAGGCCTGTGAACAAGGCGCCGATTATATAGGGGTAGGACCCATCTATCCGACGAGCACCAAGCACGATACGTTTCCTGTGCAAGGAACTACTATTATTCGTGAGATGCGTGCTATGGGAATAGAGATTCCGCTTGTCGGCATAGGAGGAGTAACACAGGATAATGGTGCGGAAGTGATGAGTGCGGGAGCAGATGGGATCGCGGTTATATCTGAGATTAGTAAAGCGGGGGATGTAAGGAAAGCAGCTGCAAGGTTGAAGGAGATTGCAGTTGCTGGGGGTCAAAGATAAGTCTGTATACTGCAGCAGATCATAGTTTTGATTATTTTAGTTCCATTATAAATTAACAAATAGGAGAGGAAACCTAACATTTGTTCTGGTTTTCTCTCTTATTTGTTAATCCTGATTAATGACTGCATTTATATTATTTTACTTGAATATCTGGTTAATATTCGTATAATTCAACATATTTTCTTTTAAATACGAATGAAAATTCAAATAAACAGCTCTATTTTCGTAAATTAAAATATATTTATTACATACATATAACATATATAAGTGCCTGAAGCACAAAAAATACCTCCTGTTTTATATGAAAATCCAAAGTTAAGTTAGTTTTATTTACATCTTATCCCTCGCGACATTAAAGTGAATATAACAAATGTGATGAAGAGGGGCTGAAGTTGATGACGACACGATACACCGGCATGGCGTATGAACAGTTATTTTTACCAAGACTAACGGGTCCGGAGATCGGAAAACTGGCAGGGACGGGTGCCATGGTCGTATTACCTATCGCTGCGATGGAACAGCACGGACCACATCTTCCCGTATTCACGGATAATTTAATTGGAGAAGGAATGTTGACCGAAGCTTTTCGTCATCTGACTCCAGAAGATAATATTTGGCTTTTGCCTCACGTTCCTTACGGTAAAAGTAATGAGCATGCCGATTGGTCAGGTACCGTTACCTTGTCTGCACAAACCTTACTCTCGGTCATTATGGACATCGCGAATAGTCTTGCGAGAAACGGTTTTAAAAGGCTGGTCCTCTTCAATACACACGGTGGAAATACAGATTTATTAAATATAGCTGCTAGAGATATCCGCGAAAAAACCGGGATGTACGTCTTTCGAATCGACGGTGGCGGATTAGATGATGAGAAGGATCTACTTACGCAGGAAGAAAGAATGTACGGCATTCATGCCGGGGATTCTGAGACTTCCATGATTATGGCTCTACATAGAGACTGGGTTCATGACAATAAGCTTCCTAATGAATTCCCGCCTATTACACCGGATATGAAAATTCAATTTAGTAATAAACGATTTGCTTGGTTGATGAAAGATCTGTCCTCTTCCGGTGCTTGTGGTAATGCACAGCTCGCGACGGAAGAGAAGGGGAAGGCAATCCTTGCTTCCGCCGGAAGAAACGCAGCAGAACTGTTCAAGATTATGGCTGAATTTACTTTCGATCAGAAGAATGTACCGATTGGGTTCTTATAAAGGAGAGATGACAATGAGCAGCATCATTAGTGCACCAAGTTTAGCGCCAGCTGTAAAAAAGGGGTCCACTCCGTTAGTAGAAATGGAAGGAATCAGCAAAATTTATCAAACCGGCACGATTGCACTTCAAGATGTGAACCTCAGCATTCCAGAAGGTGAGTTTGTCAGTTTTGTTGGTCCGTCCGGGTGCGGAAAATCCACTATTTTCAGGCTTATTGCAGGTCTTGGAGATCCAACGTCAGGAAAAATGCGGCTCATGGGGATGGACCCGGTGGAAGCGAGAAAGCAAAGTGATATTTCATTTGTCTTCCAGGACGCGACCTTGCTTCCTTGGTGCAAAGTGATTGATAATGTCACCCTTCCGATGGAGCTGCGCAAAGTACCAAAACAAGAACGACTAGACAAAGCCATGCATGTGCTTGAGATGGTAGGTCTTCAAGATTATGCTCAAGCCCTGCCGAGACAATTGTCCGGTGGAATGAAGATGCGGGTATCTATTGCAAGGGCACTGGCGTCTGAGCCGAAACTGCTCTTAATGGATGAACCTTTTGGAGCACTGGATGAAATGACAAGGCAGACCTTGCAGGATGAGCTGCTCGGCATATGGCAAAAAGATAAAAAAATGACGGTCCTGTTTGTCACACATAACGTTTTTGAGGCAGTCTATTTGTCCACCTCCATTGTGGTGATGACGTCTAGACCCGGTAAAATTGCAGAAACGATTCCCGTCCCGGTCCCGTTTCCGCGAAACGAAAGTTTCCGTACAACTTCCGAATTCAGTCAGCTCGTGGGTCAGGTCTCCGATGTACTGCATCACTAACTAAGATGTCTTCATGATATCTACATAAATAAGGAGAGGATGAATCAGCATGGCGATCGAAGTGGAAAAAGCATTTATGGGAGGCCTCGGTGCAGAAAGAGTTTTGCTTGACCCCGGTTCTAGAGAAAAGCTTTCCAAAGATTTTTACTGGTATTCCCCGGTGCTTGAGAAGAAACTGCATGACAAGCTAGCTGACAGTATCATTCTGCCGCAGTCAGAAGAAGAAGTGGTAAAAGTGCTGGAAATTGCTTATGCGCATCAGGTTCCTGTCACGGTAAGAGGTGCGGGAACAGGTAATTACGGACAGGCCGTTCCGCTCGAAGGAGGAATTGTGCTTGATTTGAGTAAGCTCGATCGCATTGTGGAGTGGGGAGAAAGATGGGCGCGTGTACAGTGCGGAGTTAGACTTGGCATTCTGGAACGCGAAGCGAGAGAACGGGATATGGAACTTCGAATTTATCCAAGCACCTATATGAAAGCAACGGTCGGCGGTTATGTCTGCGGCGGCTCTGGCGGAATCGGTTCGATCACATGGGGAGATCTATGGGACGGTAATGTGCTTGAGGCCACCGTGTATACGATGGAGGAACAACCGCGAAAGATGACCATCTGTGGTCAAGAGCTTCATGCCTATATCCATAATTATGGTACAACAGGTATTCTAACGGAACTCATGATTCCACTAGCTCCAAAAACAGAATGGACGCAGTCCATTGTATTTTTTGAAGATTTTATGAAGTCTATGGAATTTTGCTCTACCTTGTCACATGATGATTCGATCCGTAAAAGACTCGTTTCCCCGCATGAATGGCCAATCCCCTCTTTCTTCCGGCCGCTCAAAAAAGTGATTCGCCAGGAACAGGCGGCTGTGCTTCTGGAGACAGAAGAAGGGACGCTATCTCAGGTTACTGAACTCGCACGCACCTATGGCGAGAGGTAGGTCACTATGTTCCATCCGAGAAATACCGGGTCGGTATTGGATTATCTGATTTTGGCTGGAACCATACCACACTGTGGGCACTTAAATGTGAAAATAACGTCACGTACCTACAAGCCGGCTTCTCTCTCGAGCATTTTAGAGAACAAGTTAAGCTTGTGAAGGATACGTTCCAAGACGAAGTGCTGCTTCATTTTGAATGGATGCGAAGCCGCGGCAAAGTGAGTCCTGCTTCTCTTCCAATCATTCGGTATACCACGGAAGAACGGTTAAATGAGATCATTGATTTCTTTAATGCCAATCAAATTTTTGTAGCCAATCCACATACGTATTCCCTTGATTCCGGAGGTCGCGGGATTTTGCCGCTGATGAAGCAGAGGAAGCAGGAGAACGATCCTTTAAGACTGCTGAACCCCGGGAAAATCGACTAAAGTGCTCTAAGAAAGGACGTGGGCGACATGGCAATGAACCAACCGAAGCTTGCCTATGAGGAAAGGGGACAGAACGGAACACCTTCCTCTACTACTGAGATTCAGGTAATTCCTCCAGCCAAGAAGAAGAATGAGTTTCTAGAAAAATTCATTCCCCCGGCCATTGCTTTTGTAGTGGTGGTCGCTTTATGGGAGATCGTGACTAGAATGCTGGGCTATGCTCCTTACCTGCTGCCAAAGCCATCTGATATCGTACTTGCTGCTGTAGAGAACTGGAGTAATCTCATGACTTCTGTACTCACAACGGTATATGAATCGGTACTAGGGTTTTTGCTTAGTATCGTTATCGGAGTAGCAGGAGCGATTCTTCTCGCTAGTTCCAAAATTATTGAAAAAGCGGTTTATCCTTATGCGATTGTTCTTCAGACGATTCCGGTCGTTGCCATTGCACCGATTATCGTGATTTGGTTTGGAGCGGGGGTGAACTCCATTGTCATTATCGCTTTTTTGATCGGATTCTTTCCCATGATCTCAAACACCCTGATTGGTCTGAATTCGACAGAAAGCAATATGCAAAATTTGTTCAAACTGTACAATGCTTCGCGTTGGCAAGTCATGTGGAGACTTCGTCTTCCTGCCGCACTGCCTTACATTATTGCTGGACTTAAAATATCCTGTACGCTTTCCGTTGTAGGCGCCATCGTTGGTGAATACATTGCGGGAATCGGCGGGGGGGAAGGTGGACTTGGTTATGCCATCACAGTGGCTTCATCAAGGCTCCAAACACCGTATTTGTTTGCTTGTGGTCTCTCCGCCTCTGTACTTGGAATCACCTTCTTCTTACTCGTTAGTGCGTTCTCTAAATGGGCACTCAGCTCCTGGCATGAGTCAGAAATGAAATCAGAGAATTAGAACCATTCCACAATATAGGGGGAAGCTGCAAATGAATCAAAAGGTATTTCCGTTAAAGAAAAGGATGCTCGGATTTACAGTATCGATGACACTCGCCCTTATATTTGCCGGTTGTAATGCGGGTACCGAAGGCGGAGCAGCAGATGGGAATGCGAGCCCAGAAGAAGAATCTGCAAAGATGATGAAGATTACGCAAGTAACGAACTGGTTTGCTCAACCTGAGCACGGCGGTCAGTACACTGCACTTGCAAAAGGATACTATAAAGAAGAGGGTATCGACATGACCATTGAGCCTGGAGGACCACAAGTATCTTCGATGCAAATTGTGGCATCTGGCAAAGCTCAGTTTGGTATGGGGCAAGCAGACGAAGTGCTTACAGCGAGAGATTCCGGCATTCCGATTGTAGCCATTGCAGCTGTATTTCAAAAAAGCCCACAAGCAATGCTGTTTCATGCCGATGCAGACATAGCAGATTTTGAAGATCTGAACGGTCGTAATGTTTATACTGCACCTGGCTCCGGTTACTGGGACTTCATTAAGAAAAAGTATAGCCTTAATGAAGTGAAGGACTTGGCTTATACGGGTCAATTCGTTAACTTTATTGAAGACAAGAACGCGGTCACGCAGTCTTACATCACTTCAGAGCCCTTTACACTAAAACAACAAGGTGTTGAAACGAGGTATTTACTTACCTACGATGCCGGCTTTCAGCCCTATTCAAACGTACTCTTCACAACAGAAGATTTTCTAAAAGAATATCCTGACGTAGTGAAAGGATACCTTGCTGCTTCAGTAAAAGGCTGGAATTACTACAAGGATAACTATGAGGAAATGAATGAAGTATTAAAGGAGAAAAATCCGGATTTAACTTTGGAAGGAATGAAATATGGTGCGGAACAGGAAATGCAGCTGATTTTTACCGAGGAGACAGATGTAAATGGCATGGGCTCCATGACAGAAGAACGCTGGACCAAACTACAGAATGATATGTATGATCTCGGACTACTCAAGAATAAGGAGGATATTACTGGGGCATTTACGACAGAGTATCTTCCAGCAGCTAAATAAGGATGGGAAATAGAGTACCTCCTGCCACGTCGGCAGTCATGACCTGCTTCACAGCGAATGACTGTTCAAATGGTAGGGGGTACTTTATGCTAACAATCGAATTCCATAGGATGTAACATTCGAAGTTTATTTCAGGGAGGATTTCTTATGACGGGTAAGATTCGGCTCATTAATGCCGCACTACAAGGCAATATTCATGAAGGAAAACCGTACGAAATTGTGGTGGAGAATGGACGGTTTACCAAAGTGAAAGAACAACCTTTTGTCGTTCAAGATGGGAGCTTCAGACCACTAGAGATGTTTTCTCATATTTCCGAACTTACTTGTCTTGAACCAGAAGGTGAACTTGTCATCGATCTGAAGCGTCGAATGGTACTGCCAGGCCTTGTGGACATTCACATGCATCTGGATAAAGCGTTCAGCCTTCGTGAAGTCGGCAACCAGACGGGCACCCTTCTTGAAGCAATCCAGAATTACGGCAGATCGGCCCCTTTTTTTACGAAGGAGACGATCCGGTCTCGTATCATTCGAACAGCACTCCAGTCGGTCTCTTATGGGTCAACGCGGCTGCGTTCCCATCTGGACTTTCCGATTGCGGCAGGGGAAGATGTGGTGATGCGTACGGTGGAAGCGGCCTTAGAGGCAAAGTCCATGCTTAAAGGAGTTGTGGACATTCAGTTTTTTCCTATGGTTCCCTATCGTGATCTTGGAAAAAGAGGGCTTGAACTAATTGAAGAATCCATTCGTATGGGGATGGATGGAATAGGTGGTGCGCCTCATCTATCTGCAACCCCTGATCAAGATATTGAAGGAATATTTAAACTTGCTGCAAGGCTGGGTACCAAGATTGATCTTCATTGTGATGAAACGGACGATCCTGTTAAACGCACGGTGCTGAAGGTGGCTGAAGAATCACTTCGATATGGATTTCAAGGCAATGTTACCGCAGGACATCTATGTTCCTTGTCCTCCATGCCGCCAGAAGAGGCAGAAGAAGTACTGGATATGATGTCACTTGCAGGTGTGCATGCAGTCACCTTGCCCGCTGCAAACCTCTATTTACAAGGAAGGGCTGATCTCGGTCCGGTTCGAAGAGGGGTTACAAGGGTTCGTGAACTTCGGGAAGCAGGCGTCACTGTAGCTGCAGCTTCGGACAACATTAATGATCCATTCCATCCCTTTGGCAGAGGGGATTTACTGCAAATTGCTTTACTTACGGGCTACGCTTCACATTACGGGAGCCCGGATGATATGAATGCTCTGATTGAGATGGTCACCACAGCACCGGCTGAAATTTATGGGTGTAAAGCGTATGGAATTCATCCAAGCCATCCGGCTGATTTTGTCATCGTAGATGCCGAGCGTACAGAAGAAATATTTACTATGCTTCCAGCAGGACGCTGGGTTGCCAAATCCGGTAAATGGGTCAGTATGACACCTTCAGCCAGGCAGTGGGGTTCACCCCAAATGGCTGCCATGTGGGAACAGGTCACATCGGAAGTTTTCACGGAAGGGAGAATGTAATATGGAGGGTCATGTCTTACAAAATGTCGTACTGCCGAGTGGACAGCTATCCGATATTTATATGGAAAAAAATAAAATTACAGCGGTAAGATTAAGCAGTGAGAGAGAGAAACTTGCTCCTTCGATGAGGAAGACGGATGGCAAAGGAGGACTTGTGTTACCAGCCTTTGTAGAGTCTCATATTCACCTTGATACGGTACTTACCGCAGGTCAGTCAGCCTGGAATGCGAGCGGCACACTTCTGGAAGGCATTTCACTCTGGAGTCAGCGAAAGCAGAACTTAACCAGGGAAGATGTACGGGATCGGGCGATGAAGGTCATTCGGGAACTTATAGGACATGGTGTTCTTTTTATTCGCAGTCATGCTGATATTTCAGACCCGAAGATGACTGCTTTGAAAGCACTTCTTGAGCTGAAAGTGGAGCTGGCGGAGATCGTAACCCTCCAGGTTATTGCTTTTCCGCAGGATGGAATTATAACCTGTCCGGGGAACAAGGATCGGATGGAGGAAGCATTGAGGCTAGGGGCTGATGGTGTAGGTGCTATCCCCCATGGAGAGAGAACGAGAGAAGATGGGATTGCTTCACTGAAGACTTGTTTTGAACTCGCTAAGAAGGCCAATTCATTCGTTCATGTTTTTTGCGATGAAACGGATGACCCCGAATCTCGTTTTCTGGAGTGGACGGCGGCACTTGCGATGGAGACTGGGCTTTGCGAGAAGGTAACGGCAAGTCATTGCTCTGCATCTGCATATTACAACGAACCTTATTTTCAAAAATTACTCGGATTAATCGAGTCTTCGGGTATTCATGTTGTGGTGTGCCCACTGATTAATAGCTCCATGCAGGGACGGTTTGATTCCTACCCCAAAGGCCGTGGTATCGCTCGTATACAGGATATGATGCGAGCGGGAATTCCGGTTGCCATTGCACATGATGATGTGCTGACGCCTTTTTATTCCTATGGAGACGGAAACTTACTTCAAGCCGTGCATATGGCGGCACATCTTGCTCATATGACTGGCAGGGATGATGTGAGACCTCTGCTGGATACGATTACACAGCACGCGGCAAGTGTACTTGGAATAAAGGAAGGGTATGGGGTATCAGAAGGATGCCTAGCCAATCTGGTGGTGCTGCCGGTAGATTGTTTAGCTGATGCAATAAGACTTCGCCCCAAACCACTGTATGTCATTCGTGAGGGACGTGTGGTTGCGCATACCCCCATACTTATGACAGAATTCTCTCTAGATTCTATCTCCATCTACTAGGCCATCTTTTAATTCAAAAGTTGACAATAAATGTCTGGAATCGCCTCTCATGGGCTGATTCTGGACATTTTTAGTTTTAGGTAAGACAAGTATTAGGTCTATAGAAGTATGAATCTCACTTTTAGAACACAAAAATGAGCCCTTTTTATGACAAAATTAAAAATAGCCGACAACCTTTGCTGAAATCTGACATATAATATATAGTGTAAGCGTTTTCTGATTTTCTGTTCATTTTCAATGTATCGTTATATTCTCTGTTCATTCAGTTATAGTTTCTCTACGAATTGGCATTAATGATAGTAACTGCATGAACGAGCATTATAGCATGGGAAGTTACCTTGCTGTCGGTACACATTATACAGTTCGAAAACGTATTTGTGGCATAGCCCACTAACCTACTGATACGAGAGCAAGGTCCGTAAACATTGATCTTACGATAACGGGCGGTGAGTTGTATGCAGGATTTACACTATGACAATAATGATTTGGGTCTTACTTATTCGAGCAATGCCTGCATGTTTAAGGTATGGGCTCCTACTGCAAGTCAGGTAGAGGTTGTTCTATATGAGGATGCAGGTATCTACGATCAGCACGGAATGGTGCATAACCATGAGGGCGGATCTGCTTATCTTATGAATGCAGGAAAACAGGGGACATGGTCTCTAGAACTCCAAGGAAATTATAGCGGAATGTATTATATGTACCGGGTTACTTTAGCAAATGGAAAAATAAATTATGCCTTGGACCCTTATGCGAAGGCGGTTGCCGCAGGGGGAGCACGCACAGCCATTATAGATATGACTCAAACGAATCCCGAAGATTGGGAAGATGATGTACGTCCTCCGCAAATTCGTCCAACGGATGCCATTATATATGAACTTCATGTAAGAGATTTTTCAATCGACGAAGATACAGCTTTCCAGCAAAAAGGTCTCTATCGTGCCTTTACAGAGGAAGGTCTGACGGATAAAGAAGGCAACCGGGTCGGTATTGACCATTTGGTTGAACTAGGTATTACGCATGTACATCTGATGCCTGTATTTGATTTCAAAACGGTTAACGAACTGACTGTTCATGATCCATCGACGCAGGAAGGAAAATATAACTGGGGTTATGATCCGCAGAACTTTAATGTACCAGAAGGATCTTATGCAAGTGATCCAGCAAATCCTACTGCGAGGATTACTGAGTTTAAACAAATGATCCAGGCTCTGCATCGTAAAGGAATTCGCGTCGTTATGGATGTCGTGTATAACCATACCTTTGGTGTCGATGATGGCCCATTCGAAGGAATCGTACCAGGGTATTTTTATCGTACCAACAGTGATGGATATCTTACGAACGGTTCTGGTGTCGGTAACGAGCTGGCTACTGAACGCCCGATGGTACGCAAATATATTAAGGATTCAGTAAGGTACTGGGCAGAAGAATATCATATTGATGGCTTCCGCTTTGATCTTATGGGGCTGATTGATGTTCGTACGATGACGGAAATTACGGATATGTTGCAGCAAGGAATTGATCGTACGATACTCGTTTACGGCGAGCCATGGACGGGCGGGGATTCACCACTGTGGGATAAAACGCTGAAAGGTGCACAACGAGGTAAAGGGTTTGCTGTTTTTAACGATAACTATCGGTCTGCTGTAAAAGGGGACAACGATGGAGCAGCCAGTGGTTTTGCTACCGGCTGGTGGGGTGTAGAAGGTACCGTCCTCAAGGGAGTGCAAGGGGCAATTCATGATTTTACCTATGATCCTTCGGAGACGATCAATTATGTAACGGCCCACGATAATCTGAATTTATGGGACAAAATCGTCACTTCACAAGGAATGCGGCATGCACTCTCCTTTCCGGAGTGGCATAATGGTACGCCTTCTGGAGGACATACGGCACAGGATGCTGTTAAGTCTGCTGATCCTTACCGATTTGTAGAGCCCTCCCGTATGTTTCTCAATGACACGGTACGGCGCTCGCTTCTTGCGAACGGGATAATGATTACCTCACAAGGAATTCCGTTTCTTCATGCAGGAGATGAGATGCTTCGTTCCAAGTACGGAGACCATAACAGTTATCGCAGTGGGGATGCGGTAAACGCATTACGCTGGAGTAACAAGGCGAAGTTCCGTCCTGTATTTGAATATTACCAAGGACTTGTGCGCCTGCGGAAAGAACATGCAGCATTTCGGATGGAACAGCGGGAGCAAGTGGAGCGTTTTTTGAAGGTGATCAGTTGCGGGCATGGGATGCTTGCCTACATTTTAGAAGGAACACAGGTACAGGATTCCTGGAACCGAATTCTGGTCGTTTATAATGGCAAAGAATATGATGGGAAAATAGATTTGCCACAAGACAGTACATGGAACGTCGTTGTTAATGATCAAACGGCCGGTGTAGAGTCATTGGACCGTGTTCAGGGAAGTGTAACGGTTCCCCGACTATCGATGATGGTGCTGTATGACAAGGAGAGCGGAATAGAGCCTCAAGTGCTGACTTCCATGGAAATACTCACTCCTAAGAAAGTGATACAACGTGCTGAAGAAATGAAGCTGGAAGCTGTGTTTAAAGATCAGCACGGTCGAAGAATGGAAGGAGTGCTCGCCAAGTGGGCATCTTCGGATAAACAGAAGATAAACATTCGCCAAACCGGAAAACTGGTAGGACTCAGCTTAGGTAAAAGCACGATTACCGCCACGTGCGGGGAGGTTCAAGCTTCCGTACGGATCATTGTAGATGAGCTTATTCCCACACGTATGGAGATTACAGGTGAACGTACGATGTATGCGACTCAAAACTATCATTTACAAATGACGGTATGGGATCAATACGATCAGGTACTTCCAGCAACCTCAGTAAACCTAGCCACGACAACACCGAGAATTGTGGCTGTGGACGATTCGGGCAAGCTTATAGCCCTTCGCCCTGGTAAAGGAGTGATTACTGCACAGTGCGGTTCACTTACAGCGGAATGGAATGTGCAGATTCATCCGTTTTTTATTCGCACGATAGAGATTGAATACGATCGGCCAGATCAACATTATGATGGATGGAACGTTTGGGTATGGGGCACGGGAGTGCACGATGGGAAAATACCGTTTCAGTACATGCCGGATGGCCGTGTGGTTGCACAGGTCAAGGTAGCCCCAGGTATTAAACGAATTGGTTATATCGTAAGATTAAATGAATGGGAAATGCGTGAAGGAGACCGAGATTTCTTCATTGACATTCCTCCTTCTCCTGGAACCGAACGGGTCAAGGTCAATGTGAAGAGCGGTACACGCGAAGTCGTTGTAGCAGTGGGGGGGCGGCAAATGAAATTACATGGACTAAACAGTGCTTGATAGAAAGGATGGGACTGTCTTCGGGCAGTCCTTTTTACATTGTATCCGGGTGTTAATTTTCGTTTGTTTGATGAAATCTTCGAGAAAACGTTAGGTTTTATTCCTGCGTGGGTAATGAATAACATGACCCTAGTGGCCAAATATGAAACCACGGATCTTGAAGGAGGATGTTTTACAATGAAATCCAACGGAAAAACAGTCCAACTCACCGCTGAGCATAGGACAGAGAACAAGGGAGCCGCACTTGCTACCTTGAGAAAAAGTGGACGAGTTCCTGGCGTCGTATACGGTCCATCTTTTGACAGTGTTGCTGTTCATGTTGATGAAAAGGATGTTACTCGCGTAGCTCGCACAGGACGTTCTGAGTTATTTGAACTCCAATTGAAAGACGGCAAAAAAGTGCCGGTACTAATCAAAGATATGCAAAAGAAAAATGATCATTTGATACATGTTGATTTTATTCAAATTTCCAAAAATAAATCGATTCAGGTTACCATTCCGATTGATTTCCAAGGAACGGCGAAGGGAACCAAGACAGGCGGGGTTCTGCAAACTCAGGAAACGGAAGTTGTTGTAGAAGGATTACCCAATGATCTTCCAGCCTCCATTGAAGTTGATATTTCGGGACTAGATATTGGTGATAAACTGTCTGCCTCCGATTTGAAACTGCCAAAAGGCGTAACTTTAGTTTCTTCCGAAGAAATGCTGATTGCTTCTGTAACGGTGCTTCGAGCTGCTGAAACAAACACAGGTGAAGACACAGATGCTTCTGCAGAGGAAACCGCAGAATCAACGGAAGAATAAGATCATTATTGTATAAATAAATAGAGAACAACAAAAAAGCTCGGCCATAAGGCCGGGCTTTTTCTGTGCTTCATTGATGTTGTATTACAGATAAAAGTATTATTTTCGCAAATGCGAAAGGTGTTTAGCGACTAAATGTTCTTTTCAGTGAAAAACAACAACTTGTCGATTATTAAAATAACAGGCACTTTAGGACTATTTTATTAATTATTATTTTGTTTTGTAGTTCAAAAGTTTTGGTTAATAGTGTAAAAGAACGAATCCACAATACCGATATAGTTATCATTACATTTGATCGTGAAGATGATGAAGGAGGAAGTATATATGCATAAAAAGATATATGGAGCAGTCACGGACATGAGATATTTTCCAAGCTCTATAAGGTTAAAGGTAGGAGATCCGGTGTTTCTTGTAAAGGACCCTGACAACTTGGCTGATCCAGAAGCCATCCGTGTGGTGTTGCCTTCGCATGGACAAGTAGGTTACATTGCGAACAGTGCAGATACCGTCCCAAGAGGATGTCGAAGCGCAGGTCGTATCTATGATTCCTTTCGGCAGCAGACGCTTGGAGTTGTACAGTTTATATTTCAAGATATCGCCATTGTTGAACTGAAAGAAGTAGCTACAAAAACGGGTGCGGGGGAGAAGGAAGTATTCATTATGTACCGCACTCCATCGGAACAAATCTGATCATAAGCTACTATTCGAATAGAAGACGAGAATATGCTTCTTCTAGTTTTTGAGCGGTTACCTGCCAGGTATACCTTTCCTGAACTGTTTTTCTTCCGTTATTGCCCATCATTTGCGAGAGTTCGGGGGAGACAAGGAGTTTTGACAGGGGGGAGGCAAAGCCTCTTGCATTTTTATAATTGGAGACTAAAAATCCGTTATGACCATCGTTCACAATTTCTTTCATTCCTCCATTTTTAGAAGTGATCACTGGGATTCCGCAGGACATGGCTTCTATATTGACGAGTCCAAAAGCCTCATGTTTTTGAGAGGGACATACCATGCAATGAGCAAGTGGATATAAGGTGTGAATCTTCTCATGTGGTATTTCGCCCAGGAAGGTAACGGAAACATGGAGTTTACGGGCGAGTTTTTTTAGTGCGGTCGTATAGGTTCTGTTTTTTGCTTTCCCTGCGATTAGAAGGTGGGCTTTTGCTTTGATCTCGGGCCGTAGAAGGTGAATGGCACGAATGAGAACGGGGATACCTTTTTGGGGAATGAGTCTACCTACATAAAGGATATGAAACTGATCTTCCCGAATTTGAAAATGGTCATAATACGTACGTTTTTCTGCAGCCTCAAGCGGTCTGAACCGGGAATAATCTACACCGAGAGTGATATGAATGACTTTCTCTGCCCCTAGAGGAAATCGCTTAAGAACAACTTGTTCTAACGATTTACTGTTCGTTACTATAAAATCAGCCTTTTGCAGACAAGCGGCAATATGGCTATTTTGAGGCACGAAGGTCAGCGAATGCAGAAAGAGCACGACCGGAATAGAAGGAAACGCTCGTTTTATTTTAGACATGTATCTTGGTCGGTTATCTACCTGGATGATATCGATAGATTGTTTTAGCTGAGATATGACTTCGATGACAGCCTTGCTATATTCAGAAGGCAGTTTTCCTTCCACTCTTTTAATTAACAGCTGAGGATTCCACTGCGTTTCTTCCTCTAAATGTGGAAAAAGGGGACTAATCACCGTAACTTGATGCGTGTGCGACAGCTGCTCAGCAATAGCAAGAATACAAATTTCAACGGAACCGCTGCCTGGCAAAGGAAATTGCTCTGGACTGACGATGAGGATATGCATCTGTTATGATCCTCCTTGTCTTTGCAGGTTTTAATAATATATGCAAAACTTCGTCCCGAGTTCAGCCTCTCTTTTTATCCTAAGTTTGACAAGGGAGGTAGAAAATTAAACAATGGAGAAGTTAAATGGAGAAGTTAAATGGAGAAGTTAAGAAGTACAATAGTTTAGTAATGAGTTCTTCGTTTATCTAAAAATAGGAGGTATCCTGATGAAGATGAAAAAAGAATTACGCGAACTAACAACAAGGAACAGAATAACGAAAATAGGTTTGCTGCTCCTTATTGCGATGCTTAGCCTCACTTTGGCTGCATGCGGTCAAGATGCGAATGAAACATCAGGTCAGGCCAGTATACCCGGTACATCCAGCGGTTCTTCTGGAACATCGGTGGAACCTACTGAACCTGATACCGAAGTAAAAGAAGGCTCAGGCGTCTACACGGGACAAGCGGATCCCCATACTATTGAAATTACCATCAACGGACAGGCAACTGCGTTTCAATTAGGCGAAGGAATGGATACCGAAATTGCCAATTTGGAAGAACAGACTCCTGTAGATTTTACCTATGAGGAAAAAGCAATTGAAGGAGAAGCAGATTTGAAACAACTTATCTTGCTTAGCATCAAACCTTCCGTTTCCAAATAAAAAACGGTCCCACCCGTCAGGATATTGATCTGACGGTGGGACCGTTTTGTTAATTCAATTTTATTCCGTAACCGTGTAAGCCTGAGGTATTTTCACATCAGGATTGATATCAGCATCATAATCTACCCCATCGATTTCAAATCCGAACAATTGGAAGAATTCCTTACGGTAGCCCTCCAGATCAGAAAGATCATAGATATTATCTGTAGAAATCTCGGCCCAGATACGGCGGACTTCCTCTTGAATATCTTCTTGAAGTTCCCAATCATCAATGCGGATTCGACCTTCCTCATCCACTTGTGTACCTTCGGCATGATACAGACGATCTGCGAATAAACGGTACATCTGTTCAATCGTACCTTCATGGAGTCCTTTTTCTTTCATTACTTTATATAGTGCGGATACATACAGCGGAACGACAGGAATAGCAGAACTCGACTGGGTTACAAGCGCTTTGCTTACTGCTACATAAGCACGTCCGCCCGTTTGTCCAAGGGTTTCATTCAAGGAATGAGCGGTAGCTTCTAGATGATCCTTGGCTTGTCCGATGGAACCTTCACGGTAGATCGCTTGGGTTATATCAGACCCGATATAAGAGTAGGCAATCGTTACCGCATTCTCTGCTAGTACGCCACCTTCTTTGAGTGCATGAATCCAGAGCTGCCAGTCATCTCCACCCATTACGGTAACCGTATGCTTAATTTCTTCTTCTGTTGCCGGTTCAATCGTAACCGGTGTCACTTCACCCGTATGAAAATTAACCGTTTTGTTCGTGTACGATTCACCGATTGGTTTGAGGACCGAATTGACCATCTCGCCAGTAGCTGGATCTTTACGTCTTGGAGACGCAACGCTATAGACCACAAGATCGACCTGTCCAAGTTTTTCACGAATAACATCTACCGTTTTTTGTTTCGTTTCATCGGTAAAGGCATCGCCAGTCACACTATAAGAGGTTAGACCTGCTTCTTCTGCAGCAGCTTCAAAGGCAGCAGAATTATACCAACCAGCAGAAGCTGTACGTTTCTCACTACCGGCACTCGGACGATAAACACCAATCGTATTCGCTCCTGCTCCAAAAGCAGCCACAATACGGGACGAAAGACCATACCCCGTAGAAGCTCCAATCACAAGGACGTTTTTAGGACCGTTAACTCTTGGCTTAGATTTCACATATTCCATTTGCTGCTCTACATGCTTAGCACAACCCACAGGGTGGGATGTCGTGCAGATAAAGCCGCGTGTTCTAGGTTTTATTATCATGTAATTGATAGGCCTCACTTTCAGTTCTATAATTCAGCTGAGATCAGTTGAAATCAGTTATCCATTCCCTATTGTAACAATTTTTTACGAGACTGAGAAACCCGGCGTCGTTTCATTATCAAATTGAAGCACACCCCACAAGTTGTTTTCTGAATCATAGAACTTGAGAACCCAGCCAAAAGGTTCCGGATGGAACACCTGAATCCGGGTTCCGATCCGCACCAGCTGTTCATGGAGTTCATGAATTTTGGATGTGCGATAAAGTAGTACGGGGAAATCCACCTCATCCACTGTATAATGGGCAAGAGTATCATCATGGGACTGCCATAACATGAGCATCGGTCCCTCCGGCAGAATTAAAAATGCGTTGCGGTCTCCTTTTTCGGTCAACGTAAAACCTAAATTGTTCGTATACCAATGGATCGCACGGTCCAGCTGTTGTACAGGGATTTGCATATGTTCTAATGTCTGCAGCATGAAGGAGGTCCTCCTCATAAACCAAATAGTAATGAAGTTAGAAAACTATTCGGTTTTATGTGAGGAAACTCCTTCTATTCTTGTCGCAGCACTCTTTTTTATTATTTAGAAATATCGATAAACCCTTCCCCGAATACGTCCCGCACATCATGGATGGTAACAAAGGCATTCACATCTTCGGTTTTTACAATTTTCTTCAGCATGGATACTTCTTGCTTACTAATGACAATGTACAGAACGTCTTTCGTTTTGCCAGTATAGTAACCATATCCTCGAAGAACGGTGACGCCGCGATCCATTACGTCCGTGACTTTGGAGGCAATCCGATCGTGATGTGGCGAAATAATGGTAACTGCTTTTTTTGGATTGAGTCCTTCAATGATAAATTCCATAGCTTTGGTTCCAATGTAGAGAATGAGGACGGTGAACATCGTTTTTTCTACCCCAATAACGAAGATGGACAGTCCAGCTACAATCAAATCAAAAAACAGCAGGGCATAACTGATATTCCAGTCCCAGTACTTATTGGCAAGCCGGGCTAGGATGGTAGTTCCTGCTGTGGTTCCACCTACTCTAATAATGAGTCCGATCCCTACTCCCGCAAATAGTCCAGCGAAAATAGCGTTGATGACAGGTTCATTTGAGGCGATGTACCAATGTTCTGTAAGATGCAGAAACAAGGCATTAAATGCGACGGTAATGATCGTGTAGATCGTTGTTGTTTTATCCAGCAAGCGATATCCGATCAAAAGTAATATGCCGTTAGCGATCAAACTGACGATGGCAGGCGACCATTGAAATATATAAAACAAAATAATCGAGATCCCGGTAACGCCCCCCTCACCGAAATCATTGGGAATAACAAACAAATTGACTGCAAGCGCAAAAATAAACGCCCCCAACAGTAGCATAAACATGTCGTAGATTCTTTTCTTCATGTGCATTATCCTCCGTTTGTTTCTTTTGCTCACAAAAAAAGCGATTAAAGGAAATAACATCCCTTTAATCGCTTTGTGCAAACATACATTGCGCAGCTCTTTTGATAGATTCATTATAATGAAAATCATATGGGCTGTAAATGTATATCCTAAAAAATTCAAATGCTATGAAGTCTATCATCAGGATTTTAAATATTTCGTTAAAATGGTTTATGTACATAGGGTCCCCAAGTTTAAGACAAGGTAACCCTAGTTTTGTTTATTTATTATTTCTTTCTTCCATACTGTTTTGCATAGGATATGATGCGCTTATACATGCTTTTGTCCTTCATATCTTTGAGGGGGTAGATTTGAGGTCTTGTATTTACTTCAAGGATCCAAAAAACGCCTTCCTTATCCAAGGCAACATCAAGTCCGAGCTCATGAAATCCACTGCCATGCTTGCTAAATACATTTCCAACGGACTCTCCAAGCTTTTTGAGCTCTTCTTCTATCTTCTGGATCTGAGCCTTGCTGAATCCGGCTTTAGTTAGCGTTTGCTGTAAAAATGCGATATCTCCACCTTGATTGTAGTTGGTTGCGACAGCTCCACGTCTACCTATTTTGAGGAAGATCCCGGTACTCTTCCAGACCCCGCTATTCGTTTTTTGCACCATGACACGAATGTCAAAAGGTCTGCCATTAACGGTGGCGAGTTTGATGCCTTTCTGCAAAAGGTAGGGGCGATTTTTGGCACGCTTATTCAGTTGCTCATAGAGGGAGTCGATGGTTGAATAACGTTTTTTTTCAGTTTTGTGCTGAGTTTGATAACTGTCCCCGAGCTTTTTTATACGTATAATATGAAATCCTCCGGAGCCACCAGTAGGCTTAAAGTAGATAGTGGAATAATCAGAAAGCATGGTTTTCAGGTTGCTACGGTTAAAAGGTAAGGTTTTGGGAATATATTTTTGTGTTTTTGTGCTGTCTAGCAGCCACTTTGTTTTCGTCCATTTGCTTTTAATTGTGGTACTTTGATAATTCATAATGTACGACTCCCCCTTTTACCTTAGCATATGAGGGACGAGTAAGGACTGCTCGTGCTACCGTCTAGTGTTTTTTATCTATTCTCGTAGAATCGAATACCAGATATACCGACATGATAGGCTATAATATATTATATTAACTTATTTTGGAAGCGCATGAGGTGAATAGGTATGAGACAACAGATTATAGTGATTACTGGCATCATGGCGGCAGGGAAATCGACCGTATCAGACTTGCTGGCAGCGCGTTTAAAAAAAGCAGTTCATCTTCGCGGAGATATTTTTCGGAAAATGATTGTTAGCGGAAGGGTTGAGATGAGCAGCCAACCAAGTGAGGAAGCCCTTAGCCAGCTTGGCCTGCGTTACCTCCTTACAGCACAAGCAGCAAAGGCATATTATGATGCTGGATTTACCGTTGTAATACAAGATAACTACCTTGGTGAAAAACTATCGGAATTTCTTCAAATGCTTGAACCATATCCAATGTCGGTCATCGTGTTATGCCCCGACGTCGAAGCAGTAAGGAAGCGCGAAAATAATCGCAATAAAGTAGGTTATGTTGGATTCACTGTTGAGGAATTGCACGCAATGTTTACAGTAACGACTCCCCATATAGGTTTATGGCTGGATACATCGAGTATTTCCGCTGAGCAATCTGTGGATCGCATTATGGACTATTTGCAAAGTTCAATACGATAAATCAGCTTTCCGCCACAGGAGCCCCTTTATACACTACGAGCCTTTCCTTTTATCAGATATTGGATGCTCATTCTGAGCATGAAAAAAATACATCGCTCTGGGTGAGGAGCGATGTATCCGAATTTTCTGTACTTGTAATTGTCTCTTGTAGTTGTCTCTTGTTTCTTACTCGTTCCCCGTCGCAATCGGATTCTCGCTGTACGAAATCCAATCGCTCCAGCTTCCTGCATACAATCTCACATTATCAAACCCTGCTGTGCGAAGAGCGAGCACATTAGGACAGGCCGTAACGCCGGAACCGCAATATACAATGATCTGACGATCTTTCGGGAGATTGGAAAAACGTTCAGCAAGTCCATCTGCAGATTTCCATTTACCTGACTCGCTAAGGTTCTCTTTCCAGAAGAGATTGATCGCGCCAGGTATATGCCCTGCTGTATGATCGATCGGTTCTTCTTGACCCAAGTAACGTGCATGTTCGCGTGAGTCAACCAGAATGGAAGAACCTGCAGTAGATGCCTCTTGAACATCTTCTACACTTGCGAGCAGTTCCGGCTGGATATGCGGTGTAAAGGAAGCAGGGATGCGAATCGGCTCCTCTTGGGTAACTGGGAATCCTGCTGCTTTCCAGGCACTGAATCCTTCATCCATCAGATAGACTTCCTCATGTCCCATATAGTGCAGCAACCACCATAAACGAGAAGCCATGGCACCGCCCTGATCGTCATAAACAACGACTCGCGATTCATTGCTTATGCCCGATTTACGCAGTCGTTCTGCAAGCATATTGATATCGGGCAGAGGATGCCGTCCGCCTCGGCCGTCAGGCTCTACAGGTGAGGACAAATCTTGTTCCAGATCGAAGTAAACGGCTCCCGGAATGTGATCTTCCTGGAATGCAGTTCCACCCGCGGCCGAATTAGATAGAGCAAAACGACAATCAAGGATCACGATATCTGGTTCGTACATTCTTGCAAGAACCCATTTCATGCTTACGATAGAATTCATATAAATTCCTCCTTAATTTATCTCAAGTCAAACCTTCGTGAATAAGATCTAAACTTTGGTTGGGTCAGTATGGCGTACTGTAGGCAAGGAATCTACTGCTTCCTCCAGCGATGCCGTCTCCGCATGGAGAGAGTTGTTACCATACCGAAGAAATACCCAGACACCGGCAAGTATAAAGGCTCCAGCCGTGAGCTGCAGGGCTGTAAGACCTTCTCCTAGCAGCATCCAAGCTAAGAGGGAAGCAAATACAGGCTCTCCAAGGACAGCCATTGAAACGGTTGTTGCATTCATTACTTTTAGCAGCCAATTAAATAGGTAGTGACCAAGCAGAGTAGGTACAATGGCGAGAAGAAGAAAGATCCCCCATTCGCGTGCGTCGTATCCTGTGAAAGGAATTCGGTTGCCAACGTTATACAGTGCAAGGGAAGAACCAGCTATCAAAAACACCCAGAAATTATAGACAAAGGCGCTAATATTTTTCCGTGCATGCTCCCCAATGAGCATATGTACGGCTACCGCAATCGTCCCCAGTAAGGAGAGGAAATCCCCCTTCAGCGCATCTCCGGACACACGGAAATCGCCAGCCCCGATCACAACAGACCCGACAACCGCCATCCCCATGCCGATAAGCATAATACGGTTTGGTTTGGCAGCGAATATCCACATGGAACCGAGCATGACGAGAATCGGCTCAAGGGTCAAAATGACGGTGGAACTCGCCACTGTAGTTAGCCTTAAGGAACCCATCCATAACAAAAAATGAAGGCCTAACATGATACCTGAAGCTCCAAGGTACAGCCACTCTTTTTTACTCAATCGAAAAATTTCATGGCGATACTTATACAGTAAGGGAGCCATCAATAGATTGGTTAAAAAAAGCCGGTACATGGCGATAACCGAAACCTCAGCCTCGGACCATTTTACGAAAATAGAGGAAAAAGAAATGGAGATAATTCCAATAAGATAAAGTACTTCATACTTGCTGAATGAACGTTGTGCGCTTTGCATTTCATAGTCTCCCATTAGAATGTATGTATTGTCCCTAGATGTGTATTAAATCACGTACAATCCTACACATTATACCGAGAAAAAACAAAGCCGAAAAGCAGAAAAATTACCTTGACAAATATTGTGATTTACTATCTCGTTTTCAAAAACCTGATTGAATCCAGCTGTTTTCGTGTAATGAACAGTAAGCTCGATTGATAAATTGGAGGTCACCCTTATGAAAAGGCGAAAACGTCATTCGGCATTATTAACAGGTAGTATATTGATGCTGGTAGCTGCCACCTTTAACGCAGAACAAGTAGCCGCAGCGGAATTGGAAGCAGCTCGCTCCCAAGAGTTGCCGATTATATATGGAACAACTAGTGAAACCGCTCAGAAAAAAACATATCAAACTTTGAAAACACCCAAAATAATAGAAAGTAAGGGAACGTATACAGGTCTTGCTGATCCACATACTGCAGAAATTGAAGTTGACGGTGAGCCTACAAGCTTTCAATTAGAGGAAGGTGTAATGAAAAAAGTAGAGGCATGGGATAGCGGTACACCCGTGCAACTTACGTACAGTATCAAAACATTTGACAACATGCCCGGTGTAAAGCAGTTCATTCTGCATAACATTGAGCAAACAAAGTAACTTGCAACATGTACGAAATATGTAAGAAAACAGCTCCGGTGTGGGAACTGTAAAAATGGAACGGAGGAACGAATAATGAAAACGATTACAATGAAAAAACCAGTAGGTATGCTAATTGATGGTGAATATATTCAGACAAAAAAAACAATCCCTGTCATTAATCCTTCTAATGAAGAAGTGATTGCTGAGGTCCCGAATGCATCTCGTGATGATTTAAATCGAGCTGTTGCAGCCGCGAAGGCAGCTTATCCGGCATGGTCAAAATGCCCAGTAGAGGAACGGGCCCAATTATTAGTGAAACTGGCGGATCTAATCGATGAAAACAAAGAAGAATTGACTGAGCTGCTTATGAATGAAAACGGTAAGCCGCTTCAGATGAGCCGAACCGAAATTGAGGGAGCAAGCCAGTGGTACAGAGAAATTGCCTCCCAGCGGCTAGAGTCAGAAACGCTAGAGGACACTGAAGAACACAAGGTAGTATTACAGTATGTACCACTTGGTGTAGTAGGGGCCATTGTCCCTTGGAATTTCCCAATGAACCTCGCTGCTTGGAAAATCGCACCTGCACTGCTCACCGGTAATACGCTGGTAGTTAAACCTTCGCCGAATACACCGCTCTCTACACTAAGAATGGCGGAGCTGGCCAAGGATTTGTTTCCTAAAGGCGTGCTGAATATCATTTCCGGTGGAGATGATTTAGGGCCTTGGATGACAGCGCATGAGGGAATTAACAAAGTTTCATTCACAGGTTCAACGCAAACGGGGAAAAAAGTGCTCGAAAGTGCATCAGGTAATCTGAAACGGACCACCCTTGAACTCGGAGGAAACGACGCCGCGATTGTACTGCCAGATGCCGATCCGAAAGAGGTGGCTGAAGGTTTATTCTGGGCAGCCTTTTCCAATACAGGTCAGGTGTGTGTTGACGCTAAACGCCTCTACATTCATGAAGGAATCTATGATGAGGTACTTAAGGAAATGGTGACTTATGCCAAATCGGTTCAAGTAGGAGATCCTTCAGATCCCCAAACGGGTTTAGGTCCATTGCAAAATAAAATGCAGTACGACAAGGTGAAGGACCTGATTCAAGAGACGAAAGACAGTGGTGCCCATATTGCTTATGAAGGAGAGATCCCTTCGGGTAAAGGATATTATATCCCGGTCATGATCGTGGACAATCCGTCTGAAGATTCGCGTCTGGTACAGGAAGAACCATTTGGTCCGATTGTACCGTTGCTCAAATACAACGATATTGATGAAGCGGTGAAACGTGCCAATGACACGGTATATGGTCTTGCGGGCTCTGTATGGGGAAAAGATTTGGAACTCGCTTATGATGTAGCTTCTCGTCTTGAAACAGGTACGGTATGGATTAATGAAGCACAAGTCATGCAGCCAGACTTCCCATTTGGCGGTCACAAAGAATCTGGGATCGGTGTCGAACACGGAAGAGCAGGGCTTGCTGCATTTACGAATTCTAGAACAGTTATGATGAAGAAAAAATAACAGTTTATTTCCTATCATTATAAGCTGGATGCTTACACCGCCGAGTTCGCTCGGCGGTTGTTTTATTTTCTAAGCAATCATCGTCAAACTTATTGCCAGTGATTTTCATATTTTGTTTCTATGTTTTCTCTGGATACAAACCCTTTTTGTAAAACGGGATTAGGCACCTTTTTATTGTAGTTTTTAATTTTTTCATTAATGATTTCAATCTCCGACTCCACGACCGGGGGATCAGAATGCCCCATTTTTTCCATCGTGAGTTTCATTTCTGCTGCAATTTCTTTCCTCAGTTCAATCCAAGCGGGAAGATAGTTGGCGTTTTTTAGAACCCCAGATAATACATCGCCCTCCTGAATGTCGAGAGGCTTCCCCATTCCTTCTAGATCGTCAAACCCACCTCGTTTAGCGAAGTCTTCGATCGCATCGTTAACCAAATAGACACGGGCACTTTGATGAGTTTCTGGAAGTTGTTTTTCTTCTTTTGGCTGGTTTGCATCCTGCTGATCTTTTTTGAAAAACATGCCGATTCACCATCCCTTTTTTCAGGTATATTCATCTTGCTGGCTTTCCGGAATTCATTACTTGAACCATACCATAATCTATATATAATAGGAATAATATGGATTTAAGTCTGGGGGAGAAGCACGTGAAATTTGTGATCATTTTTGGTCCGCAAGCGGTTGGGAAAATGACGGTTGGGCAGGAAATAGCCCGAAAGACTGGAATGAAACTTTTTCATAATCATATGACGATTGATTTGGTTTCTTCCTTCTTTAGCTATGGTACTCCTTCTGGAAAGCGGCTCGTAAGCTTGTTTCGGCAAGAGATTTTCGAAGAAGTTGCGAAAAGTGATCTATCTGGACTTATCTTTACATTTGTATGGGCCTTTGACCTTCCAGAGGATGGACAATACGTGGAGAAGATCAGTGAAATTTTCACCTCGAATGGCGGAACCGTCTATTATGTAGAACTTGAGGCAGATACGGACGAGCGGGTAAGACGAAATCGAACCCCAAATCGGTTGGAGCACAAACCAACAAAACGGGACATTGCTTTTTCGGAACAGGATTTGTTGGAGACAATGAAGCGTTACCGCCTCAATTCCTGGGAAGGCGAAATCACGAAGGAGAACTATGTTCGAATAAATAATACAGATGTTGATGCCGAAGAGACGGCAGATTTGATTATAGAACATTTTGGGTGGTTGGAATGGAAGGATAGAGAATGGTAATCTAATGAATAGTAAAGGAAAAGGGAAGAGAGGAGCCACAGATGAGATCGGAAGACCAAATTAAACGTAAACTCCATGAACTTTCGCGTCAGCGCGATCTGCTCGTCAGTCGTATGCCAGCAGATCAATCTGCGGGCAATCCACAGGTTGATCGGATAGAAGATATGATTCTAATGCTGGAATGGGTGCTGGATCAACCTAGCGGCAGTTATCATGTATGACGTATATAAATAAAAAAGAAAAATAGGAGGGTTGCATATGGTAGCCATAGATCCTACGAAGCAGACTGAACGGGATAACTACAAACTGCTGACAGGCAGTATCATTCCAAGGCCTGTTGCATTTGTTACGACGAAATCAAAACAAGGCACGATCAATGCTGCCCCATACAGCTATTTTAATATTGTTACATCCAATCCTCCTATGATCTCTATTTCAGTACAGCGTAAAAATGGAGAGATGAAAGATACCGCACGAAATGCAAATGAATGTGGTGAATTTGTAGTACATATATCGGATGAAACATATATTGATTCGATTAACCAGACTGCTGCGAATTTACCTTCAGATCAGAGTGAGATAAAGCTTACGAGCCTAACCACGATACCAAGTACAGAGATTGATGTTCCCGGTATTAAGGAAGCACAGATTCGAATGGAGTGTGTTATTGAGCACTCGATTCCGCTTGGAGGAACAGGTTCAGAACCTGCTTGTGACCTTCTCATCGGAAGAGTCGTTTATTTTCATATTGCAGACGAACTTTATAACGAAGGGAAAATCCGTACGGAAAAGCTGCTGCCGGTTAGCCGACTTGCAGGCAATGATTATGCCAAGCTTGGTGAGTTTTTTTCACTGGAACGTCCGGAATAAGGTGATAAACAAAGAGGAGCCCTATAGGGCTCCTCTTTGTTTATGCTGTTCTCTGTACTGCATCGGGGTAAGGCCATAGGCTCTTTTAAATACATAATGTACATAATTTGCACTAGAGTACCCGGTTTCCTCTGCAATATCGTCCATCGTTCTGTCGCTATGAAGTAGTTTTTTACAGATGTGAGAGAGCCGTATGGTTTCCAGCATTTCACTAAACGTGTGTCCACCGTTCTCTCGCACGATGCGCTGCAGTTGCCGTGGACTGATCTGTATACGGTCAGCTACGACTTCAAGAGTGAGCGGCTCCATATAGTTATCTTTCATGAATTGTTCGGCCAGCCGGTAACGGTAATATCCCATATCCCGAGAGGGAAGAGGACGTCCTGGATGCGGGAAATAAGCACGAGTTGTACGAAGCAAAATATTGATAATAGCTTGCTTGACTAGGGTGTATAGTCCAGGCTCATTCTGATACCAGGCTGTATAGGCTGTAAGAAAGCAATCCATCGCTTTAAAACGGTCGCTTTCTGGCACATAAGGAATTGCATCTAGTTGACGAATGCAGGCATCTGCTTCTTTTTGTTCTTGTAGAGCGCCGGCATTCCATAGTTCCGCATCCGCTAAAGAGAGGGAAGAGGATTCTTTTTGCTTATGTAATGAGGGGCTTAGCGGGACAATTTCGATACTCAGGCACAATTCATCCATGGCTTCTACAGCGGAAGCTTCCTGATAATGCATGACGTTGGGACCTGTTAAATACATCATGCCCTCTGACAATTGATATTCCTGATTTTCTATAATGACCTTGCCCGAACCCCGAGGTATAAAATGAAACTCATATTCATGTGAATGCTTGTGAAATTCAATAATTTTGCCGGGAGGAAACGTAACAAGATGAAATTGAACGACACGAATCCCATAAGAACCCCACGTAAAATCCACATGTAATTGTTCCAGGGCATGTTTTTGTTCCTTCATGAGTTCAAAAGGATATGACAATTGGGGATCACTGCGTTCCATCCTGATTCCTCCCGGCGTTTATTGTTCATAAGAAAACATCTTTATTCCATCATATCATGATGCCTGTTACTTAATAAGAGCCCCTTGTTGATCAAGTTGAACTAACTTTCCACTTCTTGCCGACTGATTGGAAGCTTCAATAAGTGTAGTAAGCGCAGCACCTGCTTCAATATTGGCATCAAAAGTTTGGTTATCTTCGATATGCTGAATCCATTGATCAAAGGCAGAAGGCAAAGCTTCCGGAAGAGTAGCTTCTTGCCACTGATTGTCTGAACCGCTACGATACAACAATTTTTTATCATGATCTGAATAGAGAAGACTACCTTCTGTCCCATGAACTTCAAAGGAGAAAGGAGAGTGTTTGTTAACAAAACCGGCTTCTACGATGGCGATTGCACCATTCTCATAACGAAGAGTTACGGCTGCATTATCTTCGACTTCTCTACCAGTGACATAACCGTAACTTGCGGAAACCTGGCTTGGAAGTCCGAGGAACAGATGAGCAAGATACATAGGATGACAACCAAGATCCGTTAAAGCCCCGCCGCCGGTTTCTTTAAGATTAAAAAATCTTTCAGGCAACCATCCAAACTTGCTTCCTTCCGCTGGTATGGCTCCGCCATGGGATAGGCGAGTTCTTGCGAGTGTAAGCTCACCCAGGATGCCACTTTGAATAATTTCAGCAGCTTTCAAGGTGTAAGGTTCATAGAGACGAGGCAGAGAAACAGTAAGAATTACATTTTCCTGCTTAACCGTACGTAAAATATCGTCACATTCATTGCTTGTAAGCGCAATCACTTTTTCTGTGAAAATATGCTTGCCCGCTTTAGCTGCCCGTGTCATCACATCATGATGGATCGCGGTACTGGTTACGACAATGACACCGTCAATCTCAGAGCTTGCAAGAAGTTGATCCAAATTCTCATAAAAAGGAACACCTCGTTTTGCTGCCTCAGCACGACCTCTCTCTACATCTTCGTCCCATACGGCTGTAATTTCCGTTCCTTCGTGCCCATCTGCTTGCGATGCATAATCATTAGCGTGAACATGCCAGTAACCCAGAATGGCCAATTTGTAGATGTTTTTCATTAGAATCCCTCACTTTTGTTTTTTATGAAGATAGGTATCTTCTTTAAATCAAAATATAAAATATAAAGCTTTCCCGGTTCTGCTAGATTCATAGCTCATGAACAAGGTCACAAAATGCGACAATTGAAGTAGAACTGATCTTACGAAAGACTAGGCAGGTACTTGCCAAAAGGAGTTTCTCCGCAGCATCATTGCTGGTTTAAGTTCTATGCTGATGATATGCTTCTCCTTTTGTGTGCCTTGATAAGCTACTCCATGCTCGCTATATTACGTTTTATTTATTTGTTTCTTGTTTCGGGAACATTTTAGCATGGACCTATGAAAGAAGGTATTCCAAGATTGTGACATGAAAGGGTACAAAATCGCGACACAAAAAAAGACACTCCGTTAAGAATGTCTTTCATATCGTTATGACTGGTTTTTGCGGTTGATCCGGCTAAGCTGTTTTTCAAGTTTGGCAAAACCTTCACACAAATAAGTGATTTCTTGCTGCTGGATGGAAACAAGGCGGAGAACGTCATTTAGACTTCCTTTATTATATTCCGTCATATCAGCAGTCAGTTTGGCTGTCGTTTCAATTTCCTGCAACATTGATCTTGTATCCATGAGGGTTTGCTCGATCACTGCAGGATTATTTGTAGTAGAAGAAGAGGGTGAAGCCTGTTCCTGGAAGTCAATAAAGGGTGGGACTGCCTTGTTAAACTCCTCACTCGCTTGATTCAATTGGCTGGCAAGTGCTGCGGATTGTTTATTCTGTACTTCGAATGACTCGATGATGTTCTCAATGGAAGAGACAATTTCAATAGAGCGCTGATTTGTTGCGTCAGTAGCTGCATTCAAATCGTACTGGTATTGCCTGACAGACTGGAGGGACTCGGTGATTTTGGTCAGCATGTCCTCCATTGCGCTTTTCGCTTCCATCGCTCGTTGAGCCTGTTGATCTTTTTCTTCTTGTAATGAATTATTGAATTGTGAGTGCATGTGATTTGCAACGGATACAAAACAAAAAGTAATGATGTAGTACATAAGATCCTGAACATTTGTGGAATGAAATATAAGTTCTCCTTGAGTAAAAAAGTAATAACACAATATGGTCAATGTAATGAGAATGGTCAGTATATTAATTTTACGATCTTGATAGATACCCATAACTGCAACATAGAAATACATCGTCATAATATTAATCATATGGGGGTCCAACTGGATCAGAATAAACAAAGAACCCCCAATAACTACAGTAAGAAAATACTTTATGTAGGGGATAGTCCTTCTAAATTTCGGTAGATTGGATAGTAGAGTTACAGGAACAATGACGAGGAATATGATACCCATCGCAGTAAGCACAAATTGCAGGGATATACCAATTGCAAAACTAAGCATTTGATCCACCGTAATGGCTGTTGCAAGGACAAAAACCAAGTGGTTGTTTCTTTTTTTCGTTAATTCAAAGTCAATCATGTGAGAGCACTCCTTCTCTCCACGGGAATGGTGGTGCACACCAAAAGTATTTAACTTTGCCTAGCTGACCATAAGCTGCGGGTGTATGTTCGTCTGTATAAAACAAAAATTGCCCGGACGCCGGCTTCGCATATTCCGTTTCGAAACCTTTCTCATCCCAGCTAGTCTGTTTTATTTGATGAAATACTGCTAGTTCTACAGGTGTAGCCACTAACTTAAACAAGACTTCTCCTCCTGCCAATATGAAATGCCTATGTTAATTATATCGGAGATTGTCGAAGAACGCTGTAATTTTATTAAGATTACGAGTGGGAAAGGCATTCTTATGAGGATATTTGAAGTTGTTTGTAATTCTTTGTCAAATGTATAGAATTGAAGTCATCTAATCGTTAGGTATGAACAATCTTCCTATTCGGCGATAATTAAGTTACGTAGCTCACGCCGTATAAAGGATAGTATGAGTTCCTTAGTTCAGTTATAATGAATCTTTCAAGAGATTCAGAAAGGGTGACATAAGAGCACATGATAACAATCACAGAATATGAGGTACAGGAAATTAATGATCCCTTTGGTATTGTGGAAGGGACAAGATACGAATTTCAAATCGTAATTGATCCGGAGGAAGACGATGAGTTGTACTCCGAGAATGGCGTATACATTCGTGTAATTTATAGAGCTGACGAGCCAAAAGACGGAATCATCAAGTATGATCTCTATGAGAAAATAACAGAGAAATATTTGGATTTTGATCTTGAGGAAGACGAGTTGGCTGTTCTTGAAACATTCTGCAAAGAGCATTTGAATGCCAATTAATGAATGAATTGTGATAGGAAGCATACCCTGCGCGGCTTTAGAGCTGTACAGGGTATGCTTTTTTATTTTCCAAATTAGGTGAAAAAGGGATTTACATGCTAAGTAACTGACTCCAAGAATTAATGGGTAAATATGTTATGATAAGTACAAGTTTACATTAACTAGTATTAGGAGAATTGTGATGAGCCGATATCGGAAGATTCTTATTATAGAAGATGATCAAGATATTTCTCGGGTAATTAAAGATTACGTTAGTCTAAACGGATATGAAGCTAGTATTGCTCATAGTGGTAAAGAGGCTTTGCATTCAATTGAAATTTGGAATCCGGAATTTATTATTTTGGATATTATGCTGCCTGATATCGATGGGATTGAACTTTGCCGCCAAATTAGGAAGAACAACAATGTTCCTATTCTGATTCTAAGTGCGCGAGGTAGCGACACTGACAAAGTGTTGGGACTCGGATTCGGTGCGGATGATTATATGACGAAGCCGTTCTCTTTACGCGAGTTACTCGCAAGAATTGAGTCTAATCTACGAAGAGTTGAGAGCATGGTAGGCATACAGCAAGCAAAGCCGAGTGATGAACATGTTTTACACTTAGGAAAAATCACTATCGATAAACAGGCATATAAGGTAACCAAAGATGGGACAGAAATTTCATTATCCGCAAAAGAACTGGAATTGTTATTTTATTTATCCAAGTATAAAAACCAAGTGTTCTCGAAAAGTCAGCTATTGGATGCGGTATGGGGATACGCTGCTTATGGAGATGAAAGCACGATCACCGTATATATTCGAAGATTACGTGAGAAGTTGGAAGTCGACCCTTCGAACCCGGTTTATATTAAGACGGTTTGGGGAATTGGATATAAGTTCAATTTAAGTGAAGACAAGTAGGATGGGAGAGCCTTATGTATTTGAAGGAATGGATTCAAAAATGGCTGATTGCTGTACTTGCTTGTCTTATTATATTCATGGGATGTGCAGCCGGCTTGCTATGGAATCATTACAGTATAGAGAGTAAAACCGCTTCTAAGGCGGTTATTAATCAGGTACGTCTGCAAGTGAATGCGATGATGTTGTATTTGGCACAGCACCATGAGGATATGACTCTTGATCCGAAATTACAAGAGACACTTCGAAACATGACTCAAGATCAACAGGTGAGTCTACTATATGCTGGTCTGGATGGGGAAGTTCTGTACAACTCTTCGGAAGCTGACCCTCGTAAACAAATAGATATAAACACGGAGCTTCATTATGATTTATACCAATCTAAAGTAAATAAGGACCTTTACAACATTGCTTTTCCCGTACTAGATGAGGTAGCGAATACCCAAGTGGGAAATGCTATTTTTACTGTACCTGAAAGTAAGGTCTTTACCCAGAAATCCCACGCTATTCCACTCTCCTTGTTTATTGTCATGGTTTTATTTCTCTTTGTTCTGTGCTGTTTGATGTTTCTTCTGTGGAAAAAAATGAAAGACGATATCATCCAGCCGGTTCATGATTTAAAAAATTATTCAGAAGCGATTCTAAAAGGAAACTATGGGCAGACCATGGTATACACCAAGATGGACGAAATCGGTGAGGTTTACGCCATGTTTGACCAAATGAGGATGGAGATTGTGTATCATAGCCTCCGAAGAGACGAGCAAGAGCAAGCGCAGAAAGAATTGATCTCTAACATTTCTCACGAATTAAAGACACCTCTTACCTCCCTTACGACTTACATTGAAATTATACGAGAGGGTGGATGTTCTGATATGTCCTCGGTTATGGAATATGTTGAGGTCATGCATAACAACGCACAGAAAATGACCCGATTGACAGAAGATTTGTTGCAGCATGCCTTGAAAGAATTAGGTCAGATTTCAGTGACGCTAACGGAACAATACAGTAGAGAGGTGTTAGTTAAGATTCTGCAGCCAGTCGGTCATTATGTTCGTTCTACAGGAGTTTCATTTACTGAACCCTTAATTATTCCGAATGTGCTGATTCATGTGGATGCGCACCGATTGGAGCAGGTCATTTCTAATATAATTTCTAATGCGTTAAAACATACCTCTGCGGGTGATTCCATTCTTGTGAATACAGAGCTTGAGCGTGGATATTTAAAAATATCGATTGAAGATACCGGAAAAGGTATTCTTCCCCAAGATATGCCCTTTGTTTTTGATCGTTATTTTAAAGGGGAATCGAAACTGAATCCTGCGGCTGGGGGAACGGGGCTAGGACTTTCGATTTGTAAATATATTATGGAAGCCCATCAGGGTTCCATCTCTTTTCGAAGTGTACCTGATCAAGGAACCATATTCTATTGTTTGATCCCAGTAGGATGATTGTCGGCTGTAATATTTCATTAATATTTAGATAAGGATTTATACATAAGTACCCCCTACAATGAGATTATGGATTAATTTGGGGGGGTTTTATTTCGTGAAAAAGGCGATCATTCAAGCGAAAAACTTGTGCAAAACGTATGCCACAGGTACGGAGCAATTTCATGCCATTCGAAATCTGGATTTGGAAGTCTATGAAGGAGATTTTACCGTCATTATGGGGAACTCCGGCTCAGGGAAATCCACGCTACTATACCTTTTAAGTGGTCTTGATACCGTAACTGTAGGTGAAGTTTACTTTCAGGGGGAACGAATAGACGGGTATACAGAGAAGCAATTAGCAGAGTTTAGAGCACAGAGAATCGGATATATCTATCAGAGCATGAACCTCGTTCCAGATCTTACGTTGTTTGAGAATATCGCTTTGCCTGGATATATTGCCGGGAAACCCAGTAAAAAAGTGAAGGAAACAGTGCGCTCACTTTTGAAGGCGATGGACATTGAAGATCAGCAGTATCGTTTGCCAGCTCAAACCTCAGGAGGGCAACAACAAAGAGCAGCTATCGCGAGGGCGCTAGTTAATGCTCCAGATTTGGTTTTTGCAGATGAGCCGACAGGAAGTTTGAATTATGATCAGGGGATAGCGGTCCTTGAAATTCTGACAGAGATGAATCGGAAGGGACAGTCCGTAGTGATGGTAACTCATGATATCAAGGCGGCCACTAGAGCAGATCGACTGATCTTAATCAAAGACGGGAAAGTAGCGGATGTGCTGAAATTTGATAAATTTGATCAAGCGGATCTTCAGGACAGAGAAGCGGTCATATTTTCTTGCGTCTCTGGAAAGGGGTAAGGCGACATGGCTGCAGTATACTCTCTTTGTCTAGCGAATCTTAGGAAGAAGAAGATCCACAATAGGCTTATTGGTTTGCTGATTCTTTTATCGACATTACTGCTGGCGACATCCGTTACGGTTATATTCAATACAACGAATTTATTTACGGATATGCACAATAAAACACGGGGTTCGCATGAGATACTCATGTTACGAGATGAACTGCACAAACCACAAGAGGTCTACCACTGGTGGCAAGCACAACAAGGAGTTCGTACTTCATCGTTGATTCCATACCGAATGTTAGCTGGAATGAAGATACAGGGAGATGCACCTTCTGCAGAGCTTTCTAGCATCACCCTGTACATGATGGATACAAAGGCTCGGCCTGTTGGAGTGGATGAGTTATTGTTTGCCCAAGGGAAAGAGAGTGTATTGCCTGAGAAAGGGAAGATATGGATCCCTACTTCTATTGCTTATTTATATGAGATTTCGGTAGGCGATACGATTGAGTTCTCGGCAGGAGAGAAAAAGTTTGACTTACAAGTTTCGGCTCTCGTTGTGGATATCCCCTTTGGAGCTCCCTTCGCTACAGAAGCACGGATATGGATGAATGATCAGGATTATATCCAGCAAGTTCAAGATATGCAGGGGAAAGAACAATATATGCTGGGGCTTCGATTCGATGATTACGATCAAAGTGCAAGCTATTGGAATCGGTTTGAGCAGGACATGGGGACTCCCTATCTGGAATCAAAAATAAGTTTTGAACAAATGTCTTCTTTTTATTTGGTCATGAATAAAGTGATTGGGTTCATTATGATTTTTCTAGGCATTGTGATGGTACTCGTAGCCTTATTCACCATTGGTTTTACGATCTCAGATGATGTTTTATCTAATTATAGAACGATTGGGGTTATTAAAGCCTTAGGCTTATCATCCAAAAAAATGATTGGTGTTTATGTCATGCAATATGTATTCATATCAGTACTTTCCATTATTCCGGGGTTACTAGCCAGCCACTTCGTGTCGAAAATGATCGTAGAAAGTTCATTATCGTCCTTGAGAATAGGTGGTCTGCAAGAGAAGATCGGAGAAACTTTGATTCCAATCGCTGCCGGAAGCTTTGTATTTATACTGGTCATACTTTGTGTGCTTGTATATGCCAATAAAGCACGTAACATTCAGCCGATGCAAGCCATTCGGTATGGGATGTCTGAGTTCGATCATAGCAAAATGACGAAACGAATTACTCGTAAAGAACAGCATTTTCTTTCTTGGGGAAAGGCACCGCTTCTTGTTGTGATTGGGCTAAAAAATATACTGAAGAATAAGAAAGCTTCTATTCTTATGACGCTGCTGGCAACGATTATGACTGCTGTTCTTGTGCTGGGATTCGTACTCTTGTACAGCATTAGTAATATTAAACAAACCTCAGCACTATGGGGTTATGATTCATCGGATATTTCATTACGCGTAGTGAACTCCTCTACGTTCTCCCGTACAGCATTTGACCGGATATTATCATCTGACCCAAGGATTAAAAATATTTCATGGCAGGGGTATGTAAATGGGGTTGTCTCCTCAGAAAAAAGTCGGGGCTCAGCGGAAGAACATACGCAAACTATGAATTTCAGTATTTTTGCACTAGATGGAAGCTACGATGAAGTAGGATATACCAACACTCGGGGAAGAAATCCACAAAATAAAAATGAAATATCGATAGGCATACGTGTAGCTAAAGAGCTAAACAAAGATATTGGGGATGTTGTAGATGTTTATGTGGATGGAGCCAAGCATAAGTTAATGGTTAGCGGTATTTTTCAATCGATAGCCAATCAGTCTGTCTCCGCAAGAATTATGGCAGATATACTGCCGGATGGGTATGACGATTATATTGTTGCTTTTATCAATGTACATGATGAACAGAATGCTTCTCAAGTCGTGAGTGAGATCAATGAAAAGTATAAAAATTCCTTATCAGCTGCCACGATGGAGACGTTATTAGTTGCGACTTTTAAACAAGCGGTTGCTTCTTTACTACTGCCCATGAGTATGATGGGACTATTGTTTACTGCGGTAACGGTCATCATTATTTACAGTATTAGTCGTATAAATATAAAAAAAGAAAATAAAACCTACGGCATTTATAAATCGATCGGTTTATCCTCTATCAAAATTAGATTGTCCATTACGATGGGGAATATCGCTCTCTCCGGTATTGGAGTGCTTATTGGAATTGTACTCGGAGTTTATTTTATTCCGATTATACTCGGAAGTATTCTTTCCGATTACGGGATTACGGATTTACCTTTGATTTTGAACGGGGGAGGAATTCTTGCTTTTGCTTGTATTACTATAATTGCAACAGGGCTAGGTTCGTGGGCCGCTTCAAGAGTAGTAGCGACTACTTCCCCGCGAATTCTTATCCTTGAGTAGAAGAGTTATAGTGTAGTATTTTGTAACCGAATTTACCGTACAGGCACGAATGGGTGTATGCCTACATACAATAATTAGACGACAAACCAAGAACAGTCCCGAAAATTGTAGGAGGTGTCACCCGTGCCCGGAATATTTACGGCGATTGCACTATTTATAAAAGAACTTTCATTGCTGGTGTCCTATGTAAAAAACAATGCTTTTCCTCAACCTTTGTCTGAGTCAGACGAAGCGAAGCATTTAAAGCTGATGGCGGAGGGCGACGCTCGCTCACGTAATTTGCTTATTGAACATAATTTGAGGCTTGTTGCACATATCGTGAAAAAATTTGATAACACCGGAGAGGATCAAGAAGATCTCATTTCCATTGGCACGATCGGCCTTATCAAAGCAATTGAGAGCTTTCAGCAAGGAAAAGGGACGAAACTGGCGACATTTGCAGCTCGTTGTATAGAGAATGAGAGTCTAATGTCTATAGGGGAGTATAACTAAGTATAAAAATAGCTCTGAAACA
>NZ_JAGXCY010000008.1:17670-187217 GCF_018310695.1 Paenibacillus sp. Marseille-Q4541 | reverse complement strand
TATAGAGTTTTAAATATAGTAAATCGTTGTATAAAGGAGACTATCTTTATCCACTTTCATTTCATTGAAGTAAGTAACGTCTCAAATGGAATGAAAATAAAAATAGGTAAACAAAATAAAAAAAACCAAGCCAATGATGGCTTGGTTTTTTGTTCTTTTTTGCACACTGTTGCGATATGATTCCATTCTACTTAAACTTACGCCCAAGTAGGCTGAACATTAAAACGTGCTGTTTCTGATTCCGCTACAACTGTTTCACTTGGCTTCGCTTCACGCTTAGGCTCTTCTACCGAAATACGGTAGATGTCTGCTCCAAGACCATTCAGCTTCTCTGCAAGATGCACATAACCGCGGTCAATATGATGAACACCGCCTACTTCAGTTGTGCCGTCTGCGATCAAACCAGCAAGAATCAAAGCTGCTCCCGCACGCAAGTCAGTAGCTGTTACTTTTGCGCCGGTAAGTTTAGCTCCCCCAGTAATGATAGAGGAACGACCTTCAATTTTGATTTCTGCATTCATCAGGTTGAACTCATCCACATGCATAAATCGGTTTTCGAATACTGTTTCCGTTACAACACTAGTTCCTTCGGATTTGAGCAGCAATGACATCATTTGTGATTGCATGTCTGTCGGGAATCCTGGATAAGGAAGCGTCTTGATATCTACAGCTTTCAGAGGACCGTCCGCAATAACGCGAATTCCGTTCTCGTCAGGAATAATAGTTACGCCCATTTCTTCCATTTTAGCAATAACAGGACCAAGATGGTCAGAGATCGCACCTTCGACGTAAACGTCTCCGCCTGTAATTGCAGCTGCAGCCATATAAGTTCCTGCTTCAATCCGATCCGGAATTACAGCATGTTGGACACCGTGGAGTTTTTCTACTCCCTCGATGCGAATTACCCCAGTACCTGCACCTCGAACCTTTGCTCCCATCCCATTCAGGTAGTTAGCAAGATCCACAATTTCCGGTTCTTTTGCTGCATTCTCAAGAGTGGTTGTTCCTTCAGCAAGTACAGCAGCCATCATAATATTTTCAGTTGCACCGACACTCGCTACATCCAAATAAATTTTGGCGCCGCGCAATCTTCCATTCGACCTTGCTTCTATATAACCTTGTCCTAGGCTGATTTCTGCACCCATTGCTTCAAACCCTTTAAGGTGTTGATCAATCGGGCGAGTACCAATGGCGCATCCGCCTGGAAGAGAGATTTTGGTATAACCCATACGTGTTAGCAGAGGACCCATAACCAAGAAGGATGCCCGCATTTTAGTAACCCATTCGTAAGGGGCTTCGCACGAAGTAAGATTCGTTGCATTTACGGTAATTACCTCATTTTGGTATGTAACTTCCGCTCCTAGCGATTCCAGTACCTTGTTAATTGTCAACACATCGTCTAGAGGAGGTGCATCTGTAATGATGCTTGCTCCTTCTTCCCCTAAGAGAGAGGCGGCGATGATCGGAAGAACTGAATTTTTAGCGCCGCTGACTTTGACACTTCCGGTCAATCTCTTGCCTCCGCGGACGATAAATTTGCTCATCTTGTTTCCCTCCGCGCGTTAATTTCCTTTTTCTGCACACAATGAAGATTGATCTTCACTTGCTGTCCGATTGCGTCGGAAAATTCGACATCAACATTTAATTTTCTACATGATGCCGTCCTTCAGAAAAGAATGGTTTGCACTTTTCATTTTTGAATTAGTTCATTGGTTACAAAACATGATTACAATCATGTAAGACCATTTTTATTCGAATTTATTCGAAACTGTGATTAAAAACAAAGAAATAGCAGTCTTTCTGCTAATCCCCTAACTTCCATCATAACATTAAAAGTTCATAGGAGACAAGCGATTTTTCATTTTTAAAGGTTTTTTACAGTTTTACACTTCATAAGACTCCGATTAGACGATATTACATTGTTATCAAATGAACATCTTTAGTTCCATTGTTCACATAAAAACATGATGTTATTCGACAAAAGCCGTCTTAAGTGTGAATGCCTAAGAGTGATATAACCAGCCTAGAATGCTTTAAAACAAATATTTCAGCATTTGTGTCCATGAGAGATATTTGAGCACAAACTCGGACACAAAATGACCCAAAACAATGGCTAAAAGTAGTTGCAACATTCTTGCTTGGGCACTTTGTGGATGCTTCACAAACAAGTCTAGCTTCAAATGCTGCAAAGACCACCAAGCGATAGCGATACATGAAAGAGAAATAATCATAGCAACAAGACTGTTTGTACTAATGGCCTGATTAACTTGATCATTCATTACTTGATCCATGTCCACTCTCCGCCTTTCTCAGATAACATAATTTTAACACACTGTGAAATCATATTAGGATCGATGTTTCTTGTCAACCGATCTTACAATATTGAAACTCCTAATCCTTATTTAGGCTTATAATTGTTGTATTTTAGACAAAAACATTTCTAAATCGTCTTCTTTCTGTCATTTCCTCGGAAATAATCTCGAAAACAAAAAGAACCTGACGAAAGGGTCAGGTTCTCTCTACATATATTAGTTCCCGGATACTTTAAGTCGGTTCATAGCCTTTTGCAAGGCAATTTCAGCACGACGGTGATCATAATGATCTTGGCTTCCTTTAGACGCTAAACGTGTCTCTGCACGCTCAAGAGCTGCTTTAGCACGTATAATATCAATCTCGGAAGCTAGTTCAGCACTCTCAGCCAAAATAACTACCTTCTCTTTGCGAACTTCAACAAAACCGCCTGCAACAGCGATTTTCAGTTCCTTTCCATTCGCTTTAATGGACACAGGCGCAATTTGCAATGGTGTTACGAAGGGAACGTGACCTGGTAGAATCCCCAGTTCACCTTCCACTCCGCGTACAACAAGGCTACTTACCTGCTCAGAGAAGATGAGTCGCTCCGGAGTTACAATTTCCAATAAAAAGGTACTCATCGTCATCCCTCCTGAACTCTATCCGAAGGATAGTTCAACTTCATCTTTGGGTCTTTAGTCCTAGGAACTAAACGACTATTCCATTGATTTTGCTTTTTCTACCGCTTCTTCAATTGTTCCTACGAACAGGAATGCTGCTTCTGGAAGATGGTCATACTTACCATCCAAAATATCTCTGAAACTGCGAACTGTTTCTTTAACAGGAACATATTTCCCTGGGAAGCCGTTAAATGCTTCTGCCACGTGGAACGGTTGGGACAAGAAACGTTGGATTTTACGAGCACGAGCTACGAGCATTTTATCCTCTTCACTCAGCTCATCCATACCCAAGATTGCGATGATATCTTGAAGTTCGTTGTAACGAGCAAGAATACGTTTAACCCCTTGAGCTACATTGTAATGCTCTTCTCCTACAACATCAGGAGTAAGGATACGGGAACTTGATGCAAGTGGATCTACCGCTGGGTAGATACCCATCTCAGAGATTTTACGCTCCAAGTTAGTTGTTGCATCCAAGTGAGCAAACGTTGTTGCCGGCGCAGGGTCAGTGTAGTCATCGGCAGGAACATAAATTGCCTGGATGGAAGTAACCGAACCTGATTTTGTGGAAGTAATCCGTTCTTGTAATTGACCCATTTCCGTTGCAAGCGTAGGTTGGTAACCTACCGCTGATGGCATACGACCCATAAGGGCAGAAACCTCAGAACCTGCTTGAGTAAAGCGGAAGATGTTATCAATAAAGAGAAGAACGTCTTTACCTTCTTGATCACGGAAATACTCAGCCATTGTAAGACCTGTCAAGGCTACGCGAAGACGAGCACCTGGAGGTTCGTTCATTTGACCGAATACCATTGCTGTCTTGTTAATAACACCGGAGTCCGTCATCTCATGGTACAAGTCATTACCTTCACGAGTACGCTCACCAACACCGGCAAATACGGAGATACCACCGTGTTCTTGTGCGATATTGTTGATAAGTTCTTGGATTGTTACTGTTTTACCTACACCCGCACCACCGAAAAGACCGATTTTACCGCCTTTTGCGTATGGAGCAAGCAAATCGATAACTTTGATTCCTGTTTCAAGCATTTCCGCTTGTGTAGAAAGTTCATCGAAAGTAGGTGCCAAACGGTGAATCGGGTTACGAACTGCAGTAGCTACTGCAGCACCATTGTCGATTGGATCTCCCAATACGTTAAATACCCGGCCCAAAGTTGCTTCCCCTACAGGTACAGAAATAGGTGCACCTGTATTGATTGCTTCTGCACCACGAACGAGACCATCTGTAGAAGACATTGCAATACAGCGTACACGGTTATCACCTAGATGTTTAGCTGCTTCAAGCGTAAGGTTAATTTCTTTACCGCTGCTTGTCTTTGTGTTGATTGTAACTGCATTATTAATATCGGGAAGTCCGTCACGGTCGAACTCAACGTCAACAACCGCACCCGTAATGCTGACAACGCGTCCTTTGTTCATCTTCAGTTCCCTCCTACAAGCTAGAGCAGTAATAACTCCCTTACCTTCATACTTTGAAAAGGATGAGAGGTTATTCTGGCCAGCTTCATTGTTTATCCGTACTTTAATTATGACTGCGCGTTTGCACCCGCCACAATTTCTGTGATTTCCTGCGTAATCGCAGCTTGACGTGCTCGGTTATAAGTAAGCGACAATTCGCCAATAAGCTTCGATGCATTTTTGGTTGCACTGCCCATCGCTGTCATTTTCGCCCCAAGTTCACTTGCCTTACCGTTCAGAAGTGCACCGTAGATCAAAGTCTCGGCATACCGAGGCAAAAGAGCTTCTAGTACTGCTTCAGGTGAAGGTTCATACTCGTATTGAGCAGAAGCTCCTGCCTGCTTTTTCTCAGGTCTTTCCATCGGAAGAAGTTTTTCAACCGTAGGAATTTGGGTAATTGCATTCACAAACTGGCTGTAACAGATATAAATCTCGTCAAAATTACCTTCTTCAAAACCTGAAACGGCTTGGTTTGCAATGGATTTGATATCGGCAAATGTTGGTGAGTCAGATAGATCTGTTACATCCATACCAATCGGTTGCTCACGGCGTCTGAAGAAATCGCGACCTTTCCGTCCAATTACAAACAGAACATATTCGTCTTTAGAAGTGTGGCGCTCTTTGAGTGTCAGAGAAACCTGACGAAGAACGTTGGCATTGTATCCACCCGCTAGACCACGATCTGAAGTAATTACAAGATAAGCTGTCTTTTTGACAGGACGAGTCACCAGCATTGGATGGCTAACCTCAGTAGAAGAGGATGCAATACTTGTTACCACTTCCTTCAACTTATCGGAATATGGTTTTGCAGCTTCTGCCTTCTCCTGCGCTTTTCTAAGCTTGGATGCGGCAACCATCTCCATTGCCTTGGTAATTTGCTTCGTGCTCTGAACACTTTTGATTTGACGCTTTATTTCGCGCATACCTTTTGCCATGTTTTCACCACCTTAAAGTTTTGACTATGTCAAAACTATCATCGTAAGCATTCACTTCGTTTTGACTATGTCAAAAACAATCTTCGTAGCATTTACTTTTCATATAAGAAAGAGAGGCTGCGGCGTACGTTGTGTTCGCGCAGCCCTTCTTTGATCTTTAATATATAGGAAAACGTTGCTCTCAAGCTTGCTACTTAATTCGATTTAGAAAAGCTTTTTCTGAATTTTTCGATAGAATCTTTCAGCGCAGCTTCATTATCAGCAGTAAGCTCTTTTGTTGTGCGGATAGAGTCCAAAATCTCAGGGTGATTACTTACCATGAATGAAAGATATTCTCTTTCAAAACGAGTTACGTCACCTACTGGGATTTCATCAAGATATCCTTTAGTAGCTGTGTACAAGCTGACAACTTGTTGTTCAACTGGAAGCGGCTTATGCACATCTTGCTTCAGAATTTCCATCATACGTGCACCACGGTTCAAACGAGCTTGAGTTGATTTATCAAGATCTGAACCGAATTGAGAGAACGCTTGAAGTTCACGATATTGAGCCAGATCCAGACGCAGGGAACCTGCTACCTTTTTCATAGCTTTAATCTGAGCGGATCCACCAACACGAGATACGGAGATACCAACGTTAATCGCTGGACGTTGACCAGAGTTAAACAGGTCCGCTTCCAAGAAGATTTGACCGTCAGTAATCGAAATTACGTTCGTTGGAATGTAAGCAGAAACGTCAGATGCCTGAGTTTCAATGAATGGCAGAGCGGTTAATGAACCACCACCGAGCTCATCATTCAATTTAGCTGCACGCTCGAGCAAACGGGAATGCAGATAGAAAACGTCACCCGGGTAAGCTTCACGGCCCGGAGGACGACGAAGCAGCAAGGAAAGTTCACGGTATGCAGATGCTTGTTTAGTCAAGTCATCATAAACTACGAGTACATGCTCACCTCTGTACATAAAGTACTCACCCATTGCACAGCCAGCATAAGGAGCTATGTAAAGGAGTGGTGAAGGTTCAGATGCAGATGCAGTTACAACCGTTGTATATTCCATTGCACCGTTACGACGAAGTGTTTCTACTACTTGAGCAACAGTAGATTGTTTTTGTCCGATAGCAACGTAAATACATTTCATTCCGCTACCTTTTTGGTTTAGAATCGCATCAATAGCGATAGCTGTTTTACCTGTTTGACGGTCACCAATGATAAGCTCACGCTGTCCACGACCGATTGGTACCATTGCATCAATCGCTTTGATACCTGTTTGCATTGGCTCATGTACCGATTTACGAGCCATAACACCAGGAGCCTGGTTTTCTACCGGGCGGAATTCATCAGTTGCAAGTGGACCCTTGCCGTCTACCGGTTGGCCCATTGCATTAACAACACGACCGATCAAAGCTTCCCCTACAGGAACTTGCATGATTTGTCCGGTACGTTTTACTTGGTCTCCTTCACGAATGTCTGTGTAAGGTCCCATGATAACGATACCTACATTGCTTTCTTCAACGTTAAGCGCAAGGCCCAAAACGCCTGTAGAAAACTCAACGAGCTCACCGGACATTACGTTCTCGAGTCCATAAACACGGGCAATCCCGTCACCGACTTCGATTACAGAACCAACTTCGCTGACTTCGATGTCCGTTTTGTATTGTTCGATCTGATTTTTAATGATAGTACTAATTTCCTCAGGTCTGATACTCAAGCGTCCTCACCCCTCACTACTTTACTCGTCTGTTAAAAGACTGTTCTAGACGTTTCAGCTGGCCAGCCAGACTGCCGTCATAAATCGTATCGCCGATGACTACTTTAAGTCCGCCAATCAAGCTTTTATCGATAATATTTTCAATACGAATCTGTTTATTGACACGATCACCAAAATCTTTAGCAACCGCATCTTTCTCTTCTTGGCTAAGCTCATATGTCGAATACACACGCGCAGTAACCAGTCCGAGTGAATCTGCTTCATAATTCACGTAACTTTCCACAACTGCTTCCAGTGCATGGATTCGATTACGTTCGATGAGCAATTTAATTGTATTCAATACAGGCTCTGAAACTTTGCCTTGCAAACTGCTGTCTACGACACTCAGTTTTGAAGCAACGCTGACGTTCGGAGAAGAGATAAATTTAACGATGTCGCGATCTCCGTTAATGGAGGTTGCTACCGCGTGAAGTTCGGCCTCGAATTCCAGTACGGATTGATTTTTGATCGCCACTTCAAACAACGCTTTTGCATATCGCTTGGCGACTACCGAATCCCGACTCATGGTCTGCCTCCTACTTCATTCAGATACTTTTCAACAAGTTCTTCTTGAACGTTGTCTTGCTTAACTTCTTTGTCCAAAATTTTGGAAGCGATCTGTACGGATACAGCCCCAAGTTCATTGCGAAGGGATGCAACCGCTTTGTTTTTCTCACTTTCAATCTCACGAACAGCTTCAACTTTGAGACGCTCTGCTTCTTGTTTCGCTTCACTTAGCATTTGCTCCGTTTGGTTTACACTTGTTTTGCGAGATTGTTCAATAATACTTTGAGCTTCATTACGCGCTTCTTGCAAAGCTGCCTTTTGCTCTTCTACATATTGAATTGCTTGCTCACGAGTCTGCTTTGCTTCATTAATTTGAGAAGCGACTAACTCACGACGCTGCTCCATAATAGCGAACAGTTTATTAAATGCATACTTAGACAAGAGCCAATAAAGGATCAAGAACGCAACGATGGTAATAGCAATGTTTTCCCATAAAATGTGCACTCACGTCACTCCTTTCCGTTCATTCCTGTATCGTAACAAAACGAAGGCGCGGATGGCATCGCCCTCCCCGCCAAACCGTTACTTCTGATATTATGAAAACATGATCAAGAACGCGATAACTGTAGCTGCCAAAGGAATAACCTCTACGATACCTACACCGATAAACATTGTTGTTTGCAATTGTCCACGAGCTTCTGGTTGACGAGCGATAGACTCAACTGTTCTACTTACGATCATACCGTTACCAAGACCTGCACCAAGGGCACCAAGACCTACTGCGATAGCTGCTGCTAACATTTCCATTTTTGAATTTCCTCCTCAAAATATATATACAATTTTTTTGTTAAACTAACGAATATAATAATCTCCTTGCTGGCTTACAAACCGCTCTGGAGTTACTATTGCTGTAACTTAAACCTAATGTTCCTCGTGTATTGTTGTTTGGGCGATATACACCATCGACAATATTGTGAAGATGAAGGCTTGTAAAGCACCTACGAAAATACTAAAACCTTGCCATGCCATCATGGCCGGAATTCCGAACCATCCAATTTTCAGAATGGTAGAGATGAGAATCTCACCTGCAAAGATATTGGCAAACAAACGAATCGCAAGAGCGATCGGCTTCGCCAAGTTCTCGATGATGTTCAGCGGCAGGAAGATTGGGAACGGCTCGATGTAGTGTTTCAGGTAATGCTTGCGGTTGTGTTTCAGACCAAGATAATTCATTAGAATGAAGATAATAATCGCAAGTCCTGCTGTTATCGAAATATCTGCCGTAGGAGACTTCCACCATAGAATTTCAGCGTGGTGTCCCTCACTAAGACCTCTAGTCGCCTCGATAACGTGTCCAAATGCTGTAGCTTGTTCTTCGTGCTCCGAAATAACAGAGAACGGCAAACCAAGCAAGTTGGCTACGAAAATAAACAGAATCAGTGTCAGACCTAAAGTTATGTAAGGTTTACCTTTACTTAACGGCATGGCACTTGAAATGAGATTCTGAACGAATTCAACGACCCATTCCATGAAATTCTGTACTTTAGAAGGGTTCTCCACAGATAGATTCCGAACACACAAACGAACGAGTATGAACACGAATAATACCGTCACTGTGAGCATTAATACAGCGGAAAGGTCAATGTTCAATCCTCCGAGTTTGATAATCGGTGAGTCATGCATATTGATTTATTCACCCCTTTCCCATAGTAATGTCAATTTCTAGTTCTAGAATTCACAAAAATACTTACTGGAATCGCTAAAACCTGTACCAAGAAAAGTCCTATCACAGTAAAACTCATAGATACCTGATCAAATCTCACAGCTAGCATAATTGCAAGAAGAGATATACACATCCGCGACAAAAAGCCAAAATTAACTCGTTTGCCGCCAGGAGTAGCTGCACTCTCCGAAACTTGATGGATTTTAATATACAGATACCTAAAGTTGAATAACCCTGCAGCTAGCCCGATTGTAAGGCCCAAGAACAAAGGACGTTGTTCAGGCAATAGCACCCATGCCAGAAGTGATCCTGATAATAAGAAGAACGTCACTCTGGTAACAGCATTTACAATGGAAGACAAATCATTCATTTTGTTCCCCCAAAAACTTCTTAATAAAAAGGGCTATATTGAGAACACCTAGAATGAGCCCAGTCAGACAGCCTATAGCGATCCAAAAACTTGGTCCATTCACAACATTCATTAGCCACTTTCCTATAAAGTATCCGATCGTTATGTAAGCAGCCAGCAGGATGCCTGAACCACCGATACTCAAAGCAATTAACCATGGTTTATCCTGATTCATAATTAGACACAACCCATCCCTAGAAAGCGCTGTATATGGAAAATGAGTTAATATTACGTTCACTCTATAATAGAGTGAAAACGAAGAAAAATGTGTCAGGTTTGTCCAATCCCAATTATCTTACTGAATGGTTTAAGCGTTTGTCAATCGGTAGATCAACCTGTTCTGGCTGTAAGAAATACTGAAAAACCCTGAAAGAAACGCAGAAAATCTCTCAAACCCTTATAAACCGTACAGTTTAACTGTACACTGTACTGTCTATACTAGAGAATGATAGGAATAATTATTTTTTGAACTTTCTGTGAAAAGTCTCAGGAACTTCATTCTTTTTACCGAAATAGTGCAAAATCGCACCGACAATACGTTCGGAAGCGTGTCCATCACCGTAAGGATTTGCGGCTTCACTCATTGAAGCATACAGATCCGAATCGGTTAGCAAGGCTTTGGTTCTCGCATACACATTTTCCTCATCTGTGCCAACCAGTTCCAGCGTTCCTGCCTCAATCCCTTCTGGTCTTTCCGTTGTATCACGAAGTACAAGGACAGGCACTCCAAACGAAGGAGCCTCTTCCTGCATTCCACCGGAATCCGTAAGGATGAGATGTGTGTGCGGGTAAATATTATGGAAATCAACCACGTCGAGCGGATCAATCAGCTTAATACGCGGATGGCCTCCGAGCAATTCATAAGCTGGTTCTTTAACTGCTGGGCTTGGATGTACAGGATAGACAATAGCGATATCCTCAAATTCATCCGCAATTCGTTTTACCGCTTTGAAAATGTTTCGATGCGGTTCGCCTTGAGATTCCCTGCGGTGTGCAGTCATCAGGATAAGTCTTTTACCCTTTGCAAACTCCAGTACCGGGTGGGTGTAATCTTCGCGTACTGTATATTGAAACACATCTGTTACCGTGTTGCCTGTGACAAATACACTTGATTCTGATTTATTTTCTCGCAGCAAATTACCGCCGGACATATCCGTCGGAGCAAAGTGTAAGTCTGCGAGTACTCCTGTTAGCTGTCTATTCATTTCTTCTGGATAAGGAGAAAGCTTATTCCAGGTCCGAAGTCCAGCTTCCACATGACCTACCTTAATTTGCTGTAAAAAGGCCGCATAACTAGCCAGGAATGTTGTCAGGGTGTCCCCATGAACTAGCACAATATCCGGTTTCGCTTCACGCAGAACCGGTTCAAGTCCTTCCAGCACTCGGACAGTAATTTCATTCAAGGTTTGACGATCTTTCATTACATCCAGATCGTAATCTGGCTTGATGTTAAATACTTCTAGTACTTGGTCCAGCATCTGACGATGCTGGGCTGTTACACATACTATGGATTCGATATCTTCGGAGTGACGTTCAAGCTCCAAGATGAGCGGAGCCATCTTGATCGCTTCAGGGCGCACTCCGAATACCGTCATAACTTTAATTTTAGACATTACTTAAGAGCCCCTTTTATGCCGATTTGTTATTTGGTGCCGTACAAACGGTCACCCGCATCACCAAGACCTGGAATGATATAACCATGCTCATCCAAGCGCTCATCCATAGCCGCAACATAAATATCTACGTCTGGGTGTGCATCCTGAACGGCCTTCACGCCTTCTGGCGCAGCAATTAAGTTCATCATCTTAATTTGAGTACAACCGCGCTTCTTCAGTACATTAATAGCCTCGATGGCAGAACCACCTGTCGCCAGCATCGGGTCAATCACGATAAGCTCACGCTCTGTTACGTCAGTCGGAAGCTTCGTATAGTATTCAACTGGTTGCAATGTTTCTGGATCACGGAACAGACCTACGTGTCCTACTTTTGCCGCCGGAATGAGTTTCACTACGCCATCAAGCATACCAAGACCTGCACGAAGAATCGGTATCAATCCCAGCATACGGCCTGAGATTACTTTTCCATCTGTCTCTGCAACAGGTGTTTGTACTGTTATTGTTTCGAGTGGAATATCACGTGTAATTTCGTAAGCCATTAAAGTTGCTACTTCATCTACAAGTTCGCGAAAATCCTTTGTGTTCGTGCTCTTGTCACGAATAATTGTCAATTTGTGTTGAATCAACGGGTGATCACATACCACCAATTTTCCCATTGTTATGTCCCTCCGGTAGGTTCTTCTTCCATTACCAATCTAGAGTAGTTTCTGATCATAGAAACAATCCTGTCGATAAATCCTGTATATTATATCATTCCCTATCCTCAAATTACACCTATAACCGTGACAGCTTCGGAACATCAACCAAAAAAGACCGAAACTACAAAAAAGCAGCTTCGGTCCATTTGTTAAGAAATAGCCAACGAAAGCTAATTCTCAGTATGGGAAAAAAAACGAAATTTTAGTACTTCAGTTCAGGGTAAAGCGGGAATTTATCCGTTAGCGCTGTAACTTGACGTTTAGCTTCTTCAAGAACAGCTGCATCTTTAGCGTTTTTAAGTGTCTTAGCAATGATCTGACCAATCTCCACCATAGCTGCTTCATCCATACCACGGGAAGTGGCAGCTGGAGTACCAATACGAATACCACTTGTTACAAAAGGACTCGTCGGGTCAAATGGAATTGCATTTTTGTTCACTGTAATACCAATGGAATCGAGAACGTGTTCTGCCTCTTTTCCAGTAATGTTTACGCTACGTGTATCAATAAGCATCAAATGGTTATCCGTTCCGCCAGAAACAATATTCAGACCTTCAGAAATTAATGTTTCTGCGAGCACCTGTGCATTTTTCACAACGTTCTGAGCATATGTCTTGAATGACGGTTGCAGCGCTTCTCCCAATGCTACAGCTTTAGCAGCAATGACGTGCATCAAAGGACCGCCTTGGGAACCAGGGAATACTGCTTTATCAATCGCAGCTGCCCAAGCTTTCGTTGTAAGAATCATACCACCACGTGGCCCACGAAGGGTTTTGTGCGTAGTTGTCGTAACAAAGTGTGCATGTGGAACTGGATTTGGATGAAGGCCAGCAGCCACAAGACCTGCAATATGAGCCATATCTACCATGAACAACGCACCAACGTCATGCGCAATTTTGGCAATCGCTTCAAAATCAATCGTACGCGGATAAGCGCTCGCACCAGCAACGATCATTTTAGGGCGATGTTTAAATGCCGCTTTACGGATATCATCGTAATCAATTCGGAACGAATCTTCTTGTACACCGTAAGCTACGAAGTTATACAAAAGACCGGAAGCGTTTACTGGGCTACCGTGCGTAAGATGACCACCGTGCGCCAGATTCATACCAAGAACGGTATCGCCTGGTTTCAGTGCAGCCAGATACACAGCCATGTTCGCTTGTGCACCGGAATGAGGCTGAACGTTAACATGCTCGGCACCAAACAACTCTTTTGCACGATCACGAGCGATATCTTCTACGATATCCACATGTTCACAACCGCCATAGTAGCGTTTGCCTGGGTAACCTTCTGCATATTTGTTAGTAAGTACAGAGCCCATCGCTTCGATAACAGCCTCCGATACAATGTTCTCCGATGCGATCAATTCGATGTTATTTTGCTGACGTTTCAGTTCCAGTCCCATCGCTTCCAGTACAGCAGGGTCACTTTTACGCAGTTGTTCCATAACGATAATTCCTCCTAAGAAATAAAATAATATTAAAAAAAGTTAATCACATGTTGAGATATTGCTTGATGTCTCCACCTGATACACTGCACGTTCACCACCGATAAGCTTTGGCCTTGTAATGGCTGTTGTTACGCGAGCCTCACCAATATATCGCCTTTGGGTACGATAAGGTACTGCCACTCTACGCAAATGCATACCAATCAGTGTTTCTCCAATATCGATTCCCGCATGGGCTTCTATGGTTTCAGCTAGACACGGCTCTTTTAAAGAAAGGTACGCTGCAGCTGCCATTGAACCCCCTGCTTTTGGAACGGGTACAGCAGAAACTTCCGTAAGACCAAGTTGCAAAAGCAACTTTCTTTCCATGACTAGCGCTCGGTTCAGATGCTCACAACACTGAAATACTACTTCAAAACCAAATGCTTCTTTCACCTCGTTAATACCCTGAAGTAAGGACTGGGCAATTTCCAAAGCACCGCCTGTACCAATTCGTTTGCCGGCTACTTCACTAGTGCTGGTACCGACAACTACGATGTTTCCAGGACCGAGATTGCCCGCATCTGCGAGTTCTCTCAATATTTCTGCGGTGTGCTGTCCAAACTCATGCCATCCCGAGGCAGGCTTATGTTGATCCATCGCCTTCATCCTTCCCTTCTTTGAACTAGCACAGGCTTATTATCGCCAAAAGGTAAGGGCGTTGCTAATGAACGAACATCAAAGGTAAGTTCGTCTCGCCCTTTTTTCATCCATTATAACGAAAAAAATGACGAAAGACGAAAAAAGAGCAGTCTGCACGTAAAGTTACGCACAGAATTGCTCTTTTGCCCAGGCGACCGGCCGATATTTCCGGTGCTCCATCGTGGTTTAATCCACACTCGTCGCCAGTTACACCAGAATCTACTTAATATTCCATTTCATCATAGAACATCGCATGTTAGAAATCAACCATTTATGAACGTTTCACTGTAAAAAATATATCCTTATCGCAGCTTATCCAGCACTCTTTCCACAGCTGCGCGTATTTCTGCTGCCGTTACATCGTAATCTTCCCTGCTTCCACCAAATGGATCCGAGATATCAAAACTTGGTATCCGCTGCTGTATCTCAATAATACGCTGGCGGTCAAAAGGTTCTGTCTCTTGGCCAAGTGCGCGTTTCATTTCCCATTCCGCGTACAAACGGTCCCTCTCCTTGAGATCCTCAAGAACTTTGATGTCGTCTTCTGCATATTCCTTCAGGGTATAGATCCGGTCTGCAGCATTTGGGAAGTAATGTAGCACATGCTGCTTATGTGAGCCGGTTAAAGTCAAAATAAGATCTGCCCACTCCACATGTTCGGACGTAAGCGAGGACGAAGTGATCACATCATGGACATTATGATCCTGAAGCACCGCCTTGGCGTGACGTGAAATGGCACTTCCATCTGTCGCTGCAACACCGGCAGAGCGAACCGAAAGAGATATCCCTCGTTCTTTCGCTGCTTTTCGTAGTAGCCCTTCAGCCATAGGACTTCGGCATGTATTACCAGTACAAATAAATAAAATATGTTTCATCTCGTCACCTCCACAGGGCCATGTAGCCTATATAGATCATTCCCCATCATCAGGAGATGATTTCTATTGTAAGATGCTTTCATCTAATATGCAAAACGGAGGATTAAAAACCTCTGCATATTAGGTGAAAGCATCCGTATCAGAAAATAAACAAAAGACCAAAAGCGAGTAATATGGCGCCTCCTACGGCCTCACCGTACTCTCCCATATTACGATTTACTCTTCTGCCGATTAACAGACCCACAACGGACATCAAAAATCCACAGAGTCCAAAAGCAAATAACGTGAGCCACAAATCGGTCCGGAACATTCCAAGCGTAACACCGACGGAAAATGAATCAATGCTTACACTAAACGCAAACATAAGTGTACCTATAAACGTACGATGATCCATAAAACTTGTCTCACCGGAACGAAAAGCATTAAAGATCATATGAGCACCCAGTAATAGTAATAGCCCCCCAGCTACATATGATGTAACTTGTCCGAGCAAAGAACTAAAATACTCCCCAGCATAAAATCCAATCAGTGGCATTAGGACGTGAAATACCGCGATCAAAATGCTCATACGCAGCACGTGCAATAAACGAATCCCCTTCATGCCAATTCCGATTCCGAGAGAAAATGCATCCAAGCCCAAAGCCACCGCCATTATTAAAATGGTAATGAGTTGGCCCCACTGAGCAGAAGCATCCAACATTGTTCATACCCCCATGTCCACAGCATTCTTGTACACGATATGCGGACAAGAATGGAAACATGCCGGATATGATTATTCTGCTATATGAATAATCCGATGGCCGGCTGCTTTCAGCAAGCGATTCATAATCGCATCGCCAAGACCATTGCGGGGACATGCCTCGGCATACAGGACCGAGGCACCGATTTCGTCACAGCTACGCAAGGCAGCATATAGACGATGGGCTCCTTCGGCAAGTCGGTCTAGACTGCCGAGAGAATAAACAGCGTCTGCGCGGTAGAGATGCAAGTGCTCGCTGAAAGCAAGCACCGCCGTTCGTTCTCCGCGCTGTGCCGCTTCTTCCAGTGCGCCGTTAACATACGCGGAAACTGCATTTGGCGATCCTTGTACTACGCAAAGTTCCCCTTTGGGAGCGTAATGTGTGTACTTCATCCCTGGCGAGCGAGGCGCAGGGATTGAAGCAGCTGACCCGGAGTCTATGGCTAGGCCGGGGTCCAGTTGTACCTTAGCGGCGACCTCGCCAAGCTGTTCCGCTGTAATGCCGCCAGGCCTTAGAATCGTGACCGTCCCATCATGATGTGCCTGTACAACCGTAGACTCTACACCGACTCCTGTAGGTCCACCGTCTACAATCCCAGCGATACGTCCCATCAGATCTTCCTGTACATGAGAAGCCGTCGTAGGACTTGGACGCCCTGAACGATTTGCACTCGGAGCGGCAATCGGGCAATCCGCAGCTGCAATCAGTTTCAGTGCAACAGGATGATCTGGCATACGCACACCTACTGTATCCAGCCCTGCCGTAACCTTCTCAGATAACGTCTGCTCTTTTAGCGGGAGAATTAGGGTAAGGGGCCCCGGCCAAAATGTATCCATTAACTTGTTAGATAAATCATTCACTTGTTCCGTAAAAGCGTCCAGCTGTTTCCTGTCAGCAATATGAACAATGAGCGGGTTGTCGGAAGGTCTACCCTTTGCCGCGAATACGGCCTCAACTGCGGTGGTATTTCTTGCATCAGCTCCGAGCCCGTACACCGTTTCCGTAGGAAACGCAACAATGGAACCTTCCTGGAGCAGCTGTGCAGCTACCTTCAAGTGTTCCATTGTCTCGTTATCATTTTGTTCCTCAATTATAGATTGCTGTAAGGATTGTCCATTAGCAAGTTCAAGTTCATCTCGGCTCAAAGAAGTCACGTCCCAGATCCGAGTTACAACCTTCTTTTCATTACACATGTGGTTATCATCCAGTCTCATATCATTAATTATCGTATATTATAGCACAATTCCTATCGTTTTCCGTTTAGGTCTATATTTCTATCTATTTGTATTTCTATATATGATGAGTTGAATGAGGGCAGATATTTTTTTGAAATTCCATCATGTTCAATTATGTTCTATTACAATTATGCTACAACACTTCCAACCCAATCCCACGCTTTCACCAACATATCCCATAGGAAGAATCGGACTTCAGGCTCAGAAGCACTCTCATTTCCCGCTGCCGCCCCCGTCTGTTCTGCGTTTGCTGTCACATTATTCTCAGCTACATCTCCACTTTTACCACCAACAAAACATAGAGGAGGGAATAACACGCACCACCAGTTTTGTCCTTCCCCTTTGCCAAGGGTAATCCTTACTGCTTCATAATCTCCGGCAGGATAGATCAGTTTGCCATACATCTTCGTTGGAAAAGGAACCGTCGCAAGTTCCACATTATAGTTGTAATCTAGCCCGCGAGCTTTTAACTCTTTGCCTACCAGCTTATTCAGCTCCGGCAGGTGTCCACGAACCATCGTTCTTGCTTCTTCCAGACTATGAGGATCAGCTAGTGCTGGAACCCATTCATTCATTTGCATTACCACTGCATCCCGGATCTCTCTTTTGACCAGCTGGTCGTGAGGCATATCGGAATTCGCGAGAATCCGTAACCGGATCGAATCGTGCGGAATTAGCGCTTGGTGTATGGCTGCGTCTGACTTTTGACCTTCCCAACTCATCATGACAATCATCATGCACGCCACGATCATGAAAAACTGCTTTATACTCTTCCGCATGTTCTTCTCCCCCTCGAACCCTTGATGTCTATCATTATGTCCGGGAGTTGATAGAGTTAAACCTAGCAAATCTCTTTTTTTGAAAACTACTCATAGATTTATAGAATTAACGAAGCCTATAAAAAAGAAGCAGATCCCGATCTCTTCATAAAGAGTCTCATCGTGATCATGCTTCCATTTTTGATAAATACCATCTACTCCTTGTTTTCCGTAAACAAGGATTTACGCTTACGCTTTAGCTTGCTTGCGCCCAAAAGCACTTCTCTTCTTCTGATCCCCTGAAGCGGGAGCAAGGATGTCATCATCCACCTCTTGACCGTGTACCTTAATACTCATAATGAGCCCGATACTCGCCATATTAATGAGTAGTGATGTACCTCCGTAACTAATAAAAGGCAGTGTAATCCCTGTCAGCGGCATGAGGCCAATGAATGCACCAATATTCTCAAATACCTGGTACAAATACATCGAGACAATACCGACGATAATATAGGGTCCTGCTCGTTCTTTGCTCTCTAGAGCAATCAGGATCATCCTATGAATCAATATGAAATACAACAGGAGCAGCACCGACGATCCAACGAAACCAAATTCCTCAGCGATCAGTACAAAAATGGAATCTGAATACGTATAGGGAACACGTCCGGATTGAACCGAAGTTCCTTCCATAAACCCTTTCCCCGTAATCCCCCCAGAACCAATCGCAAGTTTGGCATTATCGGTATGCCAAGAAGCTTTCGCTGTTGCTTTTTCCGGCACGAGCCATGGATCAAACCGCTCTGCCCAATGGGCACGTCCGATTTTATCTAAATAATCATAAATAGAATCATGATACACCGTATAGAGCTTAATTCCCCCGCCCACAACTACGGCAATAATGACAAATCCGATCAAGGCATGGGAAGCTTTGATATTACCGATCCATAGCAGTCCAATTAAAATCACCACATAGGCCATCGCATTCCCGAGGTCATTCTGAAGCATAACGAAGGAAAATGGAACAAAGGTCATGAGGCCAATGGGAACTACATCTCTCCAAAACTCTAGTTTGGCCTTGCCTCTTTTGATCAGTACCGAAGCCAGGAAAATAATCAAGACCAGCTTGAATAACTCGGCAGGTTGGATGGAAAACACACCGAGATTGATCCAGCCTGATGCGTTATTTATATTTCCCCCAAAGAAATTAGCAGCCAAAAGAGTGAGCAACCCAAAGAAATAAATATAAAGCGCATATTTAACAAGCAATCTGTAATCTACCAATGTTATGGCGAACACAGCTCCAAATCCAAGTACATAGAAGGCTAACATCTTAATATGATGTCCTTCAAACTTTGTACCATGGGTTGAGCTATACAGACATACAATACTGATGATCATTAACATAAAGATGATCATTAGTATGGGCGCATCCATCTTTTTAAACTTTTGCAGCATGAACCGTCCCCCTAAAGGCGAGACTGGGCATTAATCTAACCAGCCTTACTTAATAATTAGCTTCTTACACGACAAGGAAAGGGAATGACTTCCTATTTTAAACAAAACAGTTCCTAAACCGACATGAAGCTGCATTTATACTCTATTGTAAAGGATGAAATCGTAAAAAGAAAATGTTCCCGAGCTTACAATTTCGTCACATTCGTTTGAATCCCAAGTACATGTCTTTCGATCCCAGCCAGATCCGGCACAATCTCAATTAGATCCCAGTGACCTGCTTGCCTTAACAGCTCTGCCACATCCTGTGCCTGCCCTTGGCCAAGCTCAAAACCGACCAAAGCAGGAGGCGCAGCAAGAAGGTCAAGCTGCGCCATCATGATCCGGTAGGGGGCCAGCCCATCCGGCCCACCGTCAAGAGCTGTGCGCGGCTCATGTTCGCGCACTTCGCGCTGTAACCCGGCGATGTCCCCCGCCGGGATGTAAGGCGGGTTCGACACGAGAATGTCGAACCGCTCCCCCGCGAAGGGTGCGAGCAAGTCGCCTTCGCGAAAGGTCACGGCTGCGCCGTTTGCCGCTGCATTGAGCGCAGCAACCTCCAGCGCCTCTGAGCTGATGTCGCTGGCTGCGACATCCCAGCTTGGACGCTGTACCTTCAGCGTCACCGCAATGGCGCCGCTGCCAGTACCAATGTCGATGGCCCGCGGTGCACCGCCTGGCCACAGCTCATCGCCGTGCTTCATCATCGCCTCGACCAACAGCTCGGTCTCGGGCCTTGGAATCAGCACGGATGGGGTCACTTGAAACAGCAAGCCGTAAAACTCCTGCTGTCCGATAATGTATTGGGCCGGTTCCCCGCGGCCCTTGCGGTTCACGGCATCTGTGAAAGCCGTAATTAACTCAGCCGGAAAGGGCTCCGGCTGCGCCATATAATAAGCAGCTCCTTCGAGGCCAAGCACATGCATAAGCAAAAGCCGTGCGTTGTTTTGCGGCTCCAGCACGCCACAATCCTCTAAAAAAGAGGAAGCCTTCGCAAAGGCTTCCCGATTGCTGCTTCCCTGCGGTAAGCTGAATTCTTGCCGCATCAAAGCCTTATTCCCCTTTATCCATCAATTCTGCTTGCTGTGCAATAGTGAGCGCAGACAGAATTTCTTCGATTTCACCGTTCATTACCTGATCCAGTCTATGCATGGTTAAACCGATCCGGTGATCTGTTACCCGGCTTTGCGGGAAGTTATAAGTACGAATCCGCTCACTGCGGTCTCCCGTTCCTACTTTGCTTTTCCGTTCGCCGGCATACTTCGCTTCTTCTTCTTGACGCATCATATCGAAAATCCGAGTCCGAAGCACTTGAAGCGCTTTTTCTTTATTCGAGTTCTGGGATTTGCCGTCCTGACAAGTCGCTACGATCCCTGTAGGAACGTGAGTTACACGAACCGCCGATTTGGTCGTATTAACGGACTGTCCACCAGCACCACTGGAGCAGAACGTATCTACGCGAATATCTTTATCATGAATTTGAATATCCAGATCTTCTGCTTCCGGCATAACCGCTACTGTAGAAGTAGAGGTGTGGATACGACCTCCCGATTCTGTTGCAGGGATACGCTGAACACGGTGTGCTCCACTTTCGTATTTCATTTTGCTGTAAGCACCGCGGCCATTAATCATGAAAATAACCTCTTTAAATCCACCAACATCATTCTCATTAACGTCCATAAGTTCAATCTTCCAACCTTGAGACTCCGCATAACGAGTGTACATCCGGTATAAGTCAGCTGCAAAAAGTGCTGCTTCATCTCCGCCCGCTGCACCGCGAATTTCAATAATAACGTTCTTATCATCATTCGGATCTTTCGGTAAAAGAAGAATACGAATCTGCTCTTCCAGCTCTTGCTGACGAGCGCTCAGTTCATCAATCTCCATCTTAACCATTTCGCGCATTTCATCGTCCAGCTTCTCATTTTGCATTTGCTTAGCAGCTTCCAGTTCTTCCACGACCGTCTTATATTCCGTGTAAGCTTCGTATGATGGCTGCAGATCGGACTGCTCCTTAGAGTAGTCTCTTAGCTTCTTATTATCACTTGCTACATCCGGGTCACACAAAAGCTCACTAAGTTTCTCATATCGATCAACCAATGCTTGTAAACGATCCAGCATAAGTAAAATCACCTCTCCATATCAATGTTTGTCGACTTGCCTACGTTAATTTTCATCTTGTCATGTACAACGCTAATTTATATTAAAAGCTTCCAACTGTTGATGTTATTGTTATATTCCTACAATGCACAATACGTCCGGCAGCTTCTCTTCCCTATATTCACTGATGATTGTATCGCTACAATGTCATCCATCCCTTTACCATAAAATAAACACATGTGGCCTTTTATCTGACGACTCTTTATTATATCATACGACAAAGCCCTTGAGAAGATACGGGCCGCCGCCCAGATTCATACAGAGTTAGTGAATTCTATTGTAGTACATACATAAAACACACTCAAATCATAAAAAAACCTCAGGTGCATCCACTAGGATGCGCCCAAGGCTTCTTACTAGAACCTATCTTTATACGTTAAAACGGAAATGCATAACATCGCCGTCTTGCACGACATATTCTTTACCTTCGAGTCGAAGTTGGCCACGTTCTTTTGCTCCGTTCATGGAACCTGCAGCAACAAGATCATCATAAGATACAACTTCAGCACGAATAAATCCGCGTTCAAAATCCGTATGGATTACGCCAGCAGCACCTGGTGCTTTGGTTCCTTTACGGATCGTCCAAGCACGAACTTCCTGTACACCTGCTGTGAAATAAGTGTATAGGCCAAGCAGACGATAAGCAGCTTTGATCAGGCGGTTAAGACCGGACTCTTCCAGCCCCAACTCTTCAAGGAACATTTCTTTGTCTTCCCCTTCAAGCTCAGCAATTTCTGCTTCTACCTTCGCACTGATCGGTACTACTTCTGCATTCTCGTCTGCAGCGAACTCTTTAACCTTCAGTACGTAAGGATTGCTGTCTGCAGAAGATACTTCTTCTTCACTCACGTTAGCTGCATAGAGTACCGGCTTCATTGTAAGCAAATGAAGATCGCGAATAATCACACGCTCGTCTTCTGTCAGCTCTATACTACGAGCAGGCTTGTCTTCATAGAGAACAGCTTTTACTTTCTCCAGCACTTCTACTTCCTGTGCGTGCTGTTTGTTGCCGCCCTTCATATTCTTACGTGCACGATCGATACGTTTTTCAACACTCTCGATATCGGCAAGAACTAATTCCAAATTAATGGTTTGAATATCGGAGATGGGATCAACTTTCCCGTCCACGTGAGTTACGTTCTCATCTTCAAAGCAGCGAACTACGTGTACAATCGCATCAACTTCACGAATGTGGGCTAAGAATTTGTTACCCAGACCTTCCCCTTTGCTCGCACCACGAACAAGACCTGCGATGTCTACAAATTCAAAAGCGGTTGGAACTGTTTTTTTCGGAACAACGAGTTCTGTCAGTTTATCAAGACGTTCGTCAGGAACCTCTACGATACCCACATTCGGATCAATGGTACAGAAAGGATAGTTGGCACTCTCTGCGCCCGCCTGTGTAATTGCATTAAAAAGGGTTGACTTCCCTACGTTCGGTAACCCTACAATCCCTGCTTTTAAAGCCATGTATATGAACAACTCCTCAAAAGTATTTGGTGAATATTACGGTTTTCATCAAACAATCTTTCTAATTATATATGAGAACAGGGAGGGCTTCAAGGATATTACACATGGCAGCTTTCCCCTCTTGTCGTCTTTTCGAAATCTACCTATTCATGCTGTGAAAAATCTCTTATGTAGCCATCTACTTTATACGATGAATCAATACGAAAATTAGGGCAACTCCTTATACATGGTAATGCTCTTAGAATAGAATCCCATCTTATGATATAGACGAAGGGCACGTTCGTTATGTCCGAAAACATGGAGGCCGATTCGAACGGCCTGAAGTCTTCTTGCTTCTTCTTCCAGAAGGCGCATGGTTTTTTCACCATACCCTCGGCCTTGATACACATCTAGTATTGAAATATCATACAGAAACACTTCTTTGAACTCATTCTTCCTATGAATATGAAACCAGATAAATCCGATGACAGCAGGTGTGGGGAGCATTCGGTCAATAACGCGATAAAAATAGGCGTTTTCTGTATGGTACCCATCTGGGAGTATCTTGCTCATATCCTCCAGCGCACGTTTTTCTGCATGTTCTGGCAGCCACGTACCTGCCTTTACCTTCTCTTTCATATAGCCCACAAGTGTAAAAGCCATAAAGTCTTCATATTGCTCTTTATCCATTGCTAGCAATCCAAGCATGAAAATAACACCTTCCTTACTTGATCGTTTTGATCAGTCGTGGAGTGCCTTGCAAATCAAATGGACGAGCAGCACCTACTCCAAACATAGCCGTTCGAAGTTCAAATTCTACCTGGGCAAGACGAGAATGAAGTGCTTCTTCGGAGTGAACGGCCGCTTCAAGAAGCGATCTTCCGAAACCGGCGAGATCTGCGCCAAGCGCAATAGCCTTCGCAGCGTCCACGCCGGAAGTGAGCCCACCGCTGCCAATTATAGTCCCTTTCGGATTCATCTGTCTCACCTCTGAAATGCATTCTGCCGTAGAAATGCCCCAGTCTACAAATGCTTCCGCAGCTGCTCTTTTTACCTTGTCCGCGTTTCTGAATTTTTCAACCTGAACCCAGCTTGTACCGCCGGCGCCAGCAACGTCAACAAAGGAAACACCCGCCTCATACAATTTAGCAGCCGTTTCTCCATCAATTCCCCAGCCGACTTCCTTTATTCCTACAGGAACAGAAACTTCTCGGCACAATAGCTCTATCTTCCGAAGGAGTCCACTGAAATTCGTGTTTCCCTCCGGCTGAAAAATTTCCTGTAATCCGTTCAAATGCAGCACGAGCATCGAAGCACCTGCAATATTAACCGCCCGCTGACAAGCTTCCCTACCAAACCCATAGTTCAGTTGTACAGCTCCAAGATTCGCAATAATCGGTATCGTAGGAGCAAACTTACGCATGGAAAAAGAAGCCGCTAGTTCCTCTTTCTCTACTGCTGCCCGCACAGAACCAACACCAAGAGACCAGCCCCTTGCTTCAGCTACAGAAGCTAACCGTTCATTAATCTTTCCTGTCGCTTCACTTCCCCCTGTCATCGAGCTGATCAATAACGGCGTGCGAAGATCCTGGCCCAGAAACTGTGTATCCAGATGAATATCTGCAAAATCAAGTTCGGGTAGAGCTGCGTGCCGAAACCGATAAGACTCAAAACCGGCGGTAATTCCTTGTGCGTTTACGTCTTCACTAAGACAAAGCCGTACATGTTCTATTTTCCGTTCACCGGTTGGGACTTCAGGCAGCAAGTGCTCGTTAACCCCTTGAAAATCCTTATCGTTATGTATTTTGTTCCCTTGTTCCGTGTCCCGCATGTCCTGTCTCCTTTACCCTATACGTTTCAAACGTCCCTTTTCAGATAGAGTCATTATAACGTAAAAATGAGATTCTCGCCTTGCGTAAAGAAGCACCGTTCTTCTTCTCACACATTAATATTGGGTGAATTCATATTAGTCTCTTTATCTACGCCCAAGGCGAGCGATTTCCTCTGCAACCAGCCTGCCTGATAAAGTGACAATAGGTGTCCCTCCTCCAGGATGTGTGGTCCCCCCTACAAACCATAGGCCCTCTATATCTTTGGAACAGTTGGAAGGACGAGTGAACGTCTGTCTCGCCGTATTCGAGGAAATTCCGTAGATACTCCCTCGGTAAGCAAGCGTATCCCGCTGAATATCTTCTGGAGTGTAGTGACTCATTACGTCTGCCTGTTCAAGGTCAGGAATGCCAAGTTCAGAAAGACGCCGTATTAGTTTTTCTTGATACGCAGGCAGCTCCTGCTCCCAACGCCAAGCTTTTGATACATAAGGTGCATTGGCAAGTATAAATAGATTACTTGCACCGTCTGGTGCCAAATCCGGTTCTGAATAGCCAGAGTAACACAAATACAGCGTAGGATCTTCGGGAGCTCTTTTTTTGCTGAAGATATCAGTGAACTCGGCTCGGTAATTCTTCGGAAAGAAGACGGTATGATGATGAAGTTTGTCGTATTGTCTTTGGATACCAGCGAGGGTAACAAACCCAGACAAGGATGGCTCATATTGCTCAAGTCTACGGTTGTTCATAGAAGGGCGTTCTTGTTCAGGAATAAGCAACTGATGAATACTAAGCACATCCCCGTTGGCAATGACAACATCCGCCGAGTATTCACCTTGATCCGTTTCTAATCCAGTAATCTTCCCAAGATGAGTTTTGATTCGTTTGACCTCTTCACCGGTACGAAGGACAACTCCCTTCTCCCGTGCTAATTTTTCCATCCCTGAAATCAGCGAGTAAGTACCGCCCTCAACTCCATACACCCCGAGCTCTGCTTCCACGTGACCGAGCATCGCGAAGATGGATGGCGCTTCATAAGGAGAAGAGCCCACATAAGTCGCGTATCGACCAAACATAGCTAATGTATAAGGATGGCGAAAATACCGCTGAAGTAGTGTATCCAGCTTCGTTAGTGGTCTAACACGCAGCAAGCTTTTCAGCATAGATAAGTTATATTTATCCTGTGGATGGAGCATTAACTGCCCCAGGAATTTCTGGTTTGCTTCACAGTACAATGCCTCAGATTCCTTCATAAATGCTTCGTAATGTAATGCATCTTCTGGACTGTATTTAGCGATCTGTTCTTTCATTAATACCCGGTCCTTGGAAAGGTCTACCGTCGTACCGTCAGCAAATACATTTCTTGTGCGCGGCTCCAGATCATAGAGCTTCACGTAATCTTCCATCTGTACACCTGCTAATTCAAACACTTCGCGGAAAATATGGGGCATCGTAATGGTGCTCGGCCCACGGTCAAAAGTATAGCCGCCGAGCTGAATTCGCTGCAGTTTACCACCGGCATGTTGTTGCCGCTCAATAATCGTTACCTCAGCCCCGAGTGTGGCAAGGCGAATGGCCGAAGACAATCCTCCGAACCCTGCTCCGATAATAACTACTTTTTGGCTGGTCAATTATAGCGCCTCCCTTTCCATACGTATCCTTTCCCCGTGACCGCCCCAAGCCAGGAAGAAATGCCAATAGCTATAACACAAGCAATACTAGCCGGCTGCAATAAAGACAACCACAGCGGGTGCCCCCCCGTCCGGTCTGCTACTCTTTTTACTAGCATCCCAAGCAAGGTCCCAAGTGCGCCCCAAGCCATTAGCTGCCCTTCACCAGAGAAAAGTCCGAACAGGAAACTGATCGGCGGTAGAAGATAAAGAATAGCGTACATTACGAGAATACAAGTGAGCAGCAAACCACTGCGTCCTAGACCCTCGTACATGTTTTTCTTGTATCCGTTCCATACCTCAGCAGCATTCTGATACATTCGTGTACGCGTGTGAAAATGTACATCTGCAAGTGTAACGGGATGTCCTGCTCTTTTTACCGCACGGGCAAGCTGCATATCATCCAATAAATCCGCTTTGATCGCTTCATGACCACCGGTTGCTGCATACGTATCACGATGAATGAACATAAAAGCTCCCGTAGCCGCAACAAAACGGGCATTCTGCGAACCCCTGACACAGACAATAGGCAGATGACTAATGATCGTAAATTTCATCATCGGTACGACGAGCTTTTCTAGCCATGTCTCCGTAATTTGTCGAGGAAAACCGGTGACCAGTCCTTTTTCCTGAGCGATTGCTGTGGTAAGAACAGCCGATAGTGCCTCTTTTTCTAACCTGACGTCCGCATCCATATACAGCCACCACTCACCCGTTGCTTGCTGAGCAAGCTGATGACATGCATAGGATTTGCCCATCCACCCTGAGGGAAGGTCCCTTCCTTGCAGAATGCGTAACCTACGATCATGAACTGCCAATTCTTCTAGGATTTCGCCGGTTTTGTCTTCTGATCGGTCATTCAGAACAATCACTTCCAGCTGGATCTCTTTCGTATCCGCCCCCAGCACGCTTTCTACACAGTCTCTGATGTGAATCTGTTCATTACGTGCAGGTATTAACACTGAGACCCTAACTTTTTCGTCTACTGAGTCAGATTTGTTATCTCCTTTCCCTCCAAGAAGGGGGAGCTTGGACCGATTCCAGATAGAAAAGATAAGCTGAACGGCAAGAATACCGCAAAGGATTAGCAGCAAATAAAGAAAATAATTCATCGTTTATACCCGCTTCCGTACAAATACATCATCAAACCGCTCGCTTGTAGAGCGTCCTGATTTCACCAAAGGTTTGTATCTCTCTGGCCTGTTGTCTACACAGGTCATCACTTCTAATTTCTGCTGATTTAGCTGCTCTTCCATCACTGCTTCTAACTGGCGAGTGATCACTCTGCTGTCAAGATCGCCCCAGTTCTCCAAGAGCGGGGGACCCGCCATAAGCAGGGCTTCCGGCTTGTCTTGCCCATACATGCCGTGTACTAGAGTTACTGGTATCACTGCCGTGTTCGGCAATCGTCGTAACAGGACTCCGATCCCTCGCTGAAAGGATAAAGGACGCAAATCCTGATGAGTGATTTTTCCTTGGGGGTACATCCATACCCGTTTTCCTGAAAGTAATAACTGTACCGTATATTCGAACGAGGACCTCACATCCGCAGCAGACTCTTTGTTTATGGAAAAGGCCCCTAATTTACGAAAAAAGGAAAACTTATTCAGCTGTTTTTCTTCCATCATGACATAATGGTCATGGCGAGTAAGCAGGCGGAACGTATGGTAAGCAAGAAGACCGTCCCACCATGAGCTATGATTCATAATGTATAGAACGGGATGATCCTGAGCGATTACCGGATCTAGATTTCCTGCAAAGCCGACATACCTAAACCGTCGCTCCAGCAAATATTTTTTGTGATATTGGAAAAACATCTGATCAAAAAGCCGAGACTTGTTTGCGGACAGCATACTGATGCCTCCCTTCCGCAAGTAAAATACCAAGTGCAGCAATCATACCGCTGCCATAAAGCCCTGCCTGAACGGCAAGCAAACCAAACAATAGGATGAACATTTGATATAAGGTTTTACCTCTACGCTGAATCACTGGATCAGAAGGTATAGGTGGAATAAAGAAGGACAGTAGCCCTCCCATCACAAACCAGCTGATAAAATTGGTCCAGGGAACTCCGTAAAATCCTCCTGCTCCTTCCCAGTTCCAGAATCCGCGGTGGTGAGCTACGGGATCTAGTACCAGATCCATCATGAGCGCCCAAGCCCCCGTCTTCATTGCTCTCATCGCTTTGCTCTTCCAACCATATCCTCCTCCGCTAAGAAGTGCTGAATTCCCTACCACAGCAATCCATGCAAATCCGAGAGTAAAAGGAACGGCAAAGAGGTGAGGCCCAAAAATATGAGAATACGTATAGGCTCCGAATGGCCATCCGGTATGAACGCCAACCCATTCTACAGCCATTCCCCCTGTCCAAATAACGATGGCCATCAGCCACATAAGCGGCTCTCTCCACCATCTGACTGACCGGTCGGACAGTTTGTTTTTTTCGTAATTCCTAAATATGAGATCAATCGCACTCAGGGCATACAAAATTAAAAATAAGCCATTAGAGAAAGAGAGCGCATCGGGTACGCCAATGGTTAATAACAGTACGGCTCCAATACTGTACCAAATCCAGTATACAAGCTGAATCATCAGGATACCGCCGCTTTGGAGCCTTCTCTCCGCAGAGTAGGATATCTAGCAGCGATCTCAAGAAAAAGCTTCATTTTATTCTCATCGTTCACATAAGCCCGCAGTGTAAATACATCATGATTATTTCTCTCCACTGCGTCTAGAATCGAGGCATAGAAAGAAGCTGCTAGTTCAATGGCTAAGCCACTTACTGGAGGATAGGTGTTTACGTCTGATAAACCCGTTTCAAACCAGCGAAGTGCCATCTGTTTAAGTTCTGTAAGTATAGATACGAATCGTTCATCTATAATCCCCTTATTAAAATCTTCTTCTGTATAGCCATGAGCTGTCATCATATCGAGCGGAATGTATCTGCGTCCTCTTCTTTGATCTTCACCCACATCCCGAATGATGTTAACGATCTGCATCGCTTTGCCAAGCGCAATACCTGATTCCAATATCTTCAGCCCGCTGTCATCGCGCAGAACAGGCAATAACATCTCACCGACGGTTCCAGCAACAAGGTAGCAATAATGTTCAAGCTCCTGAACCGTTGTATAGTGAGTCAACGTCAAATCCGATAATTGTCCATCCATTTGCCTGAAAAAGGGCTCTTTAGATAGACTCGGAAAGGTACTAAATAACCAACGAAGCGCTGGCCAAATAAAGTGATCCTCAGCTCGCTCAAGATTATGTAAATGTTCTCGAAGCTCATGAATGGAATAAGGAGCTTTCTCCGGCTCATCTACGCTGTCATCAATAATTCGGCAAAAAGCATAAATCACAAATACCGCCTCACGCCTTGGGCTCGGCAAACCATAAAAAGCGTGGTAAAACGAGGTGGATCCTTGCTTGATCATTTCCTCGCAACGTTCAAATACCGTTTCGTTCATGATCCCAACTCCTTTATTAGTTGATTTGCTGCCAGCTTCGCGCCCTGCATTACGATAGGAACCCCTCCGCCTGGATGAATCGAGGCGCCTGCCGCATACAAGCCTTGGATGTTCGGATAGGGTTTCGGCTGAGGACGATATACACCGGATTGGAACAGTACCGGCGCAATCCCAAAGCTGCCTCCTCCATACAAACCATCACGTTTAGCATCGTGAGGTGTACGTACTTTTTGCCAGCGGATATGTTTTCTGAGACCAGGAAAAGCTTTGTTTTCTGCCTCTTCCAGTACTTTCTCGACTAGTTTTTCGGTTTCCTCCCCGTGAGTGAATGTTTCTGCATTGGGCACAGGAATTAGAAAATAGAGAACGCTATGACCTTCTGGTGCAGCTGATTCATCTGTACTAACAGGATTAAACACATAAAAAGATGGATGATCCGGAAGAGTGCGTTTTTGGAATACGTCTTTCATATTTGAAACAAACGCATCCGGAAGGAAAAATTGATGTGTTGTTGCCTCCTCAAACCTCTTTTCTACCCCCAAATACACTAAAAGACAGCCGGAAGAAGCCTTGAACGTCCTTTTTTTTCGCCTTTGTTTCGTAGTGAGCAGTCCAGTAATTTGGGGGAAATCCCCATTATAAATAACAGCATCATAAGAGGCAGTGCCCCTTGAAGTAACTACCCCTTTACAAGATCCATCTTCTACAACTAGTGATTTCACTTCTTCATTGAGATGAAAAATCGCCCCTCGGTTCTTTAGTTCCTCTGCCAGCATCGGTGCAAGCGCAGCATATCCGCCTTTTACCATCCATACACCGTACTCATGCTCTGCATAAGGTAATAACGTATAAATACCCGGCGTAGACAGCGGGGAACCCCCAATGTACAGACTTTGAAGAGAATAAGCGTCTCGTAGCTGCTCACTGCGAAAATACCGACTCATAGCAGAGCGTAAACTGGTATATGCTCTCATCTGTTTTAGAAGGCGTGTCATATCCCGGCTATAGAAATCTCGTTGATTTGAAAAAGGTCGTTCGAGAATGGAGCCTACTCCTTTTGGGAAAAGCGGATCCATCTCAGACATAAACCGCTGAAACCCTTGTCCTTCTCCGGGAAAAACACGGTTAATTTCAGCTACCTGTTCTTCACGGTTTGACCACTTGCTAAGTACTCTTCCGTCTTCAAAATAAAAACGGTGCATCGGGTCGCATCGAATGAGTTCCACTCGCGAACGATCCACACCAGCCTCCTCCAAAATGTCCAGGAGCATGTCCGGTAAAAGAACAATGGTTGGGCCTTGGTCAATCCGGTAAGGCCCCTCCTCCTCATAGGCAAGCCTACCGCCTACTCGATGCGACTTTTCATAGACCGTCACTTGATAGCCCTGTTTAGTCAGAAGTAATGCAGCAGTAAGTCCTCCAATACCGGAACCAACAATAGCGATATGTTTCTTGTTCATGTCAGTTGCCCTTCTTCCCTTTGGTGCTTCGAGAAGGAACGTGATGTTTGTTTTTTGGCATCATCCTTCTGAATCAGTCCCACTGATATTTTTGCTGACTCGAAAATAGTAGGCAGTCCGCTGCCTGGATGGGTTCCCCCACCAACGAGATAGACTCCTTCAACTTCCTCAAATCGGTTATGCGGTCTTAAATACATCATCTGTCCAAGCTTATGTGAGAGATTAAAGAGCGCTCCATTATAAATATCGAGTTCCTTCTCCCATTGTAGTGGTGTAAAGAATAGTTCCTCTTCGATATGTTCCGACAAGCCCGCAAGTTCCGGAATTTGTTCAAGTCGGTCCAGCATGCTTTGACGAATTTCCTGACGCTGCGCGTCCCAATCAATGTCAGCTGTAGTATTCGGTGTTGGCATCAGTACATACAGTGCTGACTTCCCTTCAGGTGCAAGTGTCGGATCTAGCACAGAAGGATTGTGGACATAGATGGATGGGTCTGTGGATAACGTCTTGTGCAGAGTCATCTCATCCACATTCGTACGATAATCCGCGGCAAAATGAACGGAGTGATGAGCAAGATCAATTTTTTTATCCACACCAAGGTAGAGCATCGCTCCTGAGCAGGAATATTTCATATCTTTTATCCGCTGTGGAGTATATTTTTTCAGTACCCCTGGCTCAAACAACGTATTCATCGAAGTAGCAAAATCACCGTTGAGTACCACATGATCTGCCAAAACTTCTTCACCGTTCTTCAAAAGGAGGCCCTGTGCCCGTCCCTGTTTAACGAGGACTCGTTCCACCGCTGTACCGGTATGAATGGTTCCACCATATTCCCCGATGACATCCGCCATTGCTTGAAATATTTGATTTACTCCACCTTTCGGATGATGTAATCCGAAATGATGTTCTATGTACGAAAGGATCGTAAACGCTCCCGGGCAATCCCATGCCGACATCCCCAAATACTTCGCTTGAAATGTAAATCCCCATCTGAGCCGCTCATCCTTAAAGTATCTAGAAAGTCGGCCATATACTGTATCTTGCAAGTGGAGATAGGGCAGTGCCTGGATTGCATCTTTTTTTATGTAATCCGATAATTTGCCAAATGGTCTGCGCAGCAGCGGTTCTACCTTTTGGTATTTGATCGCCTCATCTCGCATAAAGTTTCTATAGTTCTGCTCATCTCCGGGAAAAACACGAGCGATCTCTGCTTCCGTCTTCTCTTCATCACTCGAGGGTCTGAATACCGTATCTCCAAAATGAAGAGAATAGAGTGGATCGAGCTGCTCCATATCAACATAATCGTATAAAGATCGGCCAACCTTCTCGAACATTTCCTCGAGTAAATGAGGCATCATCAGAAAGGTAGCACCGCGATCAAAGCTATACTCTCCGAGCTGTAGTTTCGCAGATCGGCCGCCGATCACAGATTGTTTTTCGTATATATCAACTTTATATCCTTGTCCGGCAAGCAGCATGCCCGCCGCCAAACCGCCGGGTCCAGCCCCGATAACAACAGCACGTCTTTTTTGCTGATTTCGATTCATTGTGGACTCACCTTTCTATAATTGAGGTTAGGATTAGCGGATATGATAGACAATATTCATAGGTTTACCACAATATTCATATCAAACATTATACAAACATAATACAAATCTCCTTAAATAAAGTAAAGTTAAGACAAAGTTTATACAAACCTATTACACTAATACTTGAGCTTACTAACAAAAAAAGCACGCTCTTTTAGGAAACCTAAGAGCGTGCTTTTTCTAATATCTTTTACCCATTCATCACAACATGTTAAGGCTATTTTCTATAATATAGGTCAGCCGGGTGTGACCTAGACATATAGGTTAGTGTGAACCAATCTTGCCAGCTATGGGCGCTCCCCGTCATGATCCACTGCGGATACTTAGGAGCTTCCAGCTTCTCATATCCTTGTCCGCCAAGCACAAACTGCATTTCAGGAGCATGCGATATAATCGTCGTTATCATATCATCTGCAGCTTTTGCCATGTCTTCGTTTGTTACCGATACACACACCAGATCAATCTTCTGATCCTCAAGAATCGGTATAACTCCGTCCGTAGGAGTGTTCGCACCCAAATAAAGTACCTCTGCTCCATTTTTGCGCAAGAATAGGCTAAATAATAGTAACCCAACCTGATGATGCTCCCCTTGAGGACAGAGGGCAAGTACCTTTGGCAAATGTGGATAGATCGGAAATAGATGAAAAAACTGATAAAACCGTTGAGAAATGAGCTGTGTCATAAAATGCTCCTGAGCGACCGAAGCCCGTCCATTCTCCCAAGCATCTCCTACCCGAATGAGTATAGGAACTAAAACACGATAAAACATCGCATCATATCCGTACATCGTAAAACCAAAATCAATCAGAGCGTTTGCACGTTCCCCCTGAAATTGGTATAAGGACTGGTAAATTTGATCCTCCATCTTCCGTAATGCATCTTCCGTTCCTCCCTGAGGAATAGGTTCAGCGAGGATTGCATCCGCCTTACTCTGTTCTTCCTTATGGGATTGCAACAGACGTACGGCATGGGAAATGCTCATATGGTGAGAATCTATTTGCTCTTTAAGCCAGCGCAAATCCTCTACATTTTGTTCGCTATACATCCGGTATCCCGAATCTGTTCGCATTGGCTCCACTGCATGGTATCTATTCTCCCATGCTCGCAGTGTTACAGCAGGAATACCCAACATTTCTGTAACCTGTTTAATTGAATACAAAAGGCATTCACTCTCTTTTCTTCTATCATCCGGTCCTTAGTTAAGGGCTCAAACTCCCCAAAACATTCTACAAAAATAGTACACTCATTATACACAAACCGAAAATCACTGTCGATAACCTGACATATTCTAGAATAACTGCTTGCTTCAATTGTTGTATGTTTGTGTTAATAGTGTGCAGGCTACATAGATATACTTTTCATGCCCATAGCAACTATTAGACCCGAAGGGACGTCTCGTTATGAACAAGAATCATAAAAACCATTCAGTGAATCCAACTTCCTCTCATCCCTATCCTATAAAATCCGTTACAAAAAGACATGAACGAGTAAAGAAAATCATTTTCTGGTTTGTTCTCATAAATATAGTGTGGCTGGCTGCAGTTATTGTCTATCAAATGAATAAACCACTTCCTCCGGGCGTTGCTTATGAAGGCCAGATACATAACGTAAGTGATGTTGAATTTCTAACAGACCTTACCTATCCCTCCTCCGATGGATCGATGAAACATGAACAGCAAATCATGAAACGAATGGAAAAGGTGGTTTCCGAAGCAGAACAGTTCCTTGTTATCGACCTGTTCTTATTCAACAATTATCAGCACACGGATCAGAAATTCCCCCAAGCGAGTGAACGGTTCACTAACTTGCTCATCAACAAAAAGAAAGACAACCCGGCGATGGAAATGGTCTTCATCACAGATGAAGTGAACACCAATTACAATTCACATCCGAATGCTCTTCTAGAGCGAATGAAGCAGCATGGGATTCGAGTCGTTGTTACGGATGTAGACTCCCTTCGTGACCCCACACCGATTTACTCTGCTGTGTGGCGTACTTATTTTCAGTGGTTTGGGCAATCGGGAACCGGCTGGCTACCAAACTTGATGGCGAGTGACGGTCCAGATGTCACCCTTCGCTCGTATCTCAAACTCTTGAATGTAAAAGCTAACCATCGAAAGCTGGTGGCCAGCGAGAAATCGGCTATCGTCTCCTCTGCCAATGTGCATGACCCAAGTATTTATCACTCCAATATTGCCTTTGAAGTGAGCGGAAATATCATCGGGGATATGCTTAAAGCAGAGCAAGCCGTTCTGGATATGTCAGGAGGAGGTCAACTGCCGACATTTACTCCTTCTCCTGTAAATGAGCAAGGTTCTACTCAGGTTCGTTATTTGACGGAGGGAAAAGTAGCAAACTACGCACTTGATCTAATGAACGAAGCGGAGAAAGGAGATACCCTTTGGATGGGAATGTTCTATCTGGCAGATCGGGATATTAAATCGTCACTACTTGATGCCGCTTCACGCGGAGTTTCGGTCAAGCTTATTCTCGATCCGAACGAAAATGCGTTTGGTCAGAAAAAAATAGGCATCCCAAACCGCCCAGTTGCGCAGGAACTGGTGGATGAATCAAAGGGTCAAATTGAGATCAGATGGTATAACACGACCAAAGAGCAGTACCACACGAAGCTTCTGTACCTATCGCGCAGTAACGGTCCCCAGCTCATTCTGGGTGGCTCAACGAATTTTACGCCGCGTAATCTGAACAATTATAATCTTGAAAATGATCTCTACATTGAAGCACCAGAAAATAGTAAAGTGGCTACTCAAGTGAATGGTTATTTTCAGCGTTTGTGGACGAATAAAGATGCCGAATACACGCTGGACCTCGCTGAATATAAAGATGATATTCCATTTTTCAAAGACCTGTTATACAAGTTGCAATACTCTCTAGGCTTCACCACGTTTTAACGATTGCTAAATAAAAAAAAATGTAAACCTGCTGATCACGTATCATTTCAGCAGGTTTTTCTCATACTCAAACAAACAACGAATAGGCCAAAAAAGGGTTGACACCTGACTTCTAATATGAAAAAATTCACTAGACTAACGATCGTTAGGTAGGTGTGGTAATTATGAGTTCAACTTCTATTAAACAGGTGGCACTGACACAGTTTGCCCTTGAAGGTTATGAAGGAGCATCGCTTCGAAAAATTGCCGAAGAAGTCGGCATTAAGAAACCCTCCATATATGCCCACTACAAAAACAAGGAAGACCTGTTCCTTCATGTTGTGCGTTTTGTATTCCAACTGGAGCGCAGGCGAATCCTCGCTTTTTTTCAGGAACAAATGGAGCTTGAAACGACTTTAGAACTCAGGCTGCGAGGGTTATTCGACTGGATTCAAGAAGAGTTTGAATCTCAGGATGCTGCAAGATTCCTCATGCGAATGACTTACTTCCCTCCACAGGCATTACATGGGGAAGTCATGGATATCGTATACCCCTTTCTAGACGGTCTTGAGAGAACGCTCGCCAAGTTTATTGCAAGTGAGGCATTTAACGGCAAGCTGTCTCAAGAAGAGGCGATGCAATTTGCCATTGCCTATATGACACTCATTGACGGAGTATCCGTCGAGCTGCTTTATGGAGGTTCTGTACGATATCAAAAAAGGTTACAAGCAGCTTGGCCTGTATTTTGGGAAGGTATTTTACATCTATATGAGAAAAAGGAGTCTACATCATGAATCGCTACTGGTTGTTTGTTGTGCTCGGGGGTGCCATTGAAGTTATATGGGTATCCGGGCTTAAGCACGCTTCCACTCCGTTAGAGTGGATTGTAACGGTGCTTTCCATTGCAGTCAGCTTTGGACTAATTATAGAGGCGTCAAAGAAACTGCCTGTTGGCACGGTATATGCCGTATTTACGGGTCTTGGTACAGCAGGTACCGTTCTAACTGAAATGCTTCTGTTCGGTGAACCTTTCCGAATATCGAAAATATTACTTATCGCCCTCCTGCTCGTAGGAGTAATCGGACTTAAGCTTGTTACGGACGATACGCCCAAAGCTGAGCCCTCTCAAGGAGGTGCCGTCTAAATGGCATGGTTAGCAATCATTTTCGCAGGATTGAGTGAAATTCTCGGAGTCATTGGAATCAAAGGAATCACGACTGGTAAAGGTAAAAAATATTTTCTGCTCATGGGACTTAGTTTCCTGCTCAGTTTCTCACTTCTCTCTTACGCTATGCAATCTCTCTCCATGGGTACGGCTTATGCTGTTTGGACTGGAATTGGTACGGTAGGAAGCACCTTGGTTGGTATGTTCATATTCGGAGAACCTAAGGAAGCAAAACGTTTATTATTCATTGCTATTATTCTGTGTTCTGCAGTTGGTTTGAAACTCATCGGCTAACTGTTCGTATAGTAGATAGGCATATATTAGAAGCCAAAGTAAAAAGAAGCTTGCGCTGATTTTACATTTGGCTTTTCTTTTTGTAATGCACTCAATCCCCCCTATTTTCCCACTCCCTTACAGCTCCGCGTAAAGTTGTATCCACCTCTTTTTTACGTTATAATTTTATGTGACTTATAAGTCAAAATGAGAACCGTGGAGTTCTGGAAAGGGGTGACGTCTATTAATGAACTCAATCACGGATAAAAAAAAGCATATTTTAGTGACCGCATTAGGACTGTTTTCTACGAAAGGAACTTCCGCAACATCAATGCAAGAAATTGCTGAAGTCTGTGGCATATCCAAAGGCAGCCTTTATCTTCATTTTAAATCCAAAGAAGAGCTGCAGCGCAGCGTGATCAATTACTGTATCCATTCCATTTATGACAAAATTGTGCTTGTGGAAAGCGAGCAGGAGTTATCACCTAAAGATAAACTGCGCAAGCAGTTTAAAATTCTGCTGGAAAATTTCCTTGAACTAAAAGAGTTTTTTCTTGCACAACTTCAAGATGCGATCAGTCAAGGTAACAGTGGCCTAACGATGGAAAATTGCCCTGAAGGTATGCTCGCCCTCACCATGAAACAGTTTAATCAGAAGATGATTGATGTGTATGGACCAGAAATTCACCCCTATACCCTTGATTTGGCGCTTCAAGTACACAGCATGATGGGTGCCTACATAAGGATTATCGTCTCAGAAATTCTACCCATGCGGATCGAGCGAATGGCAGAGTACCTCGTAGAAACACTTGATGATTTAGCCGAAGCTAAATTACGTCTTGAACGGGAACCTTTTATTCCGCAAAAGCTTTGGCTTACCTGGATGGAAGAGGGAATACCGAAAGGTCCATCTAAAAAACATCCGTTTCTTCTACTGAAAGAAATGCGTCAGCGAATAGAAGAAAATACGGAATTATCTGACCGCGTACGCACTGAAGCGCTCGAGTCCATTCTCGTAATGGAACATGAGCTTACCGAAATCAATCCTCGCCGCGTAATTCTAACCGGTATGCTCAGCAATTTAAGTGCTGTGCCGGGTACTGAAGAACAGGTGGGACAACTAAGCCATTTGTTTGAAACTTATTTATCCTGGCGCGAATAAACATGCGTCATCCCCTAATTATATTTTTATTATTGTTGTGAAAGAGAGAGGAGAAGAAACCTACGGATGAAAGGAATAATTAATTTCTCACTTCGAAACAAATTGGCGATCTGGATCCTGACCATCATCTTGACCTTCACCGGACTGTACAGCGGTTTGACCATGAAGCAAGAAACGATCCCAGATATCAACGTTCCGTTTCTGAACGTCACTGCTGTATACCCGGGTGCTGCCCCAGAAGGTGTCGTTGAGGAAGTCACTAAGCCCCTGGAGGAAACGCTTCGTAATGTAGAAGGTATTAAGAGCATTACTTCTACGTCGATGGAGAATGTCTCCTCGGTCATGATTGAATTTGATTATGGTACGAATCTGGATAATGCGACAGCTGCGGTACGTGAAGTACTGAACGATGTACCGCTTCCAGAAGATGCTCAGAAACCAACGATCTCCAAATTTAGTATGAACTCCTTCCCGGTAGCTTCTATGAGCTTGTCAGGGAAAAATGGAGAAACGCTTGAAGAACTGACTCGTCTTGCAGAGAACGAAATTGCCCCTGCTTTTGAAGATGTGGAAGGTGTTGCTTCCGTTCAAGTTTCAGGTCAATATACAAGAGAAGTCGCCCTGAAATTTGATCAGAAGAAAATGGATGAACTTGGATTAACAGAAGAAACAGTTAAAAATATTGTTCAAGCTTCTTCCCTTCGTGTTCCACTTGGACTATTCACAATGGAAGATACGGAAAAAGCCGTTGTTGTGGATGGCAATATTATTAACGTAGATGATCTGAAGAACCTTGAGATTCCTGTCATCCCATCCGGATCTGGTCAAGGCGCAGGTACTTCTCCAGATACAGGTGCAACTCCGGGAGGCGCAGGCGAAAATCAGGGTACTGGCTCTGCAACGATGCCTGGCGCTGGTGCCGGAGCACAAATGACAGGCATTCCTACCGTAAAACTTGATGATATCGCTAAAATTGAAGTTATTGGTAAAGCGGAATCCATCTCTCGCACCAACGGCGCTGAATCTATTGGTTTCTCCATTGTAAAAGCGAACGATGCCAACACGGTTGATGTCGTGAATGGAGTGAAAGATGCAGCAGCTGATTTGGAAGGTCTATATGACCATATCAATCTAGATATTTTGCTTGATCAGGGTCAACCGATTGAAGATTCTGTTCATACGATGCTGTCCAAAGCTATGTTTGGTGCACTTTTCGCAGTACTCATCATTTTGCTCTTCTTGCGGGACTGGAGATCAACGATTATTTCCGTTATTTCGATTCCACTCTCCCTACTGATTGCAATTACGGTACTGCACCAAATGGATATAACGCTCAACGTGATGACACTAGGCGCCATGACCGTTGCAATCGGGCGGGTAGTCGATGACTCCATTGTTGTTATTGAGAATATATACAGGCGTCTCTCTCTTTCAGGAGAGAAGCTCAAAGGCAGAGAACTGATCGGTGCCGCTACACGCGAAATGTTTGTACCGATTATGTCCTCAACGATTGTTACCATTGCCGTTTTCCTTCCACTTGCACTCGTTAGTGGTATGGTTGGTGAATTGTTTATGCCGTTCGCACTGACGATGGTATTCGCATTGCTCGCTTCCCTGGTTGTAGCGATAACCATTGTACCTGCCATGGCTCATTCCCTCTTTAGAGGCGGACTGAAAAACAAAAAGAATCATGAAGAAAAACCAAGCCGACTATCAAATGGCTATACTAAAATTTTGAAATGGACACTTAATCACAAACTCATTACCGTGGGTGCAGCGGTAATTATCCTTGTCGGCAGTTTGTTCCTAACCCGCTTTATAGGTATAAGTTTCTTGCCAGCGCAAGGAACAAACTACACGCTGGTTACTTACAGCCCTGAACCGGGAGCAACACAAGAAACCGTTGAAGATCGTACGCTTAGCGTTGAGAAATTTATTCTTGATTCAAACGGCGTTGAGAGTATGCAATACTCGGTTGGTGGCGGTAACCCTATGAGTATGGGTTCATCGAACTCCGGTCTCTTCTATATTATCTTTGAAGAAGGCGCTGATATTGGTAAAGAAAGTGAAGCCATTCTCGCCGGACTGCAAGAACGTGTTCCTGAAGGCGAATGGGCGACTATGGATATGGCAGCCGGAGCAATGGGTGGCAGCACCCTGACCGTTAGTGTCTTTGGTAATAATCTGGAACAGATTAAACCTGTCGCTGACGACGTTCTGGAAGTCATACAAAAAGATACAGAAAACTTCGAAGATGCAGAATCTTCTCTGGCTGAAGGGTACGATCAGTACACACTCGTAGCCGATCAAGAGAAGTTAAGTTCCCTGGGACTTACTGCTGGGCAACTCGCAATGGCCCTCAGTCCAGAACGTGAACGCCCTGTTCTGACCGAAGTTGAAGTAGAAGGTAAGTCCTACAATGTGTACATTGAAACGGACAGCAAAGAATATGGAAGCATTGAAGAAATTGAAAAAGAAACAGTGACTTCACCGCTTGGTATCGAAGTTCCAATTGGAGACGTTGCTAAAGTAGAAGAAGGGACTTCCCCTGATTCCATTATGCGGATCGACAGTGAAATGGTAGTACAAGTAACTGCAAACATCCTGTCTTCCGATGTAGGCTCAGCCTCTACCAAAATCGAAAACGCAGTCAAGGATATGGAATTACCAGAAGGTGTTCATGTTGAATTTGGTGGAGTAACCGAACAAATCAATGAAACCTTCACTCAGCTCGGCCTTGCCATGCTGGCAGCGATCGCGATCGTTTACTTCGTACTCGTTGTAACGTTTGGCGGCGGACTTGCTCCGTTTGCAATCCTATTCTCCTTGCCGTTTACCGTTATCGGTGCACTAATCGGCTTGCTTATTACAGGAGAAACCTTGAACGTATCCTCTCTGATGGGTGCGCTCATGTTGATCGGTATCGTCGTCACGAACGCAATCGTTCTAATCGACCGGGTTATTCACAAAGAAAAAGAGGGTATGTCTACCCGAGATGCCTTGCTTGAAGCCGGTTCGACCCGTCTACGTCCAATTCTGATGACAGCCCTAGCGACCATTGGCGCCCTGCTCCCACTTGTATTTGGATGGGAAAACAGTGCAGGTATTATTTCCAAAGGACTTGGCGTTACCGTAATTGGGGGCTTGATCAGTTCTACACTGCTCACGCTCGTTATCGTACCGATTGTGTACGAATTCTTGATGAAGTTTAAAAAGAAACAGATTGAAGACTAAAGACCTTCACTTAGAGAATTCACAATCGTAAATCAAAGAGCACGGAGGAATAGCTGCATCCCAGCTACCTTCCGTGCTCTTTTCTATTCATGGAATGAACACATGGCGGCATCGATATGACATACTGTATGATAAAAGGATACTATCCATTAAGGGGTTGTCGATATCGGATGATTACCACCGTTACCTTAAACGCTGCTCTAGATAAGGTGTATACCGTACCCGATTTTCAGCTGGATCAGGTGCACCGCCTCCTAGGTGCGGTCACCGTGCCGGGCGGCAAAGGCATTAATGCCGCCCGGGTCTTACGCCTACTCGGGGCCCCTGTAGGCGCTACCGGTTTGGTTGCCGGACACACCGGCCGGCAAGTGCTGGACGGGCTGCGTACCGAAGGCATCGCAGCCGACTTTGTGGAAGCCGCGCATGGTGAGACGCGGCTAGCCATCACGGTGCTGGGTCCTAGCCCCAGCACCCAGACCGAGCTCATCGAGGCGGGACCTTCGGTCACCCGTGATGAGCTTGCGGCGTTGCGCCGCAAAGTCATGACCCTGGCGCGAAGCTCCGCCTGGGTCGTGTTCTCAGGCAGCCTCCCGCCGGGCTGCCCGGCTGGGCTGTACGCTGAGCTGATCGCTCTAGCGAAGGCGCAAGGTGCCCGCACCGCTCTCGACGCAAGCGGTGAGGCGCTCTCGGAAGGGCTGCAAGGCGGACCGGATCTAGTGAAGCCAAACGCAGATGAAGCGGCCCTTTTTGCAGGGGTAACGGCGCTCAGTCCGGATACAGCCGGGATCGCCGCAACAAAGCTGGTGAGGGCCGGTGCGAAGCTCGCCGTCATCTCCCTCGGAGCAGACGGTGCCGTAGCTGCGACCGCTGACACCTTGTACCGCGTACAGATCCCTTCCATTCCGATTGTAAGTCCGCTCGGCAGCGGAGATGCCATGGTAGCAGGCATGACTGCAGCAGCACTGGAGAACCCGGATGATATTCCATTGATCCTCCGGCGAGGAGCTGCTTGCGGAACCTCGGCTGCCCTTCATCCGATGGCAGGCTTCTTGTTGCCGGAAGATGTAGCGAGGTTGGAACAGCAAATTACGGTTAAGCAAATGTAGCACCCAACTGAGCTTGCATTGGTTTTGTTGAGAAAGAATCATAAAAAGGGCTCCTCCGCATAACCATGTGGAGGAGCCCTTTTGTGTCTGTTTTCACTGTGTCTGGGGGGACAAGTGAGCTATCGTTCTACCACATGATATTCCACCCTCTTTCTCCTTTACTGTGAAACTACGTACAGTGTGTGGCTCCTTTTAGGGGCACTTTTATCGTGAAAAACGGGGATTATCTATAAATCTATGGGGAATGTATGCTATGTTATTATCAAGTCTTTTTCAGGATTTTTCATTTTCATAGAAATATAGAGAAATGGGGTGGATCTGGATGGATCTATTGCAGGACCCTTTTGGCCGGATTCACGATTATATACGAATCTCGGTTACAGACCGCTGTAACTTGCGTTGTGTCTACTGTATGCCGGAAGATGGAATGGAATTTGCTCCGCATGAGGATATCATGACGTTTGAAGAAATCACCCAAATTCTTAAGGTCCTTGCTCCTATGGGTCTGCGAAAAGTACGACTTACGGGCGGCGAGCCTATGGTTCGCAAAGATTTGGATCAATTAATTACTATGATCTCTGCAATTGATGGCATCGATGATATTGCACTCACGACGAATGCGGTATTTCTGGAGAAAAAAGCACAGCTGCTCAAAAATGCCGGGCTTACCCGTATTAATATCAGCCTAGACTCCTTGCGACCAGATCGTTTCTCCATGATTACCCGCGGGGGTGACGTGAACAAGGTACTGAAAGGGATTGAAGCGGCTGAAGCAGCTGGACTTGATCCAATTAAGCTGAACGTGGTGCTCATGAAAGGGATTAACGATGATGAAATTAAAGATTTCATTGCCCTTACGCAGCACTCACCGCTCCACGTCCGCTTCATTGAATATATGCCAATCGGACATGCGACGGATTCCTGGCGCAAATCGTACCTCCCTCTGTCCACTGTGCTTGATGCATGTCACGAAGCCGGATGGGAAGTAGAAAATACACCAGGACCTGGGGGAAACGGTCCTTCCGAGAATCGTAGACTCAAGGGAGCAAAGGGCACCTTTGGTTTGATTCATCCGGTAAGTGAACATTTCTGTGATAACTGCAATCGGCTACGTCTCACCGCAGACGGCCATATCAAGGCTTGCTTGTACTGGTCGGACGAATACAACGTACGTAAAGTAGTAGGAGATAGAGAGGCTACGGCCGCTATGTTCCTCAAAGCACTGGGTAACAAACCGAAGAATCACGAAATGGCACTGGCACTGGAAGAGAAAGCGCAAAGTCACACCCCGACCGTGCGGCGTATGTCGCAAATCGGCGGCTAACTTTCATGCCAAGTCATGAGCCCAGATGATAAGAATAAATAAAAGAAGCGTGTTTCCTGCAAATCTTACATTTGCTTGGAACAGCTTCTTTTTCGATTGATCTCTTGTTCTATTGCTTATTTGCTATCGCCGATATCCCTTCTCTTCACTGTAAACTTTGTACAAGCGAATACAACATATATAGTGCAAGCCCCGCCATCGTAAGGGAGGAAACTTTGCCAAGCCATCTGGATAGGGTCCCGGTCTGATCCCATCTCCCCATGATTCTTCCCGCAGTAGCAAGCAAAATAAACCACACCCACGATACTAGAATCGTTACCACAGTATAAGCAGTACGTTCCGTTCCTTCATATTGTAAAGAATTCGTGCCGATGACCCCCAGAATGTCTAGAATAGCATGGGGATTGAGTATCGATACGGATAAAGCAAAAAGGATCTGCTGACGGCCCGTGAGTGCTTGTTGTTTACCTTTTGAACCGCCACCTGCCCGCCACATCGTCCAAGCCATATAGATAAGAAAAAGACATCCAGCGGCATATATTACTTGAGTTACCCTGCTCTGGTCAGAGAGTAGGAGAGATAGTCCCCCTACCGCAAGCACAATAAGGATCGTGTCACATAACGCTGCCGTTACAACAGCTGGCAAAGACCCCGCCCAATTTTTCTGAGTTGCTCCCTGATTAAAAACGAATAAATTTTGCGCCCCAAGCGGTAAAATAAGTCCTGCTGCGAGAATCAGGGCGTGAATGATAGCTTCTTGCATCTTAGATGTTCGACCCTTCCTATTCTAGTATTTTCGATACGTTTTCTTTTGCATGCTTTATCCTATCTCATGAGGAACGGCTTGTATCCAACCATTTGGTTGAAGTATATACCAACCAAATGATATAGTACGATCCATATCAACTGTGGGAAGGATGTCGTCCTATTGAAATCTGTTGTTACCGAGCTTCGTTTTGCCCCCGACCCGTTGCTACCGGTTCCGCTCTATCTTCAGATTGAAGAATACATCAAACAAAAAATTTTGCAGGGAGAATGGACACCCGGGATGCGTCTTCCTTCCCAGCGTACGCTAGCTGCCGCATTTAAAGTAAATCGGAGCACACTCATTGCAGCGCTGGAGGAGCTGCAATCTGCAGGATTCATCGAAAGTAATCATGGAGGGGGAACCAAAGTATCCCGTGCCGGATGGAACGGCTTGTCCCCTACTCTACCCAATTGGGAAGATTACGTGGAGAGCGGAAATCATTATCCGAACCTTCCTGAAGTTCAGCAAATCAATCAATTTGAATTTCGGGAAGGTTCCCTTCGCCTCGGGACAGGTGAACTGCCTCCTGCACTTCTCCCTCAGGCTTACTTTCAAAAAATCTATGAGAAACTGGCACAAAATGCCCCCAGTCTTGGTTATCTTGAACCTCAAGGATCTTACAAACTACGACAAGCCGTTTCCACTTATTTAGCCGGACAACAGATTCATGCTTCTCCCGAATCCATTTTTATCGTTTCTGGTTCTTTACAAGCCATGCAGCTGATTGCGATGGGGTTATTGCCGAGAAAATCGTCAATCCTGGTAGAAAAACCATCTTATTTGTATTCGATCCACGCCTTTCAATCTGCAGGAATCCGTATGATTGGGATGCCAATGGATGAAGAAGGACTTCGAACTGACGGACTTCAGCGTTATATCCGGCAATACCGCCCTTCCTTGCTCTATACGATTCCAACTTTCCAAAATCCGAGCGGTACTATCATGAGTGAAAAGAGGAGAAACGCCTTAATTCAGACCGCTGAAGATACAGGATTACCTATATTGGAAGATCATGCGTATGCAGAATTGTGGTTTGACGAAGAACCTCCTTTATCTCTCAAAGCCCGCGACCCGGGAGGTTATGTTTTACATATGGGCACTTTGTCCAAAAGCGTCAGCCCTGGTCTTCGGATTGGCTGGGTTACAGGGCCCGAGACAGTCATTCAGAGGCTGGCAGATATTAAGATGCAAACAGACTATGGCGCCAGCAGCCTTGCGCAGGATGCCGCTACGCTCTGGTTTACGGAGGGATACCATGAAGCCCACCTAACCCAGGTTCGTAAAGCATTGATCTACAAAAGAAACCGGGTCCTAGATATCCTATCCCGAAATTTGAATGGTGCAGCGGAGTGGAATGTACCTCAAGGCGGATTTTATATTTGGGTGAAATTATTACATGGGATTCGGCCAGAAAACTTGTTCAAAAAAGCTCTTGCCGAAGGAGTTTTGCTAAACCCAGGATCTATTTATGACCGATTTGATCAAGACCACATCCGCATATCCTTTGCCTATGCATCTGTGGAGGAATTGGAGCGGGGAATCATGGCGCTGGCACGTCTCATTCTATCCAAATGATTTTGCTTCAAAATCAAGGACACTCTTGCTTTCACATATTACAGAAGTCTAAAATAAATAGGGAAGCGTCTGTTCATCACTTTTCTTTCAGGGGGTATGAAGCATGAAAGCAGTAAACAACATTAATTAAACAATGGAGTTTCTATGCCGTAGCTTGGTCTAGGCGTCTATAAAGCTCAACAAGGCAAAGAAGCGGAAGCAACTATCTCCCATGCGATCAAGACAGGCTACCGTAGCATCGATACCGCCGCGGTATACCAGAAGAAAGTGTAGGTTAGGCCGTGAAGATTGATACGATGAACAAAGATGAAAGAACAGGTTCAGACCCCGACAACTTTGATTTCTAGGGATTTACTCTTTTTATATGTATGCGCATGAAACAATTTTGTAGATACTGCGTTAACCACCACACATGCGTGTAATAATAGTGAGGAATAGATTTATATTAACGGAGGGATTATCCATGACAATTACTCATTTACAAGATACAGTAACGCTTAACAACGATGTAAAAATGCCGCAGTTCGGACTCGGGGTATGGAAAGCTAAAGATGGAGACGAAACCTACGCAGCTGTTAAACATGCACTCCAGCATGGATATCGTGCAATCGACACCGCTGCTGCTTACAAAAACGAGGAAAGCGTTGGAAAAGCGATTAAGGATGCAGGCGTGCCTCGTGAAGAACTATTCATCACCACAAAAGTATGGAATGCCGATCAAGGCTATGACTCTACTATTCGCGCTTTCGAGACTAGTTTAGAGAAACTCGGACTCGAATATATTGATCTGTATTTGATCCACTGGCCGGTGAAAGACAAATATAACGATACGTGGAAAGCATTGGAGCGTCTCTATAACGATGGTAAAGTCCGTGCCATTGGCGTATGTAATTTCCACATTCATCATCTGGAGGATCTATTGTCCGAAGCAAAAATCGTCCCTGCGGTAAATCAAGTGGAATTCCACCCGCTTCTTACACAAGAACCGCTTCGCGATTTCTGTAAATCCAAAGGGATTTATTTTGAAGGCTGGTCTCCACTCGGTAATGGTAGATTGCTCGACAATGCCTCGATCCAAGCGATTGCTGACAAATACAATAAGACGGTAGCTCAAGTTATCTTACGCTGGCATCTACAAAACGACGCAATTACGATTCCGAAATCTGTTACACCAAGCCGGATTGAAGAAAATGCAGCGATTTTTGACTTTGAGTTGTCTGCAGAAGATATGAATGCAATTAATGCTCTTAACAAAGACGAGCGTACGGGTGCAGACCCTGACAATTTCAATTTTTAATATTAGATTACAATGTTACGTGCCCTTGAAACCTGAATCCATCCTCCTTATAGGAAGATGTTCATGTCTTTAAGGGCATGCTTTTTTATATCCGGTTCATTATGCAGCAATTTAGGAGGAAAAGGACTATGAAGCATCTCGTTATTTTAGCTCATCCGGTAAAGGATAGCTTTAACCGCCAAATCTGTGAAGTAGTTGAGCAAGCTTTATCTCAAGAGGGCGATACAGTTACTGTTCGTGATCTGTATGAACTAAATTTCAGTCCTACATTAACTGGTAAGGAAATGGAAGCTTGCTACGCTGGAGAGCTTCCCGGAGAAGATGTTCAGGAAGAACAGAAGTGGGTTACTGCTGCGGATACGATTACGATGATCTATCCGATCTGGTGGGCGGGACTGCCTGCCATTATGAAAGGTTATATCGACCGTGTCTTTTCCTATGGATATGCCTATGCCTACAGTGAAGATGGAGACATCATCCGTATGCTTCAAGGCAAACAAAGCTTAGTCATTAATACTCATGGCTCCGAAGGCTCGTATTATGATCAAATCGGAATGTCCTCTGCACTGAAGCTTACCACTCAAAAAGGAATTTTGGAGTTTGTCGGCATTCAGCCTGCGGATCACCTGCTCCTCGGCAGTATGGATGACCTATCTGATGATCGGAAAAGTGAACTATTACAGCAATTGAAACAAACGATAAGCGGCGTGTTCACACGAAATTAATGATTAAATTCACCTTTAATCACAAGCGTATATTTCTTTGACCCACTTAAAATCTTCTCTTGTGTTCATATTGGTAAACATCGCTGCAATTCTAGCAGCAGAACTATGCGAGCTGGCTTCCAGCTCGTATTCTGTTGCATAACTTACAGAAATATTAGCAAGCATATCCACAACTCTCTGTTTATCTGCTCTTCCCCATTATGATAATATATAACAAACTATTCCATTCTTCCCATTGCTTGTTGTCGTATAAATACATATCTTTGAATAAAAATAAATTGTATCCCCTTACATATACGTGCTAAAGTGTAAACAAAACGTAAACTACACAGCCGGATCAGTAGAAGATCCACTTGAAAGGAATGGCCTACCTTTGCGTACGTCCTCTTTTTCGCAGCTAAAGCTGTATAATTTTTTTGTCTATGGAGCTATTGCCGTCTTTACCAGCTTTTTTTCCATCTATCTTCAAGAAATCGGCTTGACCAAAATCGAGATTGGTACTTTGATGGCCATTGGTCCTTTTGTTTCTCTGTTCGCTAACCCTTTCTGGGGTTATATGAGTGACCGAACTCAAAACATCCGTAAAACAGTACTTTTTATGTTGGCAGGCACATTGTTGTTGGTTCAGGCTGTATTTCTCACACAAAGTTATAGTTTTATTTTTACAATGATGATTTTTTTCTATTTCTTTCAAAGTCCTTTATTTGCGCAAACGAATAGTATGATTCTGACTTATATTGACGGAACACCGCATAAATTCGGTTCCTTCCGCCTATGGGGTTCAATGGGCTGGGCTTTCACTGCTATTTCTGTAGGACCTATCATGGATCGACTTGGCGATTCCCGAATCTCCCTTGTCTTTAGCATCCTGCTCATTGTCTCCTTTGGTTTTGCTCTGCTTCTACCGAAACTCGAGCGGTCATCAGATGCACCTATTGTTACGATACGGGGATTTTCGCAAGTTATACTAAATCCCTATTTTATGACTTTTATTGTGCTGGGCATTCTCGTATCCGTTCCTAATGCAATGAACAGTTCGTTTGTATCCCTGTACATTACAGAACTTGGCGGAAGCAAACAAATGGTAGGTCTCGCTGTCTTTATGTCCTCTATTCTAGAGATTGGTGTATTTCTACTATTTGACCGTTTTTTGAAACGAAAAATGACGGTTATGCTTGCTTGTCTGGCGATTGTCAGTCTGCTCTTCGTGCTACGGTGGGAACTCATGGCACAGGCGACAACCCCAATGCAGATTGCCTTTATTCAATTGCTGCATTCGGTTACGTTCGGGGGATATTTTTATGTAGGAACTCAGCTTACGATGCTCTTCATTCCAAGACCTTACCGCTCATCCGGTCAGGCACTCTACACGCTTTCCTGGAGTGGGGTTTCAGGAGTCATTGCCGGGATATTCGGCGGCTTTATGTTCCAGAACTTCGGGGCATCCGTCATGTATCAGTTTGGTGTACTCATGTCGGCAGTCGGGTCCATCGGTTTCGGGATCATGTACTACATTGTGCGCAGGTATGGTTACCAGCCTCCACTTCCTTCTAGTTACAAGGTGAAATCCAGTTCATAAAGTATTTTGCTTTCCAATGATAAAAGGCTGGAGCAGGATGAATACTCTTCATCCTGCTCCAGCCTTTTATGATGATGCCTCTCTTTATCTCTGAGCCAATACTTCTTCTAAGAATGCTGCCACCGTAACATAATAACCCTCCGGGTCATCCAGATGAACCCCATGCCCGCATCCCTCAAAATGAGCAAGCTTGGTATTGGCCCTGCGCTCTGCCATAAGCTCTGCCTGATCTTTATCCAACACAAAACTTTTGCCTCCATGAATCAGTAATGAAGGGCAGATCGAGGTCATCCAATCTTTCCACCAATCTCCGTTAATATGCTGCACAGAGGTCGTTATTCCCCTCAAATCAGTTCGAAATCCCCATCCGGTTTCATCTTCAAATATACTCTCCATGAAGTAGTCCATGCTCTTCACTCCACTCTTCGTAAGCAAATCTCGTAGTTGTTTTAAAGAACCGGCATGATTCGGGAGGGTCTCCGTAAATGACATGTCGCTGTTTATGATTACCCCGATGTCTTCTATCACTAAAGCCTGTACGAGTTCAGGATATTTTGCTGCAAACTGGTATGCATTTGCTCCTCCAAGCGAATGACCAAGAATCGTGACCTGCTGCCCATGTAACTCACTCTGAATAAAACGGTATATATCCTGTAGATAACTTTCTCTTGTATAATCTCTGTCCGAAGGATGATCACTCCATCCATGACCCCGCTGGTCGAGGGATAGCACACGCCATCCTTTTAACCGAGGAGCTAGCTCAGAGAACGTTTTGGCATCTCCCATATGACCATGAAGCATAAGAAGCACATTACTTCCCTCACCTCCGTAGTCCAGGTAGGAGAGCTGCAATGGACCTGACTGAAAATACTTTCTCGTGACCCTCTGATTCTCTTTAAATTGAAACATATCTTATCTCCTCCCGTTTCATCATTGTTCTGGTTCTTATCTACAAAATAACAGATAATAGTGACAGAAATAGTCATTATTAAGAAAATAGAGGTTCGTTTATGTCCAAATCCAAAAGACTACTGGAATTAATGCTGACCGTAAACCAGAAGCGTACTTTCACAGTAAGAGAGCTTGCTGATGAATTCGGTGTATCCAAACGAACGATTCTTCGGGATCTGCAAGAGCTGAGTGAACTTGGGGTTCCTCTTTATTCCGAAGTAGGACCGCACGGTGGCTACCGTATGTTACAAGATCGGATGCTGCCCCCCATTGCTTTTTCCGAGGAAGAGGCCGTTGCAATCTTTTTTGCCGTCCACGCCCTTCGTCACTATGATTCCCTGCCATTTGAGGCAGAAACGGTTTCTGCTTTAGGTAAATTTTATAACTTCATGCCGCAGGATACGCGGGATCGTATTGATCAAATGAAAAATAGGGTCGATTTTATCACACCTAAACGAACAGCTCATCTACCCTACCTGGCTCTTTTACTTGATGCAGCGATTTACCAAAAAATATTGCATGTGGAATATCAATCGCAAACCGGGTGTTCCACACGTGAAATACTGCCTCAAAGAATCTATGCCAGAAACGGACTTTGGTACTGTTCTGCCTACTGTTTCGAGAAACAAACTATTCGTGTATTTCGCTGTGACCAGATGAAGTTCGTTACCCCTTCACTACCTCAGCCAAAAAATCCGAACCAAATTCTCACTACTATTCAAAAAGAAATGGATAACTCCAAAATTACAGGGAATTCTGTCCCTATCCTTGCAGATCTAACTGGAAGGGGAGTTGAAAGATGTGAAGCTGAACCATGGTCTGAGCCTATGCTCCATATCAGGGAAGATCGGACAGGCTGGATAGAGGGTCTAATTCAGAGAAATGATTTACCTTATTTCGCTAATTTTTTTATTAGCCTAGGCAAGGACATAAGCGTAAAGGACTCACCTGCACTGGTAGCAGCCATCCGAGACATTTTGGCTGAACTTGACGTAAAGTATGAACGCGGTAAAGAAGAGGGCTAAACCTTAAACAAAAAACCCTGCTCTATCGTAACTGAGCAGGGGGAAAAACATCTATTTTCTTACGCTTTTGGCAAATGGAAAGAACTCTTCAGTGATACGACCCGATTAAATACCGGTTTGCCTGGTTTCGAATACTTAGGATCCACATTAAAGTATCCATGACGGAAAAATTGGAACTTGTCTTGAGGTTGAGCATCCTTCATGTTCGGCTCTACAAAGCCGTGAATGATCGTGAGCGAGTTCGGATTCAGTTCATCAAGGAAGGATTTCTCTACAGGTTCCGAAGCTTCCTTGTCTTCTTCAAGCTCATTGTCGCTTTCCGGTTCTTCTTTATTAATAAGTGGTTCAAACAAACGGAATTCAGCAGGAATGGCTTGGCTTGCTTCCACCCAGTGAATCGTTCCCTTCACTTTACGGCCAGTAAAGCCGGAACCACTCTTCGTCTCTGGATCATAGGTACAGTGGATCTCCACAATGTTACCCTCTTCGTCCTTAATGACATCGTTACATTTGATAAAATAAGCATGTTTCAAGCGAACTTCGTTCCCAGGGAACAATCGGAAGTATTTGCTTGGCGGATTCTCCATAAAATCTTCACGCTCAATATAGATTTCACGGGAGAAAGGAATCTCGCGTTTACCCATTTCCTCGTTCTCTTGATTGTTCTCTGCTTCCAGCATTTCGACTTGACCTTCTGGATAGTTGGTAATTACCACTTTGATCGGATCAAGTACAGCCATCGTACGCGGCGCCTTCAGCTTCAGATCTTCTCTGATAAAATGCTCCAGCATTTGCAGATCAACCAGCCCTTGGCTCTTCGAAATACCTGTCTCATAGACAAACTCACGAAGCGCTTCTGGCGTATAACCGCGACGACGAAGACCAGAGATTGTCGGCATCCGCGGATCGTCCCAACCATCTACATGATTCTCGTCTACAAGGAGCTTTAGTTTCCGTTTACTTGTTACCGTTTGAGCAAGATTCAAACGTCCAAATTCATATTGGTGCGGCTCAGCATCGAGTTCGCAATGCTCAATAACCCAGTCATAAAAAGGACGTTGGTCCTCAAACTCCAGGGAGCAAAGGGAATGGGTAATACCCTCAATCGCATCTTCCACAGGGTGAGCGAACGTATACATCGGGTAGATGCACCACTTATCACCTGTGTTGTGGTGAGACAGATGTGCGATACGGTAAATGATCGGATCACGAAGGTTAATATTCGGCGATGCCATGTTGATTTTGGCGCGGAGTACACGCTCTCCATCTTTGAACTCCCCGTTACGCATACGAGTGAACAGATCCAGGTTCTCTTCCACGCTGCGATCGCGATATGGGCTGTTAGTACCCGGTTCTTTCAAGGTACCGCGCATTTCGCGAATTTGATCCGGACTGGAATCATCCACATAAGCAAGTCCTTTTTTGATAAGGATGACTGCCCGGTTGTACATTTCTTCAAAATAGTCCGATGCGAACGGATTCTCATTCCATTCATAGCCGAGCCATTTTACATCCTCACGGATGGAATTAACATATTCCATATCTTCCTTAGCCGGATTCGTATCATCAAAACGAAGATTGGTCGTACCACCAAATTCTTCGGCCAGTGCGAAGTTAATCCAAATTGCTTTGGCATGTCCAATATGAAGGTAACCATTGGGCTCCGGAGGAAACCGGGTCACCACTTTTTTTACTTTTCCTGTACGGAGATCTTCAGAGATCACATTTTTTATGAAATTGGAGGGTGTTAACGGCTTCTCCATGATGATCAACCTTTCTTTACGTAATAATATCGTTTGGTCAAAAAACACTTTCTATTAATATACCTTTTCAGGCGATATTGAGCAATGATTTAGGGTTAAGTGAGTAAAGGTGTCCGGCTGTCATGCTACTCTTTTTTACAAGTCTGTGTACATCAATAATCTCTCTCTTTCCATCATTCCCATTTATATTGTGCGGCTAACCTTACGTATGCGAAAGTGTGCAAATCGATGTGCTTTTGATCTCATTAAATAGGTACGGTCACAGCGTCCTAAGCCTTTTGACGACAGGTCCAATATAAGGTAGCATGAAGGAAAATGAGGTGTTAAAGGAGTATTAGTTATGAAACCAATGAAGCTGCCCAAAGAACAAAAGGATCAGATGATTAGACTGATTCAGGCGTATTTTGAAACGGAGCGCGGAGAAACAATCGGCGATCTGGCTGCGGACGGAGTTCTCGATTTTTTTATGACAGAGCTCTCCCCTTATGTTTACAATCAGGCTTTAGGTGACTGTCGTGTTATGGTTAATCAGCGTATGGTCTCCCTTGAAGAGGATATCTATGCTCTGGAGAAAAACATCAAGTTGTCTCGTTGATTCATCTTCCATAATCAGGTTTTATTCATATATGTTCTTACTTTTTAATTCTATGATTCTATTTAGAAGGAAGGTTTGATTATGTTTGCTTACAAGCTCGATGATGACATCGAATTAAAACCCCTTTCCATGGAACATACAGGAGCTCTATTTAGCTTAACGGATAAATCTCGTGAGCGGCTTCGGGAATGGCTGCCTTGGGTGGATAATGTAACGGAAGAGACACACTCTGTTCAGTTCATCAAAAATGCAATCCGCCAAGCGGCTGACAATGGCGGCTTTACAGCAGGAATTTGGGTGAAAGATGAGCTTGCCGGCGTCATCGGATTCCATGAAATTGACTGGCATAATCGTACAGTTGGTATCGGATATTGGCTTGGTAAAGGTCATGAGGGACAGGGAATCATGAGCACCGCTTGCCGCGCTCTGGTCGATTATGCCCTTATGGATCTTGATTTGAACCGGGTTGAGATCCGCTGTGCTACAGGCAACCATCGCAGCCGTGGAATTCCGGAAAGACTCGGATTTGTCCTTGAAGGCATTGTTCGTCAGGCTGAAAAACTACCGCTCGGTTATGTAAATCATGCCGTATACGGTATGCTCCAAAGCGAGTGGAAACTGCTTCGATAGATACAAATTACGTTATTTACATATTAAAAAAACGGGCATTTTGCTAACCAAATAGGTGATGCAGAGTGCCTTTTTTATATACAACCTAGATTTAATCTAGACTTAAGGTTTCCTTCATATCCCCCTCAGTAAGATCGGTTATCTTTAAGAAGCCGCCGAATCAGGAAGGGAAGGTATGAAACATGAATGACAAAGTATCGAATTGGGTCATGTCAAGCTCACTTGCCATGATGTTAACCATTGGGATGGCTGTCAGCACCAGTCCTTATGCAAGCAGCGGTCAATTGGCCACAGGCTCAGAGAAATCACAACAATCAACGATTGACACCAGAAGTGGAGCTGGACGCCAGCAAAGTGTAGTTACGACCCAGCAGCAGACAAGTAAAAGTAAATCCGATCGTTCAGACAAGCAGAGCAGTTAGATGCTCGCCCCTTTTCTCAGAAATAATATGACCTAACGAGAAGCTCTATCCTAACAGTACAATAACCGAAAATGATACCCATACGAATTGAAAAAGAGGCTGACCTAAGTATTACAGGTTAGCCTCTTTTGGATGCTGACTACAACATGTATCGCATTAATATGTCATCGACAAATTGTCCTGAAATGTAAAACTCCGATTGCAACCTTCCTTCTTCCACAAACCCGCACTTCTTATAAAAAGCCAGTGCAGACAGGTTGCTGGATAATACACGCAAACGCAGTTTGCGAATCCCTTGACTCCTCGCATATTTGATCATCGAGTCCATGAGTGATGTCCCAACGCCCTGCTTTTGATAAGCTGGATGTACCGCGATATGAATCTCAAGTACATGATTGTTGCTGTGTAGAGGCGTAGGCGACTTAAATCCGATATATCCACACAGGTTTGTATGATCAAGTGCAATCAGCTGATTTCCCGGTGGGGATGACAGCAAATATTGTTCTGTTGATGTCCATAGAACGGGTGCAGGTGCATTATGCTCGTCCCATACAAGAGCATCCAGTTCCATCAGCTGCGCTGCGTCCTGAAGCACCGATTTGCGCACCGTCAGAGCTTGTCTGGTTACTATCATCTGCGATCTCCCTTTCTTTTCTATACGTGTATTTTGTATTTTTCCTATTCTACCATATGCCATACATAACATGACAAAACAAGATGAAATATGACCCTTTAGGACAAAAGAAAATAAACCCTCCCATGGGGAGAGCTTATTTAATGGTTCATATACAATCCTCTTCTGACTTGAGCAATTCCAATACAACCTTCGTTATTACTGCACTTGCCATAGAGCAGGTACATTGGCCGGTTCCCATCCTGCTAGGGAAGTATGTGGTTGAATAGCTTTATACGTTTTTCCATTATAGGTCACAAGCTGACCTACGGTATATGCCGTGTTTACCTTCCACTCCGAAACACCAGGATTCGGAGTAGCAGAAGTTTTGACGGTTATCGCATTACTTGCAGCAGACATATTGCCTGCTGCATCTTTAGCTTTTACTGTAAATGTGTAGGAAGTGTTCGCTGTGAGTCCACTTACCGTTGCTGTTGTACCCGTTACCGTAGCAGCCAGCGTAGTTCCATTATACACATCGTATCCTGTGACACCTACATTATCGGTAGACGCAGTCCAGCCCAGTGTAATACTGGTTTCTGTTTGAGCAGAGGAAGCAAGATTTACAGGCACGGTTGGTGCCTGCGTGTCCGCTACCGGTGCCGCCGCTGTTTTTACGGTTACCGCATTACTTGCCGCAGATACATTACCTGCTGCATCTTTTGCTTTTACTGTAAATGTATACGAAGTATTCGCTGTGAGTCCACTTACCGTTGCTGTTGTACCTGTTACCGTAGCAGCCAGCGTAGTTCCATTGTACACATCGTATCCTGTGACACCTACATTATCCGTAGACGCAGTCCAGCCCAGTGTAACACTGTTTGTCGTTTGACCAGTGGAAGCAAGATTTACAGGCACGGTTGGTGCCTGCGTGTCCGCTACCGGCGCCGCTGCTGTTTTCACCGTTACCGCATTACTTGCTGCAGACAGGTTACCTGCTGCATCTCTTGCTTTTACTGTAAATGTGTAGGAAGTATTCGCTGTGAGTCCGCTTACCGTTGCTGTTGTACCCGTTACCGTAGCGGCCAACGTCGTCCCGTTATACACATTATATCCCGTTACACCTACATTATCGGTAGATGCAGTCCAGCCTAGCGTAACGCTGTTTATCGTTTGAGCAGAGGAAGCAAGACCCGCAGGCGCTGTTGGTGCGATTGTATCTACCGGCGGTGTTGTTGGATTACCGGATAGATCTGTTTTAAGTTTGTTCAGAAGTGTCTTGTTACGATCTCCACTCAGTTCCCAGAACATAGCTCCACCTAGGTTTTTATTCTTAATATAAGATGTTTTGTATCCAATAGATTCAACATCGTCATAAGAAATGAAACGTTTGTTGGATGCGTTATAAAGGAAAGGCACCTTCGCTGTATCATTCCAGTAACGGGTGTAGCCATTTTTGTTGATGTAATTTGCTTCTAGGTCATAGAAGTCAAAAGATCCGGCTTCCCATGTACCTACCGTAGCCCCACCCGCACATTGTTGATATTGACCATTATTTGCTGCGGCACAGCCGTCCCATCCACGTCCATAGAACGGAACACCCAGTACAAGTTTGCTTGCTGGTACACCCGCATTCAAATGACCTTGTGCACCTGAATCTACATAGAAAGAGTCCGCTTGTGGTACACCTGCTGCTGTAGCTGCAGGGTCGTAATAAAGTGGCGCATTATGTGCACTGATCTTTTGCCATGCCCCGTTAAAGTCGTACGTCATAATGTTAATCCAGTCTACAATTTCAGCTATTTTTCCAAGTTCAGTATTCGCGGCATAAGTAGCAGATGCACCGCTTGCAATAGTAACCAGATATTCTTTTCCGTCGACTTTCTCTGCCGCATCCAGTTTAGTACGAATTTCTCGTAACAACAGTGTATAGTTTTGTTTATCCTCAGGACGTTTGCTGTTGCCATTAAGACCACCCGATACTGGGTACTCCCAGTCTAGATCGACCCCGTCAAAGTTATATTTGCGAAGGAAATCGACAGCCGAGTTAGCGAACGTTTCTCTTGTAGCTTGTGTAGCAGCAACATCGGAAAAACGATTAGACCAAGTCCATCCACCTACAGAGATGATCGTTTTGAGGTTCGAATTAATCTTTTTCAATTTGTTCAGCTGATTGATATTCCCTGCATAGGGCTGATCCCACGTATCACCTGCATATCGTTTGCCGGTATCAATCCATGGATCGCCGAGAACGATCGTTCCGTTCGGTACGTTAATCGTTTGGCTGTTCTCGTCCTGACAAGACCAAGTTACCGGATTCGGTCCTGTAGGATCAGGGTTTCCGTGTTTACCGTTCCAGCAGATATCCGCAAAAGCGTAGTTAATATGCGTCAGCTTGGTAGCATCAATGTCGGATACGTTATACGCTCTTCCATAGGCAGCCCATGACGGATAATAACCCACAATCTTATAACTGTCTGCTGCAGAAGCGGAGCTGGGACCAGCAACCAAAGAAGGAACAATCACAGATAAGAGCATCGTTAAACCAAGAATAAACTTAGCGCCCTTCGCACTCGCCTTGCGCACGTTAATAGAAGCTTTCATTTATCTCACTGCCTCCTTTGCACTTGCCTGCTGAGCACTAAAGGAATTCAAAAACGAACGATGTGCACTCGAAAACTGATTGTTTGCAAAGGCATCCCAGTTAATTGACCAAGTCATAATTCCTTTTAGACCAGGGTAACCGGCAGGTTGACGAAGCGTATATGATCCACCATAAGAAACACCCTTAATTAGATAGTTCATTGCTTTTTGCAATTCAGCTGGTGCCGTGTAGCCTCCGCCTGCAGCTTGCTGGGTAGCCGGTACACCAATAGCAATTTGATCTGGACGAAGCGGACTAAAGAATGGACCGGAGCTGCCGCCTACATTGAATCCTTGAAGCAGCATTTCAGCCATAGCTACATGGAAATCTGCAGTCCCTTGGGAGTAAGCACGGCCATCAAGCCCGATCATGGAACCGCTGTTATAATGCTGCACATGTAATAAATTCAGATCGTTACGAAGGGCATGAATGACAGGAAGATAAGCTCCCCAAGGTCCGCCATAATTCAGATAACCACCTTGCACATAAGCCGTTTCAGGTGCTGCTGTAATCATGAAATTGGCACCAAATGTGGCTTTTACAGCTTTCACTCCGTTAATTAAATTTACGATTTTCGGTGTTGTCGGATTGCGGAAATCAGTATCCCCCGCATTCAGGGATAACGAACTGCCTTCGAGGTCAATATCCAGACCGTTGAAGCCATACGTATTAATGATCGATTTAAGGGAATCTTCAAACTGCTGTTTTTTGGTAGCATCCGTTAGTTCGATCGTTCCATTCGCTCCGCCCATGGAGATAAGCACCTTTTTCCCTTGGCTTTGCAGGTAGGCAATATCAGATTTAAATTCCTCTACAGAAGCGTTGTAAGGAGTGAAGGCTAAGGTACCGCTTCCATGAGAAATCGGTTCTGCAAAGGATACATTGATGATGTCGTAGGCCGGGTTTACATTACGCAAACGAATATTGGTAGATCCATTATCAAAGTTATGCCAGTATCCAATCAGCCATTTGCTGCCTGTTGGATTGGGGTTGGGATTCGTTGTTCCTGTTTTGGTTGTTACACTAAGCGAGCTACTTGCAGCAGACACATTGCCAGCAGCATCTTTTGCTTTCACAGTAAATGCGTATGTGGTACCGGCTGTTAAGCCAACAATAGCTGCTGAATTTGTTGCAACTGTGGTAGCAAGCGTACCGTCTCGGTAGACTTCGTATCCTGTGACACCCACGTTATCCGTAGAAGCAGTCCATGCCAGCTGAAATGACGTTTCTGTTATGCCAGATGAAGCCAAACCAGTCGGAACTGTAGGTGCCGTAGTATCTGGAGTCGGTGTCGTACCGCCTCCACCTGAAGCATCCCCCGTATATTTCCATAGCGCAGGAACATTTGGCGGCTCCCAGCCATTTAAAGACGTATGAGGCTGTAAACATTCATAATTTTTGCTCTGATAAGTAACTTGATCTCCCTTCTTGTATGCAGTATTCGGCTGCCATGTTGCGGCAGCGTCTGCTCTTGTTGCCAACCACGGAAGAATGAGAAGAATGACCAATACGGTGATCATTGAACGACGGAAGACAGAAGCTTGTTGCAAGCGAAACCCCTCCTATATTTCATTCTTATTTTTGTTCATAGAAACATCTGAAAAAGACGAGACCGATCGTGGTTGCTGGTAATGAAGAGCACAAAATTCGATTGGGCTGGTGTGGCGACCTCACCCCTTTCGTCAAGATAGGACTTTTCCCTTTAAATCCATTTTTTACAGGGAATTTACAAATCCGTTACCATGTATTTAATCAGCAAAATACAAATGGCATAAGGGATAAATTATTGTTATGTAGGGTGAAAAAAGTTACATCAATCGTCTTAGTTTTGTGTATTCGTCTGAAATTAGGAAGGAAGAAGGGGGAATGGAATATGCTGCGTAGGGCAAAAGATGCAAAGATTCGCAATGCGGAATTTCAAGACGGGTTACAATAACAACACAAAAAAGGAGTCCCGATGAGAGGACTCCTTCATTTCGTATAACGTGATAAAACTAAAAGGAGATATGTTCTTCTCCCAGCTCGTATGCCTTCACCCTAGAGGCATTGATACGAGCATGGATGACAAACATGATGATACCGACACCAGCAGTAATCGTAGCAAACCAAGCAACTGGAGCAAGACCTCCGGCATCAAACATCACGCCCATTGCATACGGTCCCGCTACTCGCCCTATAGCGCCAATCCCGCCTGAAACACCTAGATAAAATGGCGCTGCCTTCCCCGCATGATCTGAGATGAAAGCAGGCGTAGCAGGGGAAATCAGCATCTCGCCTAGTGTAATGAGGATCATAGCTAGAATCATGCCCGGGTAGTGCTGGAATAGAGCAATGACAGCAAACCCTGCTGTATAAAATACTGCGCTGACTGTCATCTGGGCTGTTGACGTGGAAGCGATTGTTTTTTTCAGGAATGAAGTCACCGGTTGAGCTACAAAAATAAGGATCCCATTTAAAGTCCACAGCAGGCTATAAGCCTTTTTCTCCATCCCCTCCGATATGATAAAGGGCGAAACCCCTGTATTCCAGATCGAATTGCCCAGCAAAATGAAGAGTGTACCCAAGCTGAGGAACAGGTAAAGCCGCAGATTAAGAAGCAACTGCCACGTACTTTCTTTTTTCTGCTCGCCAGTCACATGCTTCTTAGGTACATAAACCTCCCCCTGTTCACGATCGACCTTACCGAGGTAAGAAAAGAAATACACGCCAAAACCTGCTGAAGTGATCCCGTTCGCAATAAAGCTCAAGTGATAGGAAATGTCAGCCAAAAATCCGCTGAGTGCGGTTCCTAGCGCAACACCGATATTTTGCGCAACATAAATGACGTTAAAAAGTTCTCCTCGCCGTTCGGCAAACCGAAATCCGACAAACGCTTGAATGGCCGGCAGCGACATTGAATTAAATAGCCCGATCAGACCCATCATGGTAATAAATAGCCACCAAGTTTGACTGATCCAAGGCAAAGTGAATAACCCGAGGGCATTAAATAAAAGAGCCCCTACGATCAGTTTTTTGACTCCCACTCGATGGTACAATGCGCCGCCAAGAAGCTGCCCAGCAATCCCACCGAGAGATTGAATCAAAATCACAAATCCTGCCTGTGTCATGCTTCGGCCGAGCTCATCAAATACATACATCGTGGTAAGCGGCCACATAAGGGAACTGCCTGTTGCATTAACTAGACTAGCAACTAGAAATACTTTTACTTCTTTTGGATATGTATCAAGCCATCTCATGTTAGGTTCTCCTATGAAGTCAATTCAATATATAAAATCAGAAACTCTTTCTACATTTTTCAATTTCATGTAAGATATATCCTTCTATAATAAATCTGCAATGAGCGTACGTAAAGGACAGCTTCGAATGCTAGGTTACGAGCTTCTATGTAACGGTCATAAAAAAACACAAGCAGCTGTTTGGGCAGAGGTGTAGAACCTTTGCAGAGCCACTTGTGTAACTTGATAAATATTTTTGTTTTCTATTGTTTCACCTTATATAAGGGAGGGTAATGAAGAGCAAGGCATTATGAGACAGGTAGAGACCTCCTCCACATGCCATATCATGGACCACTCCCGAAAATTCGTCATGTACAGGTTTCGTTCCCCCGAACCTATTCATGGCGAATTTTATTTTTCAGGATTTATTGCTATCAAAAATTTACTTGGCAATCGATTGTATCGGAGCTGAATTGGCGTTTGTATTCTTATCCGCTGTCTCATCAGCAGGTACAGCAACTTTTTTGTCCGTTGTTTTGTAGAGATAAGCAGCGTAATAAGCTCCTGCTACAAAAACAGCTCCACCCGTCAGATTACCAAGCCATACGGGAACAAAATTCGCCAGATATTCTCCCCAAGAATAATGACCTTCAAAGATCGCTGCTGGAATAAGGAACATGTTAGCGACAACGTGCTGGAACCCCAAAGCGACAAACGCGGTTGTTGGAATCCAAAGTCCAATGATCTTAGCAGTCATCGAATCTGCTGCATAAGCGAGCCAGACCGCAAGAGCAACTAACCAGTTACAACCGATCCCGGAAATATAAGCATTCAGGAAAGGATCTTCTATTTTGTGTCCTGCGAGATCCACCACTTTATCAAGATAAACTCCTTGGCCAGTTAAACCAAGCACATGACCAAAAAAGTAAGCTACGAAAAGAGCCCCCACAAAGTTTGCTACGGTAACCAGTCCTAAATTGCGGAATACTTCTCTGGTTGTAATTTTTTGTGTAATTCGCGCAAGAGATAATGCCATCATATTGCCTGTAAGCAGTTCTCCTCCTGCAACCAGAACCAAGGTAAGTCCTACCGGGAAGACGAGTGCTCCTACAAATCCAGTCATACTGCCCCATGCTTCTGGAGCTGCAGCGGTCACACGGATGTATAATAAGTATCCCAATGCAATGTAGGCTCCCGCCAAAAATCCTAAAATAAGAACCGTTAAAGTAGAATTATGCGCTTTATGTTCACCCGTTTCCGCTGTATACTCAGCGACTTGTGCCGGTTTTAATGCTGCCATAGTCGGAATATCTTCCTTTCGCTAATAAGTAATGTTTGCACTTCCATTGTAAAACTTCTTCCATTTCAAGTTTGTTAAAAAAATCACAAAGTCTTATTTTCTCCCTTACTCTCCTTTTTTAAAACACAAAAAAACCGTCAGCGAAGAAATGCACTAACGGTTCTGAACGATTTATCAAAAATAAGATATAAGTAAAAATGTTACACTAACAAAGACTCTTTCACTTGTATAGGAGCAAGTGCTGCTTGCCCTACCGAATTCAGAAAATTCCACGGTTTGTTATAATGGGGCTGGAAGAAAAAATCAATAAAGGCCAGCTGATCCACTGTCATCTCATTTTGAATACATACGGAAATCGTGTTGATTGACTGTGTCAGCTCTGCTTCACTCATCAGCTGTGCACCTACAATCCTGCGCGACTCTTTCTCGAAAATGACTTTGATAAGCACTTTCTCCGCTGTGGGCATAAACTCTGGACGGTAACTATCTTCTATAGCCACCGCTTCAACCACAAGTCCGGCAGCAGTTGCAGCAGCTTCAGTCAGCCCGGTCCCTGCGATATTTTGCTCGTAAATTTTAATTCCTGATGTACCCTGTGTTCCCATGTATGGAAGGGTCGGGTTCACGAGGTTTCGTGCTACAAGCATTCCCATACGTACTGCATTCGTCGCAAGCGGAATATATGTGGTCTGACGAGTCGGATTATAATAAATCGCAGCACTGTCTCCCGCCGCAAAAATATCAGGATTACTTGTGCGCATATAGCGATCGACTAGGATAGCTCCATTCGGCATCATATCTACTTTTCCTTCAAGAAGAGAGGTGTTTGGACGGAAACCGATACAAAGAATAACAAGATCCGTTTTATACTCACCCTTGTCAGTGACGACAGAAGTAACTTTGCCTTCCTGTCCTCCAAAGCGGCTAACCTTCTCCCCCAGTACTAACTCAATGCCTTTATCCGTCAGCGATTGCTGAATTCGGTCTGTAAATTCTGCATCTAGATATTTGCTCAGAATACGATCTTCCGCATCAATCAGAGTAACTTCCTTCCCATTCATTTGGAACGCTTCTACCAGTTCAATACCGATGTATCCAGCTCCAACTACAGTGACATGATGTGCATCTTTTGCTTTCTCAATAATGGTATTTGAATGATTGTAATTTTTGCATAGGAGTACATTATCCAGATCAATACCCTCAAGCTTCGGTATTATAGGCCAAGATCCTGTTGTCATAATTAGCTTGTCATAGGTGTCCGTCACTTCTTCGCCCGTCTTCAAATTGCGCGCCTTCAGCGTACGTCCTTCGGTATCAATATTCGTAACTTCATGCAGCATCTTTGTTTCAACTCCGAGCTCCTTCAGCTGTTCTGGAGAAGAGTAGAACAATCCATCTGGGTCTTTTACGACTCCCCCTACATACAGAGCAATTCCGCAAGATAGAAAAGAAATATTATCGTTACGCTCGTATACTGTGATCTGTGCATCTGGATACAATTTGGCGGTATTAACAATAGCAGCAGTACCTGCATGAGTACATCCAACAACAGCGATTTTCATAATAAAATTCCTCCTACATGATATCCGATTTATTTGTGAAAACTTTCACTAATGTGAGTAAAAAAAGGTCCGTTACATACGTGTTCTTCTCAACTCCACTATTGTCAGGAGTGACTAGAGCTTTCCATCCTATGCGTGCTTCAATAATGTAATCAATAAATATAACTTACTCGCGGCTTGGTAAAAGCCTCGCTTCTCTCAAACTTTCATGCAACGTTGCTTCCCGGGTCTACACCATATTCAGCTAACTTCTCTCTATATCTGTAATCCTTCATTTCTTTTATCTTCAAGCTGTAATTATAATGTGAATAAATTCACTAATGTTTATAACCTTATTATAATGTGATATTTTTCACATTTCAAGTCCTTTTGCCTAATTTCCTCAAAATAATTTTCTGCACTTCCCACTCTAATAGATGACTTCCTGAAAAGCCTTGATAACAAAGGAATTCTCTGTATTGTATCCCTCTCTAGAAAGGAATGACTGGCCTTCAAATGGGCTTCTGATGAATTGCCTTTACAAATATTAGGAGTAGAATAGGAGCTAAGTTAAAGATCACATGCGGCCTGCGGCATTTTAATTATGCAAATTCAAACGGACAGGTCGGCCATGCGAAAGGACGTGTCTCTATGGATTTTCCTTGGAAACGGAACCTCGCTGTGCTCTGGATCGGAGTCTTTTTTTGCAGCACAGCTTACTCCATCTCCATCCCCTTCTTACCTATCTTTATGAACACAGAGCTCGGCGTCGGAGAAAACAGGCTGGAATTATGGTCAGGTTTCGCCTTTGGTATTACCTTCCTTGCCAGTGCACTTATTTCTCCTTTCTGGGGTTCCCTCGCCGATAAGTATGGGCGTAAACCTATGCTTATACGTTCTGGATTTGCCCTCTCTCTTCTTTACTTGTTGAGTTACTTTGTACATGACCCTTACCTATTTATTATTGTACGCATCTTTCAGGGTCTTCTAGCAGGGTTCGTTCCTGCCTCGATTGCACTAGTAGCAACGAATACACCCGAAGCAAAGACCGGTTATGCGCTCGGAATTATGTCCACTGCGGGTGCAACAGGCAGCATAATTGGACCGCTCATTGGCGGTGTAGTAAGTCACTACTACGGCAACCGGAACGCATTCTTATTTTCAGCTATCATCGTACTTGTATCCGCTTTAATTGCTACCTTTTTTGTGAAGGAACATAATTTCGATCGTTCGGCTGCCCGCTCCAGAGTAAGGGACGATATTAAACAAGCGTCAGCTAATAAACCTTTTATGGCGCTGCTCGGCATTATGGCAGTAACTACGTTCTCTGTCATGATTCTAGAACCGCTGCTTACTGTATATGTCATGGAAATGGGCGTCGATAAAAGTAGTGCTTCCTTGACCTCAGGTATTATCTTTTCCTCCGTCGGTATCGCTACGATTATCATGGCTCCTCGCTGGGGGAAAATCGGGAGGAAGATTGGCTACTCCAAAGTGCTTATCATTGGGCTGATCGGCGGTGGCCTCGGAAATATGGCTCAATTTTTTGTCAGTGACTATATCGGTTTTGGTATTCTTCGCTTTGGTTATGGATTGTTTTTTGCAGCGGTCTATCCAACCATAAATGCACTGATTGTAGAAACTACAGACTCCTCTTTCAGAGGAAGGGCGTTTAGTCTAAACCAGTCTGCTTCACAGCTGGCAACGATGGCCGGACCCATTATTGGCGGTTTACTGGGTAGCTGGTTACCGATCCGCTGGATTTTCATACTCAATGGCTTGGCACTGCTTGTGGCCGCATGGCTGATCATTCGGAATGGTAACCTTCAGATGAAAGTGAAGTCTACGAATCCGAGAGGAATAGCAATAAAGCAGCAGGCTCCTCTTAAGCAGAGATCATGATCGTCATAGGTAAACAATATCAATAAAATGGCCATCCCCTAACGGTTTCAGATCAAAGAAATCATTTTCTCAGACAAAAAAAGCAACATGGGCTAACCATGCTGCTTTTTTTATATACTGCTCATTTATTGGGTTTGCACCAACTACAGCAACTTTTCTATAAGTGCAGTCATCTCTTCTGGCGATTGTTTTGGCTCAAAACGTTCCACTACTTCTCCGTTTCGGTCAATAACAAACTTCGTAAAGTTCCACTGGATGTCGCTGCTCTCTCCGCTACCCGGTTTTTGTTCTTTCAGATATTGAAAGATTGGGTGTGTGTTCTCCCCATTTACATCGACTTTAGCAAAGACGGGGAAATTGACACCATAGTTGAGTTGACAAAATTCTTCAGCTTCTTCACTCGAACCCGGTTCTTGCCCGCCAAACTGATTGCATGGAAATGCTAGGACAACCAGCCCTTGGTCTTTGTATCGATCATACAGCTTTTGCAGTTCCCCATACTGCGGGGTAAGTCCGCATTTGCTGGCTGTGTTGGCGATAACCACCACTTTACCTGTATACATGTCGAGTGGAACTTCCTGATTTGCTGGAGTTACCGCTTGATAAGAATAGATAGACATAAATTATGTTCCTCCTCTGCTTCTATAATTCTCTTCTATTATTACTATACCCGTTTTTCCTTCTAGCTCATCATAGATTCTCTGTTTGATCCGAATAAACCTTCAAAATTAAAAAAATTAAATAAGACACCCATTGACTGTTCCATATTCTGTTATATAATAACAAAAATTCATATCTAAGGAGCCGATCACCATGCAACCTACTTTCGTAACTAACAGACTAACACTAAGACCTCTCCAGTCCACTGATGCAGCGGCAATACAAAAGTTTGCAGGGGAAAAAGAAGTGGCTAGTACGACTTTATCGATCCCTCATCCGTACCCCGATGGCTCTGCAGAAGCTTTCATTGTTGCCACTCATGAAAGGCACAAGAACAATTTAGGCACCTCCCTCGCCCTTATCTCGAATGAAACGGGAGAGCTTGTCGGTTGCATGGGACTACATATCGCCAATGACCATAACAGAGCAGAACTGGCTTACTGGATTGGTAAACCGTATTGGGGACAAGGCTATGCTACAGAAGCAGCCAACCGTATGCTTCAGTATGGATTTGAGGAACTGGGACTTAATCGGATTTATGCAGCTGCTATGACTAAAAATCCGGCCTCTTCCACCGTTATGAAAAAGATCGGAATGAAGTATGAAGGAGAGCTGAAACAACATATCATGAAGTGGGGCGAATACGAGGATCTTGTCTATTACGGTACTACGAAAACAGAATATGAAGCTACTTTACGCTAATATAAAAAAGAGGAGGATACGCGCGTATCCCCTCTTTTTCATGTTCTATTTTCCACCAAGTCAGGCATGCAAGTCCGTCGTTAACATAATTAGATGAGTACAGTGCCTCGCATTTCCTCTGCCCGTTCAGCCCGTTCTTCAGCTTTCATCCTTGGGCATGTATAACACTTGCGGTTCTTTCCGTCCGATATTCGGTAGTACTCGCAGCATGCTGATTTCATACGATACGGTTTTTCCGAGTTCAGCGGATTCTCTATGTATACAGGCTCTATGTCAAACGGATTTTTCTTGCGGTTAAACAGTTCAGGCGCAAATTGTTTCACCGCTTCGTGGTCCTTTGTAAGACGATCTCCAAGATGCTGTTCCCCGCAGGGAAGGCCTTCTTTGAACAAATTCAAATAATACGCAAGGATATTCGGAAATTGTCCCCATAGTGCCGGGACGGGTACTCCTCCTCCTGCAGCCATTCCCTCTACAAGTGGACGAAGTGTTCCACCATAAAATCGTTCCAGCATCTGCTGACGTTCTGCTGCATCTGCACGATTTGTATGCTTATATTCTTCCTTGTTATGAAGCACAAAGCTTAACTGCGGAGCACCAGAATCATTCAGTTCCATCTGTAAACTTACATTTGAAAGGGAGATATCCATATATGTGTCACACATGGATATCATATAGTGTGCAGCAACCAGCAGACCACTAACTGTGTGCATCACATACACAGCTGCTACTCCTGTCGTCTCTGCCTGAAGATGGCGCTGATATATCTCAAGCCATGGATTTCCATACTCGGGACGAATCAGCTCGAGTAAGGTAATATCTCTCACCGAGTCAGGTGATAGATTGCTTTGAATTCGCCCATATTTTGCAAGCACGGTATAATCTAGCGTCATCTTCATCTCACCACTTTCATCTCATTATTACGTACTACCAAAAAAATCTATACACCAGCAACTTGGCGCACTTGTGTTTGTAAGGAATTTCCAACTCCGATAAGACCCCTGTTCTCCTTGCCTGCAAGCGCGAAAGGCAGACAAAGCGGAACTCCTGTCCGCGGATCAGTCACGATATCCGCCTCAATGCCAAATACTTCTCTAAGCACATCTGGGGTCATTACTTCTTCAGGCGAACCCGTTGCAGTTGCTTTCCCTTGCTTAATCGCGATCATATGGTGCGCATAACGAGAGGCATGGTTCAAATCATGAACCACCATCACGATCGTGCGCTGTGCAGTGATATTCAGTTCCTCCAGCAACTGCAATACCTCAAGCTGGTGAGCCATATCGAGGAACGTCGTAGGTTCATCTAGAAAAAGAATATCCGTATCTTGCGCAAGCGCCATAGCGATCCAGGCACGCTGGCGTTGACCACCCGATAGTTGATCAATTGGACGATCATGAAATTCACTGAGCCGAGTCGCCTCAATGGCCCACTCAATCATTTTTTTATCTTCCGCTTTCAGGGTGCCAAAACCTTTCTGGTAAGGAAAACGGCCATAGGACACAAGTTCCGTAACGGTCAGCCCTTCCGGTGCAGTCGGGTTCTGTGGAAGAATAGCTAATTGTTTCGCCACTTCGCGAGTGGACTGCTTATGAATGGACTTTCCGTCGAGCAAGACCTGACCATTTTTCGGCTGCATCAGGCGGGCCATTGTTTTGAGAATAGTAGACTTACCGGAGCCATTTGCTCCAACAAGTGCTGTGATTTTTCCTTGGGGTACTTGTATATTTAGATCTTCAACGATCAGTCGGTCCTCGTAAGCAATGCTAAGTCCTGCAGTTTCCAGGCGAAACATAAAATCATCTCCTCCACTTGGTTGGCTTTGTAACAAAAAGCTGGCATTTCAAGATGTATGTATGTTTAACATGAAGTTCAAACGAACAACAAATGAAAAATTCATGATGATTTCGTAATCTATTTAAAGATACTGATAATCATTATCATTTGTCAAGTCGTGATCTGTTGTTTTTGCTGGTAATTTTCAATAGAAAAGCAAAAAAGCACGCCTTCTCCCTTACGAAGGCGTGCTTTTCAAACATTTTAAAAACTTATTTTGTTGTTAACGTCCCTTGCGTCCACCAGAGCGACCTCTGTCATAGCCACCTGAGGAATTACGGCTATCTCTTCCTTGAGAAGAGGAACCGCTGCGACTGCCACCTTGATAGCTTCTTCCGCTACCGTTACCACCGCTTCTTGAACGCGATTCACTACCTGTAGAACCTTCGGAAGAACGCCAAGGACGATCACGGTCCGCTCTCTTCTGGCCTTCACTTCCTCCAGGACGTCCACTCGTGCGAGCTCTGTCCGCACCTTGGCGCCCTGCTTCACTACTACGCTTGCTTCCTCCGCGTTCCAGATCATAGAAAGCGTTCTGCTGTCCACGTGACTCACCTCGGCCGCTACCAGATGTTTCTTTCGGTCCGCGTGCTGCGCCTCGTCCGCCGCGCGAAGACTCCTGTTGCCCACGTGCTTTGCCTCGTCCGCCGCCGGATGACTCCTGTCCTCCGCGTGAGCCGCTGCGACCACCACTTCTTCCAGCGGATCGATTTCCTTCACGCTTTGCGTCAGATCGAACTCTTCGTCCTTCTCCGCCGCTGCTGCTCCATGAGCTTCCACCACCGATTAATTTCTCAATGGTTCCTGGTTCGCCTGCATTACCACTCTGCCAAACGGCACGGTCAAGACGCTGCTCAGTGCCTTCTTCGATTCGAGCGATTTCCGGCTTGTCTTTTTGCGCTGCAAAGGTAATAGCAAGCCCTTTGCCGCCTGCACGTCCCGTTCTTCCGATTCGGTGGATATAACTTTCCGCGTCATGAGGAATATCGTAATTGAATACATGCGTTACGCCTTCCACATCCAGTCCTCTTGCTGCCACATCAGTAGCTACAAGAAGCTGCAGCTTGGCATTACGGAATGCTTTCATTACCGTCTCACGCTTCGCTTGGGACAGGTCACCATGCAGCTCATCACTCGCATATCCAAGATCCTGTAGAGCCTCATTTAAAACTGAAGCGCGGCGTTTTGTACGGCAGAAAATAATACCGAGATACGGACGGTATTGCTCAATTGCCCCAATCAGTGCTTCTTGCTTCGTACGATCCGTTACTTCTACCACTAATTGACGGATTTGCTTAACTGGAATTACATTGCTCGATTGTACTTTTACGTCAACCGGATCCTTCATGTAGGCACGTGCCAGTTTGCGAATACCTGCCGGCATCGTTGCAGAAAAAAGCATCGTTTGACGTTTGTAAGGCAGTGCTTTAATGAGCATTTCCACATCATTCAGGAAGCCCATATGCAGCATTTGGTCCGCCTCGTCAAGAACCAGCATCTTCACTTTATCCAAAACGAGAGTTCCGCGGCCCAGATGATCCAGCAATCTTCCTGGTGTACCGATGATAATCTGTGCGCCGCCTTTTAGTTTGTGCAACTGTTTCTCTACATCCTGTCCTCCATAAACAGCAAGAACACGAATATCTTCTCTAGACTCAGTTAACTTCTTTGCTTCGGTTGTAATTTGCAGAGCGAGCTCCCTTGTTGGAGCTACAATTAATGCCTGCGGAGAACGATCTTCCGCATTCAGTCGCTGCAAAATCGGCAGCATGAAAGCAAAAGTCTTACCTGTTCCCGTCTGCGCCTCGGCAATAATATCCGAACCTTGGAGCAGAATCGGAATTGATTTTTCCTGTACCGGTGTAGGTACCGAGATACCTTGCATACGCAATGCTTCATTCCATTCGGGCAGAATGCCCAACTTATCAAAACTTACCAAAATATTCACCTCATGGCTCTATTTCAAGCGATTTTTATTCGACTACCTTAAGCAAACATGACCGGCAATTATTCTCCCTCGTCGCTCTTTACTTCATGAACCGGCGCATCATGGCAGACCCGGTTTTGGAAGGATATCTGAACTTAATATCAAAAGCATTTGTCTGCTTCAGTACACTTTTCATATGTGAGAAAGCAGTAAAGCTATGCTCCCCGTGATAATTACCCATGCCGCTTTCCCCTACGCCGCCAAATGGCAGATACGGTGTAGCAATATGCATCAGTGTATCATTAATAGCCCCTCCACCAAAAGGTATTTGTTCAACAATCCGGTCTTGCACAGATTGATTGAGCGTAAATAGATATAAAGCGAGTGGTTTTGGCCTAGCATTTACCATATCCACGACTTCATCGAGGTGTTTATATGTCATCATTGGCAAAATCGGACCAAATATTTCTTCCTGCATCACAGGACTATCCCACGTGATCTCATCCAGCAGTGTTGGTGCAATCTTGAGCGATTCGCTATCCGTTTCCCCGCCAAGGACGATGGAGCCGTTTGTGAGAAAAGACTGCAACCGGTCAAAGTGTCTAGGAGACACGATCCGTCCGTAATTATCATGTGAGACTGGCTCTTTGCCGTAAAATTGCTTGATCGCTTTTTCATATTCTGTAACAAATGTGTCCCTTACACTCTCGTGAACCAGCAAATAATCGGGAGCAATACAGGTCTGTCCGCTATTCGTTAGTTTACCAAAAGCAATCCGTTTAGCGGCAAGCTTCATATTGGCATCATGGTGAACGATGCAAGGGCTTTTCCCCCCAAGCTCAAGCGTAACAGGAATAAGGCGCTCTGAAGCAGCTTTCATGACAACTTTACCGACAGCCACACTACCTGTAAAAAATATTTTATCAAAAGGCTCAGCTAGCAGCGCCTCACTTGTCTCAACTCCGCCCTCCACTACGGTTACAAATGCAGGATCAAATACTTCCCCAATGATGGAGGCGAGCACCGTAGATACATGCGGGGTAAGTTCTGATGGTTTGATGACAGCCGTATTCCCAGCCGCAATCGCTCCTATAAGCGGTGATATCGCGAGCTGAAAAGGATAGTTCCAAGGCGCGATGATCAGCACGCTGCCAAATGGCTCGGGAACGATATAACCTTTACTGCCGATATGAGTTTTGGCTGTTTTTACTTTACGGGGTTTCATCCACCCTTTCAGCCGTTTGGTGACAAAAGAGATCTCCTCCAGTAAAATACCGATCTCGGTCATATATGCTTCTTGCTCACTCTTGTTTAGGTCAATCTTCAAAGCATCTAAAATTTCGGATTCTCTGCGCCGAATGGCATCTTTCAGCAAACTTAGTTGTTCCATTCTTGCTTCCAGACGTCTTGTTGCACCGGTTCTATAGTAAACTTTTTGTTTATGTACGATTTCACTTATATTCATTTGTTTTGCCCCCTTACATTTCTAAATTTGCAGAAATACGGATCGTTTTCCCGTTCCTGATTATACATGTATTACCCACTACTACAAAGCTCCCCACCCCGCAATGGAGTAGAGGAGCTTTTTTATGTGTACCTATTTACTGCTTTCCGGATCTAATAATTGAAATAATGAGCCATAACACCATTAAACCGGCAATCACAATGCCGACTTCAAGTAGCGGCACGTGCCAGACCTGCTCTGTCTTCGAAGATCCAATAAAAAGACCCACCATGAGGATACAAAAAGCCAGTAACACGATGCTAAGTGATAATTTATTACTGATTTGATCCAGCTTGTGCTCGAATTGCTCCAATTCAGGAATGCTGATTTCTACCTTAAGTTTTCCTTTGCTTATAATTGAAGTCAAAAGTCGAGCTTGTCCTGGTAAGTCCACCAGCGTCTCAATGAGTTCGGTTACACTGCTTAGCAGTTTCCCCTTAATCTTTCTCGAACTGAACTTTTCGCGTATCAGCTTCCGCCCGAAAGGCTCTGCCATATCAATAATGCTAATGGTGGGATCCAGATTTTCGATAACTCCTTCCAGTGTAACCAAGGCTTTACCTAGTAATATTACATCAGAAGGCAGGGTAATCTGGTGCCTCTGCGCGACTCCAAATAAATCATTCAGTGCTTGTCCAACACTGATACTGGCAAAAGGAATATCGTAATAGTCATCCCGGATGCGGTCCAGATCCCTGCGAAGTGAGCCCATGTTGGTTCCTTCGGGAATCATTCCGAGACGTTCAATGGATCGTACCATTCCTTCTGTATTCTTACGCATAAGCGCTATGATAAGCGAAGAAAGCTGTTCTTTCATCTCCTCATTTAGTCGACCCACCATTCCGAAATCAAGAAAAGCAATGGTTCCATTCTTCATTACCATTAGATTTCCAGGATGGGGATCTGCATGGAAGAAGCCTTCAATAAATATTTGATGCAGCATGGAGTCAACCAGCCGCTGAGCTATATTTTTTAGGTCATAACCTTTCCCGATAATAACTTCCCGCTGATTCAGCATGATGCCATCCATATATTCCATCGTCAGAACTCTGGCGCGAGTGTAATCCCAGAAGATTTTAGGGACATGAACCTCTGAGCTCTCCATAAACTGAAGTCCTACTTTTTCCGTATTTCTTCCTTCATGGCTATAATCAAGCTCCGCAAGCAGAGAAGCAGCAAACTCTTTAACCATCTCCCGCAGCTGATAACGGGTTACCCATTCCCACCTGCGTTCTGCAAGAGCCACGAAATCTTTCAGAATATTCAGATCCCGCTGAATGACAGGAGATATGCCCGGCCTTTGAATCTTAATGGCTACTTGTTCACCGCTCCGGAGTCTACCGATGTGTACCTGTCCAATACTGGCAGCTGCAAGAGGCGTATCGTCAAATTCAGCAAGTAGCTCTTCCAGTGGTGCATTGAGTTCCTGCTCCAGAATTCCCCGTGCAATCTCCGGAGAAAAAGGCGGCACCTGATCCTGCAGCTTGGTGAGCTCCGAAATGACCCCTGATGGAAGCAAATCCGAACGAGTACTTGCGAGTTGTCCTAATTTGACAAAGGTGGGCCCAAGATCCTCAAGTACATGCCTTATACGTTCCCCAAGTGTTTTGGCTTCTGGTCCGGTCTCATGAGTAATCCATCTTCTTGGCAGTGATAACACCTGAAAAAAGCTGATTTCCTCAACAATATAGCCGAAGCCATGACGCATCAGCGCCATGGCAATCTCTCTATATCGTCCGGCATTTTTAATGTGAACTGCCATTTATTCGATCTCGTTTCCTTTAGGAGGCTGCTCAATTTCAGGCGTTGACGTAAGAATTGGTGTGTCCGGATGCTTCACGGGTTGACCAGCTTCAAGCGCTGACAGCTTTTGCTCCAGTTCCTCAATTCGCATGTTTAGTCGGTTTACATCTGTTTTGGTAGGTACACCAAGGTCAATTAGCACTTTCTCCACTTGGCCTTCAATCATTTTCTTAAAACTTGTTTGTTCTTCATTGCCGCGCTCCATCAGCTTCTCAATGAGTGCCTTGGATTCGGATGGTGCAAGCTCACCACGTTTTACCAAATCGCCAACTGCATTCTCCACTTTTTCCTTGCTGACTAGGGTAAGACCCCACCCCAGGGAAACCGCCTTTTTAAACAAATCGCTCATGCCTTTTGTCCTCCTTCTTAGAAAATCTTGTACTACCTATAGTATATACCTTTATTACCCTCTCAACCCAAAAGGCAACTCTTATCTTCTTTTCTTCGTCCGTGTAGCCCACATTGCTGACTGAAGGATTAGTTGTCTAAACGACTCGTTACTGAAAGAAGGTACAGAATTCCCTGGCATTAAGTAGACAACACGTCCCATCCCGTAGGTGTGTGCCCAAGCTGCCGGCCAGGATTTGCCGTCCTCGTTCATATACTCTAGAAGAACCGTTCGATCCGAGAAATTATCAAACTCAATTTGGTAAGGTTCCTCGTCCATAGTGAAGTTCTCAATTCCAGACATAATAGGGTGAAGCGGATCTGTTACTTGAAAACGCAAACTCCGCGGGGCAGGATGCCCTGTAAATCTTCCCCCAAGTAATTGAGCAATTTCATAGCGATTGTGCATAGAAATCCCATTGTGTAGAACGAGCAGCGCCCCTCCTCCACTAACATAACTCAGTAATCCTGCTGCCTGTTGTGGAGCCATTGCTCCTTTCCAGTCATCCAGGTAAGAAATAAGTAGATCATACCCAGCTAGGTGTTCCATTAACATCAAATTACGGTTTTCACTGCATTGTACTGTCATCTCATCCTGAAGAATTCGGCTAATTTCCGCATCGACTCCTTGCAGAGGATGATACATGGGGTGTGTGTAGTCCCCTAATAATAGTGCTTTTTTTCGATTCATTATCGATTCCTCCTTTGCTCTGCTTTTGTCTGATTGGTTTCGTTTCATTTGCTTACGCAAAGCAAGAAAGTTCCTTGTCCTTTACTCGCTTATATGATCGTTCCTGCTCTTACCTATCCGGTACATCAGGAAACGAATAACTTTATGGTGATTGATATTGCCTAGTATAACCTCCAATGTTTCGTATAAATCCATAAGTTACATAACAGACAAAAAGCCATTTATTTATCACTACTCTGAATTCGTCACAGACAGAAAATACCCTTTATTCATCAGCTCAATTTACCAAATTCGTCATATATCTTCCTTTACATAAAAACAAACCGCTGAAGGAAACGCTCCCGCGGTTTATTTCTATATAATTATCTATTCTTTAACGGACAATACTTCTCCATCAAGATGATCGGATGTCTCTTCTACAGGGAGTCTAGTCATTTGAATCCGGCGGATTCGCTGCTTTCCAACTTCTAAAACTTTGTAACGGAAGCCTCTAAAGTCAAATTCGGGGTGCTCCTGTTTCGTTGGAATACGACCTAGCGTACCTACCATAAATCCACTAAGCGTCTCATATTCTTCTTCAGGCAAACTTGCCTTTGTAATCTGACTTACTTCATCCAGATGGGCAATCCCCGTGAAAATGTAGGTATTCTCATCCATTTGTTCAAAGATCGATTCATCTTCATCGTATTCATCATATATGGAACCTACGATCTCTTCAATCAAATCTTCAATGGTGATGATCCCCGCGGTACCTCCATATTCATCAACGACGATGGCCATGTGCACCCGATTCTGCTGAAGTTCTTCTAGCAGGTCGTCCCCTTTTTTCGTTTCTGATACAAAATAAGCAGGACGAATGATATCCATTATGCTTTTCGGCCTTTCTGTATCCTTCCTAAACTGGACGATCAAATCTTTAACATGCAGGAGACCAATGATATTATCGATCCGCTCCTCAAATACGGGAAACCTAGTATACTGCTCTGATTGCACGATCTCAAGTACTTCGTCGAACGGGGCATCTGCTGAAATTGCAATCATGTCCGTACGATGGGTCATCATATCAGATACATCCTTATTATCAAAATCAAATATATTGTGGATGATCATTTTTTCACTTTGCTGGATCGTTCCTCTTTCGAGTCCCGTATCTACAAGCATCCGAATTTCTTCTTCAGAAGCTTCTTCATCCTCCGCATTGGGATCGATACCAAATAAACGAACGGTTAGGTTAGTCGATACAGTAAGCAATTTTACAAAAGGTTTGACGATTTTGGACAATACACTTAAAGGACCGGATACTGCAAGTGCAATCGTCTCTGCCTTTTTCATTGCAATCCGTTTAGGTACGAGTTCCCCAAATACGAGCGTGAAGTAAGAAAGAATCAGCGTAATAACAATGACGGATATGGAAGAAAGCACGGAGGGAGAAATATCTAATCCCAGTGACAGCACGTAATCTACAAGCACGGATGCAAATTTGTCAGCCGCAAAAGCACTGTTCAGAAATCCTGCGAGCGTAATCCCGATCTGGATCGTAGATAGAAAACCCGTCGGTTCCTCCAGTAATTTTTCCAGCTTTTGTGCACGTTTATTTCCTTCCAATGATAAAATACGAATCCGGTTGTCATTAATGGAGATCAGCGCCATCTCGGAAGCTGCGAAAAAGGCATTAACGATGAGTAGTACGAGAATGACTAAAATATCTAACCCCAATGGATGTTGCACCTCCTAAAATAATCAGTCCACGTTAGGAAACTTCCTAGCCTGTGGAAATATGTACATACTCTAAATATTAAGACTTATTAACATCTAAACACAAATTTGAGTCTTGAAAACTCTCTTACACTTTTGTAAGTTGCATGTGAATCTGAAACAAAAAAACACCTCACCTCTACTGCGGTCAGGTGTCCTTGCCCTATAGGTTGTAACAAGAGGGGATTTCTTATACTTATACTTCCTGTTTCTGTGCAAAATACTTGCCTAGTGCAACCATCATACTTCCCATACGCTCTTCTTCCGGTATCACCTGAGGTGTAACTCCTTCTTCTATCATCGCTTGTGCTGTCACTCTTCCCACAGCGGCAGCTACAACGTCCCCTTCAAAACGTTCCTTCATGATGGCAAGCTTCCCATGCTGCTCCGCATAGGCTGCGAGAAAGCGAATCTGAGGAACACTTGTAAAGGTAACCGCATCAACTCTTTGTTCAAGAATATCCTGCAGCAGCTCTTCAAGTTCATGTTCTTGCGGCGGTATGTGTCTATAAGGAAGCACTTCTCTAATTTCAGAAGTCCCCTTTTCTCTTAGCCATGCCATCAGGCGCGGAGCTGACTCCCCATGAAGCTGGACAGTGACACTTTTCCCTTGAAGATCGTAATCCATGAGTTCACGAATCAATCCGGACGTACTCCCGTCATCGTCCCGAACGACCGGCTTCAAATTCCGTTTGCGCAGCGCATTCACCGTCTTGTAACCACGGGCCGCGATCTGGGTTTTCTGCAGCGCCTCTAACAATTCTTCCTCAAGCCCAAGCTGTTCTGCGACTTGAAAAATAGCATCCAGTCCCATGCCCGTTGTGAGAATCGTCCATTCCGGAGGATGCTTCACCCAAGCTTCTATGCTGCTCTTCAAATGCTCATCATCTAGAAAAACCGTACCTTGCGCAGGCCGAAGTAGCGGAGTACCGCCCAGTTTTTTTACGATCATAGACATTTCCTCAGACTTGCGGGGTCCAGCTAGTGCTACTTTTTTGCCAAGCAAATTTTGTGCCATTTCTTACGTACCCCCCTCTTATGCTTGTGTTGTCCCTAGTATACAAGGGAAACATAGGAAAGGAAAAGTAGTTCAAATGTTCCAAGATAAGGATTACGTTCCTGAAGCACTACCTGCAGTGTGCCCGAGAGTTTTTTCCGATTTCTTTTTTTTCTTTTTCTTGGTTGGTCTCACAAACAAGAAAATAAGCACAGGCATGACAAAGATGAAGAAAAGAGTAATGAGCACCCACTCCCGGTCGAAATTAAATACCTGTACCGAATCCTTAAAGAACCAGAAAGCACAGACATATGCCAGCAAGATGACGGGGCCCTGCATCATGCGTCCAGACATATTTTTAGTTAGACTCCCGATCCCATAGCATACAACATAAATATCAAAGGCGATCTTTGTCATGTGAGTAGGCAGCATGGTTGCTGCAAGAAACATGTCAAAACGGTCCAAAAAATCACTAATCTGTACCTGGCGAACAAGTTCAAAGGAAGGATAGGTCAGCCTAGGGATAATCGGAAGTCCCAAGATGAGGATCATCATGATCACATGCATCACGCATAACAAGAGGGAGAACGAGACTCCTTTCATTGCAGCCTTCATATTAAAACTGGCCTTCCCAAGAATAAAAGGAAGGATGACCGCTTCTCCTGCGAAGGAGAAGTAGTACCAGCTTCCTTCTGCCACTCTTTTTATATCAACAGGAAAAAATGGTTTCAAATAGTGAAAATCCAGTTCACCTGATACAAAAAAGGGAAGGGTTAAAATAACAAGAACCATAATCGGGATAAAAATCTCAGCCATACCCACAATGGACTTCATTCCTCCTCGAATAATATACCCCGACATAATGAAAATGCTGAAAAGGATAACCATGATCGGCGTTCTCGCTAACAGTGTTGTATCTACGTAATCGCTCATAATTCTTGCATCCCTTGTTAAGATGAAAAAATAGTAGAGGATGTACAGCACAACTACCATACGACCGATGACAGGAAATCGAATAATCATCGCTTGAAATATGTTCTTTTCTCCAAATCTCCGCTGCGTTCTAGACAGAAGCCATATGCTGAAAATGACAACGAGATACACAATCAAAATACATAGATAAGCATGTTGTCTCCCAAACAGAACAATATCCGATGGAGAATGGATTAAGTTAATAGGGAGCGTTATGAGCAAAATCATAAGCACGAGCTGTCGACTTGTCATCGGCTTGGACTTCGGTTTTTTTATGTTTTGAGACTGATTTGATTCACTGGACTGATGAACGCTCATGAATATTCCCTCCTTAATCTGCTTCATCGTGATTCTGATATCTCTTATTCTCCAGCCACGGGTACAAACGGACTTAAAAGATGAGAAATGACAATCGTGGGTCTAATGACGGTTACAGGAGATACATTGTAAATCCAAATTGCAACGCTAAGTGCAATGATAGAATAGGAAACCCAACGGTTCACGGGTTTGTAACTACGCAGGTTGTTAAAATCCAGCATTACAATAGAGAAGGAGGCAACTAGAAAGAAAAAAAGCGCCAGCCAGTTCATTTGATCATCTTTCCTTCCTTAACGGCAAAGGGCTCAGTAGCTGTCCCCGTATTTTCTAAACGAAATTTAGGTTCTACCTCTATCGTGATTTCAGGATATATCTGATCCCACCGATCCTTTATTCGTGCCCAAAGCTTCGGATGTTCTGTCTTCAAAAGTCGGCCGAACCCCAAAATGTCGGATTTATAATTTTGAAGATTTTCTATGTTCGTCTCCATCATTTTTTTGACCATTTCATTCATTTCGTGCTCCAATTCCTTTATGTTTGCTTCCTCCGTCGTATCATAATTCGATTCATTCGTCGTTATGGACATTCGTGCATCAATCGTAATTTTCATCGTTATATCTTCGTCACTGTGTACAATAGGCGTAAATTCGGCATTGTTTTCATTAATGGAAAAAAAGATCTTCCCTTTCCCTTTCGGAGCATTGACGGGGAGCTCAATATTACTTGCTTGGTCCATGGCAAGCAGGATTCCCACTGCATGTTCTTTATTAATGAGACCAACCAATTGATCTTCTCTAAATACAGCAAGACCAGCGATGCCAAGCCCTTTTTTAGGCTCTGCCACACTAGAAGGAACGCTTTCTACTGTAGAAATGAGCGGCATAACCGGATCAATTCCCTCCTCCAAAATCAGATTAACAAGTGTCTTCATCGTCCACGGCTTCTTTAGATAAGAAAACACAAGCTCCCGAATGGCCTCGCCCGGATATTGTTCAATCTGAGGTTCCGCACTTAAGACTTGATAGGCATCTCCTCTCGTAACCACAGGTAAGGCAGATAGTCTGTTCTCCGGAAGACGGCCAAATGAATCCAGGATAGTGGAGATACCTTCCCTTGCTAACGCCTCTCCAAACAATAAAGATCTACGATGTGAGAAAAATATTTTTCGAGGGGTTTCCGTCTGCATGATTAATGTTGCGCCACGTAAAGAGTCGCTTGCAACCGATCTTAGAAACCAAGGATTCTCTCCATTGCCTCCTCCTTCCGGACCAGCAACTTGGCCCGGAATCGTAATCTGTAAAGTGGTTCTGTATTTATCCTCTTCTTTATCAAGTGCTGTACCCACCACGAAAGCCACGTCATTGATCTCTCTTCGATCCCAGCACCCCGTAAGCAGTACAGACAACAGAAGCAGCATACATAGGAGCAGATGAACCTTTCTCACTCCCCCCAGCCCCCTTCGTCACCTGTCGGTGTCCCGCTGATATCATCACTGATACGTTGTCGTTTTCCTTTCGGAGTTGTGGAAGGTCTGAATTTCATCTTCCACCATGGAACCCGCATTAAGATATCTTTGGATTGCCCTCTTCTATATGGGCTGACACCGAGGAGGTAAGGCTCTCCAAAAGAAGTGAGCTGGGTAAGATGTGCTGAAATGAGCACTGTACCAATAATAATCCCAAAAAGCCCAAGTGTTCCCGCAAGAATCATCAACGGAAATCGTAACAGTCGAAGCGTAATCGCAAAGTTAAACCTCGGAATCGTAAACGAAGCGATCCCTGTCATGGACACGATGATAACCATAGGTGCAGATACGATACCGGCTTGAACCGCAGCTTGACCAATAACAAGGGCGCCAAGGATACTGACGGCCTGACCTACTGTTTTGGGTAAACGGACCCCCGCTTCCCTTAACGCTTCAAAGGAAAGTTCCATGAGCAGTGCCTCCACCAAAGCAGGGAAAGGAATCGCTTCCCTCGCAGCCGCAATACTAAGAATCAGCGTTGTCGGCAGCATATCCTGATGAAACGTCGTAATGGCGATATATAAAGCAGGAAGAAACAAGGCAACCATCATAAAGAACAACCGAATCCAGCGCAAAAAATTGCTAATAAAAAACCGTTCATAATAATCTTCACTCGCTTGAAGCATCTGCCACATCGTTACTGGACCAATCAAACAGAAAGGAGTACCGTCCACTAAGATGGCAAACTTTCCTTCCAGTAAATTCGCAACCACTGTATCAGGACGTTCGGTATAGTGAACTTGAGGAAAAGGTGAATAGGGATGATCTTCAATTAATTCCTCAATGTAGCCTGACTCCAGTACTCCATCAATCTTGATGTTTTGAAGACGGTGTCTGACATCTTCAATTAAATCTTCCCTAGCAAGTCCTTTTATGTACGTTAAAACCACTGCGGTTTTTGTCTCTGTACCCATCGTCATATTTTCCATCTTTAGCATCGGTGTCTTCAGTTTGAACCGAAGAAGGGATGTGTTTACTCGCAGCGTTTCATTGAAACCTTCCCTCGGGCCCCGGATAGCCGATTCTGTCTGAGGCTCTTGTACGGAGCGACGCTGACCTCCCTTAAGATTAATAAGTAGTCCATTGTCCATATGCTCTACGAGAACCAGTACACTTGCATCCATAATGGCTTCTATTACTTCATGCCAAACCGTTGCATTTTTTACTTGCGTAACGGAAAAAGGGGTATTTTCCAAGGACAGCTGCTCTTGTCCATGAAGGGAACCGCTCGGGCTAAGCCCCTCGACAAGAGGATGTAGAATGTGATCCTGAATATCATCTGTATTTACGATACCTTCAATAAAAGCAATGCTCACCCGAGGGCAACCGTCATGATGAATTTCCCGAAAAACAAAGTCAGAGCAATCCTTTAACAAGGTTTGTAGGACTTTATTATTCTCATCTAGGTTCTTAACGAGGGACCAGTTCATCTGCGGCAGATGGGGTACACCGATCCCTGTATCCGAATTGCCCCCTTGTTGCTTATCCTTTTCTCTGTTCATAACGATTGCTCACCTCCCGTATCACTGCTTCTCCGACTCTCTGACGTAAAGTACTTATATTGGAATAGCATGCAACAGGACAATCCCGATTATGTACAGACATAGAAAAAAGGCCCTGCATTAGCAGAGCCTTCCCTATTCATTAAGACCTGTATGTTATCTACGATTTCTTCTAAACAAGCTGTCCACAGCCACATATCGACTTCCCGCCACCGCGAGGGTAATACCCATTCCGATGAGTGCAACATCCAGCTCATAGCCGCCGATGAAGCCAGCTCCTGCCTTTGCCGTGAAAATAGCACCTACGAGAATGGCAACAAAAAGCAGACTAATGATCCGTGTGAACAAACCGATGATCAAAAACAGTCCCCCAAAAAATTCTACGAGTGCCACAATCGTGGCCACAAATTCAGGGAGACCCAAACTAATAAAGAAACTTTGAGTCCCTTCCATGCCTTGAAATTTCACGATACCGTGCATCAGAAAAATAAAACCTAGCACAACTCTCGTAAATAAAAGTCCTAGCTCCATGTTTCGGGTCAGGTTGTAATTATGGTTGCTATACATTTTCTGTATTCCTCCTATAAATTGTTTATGTGTGGCTCGTTTATAATTTCATACTGAATTATTCAATTACATAATTAGATTAGTGAGGCACTACATTAAATACAGCAAACAGGGTCATTAAGACCAACACGGAGCATACCAGACTCCAGCCTGAGAATCTCAGAGTAGGTTCCTTGTCCGGTTCCAGAATTCGGGCAATTCGGTCGTTCACTACACTATCGGCAGCGAAAGAAGAAACGACACCACCTTGAAACCTTGCGTTTACGGAACCTATTCGAAGCAGTTTGAGAAGTGCCCCGCCCAGACCTACGGGAGTACCTGCTTTTTTAATGGCATCATTATCCGCCATAATCTCACGCACCATTTTATAATTCGATAGAATGGATTTTAGTATAGGCACATAACCGATCGTAGATACACCTAGTGTAAGAAGAAAAGTTTTGAGTGGATCATAATGCCGCAAATGATAATGTTCATGAAAAAGTACAGCTTCCATCTCTTTTTCGTCTAATAAATGGGTAAGTCCTGATGAGATGATGATTCGTCTTTGAAACAGGCCAAAAGCGAGCGCAATCGGTTCATGGGTATGGATAACCACAAGATGCTTACGCAACATCAGCTCGGGGTAACGTTTCACGTAGAATGTTGTGAGTTCCGAGTCACGTAACCAGTTTATGTATTTCAAAGCACGGGCTGATCGGATCAACTGGGTCCATATAGAATAGAGAACTAGAATAAACGTCCCTAGAACAAACGCATTCAACAAGTAAATGACAGACAAAAAACCTAATTCCTTCATCCAGTGAGTACACCAGGAGAAAATATTATAGGAAGTCTGTAACCCCCAAATCATATGAGTCAGATATAAACCCATCTGAATATATACAGCGACACAAATGAGGGTACCTCCAAAAAATAATGTCCTGGAATGCAATGCCCACCTCACGACAAGTCCTTCTTCCACTGTTTTATTTTCGACTCCAATTGTTGAATCAGATCAGAATCCGCTTTTTCTACAGCATCAAGCATATGGGTAACCGCAACGGCGCCAAACTGGTCCATCAGTTCATGTGTCAGTTCTTTGGATTGCGTATCCATAAACACCTCCCTTGATTGTACCGGGCGATACTTTGAGGTTCTACCTTGAAGTGATTTGACGAGCAAACCTTTCTCAACAAGCCTGTTCATAACGGTCATTACCGTATTGAAGTTAAGGGCCTTATCTTCTTCCAGTTTGACCTGGACTTCTTTGATACTCAACTCATCCTCATTCCAGAGGACATCCATAATTTTGGCCTCCAGGGGACCGAAAAAACGGTTCAGACCTTGTTCTCCCACCTTAAAGTGACTAATCCTCATCCAGCACCCCTCCACAATACCCATTGTATTGTCTCTCTTTCCTTTGTCAACATAGTATTCCATTCGTAACCATTCTCTCGTAACAAAAAACCGTGCAGACAGCAGTGTTCTGTCCACACGGTTACATATAAATCATGTCAGATTTTAAGAATTAGATGGCATAAAATCACGAATATCTACACCTAGACCCTCAGCCAAAATCATTCCTAGTCGGTGGTCTGCTCGAATGAAATTACAGATCGCACGGAGCTGTGTTTGTTCCGGTGTCTGTTTCAAATCTTGAATCAGATTATTGTGTAAGTTTTGTTTTTCTTGCTCTGTGAAGCCACGATACGTATCTCCAGCTTGTTTGAAGTCATCTTCTGTCTTCTCAATCGGCTCACGTGTAATATGTCCGTTCACTGCTACTTTGGAGTCACGATATTTCGGATCTTCTTTCGGACTTTCCGAAGAGCTGTTAGGCTCGTAGTTATATGCTGAAGGATCCTGATTCATCTGCATCAGTCCATCCCGTTGATGGTTGCGAACTTTGGAGTAAGGGCAGTTAATCGGAATCTGCAAGTAGTTTGCTCCGAGGCGGTGACGCTGTGTATCCGGATAGGAGAACAAACGACCTTGAAGCAATTTATCTTCAGAAGCTTCAATTCCTGGTACAAGGGCGCTAGGCGAAAAGGCAGACTGTTCCGTTTCTGCGAAGAAATTCTCCGGGTTACGGTTAAGCGTCATACGTCCCACCGTATGGAACGGATACTTATCCTCTGGCCAAATTTTCGTTGGATCTAGCGGATCGAAAGTGAGTGCATCCAAATCTTCCGGATTCATAATTTGCACTTTAAGAACCCATTCTGGATAATCACCACGCTCAATAGCTTCATAAAGATCACGAGATGCATGGTTAAAATCCTGTCCTTGTGTTTCGGAAGATTCACTCGCTGAGAAATTACGAACGCCTTGCTGCGTCTCCCATTTGTATTTAATGTATACAACTTCATCCTTATCGTTAATCCATTTGAAAGCATGAACCCCAAATCCATCCATTTGGCGGTAGTTTGCCGGAGTACCATAGTCAGATAATAACCAAGTCATCATATGTGTGGACTCTGGTGTCAGTGTCATGAAGTCCCAGTATCTCGCAGGCTCCTGAATGTTCGTTACTGGTGAAGGTTTCAAGGAGTGAACCATGTCAGGGAATTTTATTGCATCGCGGATAAAGAATACCGGCAAATGATTACCAACTAGATCATAGTTTCCTTCGGATGTATAAAACTTAACTGCAAAACCACGAGGATCACGAGCCGTCTCCGGAGATCCTTGACCATGAATTACGGTAGAGAAGCGAACAAATACGGGTGTTTCTGTTCCTTCCTGTTGTAGAAAAGCAGCTTTTGTATAAGAGGACATGGAGTTTTCAACTTTAAATACACCATGTGCTCCTGATCCACGTGCATGAACTACGCGCTCTGGAATACGTTCACGGTCAAAGTGTGCCAACTTCTCGATTAAATGATAGTCTTCCAGTAGAGTGGGCCCTCTTCTTCCTGCTGTTCTGGAGTTCTGGTTATCACCCACTGGTGTACCTTGATTTGTAGTTAAACGATCTGTCATATAGGGGTCACCCTTTCAATTAGATTTATACGTGTAATTAGATTTAATCTAAATTTATATATTGATTGTAGCATGTGCGGTATCTGTTTTGCATGAATAAACTATGAACGGTTTGTGATTAGAAAATGAACTCATTGATACATATTATGAAGATTAGTAATTGTTTATGAACAAAAAGAAAGCCCCTAAATGTTTGCACATTTAAGGGCTTTCTTTAATCTGCCAAACGGTAACCTACACCGCGGACTGTAATGATATATTTAGGTGCAGCAGCCTGGTCCCCAAGCTTTTTACGAAGACTTTTGATGTGAACGTCGACCACATTACTGCCCCCTGTGAAATCCGTCTCCCACACCCGGCTCAGCATCTCTTCCCGTGAAATAACAGAGCCTTTCGCATTCATTAGAATGAGCAGCAGATCATATTCCGTTTTGGTCAAATGAACTTGAATATCCTGTTTATGAACGAGCATCCGCTCCATATCTACTCTTAAATCTTTGAAAACGATCGAATCGCTACCGCTTGTTTTGGCCACTTGTTCTTGTCTTGGTACAGCACGGCTAATAATGCGCTGTACATGATACAGTGCCTCATGAGGTCTTCCCGGCCATACTAACAGTTCTTCCTGAAGCATCTCTGGTGCTGCACCACGAATAAATTTTTCGCTAACTAAAAATAGATTCTGTGATGAAGTTGATTCCTTTAACTTCATCTGAAGATCGAGGGCATCCTTCTCATCATAAGCGGTCACATCATAAATGAGCAGGTCATGCGGAATATTCTTATATAGCTCGGGCTCTAGTCTATGAAACATCATGACATCAAAGCATCGATCTGTCAGCACCTTAACCAAATCATGTACCTGATTCAGAACGGGACTTACTAATAGAATCCGCTTTGTAACGGCACAGAAAGGGACCGTCTCTTCTTCTGTGTTACTTAGCAATTGAGCAGCCTTATCCTTTGAGATGCGAATGGACGCATAGGGATATTGATTTTTATTCACTAGTTCTTCCGCTTGCTTTGGCATTCTGGACATACACCTCCAAAAACAACATGCGCATGGTCAATCTCGTATCCTGTTTCCTTTGCGACAGAATCTGTCCAAGCAGCAGGTACTTCGGTCATCACCTCATCCACCTTACCGCATACTTCACAAATAATATGTTGATGATCATCTGTCCTAGCATCATATCTACTTGCCGTTTCACCGAGTTTAAGCTCAAGAATGAGTTCCTTTTCTACGAGATAACGCAATGAATTATAAACTGTACCGTAAGCTAGATTATATCCTTGCTGCGATAGCATGGTCATCACTTCAGCTGCTGTCGGATGGTTATGAGCTTTCTTTACTACATCATAAACAGCCTGGCGCTGTGTTGTTAAATTTAATGTTTTAGGCATAAGATCATCAGATCTCCTTCTATTTATATACATGATAAGTATTTATTTTTAGATTAAGTATAAATCTTAATTCATAACCAGTCAATCCCTGTATAAACTGCGGATGGTTCACAGAAGATAGCATGATAGTGCGGTAAGTAAGGGAGGCGGAAAAATGAAAAGAATAATGGGTTCATTTGTTGTAATCTCGATCTGTGTCCTTTTATTTGACTGGACGATAGATATTCTGTTTGGGAGAGGTTTTGCAGACTCAGGATTCAATCTTCAGAATTACATCCTGCGAACATCTGAGAAATATACATTAAAATTTTCTGGAATTATTGTTCTCATCTATTTTTTTCATAATCAACTCGCTACATTCTTTTACAAAACCTATCTTATCCTTAAAAAACCGTTAAACTCTGGCCCCCCGTTTTCTTCTCTTATGAATCCAAGCGGCCCCGAGAAGGAGAAGCGGAAAGTAAAAAACAAATAACGGGTGAACATATAGAAGAGCAAGCCTTCCATATTCCAAATGATAAATGAAATTTCGGGCCATACCCGTTGCCCATACATTCATAATAAATGCAATAGGGAGGATTAACTTGCGGTAAGGAACACCAAATAAATCGGAAGCGCCAATTAGAGCTGCACTGAAGTATAAGGATATCCGAAAAAAATCACCAATGATCAGACTCATCACTACTAGAATATCTACCCGCTGTACAAACTCCGATATTTCAACAAGGCTAATCGTAGACAACAGAGGAAACGGAGAACCTTTTGCAATATTTAAACCAAGACAAGCAATGTTAATAAACATGGTCTGACTAAGTATCAGCCCACCCACAATAATAGCCAAAATACCGATATACCCTCCTTTTTCGGGACGACGCATGTAAGGAAGAAGCATAAGGAAACATACCATCTCTCCAAAAGGGACGATTAAATTTTCATTTAAAACCCCATTCAGCACCGGTTTAATTCCATCTTCAAGGATAGGTAGAATCAGATCGAGCTGTATAGCATTAGAGGATAAGAGCAGAATATTGCTGAGCACCCCCACAAAAAATAGAAAACCCAAAAGTAAAACTGCAGTTCGTGCAATTACTTCAAATCCTAAATAGACGACATAGGATACACAGATCATCATAAATGTTGTCGTGATAACCATAGGGGTATTGTTCAGGGAGCTGATATTAATTAAATTCGCCCCATCACGTAAATTACGGCAACCGATGTAGAGAAAATAAACAATGTATAGAAAACCCACTACACTTCCGAGATACTTGCCCAGCACTTTGCGACTGTATTCCGTAAGCGGCATTCTTGGAAATTGCTTCGCAAGATACGAATAACCCCAGAACAGTCCGGCCCCAAGAAACATGCAAATCAGAACAGAAATCCATGTGTCTCTGCCAGCTGAATACCCTAGGTTAATAACAATAGCGGTACCAATCTGAAACATCACCATAAGGGACAACATTTGGCCGGAACTAATCTGGTTTTTATTCACTCTAATCTTCTCCTCCCGTACTATAGGGGTTATTTCGAGTCTGGGTGTGCATAACCACCGATTGTATAGTCACTTTCACCTTGCTTCGCGAGAAGACTTCGTCCCAGTCCTCCGCTTCTTCCCACTCTTTGTACTGATGGGACCGTTGCTTTTTCAATGCATAACCAAAACCCAAAACATCCGTTTTCGACCTTTGAGCCTGCTCTATAGCAGACAGGACAATTTGTCTTGTCTTTTCACTCCAAGTTTTCTCATAGATTTGCATCGCCTCTCCAGAAGTCAAATTCACCGGACAATCCGCTTCACTAATAATTCCTTTTTGCCTTACTACAAGGTGAAAATAAGGAGTGCCATCCTGAATGGAAGCCTCGATCTTCGTCTTAGAGAATGAGGTAGCAATGGCCATGGTTCCTGAAGGATCATGGGGGCAAGAGATATTCATTGCCGCATTGTGCACCTTGTTACGGATAATCGTGAGTCCAAGGCCTTGATCTCCTTCCATCCACCCTACAAGTTTATCCCCTTTAAACAAGGCCATGCCGTCGACGGAGACATGTGTAGGGACACGGACTGTATTTATATTTTCCATTCTGCTTCCTTGAGTTTCGCTCCCTTTCACCACTGCTCCGCTAATCGCTGGACCCCCGCCGGGAGTAATCATTCCTCGAATCACATCGTCAATTTTGTTGGGATAATTATGAGAGTAGTCACGGTTCGTATATCTTACTTTGTTCACCAGATTGTTCGCTGTTACCGGACCGACCGGACTTGTAACAGAAAGAATGTTCTTCGCTAATGTTTCTTTTGCGATTAGGACTTGCATTGTAATACGTGTCTTCGGATCACGTTCAATATAGTCAATAAATTTCCCAATCCCCACCTTTTGAGCTAAGTCATCACTGATTACAAGCACAGCTACGTGGGAAAGAGATATGATTTTGGGTAAGTCTTGTGACATTTTACTTAGCACTTCCTGCAACGTTCTTCCTTGTCCGGTAAATACGAAAACTGGCGTGGTCCCTTGACCTTGCCCACCGGACAGTTCAGTCGGAACTGCCGCTTGAAAAGTAATGTTATATATACCTGGCTTATCGCCACGATCAACAGCAAGTCCTGTAACGATCAAACGTTCCTTCAGCTCTACGGAGTCCCAGCATCCAGCAAGTAGAGACGTCATAAGGACAACGGCGATTATCTTACAGATTATCTGCTTCATATCTTTATGAACCTTTCTTGTTCTGGTCTCTCTTATCCATGGCTGTTACGGGCTTGTCCTCTGTAACTTCATTAAACTCACCGCTAATAGCCCTAGGTCTTTTCTTCATAAGTGAAGTAGGTAAACGTAAAATAGAGTCTTTTTGCTGGTCAAGTACAAAGGGGCTGAAAGGCGACATATATGGGACACCAAAAGAACGCAAACTATTCATATGCGCCAAAAGGACAATAAGCCCAAGCACAATTCCATACAGACCAAAGGTAGCGGCAAGCACAATAAATCCAAAACGGAATATCCGTCCGGCGATCGCCATCGTGTAGGTAGGAATTGCAAAACTAGCTGTACCCGTAATTGCAATAACAATCGTTAATAGCGGGCTTACAATCCCTGCCTGAACCGCTGCCTGACCAAGGACAAGGCCACCCACAATATTCGCTGCTTGTCCAACGACACGCGGCATCCGAACCCCCGCCTCCCGTAATAACTCGAAGATCAATTCCAAAATGACCGCCTCTACAAAAGCTGGAAAAGGAACATTTTCACGTTGAGACACGAGATTATAAAGAAGTGCACTAGGAATTAGCTGATAGTGATAAGTCGTCATCGCAATGTAAAGAGAAGGCCCAAGGAGCAGTACCAGAAAACTTACATAGCGAAGCAGACGAAGCAACATTGCGATATCAAACCGATCCGAGTAATCTGCTGCACTGTGGAAAAAATGAGCAAATACGGTTGGCACAATAAGAACAAATGGACTGCCGTCTACAATGATCACGACTCTTCCTTCCATCAATCTCACGGCTGAAGTATCCGGGCGTTCCGTAGCATACACCGTCGGAAAAGGAGTCATCGCCTGATCTTGGATCAGCTCTTCAACATAGGTAGAATCAAATACACCATCTACTTGAATCTGGTCGAGGCGTCTGTGTACTTCTTTTACCACATCTTCATCTGCAATGCCGTTCATATGTATCACAGCAAGTCTTGTTCTGGACTGACTGCCCACGGTTCTCGTATCTACACGAAGATCAGGGCTGTGGATTCGTCTACGCAGAAGCGAAACATTAATGCCGATGGATTCTACGAATCCCTCTTTAGGTCCCCGAACAACAGACTCCGTCTGTGATTCGGTAATCGCTCGAAATTCTCCACCTGACGTTACAATGTGAATGACTTTGGGACTGCCTTCAATCATGATGAGGGTGTGTCCAAGCAGCAAGTTGTCCATCATATCCTTCCAGTCACAGCAGTACTTCACAGTACCAAGACTGAACACTTTCTGGATAAGTCCATTATGTATCAGGGAAGTACCGTTCTCCTCTTCAGCCATTTCACCTATTTTAAATTCAATATCCAATAACGAACGAATAATAAAATTATTAACTAGTTCATTTTGAACCAGTGACTCTATGTATACCACAGCAATCGAGACCCCTGGATCTTTGCCAACATACAGCTTTCTGACAACAATATCACTGCTGTTTCCGTTCTGAATAAGTATCCCGTCAATCTTTTGTTGCATAGAGTCCGACATTTGGAATAGGTCATTCTTTTCTTTATTTGGTTGAGGATTAAATTTCGTATCCTGTTTACTTTGACCTTTTGCTTCTTCTTTTGTATCTGGATGTGGAATGGTAGATTGCTCCGATTTCGAAGTATTCGCTGCTTCAGCAGGCTTATGTTCCAGTTTCTTAAGAAACTGACTTCTGTGATGGCGCTTCATCTCTTTTTCCTCCATTTCCAAAATACGTATATGTTGATTCTAACCATCCTATAGTTGCTTTATGTATGAAATACAAAAAGAGCTAGGTGAAATCCTATGCAAGCAGGATTCACTAGCTCTCCTCTTATTTTATGGTTTACTCGGTAAGTACCGCCTCAATCTTGTCCAGAACTTCTTCGCTCAGTTTGATATCTGATGCAACCAAGTTCTCCTTCACCTGTTCTGGTCTGCTGGCACCTACAAGGGCACTTGCAACGTTCTGCTGTCTCAGAATCCAAGCCAGTGCCAGCTGCCCTACTTTTACATCCAGTTCGTCAGCAATTTTGGCGAGTTTACGTACTTTCTCCACCTTTTCCTGATTGATCTTCTTGTCATCCCAGCCCAATTTTGCCGCACGACTATCTTCCGGAATGCGGGAAGCATCATTATATTTACCTGTAAGCAATCCTTGTGCCAATGGTGAATACACAACTTGTCCAATCCCTTTTTGTTCACCAAGTGGAATAATCTCGTCTTCAATATAACGCTCAAACATATTATATATAGGCTGGTTTACCACGATCCGATCCAGTAAGTAACGATCCGCAATGCCAAGTGCTTCTTCCATCTGGGCCGCTGTCCACTGACTCACACCGATATAGAGCACTTTTCCTTGGCGAACAAGGTCATCCAGAGCACGAAGAGTTTCGAGAAGAGGCGTTTCAGGATGAAACCGATGGCAGTAATAAATATCTACATAGTCTGTTCCCAGCCGTTTCAATGAAGCATTACACTGCTCAATAATATGCTTTCGGGATAAACCTTGGTCATTAGGACCGTCTCCCATTTTTCCGAACACTTTGGTTGCCAGCACGTAGGATTCACGGTTGTAATTTTGAAGAGTCTTGCCAAGAAGTTCCTCGGCTGCACCCCGTTCATACACATTCGCTGTATCAAAGAAATTAATACCTGCATCATAAGCAGTCTCAATGGAACGCACAGCGTTCTCCTGCTCGACATATCCACCATAAGTCAGCCAGCTTCCAAGACTGATTTCACTTACTTTCACACCACTGCCGCCTAATCTTCGGTAATTCATCTCTTGGATAACCTCCTTTAAGATTATGTAATCATTTCCTTTTCATATTACCCTTCCCAGATTAGGATGAAAAGAAGAAGCTCATAGAAACGTTGACCCTGTCCTACCACGTAGTGTAAAATTACACTAATTGATACAAATGTTACTTGTATATAAATGCTACAATGCGTGAAGGAGAGAAATAATTATGACGAAGGAGCAGCTCATTAAGCTCTTATCTGGCAAAATAAAGATGATACGTGCTGAAATGGGATATACGCAGGAGCAAATGGCAGAAGTCTTGGGAATATCCAAAAAAACATTGGTCCAAATTGAAAAAGGACGCACCAAAGCCAGTTGGACAACCCTTGTTGCCCTGGTAGCACTTCACCCGGACAGTTTAACTATTCAATCCATTCTTGGTGAAGAACCTATGGAAATTATTGAAATGGCTGCACATAGCATACTGGAAAGACCCAAAGGCAGAACACTTGGAGGGAAACTCTGGTGGGCTGAAATCGTAAGAGAAGGGGACTATATCTTGCAACAAAATATGATCAGTATGCATTATCGGATTCTTGATATCGATCATACCCGCTGGTATAGTACGTTTGATGAAGAAGAGGCTTTGGCAAGACTGTCTGATTTGTCCAAATCCGTGGACTGGGATCGCCGAATGAACCCTGATTCTAAGAAAACCATTACCTTATGAAAATAACGCAGTCACTCCTGTCCAGCTGGACAGGCTGGCTCACATATAAAGAGGCTCTGCTATAAGGCAGAGCCTCTTCGTTTCCCAAGCAGCGGACTTTTTAGCCTAGACGCCTTTCACGATACGTTCAGACCGGCTCTGGACATCGTCAAGCAATGCCTCCTCGTCAATCGTCAGTAATTTCCGGCGGTACATAAGAACTTTTCCGTTCACAATCGTAGTATCTACATCTGCTCCGTTTACACCATAAGCAAGGAGTGATTCGAGTTGATGCAGCGGTGCCAGATGCGGTTTGTTCAAGTCCACCAGAATGATATCTGCCTTCTTACCTGGAGACAAAGTACCGATCTCGTGATCCAGTTGCAGAAGCTTAGCACCATATAGGGTGGCCATCTTCAGCACCTCTTTTGCAGGCAGAATGGTTGGATCGCCATATTGCAGTTTTTGCATCCATGTCGCTGCTTTTATCTCTTCAAACAGATCGAGGGTCGTCGCGCTTCCCGCCCCATCTGTACCAAGCCCTACAGTTATGCCCTCCTGCAGTAGCTTATGAACAGGGGCGATGCCACATCCGAGCTTCAGATTACTTACCGGATTGTGGGACACGCCGCCTCGCAATCCTTTCAGCAGCTGAATATCGGACTCCGCGAGATGCACACCGTGTGCGAGCAGGACATGACATTGCTCAAAAAGTCCAAGTGAATGCAAATATTCCGTAGGGGTCTGGCCATATTTCGCCTGCAGGGAAGCTACTTCCTCCAACGTTTCGGCCAAATGAATATGAATGGGGAGGTCTCGCTCTTTGGCAAGTCCAATCACATAGCTTAAAGAATCCGGCGGACAGGTGTACGGGGCATGTGGGCCAAACATAGTCGTAATCCTCCCTTCCGCCTTTCCATGCCAGCGATCAATCAAGTGAAGCGCCTCCGTCATTCTTACCCCACCATCCGGTTCGAGGAATACTAGCCCTCTCGTTAGGGAGGCTCTCATTCCTATTTCCTCCACCGTTTCCGCGATGGTATTCATGTGGATGTACATATCAGCAAAAGTCGTTGTTCCAGATTTGATCATCTCTGCCATGGCCAGCCTAGCGCCTGCACGGATATCTTCTTCCGTCATATTCGCTTCCGCAGGCAACATTTTCTGATCTAGCCAATCCATTAGTTTCAGATCATCAGAAAAAGCCCGCAGCAAGCTCATCGGACTATGCTGATGGGTATTAACAAGCCCAGGCATCGCGGCAAATCCGGTACCATCCATCACTTCATCAGCCGCATCTGCCGAGCAGTCGCCTCGTTTGATAATCCGGTCATTTTCAATAAGTAGATCTCCCTTATAAGGAAGTTCTTCTCCTTCCATCGTAACGAGCCAGGCATTCTCAATCTTCATTCTCATCTATCGTTACCTCCTTTGTCTAGCAAGAAGCGTAACGCGTAACGCAGCGTGAAGGTCAACTTGTTTTTATAAATGTCCTCGCGCAGGAACAGCATAGATGAAATGAAGTCGTTTATGGATTTCTTCTACCTTGGTCACATATCCATGTTCTTCAAACCAGTGAATTAACTGAGCGCGATCGGCATAATGGGACTTTTCCATGTCTGCTATGACATCCTCTCTCCCTTCATCTCTTAGCGTCCGAACATAATGCTCTCGTGCCTGCCTATCCTCAAACATAAAGTCAACAAGGCCGATTCGTCCGTGCGGCTTCAGGATCCGCTTGATCTCAAGAAGAGCTAGCCGTTTCTGTTCTTCTGTAAGATGATGAAGGGCATAGCTCATTACCGCAAAATCAAACTGATGATCCTCATAAGGTATCGCCAAAAAATTGCCCAACCTCACTTCATATCCCGAATGTTTACGCTCCGCTTCTCTCAGCATAGCAATGGACTGGTCCAACCCTTTCATCTCTAGCCCCCTTTCCAAAAAAAGAGCGGCCAGATTCCCCGTCCCTGTGCCAAGATCCACCCCCTTTTCACCCTTCTGCGGATTGACCACTTCGAGTACCCGATGTAATGCAAAGGGATAACTGGGGTAAGCCCCATACTCCTGCTGACTTCGCTCTCCTCCCACCCGTTCATCATGAAGAGCAGCATAGGAATCATAGTTCCAGTGATCCTGCCAGTTGGACCGCAGCTGTTTGGATTGCTTAAGACTGGCAGTCCACTCATAAATATCGTCCCATGCTAGCTTTTTCTGCTCCTTCCCCCTTGCGATAATTCGATCTGTCGTTTCAATAGATTGCCTGATTTCAATCATCTGGGAAAACAAAACGGCTCTCTGCAGTTCCAGATGATGCAAAACATCCTCGCTGTCCCCTTCCTCCATCTGTGCAAGTACTCGTCCGATCTCTTCCAGAGACATGCCTACCTCTCTCAAGGAAACAATGGTTTGGAGTCTCGCCGCATCCTGTTCTGTAAACAAACGATATCCACTGCTCTCCTGCTTTTCAGGAGTGATGAGTCCCTTTTCTTCGTAATAACGAATCGCTCTCGCTGATATTTGAAGACGCTCCGAGATTTCCTTGATTTGCAGTAAAGCCATGGTCATGCCCCCTTTATTATGTCACTAGTATAAACCTTCACGTTACGTTAATATATACCATCATGCCTGACGTCTATAAAGATAATTACGAGGTAACTACGTCCCTACAACAAAAAAAAAGACTCAAGAAAACAGTTCTAATCACTGTTTTCTTGAGCCTCTACGAATCTCAGGGCCAATCCAGCCTTATTTCATCCATCCTCCACTTTCGTTACATCAGAAACGTTCCTATAACAATGGAAACGCCAATAATAATCGAACGAAGCAGCTGCGCTACGGCCATATTTCCTTTTTCAATTTCTTCACATACTTTAATATTTGGCGTAACGAAATCAAAGATAAGATATACGAGGATGAGAACTACAATCCCTACCACAGACCAAATAATCATGTCTGCCCAGGAATGAGAGCTTAACGAAACCATTCCTACGATAATACAAAGTCCGAGCAGTTTGCTGCCCATATATACACCGGCAGCTTCATTTCCTCCCCTAATTTCCTTCCCGTCATCAAAACGGGTAACTTTACTAAACAGAAAATAGCCTGCAAGTAAAATAATAAGTATGAGCACAATTCCAATTGCCACATTCAGCAAATCTATTCCAAGAGTATTCATTAACGATTATTCCTCCTTTTCACCTGTACCGGAAACGGGAACAGCGGCCGGGCAATAATAAGCCATGTCCCCCGTAATCCGGCCACCTACGCGTGGCAATAACCCACTGTAATGACCACCGATTACATAAACGCCTGTCAATAAATAACCGGTATATAGACCTTCTTCTCTATGTACTTCGACTGATTCCATCGTACAGCGCTTCTGATAAATGACCGGCTGTTGTCCATAGTAGGATTGTACATCCTCACGGTTTTCATCCTCACTTTGCCCCCATTCACTCTCTTGGAGTGTTCCATCGGCATGAAAGAGAGAAGTGCCTTTCCCTTCGCGGCCCCAGTAACTTTTGGCCACATAAGGCACCTTATTTTGATGAAATAGTACGGGATCATAATAGGTCGGCAACATAAATTCAGAGATGGCCTGCATCTCTTCTCTTGTGAACAATGGTTCCTCTAGCAGTTCGCTTGCTTCATCATGACGCTCAAACAGCGACCAGATCAGTGCCATGAACCCCTTGCTCTGGGTAATAATGCTTTGTGCCGGGTTAATAAGCGCAAGTTTCCCCTGTGTAACGAGGTCAAGCAGCCATTCCCCTACCCGCTCCCCTGTATCTTCAGCTTCATCATTGACAAGATATTCAAGAGGATATAACCGATAAAGCACTGAGATCCGCTCTCCCTGACAATACAGCCCTTCATCCTTTATAATCTCAAGCTCAGACAGAGGTGCGTACAGTACCTTATATCCCATCTCCCGGACAATCTCCATCAAATAAGTGGTGTTGCATCTGTCTTCGAGATGCCAGTCGTAACAGGTAAAAGCGACCGTACCGGTCAGTCCAGCCTGTTCATAATGTGTAAGTAATGCTCCAAAAGCCTGTTGGATATGCAGACGCATCTCCACCGTCGTTGCCCCAAAGCCTTCGGCGTGCTCAGAGATCATCTTCTGAGCCAGATAAGAAGCTTCAGGCATACCCGTCGGCGTATCTGTATTATTCTCAATGCACTTCATTGAGCCGTCAGGCTGGATGATATAGTCCTGTCTAGAAACGCCATGTCCAGGAACCTCCAACCGCGCAGCGGGAATCAGTGCAGCATGGATACCCAGTTGCTGATTTAAAAAAGCGTCAGGCAAATAACGCTGGGCAAACCGCAATGTTCTCATATATACCGAATCCAGCATCTCGGAAGCATACTTTAACCTCACGATCTCTTCTTCTGCATAAAGGGTCACTTGTGGCAAACAGTATTCCTTACCGTACATACGATGGTATGGGATATGCTGCTCGACCTCTTTCGTAAATACTTCATCACGTTCTCTCTCTAGTTGTACGATTCGATTCACTTCATCAACCTCCAGAACTGCCAAATATGCCGCCGCTGCCAAATCCTTTAGAGCTGGACTTTGCCTTATAACTTGACGAGCCTTTGGAAGAGGAAGAAGAAGTTTTGCCGCCACCGTAGTAGTATCCACCACCTGTTCCCCCACTGGAGTTGTCACAGTAACCATCATTATTGTTATCCACGCATTCCTGTGAACTGCTGCACCCAGCGAGTGCTACAGGCAAGGTCAGCATCAGGGAAAAGGTCACCCACTTTTGGGCACTCTTTTTCTTCCGCTCAGGTTGTTCAGCCATTGAGCGTTCATTTCCATGATGATCCATACTAGAAATCACCTCTCTTTAAATAGATCATGACGATACCCCGATCCGAGTCAAACGTAGAGTATACCATTTCATAGGTTTCATCACGATGTACAATAAGGTGATCCAGCAAAAGCTTTGCTATTTCTAAAGGAGACGAAACAGACAAAGTAAGCTCCGTTTCTTTAAATGCCCGGCCATTCCATAATACATATTCACACGCGAGGTAACTGGACACTCGGTAGGCATCAAAAGTAGCCTCATATAATGCTTTTCCGTAACTGTACTGTTCCGTATTGAACTGCTGGGCATAAATGAGGTGACGATAACCATCTTCGGATTCGTTTGCGGTATGTTCGTACAAATGACCTCTTATGACCGTGGCATTCACTAGTTTTCTTACAAAAAGTTCTTCCTGCGGCACTTGAATCTGAGTTAACGCTCTCACCACTCGTTTCTCTGACTCTGACCATTCTTCATATTGCAGTGGCACATGCATGTATTCGTCAAGCTCCTTTCCCGTATTCCATGTTCACATAAGCAATCTTTCATTCGCCGATTCCCATAGATCACCTAAAGTAAAACGTACGAGAAGCAAATAAGTTACAGAACCATGAGAAATAAATGGAATTGTCTCCTGCACCAAATCTCCTGTCTAGCTAGGAAAGACTTACCTTCATATAGAGCGGGCCCAAAAAAGCTGAAGCCAGCTCCTGAGCAGGCAGGGGACGGCTGTAATAATAACCCTGAATTTCGCTGCAATCATTCTCAATCAAAATATCCAGCTGATCCTTGGTTTCAATCCCCTCTGCAATGACATTCATATTTAAATGCTGGGCCATCGATATAATGGTGGCCACGATCGCTTTGTCATTATCATTTACAGCAATATCCTGGATGAAAGAACGATCAATTTTCAGTTTGTTAATCGGGAACATTTTCAAATAGCTAAGAGAGCTATATCCTGTTCCAAAGTCGTCCAGACTAATACGTATCCCTAGGCTAGATAACTCGGTCAAAATTTCACTAGATATTTCAGCATCCATCATCATGCTCTCTGTAATTTCCAGTTCCAGATACTCTGGATGAAGCCCCGTCTCCTCCAAAATCTGCTTAATATCTCGTGTGAGATGGGGTTGATAAAATTGCTGAGACGACAGGTTGACCGATACGGGAATACGCGGAGCCCCGGCTTCGTGCCATTCATACATTTGCCGGCAAGCCTCGCGAAGCACCCAGGAACCAAGTTGTGTAATAAGTCCGGTCTCCTCGGCGGCCGGTATAAATATCGCTGGGGACAAAACCCCTTTCACCGGATGAATCCATCTAACCAGCGCTTCTACTCCGATAAGGCGTGCATCTTCTGCGCGGAACTGGGGCTGGTAGTAAAGTTCAAATTCCCTCCGTTCGATCGCTTTACGTATTTCCCCTTCTAGTTCAACTCGCTCAAGGATTTGTGAATTCATTTCACTGGAGAAAAAGAGAAATCCATTTTTCCCTTGCTTCTTCACCTCATACATCGCCATGTCCGCATTTCTTAGCAGCTGTACAGCATCGATACCATGTCCCGGGTAAACCGCAATCCCAATACTAGCCGTCACATAATATTCATTGTCATTAAGATAATAAGGCTGCCCCAACGTCATAAGAAGCCGTTCTGCCATAGCCGTAGCTTCCTCTTCACCGATATTATCCTTCAGTAAAATGGCAAACTCATCTCCCCCCATACGAGAGATGACTACTTCTTCATCTTCTAAGCTTCGCCGAATACGGTCGCTGAGCTGCTGTAAGAACAAATCACCATAAATATGTCCAAGGGAGTCATTAATAAGTTTGAAACGATCCATATCCATGACCATGACGGCAAAAGAATCCCCTTTAGACTGCCGCTCTTTAATCAACTCCGATAAAGCCTGATTAAACATTCTTCGATTCGGCAGCGCAGTGAGCTCATCATGAAAGGCTAGAAAATGGTTTTTTTCCTTCGCCTTCTTTTCCTCGGTCACATCTCTCGCAATAATGTAATTTCCCATTACTTTTCCGTCTACAAGGACAGGTGCGTTCACCATATTCAAATCAACTTTATGTCCACTTTCAAGATAAATGGCCGATTCATAACGAAGGAACTCTCCTTTGGAGGAACGACGATACATTGCTTTTAAATATTCATGCTGATCCGCTACAAAAATAGGCAGGATCGAGCCGATAGAACGATATTTATAGCTTTTTTCATTCAGTCCCATAATTTTTTCAGCTGCAGGGTTGAACCCGATAATGATATGATCTGAATTGATAGAAATAATGCCGTCCTGATTATTTGCATACAATGATTTATACCACTTCTCATTTTCTTGCTTCGCCATTTCCTGACTCAAAAAACGTCTTGATATATACAGTCCAAGCATAGACAGGGCTAGCGTAATTAAGGTACCCACTGTAATAAAATAAGCAAGCCATTCATGCTCAAGCAATATCCCTACAGGCTCATGTCCATGCTTCAGTTCGTAGTGGGCTCCTGCCATACCTGTATAGTGCATCCCACTAATACCCGCACCCATGAGTAGAGCACTTCCAAATTTCTTCCATCCGTCTCCGTACTTCTTGTCTTCCAAAAAATAAAAAGATAACGATAATGCCGTAATAGATGCCGCAAAGGCGATCATGATGGACAGAATGAAGTATACGGGGTCATAAGACACCTTAAGTTCGATAGCCGCCATTCCGATATAATGCATTGCTGAGATCCCTATCGCAAAGAGTGAAGCCCCCGCCAGCAGTCTTATCTTGGACAGTTTCTTATGGACAACAATGTAGAGGGCAATAAAAGAAGCAACGATAGCAACTACGACAGATATAATAATGGTGTTCAAATTATAAGAAACAGGGATGGTAAAATTACTCGCCAGCATACCGACAAAATGCATAGACCATATGCCCATCCCCATTACTACAGCACCATACAATAGCCAAAGTCCATAACTCTTTCCTTTGGAATAACTAATAGTTTTTGCCAGATTCAAAACGTTGTAGGAAGCAAAGACAGCTATTACATACGAGAAAAAAACGAACATCCGATCATAAGAATTATGGATATGTCCCAGTTCCATGGATAACCTCTTTCATAGGTGGAAGTCCCCACCAAATAGTACGTACATGCATAATATATCGACCTCTAAAAAGCAAAATGTAACATTTAGGATACAGTGTGATGACAAATTAACAAATGAATTCGTTCATATAACAAAAAAACAGTGTATTGTCCGGTCATAAATACCGGACAGTACACTGCTCTCTGCAATCCATATCCATTAAGATGGAAAAATTGTGACTTACTTATGCAATGGTAAACCGACTCAATCGTACACCTAGCGATAGAACGATATACACATCTTGCTCCCCTACCGCTCCTACGAGCGGAGTAAATACAGTTTGCCAGCCTTGTACCCCTTTGGCTGCCACTTTTATCGTACCCGCAAGAACTCCATCTGGAGCACCAAGGCGAATCTCAATCATAGACTCTGTAAATTCACTCGACACACGGCCCGTAAAACCGATGGCTTCTTGCCCAAAATCAGCACCTTGGTAGAGCACCCAGCTAGTCTCCTCTACAGCACGCACACAAGTTCCGCTTTCCTTGCTCTCGTCCAAATCTACACCGCTGTAGTCATCATAATTCTCCGCACGTGTCTCCAGTGCCAAATTCCGGGCTGGGATCACTTCTCCTTCTACCTGAATATCAGTAGAAACTTGGATATCAGCGGAAGACTTTCCGATTAGAAGACGATAGCTGCCTGACTCAACACAATACTTGCTGCGTGTTACATCCCAGAAAGCAAGTTCAGTAGCTGCTAATTCAAACGTAACGGCCTTCGTTTCTCCTGGCGCCAAGTAAATACGGCGGAACCCTTTCAACGTTTTGAGCGGACGCTTCACACGAGACTGGTTCGCGCGAATATAGAACTGAACCACTTCCTCGCTCGCAACCTGACTTTCATTCGTAATATCAACACTTGCTGTAATAAAATCTTCCTCACTAAATTCACTCTTATTCAGTTTGAGGTGATCATACTTGAAAGAAGCGTAAGTCAAACCATGACCAAAAGGATACAAAACGTCTCCTTTAAAATACTGATAGGTTCTTTCCGATTTGATAATATCGTAATCCTTAATATGTGTAAGCTGATCTTCGGATTTGTACCATGTCATATTCAGTCTGCCTGCCGGTGCATAATCTCCAAATAGCACATCAGCAACTGCATTCCCTAGTTCCTGTCCTGCATGAGACGTATATACGATCGCAGGAATGTTCTCTTGTACCCAGTTCATTGTAAATGGATAAGCCCCAACAACAACAACCACGGTATTCGGATTTGCAGCATAGACAGCTTCTATGAGACGCTGCTGAGATGCTGGAAGTTCAAGACTTGGACGATCGATCTCTTCTTTTCCGTTAATCAGCGGGTTATTCCCTACAAAAACGATGGCCGTTTCAGCAGCTTTGGCTACTGAAACTGCTTCGGCAATTCCATCTGATTGCACTTCAAGCTTAAATTTCTCCTCTGTTCCGAACTCATTCATCGTTTCATTGACGGCTAGAGCTGCATTGCCTCCGTTTGGAGCCGTTACTTTTTTATTATTCCACGTAGTCAGTCCTACTGTTCCATCTTCTTGTGGCAAGAGGTGAATAATTTCTTTTACGAACCAGCCGTATGCTTCCTCAGCCGATGCCGTCAACTGCTCTTCATCGGAGGTCAGGAGCTTCCCGTTTGATTCGGCACGAAGTGTAGCACTGCCAAATCCCCAGTCCGATAACATAAAGGTCTCGGTTCTTCCGTTAGCGACAACGGGCGGTTTCTCCCCGTCCAGCACACCAAGTGTCTTGCCGTTAGCAGCAGAAGTGAGCGTAATACGATCATTAGCATCACTGTAAGATACTTGTTTGCCAGCAAGCTTCTTCTGGATTGCTTCGAGCGGAGTTACTTTGTACGGGAGAGTACCTGCATACCAATCTCGCAGAACAACGCCTCCAAGTTCGCCGATGACCGCTACGCTTTGCAGCTTCTCTTTGTTCAGTGGCAGCGTGTCATTTTCATTTTTGAGCAGAACCATTTGTTTCTTTGCTGCTTTCAGCGATAAAGCCTTTGCTTCTTCCGTCATCATGGATTCCTCCCCGATGGAGGCATACGGATTTAGTTCAGCAGGGTCAAATTCGCCCAACCTGAAGCGTACACGGAAGGTGTTAAACAGTGCTTGATCCAGATCCGATTCTGTGAGTGTCTCCATTAGGAGACCTTCTCTCATCGCCTTCTTGGACAAGTCTGCATCATCGGTAATACTATCAATACCAGCTAGAATAGACTCCACCACACCCGGTGTATGGGAATCGTAATACTTATGGTCGTTATGTATCCCCATGACATCGCCCGCGTCACTGACGATAAACCCATCCATCCCCCATTCCCCTTTGACAACTTCATTCACAAAAGGATGTAGCAATGCCGGTGTCCCGTTAATGGAATTGTAAGCCGTCATCATAGACTGGGCTCCGCCTTTCAGGAAAGGCTTTTCAAATGCTTTTAAATAATACTCCCGCATATTCCTTGGATCAATGCTCGAAGAACCGCTGCCACGATCCACTTCATTATTGTTAGCCAAGAAGTGTTTCAGCGTTGCTACCGATTTATAATATTTAGGATGATCGCCTTGCATCCCTTTCACTAGACCTGCTGTCAGTTCGCCCGTGAGTTCAGGATCTTCTCCGTAGGCTTCTTCATTGCGTCCCCATCTTGGATCACGTTCCATATCTACGGTAGGAGCCCAAAGGGTAAGCCCGTTCACTTCCGGATTTCGTTTATAGAAGACTCTTGCTTCATCACCAATGACAGAACCGATCTCTTCCATAAGTTCAGGGTCCCACGTATGAGCCAGACCGACTGGCTGAGGGAAACTCGTTGCTTCTCCAAGCCATGCTAGTCCATGTGCAGCTTCTGTCCCATGTTTGTAAGCGCCTACACCAAGTCGTTCAATAGCAGGCTGATATTGCAACATAGACTCTATTTTTTCATCAAGGGTAAGTCTTGAGATTAGGTCTTTTACACGTAAATCCAAATCAAGTTCTGTATCCTGAAACGGGAATTGTATCGCTTTTGTCATGTCTTCATTCTCCTTTAATCACGGAATTTACTACTTGGCCAAACCATTAGATGATCAAATATGAATCGCTTTCAATTTCTATTAATCGATTTACTAAAACGTTTTAGATAATTCCATTATAAGTGCTTCACTTCCAAATTCATAGGACAAAAATCATATTACATATGCCTGTTTTTTTATGCTGCAGTTCTTTCCCTCATGATATAGTGAGCATTGATGTAACAAAACTCATCTATTTTATTTCTAAGGAGAAGCTAGGCATGGCTGGCCAGCTCGGAGTCTTTTCCGGTACCCTCCTAGGGCTACTAATCTATGCTTTGCTTGCTTTCTTCAGCTATTTATATCTCCACAAATTTAAAACGGGTCCCGCGGAATGGGTCCTTCGCAAAATAACTTACCGCTCCTAAACAAGTAGGGTTCTCTAAAATGTTTCCAGTCATTGCGTTTCTATTCATGGCCAGGTGGTAATAATTGAAAAATAAGACACGTTTCCAGCTGAACCATTGAATAGGGGGTTTTTTGTTGTGAATCACCATATAGAACCTTGGTCTGCTTCAGAGCTGCCAAAAACACCTAAATCGTTGTGGCGTGATACCATTTCACTGCCTACCTTTAAAAAACTAAGTAAAAATTTGGTGACCGACGTTACCATCGTTGGGGCCGGCATTACAGGTATTACTACGGCTTATCTTCTCGCCAAAGAAGGGTACAAGGTTACCCTAATTGAGGCTGGATTCATATTAAACGGAACAACCGGACATACAACAGCCAAAATCACTTCCCAGCATGGATTAATCTATAACGAACTTTTGCAACATTTTGGCCTTGAAAAGGCGCGACTATATTACGAAGCTAACGAAGAAGCTCTTCGTTTTATCCGCAGTGTTGTTACAGAAATGGAGATCGACTGTCAGCTCAGCGAGGAGAATGCATACATATATCTTCAGTCGGAAGATGAGAAAGAACTTCAGAAAATGAAAGATGAATATGATGCTTATAAGCAGCTCAGTATTCCCGGGGTATGGCATGACCGCCTCCCTATTCCCGTACCTTCTGTTTGTGGCATCAGCCTGCCGAATCAGGCACGTTTCCATCCTTTAAATTATCTTAAGAAATTGACAGAAGAGCTTGTCCGGTTGGGTGTGCAAATTTATGAAAAAACAACCGCTGCTAATCTAGAGGAAAATGACGATCATGTAAAGGTCTTTTTAGAAAATGGAGGTCACCATATTACGAGCAAACATGTAGTGGTAGCCAGTCATTTTCCTTTTCATGATCCAAGACTATACTTAGCGCGCATGCATGCGGAACGATCTTACGCCATTGCAGTAGAGCCAGAAACATCCTACGAAGGGGATATGTATATTAGTGTGGATGCACCAGGCCGTTCCCTGCGCTCTGTTCGTTATAAAGACAAAGACTTGCTCATTGTCGGCGGGGAGAACCACAAGACAGGACAAGGGATTAGCACACATGAGCATTATGAGGAACTTCTTACATTTGCCGGTGAGCACTTCGGTGTAAAAAAGGTCTATTTCCGCTGGTCCGCCCAGGATCTGATCACCGTAGATAAAGTACCTTTTATTGGACCTATTGGCGGCGCTTATAATCGTGTATTTATAGGAACCGGATACGCCAAATGGGGAATGACAACGGGAACGACTGCTGGGCGACTTCTTACCGATCTCGTCATGAAAAGAAGCAATCCCTATGCAGAACTTTATGACCCCGGTCGTTTCACAGCAGATCCTTCCATCAAAAATATCATCAAAGAAAACTTGAATGTGGTTAAGGAATTCATTACTGGAAAAGTAGATCTGACACATCCTAAATTGGAAGATCTACAAGCAGGTGAAGGATCCGTTGTATGGCATGAAGGCAAGCGGGCAGGTGCATATAAAGATCCTCAAGGCAAAGTTCATCTCGTTGACCGAACCTGTACTCACCTTGGCTGTGAAGTAGAATGGAATTCGGGTGATTGTTCTTGGGATTGCCCTTGTCATGGGTCTCGTTATTCTTACGATGGAACTGTTATGGAAGGCCCTGCGTCCGAACCGCTCAAAAAATTGGATGTCTAATGCTGCCGACGGTTAAGTGAAGACATATAAGCCAAGTTTCAAGAATTTCCTTGTTTCTTATCTATAGAATTATGGTATTGAAGAGAAGAGAATGTACATCCTATACCATGAACATAGATAAGGGAGGCTTCCGCTATGGATTTACAAAGCGGTACATTATATTGGCCAACAACAGTAAGCAAAACTCCAGAATATCCTGAACTTGCGGAGGATCTCACTTGTGATGCTCTGATCATTGGGGGAGGTAGCTCAGGCGCGCAAAGTGCCTACAGGCTAGCTAAGCAAGGATTAAAAGTCGTTGTTGTTGATAAACGCACGATCGGTGGAGGCAGCTCCAGTACAAATACGGCACTCATTCAATATGCAGGTGATAAAAGCTTGACTGAACTTACCGCAAGCTTTGGAGAAGAAACGGCTGTTCGCCATCTCAAACTTTGTGAACAAGCCATCACCGATATTGAAGAGGCCTGTGCAAATATAGAAGATCAGGCTGATTTTATACGTCGGGACAGTCTTTACTATGCATCGACCGAACAAGATATACCTGCTTTGAAGCAGGAACATGCGATTCTGACCAAACATGGATTTAAGGTGGATTATTGGGACGAGAAGCAAATTACTGGGCTTTATCCTTTCCGTAAGGCAGGCGCTCTCTATTACTCCAATGATGCAGAAATGAATCCGCTCAAATACATTTACGGGTTGTTTGAACAAGTGGAATCGCTCGGAGGAAAAATATACTGTAATACGGAAATTACGGACAAAACGTTTGAACAAGATCAGGCTGTTTTTAAAACGAAGAACGGTCATACCATCACAGCAAAGTATGTCATTATGGCAGCAGGATATGAACAGGCAGAAATAACACCAAATAAAAATGCTACAATTACAAGCTCTTATGTTGTTATCACAAAACCTGTATCCGATTTTACCAGCTGGTACAAACGGGCCCTAATTTGGGAAACAGCTAGACCTTACCTCTATATGCGGACTACCCAGGATAACCGCATTATTGTCGGCGGAATGGATCAAGATACAGATCAGTCCCTAAGCCGAGATGCCAAAATCGAGCAAGGGCGTAACATGCTCATGAACGCTTTCCATGCGATGTTTCCCGATATTGACGCAGAACCTGAATATGCACTGGGTGCTTTTTTCGCGGGAACCATTGACGGGCTTCCGATGATCGGACGAAACGAGGAATATCCAAACTGTTTCTATATTATGGCTTATGGTGATAACGGAACTGTATATAATATGAACCTTTCCAAGATCGTAACCGATGTGATTACAAAAGGCGAAAGCCCGGATCTAGATTTGTATCTCCGTACCAAACCCAAACCGCTTGCGAAACAAGCGCGTTAATAAATGAAGGTCGTCTTCAAGTTCACAGCCCCGTGTGAACTTGAAGACGACCTTTTTTTAACTGACTATTTAGAGACTACTTCTGCTAACATAACCTACAACCTTCGATTCAAATAAGCCTCTTCCTCTGTTTGTGCCTCACCTTGTAACGAATCTTGTCCATCCGCATAATTCCACTTTTTCAGCTTGATTAGGTATGACATTCGTAGTAAGGCCCGCACTAGCATTTGTATACTTCCGAGTATAAATAGACAAGACCCAATCAGCTTTACCTCAGGGTAGAAGAGACAAAAACTACCTATGAGGAACAAGATTGAAGTCGCAATCTCACTTGCCAAATGGGCTGTTTCGTATCGATTTCTAATTTGAATTCTTTTCTTTATTACGGCTTTCCTTTTTCGACGTAAATTTAAATGGAACCTTTTTTTCTTTTTTGAAGGAGCACACGGAGACTCTTCTTCGTGAAATCCAGAGCTCATTTCATCTTTCACCATACATCCCTCCTCCTGAAAAATTACCCTGTTCGAGCAAATTCAAACGATACACTGTAATCTCTTTACTCAAGGGTATTCCTGTATTTTTTACAATATCTTGTATTATTCAGTCGCCGATGGTATTATTCATCATACAGTAGTGTATATTGAATAGTACTAAATAAAGATGATTAGCTAATTCACGATGACGAGTTAAGAAAGGATACTTTGGGATGAATGTGAATATTCAGTTTAAAAAGGGCGTTCTCGAACTGTGTGTTCTCGTCCTGATTCACGGTAAAGACCGTTATGGATATGAACTGGCTCAAGCCGTTTCAAGGCATATTGAAATTGCTGAAGGTGCCTTATATCCCCTGCTCAGACGGCTTGTGTCTGATGGCTATTGCACAACCTATCTTCAAGAATCTACAGAAGGTCCCCCGCGTAAATATTACAGACTGACGGAGACGGGACAACGTTACATGAGTGAACTTGAGTCTGAATGGAATGAGTTTGTAAATAGTGTCAGCAACCTGCTGAAGGAAGGAGAAGCGAATGAATAGGCTTCAATTTATGACCATCATGCAAAGAGGGCTTTACCCACTTGAAGCTCAGGAGCGGGCAGAACTACTCAGTGACTATGAGCAGCATTTTGAAATGGGCCTGTCCGAAGGCAAAAGTGAAGAAGAAATTGCCTCTGAACTAGGGAATCCAGAGGATTTGATTAAAGAGGCACTTGGAGACCGGTATACTCCTCCGGCACCCGGATTCCGATCACAGAATGGAGTTCATGATGAAGAGCTTGGCTCATATAATAAGATGCCTTATGGATCTTCTGCTCTTTCCCACAAATCATCGGGCGGATCATTTACTCGCCGTTTATTTACATGGATCGGACTCGTATTTCTTAACCTCATCCTTGCACTTCCGATCTTCGCCACGATCTGGGCTATCTGGGTCTCTCTCGCTGCAATATCGGTATCCGGAATCCTTGCTCCCTTGCTTGCTTTCCTTGATTTTATTTTCATTGAGAAGCAAGTGATACTCCCTGAGCTTTTTGTCAGTCTTGTTTTTTTGGGGATAGGTATCCTGGTTGGGATACTCGCTCTTGGGCTTATGAAAAAACTCGCACGATGGACTGCAGGATATTTCAATTGGAACCAAACCGTCCTGAAAAGAAAGGAGAATTGATATGAAAAATGCGATACGGCTTGCTGTTCTTTGCATCGTGGTCGGACTCATCGGAGTTGCCTTCTTCGGATTTGAATTCGGAGACAAGCGTGTAGATTATGACCAGGAGTTGAGCTTTCAGGCGGAGGATATTGATTCCTTGCTAGTCAAAACCGAAGACAGCACTCACATTATATTTACTTCGACAGACGAGAATAACGTTTCCGTTCATTTTAAAGGAAAATGGAAGCCCGATACCATAGAGGGGCTAAAACAACTACAACCGGAAAACGCACGACTAACAGTTGATACTCGTTCGAAAGATTCTTTTTCCTTTTTTAGCTTTTCCACTGATTTTAGTAAAAACGTAATGGAGATTTCGATTCCTAAGGAAAAATGGCTTACCGAAGTTTCTCTCGACAATGTCTCAAGTGATAATGATATTACCGGTCTTTATGCGAAACGCATCACTCTTAAATCCACATCAGGCAATCTGAATCTGAGCAATATTCAAGCAGAAGAACTTTCCGCAAAGCTTACTTCTGGTACGATGAAAGCAGATCAGGTAAAGGCTTCGGAATTCGCAAGTTTCGAGCTAACTTCTGGCAACCTTAAGCTCAGCTCCATCGAAGCCAAAGAAATCACAACGAAGCAGCAATCAGGCGATGTACAGGCGAAAGATATTCAAGGGAACTATAACGCGAGCCTTACTTCGGGCAATTTAACTGTTGATGGTTTGGCCGGAGAAGGAACGATTCGTATGAAATCAGGTGATGTTGACATTGTCCAGAAAACAAAAGGAAACTTGGACATTGAGACGATCTCAGGGAATGTCGACGTTGAAGCTACGAGTGACTTTGCCGGATTTTACGATGTTCAGGCTACATCTGGTAATATCCATACCCCAGATTCTTTACGAACAGGAACTGAACTCATCAAGGTACGTACAATATCAGGCGATATCAAGATTACACAACCATAACCCTGTCCTTATCGAAGGATTACATGGTCTTACATGGATGTGAAACTGTCGCAAGATGAGGTGAGCCAGATTGATCGCATTTTCTCTTAAAGTTTGCTTCAATATGACGAAGGTTCTAAGAAGCGTGATGCCAAGTTGCATCACGCTTCTTTTGTGTCATAAAGATGTAGATTAGCCATAGATTATATAGTAATATAAAACAAATATTTCCATATTATTGCATTATTGAGACGTTTATAGTGACTCCCTTCCCCACCTATCTACCAAATAAAAAAGGAGTGTTATCTATGTCCCATAGTATTGGTAATCTTGACAAGCTTCTCGTTCTTACTTGTAGAAAGTTGTTCTCTCGCTACAAAGTTCAGCTCTACGCCTCACATAATCAGGGTGATTTCTATAAAAGACTCCAAAATCTTAACTCCCATTATATCGATTACAAAACGAATATTACTGACACAGGGAGTCCCGGTGTCAGTACTGGAACGAGTACTCTTTATGAGATTTACGTCAAGAAAATTGATTATTCCCATGCAGAGCTTGCCATGAACACAACAGCACATCGATCATAAAACAGCCGATCAGGGTCATCCCTGATCGGCTGTTTCCTAATTATTCCTACATATAATAACGAAATTCTTAATCTCATACTCGATTTAATTTACACTCTCTTCTTTTGCCATCAGTTCCTGGGCGTATTCATTCAGGTTAATGGATTGCCCCTTATTTAAACGTGACTTTTCAGCCGCGAACGCAATGAGATGGCTTCGTACGGAGGCACTGGCCGAGGTTAGACTCTCCTGACCAGTGTAGTTACGGACCTCATTCAGGAAGCTAGCTACAATACCACTGTCTCCCCCACCATGTCCGCTTGCTTGCGATGGAATGGAAATCTCCGTTTTTTGACCAGTTAAGAAATCAAATATCGTGATTTTACCTTCCTCTCCCCGAAGCTCTCCGCCGGTCCCCATGATCTGAATTCTGCGCTCCTGCTCATACGTAAACCCACACATGCTGAACATCGCTGTAGCGCCGCCCTCGAACTCCATACTCACGACCTGATGATCGACCACATTATTATCGCTGCGATACACACAGCGACCATAATCTGTTTCGCGAAGACCTTGAATAATATTCGGCTTGGTCAGCTCCTGAGTAAAGTGACCCGCCCATCCTTTATATTGATCGCTTAAATAAAATCGGGGTGCCGAGTAGGCGCAGGTAGATTCCACTTTGCAGTCTAGACAGCGATCAGCTGATCCTTCAGGTGCCTGCTCCTCACGGAAATGCATCAGGGAGCCGAAAGAGCTGACTTGTGTACATTGCCTATCCATTAACCAAGACAAAACATCCATATCATGACATGATTTAGCCAAAATCATCGGACTTGCCTTTTCTGAATTGTTCCAATTCCCTCTTACAAAGCTGTGAGCAATATGCCAATACCCCACATTCTCGTTCAGCTGGATCGAAGCAACCTCTCCAATGGTTCCCTCCTGTATCAACCGTTTGATCGTACTCCAAAAAGGGGTATACCTCAGAACATGGCATATGGTGAGCAACCGATTATTTTGGATAGCCGCTTGCTCCATTTCTAAACATTCCTTCGGATCTGGAGACATTGGCTTCTCCAAAAGCACATGGTACTTTTGCTTTAAAGCCTGCATCGTTGGACCATAATGCATCCGATCCTGCGTACAAATGACGGCAATATCGGCAATCCGCGTCTCTGCCAGTAGCGGTTCCCAAGTTTCATAACACCGTTCAGGTGGAATACCATGCTTCTCGGCAAATCGACTTCTCCGAATAGGATCAGCCTCGGCTACGGCTACAAAGGTAAGCTCATGCGGGTAATCGAGCGCATAAGGTGCATATCCCCCAGCACCACGTGCTCCTGCCCCAATCAATATGGCATTCATTTGAGTCATCTCTTATCACTCCCTTATGTCGAACACTAATCATTATTTCGCGTATCGTTCAGCCGCTGACTGGTAAATAGCTAGGTACCGTTCCAATCCCATCTTTTGGAGAGTGGCTACATACTGGTCCCAATTATCAAAGGACTCATTGCCTGAAATAAATTTATCTCTCATCTCATCTACGTATGTGTTTATATCTGTCTGAATACTGGTAAGCTCGGACTGTTCATCAGCCGTAAAGTTAAACGGTGGCCAGATCTTATCTGCGGGCACCACATATGGCTCGGCTTTTTTTGCATTTTCTACAGACGTTGGGAGTCCTTCTGCTCCTTTAAAATACTTCTGTGTTACAAAGCCTGGATAGTATCCTCCTGGCCAAATGAGATATTGCCCAACAGCTTGATCTAGACTAAGCCCGTCCGGATTGTTCTTGATATCATCCACATAATCGACGTTGCCGTCCGCATCTTCCTTATACGTGTCATCTTTCCAGCCCATAAAGAACATTCGGACGCCTTCGTCACTGTAGAAATAATCCATCCAACGTATCATCGCTTCCGGGTTCTTCGCTTTATCCGTCAGGACAAACATCCCAATATTGCCAAGCGGAGATCCAGTAGCGCTGAACATCTGATCTCCGTGTGGTCCCTTAAGTACCGGTAGTCCAACATAACCCTTTTGGTTGTAGATGGCGATCGGATCCACGCTATCAATCACACCTAGCAGTCCTTCCACCCCTTTGGCGTCAATCTCGGTGCTCTTAACGGACATGATGTCTTGTTCCAGCAAACCATCTTTATACAACTTGTTAACGTACTGGAGAAGTTCTTTGTAACGTGGGTCGGACGCTATGAAGCGAACTTTTCCGCTTGCCGGATCGGTATCGACGTTAATATTTGCGGTTCCGTTATAGTTAAGACCAAATGAACCGCGCAAATAGTTCACAATACCGGCAGTTCCAACGCTACCCCAGGCGTATTCATCCTTCTGTCCGTTCCCGTTTGGATCCTTCTCTTTAAATGCTTTTAACATGTTATAAAAATCATCCAGCGTCTGCGGCTCTGAAAGACCAAGCTTATCAAGCCACTCTTCCTTCACCCATGGCGTTCCATAAAACACCGATTTGAATTCCGGATCATACAGCGTCGGGAGACCATATATATTACCGTCCGGCATCGTAATCCCCTTTTCTATAACCGGGTACTTCTCCATCAACGCTTTAAAATTCGGCGCGTATTTATCAATCAGATCATTAAGGGAGATAAATGCACCCTGTTTCCCATACTTGAGTAAGTCCGCTCTAGGAAATGCAGAAGCATAGAACAACTCCGGATAATCTCCACCGGCAAGTAGTAGATTACGTTTCTCCGCTAGACTGTCTTTCTGAACTGTATCCCACTGGACATGGATGTTCGTCATTTTTTCATATTCCTGCCAAATCTTAATGTTGTTCCAGTCGGCGTTGGCAAAAAGCTTGCCGGCAAAACCCGTGATGGTAATTTTGTCATTCACAATTGGAAATCCCGTCTCGTTAATCTTGGCTTCTCCTGATGAATCTGTATCATTTCCCTCTGAACCTTTTGAACTGCACCCGGCTATCAGTGATACCGACAAAACACTGATTAATAGAAGACTCCCCCATTGTTTCAGCTTCATCCGATTCCCTCCCCTTTTTGTATTCACTATATCCATACAAGGAATTATCCTTTGATGGCCCCAATCATAACGCCTTTGACAAAATACCTTTGTAGGAACGGATAGAGTACAAGCACCGGGATATTGGCTACAACGAGCACCGCGTATTTAATGCCCTCCACTTCCCTTTGCTGTTTAATGGCAGATTCCGTTGACATCTTGACCATGTCACTCGTTTGCCCTTGAATCAGGATTTCGCGAAGGACAAGTTGCAACGGAAACTTTTCTTTATCTGACAGATATAACAATGCATTAAAAAACGCATTCCAATGACCGACTGCATAAAACAAGATGGTCACCGCGATAATTGGCATGGATAAAGGTAAGATAATTCGAGTCAGCGTTTTTATATTTGAGCAACCGTCAATCGTCGCTGCCTCCTGCAGCTCGCCTGGTATAGACTGCTGGAAGAAAGTCCGCATAATGATGATGTTCCAGATGGATACTGCGTTCGGAATAATCATGACCCACATCGAATTTAACATCCCAAGGTTCTTGATCAGTAAATACGTTGGAATCAAGCCACCGCTGAAGAACATAGTGAAAACAAACAGAGCCATAAAGGCATTGCGCCCGACAAAATCTTTCCGGGACAGCGGATAAGCTGCCAGAATTGTCATCACGAGGTTAATAAATGTACCTAGCGATGTATATAACAGCGTGTTCGTAAATCCATTAATGATATCCTTGTTCTGAAAAATCTTTACGTAAGAGTTCACATTGATTCCCTTTGGCCACAGCAGCATTTCCCCGCGGAGAACCGCCTGCGGATCGCTAAACGATGCACTGAGCACAAAGAGCAGCGGATAAATGACGACGATGGTGACCAAGATCAGAATCGAATAATTAACAATGTTAAAAATCCGGTCGCCTCTAGATTCAATTTGCATGACTCAAGCTCCCCCTTACCAAAGACTTGTCTGGCTCACACGCCTGGAAATAAAGTTCACACTAACCAGCAGGACAAAATTGATCACCGAATTAAATAATCCGATCGCTGCCGAGAAACTATATTCGGCATTCTGAATCCCCATTCGGTACACATAAGTCGCAATAATGTCAGAGCTCTCCATGTTTAGGTTGTTCTGCATCAGGAGCACTTTTTCGAAACCTACCCCCATGATGCTACCTATATTCAAAATCAAAAGGATAATAATCGTAGGCATAATGCCGGGAATGTTAATATGCCATATGCGCTGAAGCCGAGTCGCACCATCTACACGCGCCGCCTCATGGAGCTGATTATCAATACCGGCAAGGGCAGCCAGATAAATAATGGAGCTCCACCCCATCGTCTGCCATACATCCGATAGAACGTACAATGACTTAAACCACGAAGGCTCGGTCAAGAAATTGATCGGCTTCCCTCCAAACATTTCTATGAAATGATTAATCATGCCATAGCGGGGTGATAGAAAAATCATCATCATCCCAACCACTACGACGGTGGACAGAAAATGCGGGGCATAAGTAATCGTCTGTACGAACTTTTTAAATCTTTCAGCACGTACTTCATTCATGAGCAAGGCTAAAATAATAGGAATGGGAAAACCAAGAGCAAGGCTGTATATCCCGATTCCGAGTGTGTTCTTGATCAGACGCCAGAAGTAATAGCTGTTGAAGAACCGTTCAAAATGCTCAACCCCAATCCATGGACTCCCCCAAATTCCTTTCGTCGCTATGAAGTCCTTGAATGCAATCTGAATTCCATACATCGGAACGTACTGGAACAGAATGTAATAGGCAACGACAGGAGAAATAAGCAAATAAAGCTGCCAATTCCGTAAAACCCGATTCCACTTGAAGCGCTTACGTTTCGGTTCAGGTGTCGCATTTACTGCGTTTTGTACGGTCGTATTAGCCAATGAATATCACCCCAGTAGGTATTAGTTGACTTCATTAGGCCGGCAGATGTCATGCTGGGGATCTACAGGTGAATTCATCCTAAGCCTTTTAGCGTAGAACTCTCTCTTACATGCTCTTCACGATCCTGTTATGTAATGATTGCCCATGCCCCCTTATGTTCTTCAATTGCCACTAGACGCGGTGTTACTTCAAACAATTATGTTAGATATAATAACGTTAGATTAATATATAAATAAAACCCGATTAGTTCGGATTGTATTTCAAGAGTTAGGATTTATTTTGGATAGGAATAGGAGGTGAAGTTGGATTATATTTGGAGTTTAATCGGTATACAAAATCTTGATCAGAACCTGTTACTATTCTTGGTGTGGAGTATACAAGTTCAATAAAACCCTTTAATTATAAGGAATTTGTATGAAAAACGATTGAAGTAATTAAAACGAAGAGTAAAAATATACGACGCCAAAATTTATGAAAATAATTCCAAATTCTTACTGATTTCATTCATAATAATATAGCCTTTTTGGATTGTCAAACATTTTTTGGATTGATTTGGTACGAGTAAATCTAAAATCATAGTTGAGAAATCAAAAAACAGCTACCGGATTTTATACCGAAAGCTGCTATTCAAGAATGATATTATCAATTTATGTAAAATAAAGTTACATTGGTTGTTGTTTTTATTTCCTTAAAAAATTGGATGATTCTCGGATGATAAGTGAGCAAGGCAGTGCTATTTTGGTCGCCATTGGATAATGTCCATCTATATAATCAACGATAGATTTTGCCGCTACCCTGCCGATTTCGAACTTCGGCACCGAAACTGAGCTTAAAGGGGGTGTCGTGTATTGGGCAACATCAATATTGTCCATACCCATAATCGCAACGTCCTCAGGTATGCGGCCATCATTCTCAACAACGGCACGCATGGCGGGAATAGCAAGCATATCACTTGCACAAAAAACAGCTGTCGGCCATTCAGCTTTTGGAAGCCGGCTCAGAAGACTCGACATCAAATGGAAACTTTGATCCACTCTCCATTTCGTATTCATCAACCAATCCTCTCGTAATTGTAAATTGGCTTCCAACATCGCAAATTTATATCCAACGAACCTCTCTTCGCTCTCCATCTGCTTCGAATACGCGGGGCCTCCGATAAAAGCGATTCGTTTATGTCCTTGGTCAATCAAGTGACGCACCGCTGCTCGTGCAGAAAGGATACGGTCACAATCCACAACAGGTACCGACAATTTTTCATCATTCAGGCTTACTCCCATAATGGCAATACGTTCATTCTGTATCAGTTCAAATAGCTCCTTGTCATACCAACTAATGGCGACAACTCCTTGAGCCTTCGTCTCTAGTAACATCTTTCGCATTTTGTCCGGATCACTAAATTCCTCGCATGTGCGCACTATAGCGGGAGGCTGTCCTAGTTCCTCCATCTTCTTGTGAAAGCCGGCTAGAACCTTAGAGAAATAAGGATGGTCATCCATCAGGAGCTGTGGAACAATACAGATGATCCGTTTTGTCGATGTACTGTCATTTGGGTTTCTGGATGGTTCATATAGTTTGTAACCAAGTTCAAGAGCCGCTTCCCGGATTCTCCGCTTGGTTTCTTCACTGACTGGACGGCTCGCATCGTTATTAAAGGCCCTTGAAACCGTAGATATGGATACTCCAACCCGTTCAGCGATATCTTTAAGCTTAGCCAATCACATCTCCTCCTTCGCAGAGATTTGGAGCCAAATTTTGCGCTCGCCCATCGATCATAGCATAAAATTTGTCATTTTAGGACGTGAAATGACATGAATTATGCGTAGACCAACGCTGCTCTTCACTGCGGACTACTGAATCGAATTCCAAGTCACAAACTCATCTACCGGCTTTCGATATCCACGCGGTCTCATTTTGCTCTCATCCATTTTTCCCAACGTGATCATCATGACGGGAACAAGGTTTGCGGGGAGCTCTAACAGCGAGGCTATTCGTGCTTCATCGTATCCGATCATCGGGCAGGTATCCCAACCCATATCCTTTGCAATTAGCATAAGCTGCATGGCAGACAGACTGGCATTACGAATTGCCTCTTCGCGTTGAAATACAGGTCCTTTTGATTCATACATCTCCGTTACACTTCTAGTCTCTAAATCATATTCAATTTGAGACATCATACCGAGTGACAGCATCCCCTCATTGATCCGTCCTACATGTTTGTAGGCCATCATATCACCCAGCACGATAATGACAGCAGAAGCGGTTTGAACTTTGTATTGGCCAGAGGCTTCATACGCTTTCGCTTTTTCTTCAGGCGTAGTTAATACAACGTAGTGAGTATGCTGCAAATTAAATGCGGAAGGAACATGTTTATTCATAGCAAATATTTGGGATAGCTCCTCTTTACTGATCGTCACGTCTTCCTGAAACTTCATCGCCGAACGTCGCTCTTTAACAACAGATTGCAATTCTCCCATAGTAATCTTCCTCTCTTTTTGTATGAACTGGAAATTATAAACCCCTAGTGGTAAAGCAGTCTAATATGTATGTCACACTCTTTTTTCTAACTTAAAGTAAGTATATATAAAATTAGTATATAATATAAATAATATAATTAAAAGTAGATATGTCAATTTGGGGATTAAGAAAACCGTAAGACAAAAAACCTTATCCACATGTGGATAAGGTTTTTTGAATATCTATCTATACACAGGTTATCCCCAGTATTCACTTCGGATGCATTTTAAAAATCAAAAACAAATCATTGTAATGAGACAACATCCGTTTGCCAAGGTTATCATACACCTCTAGTTTTTCGGTCAATCCCTCATCAGGATAGAAACGCTCATCACTTGAAATTTCCTCTGGAAGCAGTTTAAGCGCATCTTTGTTTGGTGTCGAATAACCAACATACTCTGCATTACGTGCTGCATGTTCCGGGTCTAACATGAAATTGATAAACTGATGGGCTCCTTCTACATTGCTCGCTGTCTTAGGGATGACCATATTATCAAACCACAAATTAGAACCTTCCTCCGGAACTACATAATCCAGCTTCTCATTCTCATCCATAATCTCGGAAGCATCACCAGACCAGACAAGACCGACAGCGCCTTCTTCACCGGCAAGCAGCATCTTAATCTCATCCCCAACGATCGCTTTAACGTTAGGCGTTAGCTTAGACAACTTCGCTAGTGCTTCTTGTAGATGCTCTTCGTTCGTATCGTTAAGAGAGTAATGTAAGCTGTTCAGGCCCATTCCAATAACCTCACGAGCTCCGTCTAGCAGCAAAATCTGATTTTTTAAACTCGGGTCCCACAGATCGTCCCAACTTTTAAACGTAAGGTCAGTTAGTTCCGGATTAAACACAATCCCGACCGTGCCCCAGAAATACGGAGTTGAATACTTGTTACCTTCATCAAAAGAAAGATTCAAGAATCGCTCATCGATATATTTGAGGTTCGGGAGCTTGGAATGATCGAGAGGAATGAGCAGATCTTCCTCTTTCATTTTGCTAATCGCATATTCGGAAGGAATCACGACATCATATGTCGTTCCGCCTTGCTCAATTTTGGTCATCATCGCCTCGTTGGAGTCGAACGTCTGATAAACGACCTTCATCCCGCTCTCTTCTTCAAACTCGGAAATGAGCTCTGGATCAATGTAATCTCCCCAGTTATAGATGGTAAGGGTATTTCCGCCTGAATATCCTGCACTGGAGTTCAGGACCGAGGAAAAATACATGAGGCCGAAGGCCACGATCAGCACAAGACTGAACGTCTGTACCAGCTGCTTCATGGTCTCAGCCCCTTTCCTTGAAGCTTGGAATTACGTGTATTAATAAAGTAGTATCCTACAACCAAGATGATGGTCAGCAGGAATAGAAGCGTCGATAACGCATTAATTGATAACGATACCCCTTGTCTCGCCCTAGAGTAAATTTCAACAGATAACGTTGAGAAGCCATTTCCAGTGACGAAGAAAGTTACGGCAAAATCATCTAGTGAGTAGGTCAGCGCCATAAAGAAACCAGCAAAAATACCAGGCTTCACAAACGGTAGAATGACTTTCATCAGTACATGCCAGCTCGATGCACCTAAGTCACGTGCTGCATCGATCAGCGTCGGGCTCATCTCCTGCAGTTTTGGTAGTACCATAATCACCACAATCGGTACACTAAACGCAATATGAGACAGGAGCACCGAGCTGAATCCAAGCTGGATGCCAAGCATCGTGAAGAAGATAAGGAACGAAGCACCTATAATTACATCCGGGCTTACAATCAGCACATTGTTCAGAGATAACAGCGTGTTCTTCGTTCGTTTACGACGGACCTGATATATAGCAAGTGCACCAGCCACACCCAAAATGGTGGAAGCTACCGCAGACAACAGTGCAATAACAAAGGTGTTAAGCACAATGATAAGCAGCCGTGTATCGGCGAACACTTCCTCGTACCATTCTAGGGTAAAACCTTCGAAGTTCTGCATCGTTCCGCCACTGTTGAATGAATAGTAGATCAAATAAAGAATCGGCATGTACAAAATGGCGAAGACAATGAACAGATACACATTCGAGAGCTTACTATTTCTTCCCATGAGGTACACCCCGCTTTCCACGTCCACTAATAAACATAATGGCGATCATAATAATAATAAGGAAGACGGCAATGGTCGCTCCCATTCCCCAATCTTGTGTAACTAAAAAATGTTGTTCAATTGCTGTACCAAGCGTAATAACCCGGTTTCCGGCAATCAGTCTTGTAATCATAAACAGAGACAAAGCCGGAATAAATACAGCCTGAATACCAGAGCGTACCCCGCTTAATGTCAGCGGAAAAATAACACGCCGGAATGTCGTCCATGAGGATGCCCCAAGATCACGAGCTGCATAGACAAGTGACGGATTTAGTTCTTCAAGTGCGTTAAAGATCGGCAAGATCATAAACGGGATGAAGATATATACGGAGACTAACACAAAACTGAAATCCGTAAACAGAATTTGCTGGGTACCGATCCCTATCGTCTCCAGTATCGCATTAGCGAATCCATACGTGCCAAATAAACCAATGAAGGCGTAAGCTTTAAGCAAAAGATTAATCCAACTTGGCAAAATAACCAGCAGCAGCCACAACTGTTTATGTTTCGTCCGTGTCAGCAAATAAGCCGTCGGATACGAAATGAGCAGTGCAAACACCGTAATAAGCAGTGCGTACCAGAACGAGCTGAGCGTCATTTTTAGATAGACAGGCGTAAAGAATTTCACATAATTTTCAAACGTAAACTGACCTTCTACATTGAAGAAGGAGTAGTATACAATCAGTAGAATCGGAGCAACGACGAAGAGCAAGATCCACAGCATGTAGGGAATCAGATAAAAGTTGCGGGACCCCATACTACGATTCATGATTTAACCCTCGAACCTGAACCTCCGCGATCTCTTCCGCATCCTCATGATGGGATTCATAGGATTCCAGACGTTTGTCAAATTCCTCTTCTGTCTCACCAAAGCGCATTACGTGAATTGCTTCCGGGTCAAAATGAAGACCGATTCGTTCGCCTACCGTTGCACGTTTCGTGGAGTGTACAAGCCACTCGTTGCCCATATCATCGTAGCTTGAAATCTCATAATGCACACCGCGGAACAATTGGGAGTCCACACGTACCTGTAGTTTCCCGCGTTCTGGTGTAGTAATCTCCAGATCTTCGGGCCGAATCACGATCTCAATCGGTTCATCTGAACGAAGTCCTTGGTCAACACACTCATGCGTTTTACCAGCAAATTCGACTAAGAAATCTTCCTTCATCTTACCCGCTACAATATTCGATTCTCCGATAAAATCAGCCACGAAGCGGTTGATTGGCTCATCATAAATATCAAGCGGCGTTCCGCTTTGCTGAATAACACCCTCATTCAGTACAAAGATCTCATCAGACATAGCAAGTGCTTCTTCTTGATCATGCGTTACAAAAATAAAAGTAATACCCAGACGCTGCTGAAGTTCTCGAAGCTCATACTGCATTTCAGTACGAAGTTTGAGGTCTAGGGCAGATAAAGGCTCGTCCAGCAAAATGATTTCCGGCTCATTAACGATTGCCCGGGCAATCGCTACCCGTTGACGCTGTCCACCGGACATCTCTGTAATTTCCCGGTTTCCATACCCGGCTAGATTGACAAAACGAAGTGCATCTTCGACTTTCTCTTTGATCTGTGCGTTCTTCATCTTTTTGATCCGCAGACCAAATGCCACGTTCTCAAATACATTCAGATGTGGAAATAGTGCATAATCTTGAAACACCGTGTTTACCTGACGTTCATGCGCAGGGACGCGGTTAATAATTTTGCCGTTAAAATAAATATTTCCTTCGGAAGGCTCCGTAAAGCCTGCAATCAGCCGAAGGATCGTTGTTTTGCCGCATCCAGACGGACCCAGCAGTGTATAAAACTTGCCACGCTCGATTTCAAAGCTGACCGATTTGAGGATTGGCTCATCGTGATCATAGCGTTTCGTCACACTTTCAAACCGAATAATGGAATCTTGGTTATTCATATAATAGAAAAACCTCCTTTTTCGAGGATTACCTTGCGCCTACTAGTTAATTGAGCATGTTACTGCATATCCGTTCGGGCACACGTCGCAACTTATTATATAGAAATCATCTGATTGCGCAACCCATTTTTTCATCATTCTATGAAGTTTACTTCTTTCTTCGATATTTTATCCCATCATTTTGCAAAAATTGAGTTAACTCACCTAAAAAACGGTATAAAATAGACGGATTTGTCTATTTTTGAATCCATTTCTTCTACTCAGCAAAAAAGCATCTCTGCGGGTTCCTTGAACCTCGGAGATGCTCATATCTCTGCCCTATTGTAACATTTCATCGGACGCTTGAAGGTACAATGGACTCCCAAATCATCAATTTAGCTATGAAAAGGACATTTGCCTGCAACGGGGGCTGCTTCTTTCTCCTCTTCATGAGCTCCGTTCATAGCTTCAATTTCAGAGTCTTCTGTATAAGGGGCTTTCTGATGAAAGAAATTCGGCTTGTTCACTTTGTTATGATAAGGTTTGTGAAAAATATGCGTTGTCGCCGGCGACAACGGAGGAATGAGCCAGGTCCAATTTCCGGTCACCTCCCGTCCTGCTTCTGCTTCTCTCTCCTCAAATCTGGCAAGCTGGTTCGCTGCTGTGTGGTGATCGACGATGCTGACCCCATGCTTACGGAAGGAATGAAGAACAGCTACGTTTAGTTCCACCAGCGCCTTATCTCTCCACAAGCTCGCTTCACTTCTCGTATCCAGCTGCATGACCCGTGCCACCTCAGGAAGCATGTTATATCGAAATGTATCGGCAAGATTTCTTGCCCCAATCTCCGTACCCATGTACCACCCATTAAAAGGAGCTGCAGGATACACAATACCGCCAATTTCAAGTTTCATGTCAGAAATCATAGGCACTGCATACCATTTCATTCCGAGTTCTCTCATGGCAGAATATTCAGGATGTTCAATTGCTACTTCCATTACCAATTCTTCAGGAATCGGAACGTATACCGGTGCTTGTCCTGCCATTTCAATAACGAGTGGAAGTACATCATACGCAGAGCCTTTCCCCTTCCATCCCAGTTTCATTACCTGTTTTGTAAAAGAAACGGAGGCTGGATCGCCAACAATACCCGTTCCTTTTTCATACCCAGCATAACGAATCAGTTGATGGTTCCAGATGCGGACCGGATCTTGTCCTTCTGAATTCGACGGTGCAAACAAAGTAAGCATCGGAATAACTTTCCCGTTGTTTGTAGCAGCACGAATATGCTGAATTAAATAATGTGCAACTTCTTCAGCAGTTGTTGCATCCCTGGCATCTACTAGTCGTATAGACTGCCAGAACAATCTTCCTATGCATCTGTTACTGTTGCGCCAAGCCAGCTTAATGCCATACTCCAGCTCCTGTACCGTATGCTCATACGTTCCCGATTGATCAATCTGCTGCCGAACGTCAAGAAGCCGAGCTTCTGCCGCTTCACGGCGAAGACCCAGCTCCTCATAGCAGGTATATATAAATGTTTTAGCTTCTTCCCAAATTTCGGTTGTATTGGTCATACCGGATAATCTCCTCATGTCTAGACGTCATACCAGAGAATCACTTTCTTAATCAAAGCATGACTTATGGAATAGTTCCATTATACGGTTACACGTCATACAAAACCATCATTTCGGACAGATGTTCACCTTATATTCACCACACCTGTTTTCGGTTACTTATTTACCAAGAAAAGCATTAAACATCCAAATGTGTTTTTGAAGCGCTTCTTGATTACCAATCATAATATCAGCAGTACTGTCATCGCCGAGTTCTTCCGCAGCTTCTTTTCCTTCTTCGAGTACTTCCACCATTGTTGTGAAGTCTTCAACAAGTGCCTGTACCATTTGTTCTGCAGATTTACCATCCGTCGCTTCTTGAATTGGAGAAAGGTTTAGGTGCTCTTTGAGCGTAGCAACTGGGTGGCCACCAATAGCAAGTAAGCGTTCTGCTACAACGTCCATCTGCTCCGTTACTTCATTGTAAAGTTCTTCGAACTTCTCATGCAGACTGAAGAAATGCGTACCTTTCACATACCAATGGAAGTTATGAAGTTTGGTGTACAGTACAGACCATCCGGAAATTTGTCGATTTAATGCATCATGTAATTTTTGAACACCTTGCGTTTGATTGGCTTGATTCGTTTGAGTCGTCATTTTTCAGATCTCCTTTATTATTTAGATGTAATTGATAAATAGCGGTTATTGTGATGTTTGTTATAGACTTTTAAATCTTTTTTTAATTTAGACTTAATCTAAATCCTAATATCATTATAGCATGTATTTCTAAAAAGTGAAGCTTTATTTCCTCGTTTGATAAATGAAGATTTCATGAACAGGAAAAAGAGCAACTGCTCTCTCATCGACAAGGATAGAATGCCCCGTTTGAGCATAAAAAAACATGGAAGAGATATCAGGATACAATCTGATATCTCTTCCATGTTATAAACTCCTGTTATAGCTATGCATACTGACTCGCCAGAAGCAGTCTCTCTGCTATCTCATCATAGTTATGTACGGTGAAATGAGGCGTATGGTCTGACTCTGGAAGAGCGTCACGGTGATTAAACCACAGCACCGTCCACCCCGCATCAATTGCACCCACAACATCATTCCTCCACGAATCTCCAACATAATAGCTATGCTCAGGTGTTGTTCCTGTTATCTTATTTGCGTGCTCAAAAAGCCTCACATCTGGTTTCGCGTAGCCCACTCCGCCAGAAACAAAAATATGATGTTTAGGAATATATCGCTCCACCTGCAATGCCTCTAGCTTTTTCTGCTGATGCTCCTCTGGTCCGTTAGTAATTAACCCTACCTTTACTCCTAAACGAGTCAAATTCTCCATCAGATCCATTGCCCCTGGAAAAGGCTGAATCAGAAACTGACTGTTCACATAGGCAGCCTGAGCTGCTTCAGCTTCATTTTCAGTGATGAATACACCAAACTCCGCCAAAGCAAGCATAAAGCGCCGTCTTCGCATATCAGCGAGTGCTGCATCTTCCGGAACCGCAGACAGATTCTTCTCTTCCGACAACAGATCGCTGTAGTACCGAAAACGATGATAGATTTCGCCATAAGGCATATCCTCTGGTAGAGAAAGCACATCCTGAAGGGCTTTACGAAGAGGAGCTAAATGATCATAAAGTGTATCATCGACATCAAAAAAAACGGCTTTTTGTACGGTTTCGGTCAACATTGTCCTCCTCCTACTGCTCCTCGTTTAACACATAAATACCATTTGGATTGCTCAAAAAAGAATTTTCCTCATGGAAGAAGCCTTCTTGATGATTATAAAGGTAAGTGGCTCCATACAATTTGAACTCATCCTGCTTTTCTTCCGTTCCTTCGCCTGCATTCATTATACGATATAGAAACTGAGACATCACTTGCATAGAGGCATCTGGATCTGTCTCTTTGCTCAGCGCTACATCAGGTAGCCCAAACATATGCATACCACAGGAGTAAAAATAATGTTCATCTTGCATATAGCTGATCATCGTATTCAGTAACTGATCCAGTCTAGCTTCCTCACCGATGGCATTCCATTCCTCTGGAGTAAACGCTTTGCCTGAATTCTCAATTTTGACTGCAATTCCGCCTGCTTCAAGCAGCGTTTGTACAGGAGCAATGATGCGCTGAACCGATTCAGGGGATCCCATGTAACCCGACAAATAAATTACCTTCGTATGCTTTTCGACCTTTTGACTAGTCTTATCTGAAAAATCACCTTTGGAAGCATAGTAAAAAGCCTCTGTCAGTTGTGGATCATGTTCTTCTATCTGGATTTCAAAAGCTCGGTTCCGCTTGGTATCAAGCAATAACCCCCCAGTAATCGCATATTCCCCGCGGCTCTTCCTCGTCAGTTTTCGTACCAGTTTCTCTTCATCTTTCCACTGTCCTGGAATACATAGGACGAGCTTGTCATTCATCTTTTGGTTCCCCTTCTTCCTTGCTTAGCGCTCTATAAAAACAAACCACTGCCTTCTTCTAAGCGCTCAGCAGCAGCTTAAATGAACGGCAGTGGTTAATGGTGAAAAGGGATCGTTACTTTATTTTGATTCCCTTGCTTCTATAGGTTAAGCCTAGTATCTTTTTGGTGCCGCTTTTTTCGCCAGTTCTACAAGATAGGAGAAAAATGCATCCGGATCCGTATCATATACGAGATTCACAGATTTTCCTTCTGGATCTAAAATTGTACGACCTTGGCTTGGACCATCTGGGATGACGCTGCATTGTACAACTTTACGTTTCACAAGCTCTTCCCGTCCTAAAGCTGCCGTTGTGAGTACATCCCACAGATAATACGTTGAATTGGTCTCGCTGTATACAAGCGGAGGTACACCGGCATAACAATTACCAAGGAAGTCTACACCTTCGTAACGACGTTCTTTGGCCCAGAAGTTACGAACTGCTGGCGTAAGTGGTACTTTGTTTGTACTCTCAAGAGCAACAAGATCAATTTCGATACCGGTCTGCCAAATTTGGTGAGCCGCTTCTGGATCCCAGTATACATTCCATTCTGCCGTTCCGTCATGTTCCGGCTCCTGAACGTTACCTTTTTCAAAGGTTCCACCCATCCACACCAGCTTCTCAATCTTCTCTTCAATCTCAGGTGCTTCTTCGAGAGCTCGGGACAGATCCGTTAGGGGTCCTGTGAATACAAGAATCGTTTTCTCTTCTGTTTTGCGTACGGTTTCAATCAGGTGTTTATGTGCAGGTAGATCCGACAATGGAGCTTCCATCGTTCCCGATTCATTCAGTACAGGCAGAGCATCAACAAAGAATGAATGAATGCGCCAGTCGCTAGGGAATGGGTTTTTACCACGGGAATTCGATTTTGACACTTCTGCTGTGTACGTGCTGAAACGATCAATGATTTTGCGGCTTGCATCCGTTGCCGGTTCCAGATAACCATCTGCTGGAATGACAGATACACCTGTTACTTCAACATCTTCCATTTGCAGCAACATAAACAGTGATACCAGATCGTCTACTCCGCCATCATGATTAAAATAAACTTTTCTCTTTGTCATGTGTGTGAATCCCCCTGCTTGTCTGATCTATTATGTGTGTAATCTTAGCTCATATCTATCCATCTTAAGTCTTACCAAAGAGCAATTGCAACCATTCTTCTCTTGAAAAATCAGATACACAATAAAAAGGCGTGTCAGCAATCCCATCTTTGCTAACACGCACCTAATTATCAAATTTTTTACATTAGTATTTTAGTTCCTCCGCCTTGCCTTCCCGAGCTAACTTCCTTTTCCCTGGCCAAAAGGCGGCCTCCCCAAGTACTGCTGTAATCGCAGGAACAAGAAAAGGTCTAACTATAAACGTATCGAGCATGACACCGATAGCAGTAATAATACCGAATTGAACCAACACCTGAATCGGTAAAGTAGCAAGTACTGCAAACGTTCCGGCAAGGATTAGTCCAGCAGATGTAATAACAGAACTGGTCTCCCCTACTCCTTCTTTAATCGCTTGTTTCAAAGGCATGGATTTGCTCTTTTGCCATATGCTCGAAATCATAAAGATATTATAATCCTCACCCAGCGCAACCAAGAATACAAACGAATATAGAGGAATGGCCCCTTGGATTGCTTCTGCGCCAAGCCCGTAGTGAATAATGAGCCAACCGAGACCTAATGCCGAGAAATACGACAAAATAACGGTAGCCATCAGATACACCATCGCTACGATCGAACGGAGATATAGCAATAACAGCAAACTTATAAGCCCTATAACAACGGGAATAATCAGTCTGGCATCATGTTCACCAGCGATTTCGGTATCATATTGGGTAGCGGTTTGACCACTAATCCATACTTTATTCTCTGGAGAAGTAACTCCTGCTTCTTGGAGGGAAGCTTCTGCTTCAGACCTTACATCCGGAATATGCTGCATCGCTTCCATGGAATACGGATTCATCGCAAACTGAACATCATAAGCAAGAATGTTCGAATTCTCTGCACCTTCCTTTGGATCCGAAACGATGTTCACATAATCTAAGGCCTCAAGGCGCGCTTTCAGATCTGTTTCCTTACCTTCCGCATCCAGCATGATTTGAACAGGGGCAAGTTGTCCTTCCGAGAATTGTTCTCCAATGAGCGTAAAACCTTCCCGAGAAGGAACATCCTCAGGGAAAGAAGATAACAGATCGTAAGTAAACTTGATCTGTGACGATACGGAAGCGAGAACGCCAAGCAGCAATACTGTCGTTACAATAATGGTCCAAGGACGCTTAGTAACGAGGCTACCGATCCAGCTTTCTTTTTCCTTACGCGGAGCGGGCTCAGGTTTCCCTTTCTTGCGCGCACGCTCAGCCTGCATTTCGGCAGTTCTTGGAACAAACGGATAGAATGACGCACGTCCGAAGATCGCCAGCAGAGCTGGAACTAGGGTGAGACTCGCAATGAACATAATGAGAATCGATAAGCTAAAAGGTACCGCAAATCGTTCATAAGCACCGTATTCAGCAAGCAGAAGCGCAAAAAGAGAAATGACAACGGTAAATCCACTCATTGCTATCGCTCCAGATGAACTTGTAATGGCCTGAAACAAAGCTTTACGTTTATCTGCTTCGTGCCATAAGAGCTGACGGAACTTGGAAATTAGAAATAGACAATAGTCTGTACCTGCTCCAAACAGCAGAACGGTCATGATCGCAATGGACTGTGAGTCGACTGTAATTACGCCCTGCTTGGCTAGATAGCCCAAGATTGGACTCGTTACGAGATAAGCGAATCCAACAGCAACGAGAGGAATGACTGCAAGCAGAGGTGAACGGTAAATCAGTAGCAAAAAGATAAGTACAAGCATCACAGTCCCGATCAGAAGCGATACATCGGCATCTTCGAATAACCCTGTGGCATCAATTGAGATACCTACAGGTCCTGTCACACGAGCACTCAGCTCTTCCCCATTTCCCAATTCAGCATCAAAAGGATTCGCTCCAAATAGAGTTACTGCTTGTGACTCCAGCTTCGCAAGCCCTTGCTGAAGCTCTTCTGTATCTGCCTCCTCTTCAAAGAACACAGGCAGTACCAGTGTGCTTCCATCTTCAGATAGCTGAGCAGTCAGTGCCTGTGGCGGTAATTTATGTAGAGGGATTACTGCAGTCTGGTACGGTACAGGCTGTTCCTCAAGCTCACGAGTTAGTTCCTGGAGCTTCATCAGGTCCTCTGACTTCAGCCCAGCCTCTTTATGCCATACGATGAGTGCCGGAACACCTGAGTCATTCGGAAATTCACGTTCAGCCACCATCTGAGCAACGACAGATGGTTCACTTTCCTTAAGATTGGGAGCATTATTATCTTCCTGTCCTCCAACAGCTGGCCAGGTTAAGTTTAGTACGATCGCCAGAACAACCCACACCAAGACGGTGATCCATTTGGTTCTTTTACCGGCAACCCACTTTCCGTAATCAGGTCCTGTTTCATGCATTGTTTACGTTCACATCCCTTTTATGTATTGAAATGAACCATGGGTCATTTTATGATTAAAATAAATTATATATACCGGTAGGTTAATTATCAAGATCTATTTTTGAAATTAACTGTAGATTCCCTTATACTGCTCATCAGGAGGAATCAAGATGACAGGTGCCGCAACTTAGTACAAGCGCATTTTCAGTTCATAAAAAGGGGCCCTATGGGCTCTCTTTTTTATATATAAATTGAGCACATCTTTATATCGCCTCCGGACCGCCCACCAAAAAGGTCAATTTATGATCAAGTAGCTTAATATCGACAGGGGTGGTAAGGTAGACCTCCCCATCGGTGTCCGCCTGTTTCTCCTCATCGGTTCGAAGCTTTATATCCCGAGCCTGGAAATAAAGGATACTGTCATTTTTCGGCTGCCATTCGCCCTCCGGTTTGCGAGATAGCACTTCTTTTAACAGCGGTAAGCCAGTCTGCCGAATAATCAGAACATCAAACTTTCCATCAATTAATGCATTTGGAGCAAAAGGGAGCGTACTTGATCCGAGTGATCGGCCATTTCCGATATAAATCATAACGGCTTCATCCTTAATCTGTTTACCGTCTGCTTCCATTTCAAAAACAAAGGGTTCTGCCGAACGAATGGTCTGCAGTGTGCTGATAAAATAACTGAGCTTACCGAGTGAATTTTTCAAATCAGCATCAATATTTTCAGATGTCTCCGTGATGAGACCCACACCAAAAAAGTTAGTAAATACGCGTCCGTTTGCTAGGCCTAGATCAATTTTTTTTGTTTTTCCTTCCAGCATCATACGGGCGGATTGCGTAACGTCAACAGGCATACCCAGCGATCTCACAAAGTCGTTGCAGGTTCCGCCTGGCAGAACGCCAACCATCGGCGGATGATCGAGCTGTGATAACCCATTGATGCATTCATGCACGGTACCATCCCCGCCAAGAATAAATACCACTTCTACCTCACTGCCACGCTCCATACAAATTTTCTCTCCATCACCAGGAGCCGAAGTCTGAATGATGCAGAGTTCTTTTATTGAAGGTGCTAACACTGCAACTGCAGAGCTTACCAAGCTTCCTGCTGCCGATCCTGCCGCATCATTATGTATGAGCAGCGCTTTGGAAATATCCATGTATGAATCCCCCTAACCTCTATAATTCATTGTTATCTTATTACCCGAAATGTCCAAGCATTTAACAGTCCATAGCCTACCATTCAATTTGCTGTTTTTGCTTGTATAGCAAGCTATAGATCCTATAAAAACTTAATCCGCACCTGTTCTCAACAGAGTCACTCTTCGAAGTGTAGTGTACCCAAATCCATCTCATTCCAAATTTTGTTGAAATAGAATGTTATCCTTCTCCTTCGTTCAGGTTAATAACATACAAAAGTTCATTTTATCCCTAGGAGGGACATCGATATGATTCCTGCAACACTCACAGAACTAGAAGCGGTTCGAAACGAATGCCGGTCCATGGTAAAGTCGCGGGCATTTGCCTCGGGAGGCACTTCTCTAATTCCCATTCCCGGTACGGATGTCGTTGCCGACGTAGGAATTCTTATGCAATTGCTCCCTGCAATCAATGAAAAATTCGGGTTGTCTCAAGACGATATTGAAGGAATGGATGCGGAGACCAAAGCAGCCGTTTATGGTCTCATTCTGTCCATGGGTAGTGCTGTCATTGGGAAACTCGTCACTCGGGAACTGGTAATTAAGCTTCTGCAAAAGGTCGGTGTACGTATGGCAGCCAAGCAAGCGACACGATTTGTTCCTTTTGCAGGGCAAGCCTTGTCAGCTGTACTCAGTTTCACTGCGATGCGTTATGTCGGTAACAAACATGTAGAGGACTGTTACGAGGTAGCGCGGAAACTAATCGAGGACCGTAGAGCGAAGGAGACCCACCTCCCTGACGATTCTGAAATCCTTGGCAGAATTACAGAGTCTGTACCTATAGACAGCCATGTTCAAGACCCAGGGCCGGATACGTTACCGAAAGAATAAACAGACAGATTCTATTTTTAAAAAAAACAAAAAACACCGTATCCTTCTTCCAAACCTGTAGAGTCTGGCAAGAAAGATACGGTGTTTTCTTTTATAAGTTTATCCTGCTTCCGAGAACTGGCTGTTATAGAGATCGGCGTAGAATCCGCCTTGAGCTAGCAGTTCTACATGTGTGCCTTTTTCAATCACATCACCATGATTCATGACCAAAATAACATCGGCATCACGAATCGTTGATAAACGGTGAGCAATGACAAAGCTGGTCCGGTCTTTCATCAGCTCGTTCATCGCTTGCTGGATAGCAATCTCGGTCCGAGTATCCACGGAACTTGTTGCTTCATCCAGAATAAGGATGGACGGATCAGCCAGGATCGCACGGGCAATGGTAAGCAATTGTTTTTGCCCCTGCGAAATGTTAGAAGCTTCCTCGTTGAGGACGGTATCGTAACCGTCCGGTAAGGTCCGAATGAAATGGTCTGCCCGAGCAGCAACGGCAGCCTGTCTGATCTCCGTTTCGGTAGCTCCTTCTCTTCCGTAAGCGATATTCTCACGAATGGTACCATTAAACAGCCATGTATCCTGCAGTACCATACCAAACATTTCCCGAAGAGCACCTCGCGGCAGATCCGTGATATTCACGCCATCAATTCGAATCTCCCCGTCCTGAATCTCATAAAAACGCATGAGAAGATTGATGAGCGTCGTTTTACCAGCACCCGTAGGTCCAACAATAGCCACGGTCTGACCAGGTTTTACATCAAGGTTCATATCAGAAATGAGCGTCTGTCCGCCTTCATATCCGAATTTCACATGTTCAAAGGTAACTGCACCATGAACCTCTTTTAGTACTTTCTCACTTCCTGATTCTTTTACTTCTTCCTCTTCATCCAGCAGCTCGAATACGCGTTCTGCAGAAGCTACTGTAGACTGAATGACGTTTGCAATATTAGCCAGCTGAGTTATCGGCTGCGTGAACTGACGAGAATACTGAATAAAAGCAAGAATACCACCTACACTCAGTGTTCCTCTGGTTACAAAAACCCCACCTATGATACAAATCAGCACATATCCGAGGTTTCCTATAAACTGCATCAGCGGCATAATCATTCCGGAAATAAACTGCGCCTTCCAGCCCGTATGGTATAGCTTCTCATTAATTTCATCAAAATCACGGATCGATCTTTCTTCACGTCCAAAAGCCTTAACTACATTGTGACCCGTATACATCTCTTCTACATGTCCATTCAGTTCACCAAGTTTTTTCTGCTGTCCGACAAAATATCCTTGTGAACGCTTGGCAATCAGTGTTACCACAATGACACTAAGCGGTAAGGTAAGGAATGTAATCAGTGTCATCCACGGACTGATCGTCAGCATCATAACGATAACCCCAATGACAGTGACAAGAGAAGTAATAAACTGAGTCAAACTCTGTTGCAGTGTATTACTGATGTTGTCCACGTCATTCGTAGCACGACTGAGTGTTTCACCATGTGTTCGTCCATCAAAATATTTGAGCGGCAAACGTGACAGTTTCTGACTGATCTGCTCCCTCATCTGGAACACGATTCTCTGTGCAACGCCTGACATAAAATATTGCTGTCCATAGTTGAACAGAGAACTTAAGAGATATAAGCCACCAAGCAGCATTAAGATTCTATAAATGGCTGGAAAATCAATCGGCAATACCGGTTGCCCAGTCATTTTAGCAATTACAGGACCCGATAAAATATTGGTGGCACGTTCCATAATCTTAGGTGCAACAATGGTAAATACCGTACTCAGGATTGCCATAATAAAGACGAGCACCAGCATTTTGTTCTCTGGCTTCAAATATCTGACAAGCCGTTTCATCGTTCCTTTAAAATCTTTTGCCTTTTCTACAGGACCACGGCCCGGATGTCCCCCGGGATGACCCGGTCCTACAGGTTTGGATTTATGTTTGTCACTCATGCGATCTCCTCCTCTGATAACTGTGAGGATACAATTTCACGGTAAACTTCGTTATTAGCTAGCAATTCGCTGTGAGTACCGCTACCCACAATCTTTCCTTCATCCATAACAAGGATACGATCTGCGTCACGTACTGTACTGACGCGCTGGGCTACAATAATGACGGTAGAATCCGAAGTTTCCCCTTTTAGTGCCGCTCTCAAGCGACTGTCTGTCTTAAAGTCCAGCGCAGAAAAACTGTCATCAAACACATATATTTCGGGTCTGCGTACGAGGGCTCTGGCAATGGACAACCGCTGCTTCTGCCCCCCAGAAACGTTGTTCCCACCTTGTGCGATGACACTTTCATATCCATTTTCCATCTCACTGATAAAATCGGCGGCTTGTGCCACGGCAGCAGCATGCTCGATTTCCTCTTGCGTCGCATCCTCTTTACCATAGCGAAGGTTATCCGCGATACTTCCAGTGAAGAGGACTGCCTTCTGCGGCACATAACCAATCTTCGCCCGAAGATCATCCTGTGTCATATCTCTGACATCCACACCATCCACACGGACACTGCCTTCCGTCACTTCATAGAAACGAGGGATGAGACTGAGCAGCGTTGTTTTGCCTGATCCTGTACCGCCAATGATCGCTGTGGTCTCGCCTGGTTTCGCCGTAAAACTGATATCCTGAAGTGCATATTCTTCTGCTCCTGGATATTTAAACGATACTTTATCAAACTCAAGCGTCCCATAAAGTTTGCTAGAACGGACTGGGGAATCTGGATTCGTAAGCTCCGGTTTCATATCTAGCACTTCGTTAATCCGAGCTGCAGATGCTGAAGCTCTTGGCAGCATAACGAAGATAATGGAAACCATAATAAGTGAGAACATAATTTGCATGGCATATTGAATAAATGCCATCATATTACCGACTTGAATGTCCCCTGAATCAATACGAAGACCGCCAAATCCAATGATCGCAATAATCGTGAAGTTCATGATCAGCATCATCGATGGCATCATAAACGCCATAATTTTGTTCACGCGAATCGCCGTTTGTGTAAGGTCCTGATTCGCCTCAGTAAACCGTTCTTTTTCGAACTGGCCACGGTTGAAAGACCGAATGACCCGAATCCCCGTAAGCTGCTCACGTAGCACGAGATTCAGACGGTCGAGCTTTTTCTGAATGGCTTTGAATAAAGGTAATCCTTTAAATGCAATAAGAGCTACCGTTCCAGCTAGTATTGGCAAGGATACCATCAGCACAATGGATAACTTAGAATCTTGGGAAATGGCCATAATGACCCCACCGATGAACATAATCGGTGCCCCAATCATCATCCGCATCATCATGAGCAGAACATTCTGCACTTGTGTAATGTCATTCGTTGTACGAGTGATGAGTGACGCTGTACCGATCTTGTCAAATTCCTGCAGAGAGAAGTTCTCTACATGTCTAAATACTCGGCTGCGTAAATCTCGGGCAAACTTCCCAGAAACTTGGGAGGCCAGAAAGCTGACTAAAATGGAACACAACGCTCCCAAGAGGGCGATGACCAGCATGATCCCACCAATTTTCCAGATATAAGGAACGTCCCCATTCTGTATGCCCACGTTAACAATGTCCGACATCAAAGTTGGCAAATATAGATCTGACATGGATTGTAGAAAAACAAAGATAATGACAAGGATAACTGCAAGTTTATATACATTCAGCATCCTTAGCAGTTTCAACATGGTTTTTCACTTCCTTCTTTTTTCTTGCATTCTTCTCTCTCTTCGCGCTTGATTTCATGGTACTCGTGAACTCGATTCAGAAGCAGGGTAAGTTGCTTCGTATCCTTCTCCCCAAGGAACTCGACAAGTCCGTGCATCGTATTCATCATTTCACGGTGTACTTCTCTAAGTACCTGCTGACCTTTCTCTGTGATCCTGATACGAACCACACGGCGGTCTTCAGGATCAACTTTCCGCTCCACAAGACCCTCCTCTTCGAGCGAACGGATAACAGGTGTAATTGTTGGTGACTTTACACGAAGAATTCCACTCAGTTCAGAAGCTTTTAGCCCTTCCAACTGCTCTGTAGTTGTAGGTCCATTTTCCAAATATTCGCTGATTTTACGCACGACCGTGATAGGGTCCATACGCGTCTGATCTGTCTCCTTACCTCTGATGAGTGCCGTTAACATCATAATTTCGCTAGGGTTACGTCCTTCTGTTTTCCTCTGTTTCCATAATCCTCGATTAAACTTCATGAATGTGTAGAGCAAACTCTGTGCTATTGTATCTTCATTCATTTTAGACACCCCCTCTTTAGTCCCCCGATTACCTTAGAATCCATATAAAAATAAACATATGCCCCTAATTGTTAGGCATCCTAATTAAATATAAGCAAGCAAAATTATATGCCTCGTTTTCGGTAATGTCAACACGGGGTCCCAGTAAGACGATAGGGTACTTACATGTCTATCGGTACATATGAGGCTTATTAGAATAAAATTCCCCTTACAGCTTCTTTTTATGATGCTCTGTTCACCAACAGCATCTGGAAAAAAATAAAGCGATAGCATCTACGCCACCGCTTTATTTTTTATATTGCTTTATAATATCTTGCTATAAGCACCTTCGAATTGAAAGTATTTTTGAGCATTCCGGTAAGAAATATCCTGCACCATATTCCCGAGCAGCTCCAGATCGTGAGGAACTTCCCCTTGCTCCACCCATTCTCCAAGAAGGCTGCACAGTAGCCTGCGGAAATACTCATGTCTTGGATAAGAGAGGAAGCTTCTCGAGTCAGTAAGCATCCCTACAAATCGGCTTATCAGACCTACATTCGCTAGTGACCTCATCTGTGCTAGCATCCCGTCTTTCGTATCGTTAAACCACCATGCAGCTCCCAGTTGAACTTTCCCAGGAATACCATCTCCCTGAAAACTTCCGGTTATTGCAGCCAGCACTTCATTATCCTTTGGATTAAGCGAATAAAGGATCGTTCTAGGCAGTGAGTCTTCGCTTGCAAGAGCATCCAGCAACTTAACAAGAGGACCTGCGATCAGGCTGTCATTCATAGCGTCATATCCCGTATCGGGTCCAAGCAGATTATGCATTCTTGTATTATTATTACGGGCAGCGTTCATGTGGAACTGCATCGCCCAGCCGCGTGCCGCATACAGCTTTCCTAGAAAAGTAAGAGTGAACGTTTTGTATTTCTGTTCATCGTTTAAGCTGACTTTCTCACCTTTTCGAGCTTGTTCAAAAATGGCAACAACCTCTTCCAGCGTTGTTTCTGCGTATGGGACATAATCGAGCGCATGATCAGAGACCCGTCCACCTACGCTATGAAAATAGTCCACCCTTGCTTCAAGCACTTCAAGAAAGGTTCCATAATTCTCAATCGTTCGCTCTGCGACCTGTTCCAGTTGAGTTAGCCAGGAGCGGAAGCCATCTCGATTAATTTCCAGACCCTTGTCCGGACGGAAGGAAGGTAATACTGCCGTATGAAAGTCTGGAATGTTCTTGATCAGAACATGATACTCCAGCGTATCAGCCGGATCATCTGTTGTACAAATCACGGTAACGTTCGATTTGGCGATAAGATCACGTGCCCCGAATTCTCCGCTGTTCAGCTTCGCATTCACTTTCTCCCAGATCACGGGTGCATTCTTTTCGTTAATCAATTCGTATACACCAAAATATCTTTGCAGTTCCAGATGAGACCACGCGTAAACCGGATTACCTATCGCCATAGGTATTGTCTTAGCCCAGGCCATAAATCGGTCATAGTCACTGACCGTCTTATCTCCAGTTATGTATTTCTCTTCTACTCCATTTGCACGAAGTAATCTCCATTTGTAGTGATCTCCATATAACCAAGCTTCCGTCAGGTTACTGAATGTTTTATTCTCGTAAATTTCCTTAGGACTTAGGTGACAGTGATAATCGATGATTGGCATATCCTTTGCATAGTTCTCAAACAGCGTAATTGCAGTGTCGTTCGTCAACAAAAACTGTTCATCCAGAAAAGATTTCATCTTACGTTTCACGCTCCCTTTAAGTTCCTTTTCGTTCATTTAGGTTTATTTACATCCTTACGCTACACTGTTTTCTGCAAAAGTTCAATACAAATTGATAACGCTAACAAAATAATTTTCGGTAATTTTCCCACCACATAATTGTTACCTCTTCTAGTAACTATCCAGTTCGCTCTCCCCACTGTAATAGTAGGTTCTGTCTTGGACATCTCCATTTGTGATCTCTCTCACTGAAAAAACGGCTGTTTTCATGCACAGTAAATCGGAATGTATCAACGGGGGGCGAGTCAAATGGCAAAAGTAATATCCAATGTGCACCTGAATGAACAAGTGGGTCTGCTTGAGGTAGAGTGTGATCGTACCGGTAAGCCGGGACAGTTTTATATGCTACGTGCTTGGGACACCTTTCCCCTCCTCCCTAGGCCCATTAGTATTTTTGACATCACGGATCGTGGCATCCGTTTTTTATATCAAGTGGTTGGAGAAGGAACCCTTCGTCTGTATCAATTGCGAGTAGGAGATAACCTAACGCTTGAAGGACCTTTTGGCAACGGATTCCCTGAACTGAACGGAAAAATAGCACTTGTAGGTGGTGGAATAGGAATTGCGCCCTTCTACTACGCGGCAAAAAGCTATGAGAATGCTGATGTATATCTCGGTTTTAGCGACAAGCCTTATCTGGTAGATGAATTCAGACAAGTATCCCCTTCTGTTACGGTTGACGTCGGTGGCACGATTTTGGACTATGTAAGGTTTGAAGATTATGACCATGTCATCGCATGCGGCCCGCAAGGAATGCTGAAGGCCATACAAGCCAAACAAGCAGCCGAGCAAACAGGTACGAATATCTATGTTTCTCTAGAGAATAAAATGGCTTGCGGGGTAGGTGCCTGCCTTGCATGCAGCATAAAACATAAATCAGGACGCAAGAAATCATGTACGGACGGTCCTGTATTTCGAGCAGAGGAGGTTTCTTTCATATGATCGATCTCTCATGCAACATAGCGGGAATATCATTCAAGAATCCGATCGTTATGGCTTCAGGCACCTTCGGCTTTGGACGGGAATATAGCCGGTTCTACGATGTGAACAAGCTTGGCGGTTTTGTAGGTAAAGGTCTTACGCTCCATCCCAAAGAAGGCAACAACGGGACACGTATGGCAGAAACAGCTGCCGGAATGATGAATAGCATTGGCCTGGAGAACCCAGGAATTCAAGCTTTTCTTGCAGAGGAATGTACTCACTGGCAGTCGTTAGATACCGTGCGTATTGTGAATCTAGGCGGCGGAACGCTTGAAGATTATATCGAAGGAGCCGAGTTCATTGAAGATCATGAACAACGGATTCGAAAAGAAACCGGCCGTCCATCCATTGATATGGTTGAACTTAATATTTCTTGTCCAAACGTGAAAGAAGGCGGGATGGCTTTCGGTGTCCAGACGGTGGCAGCCCGAAGTGTTGTACGGGCTGTTCGGGAAAAGGTGTCTTTGCCGCTGATTGTGAAGTTGTCGCCCGGGGCAGAGAATCTTGGTGAGATGGCTGTCATGTGTGAATATGAAGGCGCGGATGCCCTCTCACTCATTAATACGATCTCCGCGATGAAGATTGATATTCGAAATCGCAAAAGTGTGTTTGAACATGGCTATGCCGGATTGTCAGGTCCAGCAATTAAGCCGATCGCTCTTCGGATGGTCCATCAAGTTGCTCAGGCGGTCCCCCTCCCTATTTTGGGAATGGGCGGTATTACGACTGCGGAAGATGTGATCGAATTTATTATGGCTGGTGCAAATAGCGTTCAGATTGGGACTGCTAATTTTATCAATCCTCGTACAGGTCCCGATTTGATAGAAGGCGTCGCGAACTGGATGGAACGAGAAGGTGTGCGTTCACTAGACGAAATACGCGGCATTATCTAATAAAATGAAAATAAAATGGCCTTTATCTAACGAATTAAATATTGATTTTATTTCCAACCTCTCTTTCGTTTTATGCGTCCTTTCTATACAAGGGCGGTTATAATAAACAAGAAAGAGAGGTGTTTTATTATGCAAATTAAGTTTCTAGGAACCGGCGACATGTTTAGTTTCGAGCAGGACCATAACAGTGCCATGGTCGAGTATGCGAATACGAGGCTCATCATTGATTTTCCCGAATCCAATAGCAAGGTGCTTCATAAACTAGGGATTCCTCTTAGCGATGTGCGGGATGTGTTCATTACCCATTTACATGACGATCATATTAACGGTTTGCAGCAGCTTGGCTACTACGCACAAGTATTTGGTAACCATAAACCAACCTTGTACATTCATGAACAACTCGTTGAGCCGCTATGGTGTACGCTTGAGCCTGGGATGAAATACACGGTTAGCGGCGAAAAGTCTCTGGAAGATTATTTCGATATTGTTCCTCTACAAGAAGGAGTTCTCTTCTCAATAGGCGGCATTTCGTATGAGATGACAAGAACCCAGCATGTACCGGGCATGATTAGCTGTGGTTTGCTCGCTAGAGGTTATTTCTATTATAGCGGAGACTCGGTAATGGACAGGGAACTGCTACTGGACACGCATGAAGACGTAAAGCTCATTCTGCACGAATGCCACATGCAGGACGTCACCATTAACTCACATACCTCATTATCTGATATCGAAGCACTGCCTGAATCGATCCAAGAAAAAATTCTGCTTATGCATTATCATGATGGTTTTGCAAATAGGGAAGTAAGAGAGCAGTTTAATAATGAATCCATAGCGAAGCTAGTTCATCCTCTAGAGGTGATTGAATTATGACGGAGGATAAAAGCCAGCATAGCAAAAAGGCCTCTCCGCTGGAGGGGCCCCACTGATGATGGAATGATGTTGATTTTGAGCCAAATCAAAATCAACATCATCCATCCAATTCGGCGATTACATCAACTGCAAAAAAATCACTCTACTTCGGTATCGCAATCTGCTCAAAATAGGGTTAGGTTTAGATGTGTTCTCATTATCCCTGTACCTTGCCTCCCTTATTGAGTGGGCTACCTCGAACATCCTGCCGTGGATTTTTCTCTACTACTTTATCCTGTTCGTGAGAAGCTTTATAAAAGGGAAGCAGGGTTAACCGATTGGTAATCTCTCCACTCTTCAGGCAGTAAGGAGCGATAGGGCTCCTGGGTAAAGCGATCATCAATCAGCACGAGCACCCCTTCATCTTCTTCGGTTCGAATGAGCCGCCCGCCTGCCTGAAGCACTTTATTCATTCCTGGGAATACATACGCATAATTAAATCCATTACGTCCTGTTTTATTGAAATAATCCTTCAGCATGTTGTTCTCCATGCCAATCTGCGGCAAACCAGTACCTACCACAATTACCCCGTTCAGACGATCCCCAGGCAAATCCACACCCTCGGAGAACACACCGCCCAGAACTGCAAAAGCAAGCCTTGTCTGCTCAGGATGCGGCTGAAAAGCTTGCAAGAACGCATCCCGCTCCTCTTCGGTCATAAAAGACTGCTGAATGACCGTGTCGATTCCCTTGCCCTGCTCCTGAGTAAACGTATCGTATACTTCCTGCATGTAAGCATAGGAGGGGAAAAAGACGAGCAGATTGGTATGGGGCCGCTCTTCAGCTACCTGTTGGAGAAGCTTTGCAATGACCTGTTTCGACCGCTCACGGTCATTGTAGCGGACCGATACAGGAACAAGCCTTACATCAAGCTGATCTTTGCTAAACGGAGATGGAATACTCAGCGTGTAATCCTCTTCTCCTGCCCCGAGCATATCCCGGTAATAATTCATCGGAGACAAGGTCGCCGAGAAATGAATGATCGAACGGTATCCTTTTCCTGCTTGCCGGAGGAGTTCGGAAGGATCAAGACAGAACAATTTGATTTTGAAATCACTGCGAATGATCTCAGCATAGGTAAGATAACGTTCGTCATAAAACTTCGCCATCCGAATGAAATTCTGCGCTGCGAAATAGGTACTGAGCAGTTCCTCTTGTGCCTCCACACTAACCTTGGATGCAGCAGTCCCCGTCACAAGTTCCATCTCGGCCGTCTCTACAAACTTCTCGAGTCGCTCAATCAGCTCTTCCGGCAGCTCGGACTGAATGATCCGACCATCTGCATTGCAATTATTTTTGACCGCAAGCAGAAATGAATTCACCTCTCCTGCCGCACGAGATACACCTTCGTTTGCTGTCTTGTATTCACTCTTAATACCTAGAAATACCGATTTAACGAGCTCTGCCGAGAACATGTTTCTACCCCGGTCTACCAGGTTATGTGCCTCATCGACGAGTACTGCCGTCTTTTTCTTCTGCTCTTCCATCAAACGTTTCAGGGATACCCGAGGGTCAAAAATATAATTGTAGTCACAGACAACTGCATCTGCTGCATATGCAATATCCAAGGAGTACTCAAACGGACATACCCTGTGCTTACGTGCATACTGCTCGATGACCGGTCTTGTCATAATCGTCTCATTCTCCATAATGTCGAGAACAGCTCCATTAATCCGGTCATAATATCCTTCACATAGCGAGCACTGCCCGGTATCACAAGCTTCCTCTGCTTTAAAACAAATCTTATCTTTGGCTGTAATCGTTACGCTGCTAACATGAAGACCCTGCGCCTGCATCCTTGCAAAAGCTTCTTCTGCGGTTGCTCGGGTTGTCGTCCGTGCGGTTAAGTAAAATATTTTGCTGATGTGTTCTGCTCCCATTGCTTTGACAGCAGGAAATAAAGTGGACATAGTCTTCCCAATTCCGGTAGGGGCTTTGGCCATAAGTCCTGCGCCTTCTTGAATGGTTTTGAACACGGCGCCCGCAAATTTTCGCTGACCCGCCCGGTAATTCGGAAAAGGAAACGGCAGTTCATCAATGGAGCGATTCCGCTCTTCTTCATGCACTCGAAGCATGTCCGCATAAGGAGCATAGGCGGCAACCACTTCATGTGCGTAAGCCTCCAGTTCCTCATAGGTATAGCTTTCTACCAATTTTCTCTGCTCTCCGCTTCCAGTACGTACATAAGTCAGTTGGACCTGCATACTGGTAAGGTTTTGTGCTTTGGCATGCATATAAGCATACATTTTGCCCTGGGCCCAGTGGACTTGCAGTCCATCTCCCAGATCCATAAGAGGTGCCGCTGTTGATTTAATCTCGTCAATCGTCCACTGACCATTGAGCTGAATGAGCCCATCACAGCGCCCCTCAATGTGAAATAGCAATTCACCATATGTAATGTCTGCCGTAAGGAATACTTCTTTTTGATCCGTTTCCGCATAGGTTTTCTGGACACTCTGATGAATTCGGGTCCCTTCGTGCATCGTTGCGTTCGTCCGAAATCCACTTGTAATACTGCCGCTGCGATAGACGTACTCTACCAGCGGTCTTACTGATATGGAAATATCGTAGCTCATATATCAAATCACCCGTCCCTGGTCTTATTCGTCTTTCCACTGTAACAGAACAGGATGGCAGAAACCAGTTACCCTTGAAGCCGTGTAGAAACGAAATAATACGGGTACAAATAGTAGACAAGCCTTCCGACAGGGAAAACCGAGATTTAGAAAGTTACCTTGTTATATGCTATATTTTGATGGTAAGACTTGTTATCTAATTCAGTGTACAGGAGGTTGTTATTATGTATCTTTATATTTTCTCTTCACCGATTACAGATGCACGCAAAGAACACCGCTACTTCACGCTCCAAGGAGAAGAGGGTACACACTACGTTGTCGAAATGGACAACCCGATTGAAGAAGATGTGGCAGTTCCCGGTTATGAAGCCATTGATGCAAGTGGGACGATCGAGGATAGCAAATTCATCGTTATGAATAACATCCCTGTTACCGAAGAAGGACGAGCCGCGTTTGAAGAAAGGTTCATGAACCGTGCACGTAAAGTAGAGGGTGAATCCGGTTTTTCTGGCATCCGTGTACTTCGTCCATTAAACAGTGATACTTATGTCATTTTGACCGCATGGGATTCGAAAGACAGCTTTGAGGCATGGCAAAAATCTCAAGCATTTTCTCACGCACATGCAAAACGGGATACAAGCGAAGGGATTAAAGTACAGGCACCATCGATCTTCGCCCGCCCATCCTTTGTAACCACGTATGCTGTGGAATAGTATATAAAAATCAACCGTCTGTTTCGTTCAATAGAACGAGCAGACGGTTTTTTATTTTCCCTTTCTTTTTCGTAACTTCTGTTTCGCACTCCATTATCTGTTGTTTTATATCATATGTGGTATCTCTGCTCACAATAATGAATAGATTGTCTTTTGACATCCCCTAGGAAGCATAGGATAATATTTTTTATGGTTAAGGGTGTAACACACGCTCGGAATTATTATATAATAAGACCATTATTTTACAATTAAATTACTTGGAATTGAAGTGAAGGAGGGAACCTGTTGGAACGTCCAACATGGAGCAGATTTATTACGAAACCATTTGTATTCTTCACCTTAATTATGATTGTCAAAAGCTATCTTACTTGGTATGCCATCTTTGACAACATTCCTCTTTGGCAACCTTTACTGACCGAGGTCCCTTTTGTATGGCTTATTTTTTGTTTTATTGAACGGTTTTCTCACAAAAGAAAGATCGGTTACTACATGATTGCTAATCTGACGATTACGATTGTTTTCTTCGCCGCAATTATGTACTACAAATATTATGGAGTAATTGTGACCTATCACGCTTTAGCACAAGTCAATCAAGTTACTTCTGTAAACAGCAGCGTCTTCTCTCTGCTTGCACCTTATTACCTGCTCATCTTCGTCGACATCATCGTCCTTTGCGTTTATTTTATTCGGCGCAGAATTCAAAGGAGCAAGTTGGTCTTCCAGACAACTAGATCTCTTCCACGCATAGGTAAGAAAACGGCTGTCGCTATCTTTGCTTTTTCTGCACTGTTGACTATTTTTAACGTTTGGCCTAACCGTGCGAGTATGAATGAGCTGACTCAAGCGGAATCCATGGGGATATTGAATTATGAAGCTTATATGATTGCAGCAGATAAACCGGGGAAACCGGTACCCAAGGAGCAGATCACACAGCACAAAATTAACACAATGAAAGGCTTCACTCCTGATCAGCCTGCCATCTCCACTTACTGGGATGCAGCCAAAGGTCGTAACGTCATCATTGTTCAAATGGAATCATTCCAAAATTTTTTAATTGGACTTCATATCGATGGTAAAGAAATAACACCTAATCTAAATAAACTTGCTAAAGAAAGCTTGTATTTCCCGCATTTTTATCAGCAAGTAGGTCAAGGAAATACATCGGATGCCGAATTTGTCGTGAATTCGTCGTATTACATTCCAGCAAGAGGTGCTGCCTCTCAGGAATACGCTGGTTTTCAAGTGCCTAGTTTAGCAAAATTACTAGATAAATACGGATATAACACAACAACTTTTCATACCAACAAGGTAGAGTTCTGGAACCGCAAAGAGATGTATGCTGCGCTCGGTTTCGGTAAGTATTACGATATGGACTTCTTCGGAAATGAAGATGCCGTTGCATTTGCTGCTTCTGATGAAGTGCTCTACAAGAAGACTTCTAAGGAGCTCAAAGCACTCCAGGACACGGGCAAACCTTTTTATTCTCAGGTTATCTCCATGTCCGCACACCATCCATATCATCTGCCGGAAAGCAAATACAAAATGGAGCTTCCTGCCCGCTATGAAAATACGCTCGTAGGTGATTACATCCGATCCCAAAACTATGCCGATTATGAACTCGGTACGTTTATCCAGCAGCTTAAAGATAACGGGGTATGGGATAACAGCCTGATCGTTCTTTACGGAGATCATCTGGGACTACCTCTCTATTCACTGGAAGAAAAGGATCGTACCCTTATGAAAGAGATCTTTGGACGCGACTATACGCGAGCAGATATGATGAATATCCCGCTCATCATATCTGCTCCAGGTGCGGTTGATCCGGCACGTATCGATCAGCTTGGGGGTCAGTCGGATATCGTACCGACCGTTGCAAGTTTGCTTGGCGTATCCATGGATGGATATATTCATTTTGGTCAAGACCTGCTTAACGGGCACTCTAATCTCCTGCCAGAGCGATATTATCTTCCTTCAGGATCGCTCATTACGGAAGAAGGAATGTTTGTCCCAGGCAGTGGATATGAAGATGGCACACAGTACCCTTTACCTTCCATAGAAGAGACGGCTGATCCATCGTTCATCTCCTCCTTGGACCCACCTCCTGATAGTCTGAAGGAAACGGGTAAGAACTTAAATAAAGGAAAAGTAAGCAAAGAACAGTATGAACGTGCTCTGAATCTTCTTCACTATTCCGACAGCTATGTAAGTCAGCTGCCAATGCGGTAACGCTGCACTCATCTTAGTATGAAAATATAAAAAATCCCTCTGTACATGTACAGAGGGATTTTCCTTTTAAACATATGAAACAATGCAAGCAAATACAATGAGACTCTGCTGCATCTCGTCACATTTCTGTTACAGCCGTTTCAAATCGAGTTCTTCCCTGGACTCCAAATCCTCTACCATGGAGGTCCACTGAGCCGGTTTTACAGGAAGCACCATGTAATACCGCTTCAGGAAATCTGCTACCAGTCTGCTGGAAATACTAGTGACAGAAGCATCGGATGGCATAAAGCACAGATCGAGTCCGCTCACCGCTTCGCCATCCCCTTGCCAGGAAGGATGCACATATGGGAAATCAATCCGCTTGTACCCAAGATGAGATAATACTTCCCGCCGTACATATGGATTCATCGACTTGATTCCTCCAAAGTCATGCTCATCCGAAAGATACGGGTTATAAATTTCAGCAAACATACCAAAGAGCTCTTTACCCGCGGTTTCGGCTAGACGGTTCAGATCTCTTTTACGTTCAGCAGCAAGGAATGGTCCAATGCCAAGCCCGTCTTGTCCAATAATCGTAAAATCCGTCATCGCTACATTCCAGTCCTCATAATATCGGTACTCGGTAGCACCTACTACTTTATCATCGGAGACAGCCACGAACACGCGGATACCTGGATCTTTTAACGGCTCTTCCCATAGAGGGAAATCAAGTACTTCTTCCGGAGGAAACACCTGCTGCATCAGTTGATGCATTTCTACAAATAGCGGGTTTTCAATTGAAACGATACGAATGTATTCCATTTCTCGTAAACCTCCTGATCAAATTATAAACTGCAAAAAGGGTTGCGCCACTCCATCAGGGCGCCATAGTTACAGGACTCTTCATCTTCAAGATAATCCTTCACTACCGTTACAGGAGTACGACCGCATCGAAGTAGAAAAGAAATGACAGGGTCATGCAGCTCACCCTTCACTACGGTATCCAGATATTCCTTCCCATTCATCTTCGAAGCAACTTTATGGTAGCCGGGCATTCTTCCACCCCCAAGCAGACGAACCATCCCTTCCTGGATCACTACATGATACATCGACTGCATGAGTAACTGTCCCATTCCAAGCTTTCGAAACTTAGGACGAACACTAATATCTACAATGTACAAGGTATCTCCATCAGGACGATGATTGCGAATATACCCGTCATCCGTTGCCTCAGACCAAGTATGATCGGGATGAGCAGGATCAAAGTTTGTACCCAGTCCTGTCATGGAGCCAGCTATTTCTCCCTCCACCTCTACGCACAAGGCTCCCTTTGGAAAACGTGTGACATGGCTGAGCAACTGTTCCTTATTCCACCATAGATCCTTGGGAAAAGGGGGAGGAAAACATTCTGCCTGAATCGCAATGAGTTCCTCAAAATCCTCTTGTGTATAACTGCGAATGACAACTGGGACAGGCTTACTGTCTGATACAATGTACATTTCCTTGTAATATGAGCCGTTCTGCAAGGTCACACAACCTCCGGTCTTCTAAGACGTTGGCCAGTCTGGATACAGGTCCACTCTGCGATCACGCCAAGTCGTTACTGAACCACGTTCCCTTACTTCATAAAGTAAATCCAGATCAAGGTCCGCCGTTACGATCATATCATCATTAATTTCCCCTTCAGCCATAATGCCTCGCGGAGGAAACGGAATATCGTTAGGTGTAATAATCGCTGCCTGACCATAGTTTGCACGCATGAAATCCACCGTTGGCAGACTGCCAACCGTACCTGTAAGTACTACATATACTTGGTTTTCCACAGCTCTTGCATGACTCGTATACCGAACACGGTAGAAACCATGACGATCATCCGTACAAGAAGGACAGAAAATAACATCTGCTCCTTTGGCTTTTGCCATACGTACAATTTCGGGAAATTCGATATCGTAGCAAGTGAGTACAGCAATGGTCCCCTTGTCAGTCTCAAATACTTGTAGGTCCTCTCCTGCTTCCATATTCCACTCTGTCACTTCTGTAGGGGTAATATGTAACTTAGGCTGACGGCCAATGCGTCCATCTGGGTAGAAAAGATGCGCTGTGTTCAGCAGCTTGTCCTCTTTACGAATGACGTGTGTACCCGCCACGATATGGATGTTATATTTTTGGGCCATTTTCATAAACAGCTCTTCATACGCGTCTGTAAAATCAGGTAAATCTTCAATACCAAGTGCTTTGCCTTCTTCATCTCCGATAGACATGAGCTGAGTCGTCATAAATTCCGGGAATAATACGAACTCTGCACTAAATTCCTCGGCCGTTTTTATATAATGCTCGACCTGAGCAGCAAATTGTTCAAAACTACTGATCGTTTGTAGCATATATTGCACTGCGGATACGCGAAGTTTCATGGGCAAATCCTCCTTGGTCCCTTTACCTTGAGATAAAGATGTTACGGCTATTGTATCAGGGAACGGACATGATGTTTAGCCCTTTTGTTTTAGCATTTGTTCTGTGAATGCAATCCATTCACGTACAGCAAACGATTGATAACGTTCTTTACGCCATACCATTCCAAGTTCCCAAGGAATTCGTTCTTGCAGTGGCAAAATGCATACCTCTTCCACATCAAGCTCCCTACAAATGGTCTCCGGCATGAGAGCCACACCGAGCCCCGCTGCCACCATATTGCTAATAAGATCCCACTGTGCGCTTTCATAAATAATCCGCGGCTGATAGCCTGCTTTCTGACATGCACCAATAATTCGGTCATGCAGCGTGAAGTCTTCCCTGAACAGAATAAATGCATCCTCGCGCAGATCCGATAAATCAATTTCCTTCTCTCCTGCGAGCAGATGAGTAGGGTGAAGAACGACCTTAAGTGATTCTGTAACAAAAACATATCCATCTAGTAAGGACTCATCAGCTGGCAAAACCGTGACTCCAATATCAAGAGCTCCGGATGCGACATCCGACTCTACTTTCTTACCGCCGTCCTCAAACAGCTGAATCGTTATATTGGGATATTGCTTATAAAATTCTCCAATGACCTTAGGAAAAAAGCTAGAACCGATCATGGGTGGAAGTCCAATACGGATATGGCCCTTTTGAAGATTCATTAAATCATCCAGCTCGGAAGATAAGTTATGAAAAGAAGTGACAATCTCCTGAGCTTGTCTTGCAAAAACTTCGCCTGCGTCAGTAAGTTCTACCTTTTTACCATATCGGTCAAGCAGAGTTACTCCCAGTTCTTCCTCCAGACTTTTCACCGTCTTGCTGATTGTCGGCTGCGTTATATAAAGTGCCTGAGCAGCTTTAGTAAAACTCTTTTGCCGGGCTACTTCCAGAAAATAATGTAGATGCCTTATATCCATAGATCAAACTCCTTTCCTTCTATAGAAAAAAGGAATAGTACAAATACTTAATATGCATTTTACTCATGAAAGAATTTCTTGTAAAATTTTCAGTAACAAAACATTCACATTTCACAAAATTTCAGTTACTTATCTCACATTCTGTTCTATCTATTCTTTAAGGAGGTCCATCTCATGAAACAAACAGGAAAGATCTTATTTCAGGTCCTGCTCCTGCTTTTGTTCGCTCTGCTTATGAACGGGATGACGAATCTCCTGCACCTCCCCATTCCTGGATCTATTATTGGTATGGTGGTGCTGTTTATCCTCCTGCAAACCGGCGTCATTAAACTCAGCTGGATTGAAGCAGGCGCAAGTTGGTTACTAGCAGAACTTTTATTGTTCTTTATTCCATCCGCCGTTGGGATCATGAACTATTTCGATATGATGAAGCAGGATGGCCTAAGTATTTTACTTGTCATTCTCATTAGTACATTCCTTGTTATGGCCGTATCTGGACTCGTTGCAACCGCCATGGCGAAAAGAAAGGAGAAAAAACAAAATGACCGCAGTACTTTGTCTCATGTTCACACTGGCCATCTACCTGCTAGCCAAAAAAATGTATAAAAAGTTGCCTAAAGTGTACCTATCCCCGCTGATTATTGTACCCTTGGTCATTATTGTTGTTCTCCTGGCAACAAATACATCTTATACCTCATACAACAAAGGCGGGAGCGTGCTGACTCTTCTGTTGCAACCTGCAACCGTTGCATTCGCTATCCCGCTTTATAAATATTTAAAAGAGCTGAAGCAGTATTGGCGTGAAATCGTTACCGGTGTGTCACTGGGCTCTATCGTAGCTATCTCTTCCTCGATTCTCGTTGCCAAAGGTTTGCAGCTTGATCCCGGGCTAGAGTCGAGTCTACTGCCTCACTCCATCACTACACCGATTGCTATGAACGTGTCTTCCATGATCGGTGGTGTCCCTCAGATCACTGCAGTCTTTGTTGTCATGACTGGACTGATGGGCCTTTTGATTGGACCTTACACACTGAAATTGTTGAAAATTGACGGAGAAATTGCACGCGGAATTTTGTTTGGTACAAGTGCGCACGGTACCGGGACTTCCAAAGCATTCGAATTTAGTCCTCTTACTGGGACCATTTCTAGCATCTCTATGGTACTCTCCGCAGTGATTACTCTGGCAATTTCTCCCGTTATATCGATGTTCTTGTTCTCTTAACACGCCTTCTCTACCTTTTTTTTCAAAAAGTTATTGTATTGCAGGACACTCTTACCTTAAAATGAAGGAACGATAATATCGCTGATTAGCGGGGGAGATTACCCATGAAGAGAACCGGTATGAAAAGAGCGCTCGACCGCCTTGGCCGCATAGTTCTTCCGAAAGAGATGCGTGACACCATGGAGATTGATATCGGCGATCCGCTTGAGTTCTTTATTGAAGGTAAGGAGTTGATTCTTCGTAAATACAAGTCTACTTTATGCATTTTTTGCGGAAATGTAGACACTGAAATGTATTTCAAGGAACAATTTATCTGCAAAAGTTGTGCAAAAGAGTTGAAATATGCTGAAAATGTAGTCGATATTCCTGCAGGCGAACGACAAGACACGACACTTTCTGAGCATGAACGACGTGCAACCTACTTTATCAAGCCAGAATTGTCAGTAAAACCTAATGTACATAGACATCCGTTCGCGACCAGCTCAGACGAATTTGCTCGTGATGTAAGACCAAAGACAGCACAAATGCTGCGCAAAATGAAAGAAATTTTGGATACTCACCCTGGCATCTCTCAAAATCAAGTTGCTGAGAAACTAGGCATTAGCCAAGGTCGTGTATCTCAACTCAAGAAACTTCTTTAGTAAACGGTATCATTTGATGTAAGTTTTCTCAGACGACATGACATGAATCATTCCGTAATAGCCCCAGCAATAGGTACGTTAAAGTTATACAATGCAAACAAGCCCTTCTCCTGTTTTGGAGAAGGGCTTGTTTCTCGTTATCCATCTTTAGAATATAGATGGGAAGTCTCTTTGTTATGTTTGGTTAGCCGGCTCTGAAATAAACAAGCGCTCTCCTGAACGAGCAGACTGTAGCGCAGCTACCGTGACCGCCTGAGTGCGGAGTGCATCATGATAATCAGATCGAATCAAGCTGCGATCCCCCGTCCGAAGTGCGTGAAGAAAAGCTTCCGTTTCACTCTTATAAGGATTATTGTCATTAGCAGTCGTACGCTGGCCATCCGTCAGGGATACAGCAAGCTGTTCTGGATTCCAGTCCCATATGCCCTCTGATGTATATAGAGTGAGTCCTGCTCTTCCTGCAACTCCATCTGGAAGTAGACAGGTATTCATGATGTTAGCAACGGCGCCATTTTGCAACTTCAAGTTTACGGTTCCCACATCAGGAACAGTCACTCCTTCATGAAGTTTATGCATGCTGCGTCCAGCATACATGGCCTGCACTTCCACCACTTCTCCGGCGACATAACGGAGTAGATCTACAATATGAGTCGTCTGTTCAATGAACTGACCGCCCGAACCCTCCTGGTCCCTCCACCACGCTACTCCCGGCATGCCTCCATTCCAGCAACCGCTGGCCATACCGATCGTTTGTCCCGACAGCTCCCGTTTTAACTTCTCGGCATTCTTCTGATAGCGTAAGTGGTACCCGACCGCCGTAAGTAACCCCGTTTCACGAACGGCTGCTTCAATACGCATTGGCAGATCAAGATCCACTGACAGAGGTTTCTCAACAAAAAAAGGAATGCCCCGCTCAATGAGTGCAAACTCAATTTCTCCATGGGCCATTGGAGGAACACAGACATACACCGCATCTAAATGCTCCTGCTCAAGCATCGTGGTGACATCCTCATAACTGACAGCTCCGTATTTTACAGCCATCGTCTGCGCCTTTTCCTTACTTGTGCCGAGAATCGCTTGTATCTTCACATCCTTTATCTGTTGCAGCAGATCTGCGTGCACTTTGCTAAACCATCCCGTGCCAATAATTCCAATGTGTAATGTCATTCTAATATCCCCCTTATGTTCTACATATCTTTATCTTTATGCCAGCTGCGGCTTCGCCTCTAAAATCAACTGCTCCAGCTCTTGGCTATAAATCTCTCTCTCCATATCAGTCCATCCATTCACTTGCGCCATATACGCAATAACAGCGGATTTATATTGCTCAACCTGCTGAATCCGGAAAAACAAATTGCCCGTACGTCGTACGAAGAAATCAGCAGGAGTCACAACCATCTCTTCCTCCATAGCGTAGACAAGCTGAATGAATAGCGGCTTGGGTAGTCCATATTCTGGGCTCAGCTTATGCTCTACACGATCTGAAATTTGAAACAGCCGCTGGGTGTTAGAACCGTACATCTTTGCAAGGGATATCGCTTCTTCCCGTGTAAACCCGTGACGTTCTCCCTCTTCTGCCATGGATTTCACGAATGCGGGATATCCGCTGCTTCCACCCACATGACCTCCTGAAATAGGCATTCGTTTGGTCTTGCAGAGCGAGATGCTTCTTTGATCTGACGAAAGGAGTAACTTTGCCACCAGGTCCACCACCGTCTCCGCCATTTTCCGGTAACCGGTCAGTTTGCCACCAGCAATGGTGATCAGTCCCGTCTCGGACTGCCAAATTTCGTCCTTACGTGAAATTTCGGATGCACTTTTCCCTTCTTCATAGATCAGCGGACGAACTCCTGCCCAGCTGGACTCTATATCATTCTTTGTTATCTTTGCATCTGGGAACATATAATGAATCGCCTCAATTACATACTCCAGATCTTCAGATTCTACTTGAGGATGGGCCAGGTCATCCCGGTAGACCGTATCGGTAGTACCTACGTATGCTTTTCCATCCCGAGGAATGGCAAATACCATCCGTCCGTCGGGGGTATCAAAATAGACCGCCTGCTTCAGTGGGAAACGGCTTTGATCAATGACCAGATGTACACCCTTCGTGTGCTGCAATACTTTCCCTTTTTTAGAATGATCCAGCTCGCGAAGTTCATCTACCCAAGGACCGGTTGCATTCACAACCTTCGCTGCTCGCACCGTAAATTCCTTTCCTGACACAAGATCTCGTGCCTCGATACCTTTAACTTGCTTGTTCTCATATAGAAATTGATTCGCCTTCACATAATTAACCGTATGCGCTCCATGCTTGACTGCTTCCTTCATAACTTCAATCGTCAGTCTCGCATCATCCGTACGGTATTCCACGTAGTAGCCCCCACCAGACATGTCCTTATCGTTCAGCAGCGGCTCTTTCTGTAGCGTCTTTTCTTTGCTCAGCATCATTCTTCGCTCGTTTTTCTTCACACCTGCCAAGAAGTCATAAACTCTGAGTCCAATAGAGGTCATGAATTTCCCATACGTCCCCCCTTTGTAAAAAGGAAGTAGCATCCACTCTGGTGTCGTCACATGTGGACCATTCTCATAGACGATCGCTCTTTCTTTGCCAACTTCGGCAACGACGTCGACCTGAAATTGCTTGAGATATCGTAATCCGCCATGAACTAGCTTCGTTGAGCGGCTAGAAGTCCCTGCTGCATAATCCTGCATCTCTACAAGGGCAACCTTCATTCCTCGTGTTGCTGCATCCAAAGCAATACCTGCTCCCGTAATGCCGCCCCCAATAATGAGCAGGTCATACGTATCCTTCTCCATCATTTCTATCGCCTGTTGCCTTGTTAACTCTGCAAATCCTGCTGCCATATGGATAACCTCCGTTTTATTGAGTTCTCTTGTCTATGTCTATTTAACAAAAAAAGACCACGAAACAACACATGGGCATGTGGCCCATGTGGATTCGCAGTCTCTCCTCGTCTCCTGACAGATATTAACTTGTTACTAATTATTTTACCACGTGGCCCCACACATGAAAACACGTTTCCCCTTTTTCCACGTTTGTCTACTCATGGAAGTTCTACATTTTGAAAGCCATTGCCGCATGGACAGCCTTCTGCCAGCCGCCATACAACCGTTCCCGCTCTTCCTCTCCCATAACCGGCTCGAAAATTTGTTCCGAAACCCATTGCTCACTAATCTCTTCACGGCTGCTCCAGAAACCAACCGCCAAGCCAGCTAGATATGCAGCGCCAAGTGCTGTCGTTTCACTAATGATGGGCCTTTCCACCGGACAACCGAGAATATCACTCTGAAATTGCATGAGTAGATTGTTCCTCACGGCACCCCCATCTACCCTCATCTTAGCCAGTGTATTCCCAGAGTCGTGCTGCATGGCGGTTAACACATCTCTCGTCTGATAAGCCAGCGACTCCAAGGTCGCGCGAATGAAGTGTTCCTTCGTCGTTCCTCGTGTAAGACCAAACATTGCCCCGCGTACGTCACTGTCCCAATAAGGGCTGCCCAGCCCTACAAAAGCAGGCACAAGATACACCCCATCCGTAGACTCCACCCGGGAGGCATACAGCTCACTATCACTAGCGTCTCGAATCATTCGAAGTCCGTCCCGCAGCCACTGTACGGCAGATCCAGCTACAAAAATACTGCCTTCCAGGGCGTATTCCACTTTTCCGCCAATTCCCCATGCAATCGTCGTGATGAGCCCATGTTTCGAGCGGATCGCTTTCTCCCCGGTATTCATGAGCATAAAGCAGCCTGTGCCATATGTATTTTTAATGTCCCCTTCTCGGTAACAAGCCTGCCCGAATAAAGCAGCCTGCTGATCGCCTGCCGCTCCAGCAATCGGAATTTCTGAACCAAAGAAATGATAAGGTACGGTATAGGCGTATATTTCTGATGATCCTTTAACTTCAGGCAGCATCGCTGCAGGAATTTGCAAACAATCTAAAATTTCTTGATCCCACTTCAGCTCATGAATGTTGTACATCATCGTACGGGAAGCATTGGAATAATCCGTGACATGCGCCTTTCCACCTGACAGATTCCAAATGAGCCAACTGTCAATCGTACCAAAGAGTAACTCTCCTCTTTCTGCTCTCTCCCGAGACCCTTCCACATGATCCAAAAGCCATTTTACTTTCGTGGCAGAAAAATAAGGATCGATAATAAGGCCTGTCTTGTCATGAATCCAATCCTCAAGCCCGTCATCCTTCATACTTGTGCAAATATCAGAGGTCTGCCTTGATTGCCAGACAATCGCATTGTAGATCGGATGTCCTGTATCTTTCTCCCACACCACCGTCGTTTCTCGCTGATTGGTAATACCAATCCCAGCAATCTGGGCAGGATTCACCTCAGATTCAGCTAAACAATTCGCAATGACAGCTAGGACAGAGCTCCAGATTTCACTCGCGTTATGTTCAACCCAGCCCGGTTTCGGAAAATACTGTGTAAATTCACGTTGTGCGCTGTATACGATATCACCCTTTTGATTGAATAAAATGGCTCTTGAACTGGTCGTCCCCTGATCCAAAGACATAATATATTGTTCCATTGTTTACCTCCTTGCAGTAAATTATTTCTATTTTATCTTATATATAGTGCCGAATGAGTTCCTCATTGGACGTGGTTACAGCGACTGCACCGGCATTTGTTGCATTCTCTACATCTTCAACCGTTCGAATGAGTCCACCAGCAATTAATTTTATTCCTGTTTTTTCTGAAACTTCTGAGATGATTCGAGGCATAATACCTGGTAATACTTCTATATAGTCAGGTTTGGTTTTCTGAAGCAAGGCGTAGCTCTTGTCCAGAGCGATAGTGTCGAGCAAAAAAATACGCTGAATAGCCACAAGGCCTTTCTGCTTCGCAACCCGGATGACATCGGCTCTGGTCGAGATGAGTCCTTCAGGCCTGATTTCCTGACACAGAAACTCGGCTGCATACTCATCATTCTTCAAGCCTTGAATTAGATCTGCATGCAGAAATACTTGTTTTCCGTGTTGTCTAGCCAGTTCAACAATGTTCTTTATCTGCGCTACATGAGAGTCAAGCAGAATAATGTATTCAACGGGTCTACTTAGTAAAAACTCTAGCTGTTTCATGCTTTTTACTGCAGGTAACAAAGGTTGTGTAAGAAAGGTCATCGGATTCATTTCCCTTCCAGTTATTGTTTGTTGCACAATCTGATATGAAGCGCTTACAATAGCGAAGCGCATTGGATTATTTTTGTATAGTTAATCTATATGCTAGCTATCCAGAAGTCAACACAATGTGCAAAATTGGGATGCTAAAAGTCCTATTCCATAATAAGTGCTTATCTATTAGAATCTATTAAGCAAAAACAATTTTTATAAAGGGAGCTTGTTTAACGAAAATTATTTTCATTTAAATTAAGGAGTGTAATGAATTATGCTAAAAGGTTTACAGAAACTCGGCAAGTCACTGATGCTGCCAGTTGCAACGCTTCCTGCTGCGGGGATACTGCAAGGCTTCGCACTAATTGACTATCAGAAGGATATTCCACTCGGCGCAGTTGGCGGATTCATCAACCAGTACATTACCCCGTTTCTGAACGCAGGTGCCGGAACGATCTTCGGTAATCTGGCCATTATTTTCGCTGTCGGTGTTGCCATAGGTTTGGCTGGAGATGCAGTTGCCGCATTATCTGCAGTGATCTCCTACTTGATTCTTGTGAAAGTTCTTGAGCAGGTACCTCTTGTATTTGACTATATTCCGGACGATGTGAAGCTGGACACCGGTGTTCTCGGCGGATTTATTACGGGTATTCTTGCTGCCTATCTCTACAAACGCTTCCATAATATGAAACTTCCAGAATGGCTCGGTTTTTTCTCAGGGAAACGCTTTGTTCCCATTATCACTTCCATTTCTACCATTATTCTAGCGGCCCTGTTAGGTATGATCTGGAGCCCAGTTCAAGATGCTATCGCTTTATTTGGTAATTGGGTCGTAGGTCTAGGCGGAATTGGCGCCTTCATCTTCGGTACAGCCAACCGTTTGCTCGTTCCGATTGGACTTCACCACGTACTGAATTCCATCGCTTGGTTCCAAATCGGCGACTTTACGAATGCAGCTGGCGAAGTTGTTCATGGTGACCTTACTCGCTACTTCGCGGGTGACAAGACAGCAGGTATGTTTATGTCTGGCTTCTTCCCGATTATGATGTTCGCCATGCCAGCAGCAGCACTTGCACTGATTCACACAGCCAAACCTGCAAAACGTAAGATGGTTGCTTCAATCTTCATCGGTTCGGCACTAGCTTCTTTCTTTACAGGGATTACAGAGCCGCTTGAATTCTCGTTCATGTTCCTAGCTCCTGTTCTTTATGTAATTCACGCGGTACTTACGGGTCTCTCCGGTCTCGTCATGTACATGCTTGATGTGAAGCTTGGATTTGCTTTCTCTGCAGGTCTGATTGACTACTTACTAAATATGAAGCTGTCAACGAATGCGCTTCTGCTCATTCCGATCGGTCTCGCTTTCGGAGTTGTCTACTACTTCCTGTTCCGCTTCGTAATCTTGAAGTTTAACTTAAAAACTCCAGGCCGAGAAGACGATGACGAATTGGTAGAAGGAACCGTAACAGATGCTGATACTGCTGCAGGTGCCTCCACTTCGGGAGATACCAAGGCAGACAAAGTACTGAGACACATTGGTGGTACCGACAATATCGAAAGTATTGACGCTTGTATTACCCGCCTCCGCCTCGTTGTACGCGATGAGAAAGCCGTAAATGATGCAGAGCTCAAAAAACTGGGTGCTTCAGGTGTTATGCGTCTTGGTCAAGGTGCCGTCCAAATTATTTTCGGTACTTCATCCGAAGCTTTAAAAGATGAAATCAAGAAAAAAATGTAGAAAAAATGAACTAGCCAGCCGCTTTAGCGGTTGGCTTTTTTATTGCTTTTTTATTCATTCACTTTGTTTCATTATATAAATATTTGGGTATAGCAAGTTAGTGAGGAGGATACATATCATCACATATCGAACATAAACTGGAAGTAAGGCCAGTCTAATTACAACTAAAGGGGGAATCGTCATTATGAAACGGAGAACCTGGACAATCGTAACACTGATTTTGGTTCTTGTTTTGAGCGGCTGCAGCTTTCCATCAACTGCTGATCCATCGTCGTCCAACAAAAAGATAACGCTTACATTGTGGTATTGGAACCGAAGTATTGATGATCAGCTGCTTCAAAAAGCCAAAGAACAATTTCCCAATATCAACCTAGTTACACAGAAGATTGGCGGGGACTTCAAATCCAAATTAAAAACGACCCTCGCTGCTAAGTCGGGTGAACCCGATATCGTCGCAATGAACGACTGGGTTATGGAGCTATTTCCAAGTCAGGATCGTTTTTATGATTTGTATGAACTGGGAGCAGCTGAGGTAGAGGATCAATATCTAGATTGGAAGTGGAAGCAAGGGGTCACACCCGAAGGCCATATGATCGGTTTCCCCATGGATACAGGACCGACCGCCTTATTTTATCGGGAAGATTTATTTAAAGAAGCTGGACTTCCAACAGATCCCGAAGAGGTTCATCAGCTGATGAGCACTTGGGAGGATTACAGAAAGGCAGGACTTACGCTGAAGGAAGCATTCGGTGGGAAAGTTTTTATGTACGACAATATTGAAAACGTATACAATCAGATAATTTCACAGAGTGACAAGAAGTATTTTACTCCCGAAGGAGATTTTATAGGGGACAGCAACAAGGCCATTCGTGAGGCCTGGGATATGGCCGTTGCTTTTAACAAAGATGGACTGATTGCCAATGCAGACGGCTGGTCACCGGAGTGGAACGCAGGTGTGAACAAAGGGAAAATAGCCGCTTTTGTAGGGGCTGTGTGGATGAAGCAACCGCTCCAGGAAGCAGCACCGGATACCGCGGGGAAATGGCGCGTGACTCGAGCTCCTGGCGGTGATGGGAACGTAGGTGGTTCCTTTATGGCGATTCCGAAATCGAGTGAGCACCCGCAGGAAGCATTTGAGGTCATCAAATGGCTGCAAAATCCGGAGAACCAGCTCACCATGCTCAAAACAACAAACTTATTCCCATCCACTATAAGTGCTTTTGATAGTTCCACAATTCGGGAAAGCGAACCCTTCTTTGGAGGACAGGCGACTGGGGAAATCTTTGCTGAATCTGCTAAAAATGTAAAAGTATCTTACTTTGGAGAACGTTATCCTTCCGTACACGGCATTATGTCGCGCTGGCTTAATAATATTAATAGTCTAAATCCGGACACCGCCTTCGATGAAGCTATGCAACGGGTTGAGCGGGAACTGAAGAGATAGGAAAACGAATAAGAGCAAAAAGCAGACCCCATTTTCGCCCAAATGAAAAGGAGGCACCTTTATGCAGCAGCCTGTAAAGTCCAAACCAACAGAAGCTTATTTGCCAGTCCCACCAAAGCGCCAATTAGGAAGAGAGATTTGGAAAAACCGGGCAGTGTATACCGCCATCTCCCCTTTTTATCTTTTGTTTGCCATCTTTGGCCTGTTTCCTATCGGGTTCTCTCTCTACCTTGCCTTTCATAAATGGGATGGCATTGGCGAAATGACATATAACGGGTTCAATAATTTCAGCTATATGCTGACTGATCCCGAGTTCTGGCAAGCCGTAGGCAATACCTTTATGATCTGGATCTATTCCACCATTCCCATGCTCTTTTTTGCGCTCGTCGTAGCTTTTTTACTCCATGCACCGTTTGTCCGCTTCAAAACCTTTTTTCGAATCGGTTTCTTTCTTCCGAATGTTACATCGATTGTAGCCGTGTCGATTATTTTTGCGGCCTTGTTCTCCAACAATTACGGGGTACTGAACTATGTGCTAGGTTTGTTCAACATCCCTTTAGTCGCTTGGCTCGATGTGCCTTGGGGAATCAAAGTAGCCATTTCATCCATGGTCATCTGGCGCTGGACCGGATATAACGCAGTCATTTATCTCGCCGGTTTACAGAGCATCCCAACCACTCTATATGAAGCAGCCAAAATCGACGGTGCTACCGGGATTCAGTCCTTTTTCCGTATCACGATTCCACTGCTACGTCCCGTTATTCTCTTTACCGTTATTACCTCTACGATCGGCGGTATGCAGCTCTTTACAGAGCCGCAAATTTTGCTTGGCAATGACGGTGGAACGGGCGGAGCTGGAATGACCATTGTGCTCTATCTATACCGTGAATCGTTCATTAATAACTATTTCGGTTATGGTGCAACGGTCGGCTGGGGAATGTTCCTCATCATTGCCCTGTTCTCGTTCATTAACTGGAAGGTTGTCCAAGGCACATCATCCAAATAGAAGGAGTGAGTTCCATGAAGCAGTCAAAGCTTAAATCGATCATTCTCTATCTTGGTTTAGCCATCGGGCTCATGATCTCCATGTTTCCCTTCTATTGGCTACTGGTTATGTCAACAAGAACCACATCGGATATTTATCAGTTTCCTCCCAAGCTGTGGTTTGGCGGAGAATTGTGGAACAACATTTCGAGGGTAATGACTCAGATCGATTTTTTCGGGGCTTTTTTGAACACTTTATTTGTAGCCACTGCCGTAACGGTGCTCGTCCTATTTTTTGATTCACTGGCCGGGTTTGCCTTTGCTAAGTTCGAATTCCCAGGGAAAAACATACTGTTCATCATTCTGCTTACGACGATGATGGTGCCTTCCCAGCTATCCCTTGTCCCATCCTTTGTTATTATGGCGGAACTCGGCTGGGTAGGTTCTTACAAAGCACTCATTATTCCCGGCATGGTCAATGCCTTCGGTATTTTCTGGATTCGGCAATACGCCGAAGGATCGATTCCAGGCGAGCTGCTCGATGCCGGCCGAATGGACGGAGCGGGTTTCTTCCGGCTCTATTTCAACGTAGCTCTGCCAATCCTTCGACCGGCCTTTGCCTTTCTCGGCGCCTTTACTTTTATCGGGGTATGGAATGATTATCTCTGGCCGCTCATTGTGCTCACAGACGAAAAGAAATACACGCTCCAAATTGCCTTGTCCCAGCTAAACGGTCTCTATAATACGGACTATTCTATGATTATCGCGGGTACCTTACTTGCCATCGTGCCGCTAATCATTATGTTCCTGTTCGTGAGCAAACAGTTTATTTCGGATATTGCTGCCGGTGCCATTAAAGACTGAGCTAGTAAGCAATGTAGGGAGCAACATAAAAAAGAAAGATTAGCGAGTACCAATAACGGTTAATGCAGAATACTAGCTTTGTACGTAAAAAGAATGCGGAAAGGGCCGCTCTTGCTGCGGTCCTTTCCTATTTTTCAGGAAGAAGGTGTATTCAAGATGGCAGACCATTCCGTTTCTTACATGATTGGGGTAGATATTGGAACGACCAGCACCAAAGCCGTACTGTTCGAAGAAGACGGAACGATTATCTCTGAAGCAAGTAAAGGCTATCCCTTACATACCGAAGGCGCAGTGAAAGCAGAACAGGACCCTGACCTCATTGTAGAAGCTGTCGTCTATACGATTCAGCAGGTCATGATAAACAGTAAGACTCCTGCTGGTGAAGTCCGTTTTGTCTCCTTCAGCTCAGCTATGCACAGTGTTATTGCCATGGATCGTTCTGGTACAAGGTTAACTCCGGCTCTAACCTGGGCAGATAACCGAAGTGCACCCTACGCTGCCCTACTAAAAAAAGATAAGACTGGCCACGACATTTACACAAGAACAGGTACACCGATCCATCCCATGTCGCCACTGACAAAGATCATGTGGTTCACCCGGGAGCAGCAGGAGCTGATGCCACAGGTTGATAAATTCATTTCTATTAAAGAATATGTTTTCTTTAAGCTCTTTGGCGTTTACATCGTAGACCATTCCATTGCTTCGGCTACAGGGCTCCTTCGTATGGAGACCCTAGAATGGGATGAAGAGGCACTGCGCATCGCAGGCATTACGGCGGATCACTTATCGAGCCTTGTACCTACAACCCACGTCATTCATGATCTGGATACCTCCTATGCTGAACAAATGCAGCTTACTCCTTCTACTCCCTTTATCGTTGGTGCAAGTGATGGCGTGTTGTCCAATCTCGGGGTGGGAGCGATTGATCCAGGTGTTGTAGCCATTACTATCGGCACCAGCGGTGCCATACGTACAGTGGTAGACCACCCGATTACCGATCCGAAAGGCCGATATTTCTGTTATGCACTGACGGAGCAGAAATGGGTCATTGGCGGAGCCGTGAATAACGGAGGGGTTATTTTCCGCTGGATTCGTGATGAACTTGCTTCTTCTGAAGTGGAAACTGCCAAGCGTCTTGGAAAAGATCCTTATGAAGTTCTTGCCGATATTGCCGAGCAAGTACGACCGGGTTCAGACGGACTTTTATTCCATCCTTATATGATGGGTGAGCGTGCTCCCCTGTGGAATTCCGATGCCCGGGGTTCCTTTTTTGGCCTTACGTTACAGCATAAAAAAGAACATTTGGTACGCGCTGCCCTTGAAGGAGTGCTGTTTAATCTGTATACCGTCATGCTCGCCATTGAGGAACAGATCGGAACACCCAAATATATTCATGCAACCGGCGGATTTGCTCGCTCCGAATTGTGGAGACAGATGATGGCCGATATTTTCGATCAAAAAGTTATTTTCCCGGAAAGTATTGAAAGCTCCTGTCTTGGCGCCGCTATTCTTGGCTTATATGCGACAGGACGAACCGACTCCCTAGACACTGCCAAAGAAATGATTGGATCTACTTATCATCATGATCCGAAACCAGAAACGGTCCCTATCTACCGGGAGCTGCTGCCTATCTTTATTCGCCTCTCCCGTAAGTTTGAGGAAGAGTATGCTGCCATTGCTGCGTTTCAGGTGAAGATAGGGGAACGTTCTCCGAAGAAGATATAAAAATAAAAAGCAGCCGATTATCCCCTCCTATGCGGAGAAAATAGGCTGCTTCTTCCGTCTAATATAAAGAATCGTATACTTCATCAGGCCAGTGCAATTCCACTCCTTGCTCCTCTAGAAGCTGCTGGAAGGAGGCTACATGTTCCGCTGAATCGTATACCTGTTTTGGGCGGATGCCATGTGTAATGCTGTACGCAGCAAGGTATCCGGCAGCCTCCCCTATATTCCATTCGGTCGGATGCAGACGATAACATCCATTGGCTATCTGGGTCATTCCGATATTTTTACAGGCCGGAAGGAAGTTGGACATCCGAATGGGAATCAGCGATCCCAGCGGAATTTCGTAAGGATAATTAGGTATGTAAAAAGCTCGCTGAGACTTCGTTGTTGGATGCAAATCCAGATGATAACTCCCTACGCCCACGCTGTCTGAATATCGTTTAATGCCCTGCTCTCCGCGTAGCTCCTTACTTACATCATGCTCGCTAATCGTGTACATTGCCTTCAGTCTTCTTGATTCTCGGATATAGGCTGTCTTGGCCAGACCATCCGAAGTCCCAAGTATATCTCCGCGCAGTCTTAGACCTGGATACCCCTTTCCCCCATCTAATCTTGGGGCTTCCGTCTGCAGCCAGTACACGAGTGACCTTGTCAGTTCCTTCGCTTGCTCTTCGTGTATCTTTTTCTGTTCCGGCGTTACGCCAATTACGGGAGCTAGATAATAATCATTTTGTGCCCAGTTGAGTAAAGTGACCTCGCCCGAAGGAAGGGGTTCACGCCATATAGATGGATCAACGATACGACGATACGTCCAAAGCGGGACAATGCCTTGATCATTGGGAAACATCGTATACTGCTTCAGTTTAGCTGTGTCCTTTACATCTGCAGTGAACCAGCTGAGGAGAGGGATGTCAGCGAACAACGGTGTGTAGGATTTCCAGAATTCATAACTCGCTGGGCGTTCGATTGTAAAATCTCCACCTTCAATATACTCTGCTGCTGCCACGTGGGTAATGGACTGAATATCTTCCGGATCAGCTTCATCCAGTGCATGGGGTTCACCCGTTTGTTGTGCCGATTCACTACCGATCAGGTACTCTGTACCCGTTAATGGTAGGAGATCCCCGTTATCTGTACCGTCCAGGAAGTATTGCCCGGTCAGCAGGTACTCTACTCCACTCTTCTCATTTCTCACTTGTATGGAAACAATCTCCGGTCCTTGCGTTTCTGCAGATATAGGTACAGTATGATATAAAATTTGAATTTGCCCTGTATTCACATAAGGAGCTAGCATATCTTCTAATACACGGAGCGCTACTTTCGGTTCATGTGCAATCCGGCTTACCCACCCGTTTCCCGGGTTTAACAAAGGGTCAGCCATAGCCTCTTCGGTCAGTGGATAATTGCTTTTATAGTAAGCCCTCACCCGATCCCGAAATTCGCGATAACCTGCAGTACAGCCAAATGATTCAATCCACCTGTGTTCGTCTGGCGGAACGGCCTGCGAAGTAAGCTGACCTCCGATCCAATCGGTCTCCTCCGTCATAATGACACGTTTCCCCGCTTTGGCTGCGGCTCGTGCTGCAGCGGTACCCCCTAGACTTGCACCAATGATAACGATATCTGCCTCCATAAACTGTGTATGCATAGTGCCTCCTCATTTAAGTGCAGTTAGTTACCCAGCAATCGATAGGTTCTTAATAGCTGCGGTCTATTACTGCCCTCGCTGTTTTTTCTTTCATCTGTTTCGTTTGAATGACATTTCGGTGTGCCAATCCTTCACAGATGAGATCGATAATAAACAGTTGTGAAATTTTAGCTCCGATCGAACCACCCTCAAGCGGCATTTCTTTACCTGCGGTCAGCAGCACAATATCCGCAATGGCTGTAATAGGAGATTTGGCATAGTTGGTAATGGCTATCACTTTGGCACCGCTCTGTTTGGCTTTCATGAGCATGTCATTCGTGTCAAACGTGCTTCCTGAAACGCTAATCCCGAAAGCTACATCCCCTTCTGACATACTGACAGCCATCATAGCTTGAATATGACTGTCCGCTGCCGCCTCAGATCTTCTTCCAATTCGAAGTAATCGGTTTTTAGCGTCAAGTGCCGTAATACCAGAGGCACCGACCCCAAAAAATTGTACATATCTCGCTTCATCAATCCATTCGATCGCCTGCATGAGCTTATCTTTTGCAAGCAAACTCATACTCGATTTCAGAATGTTAACATTCGTCTCGTAGATCATCCTCACAAAATCACTATTATCTTCTTCCTGATCATCCGACTTTTTCGAGCCGGCATTCTGGGCAAGAGACAATTTGAAATCCTGATAACCCTTAAATCCGATCTTCCTGCAAAAACGCATAACTGTCGTCTCCCCAACGCAAGCAAAATCAGCAAGTTCGGTAACCGAGTAATACATCATTTCATCGGTGTTGGCGAGAACACATTCCGCTACTTTTTGCTCGGACTTAGTGAGGGAAGGGAAATACGTATGGATACGATCATTCATTTCCATCGATTGAGATCACTGCCTTCCGTGCGGCATCTGCAAACCGCTTTGTTATTAGCTGCGGCCTGGAAATGGCTGAACCCACCACAACGGCATAAGCCCCCAGTTTCAGAACCTCTTCCACTTGCGCAGGCTCATGAATCCTTCCTTCTGCTATGACAGGTACCGTAAGCCTTTCGGCTGCCTCTTTTACAAGTTGCAAATGCGGTCCATTCAGATTCGGAGAATACGGCGTATATCCGGAAAGGGTAGTTGATACGCAAGTAACGCCGAGGGAAGCCGCATACAAGCTCTCCTCCAGTGTCGAGATGTCTGCCATGATCGGCATGTTCCGGGACTGCATATACGCGACCATCGTTTCCAGTGTGACTTGGCCAGGCCTTTTACGCCTTGTTGCATCAAGTGCAATCATATCGGCACCTGCAGCAATCAGTTCATCTACTTCTCTTGTTGTAGGCGTGATGTACACATCAGAATCCGGGTAATCTCGCTTCACGATTCCGATGACAGGCAGCTCGACCATCTGCTTAATTGCTCGCACATCATCGGCACTATTCGCCCGAATTGCTATGGCTCCTCCTTCCTCGGCTGCTTTTGCCATCTTCGCCATGGTGTCTGCACCGAAAAGAGGCTCCCCCGGCAAAGCCTGACACGATGCAATCAGTCCATGACGTATCTGCTTCATAATCGTATTCATACCTGATGCCACCTTCTTCCTTCATCCTTCTCCCTAGTTCCAGCTGTTGTCTACATCAATCCGTCTGTGCAGCGTGATACGTAACTTTCAGCCCGACTTCAAAAGTACGATTCCACGGCATATAGCAATCCGTAATCGTTACCTCGCCTTCCGGCCCATTGATCTTCTCTTGTAACACTTCGGCCAACCGGTGTCGCACATATTCTGCGACCCTGCCCCTAGGTCCATCGAGCAAAAATTTGTTATACCCCATCTGGTCTACCAGCCCTGCGTTCAGTTCTTTCCGTACTACAGCACAGTAACCCGCATCCTCAGCATACCGAAGCGCAAGAAAATCCAGATGTTCCTGAGTACGTCCATAATGGGTATACAGAAGAGCCTGAGATATCACTGTACCTAGTGTGTTGGAACTTGTATTCCAAGCGGCATAACCAGCCAGCTGAAACAGCATTCCCTTTTGGCGCAACATCTTAACGAGCTTCAGATCTCCCCCGTTAGCATATCCTACATCCGCTACGGCTACGGCCTTTCCTTGCTTTATCAAGTAACTTCCGTACTCGACCAGTTCCATCAAATTTCGATAGACATCGTAGCTAAAAAAAGGATGCTCCTGCGATACGGCTTCCATCATCGTTTCTCCCGGTGTACTTGCCAGTAAGACAATGTCGGCTTCGGCAATACTTGAGGCGATGAGTGCACCTGCAGCTGTAATCTGATATTTTAACGTCTCATAGAAAAATCGATCCTCGTACACCGGGGTAACAAAAGCACCCTGGATCGAAGAGAGCCTTGGATATACAAGAGGCTGTACTCCTTTCCATTCGTTAATCAGCCTCGCCATCAGCGTACAGCCAACTTCATCTGCTCCCGGATACATATAAGCAGTCAGCTCTAGATCAAGCTCCCCGATTCGCTGCCTTGCCACCTGCTGGTCCTTGGCTGTATAACCATATGGGGCCGAATCATCTTGAGGAAAAATGAGAAAATCGATGATACCGTCTTTAACAAGATCCAGTACTGCTTTGTTCGCTTCCATATTTATTTTTCTTCGACCTAGATAGTCATTCAGCACGTCATCCGGTAAGCGCTTCTCTATATCGCTGAGTTCCTGTAACTCGTCGTGGGTTGCAATGTTCAGTTCTTTACGGTGACGAATGTAACCCTTTCGAAAAATTTCACGTCCCCAGTCAGCATAATAATCCGGTTCTTCATCGGAAATAGAGTACTGCGGGCAACGCATAATTAACTGGAAGGCTAGTAGTTTTAGTTCCGGACGCTTCTCTTTTATTTTCCGCAGACGGTTCAGCCGTTCGAGCAGGACTGATTCGCTAAAATAGTGCAGCCTGGACGGGATAATCCCTCCGTACAGTAAAGTATCCAGGGCAATTACTGCCCCATCTGCCGTTTCTATTTTTTCTTCAAGCCAAGTCCATAGCTGGTCCCAATCGCCAGGTGTTTTTTTCTGTCCCATCATGGATAGTGGGGGCCGATCTACTTGGTGCTCTGTCCCTTGGACGAGCATGTACGGGAATTCATAGTTACATGGTCTTTCATCCAAGGGGATAAAGGTAATTTTCATAGTTAGATCCTCACTCCTGTTCTGGCTTCTTCGCTCCGACTTGTTTTGAATGCGGAGTATTTCTTCGTAGATGAGTCGTCTGCATTCAAAGCCAAAAGTCGCTCAGAATCCAGAACACTCGCTCTACATGGGGGACTGGGTGTCGGGTGTGTTTCACTCCACCCTCACCTTGATGTTAGTTAGTTTGATGCCTTCGGCATGAGGTCAGCCTGATATCAACTGGGCTGACGATGGGAGAACCTTTTTAGCCTTCGGCGTCTTTCTGCCTACTTCCATCGGCAGAATAGGCAGAGCAAAACCTCTGTAGCCTTCGGCGTCTGTCTGCCTGCTTCCATCAGCAGAATAGGTAGAGCAAAACCTCTGTAGCCTTCGGCGTG
>NZ_JAGXCY010000008.1:0-17571 GCF_018310695.1 Paenibacillus sp. Marseille-Q4541 | reverse complement strand
CTTCCATCGGCAGAATAGGTAGAGCAAAACCTCTGTAGCCTTCGGCGTGTATCTGCCTACTTCCATCGGCAGAAACATCGTTACCCCTTTACTGCCCCAGCGATGCCTTCCATGTAGTACCGCTGCGTGAAGAGGAAAACCAGAATAATTGGAATAACGGAAATCATCGTTCCGGCGGCAATCCATCCGAAATTATAGGAGAACTGGCCATTCAGATACGTCAGCGCAGAAGACAGCGGATATTTATCCGTATCCTCCAGAATAACGATGGGCCATAGGAAGCTGTTCCAGAATGACATTACCTCAAGCAGTGCAATAACTGCGATACCCGGTTTCACCAGTGGTAAAATCAATTGCCACCAGATCCGGAACTCCGATGCTCCATCAATCTTTCCTGAATCTCTCACATCAATCGGAATACCGATAAATGTCTGCCGCATCAAAAAGATATTAAATACAGAGACGGCTGCAGGTAGCACCACTCCCAAATACGTATTAGCCAGATGCAAATCCTGAATCGTCAAATAATGGACGATCATCGCCGTTGAAGAAGGTATGATCATCGTGGAAATCATCGTTACAAAAACAAAGTTTCTTCCCTTAAAACGAAATACCGCAAGTGGATATCCGGTCATACAGGCCAGCACAATATTGAATACGACACCAAGGACGGTAATAATGACGGTGTTCAGTATATATTTCGGAAAGTTAAGGAAACCCCACACCTGCACGTAGTTATCAAAATCAATAAAGGTTGGAAATATGGCAGGAGGTGTAGCAAATACATTTCTACCCGGCATTAGTGATACACTAAGCAACCACAGAAACGGCCCCATCATAAAAATGGCAAGCAGAATCAAAAAGAAATAGGTAATCGCCATATTGGAAATCTTGCGTATGTTTTTTGCTTTTCTCGTCGTTTCCATCAGTAAGGATTGACACCACCTTTCTGATTAAACTTGAATACGAGTACGCTCAGTCCGCCAATCAACACACTGACGATAAGTCCAAGTGCGGAGGCATAACCGAAGTTAAACTGGTTAATCCCTTTTTCAAAGATATACACACTCGATACGAGGGTTGAGGTTCCCGGTCCACCTTTAGTCAGGATATAAACTTCGTCGAAGACCCGCACCGCGCCCATAACGGAAATTAATGAACAGAAGAAAATATGAGGCCGTAGCAGCGGAAGTGTAATACTCCAGATCAGCTGAAGACGATTCGCCCCATCTACCCTTGCTGCTTCATATAGATCATTCGGAATCCCCTGCAGACCCGCGAGGTAAAGCATCATATAATAGCCGAGTGCTTTCCACATCGTAATGAACATGAGAGTCCCAAGTGCAGTTTCACTCGCAGACAACCACGATATTTGTTCACTAATGAGTCCCACTTTCATGAGCAAATAGTTCACTACCCCGTTATTACTCAGCAGCCAGCTCCAGATCAGCGCTACGGCAACCATAGAGGTGACGACTGGGATATAGAAGGCTGCACGGAAGAGCTTAATTCCTGGAATACGACTGTTTACCAAAATTGCCATCAGAATAGAAAAAATCTGAATGAAGGGAACAACGATGACATACAGCAAAGAGTTCCAGAGAGAGATGGTAAAGTTTTTATCTAGAAAAGCATTCTTGAAGTTACTCAGCCCGACATATTTGGTCTCTGCAACTACGGAATAGTTCGTGAAAGACAGCGGAATCCCATATAGGATCGGCCAAAATACGAATACGGCGATAATGATCAGCCCCGGGGTCATGAAAGCCCAGGCTGCAAAAGACTCGGAGCGAATCCATTTCACTTCTACATTCCTCCTCATAAACAGCAGGAGGCAAGAACAAGTCTTGCCTCACATTTTTGGTTTACTTATTCGCGTAATTATTGCTTCAAGATGTTATTCACTTCTGTTTCCATGGAATCAAGAGTAGGCTGGATCTCCTTGCCGTTCAGTAGTATATCTTGTAAGCCCCGTGCCAGAGCAGAGTTGATATCCGATGCATTTGGCACACCCACCATATGATCGGTAGCCTTATCCAAACTCTGACTGGAAGCCAGTTTCGCTTCTGCTTCAAGAGAACCATCTGATTCCGTGAAGAATGGATCTTCTACTGATTTTTTAGTCGAAGGAAGTGTATTCGCTTCTTTGGAGAAAGCGGTCTGATTATCTGCATTCGTAATGAACTTGGCAAATTCAGCTGCTTCTTTCGGGTGCTTTGACTTACTTGGTACTACAAGATCCATGGAATTGGATAAACGCAGTCCAGCTTTACCGGTCGGAAGAGAAACCGCGACTGTATCTTCATATATTTGAGGTGAAGAGGTCTTGATGAAATTGATAAAAGTTGGACCTGAGAGTACAAAGGCCGTTTGCTCTGCGGAGTAGAACTGAACTTGTTTCCCGAGATCCGAATCTTCTTTCATAATGAGTCCTTCATCCATCAGTTTTTTGAGATTCTCAACCATAGCTACCATTTCCGGTGTGTTAAAGGCAGCTGCCGATTTATCCTCATTTAGAATAGGAATTCCATCAATCGTCAGCAGTTTGGTAACAAGGTTCAGGGCATACCCGGTTTTTCCTGTCTTTTCTTTCACGGTACGTGCCCAGTCTGCGAGTTCTTCTCTTGTTTGAGGTGGATTTGCAGGATCAAGCCCAGCTTCCTCCAAGATTTTTTTGTTCATAAAAAGAACTTCAGTACCTGTGTACCAAGGCAATGCATAAGCTTTATCTCCAAGCACGGTTGAATTAAAAATGCCATCAAAATATTCTGCTTTTTCTTCGGCGGTGAGGTATTCATTAAGATCAACCAGTGCACCCTTAGTGCCCATCTGGTTAGCAAATTCCGTATTGAGGTTTACAACATCGGGGCTTGAATTACTGGCACTGCTGGTGAGCAGTTTTTGTGTAATTGCATCGTAGGGGTAATCTTGCCACTCAATTTTGACATTCTCGTGAGATGCCTCGTACTCCGTAATAAGTTTATTGAAATAGTCATTAAATTTCGGCTGCAGTGCGATCGTCCAGAACTTTAGTGTAACTGGTTCACTGCTCTCTTCGTTCTTCACTGGATCCGCAGGTGCTGGATTATTCGGCTCAGCCGTACCTCCTCCACCGGAACATGCACTCATAAGCAGGGCTAACAATAATACGGTAAGACAGGTTAGCTTGACACTTTTTCTGTTTCTTCTCATTCCTTTTCCCCCTTTTGGCTTTGGAAAATGTCATTTTTGAAGAGAACGATATGATGTGGGAAGCCCGGCAGTTTTTCCTTCTGCTTCTCTTTGTGGGAGATTATAGCAAAAGAAATCCAATAAAAAAAGATTTTTTTCTAAATTATTATAAAAAGTGGAATATTTTTTCTTTTTAGACTAACACCCCTGTTTTACTTGGTTTAGCTTCTCAAAGTTGTCCTCCTCCCTTTGTTGACCCTAGCACCGCATAAAGTAAAACAACATTTGGAAACCTATCTCCCATACTTATGTGCTCGGAGGAAACAGTTGACCATGAAGAAAATATTGTCCATCTATATTCAAGACATGAATCGGATTCTGCATAATTGGCCTGCTCTTATCATCATCGCAGGTCTTGTTGTCCTTCCCTCACTGTATGCTTGGTTCAACATTGAATCTTCCTGGGATCCGTACAGTAACACGAAAGGGATTAAGGTAGCCGTTGTAAGTAATGATAAAGGTGCAGAAATTCTAGGCAAGTCCATTAATGCAGGGGAGGAGATTATTGAGACACTTCGAACGAATGAAAAGATTGGCTGGGTTTTTACTAGTGAAGCTGATGCCTTATCTGGGGTGAAAAAAGGACATTATTATGCCAGCATTATTATTCCTGCCGATTTCTCCGCCGGGCTCGCTACGGTATTGACCAATACCCCAACTCAACCCGAGCTGGAGTATTACGTAAACGAAAAAATTAATGCAGTAGCACCTAAAATCACCTCTTCCGGTGCGACCAGCATCGTTAGCGAAATCGGAGAAAATTTTGTTAAAACAGCAAATGGCGTTATTTTCAAAGGGTTTAACGAACTCGGGATCAAACTTGAGGAAGAGCTGCCTTCTATTGAAAAATTAAAAAGTTTGATTTTTCGCTTCGAAGAAATGATGCCTGAACTAACCAATGCAGCAGATGTTGCACTTACAGATGTTAATGATCTCAAAAAAATGGTGAAGCAGGCCAAAGAAATTCTCCCTGAAATAGAGAGAGTCTCAACTCAGGCTTCCGCGTTCTCTTCGAAACTTGCTGAAGTGTTACCGAAAGTACAGAATGCAGCAGACGCGGTTTTACCACTCATCAAGCAAAACATTACCCTCATCAACCAAACAGCAAGCCATGTCCTTACCCTAACTGAGGCACTTCAGAATGTAGATTTGTCGCCAGAGGAAATCACCCAGAAGCTCGATGATCTAGAGCCGAAACTTACGCTGCTTCTACGTTTGACAGAGGATGCTGCAGGTCTGTTGAATGCATTTCAGAACTACCTTCCGGACCAAGTATATACAAGTATTACGTCAAAGTTTGACCAACTGTATGACCGTTTAAATACCCAATTGAATATAATAGACAGCATCCGTAAAGTACTTGAGCAAGGACAAGATCCTTCAGAATTACTGGACAAACTGCACAACACAGCAGAGGAGACCGTTTCCATCAGCGAAAACCTGCTCCGTCGTTACGATATTGAAATCGCTCCTGCTATCAAGACAGCTTTAGATAAAGCGGCTAATACTGCTCAAAAAGCGAACCAAGCCTTGCAATCGGCAGTAAAGGCGTTGCCTCGTATCAAGGAAATTATGCAGGATGCAGAGAAAGGCTTAACTGTCGGCGGCGATGCCTTGGTGAAGGTGAAATCGGAACTGCCCACTGTGCAGAAAAAGATCACAGCAATCGCAGACAATATTCGTGAATTTGACCGCAGCGGAAACTTACAAGAAATTATTGATTTACTGCGGAATGATTTTCAGAAAGAGAGTGCCTTTTTCGCCTCTCCGGTAACCTTAAAGGAACATAAGCTATATCCCATTCCTAATTACGGGTCAGCGATGTCTCCTTTTTTCACCACATTATCTCTATGGGTTGGAGCTTTGCTACTCGTCTCCCTGCTTACGGTTGAAATCCATGAGCATAACCATGTGAAAGAAGGGGAGAATCATTCAGAAAATAACGATGACGGTCCAATAGCAGCTACCTACCGTCCGTATCAGGTCTATTTTGGACGTTACCTTACCTTCATGACACTAGCACTGCTTCAGTCACTCGTCGTTACGCTCGGGGATTTGTTTTTGTTAAAAACCTATGTGCATGATCCCGTTTATTTCGTTCTATTCGGACTGCTCATTAGCAGCGTATTTATGATTATCGTATACACCCTAGTCTCGGTCTTTGGCAATGTAGGAAAAGCAATGGCTATTGTCCTCCTTGTGCTGCAACTGGGCGGGGCAGGAGGTACATTTCCCATTGAGGTAACTCCTCCTTTCTTTCAGTTCATTCACCCGTTCCTCCCTTTCACTTATGGCATCAGCCTGATGAGAGAAGCGGCAGGTGGTATTTTGGGAGAAGTCGTTACGAGAGATATCATTGTCCTTTTGATCATTGCCGGACTCTTCATGTTGCTTGGCCTTGCACTGAAGAAACCGATCAATAAATTGTCAGAACCTTTAGTAAAAAAAGCGCGCGAAAGTAACATTATTCATTGAGTTTTGCTAATATATGTATTTCACAATTCTGCAACAATTACCCTCCGTTTTGCGCTATAATGGAGACAAGAACGGAGGGTGAATTTTATGAAAAAAGCCTTGATTACTACCTTTATTTTGGTGCTTATCCTAACAGCAGGCGGTGTGACTAGCGTCATAGCCAGTGACCATGCAGTCATTACTCCTCATCAAGTCGTAAGCGCTTTAGAGCATAATGACGTCCATTTGCAGAAAGCCGATGATAGCGCTATCAAACCAGTGTTGAATCATGTCCCTGCAGCCCAATATATCGTTCAATCTGAACATGCTTCTGCCCAGCCTGAATCCATATCGATCTTTACCTATGCCTCAGCTGGTGCTCTACAGGATGCAGTAGCTGAATTGGAGCAACAAACAAGTGCATTAGAGTCACCCCCAGTCATATATGAACATAAAAATGCAATCATATTACACTGGACTGGTGATTCTTCCTCTGATTCTTTAAATGGGGTTCTTGAGGAAGCCCTGCTCGATTTATAAATCGTATAGATGTCCAATATTCATCTCAATAAATAAAGAGGCTGCATTTTCCTGCCCGGGATTTGCAGCTTTTTGTTATAAAAAGATCGACAAATTGTAAGCCTCTAATTTAATATGAGATGTAAAATATAGCAGAAAGTGGTGAAATTTCTCGTATGCTTTATGCAGGTGCTTTTATTCTTTCCATGGTTATCGTTGTCCTTCTGATTCCACCGCTTGGACGTCTCGCACTCAAAATAGATTTTGTGGACAAGCCCCGGGCAAATGAGGAACGTAAATTACATAAAAAACCGATCCCTTTAACTGCGAGCTACGCTATCTTTATTGGCTTTTTCATTACCTATTTGCTATTTTCAGGTGAATATACATGGCAGACCGGAGCTTTGTTTCTAGGAGGCCTACTGCTGCTCATCATCGGAACTATTGATGACTGGTTTAAAACAAAAGGAAAAGATTTTCCCGCCATGCCTAAAATGATGGTTCAAATCTCTGCTGCGGTTATTGCGTTCTTCGCAGGTATTCGCTTCAGCGGCTTTTATAATCCTTTTAGCGAAGAATATATATCGCTTCCTATATGGCTTCAGTTTACACTGACCATTCTCTGGATTTTTGGGGTAACGACCGTCATTAATTTCTCAGATGGAATGGATGGTTTAGCCGGGGGATTGTCAGCGATCTCGGGTATGACTCTGTTTATTGTGGCACTCACCATGGGACAAGGAAATTCGGCAATGCTGGCCATTGTACTTGTAGGCGTAACGATTGGATATTTAAAGTTCAACAAACCTCCTGCCAGAGTGTTTATGGGGGACGCGGGAGCTACATTCCTCGGCTACATTCTTGCCGTAATTGCCTTAGATGGGGCTTTCAAGCAAGCTACCGTACTATCCATTCTCATCCCAATTCTGGCACTAGGTGTACCGATTTTCGATAACCTATTTGTCGTGTTCAAAAGATTTCTGGATGGCAAGGCCATTTATCAGGCAGATGCAAGTCAGGCTCACTATAGATTACTGCGTGCTGGACTTTCCCATAAACAAGTGGTTGCCGTCCTATGCCTTGTCAGTCTATGCCTTTGTTTATCCTCGATTATCCTTATGCTCGTTCAAATGTAGCCATTTCATCTCAGCCAGCAGGGCCAAAAGGTCCTGTTTTTTTGTGCTTCCTAACAATTACTGATCATGTTCTGCTATACCTCCCCATAGAGTATAGAGTTGGTGTGAGGTTAGGAATGATGAAAAATACAGGCATACATGCTGTAATGCATGGGCCAGAAAGGAGCGATGATGTGCTCTCTTCTACAATCGTTGTATTTCCTCCCCGCCGGTCTGACCCGCTTCTGAATAAACTGCTTGTCGAGCTGTGCAAGGAATATAAGGTGTATTACCTATCGGAACTCAAGCAGAAAGATGCTGAACATACAAATGAGGAAGCATCGACTGCAAGACTGCCGTCCGATGTTCTTTTTTTGCCTGCCTCAAAACTGCATACCGTCTGGACAGAAGATACCATTGCGATTGTTGCTCATCCCTATTGGGTTCATGTAGCAGGATCACAGACGTGCTTACACGCAGCTCAGCTCATTACACTTCACTTAGATGATACAGAAGAAGACCCAAGCAGTCTGTTGCTAACTTGTATGAAGCAACTGTTAGCCATCTCACAGCTCTTCTGTTCAAGATCCGAAATGAGGTGTCTAGATGCGGCTTTCTGCGGCACACCGGCCCTTCTCCTTGATGCAGGGCAAGACGATCTGGAGGTTCGCCTTTTTACACAAGCCATACATGAAATGATCGAAGATATTCCTATAACTGTTCACCAGATTCAGTGGTCTGAGCGGAAGGCCCATTACCTTTCATTGAGAGAACAGAATGGACCTCATGAGACGATTTCATTCCTCTTGTCCGTATACCAGTACTTGCAGGGAGAAGGCGAAGCGCTGCAATATGCAGAGGAAGCTTTTCTACAGGCACTCGCAAAGGGAAGCGATCAGCCCCTCATCTCCCATTATCGTTTTTTATCTGCCATCCACGCCAAACTTGGCGACCTAAAAACCGCAGTCAACATCTATGGGATTACAGCCTTTGGCGAAATCGAAGCAAGACAATACGAGAATATTCTATCGCTAATGGCCCAAGATCAGGAGGCACTTGCACGTGCAGAATTGTTTCGGCTAAATGATGACTATGGATCAGCATTATCCATCATTCAGGGGGCACCTTTACAAAATAACACCCGCCATCTCTTGTTTCATATTTACCGTGAGACAGGACAAATCGAGCTTGCCCTTGCACAAGTTCAGTCCTCTGACTTGTTATCTAACGAGGATCGGTATATGTTCCGCATTTTGTGCGGCAATGTGGAAGCACTGCGCGGAGAACGCCATGCGGCCATTCGTCTTTTTTTGGAGGCAGCAGCCGAGAATGAAGAGGCTCTTGTCCATATCGCGGCTCTGGAGGTACTGGATGAGAAGGTTCACATTTTACTGGAAGGGAGCTGATATCTACTTATGCCGGAGTATCCTTCCCCTTATCCTAACGTACGTAAGCAAGAAGGTAATACGCTAACCGCGATGCTTCAAGTACACAATGAAGAACATCGCTATCTGGAGGAAGTACTCGCTGATCTATCTACCTATGTAGATCATATTGTTATCGTTGATGATGCGAGTTCGGATAACACAGTCGCTATATGCCAGTCATTCGAAAGGGTCATAAAACTAGTCCAGCTTCCTGAGCCTCTTTTTGCAGATGAATGGAAATTACGCTCTATTCTATGGCAAGCCGCGGCCTCTACCTCGCCAGACTGGCTGCTTGCTGTTGATGCGGATGAATTGTACGAAGAAAGGGCCAAGCGAAGTATCCGCGATCTCATTAATCAGAATCGTTATGACTGGGTCAGCTTTCGCTTATATGATCTTTGGGGTAGCCGGAATTACTATCGGGAAGACGAACTATGGCAAGCCCATAAAGGGCAAACGATGACGCTTGTCCGCTATTTTCCTGAGTACCCCTACTTTTATCCTCAAATGCAGCACCATGTACCTCGGTTACCACTCACGTATCGAGCGCTTCCTGGGCTGACGACAGATTTGCGCATTAAGCATCTTGGCTGGTCTGGACCACTGGAGGAACGGGTAGAGAAATATGTTCGCTACAAAAAAATGGACCCAAAGGGGGAATGGGGGAATCCCGCCCAGTATGAGTCTATTCTGGACTTAAAGCCAAACCTTCTGGAATGGAAAGAGGAGGAGTAATTTTGGGCTATGTCAGCATCCTTACTCACAGTTTTGCAGATGGGTATAACCGTGATTTCGAGAGACTTTTTGGCGGTGGTCTGGAGCGCTACATCTATCAGCTCTGTCAGGTCGTTCGCTCACTGGGCCACACGCCGCAAGTCCATCAATTATCATACTATGATGCATTTCACCGCCATATTGAAGGGATCGAAGTTTTTGGGTATCCCTATGACCCACAGCTAATTCCAGATGCCTTTGGAGAAATGGCTTCACATGCAAAAGGAAAGATCATCTATGCCAGCTGTATCTGGCACCCGCTTCCGTATGTCCCAAACAGCCTCGGTATTTGCCATGGGATCAATTGGGATCGTCAGGGAATACCTTCAAGTGTGAAACAGGAAGTTGCCCTCTCTATTCAACATGCGCTGGACCATCTCGAGACCGTCGTATCCGTGGACTCCCATTTCCTTACCTTTTGCCGCGCAGTCTGTACATATAAAAATCCACAACAGATCATCCTGATTCCAAACGCTGTTGATACAGATTATTTCAAACCGCTTGAAACAGAATGGCCCCTCTCAGATGAGGGCGACCAACTTACAGAACACACTCTACGCAAAAAAACAGGGAACCGGATGGTTCATCTTCACCAGACCGAAGAAGATTCAGAGACAGGCGATGACGACCAAGCAGGGCGGGTTCGCATTCTTTTTCCAAGAAGAATTAGTCTGGAACGAGGAATCATTCCGATGATGCTGTCAGCCGATTATTTATTAGGCGCCTATCCTCTTCTTGAAATTGAATTTGCAGGAGAGCGGGTGCAGGGAAGCACGGTAGGCAGGGCCTTTGAAATGTGGAGAAAACACCATCCCCACAAATCGCGTATTCTTTCGAAAAGCTATCCCTTTGACGAAATGATTACTGCCTATCATATGGCGGATATCGTGGTCATTCCCACCATCTTCTCTGAAGGAACATCCTATGCCTGCCTAGAGGCGATGAGCTGTGGTATTCCCGTCATAGCCGGGAATGTAGGTGGGCTTAATGATCTCGTACAAGATGGATTCAATGGACTGCTGGTTTCCCCTGAAGAAGCGCACATCACGGCTGCCCTATGTCGTCTCATTGAGGATGAAGAACTCCGAACTCAGCTTGGCAAACAGGCAAGGCAAACGGCACTCAGTTATGATGAGCAGAAATGGAAATTAGCGTGGAAAAAGGTGCTGGAGCCTTTCCTGAATTCAAAAACCCCTCTATCGGAAGCGGCAGACTAGAAGATTACAAGCGGATGTAATGATGCATTTTGGGGTGGTGTGAACCCAGTATGGCTAAATGCATTCCATCCATAGCACGCCTTCATAGCGGCATGTTCAGGTAGATATCCCTCCTGTAGCTCCTGAAGTTTCTGTAGAAATTTATGATTCGGAGCTGAAGAAAGAGCCTCCTCTTTCTGTGTAAGCCTCGTTTGAAGTGCGAGCAGCAGCATGTAGCAACGACTTCCTTCTGCTTCATTTAGCTGTCCCAGCTGTAGCTTTTGTTCAAGCAAGGAACAGAGCAGCTCCACTACATAAAGAGGAGACTGGAGCAAAGCCATCTTCATCGCTGGTGACAAGTGGGACAACAGAACGGCAGGTGATGGGTCACTGAGTAACATGGCTGTGAAACCATCCCATGCACCTATTCGAATGAGCACCGCACAAGCTTCCGCAGCCGAGGGAAAACGATGTAACAGAGGAGTTTCTGGACTCATCTGTATGTTGTTTCCCTTTCTTGATTTCAGCACAGCTTGGTTATACTGAAAGGCTGCATGATACAATTCTGTTTGTACTCGGTCACCCGGTGACTGCACCCAGGGCTGTATTAAACGTACTGCCACGCTATACTCCCCAAGCTGTGCTAACAAAAGTGCCTCAATCCAAGGTTCATTCAAAAAAGCAGCCTGCAAGTGGTGTCTCTGTCTTAAGATCCAAGCCAGCTCTTGCAAGTCCAGCATGAGATAAAATACGAGGGACTGCACCTTTTCAGGAATCCCCTCTCTGCTCACCCATTCATTTATCCGGTGCATCTGGCTAGTACAAACAATGAGCGGAAGCCAGCGCTGCCATGCAGGCACATAATCTGGACTGACACGAAGAGAATCCTCATAAGCTTCACAAGCTTTAGCCCATTCTCCTTGTCGCTCATGCAATATCCCTTTCAAATAGGAGGTTCGGTATGTCCCTGCCCCTGAAACCGAAGTATACTCACTGGATATCCTCATGGCAGCCAGAACTTCCAGCGCCTCCGCATCTCTCCCCTCATCCATCAATATCACAGCGTAAAGCTCCTGGAGGTCAGCGAAGTCAGGAAAAGCACTGAGCCCCTGTTCCATCAAATCCAGTGCCTCACTTGCGCGGCCTGTCTCTCTTAGTGCAAACATCGTTTTAAGAAACAAATCAGAGGCATAACCTGCGGTAACCGGGACCATAGCGAGCAAAGGTTCAAGGATAGGCAGGGCATGCGAGTAGTCAGCTTGCTGGAAGTATTCCGTGCCTAACGCATACAGCAGCTCCTTATTTTTTGGATCAGAAGCAAGAGCTTCTTTAATGAGACGTAGATTGCGCTCTGTTTTATTTTTCCGTTCAATAATCTTGTTCAAATATCCGTAGTGAATCACTTCAAGGTCACATCGTTTTAGTTGCTTATCTGGTACGGACTGGACAGCAGAGGCAACCTCTTCATGAATCGAGCCCCTGAACTGGATTTCCGGGTCATTGCGAAACAGTCGGCAAACATAATCTGTCACCTGTTCATCACCTCTGTTCCCCAGCAGACTCCTGATTTTAAGCTCATAACCTGCTGCTGTTTCATCTGCAAATAGTCCATTCAACTGTTCCTTCTGTCCTGCCGCAAAACATTCATCCGCATCGAGTACAAGAATCCATGGTTTCGTTGCGAACTTCAATGATTCATTGCGGGCTTCAGCAAAGTCCGATCTCCAGGAATATGAAATGATATGAGCTCCGTATTTTTGTGCAATAGAAAGTGTTGCATCCGAAGATCCTGTATCTATGATGATGATTTCAGACACGACGTCGGCTACCGAAGATAGGCACTGGGAAAGAACCAATTCTTCATCTCTAACAATCATGCAAAGCGACAACGGAGAATCAGGATTCATCTCGCTTCAGCTACCTCCTTCTATTCCTGAATAAGTAATTCATTCATCTAAAGCCGTTGGGCCATGGAAGTCCAAGCCGAATGTACTGTACTAGGCGGTTCTTTTGCTTATTTGAGTCCTGCTCCTGTAATACGGCCATATGCTGGTCTGCCGCCGCTGCCATACTGCTCACATACCTCTTTGTACCTTCCAGAATCATTTGAGGCTGAGCCTCTATATTTTTCTCCATCGTGCTGAGCCAGACATCCATAACCCCCACGAACATTTCTCTTTTCCCTGCGCGGTCTGCAGCTTCCAGTATTTCTGCAAAAGTAGACCAGGTTTTTTCTGTCAACAGTAGCTCTCTTTTATTTTCTTCCAAGAAAGGAGCTTCCGCCTGTCTATCCAAATGGTCCTCTGCTCCTTGTTCAATTAGAAGAATACCGTTATCCGTAAATGCGGCTTCCCCTTCGTTATATGGAGTGCTGTTCAAGCTCCACTTAAGCCACTCCAGCTCTTGCCCAAGAGGTGAAACCATTCCTTTTTTACGCAGCAAACGAGTGGCATCCTTCCAATTCCCGCTGCGCCACAGCGCCATGAGCTTGCTTGAACGGATCCGTTTTCGTGAAATAGGCATCTTTTCGAATGAATCCAACATACAAAGCACGGCCTCATAGCAACGGCTATTGATCAGAATCCCAATCATTTTCCACATCGCTTCCTGTGACTGGACCCGAAACCGAACCTGAATGAGTTCAGGCAGACGATCTTCCTGACCTACAACCTGCAAGATACGGCATATCCGGTACAACGGGGGATTCAGGCTGGGCTTATATCGGACGGCTTCTACATAAGCATCAACGGCTTCATCAAGTGCCTCTCTTTTCTCTGCGTACTGTCCAAGCATATACAGCGTTTGAAACGTGCCAATCCCTTCTTCTGTATGATACATATCGGGTGCAGGCCCCATTTGAATCGCCTCACGGAGCACGCTCTCTGCAGCCTCCGCCCCGTAAAGCATATTGTAAACAAGTGCCTGAGCGTGTAGCAGATCCGTATAATCGGGGAAAAGCCTTCGTCCTTCTGCAATTCGATCTGCAGCCTCTTCCCATCGTCCCAATGCTTGAAGACACCGAACCTCATATTTAAGAACCAAATGGGCATAACTGACATGCTCCGGGTCGATTAACTGCCACGATTCACAAAAACAATCTAGCGCCTGCTGGACCTTTCCAATTCTCAGATACTCCACTCCAAGATTATAGAAATGGAAGGGATTAGCTGGTTCCTCCACAATAATTTGCTGCAGCAGCTGCATATTTCGGTTCACCTTGTTCTTCGCTGCGACAATCGTCTCGCTGTATCCATAATGATGAATAATTACATCTGTCATATGAAAGTGGGCTTCCGTATTGTGGCTTACGATGGATTCAGCGATCTGTTCATGAATTCTTCCTTGGAACTGGTACTCCAATCTACGACGAAACATGCGAAGTACCGGATTGATCGTAACCCCTTGGGAACCGTCACCGGTATAGTTGCGAATTTGTAAAAAGAGCCCTTCAACCCCCTCTTGCTGTGCCCAGACAGGGAGTTCTCGCGCTCCTTGTTCATCTATTCTTTCATCCGCATCCAGAAACAGAATCCAATCGCCTGTTGCGGCCTGAAGCCCCGCATTTCGGGCTGCTGCAAAATCATCACACCACGTAAAGTGCACTACAGAAGCACCATACTGTTCAGCCAATTGAACTGTACGGTCTGTCGATCCGGTATCTACGACAATGATTTCATCTACCGCATCCTGTACACTTTCTAGACATGCGGGCAGCATTTGTTCTTCATCTTTTACAATCATACAGAGAGATATCGATTTATTCTGCAATTCCCGCACCCGTTCTCCTCCTCTCCTGACCGCTCCAAGATGTCCTCCAGCCCAGATCATCCATTCGTTTCACACTGTCTGTAAGTTCAGCAAGGTCTTGAGCCAAGATGGAAAATGAAACTTCTGAATCTTTGGCGGTTCTTGTGATCAGCATTCGTGAAGTTGCTTCTCTTGCCAGCTGTAAGCAACTCGCTGCTGCCCCCATCCGAGAGCGGCTATGATCTTTAGATAACGAAAGGGCATGCTCGAACAAAACAAGTGACTGTGTATAAATAGCGCGATCATACATATATTCCGCTAAATGAAACATGCCTTCTGTATTCAAATGACCGCTTGTCAGCTGTTCCAAATAATGTTCTGCTGCTTCCCTTCGGAAGCCGTGTTTGTACAGAAGATCAGCGACCCTACTTTGTGTTAGGAGTCCAGCTTTCCACATGGAGAGAAGCAGCTCTTTCTGGCCGCAAGATGCAGCCCGAACTGCTATTTTCTCTGCGGATTGCACAAGGAGTGCTGCTGAATCCACTGGAGAAGCGTCTTCTCTCTTTTCCTGATTATTCATTATTCCGAGACGGCGCTCTATCTCACGATATACACTGACATTGACCTGACTATGATCGAAAAAAACTTCTGACAACGACTCCCCTGTCGCCCAGTAGCATATAGCCCCATCCATTACAGCGAGTTCTATTTCTGTGCAATCAGGCTGCGTTACAGGATCAAGTCTCCCTAGTTGCCCTGTGTGCAACTTTCCATCCAATAGTTGCTGCGCACGATATACTGCATTTGCCTCCCGTTTTGTCTGGATCAGACAGAGACGAACCCAACCTTCATCCCGAGTGCTAATGGCCTGCTCAGGAAGAATAGAGAGCGCTGCTTCATATGCCCCGCATAACATAAGAGCAAACGCAGCTTTATACAAATGCTCCGAATTCGTTCTGTCCATCGGCTCTAACAAAATTTGCTGGATCAAGGAGTCATCTACTTCCTCTTTCTGCAACAAATCGGCTAAACCGATGACAGCTGGCAGATAACCCGGCTGTATTCTCATAGCCGTGCGGTAGTGCTTCTCCGCCTCTGTCACTTGCCCCTTACATTTATCTATATTTGCCATGTGTGTAAGCGGGATATAGCTGTTTGAACCTGCTTCCGTAATGTAGGGTGTAGCTTGTTCTTCCGAATAGGCTCTAGACTTCGTGGCCTTCTCAAAGTAAAGATAGGCCTGCGCAAGCATCCCTTGTTCCCATTCAACAAGACCGAGCTGGACCTGAAGATCTGCGTAATCTGGATATCGCTGGGTTTCCATTAGCAATAGCGCTCTTGCTTGCTCTAGCTCATAGTCCGCATATAATAGTTTGCCTAAATCCCGAACAAGCGTAGCTCGGTATGGAGCATTTAGCGGACAGGTTCTTAGTGACTGTGAGAAGGCTACTTTAGCTCGCTCTCTATCATCTAACTGGCAGTACGTTACCCCAAGATTGTAAATATGAAAAGCATCCTCCGGTTGTTGATCCAGTACTGTCTGAATCAACTTTAGGTTACGTAAAGCCGTTTGCCTGCTTGCCATGACTTCCGGAAGATAACCATAATGATTCACTTTTAAAGGACCTATCGACTGTGCTAGAGATGATACCTTTGCTTCTGTTCGGTCAGAATCAGTTGCACTCTTCTCCAGGGATACCTCCCTAACCCGAATTAGCTGTTCATGGACCGTTCCTTCATATAGATAACCGCGTCGATTTCGAAACAGCCTAGGTGCTAAATGCAGGGTATAATCATCTACGCTTTGACCAGTCCAGTTCACAAACTGGATCAAACAAAGATCCCCTTTTTCCTGCTGAAGATACGGTTTGATCTCCTCTTGCCCGGCAATCACCTGCTCATCTGCATCCAGCACGAGAATCCAGTCTGTCGTTGCATGTGTTAGACCTGCGTTTCTAGCTTTCGCAAAATCATTTTCCCACGGACTACGAATCACGGTCGCCCCGTAACCTTCAGCTATTTCAATAGACCTGTCCGTAGAGCCTGTGTCGACGATGATTAACTCATCCGCCATGGAATCGATCTGTTCAAGACATGCTCCTAACCATGCCTCTTCGTTATATATAATCATGTGAACTCCCAAAGTAGGAATACTCATCGCGTTCTCTCCTCCGGATGCAAAAAAAATACATGGTTCTCCCTATATGGAGACTCCATGTACGTATATGAATAGAAACCTTGTTATGTGCCTTGTCCGTTGAAATACACATTAATTGTGGCTGGTGTACCTGGTGTACTGGAGCGATAGGAGAGCCTTGTATATTTAAGGAAACGCTGGGGAACGAGAACATCAACAGAGCCGGAAGTAATACCGGTAACCGTATCGACATCTGTAAACCAGTTGGTTCCGTTCGCGCTGATCTCTACCCTTGCATCAGCACTGCCTGTTCCTCCTGAATTGTAAACAAAGAAAGAGTACGTTCCAAATACACTTGTCGTAACCGGAGTAAGGGGAGTATAGGCATCTGCTGTTGTGATGCCCAGTGTGGAGGATTCCTGGAAGCTTTTTTGCGATATTGACGTAATGCTGTCCAATCTCCCTGCGGTGATCGTTGCTCCAAGGACACTTGTGATGGTACCATTCAGCAAGCTCGTGAGGGTCCCTGCGGTAATCGTTGCCCCTAACACGCTTGTCAATGTACCTGCCGTGATCGTCGCTCCTAATACGCTGGTCAGAGTTCCGTTCAATAAGTTCGTTAGCGTTCCGGCTGTTATCGTTGCTCCCAACACACTCGTTAATGTTCCTGCGGTGATCGTTGCTCCTAACACGCTGGTCAGAGTCCCGTTTAGCAAGTTCGTTAGTGTTCCTGCCGTGATTGTTGCACCCAGTACACTCGTCAATGTACCGTTCAATAAGTTCGTCAGCGTTCCTGCTGTTATCGTTGCTCCTAGCACACTCGTTAGCGTTCCTGCCGTGATCGTCGCTCCTAATACGCTGGTCAGAGTTCCGTTCAGCAAGTTCGTCAGCGTTCCTGCCGTTATCGTTGCTCCTAGCACGCTTGTCAGAGTTCCGTTCAATAAGTTCGTCAGCGTTCCTGCTGTTATCGT
>NZ_JAGXCY010000081.1 GCF_018310695.1 Paenibacillus sp. Marseille-Q4541 | reverse complement strand
AAACAAGAAGAATAAAAATTTAGAATTGCCTTTAGTCATCAACAATGTAACAATGCTTGATGATGAAAATTATATTACAGATATAGACATGACTTTTTTAGTTAAAATGCTACAAAGCCAATTGATTTTATATGATTATGAATCCCAAAGAAGTGCTGTATATGTTAGAACAAAAGATAAAGTAGTCCCTACACCAGACATAAACATAGAGAGCGTAAATACTATAAGCCAATTGATGCTTAATGAGACATATATGCCTGACATGATTACTCTCAATGCTTATAGCCCTGAAGTTGATGCAGTTATCTATGATCAACAAGCTAGAACTTTAACTATCAATGATGGTGCTGTCATTACAATTCTGGATGGATTTCATAGACTTAGAGGTGGAGAAAAGGCTGTAATGATTAACCCAGACTTACCTCAAAGAATGTTCCTATCTATTAGAAATTATGATAAAGAAGGTCAGCGTAACTACTTTGGCCAGATTAATACTATAAATGTAGTTAAAAAGGAAAGACTTGAAGAGCTTAAATCCGAAAGACAGGCAGATTTTGTTGTTAGAGACCTGCAAAGAAAATCTGATCTTAAGGGTAAAATTGCATCTGCATCTAACATTAGCAAAATAGCAAATCAACTAACCACTTTTAGTGTACTTGCTTACGCCATTGATCAGGTTTTTAAGCCTGAAACAAAATTAGAAGCTAATGAGGTTTCTAAATATTTAATCGATTTCTTTAACTACTTGCTGGGTAGCTATGTTGAAGAATTTTTAATTAATCCTAATGAATTTAGACACAGTTATTCTCATCCTTTGATGTTTGCTGGATACGTGCAAATAGCAAAAAACATGAGGGATAATGAGATACCTTTAAAACAAATCAAGAATTATATTGATGGAATAGATTTTGAAAATCAAGAATTGCAATCAATCTTATCTAACAACAGAGGAATTAATTTTGATAAAAATAGAAGAAACATAATTAGTTATTTTATATTCTATTAGTTGGTTAATAGTGTCCAATAGTATCTATAAAAA
>NZ_JAGXCY010000080.1 GCF_018310695.1 Paenibacillus sp. Marseille-Q4541 | reverse complement strand
TAGGAGGCGACCGCCCCAGTCAAACTGCCCACCTGACACTGTCCTCGCACCGGATCACGGTACCAAGTTAGAACCTAGATACGATCAGGGTGGTATCCCAACGTTGCCTCCACACAAGCTGGCGCTCATGCTTCTTAGGCTCCCACCTATCCTGTACAGATCGTACCCAAATCCAATATCAAGTTGCAGTAAAGCTCCATGGGGTCTTTCCGTCTTGTCGCGGGTAACCTGCATCTTCACAGGTATTAAAATTTCACCGGATCTCTCGTTGAGACAGCGCCCAAGTCGTTACGCCATTCGTGCGGGTCAGAATTTACCTGACAAGGAATTTCGCTACCTTAGGACCGTTATAGTTACGGCCGCCGTTTACTGGGGCTTCGGTTCATAGCTTCGGATTGCTCCTAACCACTCCCCTTAACCTTCCAGCACCGGGCAGGCGTCAGCCCGTATACTTCGCCTTGCGGCTTCGCACAGACCTGTGTTTTTGCTAAACAGTCGCTTGGGCCTTTTCACTGCGACCCCCTCGTGCTATTCACACTACCGGGGTACCCCTTCTCCCGAAGTTACGGGGTCATTTTGCCGAGTTCCTTAACGAGAGTTCTTCCGCGCGCCTTAGAATTCTCTTCTCACCTACCTGTGTCGGTTTACGGTACGGGCACCTTCATCTGGCTAGAGGCTTTTCTTGGCAGTCTGAGATCATGACCTTCGCTACTGTAATTTTCACTCCCCATCACAGCCCAGCCTTAAGATGTGCGGATTTGCCTACACATCAGCCTCACTGCTTGGACAGACATCCATCAGTCTGCGTCACTACCCTACTGCGTCCCCCCATCGCTCGTAACGATTTACGGTGGTACAGGAATTTCGACCTGTTGTCCTTCGACTACGCCTTTCGGCCTCGCCTTAGGTCCCGACTTACCCTGAGCGGACGAGCCTTCCTCAGGAACCCTTAGGTTTTCGGCGGATCAGATTCTCACTGATCTTTTCGTTACTCATACCGGCATTCTCACTTGTATACAGTCCAGCAGTCCTTCCGGTCTACCTTCAACCC
>NZ_JAGXCY010000007.1 GCF_018310695.1 Paenibacillus sp. Marseille-Q4541 | reverse complement strand
GATCGTTCTTATGTAAAATCATTCTTCTTATAAATCTATGCACTACTCCGATGACTCTTCTATCTTCTAAATTCAAACAACTTTATATTTACTTGTTATTTGAATTTAGAAGAATCTTCAAGAGTGCGATATATATAATGAATTGATTGAATTATTGATTGATTGATGATGACTACAACTAATTACATTTTAAAAGCCTTCATCGCCTTACGAAGTTCCTTAATACTCGGACGCTTACCATACATTAGTACACCAGTACGATAAATCTTCGCTGACAACCATCCGAAGACAAAGATCGATACAATAAGAATGACTAACGATATCCAAATCTGCCACGCTGCGATCTCACCCATACCCACTCGTAAAATCATGACCGTTGGAGAAGTGAACGGAACATAACTTGCTATTTTGACAAGCAGACTATTCGGCGTCCCCATGCTAAAGATCCCGATATAGAACGCAGCCAGAGACAGCATCGTCATCGGCGTAAGCGCCTGACCCAAATCTTCTGTACGGCTGACGATGGAACCAATCGCAGCGAATAGTACCGCATACAAGAAGTAACCGAAAATATAGAATAGCAGTCCATAAACAAGGACATCTAAATTAAGCAAAGACAGATCAATGTCCATAGAACTTAACATTTCTTTGTTATGAGGTAGCATCAGATTGGCGAAGATCGTAAGTCCAAAGATCCCAATCTGTGTCAAACTCAGCAGGAAAATACCGATGATTTTACCGAACATCTGCGTAAGTGGAGACACGCTGGTGATAAGAATCTCCATGATACGGGAACTCTTCTCTGCTGTAATCTCAGAAGCAATCATATTCCCTGTCATAATGGTAGAGAAGAAGAACAGAATCATAAGGACATATACAAATACGTAATTTACACCTGCTGCAGCCGGATCATCTTCACTGGAAGCAGTTCCTGTGCCTTCTCCGAGGTTAATTTCCTTGGTTACAAGAGAAACCGGAGCACTTATATCAAGTATTTGTTGATCTGTGAGCAAGTTCTGTGCAATCACATTTGTTTTTGCATTTTGAATCGCCATTTGCAGCGTCGTTTGCACTTCGGAAGATACATCCCCATCCGGAGAATAATAGGTAGCGATAGGTGATACCGAACCTTCCATATTCTGAAGTGTCACATAGCCGTCAATAACCCCATTATCTACATCTTGGTTTAGCTTTGATTCGTCTGCTGACTCATAGGATATGAGCTTAAATGTAGGATTCAAAAGACCGTCATTGTAAAGCTTTAATTCATCCCCTATTTCCTGCTGCTCTGGGTCCGCTACCACAAGACCAATAGCTGGAACATCTGCACCTGGAGCACCACTGCTTTCTTTATCTCCTCCACTAAAAGAGCTGATGATATAGGGAAGGTTCATGCCGATTGTCATCAGAATGACGAGAATGAGTGTCGTTACTTTAAAAGCTTTCGTCTTGGCCTTCTGCTTGTAGGTAAATCCGATAATCGTCCCGAGTTTATTCATGTCCTGTTCCTACCTCCTTGATAAAGATTTGGTTCAATGTAGGTTCTTTGATCTCAAAATGCTCCACGGTCGCTGTTTGTAGCGCCTTTTGCAGAACACGTTGGGCCGCATCCGGGGAACTAATCGTAATAAGATAACCCCGTTCCATTCGTTCTACTTTGGAAACACCAGAAATCGCTTCAAGACCACTTACTTCTTCCGATGTTATAAGACGTACATGCTCGCGTGGATACCTTGTCTTGATCTCCTGAATGCTTCCTTCCACCACCGTATTTGAACGATGCAGAATCGTAATATTTTTACACAATTCCTCGACATGCTCCATTCGGTGTGTGGAGAACAAGATAGAAGTACCTTCATTCCGCATTTCTTTTACTGTAGATTTGAGCAACTCTACATTAACCGGATCAAGACCACTGAATGCTTCATCCAAGATTAGAATTTGCGGGCGGTGTACTACCGCTGCGATGAACCCCATTTTCTGCTGATTCCCTTTGGAGAGCTCTTCAATTCGTTTGTCATAATATTCAGGCACTTCAAATTTCTCAAGCCAGTATTTCAGACTATCATCTGCATCCTTTGCTGACATGCCGCGCAGACGTCCCAAGTAGTTGATCTGTTCGCTTACTTTTACTTTCGGATACATCCCGCGTTCTTCCGGTAAATATCCCATTAACTGCTGCAATTCGGGACTAAATTCTTTTCCGTTATATCTGATCTGCCCCCCATCAGGATAAATGAGACCAAGAACCATACGCATCGTCGTAGTTTTTCCAGCGCCATTGGCACCAAGTAATCCGTAGATTTCTCCTTCTTCTACAGACAGGGTTACTCCATTCACAGCGGTTTTGTCTCCATATTGCTTCATTACATGGTTCAGTTCAAGTCGATTCATTCGATATTCTCCCCCTTTTTCATTTCCCAGCCTGCAGGTCCATGACCTTGAATCCAGTACATTAACACTTCGTCGAGTTCTAGTACTCTTGCCTTTAGCGGTAGGATTCCCGACTCCTCAAGTACTTCAAGGACATCTCCTGCACGCGTTGTTACAATACTACGGATACGTTCACTTTCTTCTGACCATTCCACAACACCTGGCAAATGGGCCGGTTTAATATCCCCTTCGTACCAGATCTCTCGCCAGCTATCCAGCAAAAGATCCTTTTCCACCATGCCAAGCGTCTGTCCCTTATACATCAGGATAATGTAATCGGCCAGCTTTTTAACCTCATCCACGATATGCGTCGCAATAATAATGGTGGTATTCCCTTGTTGCATGAATAACTGTAGTTCCGTTATCATCTGTTTCCACGAGAAGGGGTCTAGCCCAGAAGATGGCTCATCCAAAATAAGCAGTTTGGGCCGAACCGCAAGCGCAGCCGCAATTTCGAACTTTCGCCGTTCCCCCTTAGACATTTTCTTTAATCGGGTCGTGCGGGGAACTTCAAACTTCGTTAGTAACTCTTCAAAAAGATCTGTATCCCAATTCGGATACCAGAATGCCCGAAATGCAGCCGCTTCTTCTACGGTGAGTCTATCTTCCTCAGGGCTTGAATACTCGGTAACCCAGCCTATTCTTTCACGAACGGAAGTTGGAAGCTCTTCCTTATCATACTGTTCACCAAACCATATAATGTGTCCTGATTCAGGCAGCACGACCTTCTGGAGCATACTGAGGAGCGTAGTTTTTCCTGAACCGTTTGGCCCGACGATTGCATATATATATCCTGCCAGCAGCTCCAAATGAATGGGACCGATCGTCTTGTCTTTTCGTGATTTATATACGCCTTTCATGGAGATTACTAACTCTTCTGTCATCCCTATCCCTCCTCCTTCTCCTCGTAGATTTCGGTAATCACTTCAGAGAACCAGCGTTCCAGATCTTCTCGTGAGCTACCAACGGATATGCCTACTTTAGCCGCCTGAATTAGCGCCTGCCTTACTGCAGATTGTTTATAATTGTCCCTTTTTTCTATCCCTACCTGGGCAACAAAGGTCCCTGTACCTTGCTTGGTACGAAGTAATCCCTCATTCTCCAAATCCTGATATACTCTTCGGACGGTAATGACACTACAACTGAGATCACCCGCAAATTCCCGAATGGAAGGCAATAATGTCCCCTCCTTGATTTGGCCTGTAATAATAAGAGAACGTAATTGACTCTCAATTTGGTGATATAAGGGCTCAGCGCTATTCTCATTGATCTGTATAGGTATATTCACGGGATGCGCCCCCCTTTGCCTTGATAATTCATTGATTTTATTAGCTCAAGTCGCGTCTTAACAGTTGTCTCTTAACCATTTGGAAGACCAGTGCCATCATGAGGATTCCAGCTAGGATCATGATCCACATCCCTGGAGCAAGTAGTCCCCACTGTTTGCTGTGATCTACCGTGAACTGAATCAAGTTCCAATCCAGAATGGCTGTTACGATGGTACACAAGATGATTACAAATAGACCTAACATGCTAAAAATAAAATAAACTTTCCCTCTCACTAAGAATTCCCAGTAGATGAAAAATGAGTTCAAGATAACTCCATATCCAATCCATAGTAGTGCGAAGGCTAGAACCTGATCCAACCGAAAATGTTCTGCCCGAAGTACAAGAAAATAGATCACGGTAAAAAAGAAAACACTGTTCACCACAAAAGTAATCAACATTTGAAATATGCGGTTCCACAGAATGGTTACTGCCGGAATTGGCAGTCTTCTCATATACGATAACATCTGCGTATACGAATCATCTTGTAAATAACGGAATGACCTTCTCGATAAAAAAAAGCCTAGATACGGAACAAAAAATAAGAACATATTGTCTGAAACCACCGTATGTATCTTATCTTCTACGGTTCTTGTTCCGATACCAGAAATGAAACTACCACTAATTGCAGCGGTGTATAGCGTAAAAAGGATCGTCCATATCCAATTCAGCCGATCTCTCTTCAGTTCACTTTTGGCCACCCACCAAGCCTGTTTCCAACCTCTTGAAGTCATGATGTGAATCCCTCCATCAAACTAGGTGTGATTACTGTATATATCTTTATACACAGTATACAAACCAAAACTTATCCATGTCAACTTCTTTTTCCAATAAAAAACAAATATCCCATCTCGCGTTCTTTGAGCGGAGTTGCCGGGCAAGCAAATTGCGTTGTGTCTACCGTCGATACTCTCAATTAGAACCATGTCTCTGATTGCAAACATAAAAAAAGGGGACTCTTGTCCCCTTTTCATTTGCTTCTATTATTCAATTAGTTAATTACCAATTAGCTAAACCTTTCACCCTATAAATCTTTAAGCTCATTAAGCGCCTATAATAACTTCCCACACTGGTTTGGTATGTCCTCCCGGATATAACACGTACAGCAGAGTATACACAATAACACCTGTTATTGCCGTAAAAAACCAGATCATGGACGTTACTCTTCCAAGTCGTCTATGTTTCGCATACTTTGCTTTGAAACCCCAGACGAGCGTTGTAATTCCAAAAACAGCGGCTACAGTAGCCATCACGATGTGGAAAATTAGGAAAACTTGATAGAATGTTTTCAAATGATCCGGTCCACCCCAAGCTGTATTTCCAACGATGACGGTTCGTGACATGTAGATAATGAAGAACAAAATAGCCGCCCAGGCACCTGCAAGCATCATTTTCTTATGCGCCTCTCGTTTCCCCTGGATAATCAGTACCCAGCCAATCCCCACGAGTACGGCACTAATCACGATAAAAGCCGTACTCAGTGTCGGTAGCCAAAAATATAAATCCATATTCCTTCCCCCTTGTGTCCTTCATGCTGGAGACTTTTATGATGACTTCAAGTTATCCTTCAGATTTACCTGATACAGATGCAGTTGGCATGATATCTTCCTCTTCACGCTGTTCTTTCTTGTACCACTGAAAAAAGACGTATGCGAGCATAATGCCAAAAATAACTTCCTGGATCATCTTCATAATAACCCCGCCTACTTGTTGATCCTGCTGTGCATTTGGTAACAAATTGAAGTAAGACGGTCCCCCGAACGTTTGCAGCAATACCGCAGGATCACCTGAGAAACAATAGCCCATGGCAGCGACCCAAACATTCGGATTGCTGTACGTCTCATAAAGCGGTTCCGTAGCAAAAATAATGAGTCCGCAAGCAGGCGTAAGCAGTACCATGTTCAGAAAAATAAACCCGATTTTGGCTAGGCCTGATCCTCTGTCTCGTTCAGGTACGGGATGCACAAGTGATCCCCACATGAGTATCGAAGCAATGAACAGTACGATGTAATAAAGCCGATGAACCGTAAAGTTCAGCATGACGTAGTCATGTACAACCGGAATATGATAGATCGAAAATAATCCGTTAAATACGAGTGCCGCAACAATCGGTTTTGCCAAAAAAGAAAACCATTGTAGTGGCTTATAGTCCAGTACTTTTCTCCAGACCCAAGCCGGAATCCCTCTCATCAGAAGCGGCGGAGCTACGATGTACGATAACGCCATACTGATCATATGAAAGGTAAACATGGTGTGTCCAAGAAAACTAATGGGTCCTCCTTGCGCCATATAGAGAATGAATATGCCGCTGACGAACATGAACTTTTGCCAGTTGGTCGCTTTCTCACTCCTAGGTACACGATCTGCAAGTGGTCCTACCAGAACAAAATAAAGAGCAATAAGTATGAGCATGAAGGCCAAAAACAAAGGGCTCCATAAATCCTCAAAACTGAAATACTGTAAACCGAGCATATTTTCCCTCCTGCCTTACATCATGACAGTAAATAAATGGCTTTATGAAAATGAGAAAAAGCGGCGAAAAGATTCGCCGCCTTCTACTGTACTTACCACCATACCCAAAGTAACGCGGTAATAATGGCCGTAAAGGCCACGAAAAATCCGAATGCCAGAAAGAGAATGGGAATAAAATGTCCTTTGTCCTTCATGTGCATCCAGTAAGCCAGTTGGATAATAACCTGCAGTATCGCCATGGTAAGCAAAAGAATGACGGTAAAGGAGTTGTTAACTCCTCCTGCAGCAACAGCTCCAAAGGCAATCAGTGTTAAGACAATGGAGAAAATAAAGGCGACCACATGCTTTTGCGGCCCTTCCGGGCGGTGGCGATGCTTGACGCTGTCATTGCCAGCCTGATCATGACTTGCCATGGATTAAACCACCTTTCCCAGCAGATAAACGACCGTAAAGATGAACACCCAGACCACATCGATAAAGTGCCAGTAAATTGCGGACACATATATCTTTGGTGCGGTTACGACCGTTAATCCTTTTTTGTACAGCTGTCCAATTAGCATGCCAATCCAAGCTATACCAAACGCTACGTGAGCCCCGTGGAACCCAACGAGTGTAAAGAAGGCGGAACTAAACGCACTGGTCGTCATACCGAAGTTTTTGTGTACCACATATTCGTAAAACTCATAAATCTCTAAACCAAGGAAACCAAGTCCAAGGACTACAGTGACGATAAGCCAAAGGATAAGCTTCTTAACGTTATGTTTGTGCATCGCTTGAATCGCGAAAACGCTCGTTAAACTACTGACTAATAGGATAAATGTTGCTGCTGCCACGAGGGGCAGATGGAACAGTTCATTTGCTGTTGGTCCCTCTACTGTCTGATTACGCAGTGCAAGGAAGGTAGCAAACAATGTACCAAACAGTACCGATTCTCCTCCAAGGAAAAGCCAGAAACCTAGTACCTTGTTGCGGCCCTCCAGTGTTGCTTTTTCAGGCTCGTGAGGCAGCTGACCGTTTACAGCTTCTGTATGTGGTGCACTCATACTTTTGCCCCCTTATCTTCCAGTTCCTCCGGATCAATATGCCATCCATGGTCATCGAACAAGGAACGTGCTGCCATTGAACCGAACGTAACGACAAGACCGATAATAACAACGATATAGTTGTTGAACATGAAGTTCATAAATCCGTTGCCAAAATCATCGTTCGAGAACATCAGACCCAAACCTGCAATAAATATCCCTACTGACATCAGGAATGGAAGTGGTGTTGCAGAAGGCATATGAATAGGACCGATCGGCTCTGCCGGTGTCATTTCTGTATTGCCTGCCATTTTTTCTTTCCACCATGCATCGATACCACGCACCAGCGGAATTTGCGTAAAGTTGTGTTCCGGAGGCGGAGATGGAATAGACCATTCCAATGTACGACCGTCTTCCCAAGGATCGTTAGGTGCATCAGCTGGTTTTCTAGAAGTAATCACCACATTGATCAGGAACAAAATAACGCCAACACCCATCAGGAACGCACCGATGGTACTGATATAGTTCAGTTCGTCAAATCCTTGATTTGGCGCATAGGTTGCAACCCGGCGCTGCATTCCCAAGAGACCGAGGAAATGCTGCACGAAGAATGTAAGATGGAATCCAATAATGAAGAACCAGAATGTAATCTTGCCGAGCGTCTCGTTAAGAAGACGTCCAAACATTTTTGGCCACCAGTAGTGGAGGCCCGAGAAGATCCCCAGAACGAGACCACCCACAATAACATAGTGAAAGTGTGCTACAACGAAATATGTATCATGGAACTGGAAGTCTGCAGGCGCTGATGCAAGCATTACACCCGTCACCCCACCCATTACAAAAGTAGGTATAAAACCGATCGCATACAAGTTTGCTGTTGTAAAGCGGATCTGTCCTCCCCACATCGTAAACAGCCAGTTAAATATCTTAATTCCGGTTGGCACAGCAATCAACATGGTTGAAATGGAAAACAATGCATTAGCAATGGTGCCCAGCCCTGTTGTAAACATATGATGCGCCCATACCATGAATCCAAGGAACGCAATCAGGATCGTTGCAAATACCATGGAGCTGTAGCCAAACAATCTTTTTCTAGAGAAGGTAGGAATAACTTCTGAAATAATACCGAACGCCGGCAATATCAGGATATACACCTCTGGATGACCGAAGATCCAGAAAATATGTTGCCATAATACGGGGTTACCGCCACCTTCTACACTGAAGAAGTTAGCACCCAGAATCCGGTCAAAAGTAAGTAGGACAAGTCCTACTGTAATCGCTGGAAAAGCAAAAAGGATGATAGCAGATGTAATAAATGTAGTCCAAGCAAACATCGGCATCCGCATGAAGGACATACCTGGTGCACGCATCGTAATAATCGTAGCGAGGAAGTTAATCCCCCCGATCAGCGTACCCAAACCGGCAATCTGCAGCCCAATGGTATAAAAATCAACCCCATGAGTTTCACTATAGGCTGAACTTGCCAGCGGCACATAGGAAGTCCATCCCGCATCCGGGGCACCGCCCATCACCCAGCTCAGATTCAGCAGGATTCCTCCGAAGAGAAAGGTCCAGAAACCTAGTGCATTAAGGAATGGAAACGCTACGTCCCGAGCCCCAATTTGGAGAGGAATGACTGCATTCATAAAAGCAAAGATGATCGGCATGACACCTAGGAAGATCATCGTCGTACCATGCATTGTGATTAGTTCGTTAAATACCTGTGTAGAAACTAGCGTGTTGTATGGTTCCATCAGCTGGATACGGATCAGGATCGCTTCAATACCGCCGATACCAAAAAACAGTGCGCCTGCTACTAAATAAAGTACTGCAATTTTCTTGTGGTCTACCGTCGTAATCCAATCCATCAGTCCGGTATGCCGTTTAACCGTATGAGCGTGAGCCAACGTTGTGTACCTCCTTCTCAATCCGCGCTGTTCGTTTCATAATCAAGCTTGTAGCCCGCCAAGTATTCAGCAATTGCATCAACTTCATCTGTAGTTAGTCCCAGTTCGCTTGGGTCAGGCATCTGATTTCCTGGCTTAACCTTCTGCGGATTATGAAGCCACTCTTTGAGGTTATCCTCTACAGAAGCTCCCTCCTGGCCTTCACGTTCGTTCAGAAGCATACTGGCTACAGACTCTCTGCTGCCGATTCCTGTCAAATTCGGGCCAACTGCAATCCCTTGATCTCCGACAGCATGGCAAGAGAGGCAAGCGGATTTGAATTTCTCTGCTAGCTGTGCATCTTCTGGAAGCACTGCTGGTGCTTTCATAGAAGCAACCCATTTGTCGAACTCGTCAGGGCTTACCGATTTCACTTTAAATTCCATGAAAGCATGAGATGCACCGCATAACTCTGCGCACTTACCTCGGTAAACGCCTTCATTCGGTGCAGAGAAATGAAATTTGTTCGTAGTCCCTTTCTTGTCTTCATCCCCTGCAAAGTTCGTATCCATCTTACCGGATAGGGATGGGACCCAGAAGGAGTGAACTACATCACTACTGTTAAGAACAAATGAAATGGTCTTGTCGGTTGGAATAATAAGATCTTGTGCGGTCGTCACACCCAGATCAGGATAACTGAATTCCCACCAATACTGATGAGCAGTTACTTTTACCTGAAGGGCATTTTCGTCTTTGGTGTAGTCTTTACCTAATGCGGAGAGCTGTTGAACAGTAGGAACGGCCAATACAATAACAAGGATGAGTGGAATCACAGTCCAGATAACCTCAAGCTTGAAATTTCCTTCTACTTGTTCTGGAACTTCGGTCTGCCCTTTTTTACGTCTGAACTTGACCAATACGTAGGCTGCAATCGCAAAAACCACGAGCAGTACAACGATCATGATCGTAATGGCAAGTTTCATCAAATCAAGTTGACCTTGCGCTACAGGACCTTGCGGGTTCATTACAGATAAATCCTCTCGACCACAAGCGGACAACAACAATAAAGAGAATGCTGTCAGTAAAAGGAGGATTCGTTTTCCGTACTGCCACCTTTTCATCACCTATCTACCCCACTTTTCCCATTTTCGCTGATTACCATCTGGTTCCAAAAAGCGAGTATTCTACCTGCTCTAGTACCTTTGTTGTAATCCTGTAAATTAATACAATCACTTATTAAATATAAGTTGACGTCAACTTTTTGTCAATCTTTAGACACATGTTCACAAATTGTTCACGAAGTCAAAAAAACCGCGTCACTGCCCTATTTGTTAACGATTCCATCTCTGAATAAACAGGGGTTTGTCCATGGTTTTCTTCCAATTTACGGATAAAACGGGAGAATTCGAGCAGTTTCACCAACTCCTCATTTTATGTAGTTTAGTGCAAATTAATCGAGATGAAAGCTAGTATAATTTTATAGAGTCTACTCCCTATCCTCTGCTATGATGCGCTTTTATCTTCCAACTAATTTGTAATTCTATCCATCATTTACCACAAAAAAAAAGAAAACCCGCTTCTATACAGAGCGGGATTCCTCTGATTTTTCATTAGATAGATATACTAGCTAGTTAGTAGCACCGGTCCATCCCTAGTAATTGCTACCGTGTGCTCATACTGTGCTCCAATACTTCCATCCGCGGATCTCACCGTCCATCCGTCATCTTCCCAATACACAGCACCGGTTCTTCCCATCGTCAATACCGGCTCTACCGTAATAACCATTCCCTCAACGAGCTTTATTCCTGTCCCTTTCTGCCCATAAGGAAACACATCCGGCTGCTCATGCATTAATTGCCCAATTCCATGACCGACAAGAGGTTTAACAATCCCGTATCGCCACATTTTTACCGTTCTTTCGATGGCATTCCCAATGTCTCCCACTGTGTTTCCAGATACAGCCTCTGCAATTCCCGTAAACATAGCCTTCTCGGTCCGGCGAAGAAAACGATTTGTTTTGGAATCAATTTTCCCTATAGGATAGGTCCATGCGGAGTCAGCAAGCCACCCATCCTTGTTAACAACCATGTCAATGGTGACGACGTCCCCAGATTGGAGTAGCTTTTCGTTGGGAAAGCCGTGGCATACGATATCATTTACAGATGCACAAGTGGCATAAGGATATCCCCTATACCCTTTTTGCTCTGGGGTAGCTCCTTTCTTTGCCAAAAAAGTCTCTACGAATTCATCAATCTCCTTTGTCGTAACCCCTGGTGCCAGCTTCTTCTCAATCTCAGTGTGGCATGCCTTCAGGATTCGTCCGGCCTCACGCATGTACCCGATTTCTTCTTTCGTTTTCAGTTTTACAGACATATGGCCGCCCCCTCCACATTCATGGCTACCTCTCCATGTATATGCAAAGGAGAACGCAAAAAAAACCGCCTCTCTGTTTCTATACAAGACAGATGGCGGTTCTATAAAAATCAAAGCAATATAATCAGCATTTACAACTCGAGTGTTGCACAAAAAAAGCGAATCAGGAGACTGAGGAATTCAGTCTGGTTAGTTCGCGCTCTACAACGAGCGTCAGTTCCTCTTCATACCCTCCTGTTATCCGGTATTTTTTCACATACTCCTTCACGAATTTTTTAGGATCCTTCGGCCTGAAAATCCGGGTCATCTCCCGCAAACTTTCTTTGACCTCATTATGACCTTTTGTTGCCATGATAACTCCCTCCCAAAACGTTGAAAGTGAATGCTCCGTTTAGAGAATGCGAAAAAAAAGATCTAAAGTGATACCATGAAGAAGTGTGCTCAGCAATATTCAGCTTTAGGCCGGGAACTCCTGCGAATAGAGGTACCTGACACTATAAATACCCGATATGATTCCTTTTGAATCACACTTCTATTGTATCATATTCAAAGCAGACGTACAGCTTTACAAAATCAAAAAAGTAATTTCTTTACATTTTTTTACCAAAGTTCGATTTTCCGCCCTGATCTGTTCTGAATTGCTTTTATTATCTCTTTAACCGGGGATAGTTATGCCTGAATCGGGTTATGTTAAAAGCCAGAAGCCTGAAGCTTCATGAAATAATGGTAACTATATCCTTAAGGAGGCACTTCATCTATGAACGGAAACGACAAGGAGATGCTCCCGATATCCAAAGAAACGGTTGAGGTTGACGGAGTATATACGAATGAACGAGGACTCACAGAACATCTTCACAGAGGCCAACATTTCCCTTCAGATCCAACCCTAGGGTCTACAGAGTGGGAACTTACGGAGTTTACATTCGAGAATCACCATGAAGGCATAACTGACCCAAGATTGGTTCCCAAGGAAAATGATACTGACAAACAAGGAAAGATCACGAATCCAAGACGCCAGCGCCAAGGTGGAGACCCTTCCTAAAATTTCATCCTTTTCAGGTATAGAAAAGAGTACACAAAACAGCGATTCTCTTCTATGAGAGTCGCTTCTTCACTTTTTTATAAGTCTTGAACAAAGATATATTGATCGATTTCAGAAGGAGTTGCAGAAGCTATTTCCAGTTATCAATCATATCAGCCAACCACTGTTTTGCCTTCAGATCTGAGATCTCCTCTAAGGCATATGTACATAATCCCCATTCACCGCCCGGCTTACTGTAGATTCCTGAATTGCTAGTTCGTCCGCAACTTCCTTCATGGTCATCGGCTTGAGGTATTGTTTATTCACACTCAGCTGATCCCGAATCCTCTAAGGCTGCTCGGTTTTCACATGTCCAAGCTACCAAAAGTTCAGTTTAATCACCTGATGGTTTCGTACTCGGGGACCCTGTCCGAAAACAACTAATTTTTAAGCATTCTTGTTCAAATATTGAATCCTGAGTCATATGCTAATTTATAGTGTTGGACAAAGGGAGGAGAAAACGATGTCCCCATTCAAATCTTCTACAGGTATTGATGAGAATATCGCTGGTGCTGTTTGCTACCTGTTTACTTTTATAGGGGCAATTGTAATGCTGGCGCTTGAGAAACGCAGCCGATTTGTCATGTTCCATGCCCTGCAATCATTGTTCGCCTTTGGCTTTATTGTAGTGGGACACATTCTGTGCGGGCTTATCCCCTTGTTTGGTCCCCTGCTCGCTGCTCTACTATCCCTTCTCGGATTTGCGATATGGATTGTCATGTTAATAGCTACACTCCAAGGGAAATGGCTGAAGTTGCCTCTTGTGGGGGACCTTGCAGATAAACAAATGCGTAAGCTGTAAAGAAACACAATAATGGTACTTCTTTAACTAAATCTCTCTATCAGACCACTTAGTTAATGAAACAAAAAAAAGCCAAGTACATGACCTGTACTTGGCTTTCTTATTGCACAATATAACAGAACCTAAGCCGCTTTTTCGTCAGAAGGAATAGACTTCTGATCCATTCTCGCCGGACCCAGTCCGTTAAAGATGAGGTTTAACAAAATAGCTGTGAAGCTACCTACCACAATTCCGTTGTTTAATAGGATACCTACTTCTTCCGGAAGCTGGGCGAACAGATTTGGAACGACGGTGACTCCAAGACCCATTCCTACAGAACAAGCAATAATTAGTAAGTTTTCGTAGCGGTTAAAATCTACCTGATCTGCTAGCATACGAATACCGGAAGAGACAACCATTCCGAAGAGGGCCACTGTAGCACCTCCCAAGACAGCAGGTGGAATCATCTGAGCCGTTGCAGCGATTTTCGGTACAAACCCGATCAGAATAAGTAAACCACCCGCAACAGCGATGACATCACGTGTCTTAACACGGCTCATTTGCAGAAGGCCAACGTTCTGCGAGTAAGTTGTGTAAGGGAATGAATTAAATATTCCGCCGATCACAATAGCCAGACCCTCTGCACGGTATCCACGGGACAAGTCTTTGGAATCCAAATCCTTATCTAGAATTTTACCCAACGCCATAAATACACCTGTAGATTCCGCGATACTAACGATAGCCACGAGGATCATCGTAAGAATCGCAGACAAGTTAAAGGTCGGTACTCCAAAGTGGAACGGCTGAGGCGCACGAAACCAGCTTGCTGAAAGCATCGGCGACAAATCTACCTTACCAAAGAAACTTGCTACAAATGTCCCGACGACAAGGCCGAGCAGAATAGAAATGGATTGCAGGAAGCCCTTTGTGAATCGATTCATAAGAATAATAAAAATAAGAACACCAAATCCGAGACACAAATTTAATATACTTCCAAAGTCCTCTTTTCCTTGACCGCCCCCGAGATCGTTCAAGGCTACAGGAATCAAGGTCAGACCAATGATGGTTACTACAGAACCCGTTACAACAGGAGGGAAGAACCGAATTAACTTACCAAAAAATCCGCCAAAAATGATAACAAAAAGTCCAGATGCGATAATCGCGCCATAGATGGCTGACATACCGAAGTTTTGTCCGATTAGAATCATAGGAGCTACAGCCTGGAATGCACAACCGAGCATAACCGGAAGGCCAATCCCAAAATATTTGCCTCCCCAGACCTGTAGCAAAGTTGCGAGACCACATGCTAGAAGATCAATTGCAATCAGATAGGTCAGTTCCGAAGGGGATAAGCCCAGTGCTTCACCCACAATGAGAGGAACAATGACAGCCCCGGCATACATAGCCAAGACGTGCTGAACCCCAAGGGAAAAAGTTTTCGCAGGATGACGACGACGGTCAAAAATCCGTTCCCGGGCCATTAGATTTCAACCTCTTCATCTGCAAATGTAACTTCACCATTCTCAAGCGCCGCAAGACGAACAAGTGACTCTACACGGTACCCTTTCTCTTTTAGAAGTCTTCCACCAGGCTGGAATGCCTTCTCAATGACAATTCCAATGCCAACCACTTCTGCTCCTACTTGCTCCACGATACGGGCGAGTCCAAAAGCCGCTTCTCCGTTAGCTAGGAAGTCATCGATAATGAGTACGCGGTCTCCAGGCTTCATGAATTTTTTAGCCACCGTAATGTCATTGGATTCCTGCTTAGTGAAGGAATAAACCTTCTCAACGAGTATATCTTCACGGAGTGTCAGTGACTTTTGCTTACGAGCAAAGATAAGTGGTACTTCAAGTTCAAGTGCCGTCATGATGCCAGGTGCAATCCCTGAAGACTCAATCGTCAACACACGCGTAATTTCTTCTCCTGCGAATCTTCTTGTAAACTCACGGCCAACCTCTTTCATAAGTACCGGATCCATCTGATGATTTAAGAAAGAATCCACCTTAAGTACCTGATTTGACAATACGATTCCTTCATTCAATACCTTTTCTTTTAACAATTTCATAACCTGTTCCTCCTCATGCTATCGTTCTTTGTTATCCGTAAACGCAAAAAGTCCCTTCTCTTCTACCGGTACATCCGGTAAAAAAGTAAGGGAGAAGAACATAGGTTTCCTATGAAAACAAAGAATGAATCTCCTATTATCGTCAAAGCAGGTAGCAACGCGAGAAAGGAATCTACTTCGTTTCATCATCACCTTATATTTATTCTCCCGTAGTCCGATCATTTGCGGTGATCAGGTAGAGACATGCTAGCCTATTCCAGCACATATACGAGATAACTTAAATGTATAATAGTAAATAATGTAAGCCGTCTCTTTATCTACCTGGATTCAGGTATAGACAGCCCGTGTAAGGTCAACGGTAGAAGTATAACGAATTGATACTGCAAAAGAAAGTGTTATTTTCAGTAAATTTTTCAAAGACAAGCTTTTCAAAAGGGGATACCGAATGATTAAATAGTTTATAAGAAAATAAATTTGATGTTGGGAGCGTAATTAATGAAAGGAATATTGAATGAATTCAAAGAATTTGCTGTAAAGGGCAACGTGGTTGATCTAGCCGTCGGTGTCATTATCGGGGGGGCTTTTGGCAAAATCGTAACCTCCTTTGTTAATGACATTTTGATGCCCCCGATCGGACTCATTCTCGGAAATCGAAGCTTTGAACAACTGTTCCTACCCTTGGAGAAGGGGATATTCGCAAGTGGGGGAAGCCAGTATACAACACTCCCAGAGGCAGAAGCAGCGGGAATTCCCGTACTGCGATATGGTCAGTTCATTAATGTCATTCTGGATTTTGTCATTGTGGCTTTCTGTATTTTTATGTTCGTCAAGGGTATTAACCGCCTTAAACGAAAAGAAGAAAAACCCGAGCCGAAGAAAACGACGCGGGCCTGTCCCTATTGTCTATCCGATATACCGCTTGAAGCAACGCGTTGCTCGCACTGCACCTCTCACGTAGAACCCGTGACGGATGAAGAGAAAGCAAGGGCTTAAAGACCCGGCGACCTAGGAAGTAAGTTCTCCAGGATTTGTTTAAGATTCGCATCTTCCCTGTAGACTTCTTCCCCGGTATCGAGTTCCGTAACACGAATTCGGGTATAGGGTGCATCCGGACTTACCGGTTTAAAAGTAAGATCATCTTGGTTTTCTACGATGACGTCAAAACCTATCTTTTTAAACATTGGGATTAATTGTTCGGTAGAAGGTTCCTTATTGTCTCCAATTAGGATGAGGCCCCTCAGTGACTTAGGCTCTTCATTTTTGTAGATAACTTGAAAACGAACGATGCATTCCATCCTTATCTCCCCCTTATCTCTGTAAACTTATATAATAGCTATATTTCCCTAAAATGAATGTGATCATGCTAACAGAAAAACAATCTAATTCATAGTATGGATTTCGTTGTTTTTAAGCAAACTGGAGGTACCCAACGTATGTCAACTGAAGAGCAGTTTGATATTTACAATCCGGAAGGTGAATGGATCGGCACAGCTCCGCGTTCCGAGGTCCACGCAAGCGGATATTGGCATAAATCTTTTCACTGCTGGCTTGTTCGCGATACAAATGATGACCGAATGGTGCTATTTCAAAAACGGGTGTCCAGCAAGGATACTTTCCCTTCTTGTTTTGACATTACGGCGGCCGGACACCTCTCCGCTGGAGAAACACTGGAAGATGCCTCAAGAGAACTTGAGGAAGAACTCGGACTTGTCGTTTCCTATTCACAGCTCACCCCTCTGCTTGAAGTGAAAGAAGAGTTACATGGTGAGGTTCACGGAGTTCCTTTCCTAGACCGTGAAATTAGTAACGTATTTGGTCTCAACAGTTCTCTTCCATTACATGAATACCGCCTGCAGCATAGTGAAGTCCAAGGACTCTATGAGGCCCCTCTCTCGGAGATGCTTGACTTGTTCCAAGGAAAAGTGAAGGAAGTGCAGACAATCGGTATTCAAAGTCTGGGCGAAGGGAAGGCCTCCGAACTTTTTGCAGAAACCATTAAAGCCGAACAATTTGTATCCAGGCCGTTCAGCTACTATGTGTCAATATTCGAGAAACTGAAGGAACTGTAATGTAACTTCATCATGAATGATACAAATAGGTGAAAAGCCCTTCTTTATCCTATCGGATAGAACAGAAGGGCTTTTTATAATGTTTATACATATTTGTTCCATACATGTTCATAATGCGGACCATATCTTACGCCGATCTCCTGACCGAGATCTTGTTCCAGTTCATATATAATGAGTTCCTGGGCAAAATATCCGAGCAAAAGCCGAATCATAACCGGGTGTTCTGTTACAAGACCAAGTGTACCAACGTGATCCCCACGGCTCCCGAGCAGGCTCCATTTCCGATCGATAACAAATGAAAATTTACGACCTTCAGAAAGGGATTGCGTTTCTTCATCTGTGATAGGCTGCCAATGAATAAAAGGACTGGGTTCTACATTTCCTGCATCGCAGGACCACAAAAGCCGAACCCCTCTCTCTTCCGCTTCCTTTAATTCATCATGGAATAGAGATGCTTCATCCGCACACAGATCAATAATAATCTCATGTTTTGCTCTAGCAATTTCTTTGGCCAGTGTCTCCATGACCTGTCCGTCTCCTTGCAAAGTAACAAAATCAGGACGACGGGTCCTTTGCATTGGCATGGTCTGTTCAACGTATTGAAGCGAATCTCTTACATGATTAGAAATCATATGTGTGAATTCTTCCGGTGGAAGCATGGTGTACCTCGCAGGTTCACCATCACTGCAATGAAGAAATCCGCGGGCATGCAGGCGCTGCAGCACTGCGTACACATTAGAGCGGGATGCCCCGAGTCGTTTGGACACTTCGTATCCGGAAGATGCCCCTTCCTGTGACAAGTGAACCATAATCTTTGATTCCATCTCCGTAAAACCGAGATTTCTGAGGTGCTGCAGCAACTGGTCCATTTCGACTGTCCTCCCATGCTGTTCAGGAACCTTGATGCTTGTTGTTTCCATAAGCAATAAGTAATCTATCGTTTCTTTCGTAATGTCCGTAGATTTGTCATCTTGGACAGACTAGATCTGCTCCGCTCCGCAATGTGGGCACCACTTCGAGCCCTTCGGCAGCTCTGCCGCACAAATCTGACATTTCACGGTCTCGCGTGGAAGTTCGGACTCCACTGACGTGCCTTGATTCTGATTATTCTCTTTCCAGTACCTTATACGCTCATCCAGTTCCTGCTGCCTTTCGCTTTCACGCTGCATCTCTTCCTGGCGTCTGCGCTCCCACTCTGCATCAAACTCTTCTTTTTCTTCTGGCAAGAAATCTCCTAGATCGTAATCCTCAGTAGGAATTTCTTCCTCCGACAAAAGCAGGTCTGGAAATAAATCTTCTTCCTCTTCTTCCCGCATTTCTTCATCAGCAGAAGTTGCCGCTGCTTCCGGTTTCGCTTGTGCGTGGGAAATAGGAGCTGTTTGCTCCGTACCCGTGAGCGCGCGACCGCATTTAGGACAGAAATTAGCGTCCAGATCTGAAACATGACCACAGACACAAACTCGTTCATTTCTGAGCAGTGCAATCTTCTCACGCAGTTCATCAATTTCATCCTGAAGTGTGTCACACTCCGCGGAAAGTTCCATCATTTTTTCTTCAGCTAAGGACATATCCTGTGCACGGTATCCTTCGTAGAAAATGCGACCCATTTCTGTATAATGTACGGACATGTCATGCTTGATGTTCGCAATTTGCGAATTGATTTTGTTAATCTCTACAGCATGCTGCGCCTTCTCAGTCGCACGGCCTGCCCCGTCTTTAATTCGTTGTAAAAAGTTCATGCGATAAATTCCTCCTCATTCCATGTAACAAGCTGCAACGATATACTTTATTAGTATTGCAACTTAAAGCTTTCAGTACCTTATTACAACAATAACACCCTAGGCTAAACTTTACCGTCAAATTATACCGTATGCTTCGCTTGAATTGATAGTTTCGGTATAATAGAGAACAGTTTGTTACATGCAGACGATGAACAATCCTTATGTAATCCTTTGAGTTTATCAATCATCAGATGTTTTTACGACTCTATCATACCAAATTTACAACCCTCTTGTGAAAAGGGCAATGTTTTACTTTGATTTTAGATGAGGTGTACACCATTTATGTATAGCACAAATCCTATTTTTTATCCTCGCCCTCTTGGGGTCCCCTCGAATGCTAGACTTCCCGAGGCCAAAGAAGCGCCGGATAAAACAAGTATTGAACTCGTACGTAATTCAGAACCCGATGCCGGATACTTTCGTTCGTTGGAAGAAGCAGGTATCCTTCTGAATGGTCCGCAAATCAAGGCCGTAAGACATGGAGAAGGACCTTTGTTAACCCTTGCAGGTGCCGGATGCGGTAAGACGACCGTACTCGCTGCGAGAGCAGGTTACCTAATTCAAGTTCGAAACGTTCCGGCAGGCAGTATTTTGCTCGTTACTTTTACAAGCAAAGCTGCCTCCGAGATGAAATCACGTATTTCTACACTGCCAGGAATCCGTTCTGCCACTGCACGCGCGGTACAAGCGAGAACATTCCACTCCTTTGCCCTGATGCTGCTACGTCACTATGGAATAACGGAAGATATTTTTGGTGAGACGAGAGCTCAACATACTGTTATTAAAATGATTCAGCGCAAGCATGGCTTAAGTGACGCTTTTCAACCGGAAAGCCTGCTCTCTTCTCTCTCCTCGTGGAAGATGGAAGGAAAACGAACCGAAGATCTCCCAGACACGTCACAGGAAGAAAGAGACGTTAAACAGATTCTTACAGGTTATGAAGCGTGGAAAAAAGAGCGCCACAAGATGGACTTTGATGACATTTTACTGCGAGCCGCAGAACTGTTATCCGACCCTGCCATTCTCCGTCCGCTACAAAGGCGGTTTCAATATATAATGGTGGATGAATTTCAAGATACCAACAGCCTCCAATATGAAATTGTACGTAAACTTGCCGCTTCCCATCGTAACCTCATGGTCGTTGGCGATGATGATCAAACGATCTATACCTTTAATGGTGCCAAACAGGAATCTATTCTAGATTTTGATAAAGTGTATCCTGGGGCTTCCGTCGTTACGCTTGATATCAATTACCGATCCGACTCACGAATTCTCGGGCTTGGCACAGAGATCGTTCGTTATAACAAGAAGCGTCGATACAAGAAATTGGTCTCTGCAGGGAAACCCGGATACCAGCCGATGTTCGCTACCCCTTCCGGAGCGGAAGAAGAAGCTGCCATTGTTGTTAGTCATATTCAGGAGATTATCGAAGCTGGGCAAACATCGTATCAGGATATAGCCATCTTGCACCGGACTGCGAGTAGCAGCCGGGCTATTTTTGAGCAATTGGTATTAAAGGACATCCCTTTTGTACAATATGGAGCTGCACCGGTATTCTATGATCAAACCCTGGTGAAACCGCTGATGGATCACCTAAGGTTATCTCTTCATCCACGTAATTTTGATGCTATCCCAAGTACGCTTGGACCTTTATATATATCGCGTGAAGCAGGTCTTCAATACTTGGCAGAACAAGAGAAGCAGCAATCCAAAAAATATCCGCTCATTCATTTTTCGAGATGGGAGCGGCTGAAACCTTTTCAACAGGAACAGGTCAAAGAACGAATTAAGCTGATCAAGCAATTGCAGACGATGACACCGCTGGCTGCCATTCAGGAAATGCGCAGGCAGTTCTATGACTCGTACCTAGAGAGTGGCGATCCGACCATCTATACTCACTATAAAGAAACGATCATGGAGACGCTGGATGAGCTTGAGGCCTCTGTGAAACGGTTTGAAACGGTGGAGAGTTTTGTCACCTTTGCTGATGAACTGTCTAGAAGACATAAGGAAATGGAAGCACTCCAGGCGGCCAATGAAGATGCTGTGCAGCTCATGACGATCCACCGGGCCAAAGGTCTTGAGTTCCCTTGCGTCTATTGGATTGGTGCAAGTGAAGGCATCCTGCCTCATAGTTCGGCCTTGACCAAAGAGGTCCCTGAAGATCGGAAAGCGGCTTTGGTAGGGGCTTCTACGAACGAAGTCGACGAAGCTTTGCTTGAAGAGGAGCGCAGGCTTGCTTATGTCGCGGTAACACGTGCCAAGCAGCAATTGTTCATTACCTCACCATCAAGTCAGCACGGCAAGCCAGCTCCCGTATCTCGATTTTTGCTCGAAGCCTTCGGGGTGAAAGATACGGGACATAAGAAACAAAGTGCAAAAGATCGTCTGAATACAGATAAAGACCGATTCCATTCAAAAATAAAGGTGCAAAGCAGCACCTCTACCAGTACAAAAGGGAAGCCACAACGGATGGAAACTGTCCCGGTATGGGCATGTACGTCAAACAGCTGTCCTGCTTGGATTCGGCAGCATACCGGAAAAGCCAAGGATGAACCGCCAGCCTGCCCGCTCTGTAAATCCAAAATGAAAAAATCGATGCGGGAAGTCCCTGCTTTGCCAAGGCATCTTAAGTAAACTGTCCGTCAGCAAACATGATTTTGATACCTCTATGAGTGGTTCAAGATGATTCATTTTCCATCTTATAAGTGTATTAAACAGGTAAATCATCTTTTATCTGGATAATCACTATAGGAGGGTAAAACATGGACACCTATTACGTTTCCATTACACAACAGCTCATTCATCAGGAACCAACGGAAGCAAATGACTATGAGGTACAGCTGAATCAAGATGAGCTTTCCCGGATGCAAGATTTAATGTCGTCGATTGGAAATGAAGACGAATATACATTTAAGCGTACTCCGGTACCATATAAATCAGCTGATCATGATGATGCCAACGAAAAGTTTACGGACCGAATCCAGGAACTGTACCAGCTCATATATGACAACGGAACCGAAAAAACGCGTGAGACCATTCGTGAGCAAAGAGTTCTCACCAAGCTAGATCATACCGATTATGACAACAAGGGATATGAGAATTCCCCACTTAACAAGTAGCTTTTATAAACAAAAAAGTCCGATTCACGATTATGAATCGGACTTTTTCATGTTCCTGCAAAAATAACCTGACATGAATCCACAATCGGTTCTATTCCCTATTTTCTCGTAATAATTAAAAGTAACCGCTTTAAGCTGACACTAGCGATCGCATCTTCGTTATACCAGTGATTTTTGCTGTATATGTCGTCAATAAGATTTACATCATATTGACAAGGATGTGAGATGAATATGACTTCACTTTCGCGAAAGTGTGGGTTACTGTGTTTGGCATTCGTCCTCGTTGCTATGTTAGTCCCCTCTCCTTCCGCAAAGGCCGCGGACCGTGTTACCCTTGATTCTCATCAGGATGGACAAATCGTTTCCCCCGGTATAGAAGAGCTTCACGGGACCTATACCAATGTATTTGATGTTGAAATTGTAGTTAATGGACAATGGGTGGCAGACGTACACATGAATGACCCTGACGCAGATAATAGCGGAACATGGACGTATCCACTGGATACGACGAAGCTTGACGGACCTGTTGAGATTGCATTGAAATCAAAAGATAAGGAAACGAGATACGGTATCTGGTCCTCTTTTATTCACCTGGTTGTAAATAATCCCGATGCCAGTTCACCAGAAGTGTTCATTGTCGATCCGGCCGAATCCGGTGCTGTCTTACCCAACGAAAATGGGATTGTGCCCATTCATATTTCAGCAGAAGGCAAAAATGCGATTTCTCAGGTAGAACTGCGCATTAATGGAGGCCCTTGGGAGCCTCTTCAATTAGATGAGGAAGATGGAAAGTACACTTATTCATGGAACACGACTCAACTAACAGAGGAGCGAAAATACAGCCTAGAAGCAAGAGCTACGGATCAAAATGGGAACACAGGGTATAGCCTTACTACCTATCTGTCACTAGGTCAAACCACAGTAACGAACAGCGTGTATGAAGAAAATACGCCGTTACCTTATCAAGATCGAGCAATCTGGATTTGGGAAACCGCCTCTTATCATCTGGTGTTAAATCCGAATTCTTGGGACACCTTTGCTGCATTCACCTCCGATACAACCACTTTCAGTGAACATCCTATTACCACACTCTACCTTGGGGTAGATAAGTATAATGGCGCTTCGATGCTTGAGGATTATCGTGATGAAGTGCAGCAGTTTGTTACCTGGGCACACAATAACGGATACCAAGTGCAGGCACTGATCGCTGGAGGTACAACGCCGCCCTACTATGGAACATACGAAAGATACCGCACCCAAGCGATCCGAGAATTTGAAAAAGTACTGAATTACAATCTTGCTTCAGAATCTTCTGCACAATTTGACGGAATCAATCTGGATACAGAGCCATACATTCTTCCAGATTTCAAAACCGATAAACCTTCTGTTCAAATCCAGTACCTTGACATGCTGGCTGCACTGATGGAACGAAAAACCGCTGCAGGCATAGGCTTCCCGGTAGGCGCGGCAATTCCAAGATGGTATGACAGCTCAGCTGATGCCAGTGCAATTCCGTGGAAGGGGTCAACAAAATGGCTCTCAGAGCACATTCAGGATACAGCTGATTATATTTCCATTATGGATTACCGTGATCAGGCGGAAGGAAGTGCAGGAATTATTCAGCATGCACTCGGTGAGCTTGCCTACGCAGCTTCCATCGGTAAACCAAACTCGGTCATCATCGGAGTGGAAACCAAAGATATTGCGGACGGTGGAGATCCCGAAACGATTAGCTTCCATGAGGAAGGTAGAGCTTATATGGAAGAGGAACTAAACAAAGTGTACGCGGCTTTTCAAGACAATACATCATTTGGAGGTATCGCCCTTCATCACTACACTTCTCTCATAGACTTCCCTAGTAAGTGGGGTCCAGGAGGAGTGAAATGGTCCCCTCCTGCCGACCTTGATCCTCCCAGCTTGGTTAGCGGTCCCCCTTCAGCAACCGCCTTTGACCATGAACGAATAGATCTGAGTTATGGGATGTCACAGGACAATACAGCAGTAAACGAATACCGCATCTACCGAAGCACGGATGCTGATTTTACAACTGGACCTCTAACATATGCCGGAACTGCGAAAGGTTTGTCCTATGAAGATAGAGGGCTCCTAGCGGATACCACCTATTATTACAAAATCACTGCCGTCGACCTGCAAGGAAATGAAAGTGTCCCTAGTGAAGCTGTATCTGCCACGACAAGCGCATCCACATTGAAACCTATGGTTGTTGACCAGATGTTATTTCAATACACCGGGGGCAAAGCTAGTGTTACACTGCGAGTGGTGGACCTTGACACCGGAGCGCCAGTGAGCGCCACGATCAGCGGCAGATTTACACAAATGGCTGGGAAATATGTTACAGCCAAAACTACGGCAAGTGGTATATTTCAGGCATCATCCGAAGCCGTGTCCACCCCTTCAGGAGAAATTGGATTTCTCCCCCGCCGGATCATGGCCCCAGGATATTATTGGGCCAGCAGCTATGATCAGCTCCCTTATGAAACCATAGTCTGGGAACCGTAGTTGACTTCTAAATTAAGATTGGAAAGTATTTAATGCGAGGAATAAATTCCATGGCAGATCATTTAGCAACTATTTATCAAAAGTGAAAAATCGTAATCGATTCGTCCAGGCTGGCTACCCAGCCTGGACTTTTTTTGAGTCTTCAATAGGCATTTATATGCTTAGTCAACAAGTTGTTTTACGCAGTATGTAAATATCTCATTCTAAGACACGGTCATTTCATGTGGCAATTTTGCGAACAATATCAAATAAAATATTCATTTCTTATGAGCAGGTTAATTACATACTAAGTCTCCCTAGCTTGGTAGTTTTAGATATATGTACTTTTGTCAACATGCAACTTTATCCAAATTGTGGTCGTCTAGAACATGTCATCAGCTTATGACAAAACATCAGTGAAGGAGAGAAGACACATGAAAAACAAAATGAAAACTGGCGTAGCTGCTGCAGCTTTAACCGTGGCTTTAGGCGGTAGTTCCCTCTACGCTTACGCAGACGCTAGCACCCCTGTACCTATCTCAAGTAACCTTCAAGAGACGGTTACGATTACGGTAAATGGACAAGCAATTGAAGACGGTTACCAAATTTCTACAGCAGATCAGCCGATGATCCCGGTTCGCTCTCTGGCAGAAGCACTCGGAATGGAACTCACTTGGGTAAAAGACACCAAAGCAAGTGAACTTACCAAAGGAAATGTATGGACTTCGATCGCAACGGGGAAAGATCAATATAACGTAAATAAGATGCTTGTTACTCTAGGCCAAGCTCCTGAAATTGTTAATAATATACAATATGTTCCTTTGAACTTTGTTAGCAAAGTGCTACACGGAAACGTGAATGTAGAAGGGAGTAAAGTTACAATCACAACAGATAACGGAAATGAATCCGAACAAGAAGTGACGAAAGCTAGTGGCGTCATTACTTCCCTGAATAACTATAATGGAAACTCCAGTATTCATATTAACGGATATAGTTCTACTGGGATCGTATTGAACGTAGGGGAAGATACGGAGTTCGTACTTTCTAATGGAAACAAACTGGAACTCAAAGATCTTAAAGTAGGAGATCAAGTAGACGTTGAGCATGCAATGTTTTCTACACTCAGCCTTCCGCCGCAATCTCCTGTTTACAAAATTACAGTAACGGAACAAGCGGATGCGGAAATGGTCGTTGCCGAGGGTTCCATCGGTGAAGTTCGCAATTCTGATGCAGGAGAACTTAGTTTCCTCGTGAAGGGAACAGGAGAAGAAGCTGCTAATGATATCGTATTCCAAATTGGTGAAAATACAAAAGTAGTGAATACAAAAGGGGAAGAAGTTGACCCTTCTACTCTTAAAAAAGATGATTACGTGATTGGATTCCATAACGGAGTCACTACCCGTAGCCTGCCTCCTATTGCGAATGCGATGAAAATTGTAGTAGATCAAGATAGAGTAGCTGAATAATTGAAAATTCGTAACATTGTACTCGAACTAGCTATACGAAAGGTGAAATCATAAATTTCTCCTATCCAGATAAAAAAAGCAGCTCCCATTGGGGCTGCTTTTTTGAATTGTGTCACTGGATTTCAGATTACAGCTTAATGTTATCTTCATCAAAATACTCTTCGAGTGTAAGACCGCTCTCCGCGATATCCGGAGCAAGCTCTTTACCCACATATCGGATATGCCATGGCTCATACACATAGCCTGTCGTCTCTTCCCGGCCTTCTGGATAACGAATCACAAATCCGTACTCCGGCGCATGCTCTTTCAGCCACTTGCCCTCTTCTGAGTCGCCAAACACCTCTTCGATCACATTGCCGACACTTGGGCTGGATACATCAATCGATAACCCCGTCTGATGTTCACTATAACCTGGTTTCGCACTTACCCTAGCTGCATATTCTTCACCGTTGCGTTCTACACTGCTGTTGTATACGGAAACTTGTCGCTGGTAAGAACGATACCCGGATACAGCACGAAGCTCTATGCCATCATTCTCTGCTGCAGCAAACAGTTGTTCGAGTGCGCCTGCTGCTTCCTTACGTAAATGACGTTTCTCATGAGGCCCGTCAAAGGAAAACGGAACATTCGGCTCCACTAAATCACTTGGCTCATACCCCTCAGGTAAGCTTCGCTGTTTATTTACAATGACCGTCATTGCTTCTGCATTCGTTACAACACTTAAGTCACCTTGCTTTTCAACATTGCTCTGTAACGAATTTTGTGCACGCATAGCCATGATGCTGTCTACTTCTGTATCGCCCTCTCCGATCTCAGATCCGTCTGAGGTATTGCCTGTTCCTTCTGTCGGCGCTTCCGGCGTTACTTCCTGCGAAGTATCACCTGTCGATGGGGAATTCAGGTTCTGCCCTTCCTTCTGCCCTTGCCCGCCTTCTTCACACCCCGTTAATAGAACGGAGCCGAGCAGCAATGTGGACAGCAGGACGATCGTCCAGCGGTGTCTCTTCATTTTTGTTATTGTCATGTCTTACTCTCCTATCCACATGTGGCTTGTCCATCATTCTATTGTAGCCTAAAAATAAACAGAGCAAAAGAAGGCTGGCACTCCATGACAACGGTTGTCATGAACGCAAACCTCCTAATGCTCTATCTATTTCCCTATTGCTTCTTCTTACTCCCGGTCTTTGCTGTAGGCAGCCACTCTGAAGCACGCTTAGACAATTGCTCGCGCAAGTGTGTAAGCGCCGCCTTCGTAGGTGCTTGTGGCAGCAAAGCCGTTAGGTCTTGAGGAGGCACAAACTTAGCCGGTGCCTTTAAGCGCAGCTCCACCTCTGCCAGCCTATGGCCAGGCTTATGGAGTGCGCTGTCTTTGACACTCTCCGCGATATAATCCATGATCGCAGAGACGTTTCCGCCCGCCCGCGCAGCCGGACGTTGCAGCATCGTTGCCTGAGGAAGCGATGCTCCCGCCGATTCGGCCTCCCAGGAGCCGAATACGCCATCGAGCAGCATAGGGCGTGCAATGCCCAGTGCACCGAGCAGCGCAAGCGGCTCGGCCATTGCCCAGGAAGCGGCCGCTAATTTTGCCGCTTCTATGTGCGGACAAGCTTCGTCACCGCAAGTGCAGGTCACCTGCACCTCTGTGGCGAAGCGAACCAAGGTTTCGGCTGCTGCTGATGGAAGCGGCCGCTGCTGAATTAGCGTATACACGGTATATGCGGATTCAGCTAGCTGTTCCAATAGCTCAGCCCTGTCTGCCTCATCAATCGGTTTAATCATTCCGCTGCATTCCACATCGCCTGTCTCTACCCCTTGTGAATCAGACACGATTGCCTTCCATCCGTGAGGCTCCAGCTGAAATTCCTTCACTTCGATGCTCACCTTCACCTCACCCCTTTCCTGAATCAAAATCTATACTTACATCCACATTTCTCCCTGTAAGGTAACAAGACCCTTCAGTTCATCATCGGACATCTCGGTAAGCCAGTTTTCACCGGAACCTACGACTTGCTCAGACAGCTGTTTCTTGCTTTCGATCAGTTCATCTATTCGCTCTTCTAATGTTCCCTGGCATATTAATTTATGAACCTGGACGTTTTTCTTCTGTCCAATTCGGAACACACGGTCTGTAGCCTGATTCTCTACCGCCGGATTCCACCAGCGATCATAGTGAATTACATGACTGGCATGAGTAAGGTTAAGACCCACGCCCCCTGCTCTTAATGACAGGACAAAGATAGATGGGCCTTCTCCTTTTTGGAAGCTCTCTACCATCGCATCACGTTCTGCTTTAGAGATACCGCCATGAAGGAAATAAGGCTTCTCTTCGTACCGCTGAGTCAACTGATGAACCAAAATATCGCCCATGGATACATATTGCGTAAAGATAAGCGCTGACTCTCCATTATCCCGTATGGCATCGGTGAGCTCCATCAGACGTTCCAGCTTGCCTGACAGCTCCACACGTCCACTATGTTCCTTACGATTCTGCTCTAGCAGAACAGGATGATCACAAATCTGCTTGAGTTTTGTTAGAGAAGACAGAACGACGCCTTTGCGGGTAAAGCCGGTCTGACCTTCAATACCCGTAAGCAGCTGATCCACCACACCTTTATACATCGCTGTTTGTTCAACCGTTAAAGCACAATACGATTTCAACTCCAACTTCTCTGGAAGATCCTTACGTATATCAGGATCACTCTTGAGCCTTCTTAGCATAAAGGGAGACACAAGCTTGTGCAGTTCACGAAGGGTCTGAGCCCCTTCCTCACCTCCGGCAACGTAACGCTGGCGGAATGAGGCGGCAGTACCGAGGTACCCTGGGTTAAGAAATTGAAAAATAGACCATAGCTCACTCAGTCGGTTCTCCACTGGAGTTCCCGTCATCGCAATGCGGTGAGGCGCAGACAACTTCATCACACTCTGTGCCTGTTTCGTGCGGTAGTTCTTAATATATTGTGCTTCATCGAGTACAACGGATGACCAATGTATAGAAGCTAGGTCCGAACCATCTCTACCTGCTAAATGATACGTCGTCAGCACAATATCATGTTCTTCCGCCTGCTCGCGAAAGCGGTCCCCATGCAAACGCTGAGTGCCGTGATGTATATATAATTTGAAATCCGGTGCGAACCGAGCCAGTTCCCGCTGCCAGTTTCCGAGCAGCGAAGTAGGACATACGATGAGCGCAGGACCTTCCGCATCGAATTCATCCTCGGTCGTTCCTTCGAGCTGCCGTTCTTCTTCCCTGATCGCCCTAGCTGCAAGCTTGGAATCAAGCAAACATGTAATAACCTGTATGGTTTTTCCTAGCCCCATATCATCAGCAAGACATACCCCGAATCCAAGATCACGCATCGCAGCAAGCCACTGGAATCCACGTTCCTGATACGGCCGTAAATTCCCGTGCAAGGAAGGCGGTATATATCTAGGCTCTATCCCTTTGAGTACTTGCCCTTCAAGCAAGAAAGACAACATCCCATAGGATTCTGTATCGAATATAGAAAGTCCCTTCCAGTTTGCATCTTCCTCATCTTCGGCAACGAGATGCATCCATTCCGATAAAGCCATCGTACCTTCGTCATTCTTCTTCATGAACCTGAGCACCTGGCGAATTTCTTTGGGATCAATCTCAATCCACTCACCACGAAATTCCACTAAAGGAAAAGTCGAAGCCGCAATTCTCGCTAGTTCTTCCTGAGATACAGGAATCCCATCCAGCATCGCTTCTGCTTCAAAAGTGACAAGCTGCTCCATCCCGAGTGCAGAACTGCGTTTCACAGCTCCGCCTCCATCCGCATTTTGCAGCATCTTCAGCTTAAGTCCCGTTCTGCGTTTGCCTTCCTTACTCCATTTTGATGGCATCATAACCGTAACGCCGCTCTTTTGCAGTTTGGGCACAGAATTTGCCATAAAATCATAGAACGTCTCTGTATTCATTTCAACTGAAGTTGGAGAAGCTCCCATTCCAGGTACTAAAGCAGGGGCTAGTTCACAGGCTTTCCCAAGCGCGATTAGCATCTGTTCCTGTACAGATAAATACAAGGTCGAGCCCCGGTCAACGTCCTTCGACGGGTGCGACCAGATTGCCTGAATAGGCAGACGAAAATCGGACTCACTTTCGCTTTCAGCCCAGAAGCTTACATTCCATATCGAACCTCCTCCATTCTCTGGAGGTTCTAATCGAAGTCCAAGCCGCAGTCTCCCAGGTTCGGGGCCAGAGGATTCATTCTCTATCAGTGGAGGGGAACTCTCCCCCGCCTCTCTGACAGCCTCAGATAGTTCCTCAATTTCCTGTATAGTTCCTTGCACACTCAGCTCTCGAGAACCGGTAAGCAGACTATTCCACCACAGTTCAGACAACGGAGAGTACCCTCTGCGATAATTCACACGATATTTAGACAGACTGCTTTCGACCGCAGCTACCTCGGAAGAAACAGCGGCATGAATCATCTGGCAAAGGAAGGAGTAAAGTACCGCTGCTCCTGCCTCTTTCACTGATTCTGCCTCCACTTCGGTATAAACCACGGTAGACGTCAGTGCGATCGGAGGGATGGATTCCGCAAGAATAGCGAAACGCTCCACATCTTCTTGCTCTGTAAGTCTAGGGAGCCATGCTCCCTTTATTGCAGATTGATTGCCACGTCTTCTTCCTCCGGTAGCAGTTACCGGAGCTACTCCTGGAGCGATCTGGCCGCGAAGAAGCAGATCCAATGCAAATAAAGCCGCTTTGGACCAGTATTCCATTTCCTCTCCTGCTTCAAATCCTGCTCCTGCAGCCTCTTCTTTGTTCCAATGGATCAACAATTCGAACGTATCTTTCGGAGCTAAAGCAAGCCCTTCCAGTGTTCGCCCCATTCCTGCTCGTTTTTTCTTCGTTGTATCTGCGCTTAAGTTCTGTACCTTTGTCTGCCATCTCAGCTCAGCAAGACGTAAAGCTGCATGTTGAAACGGACGGTAAGTACCGCCCTTTAATTTCATTTTCCGTATTCCATGGCTCCAGGCATCGACCCTGGGTTCAGACGTTTCTCCAGAAAAACAAAAAAACACGTCTCCGAGCCAAATTCCATAAAGAGGTTGATTCATCGCAAGTCACCCGTTAGCCCTTTTAGATTGTTACTCTCCATCATATACGAAAATCGATCAATTTAAAAATCGAAACTGCATTTTTTCCAAAAGAATACGAAAAAACAATCGGCTATAGCCTTTAAGCTTGAACCGATTGTATTTCTCATACCTATTAAATGCAGTTCGCTTGTTATCTGGAAGACCTTATTTGTAGCGGTGAAGTTTATTACTGTAAGCTCGACAACTCGTTAAAAGAAAGTCTATCTACAATGTCGTATCCGTTGCCCTGTCCTTTAGGTTTGAGGATTACGGTACCTAAGAAAGGAATTTCACCTAATCCAGTCCCCGAAGGGAAACTGTGAGCAATGATCACTTTATTCAATCCAGTAGGGGGCTCCTTCTCTAATATAGTGGTAAGAGTGGCTAATGTATTTTCCCGTTCTTCTGTGGTTACATTCCCACTTAAATTGTAAACTTTAGTCCAAAAGGAATCGACTTGAACATTTCCTGCTCCAAAAGCAAGCTCTGCGGTTTCCCTTGTTCGACAAAAAGGACTCGCCGATACTGGAGTTAGTACCGGTATTTGCAAAACCCTTAGCTTTTGCCCATAAAGTGAGGCTTGTCTTTTTCCTTCCTCCGTAAGGTTTCTTTGAGTTGCACAGTCGCTGAAAATGAGATTCGGCTGATCTTCTCCGATAGTGGCCTCCCCATGCCTTACATAAAGAATATATCCTCCCTGACGGAGTGAATTCACGAGTGATGGGTTTACTAAACCAGCATTCGTGGTACTTTCTGCTACCGAGACGACGGGAGTCTGTATGATAAGGAGTAGAGCAAACATACACATAAAAATCAACTTTTTCATCTACTTAAATTCCCTCCTGCTTGAGTACAAAATTTGTAAGGTTTAGTATGCGCAAGAAGAAAAAATATAAAACAGTCTTTTAAAGAAGATGGCTCCGGACCAATACCGAAACCATCTTCACGTTGTAATATTTATTGCTTTAGACTATCCCAGCTTTTCTGCATATCTTCGAGTAATTTTACAGGATCAGGTTTCGCAATGTACGCTTGCATTACAGATCCGAATTCTTGTGGCACTCCCTCTGGGAATCGGTTGAAGTTCCAGCTTAGTACCTTATCTTCATCACTATATTTAATGAGATCAGCGGCAAGATCCCCAAGAGCCTCTGTATCAGCTGAAATGCTTTTGAAAGCAGGAATAAATTTAAACTCTTCCGTCATATATCTTTTCCCTGTTTCTGAGGTAACTAGCCATTCTAGAAAATCTTTTGCTTCTTCCTTCACTTCAGACTCTTTATTCACTACATAGTTATTGGGTACACCGACGAACAGTTTATCTGAAGCCGCTGCATCTTCTCCAATTGGCATCGGGAGGATACCTAGGTTTAAATCTGGATTAATTCCGTCAATTTGTACCTGTGTCCAGTTCCCCTGCTGCATCATGGCTGCCTCTCCTGTGGCAAAGGTCGTAACCTGTGTATTGTAATCTGTCGTCAGGGGATTTTTGTTACTGTACTGCAACGTCAAATCCAAAAGCTTGATCCAATCCTGAAATACAGGATTGCCCGGAATTTTTTCCGTTCCATCATTTAATCCCTGAATAAAGGCAACGGGATCCGCCTGATTGGCAAACGGTACATTTACATTATGATTTCCAAGTACCCACCATTCCTGATATCCATTCGAAAAAGGAGTAATTCCTGCATCCTGTAGCTTCTGAGCCGCAGCCTGCAGCTGACTCAGCGTCTTCGGCAATTCCGTAATCCCTGCTTTCTCAAACAAATCTTTGTTATAGATAAACCCATACCCTTCAAGTCCCAAAGGCTGACCGTACAGTTTGCCGTCTTTAGTCATCGGCTCTTTAGCAACGTCCAGTACATCACTTACCCAAGGTTCACCAGATAAGTCCTCCAGACTGTCAATCCACGTATCCAGTTCACGATAACCCCCGACATTAAAAATATCCGGATGCTCAGTACCTGCAAATTTGGTTTTCAGCGCTGCGCCATAATCACTTCCGCCTCCGACGGTTTCAATCTCGATATTGATATCTGGATGTTCTTCCTCATATTCGGCGATCAGGCGATCATAAGCTGCGGCGATCTCTACCTTATATTGAAAGATTTTAATCGTTTTCTTTCCAGCCTCAGCTCCGCTACCATTATCCCCACTACACCCCGCTGCAACCAGTGAACATAGTAATAATGAAGTAAGTGCAAGCATCCCTTTTTTCTTCAAAATAAATCCCTCCCGTATTGGAAAATGGTGGTTAGCCTTTTACAGAACCTGCGGTGATCCCTTGAATGATATATTTTTGCATTAGCAAAAAGAATATAATGATGGGCGTAATTCCAAGCACTAATGCGGGCAACGCCAAGTCCCATTGTTTGGTGTATTGTCCAAAAAAGGCATAGGTGGCAATCGGAATGGTATGAAGCGAACTGTTCTGCAAAATAATGGACGGCAGCAGATAGTCATTCCAGATCCACAATGTATTCAGAATAATGATCGTGACATACATGGGGCGCATCAGCGGATAAACGATCCGAAAAAATACGCCATACGCGTTACTGCCATCGACTTTAGCCGCTTCTTCAATCTCCATTGGAACCGATTTTACAAAACCATGGAACAGAAACACGGACATCGGTATACCAAAACCTAGGTAACAAATAATGAGCCCATAGTGGCTGTTCATTAGCCCAACGGTACTTGTCACCTTAACTAGCGGGATCATAATAGATTGAAATGGAATAACCATTGCGGCAACAAACAGTGTGAAGAGCACACGATTAAATCTCGAGTTATGCCTTACCATCCGGTAAGCTGTCATGGAACTAAACAAAACTAGCAACAAGTTACTAATTACGGTGACAAAGAGTGAATTGAATAGCACTTTCGGAAACTTTGTAATTTCCCAAGCCCGCTGGTAGTTCCCCCATTCAAAAGCTTGCGGCCACGCAGCTGCATTGGATAACAAATCCCCAAAACTTTTGACCGAGTTCACAAACAGAAAGTAAAATGGAACGAGAAACAGGATGGCTATCAAAATCATGACAATTTCCGTAAGCAGAGTTCCAAAACGATAATTTTTACTCGTCTCCATTAGGCTTCCACCTCCTTACTCTTCGTGAGGCGGACCTGAATACTCGTAATGACAGCAACAACGATGAAGAAGATCAGCGCCTTCGCCGTACCGAGTCCGTACCTTCCGTTAACGAATGCCTCGTTATAAATGTTCAGAGCTAAAGACTCTGTTGAACGGAACGGTCCTCCTTTGGTCAAGGAAAGGTTTAGATCAAACATTTTGAATGACCAAGAGATGGCAAGAAACAGACAGACGGTCACCCCCGGCATAATGAGCGGTACAATAATGCTTTTTAGAATCTGGCCTCTGCTCGCCCCATCAATCTGCGCCGCTTCGATAACTTCTGTTGGCACATTGTTCAGTGAGGAGATGTAGATGACCATCAGATAACCTGCGGTTTGCCATACGAATACAATGACAATAGCCCAAAAAGCTGTTATTTCATCTCCAAGCCACGGTAGGTTGAAAAAGGACAGTCCGGTTACTTCCCCGACAGAAGCAAACCCGCGAACAAAAATAAACTGCCAGATAAACCCGAGTAACAACCCTCCGATGACATTCGGCATAAAAAAAACAGTTCGCAGCACGTTTTTCGTCTTTAGCGGCTTGGTCAGGAAGTACGCTAGAAAAAATCCGATGACATTGGTAAGTACAACCCCCGCTAGTGTGAACCAAGCTGTAAATGTAAACGATTTCAAGAAAGCCGGGTCATCCGTAAGTATTTTGGTGAAGTTAGCAAACCCCACCCAAGTTGGATCTTTGGTCGCTCCGTTCCATTCAGTGAAGGAGTAATACATCCCTAGCAAAAACGGAGCCGCAATAATAAGTAAAAAGAAAAATAAAGCCGGACCAACAAAAACCCATTGCTGCATCATCTGTGACGACTTTCGATTCATCGCTGAACCCCCTTTTCTTGACCACTTTATTGTATATGTAACCCATATGAAGGGAAATGAATGATATTTAAGGTAAATAATTACATAATATAGAAATAGCTCGAGAAAAAGGTCCTTCTTCTGCAGGCAATTTGCGGGTTATATTAGTTGAGCGCATTGCTTGAATGTAAGTCTTATCAGGTTGAGAAACATAGGTTATGGGTAAGTAAACTCATGACCCTTTGGTCATTCAGCATATCCTTTACATAAACAATTAAGGAGGACATAAGATGCAGTTAAGCAGCAAACACAGCCCCTATAAGTGGCTGAATGTGATCGGCTTTATTCTTGTTGTTGTAGTTAACGCACTTGCGAATATTTTGCCGATCGGAGGAAGAACAACGGGTGAAGTTTCAGAACTATATCCGGTACTCATTACTCCAGCAGGGTACGCATTTATGATTTGGTCTTTCATTTATATCCTTCTTGCCGGTTTTATCATTCTACAATTCCTGCCTTCTCAGCGACAGCGGCATACGACAGAGCGTACGGGGATTTGGTTTTTGATCAGTTGCATCGCTAATGCAGGCTGGATTATTCTTTGGCAGAATCTTCTGACTGGCTGGTCGGTCATAGTCATCTTTATTTTATTACTCTCTCTCATTCAAATGTATTTACGTACACGTAATCTCGCTTCACCTACAATGGGGGAAACTTGGTTCGTAAAACTCCCCTTTAGCGTTTATATAGGATGGGTCAGTGTGGCTACGCTCATTAACGTGACCGTGTGGCTCAGTAAAGTAGGTTTTCGCGGATTCAATCTTGGAGACGAGACATGGGCGATCATTCTGCTTCTGCTAGGAAGCATTGTAGCCTTCGTAATCAGCTATCGGTACAGCGATTTCGTCATGCCACTTGTATTCGTATGGGCTTACATCGCTATCGGTGTAAAACAATCGGATATTCTTTCCGTTTCCTATACTTCCATTGGACTCGCCATTCTGATCTTCCTGTTTGCGGTTTGGATTTTCCTTCGGAAGAGAAAATAAGCAAAAAGACCATCGCTTAAGCGATGGTCTTTTGTCTGTAATAAAGTACTGTATTAATGAATGTACTTATCCTTTTAACGTGATCGTCTCGATTTCTACGAGCGCATCTTTCGGCAGTCGTGCCACTTCTACTGCACTGCGTGCTGGATACGGCTGTTCAAAAAATGAACTGTACACTTCGTTAACACGTACAAAATCGTTCATATCTTTTAAGAAAACAGTTGTCTTCACAACTTGGTTCAAACTTGCACCTGCTGCTTCCAGAATTGCTTTTACGTTCTCAAGGGACAAACGAGTCTGCTCTTCTACAGTAGCCCCAAATTCTCCTGTTGCTGGGTCGATACCGAGCTGTCCGGATGTAAAAATAAAACCGCCTGCTTCTACTGCTTGGCTATAAGGCCCAATTGCGCCTGGTGCTTTTTCAGTCGAGATTGTGCTTTTACTCATCTGGATGATCCTCCTTTATTTTTCCACACTTTTCTATACGCTTTATTGTAGTCAATTGATAGATGCTTGTCTATTTCTACTCCTGGGAAAGTTCTTCCGCTATCTTACGAATCTGTTGGTTGGAATAATGATATACTCCTGTCTGGTCACGCCGCGCAATACAAATCATTGCTCTCGCGACCATCGTCCCGGATATAGCACGATAATTCTGACCTATTCCAAGCTTCAAAAGAGGATCCATCCACCTTAAGATAACTTCACCAAACTTTTCCCCTGCTCTTCGTTCTTTACGTTCTCCGAGCAATAAGGAAGGTCGTACAAAATGTACACCTGGTATACCGATCTTTGCAATCTCTTCTTCAAACTGACCTTTCGTGCGCGAATAGAAAATGCGAGATTGGGAATTCGCACCCATAGAAGAAATTCCAATAAATTGCCGCACTCCATGGCGATATGCGATCTTCGCAGCTGCAACTGGATATTCCAAATCTACTTTGCGGAAAGCCTCTTGTGATCCAGCCTTCTTGATGGTTGTACCTATACAGCAGAACAATACATCGGCTTGCTGAAATACAGCTTCATATTCTTGAAGCTCATCCCAATTTACGACCACTTGTTGTTTCAGCTTGGGATGAGTCATTTCCGTCGGTTTTCTTACTAAAATAATGACTTCAGCGTAGGTATGCTGTTCAAGCAGCTGTGTAACCAATTGTTTTCCAACCATCCCGGTTGCTCCGATAACAACTGCTTTACGAGTCGATTCCAAAATTGGTTCCCTCCTAGTAGGCTGAGTTTCTCCTATTTTGAACAAATCATATCATGAACACATCCCTTTCCATAACAGAACAAAGAAAAGAGTAGATTCCGTAGAACCTACTCTTTTCTTTGTATATATAAGGTACATAACGTATGGATTATTAGCGTACGCTCGTATTATTCCAGTTATTATACTCGATTTCAGCTTGCTCACGTGTATGACCGTATTTTTCTTGGAGTTTACCGATCAACTTGTCTTTCTCACCGTTAATCACATCCAGATCGTCATCTGTCAGTTTACCCCATTGTTTTTTGGCTTCACCTTTCATTTGGGTCCATTTCCCTTTCATTACGTTGTTATCCATGATCCTTCATCTCCTCGTCTATTTATAGTAATGTTGCTGTAATATTTTTATTTGTAATCCATTACCCTGAGCTCAAGGGATGTCATTACTTGCTTGTTTTATTATTAACCAGAGAACATAAATGTGAATCGAACAATATATCAATCTGGTATAGCATTTGATGTGGATTTGTAATATAGCTTGTACTATGGTATAATAAGTCCTGTTGTAGTATTTAACCCCATTTATATTCCTCAAAGTAGAATAATTCCTTCATTTTAACCCCATGAAGAGTAAGAATCGCGTTATAACCCAAACACAGATTTCATTTTTTATTTTCATTCAAACTGGCGCGGTCTTCGGAGCCGCAAGGACAAAAGAGAGGTAGGGCTTTTGTTGTGTGAAAGTCAGTTATTCTCGGCAAGAGTGAACATCAAGTTCACCAGAGGAATCGTTAGCTTGCTGTAATTGCTACAGTTAGCAACCACAGGTTAAATCTAAAAATAAGCGCAAGCTGCTCGTGATCGATCATGACGCGGGTGACCTTGCAAGCATACAATGCAGCCCCCGAACCAAAGGTACGGGGGCTATCCAATTTTATATAGCAATCGTTCTAGAAAAAGGTTTTTGTAATGATAACGAGCAAGATGAATAATACGAGCAGAATTCCTGCCATATAGTCTGCATGTTTATTTACACACGGAGCTACAGGCATTGACATACAATGCACGGGTTCCTGCCAGTTGCCTCCATAAGTTTGATACATCCGATCATAATCGGATACAGGGTAGCCTGATATATAACCGTAATTCATCTGATAGCCATATTGTTCATTCATTTGTCTTCCTCCCTTTATGTCTGCCTATTAGGCTTCCCCCTATACATATGTAAAATGGTTTCATTGCGTCCGGGCTCCTGCCTTGAACTCGCAAAAAATAGGTAATCCACTTGGATTTTTTCTATAAAAAAGAGTCTGCCTGATTACAGGCAGACTCTTTTTCAGTTAAAACTAGGGAATGTGACTAGCAAAGAAATGCTTTAGAGATGATAACCAAGAGAATGAACAGTACGAGAATTGCGCCAGTCGATGTCCAGCCTCCGCCTCCGTATCCAACTCCGCCTACGTTTCCGCATCCGTTGTTGCCACCACAGTATCCGTATTCACCCATTTTAACTCCTCCTTTCCGCTTCCTACACCATAACTTATGTCATTCAGGTCTCTTCGGACCGGGCGTTTCTCCCATCTTCCTCATTTTGGGCCACTACCCAAGTACTTACTTTTATCTCGCTTCATGAAAAATGCAGTACGTACGCTAATAAACGCAATATTTCAAGGCGTAGGAGATCACCCTTTTTATGAACTCCTACCACTTAATCACATAAGATATAGAAGAAAGAACTTGATGAGCGGGAAGGTGAATCATGTGAAGGCCTCTGTCAAAAACAAAAAAAGTAAAACATCTAGCAGACAAAATAACAAAAGCGAGGAATCCACACTTGTTTCACTGGATAAACTTACGGTGATTGCTGCCATTCTCAGCCTTATTGTATCTGGCATAGGGCTTTTCATTGCCTTGAAACAGTTGTCTCAACCCGAACCCGGTGAAGAACAAGCCGAAGACGTAATTGTTACACGGTCATCCCCTTCGGACGTTTAATATAGATCTATATAAATTTATCCCTCAATTCAACCAATTTTTTCATTTACTTTATAAAAATAAAAATGATACATTGTATATTGTAAGGTTTATCCACTACCTTATTTTTGTTCCAATATTATCATTTACGACCATTTGGTCGATACATATCGTAGGCCTTATTCTTTGGAATGGAGGGATCATATGCTGTTGGACTCGCTTAAATATGCGGAGGACAAGGGATATACTGTGTGTCTCGTTATGCAGAACGGCAAATCCTACGTAGGCGAGATCGAAATCAATAACAATTCGGAGAGCCTTGTTATCAATTGCGATCAAGGAAAGATATGGACACCACTGAATCAGATCAAACATTCTTCAACCATTGTTGCAGCACACTTCTAGTCTCAGGGGACCAAACGAGCTTAAATACATGAAATCCAACATAGATGAAGTTATCCTCTTTGGAGCCAGTCGGTGATTCCTTGCGAACACTGATCCTGGCTCCTTTTTTATACAGATATATTATTCCGGACAACATAGGTTAGGATACGAACTTCAGACCAACGGCAGAAACGAGTACCAGTGCAATAAACAAGATACGTTTTGTATCTCTAGCTTCCCCATAAAATATCATCCCAAGCAAGGCTCCCCCAGAAGCGCCAATCCCTGTCCATACTGCGTAGGCTGTACCCATAGGCAGTGTCATCATAGCAAGTGCAAGGAAAGCAAAACTGAGTCCGAAACTTCCAACCAAAAACAGTAGCACACGAGCACTACGTTTCTGGTTCCACTGATTGATCATTCCGACGCCCGCCATTTCAAACAATCCAGCCAAAATTAGATAGACCCAGTCCATATCAGGACACCTCCTTTTCTGTATGATCTTTGGTCACAAGCTTCAAGCCTACGACGCCTGTCAGCAATGTAATCACGAATAGAACTTTCCCGGCATTCAGTGCTACGCCGAAAATCATGACATCAACAAGCATCGTGCCCACTGTCCCTAGCCCGACAAATATGGCATAGGCTGTACCCACAGGCAAAACTTTAGTTGCGGAGATGAGTAAATAGAAACTCAGGAAGATAGCTACTCCTGTTGCGCCCCACTCCCAGAAATTTTGTGCATGTTTCAGTCCCGCAGCCCATCCAATCTCAAAAAACACAGCTATCAGCACTTTCAACCAATTTGAATTCATTTTTCATTCACCCTTTCATTTCATCGTATTCATATCAAGAAAATGTACCGGAGGACACACTGTTCAAGGTCCAAATAAAAAAAGCCCGGGAGACTTGTCATAATGACAAGATCTCCCGGGCTTTTGTCCCTCCGTGATAACACGAATCCAGTTGGTTCGTGCGTTTTCCCTCGGACCAGTCCAGATGATCATCTATCATCTGCGGAACCCTAGAAAACGTTTCTCTTATTGAATTCCCTATAATCTAGCACAGATGCAGATCAGGTTCAAGGCTATTCTTACATTTTATTTCAAACTGTCTGCAAGACGACGTACAGCATCGGAATCAATTGGCAAAAGTCCGGAACGTTCCAGACGCACAGCCGATCCAAAATGTACTTCTTCTACGCCTGTCTGCGTGACAAATTGACGAATCCCTTCCGGAGTAAGACCATTCCCAGCAAGTATTTTAATATGACTGCCCTGTGAATGATCCACCAGTTTTTGTATTTGCGGAATGGCCTGAGGAGCTGGCTGTGTACCGCCTGAAGTGAGGATTCTTGTAATCTCTTTGTACTTGCTAAGAACAGTAAGTCCCGCAAATTGATCTTTCAGTTCATCAAAGGCTCGATGAAACGTAACCTGCATCTCTCCGGTGTGGGCAAGTAATGCAGCAAGCGCTTGCTCATCAATCCTGCCTGCCTCTGTCAATGCGCCGAGCACAACCCCTGCCGCACCTGCTCTGCGAATGGCCTTGATTTCAGCAATCATCGTATTCACATCATCTTCATCATATACAAAAGAGCGACTATGAGGTCTTACCATAACGTGGACAGGAATGTTAATCTTCTGTACCACTTCTTCAACAAGTCCAATCCCTGGAGTCAGCCCTCCTTCGGTTATGGCTGTAATCAGCTCCAAACGGTCTGCTCCGCTTGCTTCAGCTTTCCGAGCATCGTCCATACAAGTAGCAATCACTTCTAACAGCAAAGCTATCTCTCCCTATTTACAATTTTGTTATGCGTTATATTGTCGCTCTACATAATCAGCAAGCAATCTTGCACCATATCCCGTTGCTCCTGCTGCTGCATAAGGATATTCTCTTTTATATTGCACAGTTCCGGCCATATCTATATGGACCCACTTCATTGTATCTGCTACAAAATGGCGAATAAATAATGCCGCTGTAATGGCCCCTGCAAGACTGCCGGTACCTATATTTCGTAGATCCGCATAATCGCTTCTTAGCTCGGATTCATATTCGTCTACAAGCGGCATAGGCCACAGTTTCTCCCCATTATACAAGCCTAGCTCGACCAGCTCGGAAGTAAGTTCTTCGTTGCCCCATATGCCAGCAAGTTCAAGTCCAAGAGCTGCACCGACATTCCCAGTCAATGTCGCAATATCAATTACTTTCCGGGCGCCTATACGCTCCGCATGCAGCAGCGCATCTGCAATAATAAGTCTACCTTCCCCATCGGTATTGGCAACCTGCACACTCATTCCATTCGGATAAGTAACGACAGAAGCAGGCATCATCGCATCCGAACCGGACAGGTTATCGGCAATAGCTAACAGGGCCGTAACCTGAACAGAAGCTTTTGTTTGGACTAGTATGTTCATGGCGCCTACAATCGCAGCAGCACCACCCATATCCATCCGTGCATCACTGATGTCATGTCCGGTTTTCACATTCATACCGCCCATATCAAAAGTAATCCCTTTACCAATGAGTACAAGAGGCTCTGCCTGGCATTCTTCATTTGAGGATACCGCACCATGAACAGTTCCATCATATTGTATTTCCACTAGAGCCGGTTTATATTTACTGCCCCCACCTACGGCGATGAGGCCATTCATCTGATGCTGTACCAGTTCTTCACCTTGATACACATGGAGTTTTACACCAGGAGCATCACGGAATAATTCCTCTACCCTCTTCACAAAAGCTTCTGGATGGAGCGATTCCGGCGCTTCATTAACCAGATCTCTGGTCAGGCTAGTTCCTTCATTACGAATAGCTGCCTCAGCAATCGTCTGTTCCATTTCTTCTAAAGATAGTTCTGGCCATTCATTACTTTGGAGGTGGAGTTCTGTTACCTGCTTGCTCGCGGTTATTCCTCTATGCTTATTAAATTGATACGATCCGTACAGCCAACCCTCTGCCCATGCTCTAAGCTCTTCCCGAGCTGTCAGATGACTTGTCCAAGGTATGATCCGTTTCAGACTTCCGCTAGTCTTGTTCTCCCGTAGCAATTCTCTTGCACTGCTCGCTCCTGCCCTGCGAATCGCTTCGTAAGAGAGCTTCTCTTCCTTGCCCAAACCGACACTTAGAATGTCCTGTTCCATTTCTGTACGTCCATAAAGCCAGGTTAACACCTGTTGTTGTTTACGATGCTCAGGCAGGCGAAAAGAAGTCTCCGCTCCTATGGATACGGGCTGGATATGTACATCTTTTTCGTCCAGTCTGTTGATAATAATATGCATTATAGGTTCCCTCCTTGATCTCCTGCATTATCCTCTTGGCCTCACCGTAGGTCAGCAGCGGTCTTTTACTTATTCCACTCAAATACGGCTTTACGTTCTCCGACCGGTGTTCCCCCGTCATTTACGATCTCATTCGGAACAAGCTTGTACAGTCTGTCGATCGTCGACTGGTTCTCATATCCGATTCTTTCAAGGATAGATGCGATAATACATGGCCACACTTGCTCCGATCCATCCGATACTTTAAGCGAAATTCCAATTCGTTCCTTTCGAAGTCCGATACCATAAACACCTTTGGCACCGCCTTTAGCAGCTATATTTGAATCTTTCAGTAGTTCCGTGCAAACAAAGTGGCTATCTGCAATCATCTCAGGGTATTCATTCATCCGTTTTGCCATCCGCTCGGCAGCTGCTGCGATCTCTTGATCTTCGATCAGGTCTGGACAAGCTAGTTTCAAGAAACTGTAGCCGATTTTATCAAGTGGGAGCGCATGAATAGGCAATCCGCAGCCATCGATTCCCTCAGGGATGGACGACACCGGCACCTCTGCAAAATAAGCAAGGGTTTCGCGAATTTCTTTCTGTACCGGATGCTCTGGCTTATAGTATGTATTTTCATCCCAGCCCATTTGTTTGCAGGCTGCAATAAGTCCACTGTGTTTACCTGAACAGTTATGGAAAATGCGACGCTTGCTTTCATGGTTCTGATGGCGTATTGCTTTTGCATCTTCATTCAGTGGATAAGTAGCACAGCAGTGAAGCTGTGACTCTTCGATTCCCGTTTTCTCCAAGATAGATGTAAGAGCATCAATATGGAATGCTTCTCCTCGGTGGGATGCTGCGAATAACGCTGTTTCTTTATCGCTAAGCCCATATAGGTGATCGATATTACGTCTCATGGCCGGCATAGCCTGAAAAGGTTTCGCTGCTGATCTTAAGAAAGTCATATGATGTGCATCTCCAGCTGCATGAATGACATTTCCATGCTCATCTACAATACTGATTGCACCATAATGCACATTTTCCAAAATTCCTCCGCGATACTCGTAAGCCAAAGGTACAAAACCCATATTTAACTCCCCCTATTTTCGCTTGATCGTGCTGTTTATTAATGCAAAATAAAGAAACGATCCTGTGCCGCAAGGCCTGATCCAATTAATACTCCGTCTTCGTGTAGCTCAGACGTAACGATAGTAAAAGAATCACGGATCGGCTCCCAAATATATCTGGTGTAACATAAATCGATAATTTCTTCGTACACTTCAGGAAACTTGTCCAGAAATTCACCACTCAAAATAATGCTGTCCGGGTTATACGTTGTAGCCACATTATTAATAGTAATGGCCATGTAAGCTAACGCTCGGTCAATTAAATAACACGCCCAGCGTTTCCCCTCCGCCCTGGCTTTAAACAATTCTTCGATGTTCCTTACCGGATGTGCCTTACTTGCTTCCGCTAGGAGAGAGGGAATCGTGATATAGGTTTGCAGACACCCTGCTTTTCCGCAGTCACATATCATCCCATCCGGATCCATCGTCGTATGACCGATCTCTCCGGCACTGTTCGTTGCCCCGCGGTAGATCTCTCCTTGAAGAATAAGAGCAGAGCCTACACCGTTACCAAAACCGAGAAGCACGGTACGTTCAGATCCATAGGCAGATCCATTTCGCTGTTCAGCTAGTGCTTTGAGCTTCAGTTCATTATCTACAACCGTCTTGAATCCTGTTAACTCCTCAAGTCTTGTCGTCAAATTCACATTCTTCCATCCGAGCTGGACAGAGAATTGAACCGTTCCACTGTCGATATCAATAATTCCTGGAAGACCCACACCTATGCCTACGATACGAGTACGATCAATCCCATGTTGCTCAATCAGCTCGTTAATATGGACCGAGATTGATGTCATGGTGGCATCTGCGTCATCCTCTGTTGTTCTTGAAAAACAACACCTGCAGACGATATGACCAAGTACATCAACAATACCAACGAGTACCTGACTCTGATCCAGCTCAACTCCTATGGATAAAATAGCGTGATCTCGAAGCCGAACGAGGGTTGATTTCCTTCCCCTGCCAGTAGAAGTTTGTTCCTCGGTTTCCTGCACCAGTCTTTCCTCTATAAACTCAGAAATAATTCGACTGATCGTGGTTGCACTCATCCCTGTTCTCTTTGCAATGCTAGCACGAGAAACAGGTTGTTCTTTTTTAATGATCTGAAAGACGGTAAGACGATTTTGTTGCTTCAAAAAATCTTGATCGTGCTTGTTCATCTTCATTTCTCCTAATTAATTTCACCATTGGAACAAAAAATGTAAATACAAAACAAAAAATAAGAATTTAACTTCATTCTATAGCTAAAAAATTCAATCATTCTCTTTTTTTGCTCCAATGGGTTTAATAATAAAGTTTGTTTTAGAGGTGTGTCAATCTTCATGTAACATAAAAAAAGCAGGACTGCAATCTACTGCACCCATGCTCGTTCCTATCTGCTATTATCGCTTGATCATAATAATAAAAAACACCCATTCGGTAAAAACCGAACGGGCGTTTAAGAAATTTTCTAATGCAATTTCTTAGTAAAGAAATGCTTTGGAGATGATTACCAAAAGGATAAACAATACCAAGATTCCTGCTGTGGAAGTGAAACCTCCACCAAATCCACCGTAACTTCCGCCACCGTATCCAACTTCACTCATTTGTAATTCCTCCTTTTTGCTAAGGTACAATTCATCTTATGCGGGTTTCGAGAAGATGACTGGGTTCAAAGGAAAAAGAATACAATTTGGGCTTTTAGAAGCTGAATACGGATAGCAGGACTTATACATGAACACGCCTTTTTGGAAGGCTGAATATATAACTGTTTATTGAAGAAAATGTCCAGAATGTAGCTTTATTTTAACTTTTCTTTGACCGAATCAAGTTTTTGCTTACTGGAAGAAACTTTGTCTCTTCGATCATCAATTTTGACGGAGGTGGACACTCGCTGAGCCCCGTTTGCAAATGGAGTCTCATGCAACACGGTAATAGCAGCAAAGATGTCCGACAGTTCACCTTCCAGTATTGTGCTCATGGAAGTAAGTTCATATGTGATACCTGGCTGCTTAGCCAATACCCGCTGTAGATCAGCTACATAACCGCTAAGACTGGTGCTCCCCGTTCCGACCGGAATAATAGTCACTTCTGCAATGGCCATCGACCTAACCTCCTTTAAGATTATTTCCTCGTAGACGATAACCCTATTGTAGCATGCCCCAGCACCTCATCAAAAAAAATTTTGAAGGTTGGACACATTTCTTCCATCCCTTTTCCTTTGCGGTATCTCGGCTTTTTTGCTATAATCGCAATTGCGTTTCTAAGTTACTAGGCTGTTTACAAACACAATATATTGGGGTACAGTTTATGTACAGCAACCAAATGTAGTGTCACAGCTAAAATCGGCAAAAATACAACTCTCCTTTTTGTCAAGTTATTTTTGATAGGAAAAACCCACCTTTACCACGAACCTTTGGCAATCCAGAAAAGATCAATGTGATAGACACAGAAAAAATTTTATTGTATTTATCAACGACATCAGGCCCTTACACCGATGAAGAACATTGTTTCTTGGGAGTTAAGGGACGGGAAAGATTGAGGTTTCATTGGCATTTGTCTGACCAGTGGGTTGGGAAATGCTTTTTGTTTGATTCGCAATGTTTTATGCGCGTACTTTTTCTTCTGTTGAAAGTAACGCCCCTTATGTTCCACATGGCAAAATGTACAGCATGTAAAGTCCATTCGCATACTTATTGGGACTTATTACCTTTATATTTATTATTTGATAAAGAAAGCGAGGGCTCTCCATGCCACAAGTGGTTATTAAACCAAACAATCGTCAACTTGAATTTGATGAAACCCGTATTTCTGTTTACGCAGATCGTATTCTGGCTGATCTTCCCATGCTTGATAAAGATAAACTCGTACGCGGTGTAACATCCAAGCTCCGCCGTGATGAAGTATCCGGTGAAGAAATCAGCAATGCATTTTCCATGTCCGCCCTTGAACTGGTGACAAAAGAAGAGCCAAACTGGAAGTTCGCAGCGGCTCGCTCCCTGCTCACTTCTTTATATAAAAAAGCAGCAAATAATCGCAGATATAAAGCTTATACGGACGAGCCATACGGCGCTTTTTATCCACTTATTACAGGCCTCGTTAAAAAAGGCATTTATCGTGAAGAGTTGCTGGACTGCTACACCAAAGAACAAATCGAAGATCTTGGACGTACAATCGAACCAAGAAACGACCTTTTGTTTGATTACATCGGACTCCTTACCCTGACAGAGCGTTACCTCGCGCATGATTTCGATGGTAAAGTGATGGAACTGCCGCAAGAGCGTTATATGGTTATTGCCATGTATCTGATGCACAAAGAGCCAGAGGAAAAACGGGTAGAGCTCGTTAAAGAAGCCTACTGGGCTATGAGTAACCTGTACATGACGGCAGCAACGCCAACCATGTCTAACGCAGGTAAAAAAGTCGCAGGACAACTCTCCAGCTGCTTCATTGACACTGTAGATGACTCGCTAGAAGGTATTTTTGATTCCAATACAGATGTAGCACGTCTGAGTAAAATGGGCGGCGGTATCGGCGTTTACCTAGGTAAAGTTCGGTCCAGAGGTTCCGATATCCGTGGACACAAGAACACCAGCTCCGGTGTTGTCCCTTGGATTCGTCAGCTGAACAATACGGCAGTCAGCGTAGACCAGCTGGGTACACGTAAAGGTGCCATTGCTGTTTATCTTGATGTGTTCCACAAAGATATTTTGGCGTTCCTCGACCTGAAGCTGAACAACGGTGACGAGCGTATGCGTGCGCATGATATTTTCCACGGCATTACATTACCTGACTTGTTCATGGAACGTGTAGAACAACGCGGAGAATGGAACTTGTTTGACCCGCACGAAGTGAAAAAAGTAATGGGATGGAAAGATGAGAACGGTCGTGCACTCGGACTCGAAGACTTCTACGATGAAGAATTCGGTAAAGGTTCTTTCCGTGAAAAATATGAAGAAGCATCGAACCATCCGGAACTATCCCGTATTATGCTTCCTGCCATCGATATTATGAAACGCGTAATGAAGTCTCAGCTTGAGACAGGTACGCCTTACATGTTCTATCGTGACACAGTAAACCGTGCTAACCCGAACCGTCACAAAGGAATGATCTATTCCTCGAACCTGTGTACGGAAATTATGCAGAACCAATCTGCAACCGTGATCGAACAAGAAGAACTGGTAACGAAAGACGGCGAAACACGCATTGTGATCACCAAAAAACCAGGCGACTTCGTTGTATGTAACTTGAACTCGATTCACCTTGCTCGTGCCGTACCAAACGATGTACTGGATCGTCTAGTACCGATTCAAATGCGTATGCTCGACAACGTAATTGACATTAATAATATCGAAGTTCTGCAAGCACAATATACAAACAGTCAGTACCGTGCGATTGGTCTGGGTACATTCGGACTTCATCATCTACTCGCTCTCGAAGGCATTCGATGGGAGTCAGAAGAAGCGGTCACTTACAACGATAATTTGTACGAAAAAATTAGCTACCTTGCGATCAAATCCAGTATGGAAATGGCGAAGGAAAAAGGGAAATATCCAAAGTTCGAAGGCTCCGACTGGGAGAATGGTAACTACTTCACGCAACGTGGTTACACCGATGGAACTCGTGAAGGTAAATTTGTTACGACTGCAGAATGGAACGAGCTAGCTGCTGAAGTCAAAGAGCATGGCGTACGTAATGCTTGGATGATGGCAATTGCGCCAAACGCATCGACTTCGATCATCGCTGGTTCTACAGCAAGTATTGATCCTTTGTACGAACTTCTTTCCTATGAAGAGAAAACGACATACAAAATTGCCAACCCGGCACCGGATCTTTCCGAAAAAACGATTTGGTACTACAAAACAGCGTTCAACTTGGATCAGCATGCGTCCATCAATATGGCATCTGCTCGTCAGCGCCACATTGACCAAGCGCAAAGCTTCAACCTGTATGTTCGTCCTGATATCCGCGCAAAAGAATTCCTGGAACTTCACCTGCATGCGTGGAAAGCTGGTATCAAATCCACTTACTATGTTCGCAGCCGTGCACTCACTATTGAGAACGAATGTGAATCTTGCGAATCTTAAGGAGGAAGTATCATGACAATGAAAGTCCAAAATATTTTCAACACAGAAGCTCCTAATAAATCAACACGCATCATTAACGGTGAGAACTCCGGTATTCTGAACTGGAACGACATTCGGATGCCGCATATGTATAAATTGTATAAAGTACTCTTGCTAAACTACTGGATCGCTGATGAAATTCCAATGTCCAAGGATGCGCAGCAATTCCCGCATCTCGATCCGGAAGAACAACGTACTTTCAAAATCAACATCGGTCTGCTTGCGGTGCTTGATTCCATGCAAACGATGTTTGTCGGTGACGTAAGAGAATATTTAACAGACTCTTCGCTTGAAGCAATTTCAGCCATCATTGCACAGCAAGAGGTTGTTCACAATCAATCTTATTCCTATGTTCTCTCCTCTCTTGTATCCTGGGATGAGCAGAAAGAAATTTTTGAATATTGGAAGAATGATCCGGTTCTCTTAGAACGTAACCGATTTATCTCGGATATCTATCAGAACTTCCGTGACGAAGCAACGCCGCAAACTTTCTATGAAGCACTTGTAGCGGATCTCATTCTGGAAGGGATTTTCTTCTACAGTACCTTTGCTTTCTTCTACAATCTCGCAAGAGACCAGAAGATGATGGGGACCTGCCAGATGATCTCCTACATTCAGCGGGATGAAAACCAGCACTGTTACTTCTTCGCTGAAGTGTTTAAACAGTTGCTAGCTGACTACCCTGAACTGGATACAAAAGAAAACCGTGACTATCTCTATCGCACTATCGATCGTGCGGTTGAACTCGAAACAAACTGGGCACACTACACACTCAGCAAAGTTCGCGGCATCGACCTGAAAGAACTGGAAGATTACAACAAATACACGGCGAATAAACGTCTGCGTCTGATGGGTCTTGAAAAGTTATACGAAGGTGTAGATGTGAACAGTATGCCTTGGATCAAGCCTTTCTCTGATGAAGCGCTGAATTCCACCAAAACAGACTTCTTTGAAGCAAAATCTCGTAACTACGGAAAAGTTGGAGACGACAACGGTTTTGACGATCTATAAGACAGGCTGTTTATTATCAGCATTCAAATCGGACCGAGCAGTTTCTGCAGCGGTTCCCGTACTATTAAAAAAGCGATCCCTGAACTTCAGGGATCGCTTTTTTAATTTAATGTGCACATTGATTTCGAACCTGTTGCTAGGCATGAATCTCTATATGTGCTTGATGTTTATCTAAAAATTCAGCCATCGCCGTGTATACCTTTATTTCATTTGCTTTACGTGAGAAACCATGTCCCTCATCATCCAGCACTATGTATTCCACTTCGGTCCCTTGCTCTTGAAGTGCAGCTACAATTTGATCGGACTCTGCTTTTACTACACGTGGGTCATTAGCTCCCTGAATCACAAGCATCGGCTTCACCATGTCCTTCAAATAAGTGATAGGTGAATCCTTGGTGAGACGCTCACGATCTTTAACCGGATCACCGAGCCATTGCTCCATCATTGGTTTCCAGGAATCAGGCACTGACTCAACAAAGGTAAACAGATTACTTGGTCCAAAAATATCAACCGCTGCTCGGAACAGCTCTGAATGACGGCCTGCCAGCAGCAGTGTCATGTATCCACCAAAACTACCCCCTACAATAAATAGGCGCTCAGGAGAGCTAATCCCTTGCTTAAACAACCATTCAATCCCGGCAACACAGTCGAGGCGTGGACCTTCTCCCCAATCCCCTTCAACGAGCTTCATGAAAGATGCGCCGTAACCTGAACTTCCCCGGAAATTAGGGGCAAAAATATGATATCCACGAGCTAATAGGAATTGGAACATCGGTCTAAAGAACTTGCCTTCCGCAGCCTGCGGTCCACCATGCGGCCAGAAGATCGTATATCCGTTAGCGGATTCCGGTTTGGCTTTGAACAGTAAGGATTCTATCTCCATTCCATCAAAGGAACGATATGTAATCACTTCAGGATAAGAGAGATCTTCCTCGGTCAGACCAATAACCACATTATGTGTAAGTGTCTCCCATGCCCCATTAATATAACGGTATATATTATGAGGTTTCACAGCCCCACGGCCAAGAATGTAAAGGTTCCCTGCTTTGGTAACAAGCGATTGCTCTACAACATCAGTGGGAATATCTAATACTTGGATCTCCCCTGTTTCAATCAGGTACTTATAAATTCGATTCTCAATTCCAAGATCATTCAAGATATAAAGTGTCTTTGATTCTTCATGCCAATGGATACTGCTCACATCTTCCCCTTCAAAAGCACGAACAATATTAACTTTTTCAGTAGAAAGAGTGTACTCAGCAATATAGGAAAATTCTTCATCCCGATTCGTTACAAACAACAGCTTGTCGTTGCCTGTGAAAGTAACATCTGCGATACGAAGAACTTCATTTTCCGGGAAGACGTAAACTACTTCTTCTTTTCCCTCGGACTGGATAAAAAGCGCCTGATGTGTATTAGCATACATTTTAAGATAGGCTCTATGTTTCTCATCTGGACTTACTGCACAGAGAAAACAAGAGCGATCAACCCCTTCATAAAGAAGTTCATCTTCTCCTGTACTGAGGTCATATCTTCTGGTATTCAAAAAATGAGGGTTATCCTTGGAAGTTACATAATATAGACATTTTCCATCCTCAGTCAGCTTGCTGTAAAAGAATTTATCATCTGCTTCTCCCTCGATGAGTTTGATCGGCTTCCCGCCACTTGGTCTCAAGGCATAGATATGGAAATTCTCATCCCCATCCTTATCGAAATCAGCAAGAATGAACTGACCTTTAGGGTCTGCTTTAATAAAACTTCCGGATTGGTTCTGATACGTTAGCGGATACGGGTCGCCCCCTGGTAAATCCTTAGCCCATAGGTTTGGCTGACCACTCAGATTACTATGGAACAACAAACGAGATTCATCTGAAGTAACCGTAAAATACTTCATAACATACGTTTGAAAATATTGTTCAACTTCAGGATTTGGAAATGAGATCATAAATCATGTCCTCCTATAAGATAAAATGGTATCGATTTTCCGATATATCATAAGGCGTGGTTGCTCATATTCCTTTGGGAAGAAACAGTGAATTTCGTTCTGTACATTCGAAAGGTCGGTATAATGACGAGCACTCCGGCTAAATTCACACCAAAGATACACCAATAAAAAGATTCAACCTTTCCTGTAATCGAGGTAAGTATCCATCCTATCCCGATAATCAGTACAAAATAAAGAGCATTCAGTAATAAGGCCCGAAACCCCTGACCCGTCTGCTCCTTGGTTAGTAGCACTGTCAGCATGGGCCCCATTAGAATGAATGAGCCAGCTACAATATGTAAATACCGAACTGCTTCCATACTTGCGAGGGGGTCCGCTATGAGTAAGGAGACCATGGGTTCCTTCCATATCCATAATACCCCGGCAATACAAAGGTATAGAAAATAGGAATGAAGCATCCCCTTTCGAAACCCTTCATAAGCACGATGCCGTAATGCATCAGCAAGATTATGATTAATTATAATTCCGATAGCAGATCCGATTGCCATGCCTGGCAAGATGACCATGGTCTGAATCCGGTAACCGACCCCAAATCCGGCCAGTACCTGCTCGCCAAAGCTACTTACAATCCGGTTGTAGAAAAACGTGCTAATAAAAATAAGACAGTATGAAGCAAAAACAGGAATACCTACATATCTGAGCATAAGATAATGCGACATACAGAAGTTAAACGAAGGAATGTTGCCTAGTGATTTACTGTGAAAGAGAAGGAATGTTGATACTAGTAGAGCGGATGTAGAGCTAATAGCGTTCGCGTATACAAGGCCAGTAAGAGCAAGGCCTGCTTGATTTGCAAGTAAAGAGACGAGTATTACGTTCAGTATTGCTGACCCTATGGCGATATAAGAGGAGGCCTGTGCTTTCCCTAGTCCACGCAGTGAAGCATTGGTAATCGCACTTAGCACGGCTGGAATCGATGTAGCCATCATCCCTATCACATAATTGGAAAAGGACGAAAGCACACGATCCGGTGGGACTCTTCTATTACATTCCATTTTCACACTGCACTTACCGATAAAACGTCATGTGATGTTTGTCTTCCTTGTAATAATTCATACGATCTTGCAGCGTACCAGTGTGAAACTCAAACATATGTCCATCCAGATCGAGAAAATAAATCGACTTTAGATCCCTGGCGTCCCGTTCACGACCAGGCAGAATTTTGGCATTAGCCTCTGTAAGCTTCTGATGTAGCATCTGCATGTCTTCTTCGTTAACCGTGAATGCAACATGCGTGTACGTTGGGGCAGTAAAATTACGAGGAACATCTTCCTGATTTAGGGCGATCCATATACCGTTCAAATCAAAGTAGGCCAATCTTCGACCTTCCAGTACAATTTCAGCATCAAAAACATGTTTGTAAAATGCAATTGATTTGGCCAGATCGGATACAGAAAAACAGAGATGGTTAATTCCTTGAATGTTCATCGTCATTTCCCCTCCATTACAAATTACAGAAATAGTATACCATATATAACCAATTTATTTTGTGTTACAGAGGTCGCCTTTTCAACATTTATAAAAAGAGCCCGGCCGTTTTTTAGGGCTGAGCTCTTAAACAAAATCGATCTTATGATTTTAAACTTTTCTGTGTCTCGCGAAGCTTAATCTCTTCTGTAAACTCCTGAATTCCAGCCTGTAGTCGTTCCAACAATTCCGGAGCAATATCAAGACCACCCTGTTCATTACGTGCAACTTGTGCGTCAACTGTATAAATACCCGCAAGTATATGACGAGCACCAAGAACGGACAGAACGGGCTTCAAAGCATAGTCTATTGTGAGCAAGTGAGCAAGGCTTCCGCCGATAAAGAGTGGCAGAATGGTTTTCCCACCCAGTCCCCGCTCTGGTACAAGATCCAGGAATGTTTTGAGGACTCCCGTGTAAGATGCCTTATACACCGGACTTGCCACGATTACCGCGTCGGCTTCTGCAACAATGCCATTCGCTTTTACAATGTGCTCACTTCCGAATTTCGTAAGGATCAGATCCTCAGCTGGTAGTTCCGCTACGTTGATGCGATCTACTTCAAATCCGGCTTCCCTAAGCGAATGCTCTGCATATTCAATTACCGCATTTAGCCTTGAAGTCAGTGAAGGACTCCCGTTAATTACTGCTATTTTAGCCACGTTCATTTCACCCCTGATATATGATTGTATTGTGTTACTTTTGTATCTTAACAATCCCTACTAAATTCATTGGTATTAGAAAATAATAACAATTCCTATTCATTGCTGTCAACCTAAGATGTTAGATACTCCCTTTCCACAGCGAACCGCTACCTATGCTCACCCTTACAAATATTCAATAATATCCCCCGCCATGACTCCTGCCGGATTGGGACGCGTAAGTGCTGCTGTTTCTCCAGCTCTGCCGTGCAGATACACACCAAATGCAGCTGCCTGCTCTGCGGTATACCCTTGAGCGAGCAAGCTTGCAATCATCCCGGTCAGTACGTCTCCTGCTCCTCCTGTGCCCATCCCTGCGTGCCCCGTCATATTAATATAAGCATGACCTTCTGGTGTAGCAATGATTGTACGAGAGCCTTTCAGTACGAGCGTTACTCCCGTTCTCTTAGTGTAGGATAGCGCATGATAAATTCGGTCCTGTTGAATATCTTTAGTAGATACACCCGCCAGACGAGCCATCTCTCCTGGATGAGGAGTTAAAATGACCGGTGACTTTCGAGATTGTACACTATTGAAAAAATCTTGGCCAAGATCAGAAAGAATATTTAGTCCATCCGCATCGATTACCATAGGGAGGTCCGTATTTTCATAAATTTGACGCAGCCATACGGTGTCCTCTTCAAATCGACCGAGGCCGGGCCCAATGGCGAGCACATCTCTACTCTTGGCAAGATGGATAACGTTTCTTGCCGATGCTTTATTCCAAGTACCATCAGGTCCCTCAGCTGCAGCGGACAGCATGAGCTCGGGCACCGCGCTTATTACATGTGGGAGCAGCTCAGCAGGAAGCGCCCAAGTCGCAAGCCCGCACCCGGCTCGCAGTGCCGCACGGGAACTAAGAAGTGCCGCTCCACTCATAGCAAGCGTGCCTGCTACAAGCAGCACATGACCATACGTTCCCTTATGCCCATCATCCGCTCGCCGACGAGCAAGGTCCACCTTCAGCTTCTCTGTCAGCACCTCGTCCGTAAGCATGCATACGGTCTCTTGATATTTTCCTTCTACAAGTTGAGATGGGATGCCTATAGACCGGACTTTGATCCGCCCTGCCGCTTCTGCTCCAGGGAATTGCGTAAGTCCCCTTTTTAACAACGCAAAGCATACCGTCACTTCTGCCCGAATATACGGTTCATAGAGAGCTCCTGTATCTGCATCCAGTCCACTAGGAATATCTGCCGAAACAACAGGAAGGCCACTCTTATTCGCAGCTCGTATCAAAGAAGCATAGGCTCCTCGCGGGGCCCCTCTGCTTCCTGTCCCTAGCAAAGCATCAATAATCCCTGTACTACCTGCAAAGATCATATTTTCTTGTTCGGCGGTGTACACAACAGAACGAATCCCGGCGGATAGAGCTGCACGGTACTCCAAAGCTGCATCTCCTCGCAGTTCCTCTGGCGCAACAGCAAATACAAGAGTAATGCCAAACCCAGCTTCCTGCAGATGTCTGGCCGCAACCAGTCCGTCTCCCCCGTTATTCCCTTTCCCCACAAGGATATGCCAATGCTCTCTCCTTGCCTGCTCTCTGGGTAGAAAGCCGTCGGTACTTATTTGTCCGCGCGTCCCCTTCCACTCTTCGAAAGTCGTTCGCTTTTCTTCGGAAGCAAGGTAATAATGGCGATCCCCACTTTCTATTGGGTGGTTTCGCTCACACAGGTGAAGCACTTCTTCCGCAAGAGCTTTGCCTGCATTCTCCATCAAACTTACCGAAGGTACGCCCCAAGAATCAATGACATATTGGTCCAATTCTCTCATTTGCTCCGCAGTGACTACATACATTAGCTTCTCCTCCTGTCAAAATGGTATGAAAAAGAGCGAAGTACATGACTTCGCTCCTGTTGTTTTATCCATCTATACTCAAACCACTTAATAAGCAACCGTAAATCTTGAACCACTGAAGTAAGGATCGTCTACCTCATCAATTAGCGCTACCGCATAGTCTTCTACGGAAATCCGGCTTTGTCCTTCCTCATCCACAATCAGTCTGTCCGTTCCTATTCGGAAGTTACCTGTACGGCGCCCCGGCTCAATAATGGAGGCAGGGCTTAAGTAAGTCCAATCAAGATCGGATTCCTGATAAATTTGAAAAGCATCCTGATGTGCCATTGCGAGCGGCTTTACTTCTTCAGGGAATCCGGCTGTTTCCATAAGTGGAACTCCCTCATCTGTCTTCAGACTTCCTGCTCCACCCACCACAACAAGACGTTCTACTCCGCCTTCACGTAATCCTTCAACAAGTGCACGAGCTACTTCAACGAGTTCCTGTTCAGCTCCAAATTTTGGACCGTAAGCACTGATTACTACTTCGTGACCTTTTGCCAATTCAGCAATAGACCCCGGCTTCAACAAATCACCTTCTACGACCGTAAGCAAATCGTGTTTCTCATTTAATTTAAAGCGATTGCGAACGACCGCTGTCACCTCATGTTTTCTTCTCAAAGCTTCTTGCACAATGGCTTGTCCAATCGTACCCGATGCACCAAATATAATCAGTTTCATTATTCAATTCCTCATTTCCTCTTATATTACCTGTTCAGATATTTCACACTATGTATTAATCAAATTACCCAACAGTTAAAACGTACGTCTCATTATAAAGAAGATTTACCAAAAAACCAAAGCCCAATAACTCTCAATAAAAAAGACAATTAAAAAAGAATCATCTTCGTTCTCTTTAAGAACACAAAGATGATTCTGTCGCTGTGGCTATTTATTCGTCCGTTATTATCTTTTCGTTACAGAAGAGGCCTCTTCCTTGTCCCCATAGTCTGGCCATACATCTTCCGGATCAAGCAGTGGTATTGCTTGTGCTGATGCTCCCGGGTACTTCAGTCCCGATCCCGTATTGATTACGACGACCTTCTCTTCCTCTTCAATCCAGCCGTTAGCACGAAGAATGCGGGCTGCAGCAAAAGCAGCTGCCCCTTCAGGACACAAGAATGATCCTTCCATTCTGGTAACCCGTCTTTGTTCTGCCAGAATTTCCTCTTCTGTTACAGAAATAGCTGCCCCGCCAGTCTTGTATAATGCATCAAGCACAAGAAAATCTCCAATTGCTTTAGGTACATTAATACCATAGGCTGCCGTACTGGATTTGTCCCAAAATACGGATTCTGTCAGCTGATTTTCCCACGCTCTGACGATAGGCGCACAATTTTCAGACTGAACAGCTACGAGCTTCGGGAGTGGTCCGGAGATCCAGCCAATCTCCTGCAACTCCTGTAATGCCTTGTAAATACCAATGAGTCCTACTCCGCCTCCTGTGGCGTATAGAATCACATCCGGGATCTGGAAATCCATCTGCTCGATGATTTCAAAACCCATCGTTTTTTTGCCTTCAATCCGATAAGGCTCCTTCAGGGTAGAGGCATCATATAAACCTTCACGTTTCACTTTCTCTGCTACAATTCGTCCTGCATCGCTAATGAGGCCCTTTACGAGTAAAAGCTCTGCTCCTGCAGCAATACATTCCTCACGAGTAATGAGGGGAGCATCTACAGGCATCACAACGGAAGATGACATTCCTGCGCGAGCAGCATATAAAGACCAGGCTGCCCCCGCATTACCATTAGAGGGCATTGCAAAACGCTTAACTCCAAGTTCCTTTGCCTTGGAGATCCCCACGGCCGCTCCTCTTGCCTTAAAAGATCCGCTTGGCATGAGGCTCTCATCCTTCATATACAAATGAGGAATAGACATATCTATACCCAGGCTTGGCATACGAAGCAGCGGGGTCATCCCTTCACCAAGAGTAATCATATGCTGTGGTTCGCGAACGGGGAGCAGCTCATGATATCGCCATAGATTCATTTCTCTGCCTTGTAACGAGGACGGATTCCAAACCTTGCGTAGACTTTCCAAATCATAGCGGGCTAACAGCGGAGAACCGCAGGAACATAACTGCTGTACTCCTGTTGAATGGTAAATGAGTCCGCATTTCGGACATTCCAGATGACTTAAATAGCTGTAGTTATCCCGTGCCATGAACTTAGCCTCCTCACATTTTCCGACCAAAAATGCAGGTATGATGCCCCTTTTTGATAATAAAAAGGCCCTCCTTGCCGTTTCTGAACACTTCCGTCAGAATCCAAAGGGGCCTTTTTCATTTATGTTGAAATCTCTGTATCGTTCATTTCATTCATTCTGTATAAGTTAATGATCCGCTTCTTGATCGGATTTGTTACTTCTTCCATCTTTTCATAGTCATTTCGATTTGTCAATTATCACCTAATTTTCTCGTGACTATTTCTATTTTCGTTTCTGCTTAAACCACATTCCAAGCGAGTTTGGGGCAGCATCGGCAAAACCAAACTGCTCATATAGACGGTCTGCTGGCTTATCTGCAATGAGAGAGACAATCCCTCCTCCAGGAACGTGCTCGTCAATATAGGCTTTGATTTCTTTCATGATCGTTTTACCGTAACCCTTCCCTTGAAAGTCAGGATGAACTGCGATATCCGATACAAAAAACTGCAATCCGCCATCTCCTACGACTCGGCCCATGCCAATCAGCTTATCTCCATCCCGTAAACTGACCGCAAATAAAGTAGCCGGCAGCCCCTTTTCAGCACCCTCCCTACTCATTTCACTCAGTCCTGCGGCACGACGCAAATTCAAATATGATTCCGCCGAAGGAATATCATGGGTTACTTCTATCATGGTGTTCAGCCTCTTTTCCCTCAGAATATAGTATTCGTTCGATTGATTAGAATAAGCTTTAAAACATCCCTGATATTGTAAGCTATTTTTTGGGTAAAAGAAAACGCATGTTCCTTTTTAGGTAAGGGCAAGGCAGGCTTTCATGAATAAGACATGATATCACTTGAAAACCTAGTTTTCATATGCAATAGTGAAAGAAGAAAACAATGTTCGGAAGGAGGAAGAAACCTGAACATGCTAGCAGGTATCAACGTAGTTTCGTTATCCGCACCAACGATTGCACTCGGTGCCTTTTTTATTGTTCTGCTGCTATGGCTATACATATATCATGCTTCAACCCTGAAACAAAGCAAGTATAGGCGAATGGATGAGCTACAGGATACGCTTTATGCTTACTCCCGACTGGCCGGCCAATTGACACTCGGCTTAGAGCGTGAAGGACTACCAGGTGAACCATTCCACGGAGCACTTATTCTAGCCCTTCAGGAGAGCAAATCAGCTCCCTGTTTACATCCTCATATTCAAGAACAAATTCAGGGGTGTCTAGATGAACGGGACGAGTCAAGGCTAGAGTTGCTACAGCGCTCACTTGATCGAGAGATGGCAAGACTTGCGGCTGAAAGAAACCAGCTTCTGTCTGCACTCCATTCCCCAAGCTGGGGACAAGCACTATGGCAAATCGTACAGCCATTGTTCGCTCCTCTCGCTGCCGCAGGAATTGCTTTCTTAGTTTATCAGTTCATTATGGAGATAGATCGATCACTCGAACCCCTATCTGTATATGAATGGGTTGCTGTATCCGCTAGATTTGTTTCCGGGCTTGTTACTACTGCGTATATCTACATACTCGCCTTATCCAAACCTCGTACAGCTACAGGTTTTACGAATATTATCTTATCGATTCTTATCGTTCTCGCCGCTTTGTTCCACTTGCTTGGACTTTATATCGCTCCTTACGCGCTTGGGGTTCAGCTTCTTCTGTTCCTGCTCGGATTCAGACTCAGCAAGCCTCCTTCCCGCAAAGAGCGTCCATATGTAGGCCATCCTGATTTGAAGTCTGGACGTCCAGTACTTCACCATGCAGAAGTTCAAGCAGAGCAGTCAGAGGAAAAGGAGATAGATAAGGGGACGGAATGAGGGAAATGCCAGTTGTAATCATAACGAAGATCCTGCCTATGGTCATTCCAAATGGCAGGATCTTTTTGTATTATGAACTTTTAACAAGGATCAGTTGTTAAACCTATTTATACAAAGAAACTAAACCTGGTCAATGGACTGAAATCGATCAAGAATTACACGTGGGGAGAAAGCTTTATTGGCATAAGCTCAAACGTCGCTCTAGGGAATAAGGTCATTCCGGGATCAGAGCGACTTTGGCTTTGGCTGGACCGGAGCTTCTTCCGAATCCACTTAAGTCCAGCCAAAACAAGGGGAGCGGCGAGCACGGAAGGTCCGTTTCCCCTTATTACAATCTATGATGCTTACCTAACCACCCTCGGACCAGCCGACGTTCTAGTCGTATTCCCCGCTGACGAAGCACGCGATTTTCCCGATGGGGTGTTTTCATAACGTTTGCGCTCGGTACGCTCCATCTGTACAATCTGGCCTTCATGTACCACGATAGAAAGAGATCCAAACTCCATCTCATTCAGTAACCCGACAATACGTTCCATCCACACTTCATCCACTTTTAGCGGTTTCGCCATTATGAACGCCTCCTCTTGATATCGGGCTTGGTAGCCCTCTATGGGATATTGATATCAATGTGTACTCTTTCTGCTGAAAAAACTTTTTAATATTAAAGTTGCAAGAGCTAGAAGCAACAGCAAGGATGCAACAGCAAAAGATGCTGAAAATTGGTACTCGTTATACAGAATCTCCACATGCAGTGGCAAGGTGTTGGTTTCTCCTCGAATATGGCCGGATACTACGGAGACAGCTCCAAATTCCCCCATCGCTCTCGCATTACATAAAATAACGCCGTACAGCAGGCCCCATTTAATATTTGGCAAAGTGACTGAGAAGAAAACCCTCCAGCCTTTTGCTCCCAGCATCACAGCAGCTTCTTCCTCTTGAGTTCCCTGATCTTCCATGAGCGGAATCAGCTCTCTCGCTACAAAAGGAAAAGTAATGAACAACGTAGCCAGCACGATGCCTGGCACTGCAAAAATAATCTTCGTATTCCATGCATCTAGGAGCGGCCCAAACCAGCCGCTTGCCCCAAACACCAGAACGAACATCAGTCCGCCTACAACAGGTGAAATGGAGAACGGCAAATCGATTAACGTAATCAGCAGCCCCTTGCCACGAAAATGAAACTTCGTAATCAGCCAAGCTGCCATTACACCAAATATTGTATTCAGCGGTACGGTAATTGCAGCCACGATAAGTGTAAGTTTAAGGGCTGCGAGTGCATCCGGTTCAGTAAGCGCTGCGGTAAATACGCCGATTCCTTGTTTTAATGCTTCGGTAATCACGATGACAAGGGGTAAAATAAGCAGCCAGCCCATGACCAGTGCCGCAGCGCCGATAAGCGTCCATTTGACCCATGGTGCTTCGCTTGCTCCTCGGGACGCTTTTGTCTGTACCCTAGCTCCTGTTCCTAAAGGTACGGTTCCAGCCATAATGATTTCCTCCTTTTCTTATCTGCGGGATGTTTTGCGGCTCCAGCGCTGCAGAGTATTAATCAAGAACAACAGAATGAAGGATACAATGAGCAGTAATAAAGCAACTGCTGTAGCCCCTGCGTAATCAAATTGTTCCAGCTGCGTCATGATAAGGAGCGGTGCAATCTCTGTTTTCATCGGCATGTTACCAGAAATGAAGACCACCGATCCGTACTCTCCAATCCCTCGTGCAAACGCCAAGGCAAATCCGGTCAGAAGAGGAGGAATAAGTTCAGGCAAAATCACTTTTCGAAACGTCAGCCAGCGACCAGCACCTAGCGTTGCCGCGGCTTCTTCCACACCCGTATCAAGTTCGGCCAGAACCGGCTGTACGGTCCGTACCACGAACGGAATACCGATAAACATTAATGCGAGTGTGATGCCCAGCTGTGAAAAAGCAATCTTGATGCCAAGCGGGTCCAGAAAGGATCCGATCCAGCCGTTAGGTGAATACAGTGCAGTGAGTGCTACGCCTGCTACTGCCGTTGGCAGAGCAAAAGGCAAATCAATAATTGCATCGAATATTTTTTTGCCGGGGAACTCGTAACGAACAAGTACCCACGCTAGCAGCAGCCCGAGAAACAGGTTCGCAAAAGCTGCTAAACCGGCCGTCGTGAAACTGACCTTAAAAGAGGCTAGAATCCGCGGATTGGTCGCCATATCTATAAACTTGCCCCAAGTGAGCCCTGTTGAATTAAACAGAAGTGCTGCTAGTGGAATTAATACAACAAGACTTAAGTATAAAACAGTAAATCCCATGGTGATGCCAAACCCGGGAAGAACCCTTACTTTGGAAGTTCCGACACTGCTCATTTTTTACTCATCCCTCCATGCCTCCGGTGTTTGTCCGGTCAGCCATGCCTCGTTCTTTAGCTGCCAGGTGTATAGATTTGATCGAAAATGCCGCCTTCATTGAAATGCTTCTCCTGTGTCTCTTTCCAAGTACCAAATACATCCTGAAGCTTAAACAGCTCAATTGGTGGGAACTCATCTTTATACTGTGCAGCTACACTTTCTAGTGTAGGACGATAATAATTTTCTGCTGCGATTTTTTGGCCTTCTTCACTATAAAGGTACGTAAGATAAGCCTCCGCAGCTTCTCGCGTTCCTTTTTTATCTACATTTTTATCTACGACAGCTACAGGCGGCTCTGCAAGAATACTGGTAGAAGGATAGATGATATCAAATTTGTCCGGTCCCAGTTCTTTTACTGATAACTGAGCCTCATTCTCCCAAGCCAGCAAAACGTCTCCGATCCCACGCTCAACAAATGTCGTTGTCGAACCGCGTGCACCTGTATCCAGGACAGGAGTGTGTTTGAACAACTCAGCTACAAATTGTTTTGCCTTCTCTTCGTCGTTACTGTTCTGCTTCAGCGCGTAACCCCAAGCAGCTAGGTAATTCCAACGTGCTCCACCTGATGTTTTGGGATTCGGCGTAATGACCTGTGTATCTCCTTTGATCAGATCATCCCAGTCTTTAATTCCTTTCGGATTGCCTTTGCGAACGAGGAACACAATCGTTGATGTATAAGGAGCACTATTATGCTCAAATTTCTCCTGCCAACCTGCATTAATTAGACCTTTTTCTTCAATCGCATCGATATCATATCCCAATGCGAGTGTGACAACGTCTGCATCCAAACCATCAATCACGGAGCGGCTTTGTTTACCTGATCCTCCGTGAGACTGTTTAATAGTAACCTTCTGACCTTTTTCTTTTTCGTAGTAAGCAGCAAAAGCTTTGTTATATTGATCATAGAGTTCACGTGTCGGATCGTAAGAGACGTTCAGCAGTTCCAGAGCTCCGGATTTATCGCCATTATTCCCAGCACTTGCTGCCCCGCCTTCTTTATTGTCCCCACCGCAGGCTGCGAGCGAAGCAATAAGCAACAATGCCATGCTAATGATAAGACCTTTGCGTACACCCTTTTTCATCATAAATCTCTCCTCGCCCCAGCTATTCATTATAAGTAGATATAAAAATGGAGAAACAAAAGCACATAGATAGAAGGTCAAACCGATCTTGACTTTCGTGTCTGCCATATCTATGCTGCCTTACGTTCCTCCACCCGTGTGGTAGGTTTTCATATTAACATTTATTCCTACCTGTTTAGTATGTTATGTACATTGTAATGAGGCAGAACAGGGCTGTCAAACATTTTTTAACATAAATAGATACTATATATTAAGTACTCTCTTTTTTCCAAAAACATCCCTTTTCCTTCATGTTACAGATAAAGAACCCTCGTATGTACACTCCAAGGTAAATGTTTTGTTAAGTAATGGCCCCTTGGTTTCTCAAATTGTAAAGCTCCCCCTCCAAAGTAGGCTTCTATTTATCACAGCAAAAAGACCGCATCACTGCGGTCTAAAAGCAAATTGAAGAGGCTCTGAAATTATTGTCTTCACTTACATAACAATCTGTACATATATCAAGGTGCGGCAGTTACTTTAATATTGGGTACTGGCGGGGTGCTCATCCCTGTTCCTAGATAGAAACTAGTATGGGGAGGCTGATTATACGCCACATTTTGCCAAGCAATCCCCAGACGGTATACGGGATCATGCATCAGCGTGTAGATCCTTGTGTCCGTAATGACAGTCGTTGTGTATATCCGAAGTTCAGAGCTGTCGGTTGACCGCCACACTGCTTCTTCCCGCCAATCCCCCAGCAGATCAGCTTGCAGCGCAGGAGTTGCCTTTGTACCATTGTTACTTGTAGCACCGGAAGCAGTGAGCAGATTTGTTGTAGTAGAGGTAGCATAATTCCATTTATCTATCCGGTTGTTATCCAGCAGTTCACGGCTTAGGTCACCATCCCACCAGATCCCAAAATTTGTGGACGATGGCAGGGTGTTGCTGATGAGTTGCCCTTTTGCAGTATATAATGCTCCCGCAGCCCATACCTCTTCTCCCTTATATCTCGGATCAATATCTGCCGCCATACCCCGTCCGATATCGGATGATGTAGGAATCCCCCAAATGAGTGCTCCTGTTCTCGCATCACGAAATTCAACCCCAGCTGTAGCTGATGGTACTTCATGTACTTGGAATACTTCCATTCCGGCACGGTCAGGATCTAAATCTCCAAGATGCATGGCATCACCATGGCCCAGTCCGGTCGTATACAGTCCTGTTCCGTTATCATCAACAGCCATTGCGCCATAGATAATTTCGTCCCGTCCATCATTGTCTACGTCCCCCACACTGAGATTATGGTTCCCTTGCCCTGCATAAGCGTTGTTACCTGAAGTGTTGCTATCAAAAGTCCAGCGTTTTGTTAATTGCCCGTTGCGATAATCATAGGCAACAAGTACAGAACGGGTATAGTACCCCCTAGCCATAACAAGACTTGGTCTCTCGCCATCAAGATAAGCAATGCCTGCCAGGAAACGATCAACCCGGTTCCCGTAGTTATCTCCCCAACTACTTACGGTACCTCTCGGCGGATCATAATTTACCGTTGTAAGTGCTTTTCCCGTTAGTCCATTAAAAATAGTCAGATACTCCGGTCCTGTTAAAATGTACCCGCTGCTGTTACGGTAGTCTTTCGTACCATCCCCAATCACGGTGCCCGTTCCGTCTTTACTTCCATCCGCAGTCTTCATTGCTACTTCCGCTTTCCCGTCGCCATCCAGATCGTACACCATGAACTGAGTATAATGTGCACCTGCACGAATATTTTTACCGAGTCCAATGCGCCATAATCTTGTTCCATCAAGCTTATAAGCATCAATGAATACTTCGCCGGTGTAGCCACTTTGGGAGTTATCTTTCGAGTTTGATGGATCCCATTTCACGATCAGTTCGTATTTTCCGTCGCCATCCAGATCTCCGGCACTCGCATCGTTTGCGCTATAAGTGTAACTCACGCCGTCCGGTGTCGTTCCGTCTGCCGGTTTTATCAGCGGAACACTTAAGTAATTGGAACCCCATACCGCAGCAATAGGAGAAGCCGCTTGCTCCGTTCCATTGACTACAGCTCTAACCGTATACTTCGAACTCGTCGTACCTACATTATCCTGAAGATTGGTACTATTCGTAATCGGTGAAGCATTCACTTTCACCCCATCACGGTACACGTTAAAGGACACACTCGCTCCTTCTGTTCCCAGTAAACGCCAACTAACAAATACCCCTGTACCTGTCTTCACCGCAACGACGCCTCGATCCAGGTATTCCATCTGTCTTGGACTTGCAGCATCAGCCTGTCCTGTATAACCTCCCACACTGCAACATAGAGCGGCTCCCAGAAAGCAAAGGCCTAATTTTCTCATACCCTTTCTCATTTTCCTGTTCACAACTTGTCCCTCCAGTTCAAGTAAAATGTGGTTTTCCCTTTTATGTAAGCGCTTTATATTGTGGTTTATATTATATTTTAAACATTTTATTCCAGATATAGGTCTAACTCCTTAATTTAGTGACACTTTCTGCAGCTTTGTTTACATATCAGATGTTTGGTGAAGCTGTATCCCCTAGAGTCTGTTAAGACAAAGTCAACTGAATGTTGCTTATCAAATCATGTATCATTTTATTGTTGTGAAAGAAGAGATCTCTTCAGAGGAACTTGGCTTCCTAATCTAGAGCAATTGGGAGGAACCTGCCTACGTAAAAGAGCAGCGTCAACTTTTTCTAAATAAACGTAACAAGAAAACATCTTTAAATAAAAAAAGACGCACTACTAAAAAGAAACCCGGAAAGACTCGATAACGAGACTCTTCCGGGTTTCTTTTTTATTTAGGAGCAGAATGACAGCATCTACTCTTCCAACTCAGGATATATTAACATCCTAACAATGACGATATAAATGCTACCTTGCGCATCCGTTACAATGAAAGCAAATTGATCTGGGCCTGTATAATCCGGGCCGGGGAAATAGGTATACGTCCCATTGGCATTCAGAACAAGTCTTCCATTATTCGGCGTATCAACGATCTGGGCCGTAATCACAAGCCCAATACCAATGGTATTCAGATTGCTGGAAAGCGGATGGTTCTCTTCCGTACGAAGACCAAGTGTAAGCGTATTGCTCTGCGGAACCACATTCACGGAGATATTGAAATGTATAATATTTCGTATAACATTTCTAGTACGGTCCGTAAATTGAATCATAAATTCATCAACGCCTGTAAATCCAGCTTCTGGTGTATAGACGAACGTTCCATCCGGATTTAATTGTACGCTTCCGTGGGAAGGACCACTCGGCAAGACATAAACACCTTGACCTGCTGAAAGAGAGTCACTTACGGAGGTCCCCGCCCTTGTCGTAAGCTCTACCTTCACGGAGCTTGGATCAACTGATGGATACACGACAACACTGACTATAGACAGCGCACTGCCCCCTAGACTATTGGTCACCCTAACACGAAACGTATCGGTACCGACGAAACCTGAATTAGGTGTATAAATGAAACTTCCATCCGGGTTCAGTACCACTGATCCTGAATTCGGAAGAGCGGAACTCTGGAACGTGAGTGAAAATCCTTCGAGATCACTAGCAATGATGATCCCCGACACAGGCTGATCCTGATTGGTTCCAAGTCCAATGTCGGCCGTAATTGGCACATTCACAGGTCCCGAAACAGTAACCCCAACTGTGAACGAAATCGATGTCGATTCTCCTACACTGTTTGTTGCAATGATTGTAAAGTTATCCGTACCTGTGAAATCTGGATTTGGCGTATACGTGAACGTACCTTTCGGGTTCACTACAACAGTTCCTGACTGAGGAGGATTACTCACCTCATCGAGTACACTTCCTCCTCCGTCATCATAACTACCTACCCAGATTAATTCAGCGTATAGTGCGGCTCCACTCGGAAGATCAAGAACAGCTGTAGATCCATTTAACGTATAATCAAGTGTTGTCCCTAACGGGAAATTCCCTGCCCTAAGTGCCGTATTGAGCGCGCTAAAGGCACCAATCGATCCTGTGTTACCCTGATTATTCTCAGCTACTTGATTAAGACCCAGGGTATTTTCAGTAAACGCAATCTCTCCATTCATAGTAGTGTTATACCTTAAAATATACGGCATTGCCGATACGCACCTCCGCTAGGATACATACTTGTAGGTCAATATATCGCACGAGAGGCTTGTACTATGCATACAATCGTTGATTTACATAGAAACCCGAACTCAATTAAACGAGTTCGGGTTTCGAAACATCATGATTTTTATTTAAATGGTTCAATACAAACGGGTGCTGTCAGTTCTAGTTCAAATCCAGTTTGCGTAAGTCTGCCTGTTTCACTGTCGATACGGAAAGAAACCAGATTATTCGTTCCCTGATTGGCAGCGAGCAACAGCCCACCTTCGAGCAGATTGAAGTTACGCGGAGTTTTACCGCCAGTGGATACTCGCTCTTCCGCAGTAAGTGCCCCAGTCTCTTCATTAATATGGAAAAGTGCAATCGTATCATCCCCGCGGTTGGATACATAGAGGAAACGTCCACAAGGAGAGACTCGAATATCGGCACCTGTATTTTCATCCTGTGCTGCTTTTTCCCTTGTAGAAATATGATGCGTAATTTGAAACTCTCCGCGATTCTTATTATAAGTTAGTGCTGTAACTGTGCTATTGAGCTCTCCTACGATATAAGCAAATTTCTCTGAAGGATGAATCACAAGGTGTCTAGGTCCTGATCCTGCTGGCAATTTCAATTCATAGTGTGTAGAGAGCTTGCCATCTTCGTTGCGGTAAACAATCAGTTGATCCAATCCAAGGTCACATACGAAAACGAAATGACCATCTGAACTTGGCAAAATGGAGTGAGCATGCGGACCTTCTTGACGGTCTTTACGGAATCCTTCTCCCACGTGCTGGATCTTTGCACTCATTTCAACCGGTAGACCCGATTCATCTAGCTTGTACACACTGACGCTTCCGCTTGAATAATTGGCAACTAAGACGTAGCGGCCTTCTGTATCGACGGATACATAACAAGGGTCTGCGCCTTCCGTTGATTTCCGGTCCAGAAGATGAAGTTCTTTCGTAGAAGCATCAATCTGATAAGTAAATAGCTCCCCTTCCCCTTTTTCACTTACAGCGTACAATTTTTCTCCATTTGGATGCAGTGCTACAAAGGAAGGCTGCCCAATACCATTCATCTGATTCACAATTCGCATTTCCCCTGATTCTTTACTTGCTGCTATAAGAAAAATACCGGGCTCTTCCGCAGTAGAATAAGTTCCTGTATAAAATAGTACTTCATCTGCTTTCTGCAATTGCTCGTTCATCGTCGATCGCTCCTTTTTTTATACAGCTTGTCTAGTTACTATTCTATTAACCAAATGCAGGCGCATTTGCCCCAATCCATATAGATTCTCAAAAAGCTTATATCGTTAAGGCTTGCTCTGAAATGCATTTCATAACGTAACATATATGTGTACATGCTAGTAAACAAAATAAGATTGAAAACATATAAGGAGGAATCATTCTATGATTCATGAGAATCTGGCTGCTTTTCCAAACGAATTTCTGTGGGGCTCCGCATCCGCTGCTTATCAGATTGAAGGTGCATGGAATGAAGACGGCAAAGGCCCATCCGTGTGGGACCTATACACCGAGATTCCGGGCAAAACCTATAAAGGCACCAGCGGAAAAATAGCGGTTGACCATTATCATCGCTATAAAGAGGACGTCGCACTGATGGCAGAAATGGGCCTTAAAGCGTATCGTTTCTCTGTGAGCTGGCCTCGCATCTATCCGAGTGGAACAGGTGAAGTCAATGAAGCAGGTCTTCAGTTTTACGATAATCTGATTAACGAACTGATCGCTAACAACATCGAACCTGTCCTTACCCTATATCACTGGGATGTACCGCAAGCCCTGCAAGAAAAATACGGTGCATGGGAGTCCAGACAAATCATTGAAGACTTTAATGAATACTGCATCACACTATACAAAAGATTTGGAGACCGGGTAAAACACTGGGTTTCCTTGAATGAACAGAACCACAACACCAACCTTGCTTTTATGCAAGCATTACACCCGCCTGGGGTAAGAGATCGCAAACGTTTCTATGAAGCCAATCATATTATGTTTCTTGCGAATGCCCGGGTCATTGACTCTTTCCGAAAATATGTACCTGGCGGCAAAATCGGACCAAGTTTCGCCTATACACCTTCGTACCCAGCAACCAGCTCACCAAAAGATATGCTCGCGTTTGAAAATGCAGAGGAATTTACGAGCTACTGGTGGCTAGACGTTTATTGTAAAGGAACGTACCCGAGCATCCCTTACCGTCATTTGAAAAGTCAGGGGCTCGCTCCTACATTCGAAGACGGGGATGAAGAGTTGCTGCTGAAAGGCATACCTGATTTTGTCGGAGTAAACTACTACCAGACCATTACGTATGAACATAACCCGCTGGACGGCGTATCTTACGGAAAAATGAATAACACCGGTAAAAAAGGAAGCAATGAATCCACTGGGATTCCAGGCTTGTACAAAACAGCGGATAATCCCCATGTAGAAAAATCCAATTGGGACTGGGCTATCGACCCCATCGGTCTTCGCATCGGTATGCGCCGGATTACTAGCCGCTACAACCTTCCCATTTTCATCACCGAAAATGGCCTCGGTGAGTTTGATAAATTGGAAGAGGACGGCCGCATTCATGATGAATACCGGATTGCTTACTTGGAATCTCATCTTCGTCAGTGTAAAGAAGCGATGGCAGATGGTGTTGAACTCATAGGGTACTGCAGCTGGTCCTTCACTGATCTGCTTAGCTGGTTAAATGGATATCAGAAACGGTATGGCTTTGTGTATGTAAATCAAGATGAAGAGGAAGACAAAGACCTCCGCCGGATCAAGAAGGATAGCTTCTACTGGTATCAGGACGTCATTCAAACGAATGGAGAGAAAATTTAATTTTGGCTCGTCCTTTTTAGCCGGCACAATATACCTTTCTATGATTGCTTTGCCTTACCCAATGTAAAGTCCCTGCTACAGGGGCTTTTTTGGGTTTATTCCTTTTCATGATTATAATGATTATAGAAGATTTCTCGTTCATGTAAAATACTGGATTGTAATCAAGGCGAGGTGATTCCCTATGGCAAATATTAAAGACATTGCTTCATTGGCGGGTGTATCTGTAACTACCGTCTCCCGGGTGCTCAGCGGTCACCCTTATGTAAGTGATGAGAAGCGCAGGAAAGTCCAGCAAGTAATCGATCAGCAAGGCTATACGCCGAATGCAAACGCAGTGCATTTAATCAAAGGTCAGACAAAAACCGTCGGAGTGATCGTACCAAGCAGCCATTCCTATTTTCATGCTATTCTGTCGGGGATTATGGACGAGGCATCCGAAGCTGGGTATGGTACGCTGTTATATCAAAGCAGATATGACCGAAAGGAAGAAGAACAAGCCCTTCATCTACTTCGTACTAAACAAATCGATGGGCTTATTTTCTGTTCCAGGTCCCTCCCCGTAGACGAGATTGTCAGCTACGGAATGTACGGTCCCATCGTTACCTGTGAGCATGCAGAAGATGAGCGGATTTCTTCCGTGTACACGGATCATCATGCCGCCTTCATCACAGGAATGAAACATCTGACTGCACATGGACATACAGATATCGGGTACTGTGTCGGCCGGGCTGAAAGCAGAAGCAGCCGGCAGCGTTATAAAGCTTATACTTCTGTGCTTGATGAACTGGGCGTACCTCTCATACCGGAATGGATTTTTGAAAACAGTACCGAGACGAAAGATGGGATTCGTATCGTAGATAAAATAATGACCATGAAAAAAAGACCCACAGCACTCCTCATTACAGGTGATGAGGTTGCAGCAGGTGTCATTCTTCAGGCACAATCGGCCGGCCTTCGGATTCCCGAGGATCTTGCTATTGTTGGTTTCGATAATCTGCCCATCTCTGAAGCGCTGAAGTTGACTACAATAGATCAGCACTTGAAACGCATCGGTCAGGAATCATTTCGTGCTTTCTATGAGATGAGAGACAAAGGGATGAAAGAGAAACCAAAGGGAATCAAAAAATCCGTGCCCTTTGAACTTGTAGAAAGAGCAAGCGTATGACCTATTTGCCCATATTACTTATGGCGCTCATTCATTCTGGCATCTAAATGGCCAGGGAAAATATCCGGCTATTCTTCTCTTTGATTTTCGTTATGCCGTAGCCGGTCTCTTGCAGCCTGATGCCGGTGATCAGCAGGAACCAAGTTACCTGCCTTCCCAAGACCAAAAGGCGGCATATTGACGTATACATTTTCATATTGCCCAGGCTCAATGATGTAGCTCTCATGATAGATACCTACGGCATCCGTTTTACGAGAGAGCTGGTTAAAATCCCGCCAGGCTTTCAGATGGTTCCCACCTTCTCTGGCGTAACGCTCCATATCTTCGAATGAACGCCAGTACTGAATTACGTTAGCACCACGGGCGGTGATCATAAATTCAGCAGATAGGAATCCCCACTCCTTGTTCGTATAGAGTTCACGAATCATCCGGCCCATTGCGGTGAATACGGGTAACCAAGAAGAAACGGCCCAAAGTTTGTTCACCCGCATGCCAATGATAAGAACAGCATATCCTTGGTCCATTTGGGCTGTGTAGCGGCCTTGCTGTACTTTGGCCATAGATTCATTCACTCCTTTGTATGGTCTATTAGAGGTATAATAATTGGATCTTCATAAGAGCTGCCTGAATCATGTAGAGTCACATGAAAGGTCAATGGCTGCACATAGTCAAAATCGTTAAGTTTAAAAGAAATGGCGCCTTTTTGGTTAAATTCACTGCTTCGAGTAAAATATGAATTCCCCGCTGCATCATCATATTGATTAGCAACACTGTATTCAATCCCTTCCCATTTCGGAAAATTGACCGTAAAATATCCGTCTTCAATCGTACTGTGATCTATAGATAATTTAGAAGAATCGTCTGCAACAGGAGATGAGACAATCGTCTCTTTCTCTGTATCCATCACTAAAACAGGATCAGGTTTCACTAATGTGTTTGCGACGGAAAGCTGCAGATCATCAAATTCATCATAATAAATGGATGGAAACAGCAAATAGTTTACTCCCACTTCCACTGTACCGTATCCCATGACCTCATCTATTTCTAAGACTACCCCTTTCAGACTGTCCGTACTATACCTATTTTCAGGGTCCTGCTTTAATTCCACCTTGGTGTAGTCGGGTGTCATTAGCAGTTCGGTTAACTGAAACGATTGACCTTCTACTGTGAAGCTTTCATTTAAAGTCATCTGTTTCACTGGCTCTTCAGGCAATTTAGGATAAGGAGTCGTTAGACTATATGTTCGGTTATTTTGATCCTCATTTGTTTCAATCACGAACTTCATCATGGCCCCTTCGGTAGACTTCAACAGAGACAAGTCCATTTTAATGAAACTTAACATTCCCTTGGAGGATGATTCATCTTCATTGGTACGGGCAGCCGTATTTTGCAGATTACCGATATAATCTGTTTCACTTGCATCCATCACTTCACCTCTTGTAATGAATGGAGTATGATCTAGCTCCCCCTTCTCAAGGGTATACCAGAACACCTTCTCTCTGCCGAGATCCATTGCTGCATCTAGAATCAAACGCACGCCATTCTCCGTCTCCATGACATGGCCTAACTGGGTATATTCACCGCTATCTATTTTTTCTCGGACGAGATTATTCTGTTCACCTGTCTCCATCATATGGCGGAGATCTGGAACGACGAGTGTTCCATCTTCGTTAAGAGCGTCATGATACTCTTTCGGAGCCCATGGATTGAACAAAATAAATATAACGGCAAGAACAGCCATCACTCCGCTAACTGACCAGCTAGCTATGATTCTATTGTGCCGCTTTGCATATTTGTCCTCTATAGCATCCTGCAACCCTTGCTGAATAGCAGCTTTCCACCGTTCTGCAGCTACATCTGCGAACAATATTTCTTTCTCCCTCGCAAAATGCTGACGCAGCAGATTCGGATGAATTTCCTCCTCGTCCTCCCCAAGTTCACTTGCTAAGGTGTTCATCGCTTGCTCTAGCCGCTCTGCCACAACGGCTTCTGATTTACCTATGTATGACGTGATGTCAGGTGTATTTATATCTGCCAAATGTGTCAGCAGAAACACCTGTCTTGTTTCCGCAGGCATGTTATCAATGGCTTGCTCCACCTGCATAGAACGGTGACTTGTCATTTGTTTCACTTGAAATGTTCCGGCTCGCTCCTCTTCTTCAAGACTAGCTCCCGTAGCCGTGAAACTTTGCCCGCTCACATAACCTCTCTTCTTGGCTTGAGATAACAGTCTCTGCATCAAGAATAAAGATATATCTATCTCCTTCTTCTGTTTTCTGTATTTAGACCATACGGCAGAGATCGTACACCGAAGCAATCGCTCTGCCCTAGCTTGCTCTCTAGAGAGAGCATAACTTACTCGATACAGCTCGGGGGCTTTCCGTTGTACCAGTTCTTCATATGCCTCGAAATCTGCGTTGTTAGCCGCCATTTCTACCTCAGGGTCTTCATGTGAACGGTATGAATTCATCTGAATATTCCTCCTGCAGCGTATGTTTTTATCAGTACCGATACCTCCTTCTTTCTATGGTAATTATTGTATTATAAAATCTAATATAGGGAAATAAAACCTTTTTAACTAATTCTAGAGTTTCATACATATTGAAATCCATCCCATGGTGGTACCAACAAAAAAAGCCCCGCTTTTTCGCCGGGCTTTGCGTACCTTATTCACTCATTTGATAAATATCATATAAAGTGATTTGTTTAAACCTTTATTCTCTAAGTAATTTCATTAGGATCAAAGCGAATCTTTCCTTTGTCAGTCAACCTCTTTTGCACTTCTTCAAGTGTAATGCTATCCAGATACTGTTCCACTACCAGTTCTCCGCCGTCATAAATTGTACCCATAACTTCTTTAATATTAGAAGAAACCACACAATTCGAATTCTCATCCCCTGACCGCCAGTGAGGTCCGAAAGAACCGAATGCAAACAATCGGTACAAATCACCTAATCTGACTTCGCAGGGACTGCTGCTAAGCATGTAACCGCCATGAGCTCCTTCTTTGGTCGTCACATACTTATGCTTGCGGAGCACACTCAGTACTTTACGCACTCTTGCTGGATGTGTCGTTACACTTTCAGCAATATCTTCACTATTCGCAATGCGTCCTTCACGGACTCCCAGAAACAACAGGCAATGCACCGCAATGGTAAACTCACTGTTCATTACCCTGCCCTCCCATAATTTTAGCGTACATGTCCGCTTTACTTCATTATGTTACGCTAATCGACCAAAATCAAACTTGGCTATGACTGCTTCGTCATATTTTTCGCAACTGTTATTCTAATGATAACAGTTTTGTTTGTCAAGACAGATTAAATGCATCGAATCTGCCCTCATCCAGCTCACGAATTTTGTTCAATTTCCCACAAAATCCGCTCCATAACCGGGATATATACATCCCAGTAGAAAGCATCTTTATGTGTGCTCGGAACCATGATTCGCTTGATACGATCCCAACCCTTATACTGAACAGGATATGGCGTCACTCCACGATCTGCATAGTCTCCGGCAAAATAATAAGAATAATGTGTAGTGTGGTTAAAACGAGTAATCGCAGGAAAATGAACCGGGATTCCAGCTGCTTTTAATTTATCTTCTCCGGAATCGGTCAATTTCATTGTATACTCCGCGAGTACTTCTGCCCTCTGGCGTGGCTCCACAATATCAAACCATTCATAATAGGCGGTTCTTCCTTTCATCTGCCCCCACTCTATTCCTTTTTCAGTAAACTCAACTCCAAAAGAATACGGGCCCAGATCCTCCTTGTCCAATACAACAATGTCGCCTTTTTCATTAGCGAACAAAATTCCTTCTCCACTATACGTCCAATCTTTTCCTGACGAGAGAGAGTAATCCTGCATTATACTTACAGGAACTTCGGTGGCCAGCTCCGTATATAGTTTGCCCTTCCATCCAGTCCAATTTACCCCCAGCATACTATGGAGTTGTTCTTTAACTCCTTCGGATGTAGGCTCCCCGAGAATATTATATTCTCCAATAAAGGTAGTGCCTGTCGCTGTGGCATACTGAATTTTTTGGACATCCGCAAGCTTCATTCCGCCATACACTAGCCGTTGTTCGTAAGATCCATCTTCTTGTTTTTGTCCCTGCTCATACACTCCATATGTATCTGCCGCATAGATCAAATCTTTCCCACGTAGCATGGAAGGAAGGGAGTTAATATGATTGATCCCATTCGGGTTAAATCCGAAGTAACTTTCATCATTGACGTAATTATAGCCATCACGATCAACTATTTTTTGATGGTTTAATATCCAGCTAAGCCCTTTATGCCCTCGATATGTGGTGTCAGGGACGGTCTTATCGATAATCGCGATATCAATGGTCCGACTAGGTCCTGCTCTCCACTGAATCCAAGGAAAGGTCACAAGGATTAAAAGGAATACCAGTACGGCAAGGATTGCTTTTGGTATCCAATCTCCAGAACCCACGTATTCACCATCCCCTTTTACTATAATTCCTATATACTCTTCTGAAACATACTTGAAAAGCACAGTCCTAGTATAAGACGGGATGTGGGAAATGGAAAGCTCATATGTAGAATTGCTCACATGTTCATTTAATAAGCCATATAATTTAATATGTGTATAAAAGAAAATCGCGGCAGGAGCGTTTTCGATAAGATATGATATAATATAGAATAAGTTTGACTATCAAGCAAAAGAGGGGTCCTATACGTGACGCTTAACTCTTCGTTTTTACAAATCGCGGCAACGATTGGTATGATCTTCATTGCACTCAGTGCTATTTTTATTCGCATGAAGGCTGCAAACAGACCCATAACCAAACGGAAAATCATTATTCCACCACTCGGTATGAGTACAGGATTTATGATGTTTATCGTGCCACAAACACACATTCCGATCCTCTGGGCGATTGGAGCGTTTCTGATAGGTTGGTTTATTTTTTCTTACCCACTCATCCGAAGCACGAAATTCGAGAAAAGAAATGGCGAGGTCTTTGTTACCAGCTCCAAGAGCTTTATGTTCATCTTGCTAGGTTTGCTTGTGGTCCGCCTACTACTTCATGAATTTATACAAAATTATATAACCGTAGTTCAAACAGGGGCCCTCTTTTTCATTTTGGCTTTTGGTATGCTGCTCCACTGGCGTTTATACATGCTGCGCCACTACAATGAAACTTTTGGTGCCGAGGAGTCTACTACTCGTTCCTAATGTATAAAAAAGCTCTAGAACAGAACACGATCGTGTTCTTATTCTAGAGCTTTTTTATATGAGATTGTATAAATGCAACAATGGAATCCTGATCCATCGTTCCTGGCGTAAGCCGATCTGTTTCTTTGCCATTCTCTATATATAGAAGAGCAGGTACGGAGTTAATCTCGAGCTGGTTCATCAGCGCCATAACCTCCTGCTCATCTTGTTTACGTCCTTCATCTGTATTGTAATAATACACGAGCTGACCGGTATCTTCAGAGGCACGCTCCAGCTTCGGTAGAAATTCACGGCATACTGGACAAGTTGGCCGACCTACATATAAAAATCCAGATTGTCCCTCTAGAAACTCAGTAAGCTCTTCATTCGTAACTGCAGTAAGCACTTTAGAGTCTGCTCCATTCGTATTTCCATTCAGCAAAGCTAAAAGTACAAATAGGATCACGGCAATTCCGATCCCCCATACAAAGGGATGGCGAAGTTTGCTTTTGCCTTTATTATTTCTCATTTCCCCCGAGAGTCACCCTTTCTTGCTGCAAAAATGATTTACTGACCCTTGTATCGGCTTCATCATAGGCTATCCCGCTAATGATGTCTGTGCGTTATGTAACTTACGCTGTACCAAAATAAATAAAAACACAAAAAAGCAGAGCTCTCTTTATGTGGAGGATAAAAGGAGCCCTGCATCTTCTGTTGTCAAACTATTCAGATATCTCATCTGTATACCCGGGATGCACTCTTACCGAGTATATGGGAAAAGTACGTCTCTTCTCCTCACATCTCTTGCACCGTTTATGTTACTGTTCCGTCAAAATGACAGGACCATCTGCCGTAATGGCAATCGTATGTTCATACTGCGCAGACAATTCGCCATCCTGTGTACGGGCAGTCCACCCGTCACTGTCCAGCTTGCTGCGGTATGTTCCGATGTTCAGCATCGGTTCAATTGTAATCACCATGCCTTCTTTCAGGCGCGGTCCGCGTCCAGCAGGACCATAGTGAGGTACTTGCGGTTCTTCGTGCATATCCTGCCCGATACCGTGTCCGATAAATTCACGTACAACAGAGAGTCCCTCTGCTTCCGCATATACCTGGATGGCATTGGAGATATCACCGATACGGTTGCCGATAACGGCTTTTTCGATTCCTTTGTACAAGGAAGTTTTCGTTACGTCCAGCAGCTTCTGAGCTGGTTCGGATACGTTCCCTACAGCATAAGACCAAGCGGAATCCGCAAGCCAGCCGTCAAGGTTAACGACCATATCAATCGTAACGATATCCCCGTCTTTCAGCGCGTATTTCCCAGGGAAACCGTGACAAATCACGTCATTAACCGAGGCACAAGTTGCATATGGATATCCGTTGTAACCTTTTTGCTCTGGTGTAGCACCGTGCTTCTTCATGAAGCTTTCTGCGAACGCATCAATCTCTTGAGTTTGAATGCCCGGGCGAATGAGCCCTGCAATCTCTCTATGGCAAGCGGCAAGAATCTCGCCCGCTTTTTTCATGTATTCAATCTCATCTTTGCTTTTTAAAATAATCATTCGTGGCTCTCCTTGTCGCTTTTATCGAATCCCTCCTTTCTATTGTAACTCTAAATATCTAAAAATAAAAACCTTGAGTTACCGGAGGTCCTGTATCCTGAATGGTATCTTTCTGATGATAAGGTGAGCTATGCGACTGTTTCTGATGAATTCGCCATAACGTTTTTGCCTTCATCCTAGTCATGCCCCCTCTCATCATCACGCCTCCCTCCCACTCTTCGGGAATAACCCAAACAACATTCGTAGGGAATGACTCTTCGTCTTGGCCTTCTGCTTGCGTCCTTGGTAGCTGCGCAGATTCGTAATCAACTGACGATCGCGATCTTCTTCCAGCTTCTCTCGCATCCAGTTTTGCTGTTCTTCCACCTGAACTTGGAGGTCTTCGTTTTGTTTTCTTAACTTCGCATGTTCACGCTCTAACTCAACCATTCGTTCTTGCAGAAGCTGCCATTCCACATTCATTTGTTCCATCTGTTCAGAAGTCACTCCAGCATTTTGAAAAACATGTTCCTGTTCCACCAGAGAGCCAGTGTGTGCTAAGTGATCTGTCTTAAGACCAGCCGCCGGATTCGCGATTTCTTTTGTAGCGGCTGCATTTTCACTGCTGACCTCCATTACGATGACAGCTGCATCTTGCAGCGGTAAATTCTGCTCACGAAGGAGCGTCATCAGGTTCTTAACTCGTTCAATGTCACGGTTGCCAAACAATCTTGATTTATTCGCCGCACGTTCAAAATGATGCCCCTGCTCCTCAAGTGCAGCCGCATATTTACGAAGTGTACTCGCTCCGATGCCCAGTTCTTTCGCAGTCTCTGTAGTTGCTCCTGTTTCGTTACCATTCAAATGCATATTCATATTCACTACCTCCCGGTTTTTTACAATCGATTTGTTTGTAAAAACATAAGTCATGAACATTGCCTGCTCTGGTCTAACAAAATGGAATAAGGACGTCTTAAGAACTGTTGTTTGCGCGAGCAACAGTCTTATCAAATGTATTTGTCATGTTACAATTAACAAGCATGTATAGAGAAGTTTCACTCACAGGTGAGTCTCTATAAATTTTGTTATACTCTAAATTCGTTCTTTCCCCCTTATTTCCTTTGGCGTAATTCTTCTAAGAATGTGGTATCGTAAGAAGTTTTGTCGGGCCTATAATCTGACTTTTATTCCCTGCCTTTCGACATTTCCCTTTTGTTTATTCTTTGAAACCCACCCTTTCATGTTACCTATTTGTAATGAATTCTCCATTTCAAATCCATTCCTTGTTTAAATATTGCTGAAACAATAAAAATTATGTTATCTTATGTAACGTTGAATAGGCGTACGCATAGAATATAATGATAGATAAGAAGAGCGATGCTGATTTTTATATCAATAGTGACGATTTATAACGGGAGGGCGGACTACGGTGAGAAGCAGAACAGGAAAAGTGGCGATTGTTGGAGCGGGTCTTGTCGGATCGAGTGCAGCGTACTCGATGATCAACCAAGCCATTGCAGGAGAGATTATGCTCATCGGGCGTACCTATGAGAAAGCACTCGGCCAAGCGCTTGATTTGTCCCACAGTATGGATTTTACTTATCAGCGGACCAAGGTACATGCGGGAACTTATGCTGATTGCAAGCATATGGATGTCATTATTATTACGGCTGGTGCCAATCCAAAGCCTGGTCAGACTCGGCTCGATATTCTAGAAGAGGCTGAGATGATTACTAAAGATATTGTAGCGCCAATCATGGAAAGTGGATTTCAAGGCGTTTTTGTCGTAGCGGCCAACCCCGTTGATATTATTACTTATCTTGTCTGGAAGCTATCCGGCCTGCCGAGAAGTCAGGTTATCGGAACAGGAACATCCATTGATTCCTCCAGACTCAAAACCATACTCTCGGAGGTATTCTCTATTGATCCGCGCAGTGTGCATGGGTACGCGCTTGGTGAACACGGTGAATCCCAATTCGTTGCTTGGTCCCATGTAACCATTGGAGGCAAACCGATCCTTCATATTCTTGATCAACACAAGGAACGATTCAAACATCTCGATCTTGCAGACATCTCCCGCAAAACTAGAGATGCAGGCTGGGAGATCTTCACACGAAAAGGATCTACTCAGTTTGGCATCGGGAGTGCAATTGCGTTTATAACACGTTCCATCCTGACGGATGATCATAAAATTATCGCCGTCTCTTCCATTCTCGACGGTGAATATGGGCAGAAGGATATGTGTATCGGAGTTCCTGCCATTATTGGAGGCAGCGGTATCGAAGAAATTATCGAACTCCAACTGGCAGACGAGGAAATGAAACTGTTTGAACACTCCTGTCAGGTCCTTCGCGGTAATATCAATAATTTATCCATATAAATAAGCTCTATATAAAAAAAGGTGCCCCCTACTAGTTACGGTAGGAGAGCACCTTTTGTTATATAGATTAAACTTCCTTCTGTTTGAAATAAAACATTCCTGCGAATACAAACAGTACTGCAGTTCCGAAGATCACAGGGACCAGAGTGGAATACGGCACGAGAAATGCACCAAAATTCGCCTCTTCTGTAGGCATCATTACTAGAAAAGGTTGAGCCCACGGATAGTAAGGGGCATATTTCTCCGAATTCACGATCAACAAATTTGGGACCGTCAGCATAAAATTAATCCCCAGCGGAGCACCAAAACTGTTCCACATCATGGATACGAATAACTGCAAGGCAGCAAGAGGCAGAGATGCAATCCAGCCAGCTGAAATACTTTTAAGTAACACGGCCCAAGGAATGTCATTCATCATCTCGTGAAAACCTCCTGCGATGAGAATGCTGCCAAATAACAAGAGTTGCATCATAAGAAGCAGTACCATAATGACCGTAAGTTTCGCTGCATAAAAGCTAGCCCGACTCACGGGCAGGACAAGCACTTGTTTCCAGCCTCCGGCTGCATGCTCAAACCGGCAAATATAGGAAGCAAAAACCCCTGTAAATATAGGTAAAAGTAGCATCCCATGTAGCGTAACCTGGGAATTGATCAGACTTGTCCAACTACCGGATGGTTCAGCCATAAAACCTACAAGTAAAGCAATCAAGGGACTGACAAGTACAAGCAACCAGATTGGCGATTTGATCAACTTTAACCGCTCTGCAGATAACATTCTAAGATAAGCTGTCATCTCTCTAGGACACCTCCTTACGCTGGAAATACAGCATGCCCAGCAGTAAGAAAAGGAGACCGAGCACGAGGCCCTTGATTGCAAACGAAATCCCGTTTGTCGTCAGTATAGAGAACATTGGCCAGCTTATAGGCACTGAATCCGGAAACTGAGCCCCGAACAACCCTACGATGGAAAGAGTAACACCCAGCGTAACAGACAAGGCTTGATTTTCATGTGTCATGGTTAGTGTCGCAAGCAGAACAATGATTGGAAGAGAAGCAGCAAGGGGAAGAAAACAAAACCTTAATAGATCAACCCACGGAATACTCCCTTCAAACCCAAGTAATGTTCCAAGCACCACAATTCCCCCACACAAAAGCGCACAGGAAGTGAGTAGTAATCCGGTGATTAATACCCACTTGGACAAAAATACCGACTTACGTGATACCGGAAGGGCGAGCAGCTGTTTCCAAGAACCATTCTGGTGTTCAATACTTGCCATCATGGAGCTAAGAATGGTTGCTCCGAGCATTATCGCGAGTGGAATAAACATAGAAAATGCACTAATTAGACCATCCCACATTCCGTCCTTGCCATACTGATCTTGCAAGTAATCCAAACGTAATCCAAAGTTCAGTGCATTCATGAGTACAAGCCCAGTAGGAGCAAAGAAAACGAGAAACCATAATCCTTTTTTACGTATTTTGAGTAAATCGGAGGCGAGTAGCGACATCATGATTCGCCTCCTCCGGTTCCAACCACTTGAAGGAAGAAATCCTCCAAGGATTGTCTATGCTCTTCCACCCGGTATACAGAATGATCATGCTCTACCAATCGGCGTACTAAGGTCGATATAGCAATATCATCCATATGATTAAAAATAATTTTCGAACCTTCAACTTGCCCCCACTGCCCTTGTTCACGGGCAAGCTGCAAAGCATCCTCAGCATCAGATACCGTAAGACGGATCGTGCTCCCTGCTTCCTGATGCAAGCGTTCAATCGTATTTTGGAATACAAGCTTGCCCTCGCGGATGATGCCTACGGTACTCGCCATCTGTTCGACTTCACTAAGTAAGTGACTCGACACCAGAACTGTAATTCCATACTCTGTTGGCATTCGTTTGATCAGTTCCCTGATCTCTTGAATTCCCGCAGGATCAAGACCATTGGTCGGTTCATCAAGAATTAACAGTTCAGGATTTCCCAGCAGGGCATTCGCTATACCGAGCCTTTGCTTCATCCCAAGAGAGTAACCCTTTACCGGTCGGTTGGCATCTTTCTTTAAATCGACAATATCCAATACTTCACTTATTCGGGATTTGGGCACATCAAGCAGTAGACGGCTCGTCTCTAAGTTCTGAACCGCGGTTAAATGCCCATAGTAGGAAGGATACTCCACCAAGGACCCTACTTTACGAAGAATATCCATACGCTGCTGGCGAATATCTTTCCCAAAGATACGAATATACCCTTTCGTTGGCTTGATGAGCCCTAGAAGCATTCGGATCATTGTTGTTTTCCCCGCACCATTCGGTCCTAGAAATCCGTATATTTCCCCTCTTTTGATCTGCAAACTAAGTTCTTTCACTGCAGCACGGCCACGGTACGTTTTCCATACATCTGCCGTTTCAATCATCCATTCGTTCACGACTTATCACCTCAGCAACTATCATAACGTGCCAAGGTTAAAGCGAGGTGTGGAGGAAGTTTAAGATTAGTTTAAAAATCAGGCAGTCCCTTTAACAGTCAGTATCACTCTTGTCCCTCGCCCTGTATTCTCCACTAACCGAATAAGCCCCATTCCTTCCAGCAACAGATCAACAATAGAAAGACCAAGTCCTGCTCCAGCGAAATCCGAGTTCGTGTCCATGCCCGGGCCATGATCTTCAATGATTATATAGATTTGCTGATTTCGGGATTCAGCTGTCACTCGCACATATTTTCCAGCCTTCGCATGCCTTACAATATTCTGAAATAAGTTATCTAATACCCGGCGGAAACCTTGTTTGTCCACATTCCAAATGACCGCCTCGCCTTCCTCATCTATATCCATATCGATTTCAAAATTTTCTTTTTCCCATACAGGGTACCAAGCCGCAACACTCTCCCTCACCATACGGAGAACATCACAAGGTTCAAGCTTCATTGTGTACTTTCCACTGGCAAGCAAATTATAAGATAAAAGATTATCGATCAATCCGCCGAGATCATTCATCTTCCCTTCAATCAGACTTAGTGATTCTTTTCCATTTTCCGTTAGTGGCTCTTTATCTAGTGCATGCACATGTCCCCGAACTACGGTTAGCGGAGTTCTCAAATCATGGGATAAATCAGCGATCAGATTTTTGCGCAGTTGCTCTTCTTTCTTCTGCTGCTCCTGACTCTCCCTTAGCTGTGAAACCATGCCGTTAAAAGATTCTTCGAGCCGCCCAATCTCATCCTTCTTCTTCACGTGCACCGGCAGTGGGATTCCATCTGCACCCGGAGTGGAGATAGCTCCTTTAAGCCGGATAAGACGTTTAATGATACGCCGAAAAAAGGACCAGGAGACGAGTATAAAAATAATCGGAACCACTGTCATAAATAATCCATAATACAAAGGACCAAAGTAAGCCGATGGTGGAGCAGTAACCAATGTGCGAGGCATCTCAATCGAAATGAAACCTTGTCCCCGGTCGATCTGACCTCCTCCTATAAAAGCAACAACAATAAAATTTTCACCGTTACCATTCGCTTCTTTCATATATTCAACGGCATACGAAGAGCTCCAGTTTTGACCCACATTCTCTTGCTTTGTATCGAATTGTATAAACCCATGATCATTCACCCAAAATAGATGTGCTTCTTTGTATTCCTCTGCAAGCTTAGTAAGCAGCGACTCTATCTGTTCCTCTGGCAGATCATTCATAAGCTTCGCTTCTTCATGCCACCTTAATTCGATATCATGAGAGTTTCCGTAAGGTAAAGGAGCCTCCTCCTTCCCGTTAATCCATGAGGAAGACATCACAAATAAAAGAGATGCCGAAGGAAACACAATGGGAAGAAACAACATCGCCAGGATCACAATGAGCAAATAACGGGACATCAGTGAATTTCTAAACGGGTCGCTCTTTTTTTTTCGAAATAATCTGTACTTATTCATGCTCATTCCTTCACCCGGTATCCTACACCCCGAACCGTTTCAATAATACGAGGCGTACTCGGATCTATCTCCAGCTTCTCCCTTAAATGACGAATATGAACCATTAGTGTCTTATCCCCTTCCATATAAGGTTCGCCCCATACCGATTCATAGATTTGTTCCTTCGTTCGAATTTGCCCAAGGTGTCTTATAAAATAAGAAAAGATATGAAACTGCTTACCCGAGAGCAAAATTTCTTGTTGATTCCTTGTGTCCTGCACAAGTCCCTCTTTATCCTTAACAAGCAGATGGCCAATTCTAATTTCAGCTGAGCCTGCTGGTGCTTGTCCATGTCTTCGAAGCAGAACTTCAATACGGGCAGCAAGCTCGTCTGGATGAAAAGGCTTAGTTACGTAATCATCTGCAAAATCCAATCCTTGCAGCTTGTCATCAATAGAAGTACGCGCAGATAACATGAGGATAGGCAGACCAGGATGGTCCTTCTTCAAACGTTGACCGATCGTAAATCCATCCAGACCGGGCAGCATCACATCCAAAATAGCGAGCTGAGTTTCTTTTGCCATAACGGAAGCCTGCTCCCCGCTTTTAAGCCATAATACATCGTAACCGCGGCCTTCAAGATCTGACCTGACCATCTCTCCAATTTCCAGATCATCCTCAATATATAAAAGCATTGTCATATGAACATTGCCATCCTTTCATCTATAGGGTGGAACTACACCAATTAACAAATATTTTTTCTACTTCTTCCTTTGTCTCATGATTGCAGATCTTAATCAAGACGTGGTATATTGGGAAAGCAGAATTAGGAAATACATAATAGCAAGCAATGCACAATTTAAAGGCAATGATATCTGGTCATTTCAGGTACAACCTCGGGAGAATACGCTCTCTTCTTGGTTGTACCTTTTTTTGTATGACGAAATAGGATAACGCTCTCTATGCAAACGATTTACTTATTCTGCATGCCCGATATTATAAGGAGGTATTCTTATGTTATTAGAAGCAATATATCATCATCCTAAGCAGAACTGGTCCTACGCATATGACAAGGACACGGTACATATTCGAATTCGCACCAAACGAGACGATGTCCAGAAGATATCGATCGTTGCCGGTGATAAATATGACTGGGATAGAACAAAAACCTATCTCCCGCTCAAAAAATGGACTTCTGACTCTATGTTCGATTATTTTACCGGAGAAGTAAAGCCGCCGTATCACAGATTACGTTATGCCTTCCTGCTTGAAAGCGGGGATGAATCCGTGTGGATGGAGGAAAACGATTTTCTAGAAGAAGAACCGGAAAATCCAGATCGGATGTTCGAATTCCCCTACATTAATGCGGTTGACGTCTTCACACCCCCGGACTGGGTAAAAGATGCGGTATTCTACCAGATCTTCCCCGAGCGCTTTGCAAATGGAGATCCAAGCAATGATCCAGAAGATGTACTTCCATGGGGTGGTAAGCCGGAACGAGATAATTTTTTTGGCGGTGATCTTCAAGGTGTCATTGATCATCTCGATTATTTGACTGAACTTGGTGTCACGGCCGTCTATTTCACACCGGTTTTTGAAGCTACAACCAATCATAAATATGACACAGAGGATTATTTGCAGATCGACCGTCATTTTGGCGATGCAGACACCCTCAAGAAGCTAGTGGACCTTTGCCATGATCGCGGGATCAAAGTCCTTCTAGATGCTGTATTCAACCACTCTGGGCGTACATTCAAGCCTTTTATCGATTTACAGGAGAATGGTGAAAACTCCAAATATAAAGACTGGTTCCATATTCGGAAATTCCCGATTGAAGTAGAAGACGGCATTCCGACGTACGAGACTTTTTCCTTTGAACCGCTGATGCCAAAACTGAATACCGAAAACCCGGAAGTAAAAGAATATCTTCTGAAAGTAGCCGAGTATTGGATCAAAGAAGTAGGTACAGACGGCTGGCGTCTTGATGTAGCCAATGAAGTCGACCATGAATTCTGGCGCGAGTTCCGACGTACGGTCAAAAAAGCGAACCCCGAAGCTTATATTCTCGGGGAAGTGTGGAACGAATCCTCTCCTTGGCTTCAAGGTGACCAGTTTGATGCTTCTATGAACTATCCTTTTACTAATGCCGTCAATGACTTCTTTGTAAAAGATAAAATGGATGCTTACCAATTTGCTAACTCGATTGGTCGACAGTTATCAAGATACCCGCTTCAGGCGACTGAAGTGGCCTTCAACCTGCTGGATAGTCATGATACACCGCGTCTACTCACCCTTTGTAAAGGCGACAAACGTAAAATGAAGCTTGCCGCACTCTTCCAGTTTACGTATATCGGTGCTCCGTGCATTTATTATGGAGATGAGATTGGAATGGACGGAGACGGTGATCCAGACTGCCGTAAATGTATGGAATGGGATGTAGAGAAACAAGACCGGGAATTATTCGCCTTTTATCAGAACCTGATTCGTCTTCGTCTCTCCCATCCTTCCCTCCGAACGGGTGATATTCAATTCCTAGAAGCAGATATGGAAGGCACCCAACTTGCTTTTGAACGGAAGAATGACAATGAAAGCATTATCGTGCTGATGAGTAAGTCTGAGAAACAGGCTCATTTCGCTGTACCTGTTAAAGCAGATACCTACGTGGACCTTCTCTCCGGTATGGAATGGCCGGTCAAAGACGGCAAGCTGTGCATTGACGTTCCTGCCTACGGATATGCAGTCCTTCAAGCGGTAACAGCGTAATACATCATCCTGAATAAGTAGATAAATGAACCCAGACCTTCGCTTAATAGCGATCGCCTGGGTTCTTTTTTATTTCTGCTGTTTGACTTATATATCACTATAACGTAATATTACGATATAGTGATATGATGCATATAGAGGTGAAAGTTATGGATAACGATATTAAACAATATACGGAAATGTCAGAATGCCTGAAAGCGTTGGCGCATCCAGTGAGACTCTGCATTGTGAGAGGTTTACTTGCAAAAGGCAACTGTAATGTATCCTACATGCAGGAATGCCTAGGTTTGCCACAATCCACTATCTCTCAGCATCTGCAGAAGCTGCGTAGCATGGGCATCGTCGAAACCGAGCGACATGGACTTGAGGTTCGTTATACCGTTAAAGACCCCAGAGTAAAAGGGATTATCGAAATATTTTTTCAGGAGGAATTATAAATGAGTAAAAAAGTCATCATTGTGGGAGGCGTGGCCGGCGGTGCATCCGCAGCTGCACGTCTTCGGAGACTCGATGAAGAAGCACATATCATGATGTTTGAACGGGATGAATATATTTCATTCGCCAATTGCGGCCTCCCCTACTATATCGGGGATACGATTACCGATCGTTCCAAGCTGATTGTACAAACACCAGAAGCGATGAAACAGCGATTCAACCTTGATATTCGCACCAAGAGTGAGGTTATTTCGGTCAATCCTGAGACAAAAACCGTTACGGTACGCAGTGCCGAACAAGGCACCTATGAAGAGAGTTATGATGCCCTTATTTTATCCCCTGGAGCTGCACCAATTCGCCCTGCTCTTCCTGGTATCGACCACCCACAAATTTATACGGTACGGAATATTCCAGACACAGACCGTATTAAGAAGCAGGTTATCTCTCCCGAGACGAAAACAGCTGTCGTCATTGGCGGTGGATATATCGGTGTAGAAATGGCCGAAAACTTAAGGGAAGCCGGACTCGAGGTCACTGTCGTACAAGCAGCGGATCAACTCCTCGGTACATTCGACCGCGAGATGTCGAACATCCTCGCTCAGGAGATGGAAGAGCAAGGTGTTGAGCTTGTATTTCAGGATACAGCCCAGTCCTTTCAGGATGCAGATGGTAAAGTGAGCCTTACGCTTCGTAGCGGCAGAGTGCTGACCAGCGATCTCGTCATCCTCGCCGTCGGCGTAAAGCCGGATACAGGTTTCCTTACAGACAGCGGCATTGCCCTCGGACCACGTGGCCATATTCAGGTAAATCAAGCTTTAGAGACGAACATTCCCCATATTTATGCTGTCGGTGATGCGGTGGAGATTCACGCAGGCGAAGCCGTGACTGCTATCCCTCTTGCTGGACCAGCCAACAAACAAGGCCGAATTGCAGCAGATCGGATTGCTGGGCTTAAGACAAAGTATAAGGGCGGACATGGAACGTCCATTATTAAAGTGTTCCATCTGACTGGCGCGCAAACCGGTCTTACCGAGAAAAAACTGAAAGAGCTCGGCAGAGATTATCATACTGTGTATGTGCACCCGAATGCGCATGCCGCATACTATCCTGGGGCTACTCCGCTAACGATCAAATTACTATTTGATCCAAACGGAGTGATTCTAGGGGCGCAAGCCGTTGGCAGAATTGGGGTAGACAAGCGCATTGATGATATCGCGACCGTACTCCATTTTGGCGGAACCGTTACGGACCTGACTGAGCTTGATCTGGCTTATGCACCACCCTTCTCCTCTGCCAAAGACCCGGTGAATATGCTTGGTTACGTAGCTGAGAATGTAGTGACAGGCCAAATGGACGTATTTACACCTGAAGAACTCCAGCATCGGGATCCAAATACAACGCTGCTTGTTGATGTAAGATCAGCTATTGAGCATCAGAATGGCCACATCCCTGGTTCTTTGCATATCCCGGTGGATGAATTAAGAGAACGTTTATCCGAGCTTGATCCGAAGAAAGAAATTTGGGTGTACTGTCAGGTAGGACTGCGCGGCTACACCTCTGCCCGTATCTTACAGCAGCATGGTTATCACGTTCGCAATTTGACAGGAGGGTATAAGACATACAAGATGAGCAAATTTGAACCGAACAAAAAGGCAGACGGGAACGAACTTAGTGCTATAAACCCCATGAACGCGACAGTTACCCAAAGTGTCCCTGCTTCAGATGAGAAATTGGTCATTACTGCAGATGTAAAACTTGACGCTTGTGGTCTATCTTGCCCCGGTCCTCTCATTGAAGCGAAACGAGCTATGGATGGCCTCGAAGCAGGCCAAGTACTGCAAATTACGGCAACTGACCCTGGCTTTTATGAAGATGTGAAATCATTTGCACGCATGTCCAACCACGACACTCTTAATGTTGAGCGTCTGCCGGATGGACAGATCAAGGCATTACTCAAGAAAAAGGGATCTGAACTGAGCAACGTAGATGCTTCCACTACTGCCGGATCTGCATCCCAAAATTCCGTAATTTCTGCTCCATCGCCAGAAGGAACAACCATGGTCGTATTCAGCGGTGACCTCGATAAGGCAATCGCTTCGTTCATCATTGCTAACGGAGCGGCTGCCAGCGGGAAGAAAGTCACCATGTTCTTTACCTTCTGGGGACTGAATGTGCTTCGTAAGTCTGAACCAGTAAGTGTAAGGAAAGATTTTATGGGCAAAATGTTTGGACTTATGATGCCACGAGGCAGCCGTAAACTTCCTCTCTCCCGTATGAATATGATGGGTGCTGGTTCTAAAATGATCCGCGGCGTGATGAAGAAGAACAATATCTCTTCAGTGGAAGATCTGATGGAGACAGCGAAAGAGCAAGGGATCGAGCTCGTAGCCTGCCAGATGTCTATGGATGTGATGGGTATTCAAAGGGAAGAACTCATTGATGGTGTCAAAATTGGCGGGGTTGGTTATTACCTTGGTCAAGCAGATCAATCCGGAATTAATCTATTTATCTAAAATAATAAAAACCCATTTGAGCGTTCTGCTTAGCAGATGACCTCAAGTGGGTTTTTTATTTGTTTTTCTTCTCCTACGCTCCATTCATCTTTGTCTTCATCAGGCAAAGTTTGTTTTTTGTTGCGGAGAATCATCAAGGAGCTTCTCTTCCTTACTAAGTGGCTGTGAGTTAAACCCAACCCTCTCCCTTACGATATACAGAGGTCTGCCCCTAGACTCATCATAGATCCTGCCAATATACTCCCCCATCACTCCGAGCAATAACAAAATAATTCCGTTCATCAGGAGGATGATCGACACGATGGAAGCCCATCCTGCAACCGTGTTATCGGTGAACAGCTTTAGGCAAATGGTAACGACTAAGCTCACAAAGCTAATTCCAGAGATCACAATGCCCGCGTAAGATGCCATTTTGAGCGGCTTATCAGAGAAGGAAGTGACACCATCTACCGACAGTCTTATCATCTTGCGCAGAGGATACTTGGTCTGCCCTGCCAAACGTTCCTTACGATCGTACTCCAGCTGGATTTGCCGGAATCCAACCCAGCTAACGAGCCCCCGGACAAAGCGGTTTTTCTCCTGCAACGTCTTCATGGCATCATTCACCTTATGGTCAATTAACCGAAAATCACCTGTATCCTCCGGAATATCAATCTTAGTCAGGCCTTTCAAAACACGATAGTAGCAAGAAGCGGTCATTCTCTTGAATAAAGTTTCTCCTGCTCGCGCTCTACGTTTGGCATACACGACATCATAACCCTGATTCCATAGCTCAATCATTTCGAGGATGAGTTCAGGAGGGTCCTGCAGATCCGCATCAATGACAATAATAGCTTGTCCCCTTGCCGCATCCATTCCCGCCGTTATCGCGATCTGATGCCCGAAATTACGTGAAAAATCAATCACCCGAACAGAGGCGTCGATGAGGGCAGCCTGTGTTAAAATATCCATCGTGCGATCTTGGCTGCCATCATTCACAAAAATCAGTTCATACGACTGCTCCGTTCGTTCCATGACCTCAGTCAGCCGCCTGTACGTAACCTGAATAACCTCTTCTTCGTTATACACCGGGACCACGATAGAATACATAATCTGCCCTTTCATTTCCGCTCACTCCCTTACGATTCTCTATAGTGTCACTATACCGAATCATTATGAACTGAGTATGAATGCTAAAGGCTAATAAACGTAGGGATTCTTCAAGAAATTGCCGCATTACAGTTTGAGATATACTCTAAAAATCGTTCCTTCTCCAAGCTCTGATTCCACCTGAATTCGCCCTTCATGAATGTCCATAATTTTCTTGGCTATAGACAAACCAAGGCCGCTACCTTCATAACGATTACGAGAAGCGTCCGCCTTGTAGAAACGTTCGAAAATCCGCTGTAAATCTTCTTTTGCCATCCCTTCACCTTGATCCTGGATGGCAACAACTGTATAGCCCCGTTCCCGGTTCATCGTAATTTCTATACTGCCCCCGTCAGGAGAAAACTTCAGTGCATTATGAATCAGATTCGTCCACACTTGACTCAGCTGATCCCGGTCGGCATAAATGACCTGTTCCTGCAAATGAAGATGAAACGTAATCGATTTCCCTGTCCATATAGGTTCCAGTGACAAGATCACATCTTTCAATTGACGATCTAGCCGGTATGTCTCTGGCTGAAAAGGATGTTTATCCGAATCCAGAGATGAGAGTTTGAGCAAATTACGAATGAGGCGCGACAAGCGTTCACTTTCCGTTTCAATGATGCTGGCATATCGGATACGCTCCTCATCACTAAGCTCACTGATGGTGAGCGCCTGCGAAAAGCCATGAATGGAAGTAAGCGGTGTTTGCATCTCATGCGACACATTCGATACAAAGTCTTTACGCATCTGTTCAAGCTGTCCAAGTTCTCCTGCCATATGCTGAATGCTTTCAGCTAGTTCACCAATTTCGTCCCTGCGTTTTGTATGAAGATTAACCTTAAAATCCCCTCGGGCGATCTGTCTAGTTGCACTGGTCATTTTCTTAAGCGGACTTACCACAAAGCGCGAAGCCATAAGAATAAGAAAACTGCCTACTAACAAGGACGTCATATTGAAAATGCCATTATTCCGCCTAAAATCTTCCCGCTGTGGTTTCAGATTAGGCTGCAGGAACATTGCATACACTCCATCTGCTGTACGTAAAGGCATGCCGATAGCTATGGGACGTGCAGGAGAACCATTAGGACCGGACTCTTCAATAACAACATCTGACCCGCTCAAGATGGTGTCCACTTGCTCCGCGTAGCTCTCTTTCTTAACCGGTGGTGTTCTCTCATTATTTCCGCTGTCCATCGAATGACCATCTGCATCCATCAGCGTAATATGAAGCGAGCGCATCATACTGGAGGACTGAGCAAGGAACTCGCTCAAATCTTCCGGCTGCCATGACTCATATAATTGCTGGATCTTCTTCCCGTCTACCATCAAGTCGCTTGACATCCCGCGGTTTACATCCTTCTCAAACCAGCGAAAAGCAAATAAAGAGGAGATCATTAGACTTATGATCGTTACTGCAATAAAAATAATAACAACCCGGACGTACAGACTGCGGATCATGCCAATTCCTCCAGACGATATCCAAGCCCTCGTATCGTGACAATTCGAAAACCAGTCTCCATTTCCGGGAACCGCTCGCGCAGCCGTTTGATATGTACGTCTACGGTTCGCTCGTCCCCTTCATAATCAAGTCCCCAGATGTCTTCAATGAGCTGCTCTCTCGTAAACGTAATTCCTGAATAACTGGCCAGCTTATAGAGCAACTCGAACTCCTTAAGCGGAAGTGTATGGGAAGCCCGTTCCGATATCACTTGAAAGGAAGGACGATCGAGTGTAATGCGCCCTACTCTCACGGTTTGATCCATGGAGACACGATACCTTTTGAGAAGGGCCTTTACCCTGACGACCAGTTCTTGAGGAGCAAAAGGCTTGACCATGTAGTCATCCGTACCAAGTTCAAAACCTTTCACCTTGTCTTCGGTCTCCCCTTTGGCAGTAAGCATGAGAATCGGAATATCACTCCAAGCTCGCAGATGACTGCACAGTTCCCAACCGTCCATAGCCGGCATCATAATATCCACGATTGCAAGATCAGGCTTTATCGTATCCAGTACAGTCAGCGCATCTTCTCCGTCCTTAGCCTGATAAATATCTAGTCCTTCTCGTTTCAGAAACAATTCAATTAATTCCCGGATATGAGAATCATCATCTACCACCAGAATTTTCGCCACGATTTCATCCCCTTCCTGTTATTCAAAATAGATCCATTTTTATTCCCTATTATACTGTTTCTCTTCTGTAAAAAAAGAAATCCCCTGGCACGAAGCTCAAGGGGTCTTGCTTTTTCCGAGTGGAGGCGCCTGCTCATGTAATTGTTCGAACACCCAAAGCGCACTTCCTACATAGTTTACCAGCACACTGCAAAGGGTCGCCAGCAGCTTGCTGGTAAAGAGGGGAATACCAAAATAATAATAGGCAACATGCAGCGTACCTACAGATATCATAAGGGTAATGATACTAAGTGAAATAAAGCGGATGAGTTCACCAAAACTCCGATGCTGCGTGGATGCAAAAGTCCATCTCCGATTCCATAAGTAGCTGTTCAGCATACCAACGACGTAGCTCACTACCTGAGCAGGCACAACAGACAGTGAGCTGAGGCTGAGCAAGAAAAACACCCCAAGATCAACTGCTGTATTCAACATACCTACTAATGAGAATCGAAAAAAGGAACCCTTATTTACAGCCCGCTTCATTTTCTCTCACCCGTGTAAACATAAAGTTTATTACTATTATTGAAACCGGCTGGCGATCTTCCTACGCTAGCTGAATTTCCTTGTTCAGACATACTGCCGGAGGCAGAATCATTACTGGTAGATTCGGTCTCATCTTTCCACTCTGATTGCGGCACTTCTTCCGTATGTTCCATAATCCAGTTCGTAAGCTCCGAGGATTGACCTCCTCGGCCCCTACCACCCGAACCTCCAGACGAAATATAGAAATACGTGATTTCTCCTGACTCAGCTAGACTAGCTAACTCATCAACCGTCAGAATAGAATCACTGCCCGAATATCCTCCCATCGTCATCACTGCATGATCGGTTGCCAGCTGAATAGGAGCTGCCTCTTCATGGCTTTGTGCGGCCACAATATAAGTTTCCCCATCATAATGCTCTTCTAAATATTTCATCAGACCGATATCTTCCGTCATTGTCTGCTGACCTCTGGAGCCGCTAAATCCACCTGGACTGTTAAGCGTGGGACCGGCAACTGGAAGCTTACTGTTATCTCCGTATAGTATTGGAGTCATGGACCAGTAGAACGGTGCAATGAGCAGAAGAAACATAGCGATAGAAGAAGCAAGCCGTAGATTCCTCGGAGACAACAATCGTTTTAACTGTATCCCTATTAGGATCAGACCGACTGCAACTGAAACTCCTCCGATAACATAAGCAAAAATGCCATTTCCACCGGTGTTCTCAATCAAATACGCTTGCGTGAGTCCTGTCACGACGACACTGCAAGGAAGAAGCCATTTCAATCCCCTTTTAGCATCCTTAAAGTCACCGTATAATTTCATCCAGCCTATGGCGGTAAGTGCCGCAATAGCAGGGGCAAGCATCGTAAGATAATATTCATGAAAAAAGCCTGCAATGCTGAAAAACGCCGCGACCGGAAGCAGCCAAGCGTACCAGAACATCGCTTCCTTTTGCTCATTGTTCAAGAGCCTTCTTCTCCATACCCCTTGGAATATGCCGATACTTGCAAGCAGTACAAAGGGTAAAAACCAACTAGCTTGGCCCCCAAGAGAAGCATTAAAGAGTCTGAACACACCCGCTTCACCAAGATTAAATCCGCCTCCTCCTGCTCCCCGGCCACCCGTAAATGTTGGGCGGTTCATAGGTTGTCCATTCTGGGGAGACTGCCGTTCTCCTTGATCGGTAGAAAGGGTGCTTTTTGAAGGCACGGAGCTGCTATGTTGATATTCCGTCGTCACATTCGAAGCGCTCGCCGCAGAATCGGAGTCATCCGTCTCTCTAGCATTAGGCGGTGCCGTGTCTGCCGAGCTACCTTCTCTGCTTTGACTTGGCGGTGTCCCCCCACTCCCTCCACTATCTCTTCCAAGTAACCTCATCGCACCGTTATATCCAAATGCAAGATCCATTACCGAATTCGTCTCGCTGCTCCCAATATAAGGACGCTGATCCGCAGGAACAGAATCTACATAGAGCCCCCACGAAAGAGATACCACGAGTAAAATGCAGACTGCCGGTACCAGCTGCATCAGCTTCATTTTCAGTGAATATTTAGCTGCAATTAGATAAAACAAATAAAACGCAGGTAATACCATAAAGGCTTGCAGCATTTTAGCGTTAAAACCGATTCCCACCATAGCAGAAGCAAGAAGCAAGTACTTCCATTTCTTCTCCCGAACCGACTTGAACAAAGCCCATGTCCCGGTCATGAGCAGAAGCAGGAGGATAGGGTCCATATTATTCGTCCGATTCACAGCGACAAATACAGGGGTTACCGCAAGAATAAGACTTGCTAGTCGTGCTGTTCTAGCACCGAAACGTGGTTTCATTATGAAATACATTAAGCTTACTGAAGCAACGCCCGCGAGTATACTCGGCAGAATAATAGCCCACCCTTTGAAGCCAAATACATAAGCAAAAGCCGTCTGAACCCATAAAGAGACCGGAGGTTTATCCACTGTAACAAACCCGGCTGGATCATATGAGGCATAGAAAAAAGCATGGAAATTCTGAAGCATGCTTTTGACCGCGACCGCATAATAGGTATTTCCATATCCTTCTTCCCATACCCGAAAAAATTGAAGGAAGAAAGAAAGGATGACAATGCCGATTAGCCAGGGATCCATTCTTTTTTTCATAATCCGTTCACTCCGCTCTCCACCGTGTTATAGTCACCCAAACTTTCTGGTCTTAAGAGATTTCTTCTGATTGTAAGTACAGACAATATAGCGGAAAATAATGAACTGAATATGAACACCTAAAGCTTCAAAAAACATAGAAAAAACCACGCTCTCTGCGTGGTTTCATTCGCATTCTATATATCGCCTAGGCCGGAAACTAGGTCCATACTTGCACTCAAACTAGCTATAGCAGAGGAGAACGTTTGACGGATACACTTGAGTCTCTGACGATAAGCCTTGGTTCGAACTGTACTTTCTCGTACGGACCTTGATTATTTTCTCGGATTCGCTTAATAAGCAGTTCCGTCGCTAGACGAGCAACCTCATCACCCAAAATGGTAACCGAGCTGATCTGCGGAGAAGTGAGCGTCGTCCAAAGGTTGTTATCAATCCCTACAATGGCCACATCTTCTGGCACTCGTACGCCCAGTTCCTTGAACCGATTTGCAATTCCGATCGCAATCATATCATTACAAGCATATATCGCATCTGGCATATCTTTCAGACTATAGAAGTAATTTGCCGCTTCAAATCCAGTCTGGAGTGAAAAGTCATCCCCGAAAAAAGTTAATGAAATATCGACCTGTGGCAGCGCACGCTCATAGGCGAGATACCTCTCTTCTATCATATCCTTGGCCGCTCCGGCATAAGCAATCCGTGTACGGCCAATCTTATGCAGATGCTCCATAACGAGGATCCCTTCCTGCTTAGCCATACAGACAATATCCGCTTTATATTCAGGACCCAGCTTCTTACCATAATTAATAATGGAGATCGGCACGGGTGATTTATTAATCACATCAGCCAGTGTTTTCGGATAAGCTAGTGGCAACATAATCAGTCCATCTACGTGAAGTTTCTTCACTTCTCGAATGGTTTCTAGCTCTGCTCTGGCATTCCCCGAAGTGTTGATTTGTACCACACGATATCCGTATTGTTTGGCTGACTGCTCTACAGACCAAGCAATTTCAGGCATAATCGCGTTCCGAATATCAGAGACAACAAGTGCAATCTGATTCGTCTGGCGTACTTTTAAACTTTGCGCCGAAGTATTTGGAGTAAATCCCAGCTCTTCTATAGCTTCCAGGACTTTCGCCTTCGTCTTGGCACTGATTCCGCTGGCATTATTAATAGCTCTGGAAACGGTCGCAATCCCAACCCCCGCCTTTTGAGCCACGTCTTCAATTGTAACTTTCTGATTACTGTTATTTTTCACGCGCTTAGCAGCCTCACTTTAAACTGGAATCGTTTCCTGTTTTATAGGTTAAATAGAATTCTATTTTTATTATAACATAGCTGATTTCTTACGATGAGCTTGTCCCATAGGCATACCGCCTTCTTCCTTAATTCCATTCACAAAATTGACTTAAAATATCGATGATTGATTGACAACATATAAAAAATGTGACATATTTGAGTCGGAAACGTTTCCTAAAACTTTTTATTTTTTCGGTTTATGAACCGATTACGAATTCCATTTTTATAGAACCAAGACATTCAAGAGACGAAGCAAACTGCTTGTCAGATTTGCTAGTGAGCTAACTATTTCAAGGAGATGAATGAATATGAAAGCGCTTAGATGGCATGGTGTAAAAGATCTTCGTATTGAACAAATCGAGGAGCCTAAGGCTCTTCCTGGTAAAGTGAAAATCAAAGTCGAGTGGTGCGGTATTTGCGGAAGCGACTTGCATGAATATACGGCTGGGCCCATCTTCATTCCGGGTAGCGAGCCACATCCCCTTACAGGAGAACAAGCACCTGTTGTCATGGGACATGAATTTTCCGGGCAAGTGGTTGAGATCGGAGAAGGAGTAACGAACATCCAAAAAGGTGACCGTGTTGTTGTAGAACCGATCTTTAACTGTGGTAAATGCACAGCGTGTCGACAAGGGAAATACAATCTTTGTGAGAAAATGGGGTTCCTCGGTCTTGCAGGTGGCGGAGGCGGTTTCTCCGAATACGTTGCTGCTGACGAGCATAGAGTACACAAAATCCCTCAAGGCGTCTCCTATGAACAAGGTGCTTTGGTGGAACCTTCTGCTGTTGCTCTTTATGCTGTACGCCAAAGTAAATTAAAAGTAGGCGACAAGGCTGTCGTTTTTGGTGCAGGACCGATTGGATTGCTCGTTATCGAAGCACTGAAAGCTTCCGGTGCCTCCGAAATTTATGCAGTTGAGCTCTCACCAGAGCGTAAAGAAAAAGCAGCAGAACTTGGTGCACTCGTGATTGATCCGAAAGAAGTCGATGCAGTGCAGGAAATTCACCGCTTAACAAGCGGAGGCGCTGATGTCGTATACGAAGTAACCGGTGTGCCTCCAGTGCTGGAACAAGCACTCGAGTCCGTTAAAATTGGCGGGGAGCTTATGATCGTCAGCATTTTCGAAAAAGAAGCCCCAATTATGCCGAATAAAATTGTTATCCAGGAACGGAGCATCTCCGGTATTATCGGATACCGCGATGTATTCCCAGCAGTTATCAGTCTCATGGAAAAAGGCTTCTTCCCTGCTGATCAACTGGTGACCAAACGAATTAAGCTCGATGACGTCATTGAGCATGGATTTGAAGGTTTGCTGAAAGAAAAGAATCAAGTGAAGATCCTTGTTAAAGCAGAATAAATGTTTCAGCAGAAGGCTACTGTATTTACAGTAGCCTTCTTTGTGTTTTCTCTCTTATTTTCCAAGAATATATGGCAAAGTAATATCCTGATCACTTCCTTATACATATACATATATCTATATTTTATGTTATAATAATCGAATTACGATTTGCATATCCAGAAGTGACTTATATATAGGAAAAGAAACAATAATAGCGTACAGGAGGTACAACTACTAATGAACACTAAATCAACGGCGCAAGCCAAACAATTGAAAGATATCCCTTTCTCCATTCTTGATTTAGCCACAGTTACAGAAGGTTCCAATATCTCGACTGCGCTAAAAAATTCACTGGATATTGCTAAGCTAGCCGATGAACTTGGATATAACCGTTTCTGGTTGGCTGAACATCATAACATGCCCGGTATTGCAAGCTCAGCTACTTCTGTAGTAATTGGTCATATCGCTGGCGGAACGAAGCGAATTCGTGTTGGTTCCGGTGGAATTATGCTGCCTAACCATGCCCCCCTCGTCATAGCAGAGCAGTTCGGTACACTGGAATCTCTATTCCCGGGACGGATTGACCTTGGACTTGGACGCGCTCCCGGTTCTGACCAGCTCACTTCCCGTGCCCTTCGCCGTGGACCCGGCAGTGACGGACAGGATTTCCCGCAGCGTCTGGAAGAGCTGCAAAATTATTTTCATCCTACATCAACATCGTCCATGCAGGTTCACGCCTACCCTGGACGTGATCTAGACCTTCCGATCTGGCTGCTCGGTTCGAGCGGCTTCAGCGCAGAACTCGCTGGACGTAAAGGACTTCCGTTCTCATTTGCAAGTCACTTTGCACCAGACTACTTACTTCCTGCGCTGGATCTCTACCGGACAAGTTTTGAACCTTCTGAAGTACTAGACAAACCTTATGCCATGGTGGCTTTAAATGCTTTTGTAGCAGATACAGATGAACAAGCTCATTACCTGTCCACTTCACATAAGAGACAATTCCTGAATATGATCCGCGGTCGCTTCGGGCTGATGCAACCTCCGGTAGATGAACTGGACTGGAACATGCAAGAGAAGGCGATTGTGCAGAATCAGCTTAGCTACTCCGTCATCGGCAGTCCGGACAGCGTGCGTGAACAACTGGAACGATTCCTCGCCCAAACGGATGCGGATGAATTCATCATGACGACGCCGATCTATGATCATCAGGCAAGACTTCATTCCATCAAACTGCTTGGAGAACTGATGAACAAGTAACAAAATATGAAGCAACATATAAAAAACGCCAAGAAGACAGATATCTGATATCACTGTCTCTTGGCGTTTTTTTCGAATCTTTTATTCCTTCGGCTCTTCCTTCGTCTCACGCTTCGCTTTTTTTGGCTTCGCCAAATTTTCTGTAATCTTCCTTCCCGTCGGGGTCTGTGCAAGACCACCTTGTGCAGTTTCCCGATGGCGGCTTGGCATCGCACTTCCTACTTCCAGCATGACACCAATGACTTCATCCGAAGGAATGGCACTTCTTACTCCTGCCAGCGCCATATCCGCGGCCGCTAAGGCCGTTACCGCACCTAGGCCATTCCGGACGATACATGGAATCTCAACAAGTCCGGCTACCGGATCACAGATGAGACCTAGTGTATTTTTAAGTGCGATTCCTACCGCATGAACCACTTGTTCAGGTTTTCCCCCGCGCAGTTCAACCATGGCTCCGGCTGCCATCCCAATTGCAGAACCTACTTCAGCCTGACATCCACCTTCTGCTCCGGAAATAAAAGAATTATTCGCAATTACATAACCGATCGCTCCGGCACAAAACAATCCATTCACCATATGTTCGTCGCTCCAGCCAAATCGCTCTTGCGCACTAAGAAATACTCCCGGTATGATGCCTGCTGAACCGGCTGTAGGAGTAGCGACAATCCGTCCCATTGAAGCATTAACTTCGGACACACCGAGCGCATATGCCATCGCAAGTGTAGAAGCATCGCCGGAGCAACTTTCGTTATTTTGCAAATAATCGCGGACCCGCTGACCATCCCCGCCTGTAAGCCCGCTACGCGAAGTTGTATCCTCGGTCATTCCTTTATGAACCGCTTGCTTCATAACCTCATAATAATCAGCCATTTGCTGTACAACCTCTGCCTCCGGTGTGCCCGTTTCCTTCACTTGCTCTTCGATCATCAAGGCACCGAGGGTCTTGTTCTCATCCGTACAAATTGTATTCAGTTCACTCAGATGTTTAAAACGCATCCTAGTCAGCTCCTTTTTTCAAATCAATTACTTTGATATCCAAAATGTGAGGCAGCTGAATCAGTCTCGTAAGCACATCGGTACAAGGAATTGTATCCATCTCCATCGCGGTCAGTGCTTCGCCTTCTCTTGCCTTCCGATCGACTTGCATAAACCCAATATTGACTCCGGATTCACTGATAATAGACGTAACCGAAGCAATGACCCCCGATTTATCGGTGTGCCGAAGCACAAGTGCCGGGAAATCTCCGGTAAGCTGTACCCTGAAATCATTCAAATGGGATACGACGACACTACCGCCTCCAATAGAAGCTCCCATCAGCGTACACGTATTTTCGCCCGCCTTCAGTTCAAATTTCACTGTATTCGGATGCGTTGCAGGAAGACCGCTCGTCACAATCTCATAATCCATGCCAAGCTTCTCCGCCCATTCCTCTGCATCAGGAATACGGGGATCATCGGTTGCCATATTCATCAGCCCGCTAAGCAGAGCTAGATCCGTACCATGGCCTTGATAAGTCTCAGCAAAAGAACCGTATAAAATCATTTTCGCTTCAGTAGGCAGTTCACCAAGCCACTGACGAGCGATTCGGCCAAGCTTGACGGCTCCTGCCGTATGGGAGCTGGAAGGTCCCGTCATTGCTGGCCCTATTATTGAAAAAACATCCTTAAACCTCATGTTGACTCCCCCCATGGTTAGCATATATACATTGCACGTGAACACTGCAGGATCATAAGCCTACATTTTCTCGCAAAAAAGGACAGAAAAAGGGTGTCATCCCCTTTCTCTGTCCTTGGTACCTGAAAGTTTCGTAAACAACAGATGCCTTCTTATCATATCTGCTGTTACTTACCCCTTTGGCGGCTCATAGGCTCTCTCCAGAGTTACGTCGGATCAAGGTTCATTCTACCTGAGAGATTCCACTAGTTAAGCTGGGTGCTTAACCGCTTGCTCCTTCGGTGTCATGCATATTTATGCATAATCTCTCCCATTGATCGTCATCCGCATTACATATTCATTTTATCTCATATGTTCAGATTAATCGATTCAAGGCAGAAGTGTCAATAAAAGTAACGAATGAAAAAGCGAAAGAGTTTTGATTGTGTTATATAATCTAACATAACACCGAAATGATTGCGACATTTTGTATCTTCTGCTTATTTTATTGTATGCAACACTGGATAAACGGTCCTTCCAAGCGCCTGTATGTACAGCTTTGGTTTTTACTTTTATCCGTTGAGAAGATTTCTTGTCTCTTTACTTTCCCCCTCATCAGACGTCTTTTATACATCTATGATCTCTTTATCGCACATGAACTGTTCTCTACAGATGATGGTTCATCGTTCTCTTTTCTTCATAATAAGAAAGGGTAGACTTCTTCAATCCCGCTCCCCACAACAGAAATGAAAGTAAGATTAGAACAACCGACACCGATAGATATACAAGTCTTAACGAGAACAATTCAGCAATAACGCCAAACGTAACAATGGCAACAATCTGTAGTAAGCTAATCAGAAGCCCGAACGCACTCGTGATTCTTCCCATCAGCTCAGCAGGCACATTATTCTGATAAAAGGTTGCCATCCCTGTATTTGAAAAGGAAGAAAAGAACCCAAGTATCATAAATCCCGCCGTTGCGACTGTAAAAGAGCCAGACACAGAGAAGATCAAATACCCCACAGATACTAGTAGCATTCCTCCACCGAGCATATGCTTCAGCGGCATCCATTTCGCAAGCAGGGAATTAACAAAGGCACCTGCAACGCTGCCTGCCCCCGTCAAACTAACAATGACACCATATTCGAGTTCCGATAAATCCAAAGTCTGCCGGATAAACACGACTTCCTGTGAATCAAGCGCCATCCCTAGCAGCAAGATCAGATGATACAAGCAATATACAAACATCACATAAAAGGACATTCGGCTAAACCTCAGCACCTCTATCCAGTCATTTTTAATCATATGTACGGTCAATCTTTTACTTACGCCTGGATCTACCTCTACTACATCAAGTCTTGGAAGGAAGAACAAGAGCAGTGCAGAGAACAGAAAGGAAGCCGCATTTATATAAATGGCAATATCGGGTGTGGTATACATAAGCATGATTCCCGTTATCGCAGGTCCGATTAAGAAAGCACCTGAAGTGGTCAGTCCCTGAAAAGCATTAAACTGTTTCCGGTCTTCTTCCGGTACAAGTCTAACGATATACACCTGCGAAGCAGGCTGAAAAATAGAAGATGCCATGCTGACAAACATCAAACAGACGTACATCATCCACAGCTCCGGTAATATGGGCAGTATAGCCACAAGGATAGCCCGAATGATATCAGTCAGAATCATAAGTTGCCTTTGGTTATACCGATCGACAATACTTCCAGACCAAAACTTCGTAAGTACAGAAGCGAGCGGAGCAATGATCCAGAGTCCCGCAACCGCCGCAGGCGATCCGGTCATATTTAGAATCAGAATATTGATTGCAATAAGATAGATAAAGTCTCCGATCCTGGAGATACCGATACTGCCAAGTAGTATCCCTTTTCCCCACCAATGGTTGTAGTGGTTACTCACAGCCATCCGAATCCTCTTCCCTTCGCTCATCTAATAGTAGATACCTACATAACTACACGCTACGTTCCATTATATCGGAGAAACTATGTATATATGGTAAAATCTGATTCTTGTGAAAAATAAAAACACAGCCGTGAGACACAGGCTGTGTTTTTCATGTACATTGTATAAGTTTTAACCGAATCGACCCATAATGTATTCCTGTGTCGACTGATTCTCTGGATTGGAGAAAATCTTTTCCGTAACATCCCGTTCAATAAGATTACCCATGTAAAAGTAGGATGTAAAATCAGAAATCCGCGCTGCTTGCTGCATGTTATGAGTTACGATAACGATACGCAAATCTTTTTTGAGCTCCGTAATTAGCTCCTCAATCTTCCCTGTGGATACCGGGTCTAGTGCCGAGGCTGGTTCATCCAGCAATAGAATCTGCGGTTCAACGGATAGTGCACGAGCGATACACAGACGCTGTTGCTGACCACCGGACAAAGCAAGAGCAGAATCGTTCAGACGATCCTTTACTTCATCCCAAAGCGCTGCACGGCGCAGGCTTTTTTCAACCAGCTCATCTAGCTTTTTCTTATTTTTCACTCCGCGGTATTTCGGTCCGAACGCAATGTTATTGTAAATTGATTTATGAAAAGGATTCGGCTTCTGCCACACCATTCCGATTTGCTGGCGAAGCTTGATAACATCAGTACCCGGTGCATTGAGGTCCTTGCCATCCATCCAAATGTGGCCGGTAACTCTTGCACCTGGAATCTCATCATTCATCCGATTCAAGGAACGCAGAAATGTAGATTTCCCACAGCCCGATGGACCAATAAGTGCCGTTACAGTATTCTCGGGAAATTCCATGCTGATTTGCTTTACCGCTTCTTTTTCCCCGTAAAAAACGCTTAAATCTTGTGTACTAAATGGTTGTTGTGACATTACAGCTGTACCTCCCTATATACGAAAAAAAACGATTAGTTCATGCGTTTAGCAGCTGTCATACGGCGGTATACAAAACGTCCGAGCCAGCGAGCAAACAGGTTGAACAGAAGAACCATAATTACTAGAACTGCGGAAGCACCCGCTGCGATCTCAGCAGCATCCGGTTTAAGCTGCTCACTATTTACTTTCCAGATATGCACAGCTAGCGTCTCTGCCGGGCGCATCGGATTCAGCGGAGATCTCTCACTAAACGGATTCCAGTCTGTAAAATCAAGCGGCGGACTACTCATTCCCGCAGTAAACATCAGGGCAGCCGCTTCACCGAAGATCCGGCCAGCAGCAAGAATTGTTCCTGTAATCATTGTCGGTAGAGCTACAGGAAGAAGAATGGAGGTAATAATCTTCCATTTGGACAATCCTAGTGCAAGACCAGCCTCTTTCTGTGCGGTAGGCACAGACCGGAAAGCTTGTTCGGTTGTACGTACCATCAGCGGTAAGTTAAATACTGCGAGTGCAAGTGCACCCGATAAAAGCGAGAATCCAAAACCAAATGTGTTAACAAGTACGAGCAAACCGAACAAACCGATAACGATGGATGGGAAGGAAGACAATACTTCAACAACCAAACGAATAAAGTTTGTAATTTTACCTGGTTTCGCGTACTCAGCCATATAAATACCGGCTCCCCATCCGAGGGGAATCGTAATAATTAAGGTAAGGACGAGCAGGAAGATGGAGTTAAAGAGTTGGGGTCCAATTCCGCCGCCGGCACGTAGATTTTGCGGTTTGCTGGTTAGGAACTCCCAGCTGATCTGTCCAATCCCACGAAAAATAATAAATCCGAGAAGTCCGGCAAGGATAGCAACAATCGCAAGTGCAAAAGTAACGATGACTGCAGTTGCAATTTTATCCACTGTTTTTGGCTTCATCATACCCGATTTCTCCTTTCAAGCAAGCGAACAAGTAATACAAAGACAAAGGTCATAAGAAGCAGTACTAGTGCCATACTCCACAGCGCATTGTTGTGAACCGAACCTGTCGCTGTATTCCCCATACTCAGCGTAATTACACTGGTCAGTGTTGAAGCAGATTCCAGAAGAGAACCTGGAATATGTGGCGCGTTACCAATAACCATCTGTACAGCGAGTGCTTCACCGAAGGCGCGTGCCATACCGAGAACAACACCTGTCAGTAGCGCGGGAAGCATCGTTGGAATGACGACTCCGATAATTGTTTGCCAGCGAGTTGCACCAAGTGCATAAGACGATTCTCTCAGCCCGCCAGGCAAGGAGGATATCGCATCAGCCATAATACTTGTAATTGTTGGTAAAATCATGACGGATAGCACTAAACATCCAGCCAAAATCCCAACACCTGTACCGCCAAAAATGGAACGAATGAGCGGAACAATCACCGTAAGACCTACAAATCCGTATACAACGGAAGGAATACCGGATAAGAGTTCAATTGCTGGTTGCAGAATTCGTTTTCCTTTTCCCGGTACTATCTCTGTCATAAATAATGCAGCACAGAGTGCGAGTGGGCTTGCAATGAGAGCAGCGAGAATGGTAACCGTAAAGGAACCCACAATAAACGGCAAAGCACCGAAGGAAGGTTCCGGAGCCGTTGGACTCCAGTTGCCTGATGTAAAGAACTGAAAGAGGCTTACACCATCTTTCACAAAAGTTGTTAATCCTTTTGAAGCTACAAAAAAGACAATAGATACAATAACGACAATTAAAAATACGACACAAATGGAAGTATATATTTTACCGATCCAATCTTCGTAAAAATGCTTTTCCCGTTTGGGACGAGGCTGTTCCGCATGTTCCGCGTTCGTTAGACTCATCAAGAACCATCCTTTTAAACCAGTTTAGTAGAATTTGTATATCATCTCGAGAACCGAACGAAAGAGGTCGAGCTTAAAATCTGCCCGCCTCTTATCGATCTATATCGCGTCATTTTCTTTGATATGGTTACTTTTATTATTTGTTAGTAACGTTACCTTCCACATCACGCACTACTTCCATACCGTTTACTGGAATGTATCCAAGGTCTACAACATAACCGTTTTGAATGTCATCAGACAACATGTAGTCTAGGAATGCTTTAACAACTTCATTAGGTTCTCCGTTTGTATACATGTGCTCGTAAGCCCATACCGGATATTTACCAGTTTCGATGTTCTCAACAGTCGCTTCTACACCTTCATACTTAATTGCAGTAATGCTGTCGTCGAGATAAGAAAGAGCGAGGTAACCAATAGCTCCTGGTGTTTCTGTAACGATTTTCTTAACTGTACCGGAAGAATCTTCTTGAATAGATCCTTGTAGGTCTGGTGCGCTCTCGCCAAGTGCATATTTTTCGAAAGTAGCACGAGTACCTGAGCTTGCAGGACGGTTAACGATAACGATCGCTTGATCCGCTCCGCCTACTTCTTTCCAGTTCGTTACTTTACCAGTGAAGATATCAACCAGTTGTTGTTTCGTAAGGTCAGTAACACCTACATCTTTGTTAGCTACAGCAGACATACCTACAACAGCTACTTGATGGTCAACCAAAGCCGCTGCTTTATCAGCATCTAGCTTTTCTTCTGCAAATACGTCGGAGTTACCGATATCTGCTTGTTTGTCAGAAACTTGAGTCAGCCCTGTTCCACTACCGCCACCTTGAACTTGAACGGTAATTTCCTCGTTACCTTTAACAGCCATAAAGTCTTGTCCAGCTTGGTCAACCAAAGGTTGAAGTGCTGTAGATCCAACCGCGAGAATTGAACCGCTTAATTGTTTTGGTGTTTCTGCATTATCTGTATTTCCAGAACCAGCCGTACCCGTGTCTGAGCCTGATCCACAAGCTGCCAATACGACGGTCATTGCGAGTGTTGTCATCATTAAAGGAAATTTCTTTGCTTTCTTGAACATGTTAGGTTGTCCTCCCCCAAATTGTGTGTGGTGTTTTATTTGTTTACCACGTTTGACTATGTTCTTATTGTAAAGCGGGTGCATCATCATTAAATTTATGTTTTGTAAATTAGAGATTAAATATGTATATATTTTATCTATTAAATGATATAATTTTTCTATATAGTAGATTCAAAAAATGCGTGATAGAGTACTCTAAACCAGAGGTTTCCCTCTTTATTGCCTTCTTATCCCTAAATGTAGAGTTTGTAAAATAACTAGAATAGATGAATGAGGTGCCCTCAATTGAACGTATTAAAATTTCAAATTCTCGTCCTCATCGATAAATATAATAAAGTGACGGATGTTGCCAAAGAGCTCGATATGAAGCAACCTACCGTAACTTTTCATATGAAAAGTTTAGAGAAGGACATGAACACCTCTTTATATACTTCGCAACAAGGGAGAATCGTGCTAACGGATGCGGGACGAGCGATCTTGCCTCATGCCAAACAGATGCTTGCTCTTACGGATGTAGTAAGGCGAACGGTACAGCAGTACAGCTCCCTTGAACAAGGAAATGTGCATATCAAAGCAGATATCCTTGCAGCGGAAAATGTCTTACCTTTGTTAATGAATCGTTTTGCATCGGAATACCCAGGCATCGAAATGAAAAGTAGCTTGGTGGAGGATTGTTCTGGAGAAGGAAATATAGAAGGTTCGCTGCTACTTGCACGTAGTGAAAAACAAACCTCGAATGTCGATGATTCGAATTCAGATGATTATATCTTATTGCAGCAGGATCAGTTGATGCTTGTTTACGCGGAGAACCATCCTCTCATGATGAACCCTTCTATAAAGCCGGGTGATCTCTCCGGAAACTTATTCGTGGATTATGAAAGCCAAGGCCTTCTTGGGAAGTATACGGAACTATTTACAGAACGAACGAATGTCCATTTGTGGAAACGAGTGACGGCGGCTACACCACAAGCAGCGCTGAGGGCAGTGCATGCGGGGAATGCGATTACCTTTTTGCCTTCAAGTATGCTCACTTCTCCGCAGTCGAATGTAATTGCCGTCCCCATCCCGGGTCTAGAAGCAAATGACACCCGAGTGTGTACTTACTTATATAGAAGAAAAAATCTTTCGCCGGCAGCTTCTGCGTTCTGGAACTATATAAAATCCATCATGCACCCATCCCATTCGTAGCTCATATATATGACCATGGGCTATGAAGCCAACATTCGGAATGGGAGTTGATTGTTTTGACTTTTTCCACGTTTCCTTCGCCTTCTCCATATACACCCGGTCAAGGAGAGGGTACTCCGCTCCAGTCTTTATTAGGTTCATTAAATATCGGGAGTCTCGCATCTACACCTAATGCAACGCAGGCAGTTCCCGCTAATCTGCTCGGTTCACTGCCATCACCACCGTACCAGGCACTTCAGCAATATCAATTGTTAACTTCCAATCCGACGCAGGCGCAGACTCTCGTTGCACAGGCCAGTCAGCAAACTGGACCTGGTGGATCTCCTTGGCAGATTCCTTCCGGAGGTCCAGGCAGTTCTGGGGGATCCGGCGGAGGACCCATTTATCCAGGTTTTCCAGGCGGCGGATCTATTATTCCATTAGGCCCAGGCGGTTCACCCGGAACAGTAATAGGTCCAGGCGGTCTTGGAAATCCTGGGAATATTCTTGGGAATATCCTACCCGGCCTTGGCAGTCCAAGAGAAGAAGACAAGGAACTAGATGCTGCCGAGAGTTCCACTTCGGAAGTTCAAGTTTCGGAAATTCCAGTCTCGGAATACCGAAGCGCACGTTTTCCATGGACACTCCCTTTTTGTACAAATCGTTGGGCTGTTATCATTACTGGTCCCAATCCATTTAATCTCACAGTTCGTTTGGGAATTGTGCTCTTTACGAATCCAGGAGTAACTGTCTTTCTTCAGACGCAGCCATACCCTATCATTCAAGCCTTTCCAACTTGGCAAATTCTATATATCCAATGTTATTAACTCAAAAATAACCTTGTCTCCTGCGCCTAATAAAGGACCAGCAGGAAACAAGGTTTTTCATTATTTTAATATAACCGTACTATAAGGGGGCAAGCTGAGCATTCCATCCTGTAACGCTGCTTTGCCATCGGTTTGATGCAAGACTACAGAAAAACGATGCTCTGTTTCAGACAAACCAACTTCTTTCTTTTCACCAGACAGGTTATGAATGACAAGCACCTGTTCCTTCGCTGTCGCTCTTATATAAGAAAGAATTCGGCTATCCTCTACGGAGTAATCCTCTACAGTACCATCCCGTAAAGCAGTCGTGTCTGCTCTCCACTGGATCAAAGTACGATACTGAGATAACAAGGACGACGGATCAGAGAGCTGTGCTTCTACATTCACAGAGTCATCATCCAGGTTATGTTTTGCAGGCTCCCACGTTGTTTGCCCTTTACTTCCTGTACTGTCTTGACTCCATAGCATAGGTTCCCGAATTTCTTCGTCAGGCTTTGCTCCTTTCATCCCAATCTCTTCTCCATAGTAGATAAAAGGATTACCGGGTAGGGTTAGCAGAATAGCTGATGCCATACGTGCATGATCTTTATTTCCACTGAGTTGACTCATCACTCGGTTCTGATCATGGTTCGCTAGGAATACGGCATCCACAAATTCACCTTGTGACTTATCTGCGAACAACTCATAATTCCGGGCCAATTGAACTAAAAATCCGCCGTTCTGTTCACTGCTAACGGTACGAATGATTTGTTCAGCGAGTCCAAAGTTAAATCCGGAGTCAAATGCCTGATCCAAATATGGGGCAACCGATACCGGTGAATTCTCCCATACTTCGCCTACAATATAAGCATCCTCTTTCACTTCATTCATAGCCGTGCGGAATTGTTGCCACCAAGCTACATTTTTAGCTACAGTCTCTGCATTGCGATCACTTTGTACGTCTTCGTAAATATGTTTCGCTGCATCCAAACGGAAACCGTCAAAACCTTGAGATAGCCAAAATTGCCCTATATTGATCATCTCTTGGCGTACTGCATCCTGATCGAAGTCCAGATCAGGCATACCACTCCAGAAGGTGCCGAGATAATGGCTGCCACTCTTCTCATGCCAAGCTGGTCCACTCCCTGCAGCACTGAGCCCAGATGGATCAGCGTTCAAATCTTCTGCCCATTTGTACCAAGTACGGTAAGTACTATCCTTGGACGATGCTGAATCAACAAACCATGGATGCTCCGTGCTCGTATGATTCACCACCAGATCCATAATGACCTTGATGCCCCGCTTGTGCGCTTCATCTAATAGAAGTTTCAGATCTTCCACCGTGCCATAATCCGGATTTATCCCATAGTAGTCTGTAACATCATATCCGTGATAGCTTGGAGAAGGATTGATTGGCATAAGCCAGATTCCTTCTACGCCTAAATCGTCTCCCCCAGGTTTGCCATCATTTAAATAATCTAGCTTTTCCGTAATACCGTTCAGATCCCCAATGCCATCTCCATCTGAATCGTAAAAGGAACGCACAAAGATTTCATAATATACACGCCCTGGCTGTTCATCTATAGCAGCTACGTTTTCAGATGGGTGAGGAGCAGGCGTTTCCGCCTGCTCCTCTTTGCTTTCAGAATCCTTTTGTTCTTTGGAGAGCGTGTTGCTCTCCTTTTGACCAGCATCACTACAAGCCGTTGTAAGACCAAGTGAACATATCAGCACACTTGCACCAATCCATTTTTTCCAGGCGAACTTATCCTTCAAGATAGATATCACCCTTTCGTTGCGCCTGCTGTGAGCCCATCCACAAGGAAGCGCTGCAAGAACATATAGAGAAGTGTGATCGGTACGGCAACTAGAACAGAGCCAGCTGCAAACAAAGTGAATTCCGTACTGGAATAACTGTTTACGAGTTCATAAAGTCCAACTGCGAGTGTCCAGTTTTCACGTGACCGAAGAATCAATCTGGCGAAAATAAAATCAACCCAAGCACCGCTAAATGTCATTAATGAAATGTACGTAATGATCGGTCTTGAGAGTGGCAAGATGATACTGATAAAGATCCGCATATGACTTGCACCATCGAGCAAAGCCGATTCTTCCAGCGCTCTAGGAATCGTATCAAAGAATCCTTTGGCAACGAACATCCCCAGCGCAGCACCCGATGTGTATACCAGAATCAGTGCCAGTGGTGAGTCAAGCAGATTCATTTGAAGCAGCATTACATATACCGCGATCATACTCATAAATCCTGGGAACATCCCGAGGATAAGAATGACGGACATCGCTGTCTTACGACCTTTAAACCGGAAACGAGACATCGCATATGCCGTAAGCACTTGAATGATCGTACCTAATATCATACTTGTGACTGCAATTTTCAGCGTATTTCCGTACCACTTCAGGAAAGGAAGATCTTTATCCGCTTGTGGTTTAAAGAGATCTACGTAGTGCTGTATAGTGAACTGTTTTGGAATGATCGTCTCACTGTACAAGGAGTCCCCGACTTTGAAAGAAGACATTACAATCCACAGTGCGGGATAGATACATACAATGGCTATGAGAATCAGCAAAATGTAGCTGAACGTAAGCTTAATCCGTTTTTTTCTTTTCATTGAATCATATCCTCCTCTTTAAACGAACGGCTTCTACGGTAGTTGTAGATTGAGAACGAGGCAATGATTAAGAAAATGAGAATGCCGATCGCTGAGGCAAAGTTATATCTTTGATTATCCAGCGTCAGTTTGTACAGCCAAGTCACGAGCAGGTCCGTACTTCCCGCAAAAGCATAATCTCCATTCGCCGGAGCACCGCCTGTTAACAGGAAAATAACGTTAAAGTTATTAATATTGCCGGCAAACTGCATAATCAAAATCGGCGCAGTTTGGAACAACACAAAAGGCATTGTAATGTTACGGAATTTCTGGAATCCGGAAGCGCCATCTACTTCAGCAGCTTCATACAAATCTTTTGGAATCGCCGTTAGTACACCAAGTACCAGAATCATGGATACCGGAATACCGATCCACATGTTAACGAGAATGACTGTCACTTTCGCCATGAACGGATCATTTAGCCAAGGAACTTGCCCAAGTCCAAGCATACCGAGATACTGATTGATTGGACCAAACTGAGAGTTCAGAATATTTTTCATGACGAGCAAAGAAATAAATTGCGGAATTGCATATGGAAGAATAAAAATGGTACGCCACATTGTCTTGAAGCGAATACCATGTTGCTGAATCAGCAGGGCTACGAGTATACCGCCAAAATAAGTAGTTACTGTCGCTACTACAGCCCATACAATCGTCCAGATCAACACGCCATAGAACGTCTTGCTCCAAGCTTGAAGGGTAAAGAGACTTTTGAAAGTTTCAAGACCGACCCAGTCTACTAGGTTTTTCGGTGGAATATGATCTGGTGCAGAATAGTTTGTAAATGCCATCAAAATCATAAACAAAATCGGTAGAATGGTGAAGAACAGTACTCCGATCGTAGGCAGGGAAAGCAGAAGATAAGGGAAGCCTTTATCAAGTAAATGGCGCATGGTATCTCGGAAAGATGGTGCTTCTTTTCCTTCATCCCGAAGCTGACCGATATGCCGGGCATCCTTAATGTTGCCGATGTAGAACAGAATGAATAGGGCGATGTAGATTAATGCCACAAGGCCATAAATCATCATAAAAATAGAGTGGTCACCAGGAACGTTCTGATAGAGTCTTCCTACCTTCTCCATACGAGAAGGAGAATCTCCGAGCGTCACGAGACCCCATAGATTTGCCCCCATCTGTGCAACAATGAGGTAGATACTTACGATCTCTGCAAGCATGAAAATGGCACCCTTCACCCACTGGCGGTGATAGAATTGTCCAAGTCCCATAAACACTGTTGAAAGTATGGCCCCTTTACGGGCATGGCTTGCTCCGGCCGATTGCGGTTTGCCGGTCGACATCATGGTGGGTGATTGTCCTTTGTTCATAGTATGGTCCCAGCCCTTCCTTCCGCAAAATTGTGATGAACCACCACCGGAAACCTTCAACTCCGGCGGTGGCTCTCATTTTTTTGTCTACTGTTTATCTAGTGATTCCTTCCGGATCTTAAGATCCAGTCTGGATATTGCTCTTCATTTGGCTTGCTACGTTATCCATAATTGCTTTTGGATCTTTGTTACCGTTCCAAAGTTCGGACAATGCTGCTTCCATCGGAGACCAGAATTGAGCCATTGCAGGAATGGAAGGCATTGGAATGGAGTTCTCAAATTGTGCAAGGAACGCGGAAGCAATTTCATCATTTTTCACTGCTTCACTTGCTGCTGCTTCTGTATTCGCTGGGAGTGCACCCGTCATTTCAAAGTTTTTCGTTTGGTTCTCTGCATTGGTAATGAAGTCAGCAAACATTTTTGCTGCATTAGGATATTTCGTATTTGCATTTACGAAGTAGCTTTTTACGCCTGAGAATGGTTTCATTGGCTCGCCATTTGGAAGAGCAGGATATTCACTCACACCGATATTCGCTACGCCTTCTTTCAAGGAACCTACATCCCATGGGCCACTAATGTTCATCGCAAGTTTACCGGATGTAAACAGAGATTTACGGATATCTCCGTTAATATCGGAAGATTTCAGTGGCAAGATTTCTTTTAGAGACCTAAGGAAAGTAGCAGCTTCCACGCCTTGTTCACTGTTCAGACCGATATCAGTAGGATCTGTGCCATCACTGCCGAATACATATGCACCATATCCGCCAAAGAAAGGATAAGAGCCGTATCCGTTACCTACATCCCACATAATTGTGAACTTGTTTGCTTTTGTATCGTTAAAAGTAGCTGCGAATTCCTTGATTTCATCCCAGTTTGCTGGAACTGCATCAATGAGATCTTTATTGTAAAATACAGCTGTTGTCTCAACAGACTTCGGATATCCATACAAAATACCGTCATATGTTAAAGCGTTTACAGCGACTTCACTGTTTCTCGCTTTTACATCTTCTTCAAACCAGTCGTTCGGCATAATCACGCCTGCCGTTACCCCTTGACCTACTTGGTCATGAACACCAGCAAACACGTCAGCACCTACGCCAGCAGGTCCATCCGTAACCATTTGGCTCATTGCTTTATCCGCACCTAGCTCAGTGAAGGATACTTTAACTCCATATTTTTCTTCAAAGGCAGCTGCAGCCTGTTCAACGAATCCTTTTTGATCTCCGCCGTCCCATACCGTAAGCGTAGCCCCTTCTTCTGCAGTAAGTTCCTCTACTTCTGCAGGTGGAGCTTCAGTATCTGGCGTATTTCCTGTGTTTCCTGTATCGGTAGAAGCATCGTTACCTCCACTGCCGCAAGCCGCAAGCAGAACAGTCATAGCAAGTGAGAGTGACATGAAGCTGAATTTCTTTCCGTTTTTCATTGAAAATCATCCCTTCCCCTTTTTTTGCTGCGCATACACCAGCTTTCATTGCTGTATGTACACAGCAACTTAGCTTTCACTGAACTTCCCGAAAAACAGGCAAATACACTCTTTATCTACCCTGCCTTGTAAAAACCTAGGGCTGAATGAATTACACTTTTAATTTGTGCAAACGTTTGTATCCAAGCTCAGGTTTCTACGTTAATTCGGTAAGTTATCAGTGTATGTATCCTGAATCACATGAATTTACTGGTAGGTAAGCGCTTTATTAGCAAACTAATCATAACCGACAAATCGATTTTGTTAAAACGTTTGCATTAATCATATTTGATCATATTTCCTTATTTATAATATATAACACCTTATTATCTCTTTATTACACTATTTGACTGCAATTTACTAATGCTTACACTAAAAATGTAGATACAACAAGTGCTTTTGGGCTGAAAATTTTGAAAATATTGTTCATTTCCATCAAAAACAGTGCCATATTCACTTGTCTTTATCTTGAAAATGCGATTTCAAACTGGTTTGGATTGCTATATGATGTTTTTTAGCGCAATATAGAATTACAATCTGATTCATGGACTCGTAAAAATCTTCATTTACAAAGCAGTAATTCATCGATTAACATATCGATACAAAGCAAACGGTTTCATCAAGGGAGTGAAAGTAAGTGGCGGTAACGATTAAAGACGTGGCAAAGCTGGCGGGCGTATCTCCTTCCACTGTATCCCGTGTGCTTTCTGGACACCCACGTATCAGTCAGAAAACAGCCAGTAAAGTGCGTACTATTATGCAGGAACTTGGTTATCATCCAAACATTATGGCAAAAAGTCTTGTATCCAAAACAACGAAGAGTATTGGGGTTATCCTTCCAAAATCGGCGGAAGAGTTGTTCCTCAATACCTTTTTTATGGAGCTTATTCGGGGGATCGTCACCCAGGCTAACCGATCGGGGTATGATATTGTCATTAGTTCGGGTGCTAGTGAGCAAGAAGAAGTGGAAGCCGTAAGAAGACTCGTATATGGAGGACGCGTAGATGGAGCTATTTTGCTCTATTCTAGACAAAACGACCCTGTCGTCGACTTTTTGCAGCAAGAGAATTTCCCGTTTGTACTAATTGGCAGAAATGAACAATATCCCGAACTTCTATCTGTCGACACGGATAATGTACAAGCAGCCTATGATGCCACTCGGCATCTCATTTCTTTTGGACATGAACGGATCGGTTTTGTCAGTGGTCCCAAAAATTTAATGGTATCCAAAGACAGATTAAATGGCTATCACCGAGCAATGAAAGAAGCAGGGCTACCTGTTAAATCCGATTGGATTGTGGAAGATGATTTTTTGCAGGAGAGCGGGTATCGGGCAATGTCGTTCTTTATGAGTCTCCCCGAACGTCCGACAGCCCTCGTTGTTATTGATGATGTGGTCAGTTTCGGTGTCCTTCGTGGACTTAATGAACTGGGATTCAAAGTTCCATCCGACCTGTGCATTGTCAGCTTTAATAACAATCCTTTGTCCGAGTTGTACAGTCCTCCTCTAAGCAGTATTGATATCGGAATTTATCACTTGGGGTATGTTGCTTCTCAAGCTCTAATTCAAGCGATTCAAGATGAGGATAAATCCTTGTTCACCAAGCGCCATATTATTCCTCATAAACTTATAGTAAGAGAATCCTCGATGTATAATCTTTCTCAACGAACGGTCTGATTTCTGGTATAGTACCTCCTATTACAGAAATAGTATAGTACCCGCGGTCTCACCGGACAGCGGGTACTTCGTTTTTTACTCCTCTTCATCTAGCGGCCCCTTCTTTTCCAGCAGAACTTTGTTCTTGATAAGCGTAATGAATTCAAGCTTCATACTTTGCAAAGCATCTTCTTCTGGCATAGGGATGTACCTACTTAGAAGTTTCATATCGGATTCAAACATATCAAGCAGTTGTTCCATCGCCTCAGAATCGCCCTGCTGCACGCCATGAACAAGCCTTAGGAACTCATTTTCTTCGATAGACTCTGAATTGTTTTTCTTCTCCATTTGTTCACCGCCTGCTGACTGATATTAAGCTTACTTGCGATCTCAGCCTCACTTCGATCTTCCAAATAAAATAAACGAATGACTTTCTGTCCCGTGTCCGAGGGGATGAGTCCAAGGATATATTCGACAAACATTTTGGACTCGATCTCTTGCTCAGGTGACGTGCCCGTAATAAATAGGATGTCTGTTTTTAGGGGAAGTTCTCTTTGACGCTCGGCACGGGCACGGTACTGAAGACGCCAAGCAATTCGTTTGAGTTCTTTTTGGTAATCGTGAATGGCATTGCTCATAAATAACACCTCTTTCCCATCATTTTTATAGGAACGTTTGTTCCCTTTTATAGCTATTATAATCGCAACTCCTTTTTCTTCCAAGTCCCAAAATTGAAATCTATTTATCTCTTATTTTTATTTGCTGGGTCTTTTGTCCTTCACTTTAAGAAAAAACACTAAACTTCACTATGAAACATCTTGAAACTGATAATCACGTGTAATTTTAGATAATGAAAAAACCTCGTAGAAACAAAGTGTAAAAATTATGAATAAATGCTTTATTACAGCAAATTTTACATAAGAAATAGATGCAATTGACAATCTTCAAACAAATCAGTATTAAAATTCACAGAGATAGCAAAACAACAAAAACAACAGAAATAAAAACAAAAAAATACTTTTCGTGTTGTTTTGATGACAGAAGGGAGCTGTAACTTATTATCGATAAGTCAACTATTTAGAGTTCAAACATGTAGATGTAATGTTCATCGTTTCTAGTCTCTTACTTCACAATCGACATCACAAGGAGGATTCAAAACTTGAAAATCAAGAAATTGTTATCCCCATGCATGGCAGGAATTATTGCATTTTCTGCTATGTCTTCTACTGAAGCTATGTATACTGAGCATGCTCAAGCTGCTCAAGTTACTACTGCAGTCGATAAACCAGTGAGTTCCAAACCTAGCGGACGCTATGAGCAGTCTGTAACGATTACCCTAAACAGCTCTACCCCTGGAGCAACCATATACTACACACTGGATGGGACGCTCCCCGATGAGATGAGCCTTAAGTACAATGGAACACCCATTGTTCTAACGGACTCAACGAACGTTTCGGTAAGAGCTTTGAAAGACGGTGTATGGAGCGTAGCTGGCACTTACGGCTATATCATTAAATCAACCGAAAAGCCGTTACTTCAAGTAGTAGCGATGTCTGACATCCATATGGGATCCTCCAATGGAGATCCTCAAGGCAATTCAGCTGAGGCCTTGGCAAAAGTTAGAGCGCGTTATACAAGCAACTTTGATGTTATTTCTTCGATTTTCAAAAATCCTGACGCCATCGTCATTGCAGGAGACGCAATCAATGATAATGGCGATAGTCTCGGTGCAAATCATTCGATTGTGACAAATATTTTCAAGGAACAACTCGCGCGCACGAACATGACGAATACCCGTGTTCAATTCGCCATGGGAAATCACGATGACAAAGTCTCGACTGCTATAAATAACTATCCGCCGGAATGGTTTACTACACAGCCCAACGGCTACTATGAGCAGACAATCGGCGGTTATTCGTTCTTCTTTCTGAATGGCAACAACTATAACAATGATACGGAGCAGCGGAACTGGCTGAAAAGTAGACTTGCCACGATTACGAGTGATGCAGCGAATAAGAACAAGCCTATTTTCATTACGTTACACCACCCCGTCACAGGCACCGTTATGGATGGTCAACAGACATCTAACCCGAACCTCTATAAGGATCTGCAGGATTACCCGGAGGTTATCGTCTTAAGTGGGCACTCCCATTTGAATATCAATGACGATCGATCTATACATCAAAAAGATTTTACCTCCATTAACCTAGGATCGATGTCCTATATTGAAGTAGATCATGGCTACTCTGCTATCACGGATGAAGGTCTTGTAGATGGCCGGTTCGAATTCCCAGTGAATCAAGCTCAATTCATTGAGGTGTATGCCGATCGGATCGAGATTGATCGCGTCGAGTTCAATGGCGATTCCAGCTCCATCTACAGCGGTGGCAAATGGCAAGGCCCTACCGATGCCCCGTTCAACAGTGCTGGTGCATTAGCAGGCAAGAAGTGGGTGGTGAAGCTGCAAGGGAACACCATGGAAGAAATCAAAGACAATTTCACTTATACATCGAACAACCGGAATAAAACCGCACCTCAATTCCCCGTGAATCCCGAGCTTCAAGTGAAAGCTGGCGCGAACGATACGCCTGTGCTCGCATTCAGACAAGCCAATGACGATCAATCTATGCATCATTACGAGATTAAAGTATCAAACAAACGCACGGGAAGCATCGCAAAGACCTATAATGTCTTATCAGATTACTATTTCTCTCCGATTCCAAACCGAATGAATATTCCAATGACCGGACTGGATGCGGCAACCTCTTATTTTGTTACAATTACCGCTGTAGATGCCTATGGCAACAAGAGTGCGGCACTCCAAACCTCCTTCGTAACTGGTGGTACGCCGCCTGAATTAACACCGATTGATCCAGCAACGATGTGGAATCTGCTCGTATCCGATATGAAATTCGATGATAATTTAAATGACACCGCTGCGGGTGTAACAGGGCTCGCAACCAAGTCAGGGTCCGTCTCTTTCGTCGATGGCAAATCCGGCAAAGCTATCAGCATTCCTGCTGGCAATAGCAATTATGTTGATCTAGGCGATCGCCAAGACTTGAAATTCGGAAGTGGCAACTTTACTGTATCGTTCATGCACATGGGCAATTTAGCAGGCGATCAGACGGTTCTGTCCAATAAAGATTGGAATTCAGGCGCCAATGTCGGCTGGTACATCGGTCCTGCTACAGCGAATCACTTGACGCTGAACATGGCTTCGAACGGAAAACGCATCGATTATTCAGCGACCAGTGTAGGAACCGAGTGGCACCACATTACAGTATCGGTAGATCGGGAGAACAATGCCGCGACAACCTACGTTGATGGTATTGCCAAAGCTACCAAGGATATTTCTACTTTGGGGACAGGCAGTATGGATACCCCGTATAACATCATACTTGGGGCAGACGGGCGGAAAGCGAATGGCGGAGCCAACGTGACCCTGGATGACCTAAAAATATGGAAACGTGCACTCTCTGCTACAGAAGCCAAGGCGCTATCTGACTCCTATAAAATGGACACGATGTACTACACTTACGATCAGTTAACGGCTAAAATCGCCGAGGCCGATAAATTCATATCCTATATCTCTGCAACGACGGGAGTGTCCCTTCCTGCACAAGAGAAGGATGAGCTGGAACGGAAGTTAACTGCGGCGAAGTCCTTGAGCTCCGGAGACGACGCAGCGATTATCGATCAGTCTTATGTTGAGCTAATGTGGGAGTTACAAGCGGCAAAGGAAGCCGTGGTATACAGCTTTATTCCAAAAACCGGCTTTACCATCGACTCTTTCAGCTCCTATGCAGACAATGAGGATGCCATTGCTGCTAACATTTTGGACGGTGACCAAACTACGATCTGGCATTCAAAATGGGAAGCACCTGTACCTGATTTCCCGCATTGGGTCATCATCGACATGAAAGCCTCCTATCAACTTAATGGAATTCAGCGTACGAGTCGGCCGAATCAATCGGCGATGGAATTTCCAAAAGGATTTGAACTTTATGCTTCAGACAAGCTAACCGACCTGAGCGATCCTACCTTCTTAGATGACGAATCAAACAAGGTGTCTGGTGTGTTCAGCAAAACTTGGACAGGTTCGGTGTACAAGGATTTTGTCGCTCTTGACAGAAACGTACAAGGACGATATGTCAAATTTTTAGTTACTGGCACTTACAATACCGATACAACCAAGAAGTTTACAAGCATGAGTGAAATTGATTTTACAGGCGAAAAGATGGCTAGCCCAAGCGTGCAATTGCTTGATTTACAGGTTAATGGAACGACGGTAGCGGACTTTGCACCGGATAAACTTGAGTATTCGCTATATGTGCCTAACACCACCACTTCGGTCGAAATCACTTACACAGCAGAGCATGAAGATACAAGCGTCATCGTGACCGGAGGAACGGATTTGAAGGTTGGCGATAACGTTGTGTCGGTTGTCGTAACCGCACTGGATGGGAACAGCAAAACTTATGTTATCCATGTTCATCGGACCGAAGCCCCTCTTCCATCCGATGCCTCACTACTGCAACTGAACGTTAATGGAAAAGCGATTACAGATTTTGCTCCAGACAAACTTGATTATGAGCTAAAGGTACCTTACGAAACATCGGTAACAACAGTAACTTATGAAGCAGCCGATCCTGCTGCAGTCGTAGAGATTGTTGGCGGCGACAAATTAGTCGTCGGTGAGAATCCAATCACTGTGACCGTAACAGCTCAAGACGGTATTACAAAACTTATTTATAACGTCTTGATCACAAGGCAGCCTGAAGCGATATTGTCTAATGCAAACCTATCAGATCTGCGTATAAACGGAACAACCGTAGCACATTTTGCACCGGATAAGCTCGATTACACCCTAAACGTATCCAACGACGTGTCCGTAGCCCAAGTCACTTACGTGGCAGAGGATCCCGCCGCAACGGTTCACATTACGGGAGGACCTGAATTACGTGTGGGGGACAACCGTATTTCCGTTCTTATCACAGCACAGGACAACAGCACCACCAAGGAATATGTAGTGAACGTCAATCGGGATAAACCATCTTCCGAGACATCGCCTGGGGAATCGACTGGTGATCCATCCGGAGGTTCATCTGTAATCCCACCTTTGGTACCTCCGGTCAAGCCAGAGCTTCCATCAGATGCCATCGCTATTGAAGATAAAGATCTAAACACCGATAGCCCATCTGTATCCATTAAGCTGACTGAAGGTATAAACCGCGTCATGATTCCCGTGTCGCAATCAGATAAACTGAAAGGGCGCACCTTAACCGTACAAGCAGAGAACATCACTCTCACCGTGCCTGCCCAAATCTTGAGCGCATTAAACCTTTTGCTGCCAAAGGCTGATGAATCCGCGATGATTACAGTCAAAATTGAACCGATTGCAGCAGAACTTGCCAATGAAACGATCCAGAAGGCAAGCCTAACAGGCAATGGTAGCTATACGCTCGGTGGCAATATGTTCGATCTATCGATCTTCATCACAGATGCTTCCGGAAAAATGTACACATTAAGTTCATTGCCGAAGCCTGTAACGGTGTCGTTCCCGATTCCTAAGGGGATGAATCCAAAGTTTGCTGGAATTTATCAAATCCAAGAGAATGGGAGCCCGCTATACTTGGGAGGAAAGCTCGTTCAGGATACGACGATTCAAATCGAGCTTGATCATTTCAGCCCGTACGCCGTGTTATCTTATGAAAAGACATATGACGACGTAAATGCTCAGCACTGGGCATACGACACCATCCGGGAACTGACAGCGAAGCATATCGTTACAGGTGTGACGAACTCAAGCTTTGCTCCATCCCAAGACGTGACCCGTGTAGAATTCACGGCATTAATTGCTAAAGCGCTTGGTCTGACTTCATCTTCCGCTGCCTCTCCATTTAACGATGTAAACGAAAATGCATGGTATGCAGATGAAGTGACTGCAGCGTATGCTGCAAAAATCGTCACTGGTGCATCAAAACAATCATTCCATCCAAATCGAAACATCACCCGTGAAGAGATGGCGATGATGCTCGTCCGAGCTTACGAGTATCAGACTGGACAGGTTCTGGAGCGCACCCCTGCGAAGCTCCTTGATAATTCAAAAATTGGCAAACAGGCGCTTCCTTACGTCAATGCAGCATTGCATTCGAATTTGTTGAAGGGACGTCAAGCAGGACGCTTCGAACCTACTGCTCTTACCTCTCGTGCAGAAGCAGCGCAAGCGATATACAACTTACTTCATTCATTTGAATAAAAGTGTCACCCATATGTTCTTATCCTCCGAAGCTCCACCTTCGCCCAACAAGCGAGGGTGGAGCTTTTCTTACTGTTATGTACATATGAGAGCCAAATTCAAAAGAATAAAAAAAATTTTGAAACTGGTTGTATTTTCGCTGCTCTCGACTCCTATATTAGTGAACAACAAAAAAATAAAAGAAATAAGAGGAGGAATTAAGTATGAGCTGTAAACAAGAAAATCTAGTCGTAGAAACACTGACGGTACCAGGAAACATTAATATCGATATCGCTTCCGCAAAAGCAGGTGACGAACGCAGACTAATGCTTAGTGATAACCCGGAGACGTTGACTCAAGAAATTTTGACTGAACCTTTTGCAACACTTTGGCATGATGTTGTAGTGACTTCCAAACGCTCCATGAAGCATCGGATCTTTGGATGGCACTACAATCGCACAGGGGCTCCCGTTCGTATTGGAGTCACGATTGAAAATAAAGACAAGGATCAAATCGAGGTCCGACACATCGAAAGAGATCTCAAACTTAGTCCTTCAACAGGTCAGTGGATCATCGATGTAGGTCAATGCCTTGCCAAATCATGCGTGGGTGGTACCCTCGATCGAATCAAACCGGTAGATCATTATAAATTCAGTAAAGGAGTTGCTCTCATTGAGGAATTTACAGTGGAAGAAGACGTACTCGCAGGATTCATTTACGAATTTACAGTAGAGCATGCAAGCGGAAAAGGGGGTCAGAATTACGAGATTCGGACCGTCGTATCCAAAGTCGAAGATAAAGACCTCCGAGAGATTACTTCAGACCCGCTTCCACCTCGTCCGGCTCCACAGGCCCATCCGCGCGGAAGTTGGACTTTCTCAGAAACCGATGCAACGACACCGGTATATCGTGTTGGCCAAAGTGCCAATTACCGTACCTGTGCGGGGACAAAATTAACGGGAGAGTTGCCCGCTGACCTGCTCTTCACTGCTGACAGCAGCACGCTTCCTGGGTCTATGACTAATCGCGGACAATTTGGAGTTGTCTATCAGGTAACCATACCTATTCTGAATGAAACGGATCGTGAATCTACCATTCGTATTCGGGTAAATCCACGCGGGGGTGCCTTTGCCGGAGCTGCACTCATTGATGGTAAAACATACGGTATTCCGCTTCTTCGCAATAATACACAGGCAAGTCCCATCGCGGACGTCACTGTTCCTCCCGGTGAGAGCTCCTACTCTTTCAAATACATGACGGCTGGCAGCGCAAGCACACCGCTTGGCATTTATGTAACGACACTTACCCCGGAAGCTTAATCCTCTCTGTCTATTCATGAACTATCTTTTCAACTCCTTCGCAACATCCCCTTCATATCAAAAAGCCTTGCCCTAACCGAGTTTACTCGGGGAAGGACAAGGCTTTTTACTTGCTTACATTCTATTTATTACGACGCAGGGATAATTAGTTTTTGACCCACTTGCAGGGTATACACATTGCTAATTTTGTTTGCTTTTACAATTGCATTCCAATCCACTCCATATTTCAAGCCAAGGCGATATAAGTTGTCACCTTTTTTCACAACGTGGACTTTGTCTTTGCTAACTTCCGGCTTGGATGGCTTTTCTGGCTTGGATGGTTCTGGTTTTGACGGTTTTTCTGGTTCCGGTTTGGATGGTTTCTCCGGCTCCGGTGTTGGTGTTGGTTCAGGCGTTGATGTTGTGTTTCCTGCCAGCTTCAAGGAATACTTACCAAACCCGCCTTCTCCTTCACCAAGGTATGTCATCACATTGCTCAGCTCTTTATCTGCTTGAACCATTTTGTTCGCTTCAGGTGCTGTATTGAAAATAACTTCAGGATTGCCACTTACAGCAGAGAACGACCAGTTGCCGTCCGCAGCCGGGTTAATCGTTTTGTTCTCTGTGATATAGTCAATGATCACTTGACGACTCTCATCTGGTGCAGCCAGTACGATACGTTTGCCATCTGGATTTGCAAGTTTAGAAGATCCAGCACGATAATTGTTCGTAGCTACGATAAATTTCTTCTTCAGATCGATCGCTTTTCCGTCAAATTGAAGGTTTTTGATACGGCTTGCAGAAGCGTTTACAACTTGACCTTTTGCATCGTATTTAGCAGGCTGAGTTACATCAATTTCATAAGTTACGCCATCAATAACGTCGAAGTTGTACGTTGGAAAATCAAGATTAACCAGCGCTTGCTCGCCCTTTTTACTCGGATCAATCTGGTTAAATTGTCCTGCGGACCATTCGAGCCATTCTTTTACTTCCGCACCTGTAACTTCAACTGCATGTACTGTATTCGGATATACATACAAATCTGCTACATTCTTGATTGCAATTGTTCCTGTTGGAATATCGGTGTAATAGTCTGCACCCATACGGCCGCCTGCTTTGAATGGAGCACCAGCAGACAATACAGGAATCCCCTCATACTCCGTGCCTTTCAGTTTGTTCTCGATGTACCATTTTTGAGCATTCGTTACGATCTGAATGGAAGGATCATCTTGTACTAGAGCAAAGTAGCTCGTAATCGGTGCTGTTGTTGTTCCCACAGGTCCGCGAACGTAGTCCACTGTTGCTTCGTGCTCGGCTGATACTGCTGCCACGATTTCTTTATCTGCTTTAACGATCGCTTTTTTGTTCGCAGCATCGTAAATCGGACTTGCAACGGATTTGGAATCTACAACTTTCCATTTGCCGTTTACTTGCTCCAGCTGCAAATCAATAACTCCCAAGTTATCTCCCCAAGCACCGGGTTCTACAGCGGCAACATTATTGATGGTGCCTTTTTCAAGATTAACTCCCTTTTGATCTGCAAATGCACTTCCCGGGAAAACCTTGTGAGCATGTCCAAACAGAATGGCATCAACACCATCCACTTCGCTAAGCGGAAGAACGGCATTCTCAGCCATGTCTGCTGGTGGATTTTGATCATATCCGGTATGAGCGAGTGCAACGATAATGTCTGCACCTTTTGCTTTAATTTCCGGAACAAACTTTTCTGCTGTCTTTACAATATCTTTAGTAATGACTTTGCCTGTAAGAGAAGAACTGTCCCACTGCATGATCTGTGGAGTTACAAGTCCAATCACACCGACCTTCAGCGTATGCTCCTTGCCAGACTCGTCTTTTACTTTTTTCTCAATAATTTCATAAGGTTTAAAATAGTTCACATCATTGCTCTCGTCCTTGTCCCCATCGTCTTTGTAGACGTTGGCATTCACATAAGGAAACTCAGCACCTTTGAGAGTTTGGTTCAAGAAATCAAGCCCATAGTTGAACTCATGATTTCCGAGCGTAGCTGCATCATAATCGAGCAGATTCATTGCTTTATACACGGGATGAACCTCAGCACCCTTCAGGGGCTTCACTTTGGCTACATAATCGCCTAGCGGATTCCCTTGAATAAGGTCACCATTATCAAACAAAAGGCTGTTCGTCGCTTCACTACGAGCCTGTTTAATAAGCGTAGCCGTTCTTGCAAGGCCGTAGGTATCCACAGCTTTGTCGCTGTAGTAGTCATAATCGAGGAGATTAACGTGAATATCCGTTGTTTCTAGGATCCGCAACTTAACTTTTGCCGCATCGGCTGCTGATACAGGTTGTCCAGGAATTGCGAATAATTGAAACAGCAAGGCTGCCGTGGTCAGACCTGCCAATATAGGTTTGCGTGATTTCAAAAGAACCCCTCCTGATTTTCATTACCATGTACTCTTGACTCATGTGTAGTGTAAATATCTACTGTAAACCCTGAATCCGAAGTCATTATCAATTATGTAAATCATATCTGTCAGGTTGTTTTACACACGAACCCCCTTTGGTAAAAATAGACTTCTCCACGATATTCTAAACCATTTATTACTAGTATAAAAGAGTTAATTTATCAGAAACAACCTAATCAGACAAAATTTTCAATACAATTTACACATAGGTAACATCATATAATATATTCATGTCATTTCCTTGTGAAAGCCTTCGTTTTATAGAAGACAAATTTCTATTTTACAAAAATCATAGCAAAGAGGAGCAACCTATAAGATCGCCCCTCTTTCGATAACATCAGCCTAAATTAGCTTTGTATTTATGACTCCCATACCTGTTTTTCTTGACCTTTACCCGTGTACTCTATCCGTTTCGGTGTGATATCCAAAATTACGTAGTTCGGGTCTTCTGGTCCGCTAAACCAATTTTTAAATTCATCATTCCATAATTTCTTGCGCAGTCCGCTGTCTTTCGTTACACTCGCTATACCCTCGATCTCCAGTACATCCTTAGTACCCCCTGCTTCATAACCTAACAGCAAGCTAATATTCGGGTTATCCTCTAGCTCTTCCACCTTATGAGTACAGCGGTTTGTTGCCATATGAATGTTCAGACCATCATTAAATATAGCCATATATCTTACTTTGGGTTTACCACCCTCTACTGTAGCCAAGGAACCAAATTTATTCTGTTCAATTGCCGTTACGATTGCACGTTCAAGATCCGTTTTATTCATTGTATTTGTCCCCTTTCGAGAGAGAAGTTTTAAGGTTTAATAGAAATTCCTATTACTATAGTGTACCCGTCTCTCAAAAGTTGAACCGTATTTATTATGCTTGAGGGCCGCTCATAATTTTATCTTTTCCTCCCATGTAGGGACGAAGTGCCTTTGGAATATAAATGCTTCCATCCTCCATTTGATGGTTCTCCAGCAGTGGAATCAATATTCTTGGCGAGGCTACAGCCGTATTATTCAGCGTATGAACATACTTTAGATTCCCATCTGCATCCCGGTAGCGAATCTCAGATCGACGAGCCTGAAAGTCATGCAAATTGGACGACGAATGGGTCTCTCCATAGGCCTGCCTGCTTGGCATCCAGGTCTCGATATCATATTGTTTGTACGTTTTCTGTGACATGTCTCCCGTGCATACGGCCATGACCCGGTAAGGAAGTTCAAGCGCTTGTAGCAGCTCTTCGGCATAACCCGTAATTTCTTGAAGTACCTGTTCAGACACTTTGGCATTGGCTTCCGTCAGAACTACCATTTCTACTTTGGCAAACTGATGGACTCGGTAAAGTCCCCTGACATCTCGACCTGCCGATCCTACCTCGCTGCGGAAGCTGGTCGATACGGCTGCAAGTCGAATGGGTTCTGTTACATCAATGACCTCTCCGGCATAATACGAGATAAGCGGAACTTCTGAGGTGCCGACAAGAAATTTGTTTTCCCCTTCCAGAGCATAAGTTTGGTCACGCCCTGTTGGGAAAAAACCGGTGTTCACCAGTGCCTCTTCCCTTACCATAACCGGTACTTCCATTGGGGTAAATCCGTGTTTCATCACAATATCCAGCGCAAGCTGCTGAACCGCTCGGTGCAATAATACTCCGTCACCTTTCAAATAATAACTTCTCGAACCAGCGACCTTAACTCCACGTGGCACATCGAATAGTTCATGCAGTTCCCCAAGCTGAATATGATCTTTAATGGGAAAGTCCCACTCTTTGACTTCACCCTCCTGCCGAACAAGTACATTATCTGCATCCGACTCACCAATGGGGGTATCCTGTGATACGATGTTGGGAACTAGCATCTTTAGCCTGTCATAATCCTGTTCAACTTCGGACAATGTCTTCTCCATCTGTGCGATGCTAACGCCAAGTTCCCTTATGTCCTCGCGGTACTGATTCGCTTCCTCCTTACGTCCTTCCCGCATAAGCAGACCTACTTTTTCCGAACCTGCATTTCGTTGCCCACGAAGCTTCTCAACCTTCGTGATTAGTTCCCTGCGTTTGTCGTCTGCGTCCAAAAGTTCTCGGAGCGACATATTCATCTTCTTCTGCTTTGCAACTTCCTCTACCTCATCTGCATGCTCACGAATCCATTTCATATCTAGCATAAACCGCTCACGTCCCTGTCGTTATTATTTAAAAAAAGACAAAGAGCGCCCTCATCCCTTGGGACGAGGAGCGCTCTATATGCTCGCGGTGCCACCCAACTTATTGAAATGAACTTTGAATTTCTGAATTTGCATCCATTTCAATCACTTTGGTTCCGCGATAACGGGCGGTGCCGATTAACTTAGGGGATTGACGTACTCCCTTGACGAAAACGCCTCCGAGTTGGATTCTCTTCACTGGCATTTTAATCGGTTTTTAGTTGAAAATGATTATAGAATAGCTTTCTCCAATTTGCAACCTTTTCATTCATTCCCCTCCCATTTCATCCTCTTATGATCTGGACATGCCTGCGGTATAAGACTATAATGAGTTTTTGTAATACCTTACTTTATAATGTGCTCAAGGGGTGCTGGTTCAAAGCCGGCTGAGATAGTATCCGTGAAAACGTGTAGATACGTACCCTGTAACCTGATCTGGATAATGCCAGCGTAGGAATGGAGAAATATGTTTTGGCTTTCACTTGAAGTATAAGTATAGCCGTTCCCCCTTACGTACAAAGCATCCCGATCCGGGATGCTTTTTTTTATGAAGAAAAGGAAGCTTTCAGGTGCATTCTAAAGGATACCTACGACATCTAAAGGAGAGGGAACACGTGCAGAAAAAATTAGGCATCTTCTTGCTGCTTACTATGCTCACGATCGTAACAGCCTGTGGGAATGCCGGGAGTAGTAATTCAGGAGAACAGGGCTCACCAGAAGGATCCACAGAAAATGAAACACTTCGAGACATCAAAGTAGTCCTAGACTGGACACCGAACACGAATCATACCGGCCTTTATGCTGCGGTAGATCGAGGGTATTTCAAGGAAGAAGGTTTGAATGTCGAGATTATTCAACCTGGACAAGCGGGTGCCGACACAATGGTCGCTTCCGGTGAAGTCCCATTTGGGGTAAGTTATCAGGAAGGCGTAACTCAGGCCCGTACACAAGGAGTACCAATTGTATCAATCGCTGCAGTCATTCAGCATAATACGTCTGGCTTCGCCGCTCCAGCCGATCGGAACATCAAGTCACCTAAAGATTTTGAAGGTAAAACTTACGGCGGCTGGGGCTCCCCAATCGATTCTGCCGTGCTTGATACCATTATGAGCCTCGAAGGCAGTGATGTAGAGAAAGTTAAAAATGTAAACATGGGCGATGCCGATTTCTTTACAGCAACGAAACGTGATATTGACTTTGCTTGGATCTTCTATGCCTGGACCGGGATCGAAGCTGAGCTTCGCGGAGAACCAATTGACATGTTCTATGTTAAAGATTACTCGGAGAAATTAGACTATTACACTCCAGTTCTGATTTCAAATGAAAAGACCATTAGCGAAGATCCGGAGCTTGTAAAAGCTTTTATGCGAGCAACAACAAAAGGTTATGAATACACGATTGAACACCCAGAAGAAGCTGCAGGTATTTTGAGTGCAGCCGTACCTGATCTAGATAAAGATCTTGTGCTTGCCAGCCAAAAATGGCTGAGTCCGAAATATCAGGATGACGCTACTCGCTGGGGTGAGCAGAAAGCAGAAGTATGGCAGAACTATTCTGACTGGATGGTTGAGCATAAACTTCTGGATAAACCACTCGAAGTAGATAAATCTTTTACGAATGAGTTTTTACCAACTGAATAATACGGTTATTACTATAATGAAGGAAAGTGAAGGTGAATCATCATGGCACAGACGCTACTCAGCATTCAAGTCATACCGAAAACTCCGAATGGAGAAGATTCCATCCCCTATGTTGACCGAGCTATTGAGGTCATTCAAAAGTCGGGGGTCAAATATCAAGTAAATCCGCTCGAAACAACACTGGAAGGGGAACTACCAGAGCTGCTCGAGGTCGTTCGCCAAATGCACGAAGTACTGATTGAAGCAGGCAGTCCGAGTGTCATCTCCCAGATCAAGATCGCTCACTATCCTAGTGGAATCAGCATGGAAGGACTTACGGAGAAATACCGTCCATGAGTTCTTGGTGGAAAAGCGTATGGCCGCCTCTTGCGGCAGTCATTCTCTTCTTGGCGGTATGGCAAATTGCCGTGCCGCTTTTTCATATTGAGAAGTGGATTCTGCCAAGTCCTGCTGATATTACTAAAGAAGCGGTTGCTCAGGCAGCAAGCCTCACCCAGCATACATGGGCCACGGTACAGCTGACTCTGCTTGGATTTTTGATCGGTACAAGTGTCGGTCTTCTCACAGCGATGCTGCTTCATTTGGTCCCGTTTCTGAAATCGGCCTTATACCCGCTACTTATTCTTAGCCAAAATATACCGACCATCGCTCTGGCTCCTCTGCTGATGATCTGGTTCGGATTTGGGCTTCTCCCCAAAATCATAGTCATTACGCTTGTCTGCTTCTTCCCTGTCGCAGTCTCCACCATGGACGGTCTGACCCAAACGGATCGGGGCATGATGAACTACATGCGTATGGCCGGAGCAAGCAAAGCGCAAATTTTCAGCAAATTGGAAGTTCCGCACGCGCTCCCTTCTGTTTTTTCCGGGGTGAAAATTGCTGCTACCTACAGTGTTATGGGTGCTGTTATTGCAGAGTGGATTGGAACGGATCGGGGAATTGGCTATTATATGATGCTTCAAAAATCAGCCTATCGTACAGACCGGGTATTTGTGGCGATGGCAATTATCGTCATCTTAAGTCTGATCCTATTTGCGTTAATTGCTCTACTTGAAAAAGTACTTGTCCGCTGGCGGGCAAGTGGTACGAAATGATGTCGCAAAGAAGCTACTCTATGAACGAAAACATCTCGGAAAGGAGATAAAAGCACATGAAGGTACCCGCTTTAGAAGTAAAACAGATTGCTCTCTCCTTCCGAGAGAAGAAAAAAACATTACCCGTCCTTAAGGATATTTCGCTCACCGTTCAGAAGGGAGAATTCATCTCCATTGTTGGTCCATCCGGTAGCGGCAAGAGCTCCCTATTTCAAATTATTGGTGGACTTCTTGATCCCGGGGCAGGAAGTGTGCACATGGATGGAGAAGTGGTAACAGGAGAACGAGGGCATATCAGCTATATGCCCCAGCAACCGGCACTTTTTCCTTGGCGCACAATCATTGATAATATCAAGCTGTCCAGTGAGGTTGCTCCTCGGATGCATGCTGAGAAGAGCGGGAAGATCACTCAGGAAGACATCCACCACTGGATTAAACAAGCGGGACTTGAAGGTTTCGAAGAAGCCTATCCCCATATGCTCTCCGGAGGTATGCAGCAGAGAGCTGCTTTTGTACGCGCACTACTAAGCCCTCAAGAGCTCATGCTGCTTGATGAACCATTCAGTGCGCTCGATGCGCTCACAAGAAGTGAAATGCAGGAATGGCTGCTCGGTATTTGGGAGCAGTATCGCCGCTCGGTGCTCTTTATTACTCATAATATTGAAGAGGCATTGTTGTTATCAGATCGAATATACGTATTTTCCGGACGTCCTTCTACTGTGCTACATGAGGTCCAAGTTCCTTTTCCAAGACCAAGACAGGAACGTATTACTGAGGACCCTGAGTTTCTGGCCCTGAAAAGGGAGATATCAGGCCTGCTACGCGCGGAAAAAGAACAAAGTCGGTTGTTGTAATCTAGATACAAGGAGGTGAAGTCTACATGCAGCAAACCGATGATTTTGGGTGCCCGGTTATTGATGCACATATTCACCTTGACCAGTATGATGATGAAATTCAGCCGCTACGGTTGTCACTTGCTCCAAACGGCGTAGAATCTGTAATTGCCGTATCAACTCACCTTACTTCGTGCCAGAAGATGGAGAGAATCTCATCAGCTGCACCAGATTTGATCTATCCTGCTTATGGATATCACCCGGAGCAGCCTGTGCCAAGTATGGAACAACTGAATGAACTGCTGGACTGGATGGAGAATCATATCGATTCCATGATCGCAGTAGGTGAAGTAGGATTACCTTATTATTCACGGCTGGAAGCAGAAAAAGCCGGACAACCTTTTGACTTAGATCCGTATATCTCCATGCTGGAGAAGTTTATCGTCTTTGCTAAAAAGCATGACAAACCCATTGTACTGCATGCGGTTTATGAGGATGCCGATATCGCCTGCGATTTGCTGGAGCGACATCAATTTAACAAGGCGCATTTTCACTGGTTTAAAGGCTCCGATGATACTGTCCGCAGGATGGCCGAGAACGGATACTACATTTCTTTCACACCTGATCTTGTTTATGAAAAAGAAATTCAAGATTTGGCTAGTAAGTATCCTCATGATCAGATCATGGCAGAAACCGATGGTCCCTGGCCTTTTGAAGGGCCTTTTGCCGCTCACAAAACCCATCCCCGTATGGTAAAAGACGTAATACGTGCGTGGTGTGATGTCACTGGAGTGAAACTTACTGCCGCAGCAGAACTGTTTTATAGGAACACCAGACAGTTTTACAGCCTATAAATTTCCATTATAATTTCAATATTAGTGCTCTACTACATACGTGGAGAGGCCCCCGCACTTTTGTGCGGAGGCCTCTCCTTCTTTATTCCTCTAACAAATGAAATTCGATATTAGCGTTTCATAAATCCTTTACCTTTAAGAAAAGCTTTCAACTGGAGACGAGCGGGCTGAGTCAGTCTTTTCGCCATCATCTCAGACCACGTAGCAGACTGCTCTCCGCCAGAACGTTCCATCATGTAGGCTGAAAGAGTCTCATCATATTCCTTTGCTCCAGCAAGAGTTTGCTCCTTGCTATACCCGTTCTTGTGTAGGACTGCTTTTAGGGGCAAACGTGGACGCAGCACAGGTTCCTGATCCGGTACGCCAAGACACATACCGAATACAGGGTAAGCAAATTCAGGCAATCCCAGAAGTTTGGAAATATCTTCGATGTTATTGCGAATGCCCCCGATATATACAACACCAAGTCCTAGAGACTCCGCAGCTACCGCCGCATTTTGTGCAGCAAGTGCCACATCAATCGTTGCTACTGTAAAGTTCTCCATTGTATCTTCGTACGTTTCTGCCCCGGCAGTGTGAGGTAAGGCGGTTTCACGCAACCGGTACATATCCGCGCACCAGACAAGAAAGACGGGACATTCTTCTATATAAGCTTGGTTTCCTGCTAGTGCAGTCAGCTTTGTTTTTAGCTCGGGATCAGTAACGGCAATGACACTATAAGCCTGTACATTGCTGGAAGAGGAAGCCATCTGCCCTGCTGCAACAATGGTTTCCAGCTGTTCATCTGTCACTGGTTCATTCTTGTATTTACGTATCGACTTGTGATTCATCAATAAATTAATCGTCTCATTCATCGTATTATTCAGCTCCGATCTTGAATACTTGGATTCATTCATGTGCAAAAAGCACCTCCTAAGTCTACTTGATCGTCAGGTACTTCTCAAACTCCATCAGTACCTCATTGTACGTGCCTTTTTGCCCACCATATTAGTAAAGCCTCCAGCGAGTAAGGAAAAACATGGATTCTCTTTACACCTAGGAACTTATTTCGCATTTAGATAGTCTATAGAGTAGTGAGGTGAGCAAGCTTGGATTATGGCGATCTAAAACATGCGGTTACGCTGGATAACGAAACTTTATATCAAATGATGGACGACTATGGTAATGACGTGTGGAATTACGCCTTTTTTCTGACTGGAGACCGGGATCACGCCGATGATATCTCACAAGAGGTTTTTATTAAGGCGTATCAAGGGATTCACACGTACCGGGGAGAAGCTTCTCTCAAAACATGGCTGATCACCATCACGCGAAACACGGCTCACTCCTACCGGAGATCGCGTTTCTTTCGGCAGAGCTTAGGCGGGAAGCTCTATTCCATAGATGAGGAAAAAACAGCGGGGAGCAGTGCCCTGTCCCGCAACAGCCGGATTGTCCCTTCTGCTGAATCGATTGTCATGGAACAACACTACGAAGACTCGATTTGGGACGTCATCATGAGCCTGTCTGTCAAATCACGGGAGGTACTTATTCTCTCCTTAAAATATGAAATGAAAATTCATGAAATCGCAAATGTACTTCACATTTCAGAGGGTACGGTGAAATCACGTCTTTCCAGAGCTAAGGAAAAGGTACAAAAAGAACTAGGGAGGCGGGCTGAATGACAGAACATCATGAGGAATGGCAAAAGCATGTAAAAAAAGGACCATTTGGGGATGAACCTTTCACAGAGGAACATAAGCAAAAAGTAATCCAGACGGTGCAGCGTATTTCACAGAATCCTGCCTCCAAAAAACAACGTTTTCGCCTAAAACATATCTTCGTCACAATTACAGCATGCGGTGCGGTACTTACTGCAGCTTGGATGCTCCTATCAAGTAACGGGCTGAAACCAAATGATGCAGCTACGATAAGCATGGCTGAAACCTCAATGCCTACGGAGTCCTTTGAAGATGCAGTAAACAATCTCCCCTTCTCGATGGATCAACGAGGTCTTGAGAAATCCACCAAAAACGAGGATGACTTATACTCCTCAAGTGAGAATGAAACATACAAAACGAGTATTTCAGATCAGAATCTTTGGATGAAGGACTTGATCAATGAGGCCGACCTCATTGCAGACCTCAACATAACAGAAACGCATGAAATAAAAGCAACCGACGGAAGCGATAAAGGAATCTCTATTCAAGCACAGGTGAATGAAATTGTAGTTTCTAGCGAAAAAGAGATACCTTCTGATCTGAAGATTGATATGAGTGAGACTTTGAACCACGCTGATATTTCATTAACAAAAGAAGACCGAGTCATTCTATTTATGAGCAAAGCTGAACAACCTGGCACCTATAATCTTGTCGGACAGACCAAAGGGATTTATGTAGTCTCAGAGGACGATCTTGTTTCTTCCATCGATTCCGAACTAGATCCACCGAGTGCTGAAGAAGTACCTTATAGCGAATTCACACACAATATTAAAGCCCTTGCGGACAACTGATCCCAAGGGCTTTCAAATGTTTTTTTTATGCAAGTCCGAATAAATGTACAAGAGCAAAACCAAGAATGGATAATAAGATCGATCCGATTCCACCTGCGATAAAAGAAGGTAATCCTTTTTTTCTAAATGTAGAAAACTGAACACCGAGTCCAAGACCGGCCATTGCCATTCCAATCAGAAGATAAGAAATGGTGATCAAAATGGATACCATAGCAGGTGGAATAATATTCAGTGTATTAACCCCACTCATCACCAAGAAACCTACAATGAACCAAGGTATGGGGATATTACGGAAACTCATTTTCGTGTTGATTCCATTTTCATTACGTTCTTTGCGAGCGCTCCACATTCCAATAATGATGGCAATCGGTACAAGCATTGCAACTCTGGACAATTTAACGATAACCGCCAAATCTACTGCACTTTGTCCCCCAGGATCTGCTGCTGCAATGACATGAGCGATTTCGTGCAGCGTTGCACCTGAGAAGATGCCGTAGCCGGATGCACTTAATCCAAGTACAGGGTACAATACGGTATAGCATAAGGTGAAAATCGTGCCAAGAATCGCGACGGTTGCCGCACTTATTGCGGTATCTTCATCGCTTGCTTTTAATTGAGGAGAAATAGCAACTACCGCAGCCGCTCCGCAGATTGCAGTTCCGCACGCGGTTAATAGTCCGAGCTTCTGATCGACTTTGAACCATTTTGCAAGTAAGAATATAACGGTGATGGCAAAAATAATATTAATAATAGCTATAGCCAGTACTTTTGGACCCGCTTCAATTACGTCGGCTAAGTTAAGCCTCACACCCAGCAGAATAATTCCGTACCGAAGAAGCTTTTTACTGGAAAATGATATGCCCCCAGCAGCAATTTCAGGAACAGGTACAAAAGCTCGGTAAAGCATACCAAGCAAGATAGCAAGCACAAGCTGGCCCATGATACTTAAAAAAGGAAGCATCGCCAAATATCTTGCGACTAATGCGATGACCAGTGTGAGACCAATCCCCAAATAGAATCCCTTTTTGTTTGATTCTTTTTGCGGTGCAGCCACTGATTTATTCATAACAATACACCCCTTGTTTAACCCTGATGACTTCTGTGTGATTCCTATGGTGTTTACTATAGTTCATCATGCCTGCTGAGTGAAATATCGATATGCTATGCCAATCATTATAAATACTTATGCTTGATTCAGATCCCTACAATAACTTGTCCAATAAACCTGATAATAAATGAGGAATGATTATGATTACAGATGCATTAAAAGTGTTTGTCACCGTTGCGGAGCTGCGTCACTTCTCCAAAGCAGCCGAAATACTAAACCTATCCCAGCCAGGAGTCAGCCTTCACATTCGCAATCTGGAGAACGAGATGGGCGCTAAATTATTTCATCGCACATCCAAACAAGTTCGCTTAACAGAAGCGGGGGAAATGTTGTATAAACGTGCTAAGCAAATTATGCTTTTGTACGATGAAGCTAAACAGTCCATCCGACTTCTTCAACATGAAGTGACAGGACACATTAGACTCGGAGCAAGTTTTACAATTGGTGAGTATATACTTCCCCGTATGATTGCAGAGTATGCAAAACAATATCCCCATGTAGAGATTCAGGTTACGATTCGAAATACAGAAGAAATTATGAGAGGTCTGCGCGAGGGAATACTGGATATTGGCTTGGTAGAAGGAAAAGTAAGTACTTCTGAATGGGTAGTAACCCCTTATATGAAGGATAAAATGATTCTAGTGGCCCCTTCCAATCACCCACTTGCCACGGAACGTGTCGTGGAACCACTGCAACTCCAAGACCAAATATGGGTATTAAGAGAATCCGGTTCGGGTACACGCGCTTTTAGCGATCAGTTTATTGAAGAATATGCGCTTCGGGTCAAACACACGTACTCCTTTTATAGCAGTCAAGGCGTTAAAGAAGCGGTCGTCGCAGGACTTGGAATTGCTCTATTATCCGAGTGGATTGTACAAAAAGAAATCAAATACAGGGAAATCGCTCAAATTCATCTAATACAACATCAGATGGAGAGAGAATTTAGTATGGTTCATGCGGCCAACTTAGAGACGACCCTTGCCCTCCGCATGTTTATTGGGCAATTGCAGAATACATATTGTTATCCCGGAAATAGCAACTAACGACCTTTCAAATGACTCAGCAGTTGTATCATTTCTGGTTTCGCGGATTCGAATTGCTTGAGACGATGTCCGTTGGCGCCGGATGGGTGCGGAAATCCCCATAAATATTTATAACCTTGCCCCATAGTTTGCTCAGGGAGTTGCCTGAGTACCATCTCAACCGACCTTCCTAACGGAATGATTAGGGGATGTTCCAGCTTGCTCATCTCCTGGGGGAAGGAGTGAATTATTTTTGTACATAAAAACTTACTATTGCTTAAAGACGGACTATGTCCGTTATAGTTTTTTCGAGAAACAAATACCGGGTGTTTCAGTAATGAAGTTGTATGTAACAAAGAGCAGTTTGCATCAAACAAATCGCTTACGCTTTCGATGCCCAGATAGTGATGCAAGCTAATGTCTTCGAGCATTTTTATTATATTGGTGCGCATGGAGCCAGCGAATCTTGCGGCTATTTTTGCAGCTTTACATGCTTCTTCAAACGTCTCCCCTTTCTGCAAAGACTGAATGGTAGTTCGGTAGGCAAGTTCCATTTGCGTCCAGCCAGGTGTAATGCCGACCAGAACAACCTTAGCGAGAGGATTGATGTACTCATTATGAGGTGCATAATACATTTCAACAGGACCTTCCCGGCCTACTAATAAATCCTCCACTAACAATTCCTCTTTTGTATATTGGGACTTCACCGGAAGTGTTCTAATGAACGTTTCATATGGATATTGTGGATGTAACATACTGTAGCTTCCTCTCCCTTTTCAAATAGAATTCCTTATTCCCCACATCCTATAACAAAAAAAGATACCCTGCACGCTCTTAGGAAGCAGGATATCTTCTTACTTAAATCAGTTTCGTTTGTTACAGTTTTACCCGTTGCAATCGTAATGCATTCAGTACAACAGATACTGAACTTAGCGCCATCGCCGCTCCGGCAAGCCATGGAGCAAGCAATCCTATAGCTGCTATAGGGATTCCAATTACATTATATCCAAGTGCCCAGAATAGGTTCTGTTTAATATTCCCCATAGTACGTCGACTCATTAGGATGGCGTCCGGAATACTATTCAAGTCACCGCGCATTAGCGTTACATCAGCTGCTTCCATCGCCACATCGGTCCCGGTTCCCATTGCCATGCCAGTATCTGCGGTAACAAGTGCAGGAGCATCATTGATGCCGTCGCCCGCCATCGCTACTTTTTTACCTGTCTGCTGGAGTTTCTTCACTTCTTCCGCTTTACCTTCTGGAAGTACTTCAGCCAGTACATGATCAATGCCTGCTTCCTTAGCCACAGCTTCCGCCGTCCGCTTGTTATCGCCTGTCATCATAACAACTTCAATGCCCATCTCTTTCAAGCGCTGAACTGCGGCACGTGAAGTCGCTTTGATTGTGTCTGCTACAGCAATCGTTCCTGCCCAGTTACCATCAATGCTTACCAGCATAGCCGTTTTCCCTTTCTCTTCTAACTGCCGCATCCCACTGTCTGCCATTTTGCTATCAACGTGATGCTGTTCAAGCAGTCGGCGTGTACCGATAAGCAGGTCCTTACCTTCTACTCTAGCCTTCACCCCGTAACCGGGAATATTCTCGAAATGTTCTGCCTCGGAAAAACGAATGCCTTTTGCTCCGATCCCTTGCACGATCGCTTGAGCAAGCGGATGCTCGGAGGCATTTTCTGCTGCGGCAACGAGAGCTAAAAATTCTTCTTCTTTCATATCTTTACGAGTAATCACATCGGTTAATTGTGGTTTGCCTTCGGTTACTGTTCCCGTTTTGTCGAGTACGACGATTTGTATCTCCTGCGCATGCTCCAGATGTTCTCCACCTTTAAAAAGAATGCCATATTCAGCAGCTCTACCGGAACCTGCCATAATGGATGTTGGAGTAGCAAGACCCAGCGCACAAGGACAAGCGATAACGAGCACTGCGATGGCTTTTTCCAGTGCATTTGCAAACTGACCTTGATCAACGAAGAAGAACCAGATCACAAAGGTCAATACTGCGATCCCAACAACAATCGGTACAAAGATACCCGAAATAAGATCTGCAATCCGCTGAATCGGTGCCTTGGAACCTTGCGCCTCTTCCACCACTTTAATGATTTGGGCAAGGGCTGTGTCGGATCCAACTCTCGTAGCTCGTACAGTTAGCGCTCCATTTTTGTTAATGGTAGCACCTGAGACATTGTCCCCCGGCTTCTTATCGACCGGAAGGCTCTCCCCGCTCAGCATCGACTCATCGGCAGAAGAGGAACCTTTCTCGACCACACCATCAACCGGGAACTTCTCACCAGGTTTCACAATAAACAGATCTCCAGCGATGACTTCGGAAGCCGGGATCGTCTTCTCTGCTCCGTCGCGAATGACGAGGGCTGTTCTTGGCGCCAGCTCCATCAAACTACGAATAGCCTGTGATGAGCGCCCTTTTGCCACACTTTCAAACCATTTCCCTACCAGAACAAGTGTAATAAGTATGGCGCTTGTTTCGTAGTAGAGCTCAGCTCCATGATGCCCACCTTCAGTCGTCCATACAATGCTCAAATAAAGACTGTAAAAATACGCCGCTGAAGTCCCAAGGGAGATGAGCACATCCATATTGGCGCTCTTATTCCGAAGAGCAGCGTAGGCTCCTTTATAAAACTGCCAACCAATCACAAACTGGATAGGCGTAGCCAGAATAAACTGAAACCATGGATTCATGAACACATCAGGTACGTAGATCCATGACGTGAAGGAGAAATGACCTACCATTGCCCAAAGTAACGGAATGGACAAAATGGCGGAGATCATCCATTTCCATTTCTTGCGATCCAGTTCTTTCTGCCGCAGATCTGCTATATCTTCCTTAGCCTGCTGCGGAAGCGCACCATAGCCTAGCTGCTCTACCTTTTTCACGAAATCCGTAGCGCTTGCCGTACCGGAAGCATATTCGACATGAGCTGTTTCCAGCGCCAAGTTTACATTCGCTTTAGTGACTCCAGGCATGCGGCTTAGTCCTTTTTCAATCCGGGTAGCACATGCGGCGCATGTCATCCCTGTGATGTTTAGATCCACGCTTTCTACCGCGGTTCCATAGCCTAGGGAATCTATTTTATTCTTCAGATCATTTACACCGATAGATGCAGGATCATACTGAACGGACGCTTGCTCGAGAGCCAAATTCACATTCGCTTCCTTTACGCCTTCCATGCGTGACAACCCTTTTTCAATTCGTGTGGCACATGCAGCACAAGTCATTCCTGTAATATTGAGTTTTGTTGTTTTATGATTGGTGCTATTCTCTCCTGTTGGTTCACTCATCATTTACAACCCCTTCATACCCCTTAGGGGTATATTTATAATCTGAAAAAAGCAGTCCTTTGACTGCTCATTACGTTATGACAAAAATAGAGCAGGAACGATCAACATTCTATTGACCATTCCTTTACTATGTTCTTCATTGAAGTGAATTAAACTACGTCGTATCCTTGGTCTTCAATCGCGTGCTTCACTTGATCTACAGTTACTTTTTGCTCATCATACTCCACACTTACCGTACCAGCAGCTAGATCCACATTTCCCTTCGCTCCAACACTTTCAAGTGCACCTTCTACGGATTTGACACAGTGGTTGCAAGACATCCCTTTTACGTTCAATGTAACGTTACTCATTTTTATTTCCTCCTTAAAATGTGTTGTATTATAAACTAAGACCGCCACTTGGCTTTACTTCATTAACTTCTTAACCGTAACCAGCAGCTCATCAATCACTTCAGATTCTCCAGCTTGGATGCGTTCAATGACACAACTCTTCATATGGCCTTCGAGCAAAAGCTTTCCAACTCCATTCAGCGCTGACTGTACAGCGGCAATCTGGGTCAGTACGTCGTCACAATACGTATCGCGATCGATCATGCCCTTGATTCCTCTAACCTGGCCCTCAATGCGATTGAGACGTGTCGTCAGATTGTTCTTCACCTCATCCGAGTGATGACTATGTCTTGGTTCGTCCTTGCCTTGAACCGAATGAGCATCATGACAGGAATTGGTTACAAATGCCCCATTTGGTAAGACACCATCTTTATTCGGCATTTCCTCATTATGAGTATGGGCACCCTTGAACTCTTCCAATCCCATGACCTCCTTCGTCGCTCTTGAACACAGTATAGTATACCCCCGTGGGGTATGTCAATATACAAATGACTATTCTTACATTCATCTCCTACGCCACAAAAAAAGACCAGCAATCTCTGCTGGCCTCCTTAAATTTCTATTTATCATTACATGCCTGCGGCTTCTGCATCCTTCTGTGCAAGGGTCACCATCGCCTTCAGCGCAGCTTCCATCTCACGCTCAACTGCATCACCTACAACATTCGTATGCGGATCATACTCAGCAGCCAAATCTTGATCGGCAAAACCGTCAATCGCTACGATCGCTCCCGCACGAGCTCCCCGGAGAGAACTGATAACAAACAGAGCGGCAATCTCCATTTCAGCGGCAAGCGCCCCGGCCTGTTTGAATTTTTTGTGTGGAATTTCCTCAACTCCGTTAAAGAATACATCCAAAGTCACAGTCATTCCCTTTTGAACCACGCCTGGCATCGCCGAAGCAGCGCCATACAAAGCATGCGTCACATCATGATCTGCTACCGCTGGAAATCCTTCAGGTACTAGCTGTCTTGTAAGACCATCCGTACGGATCGCTGATGTACTCACGACAAGTCCCCCTGCTGGTACATCTACTGTATAAGAACCGGCTGTTCCCACACGAATCAGTGTCGTCACTCCGGCCCGAATCAGTTCTTCAAAGCAAACGGCAGCTCCTGGGCAACCCACACCATGACTCACAACGGCAATGGAAACTCCTTCATATTCACCAACAAACGTACGGTATTCCCGGCTGAATGCAAGCTCCTTTGCTCCGCTAAGCTTTTGCGCAATCTTTTCTGCACGAAATGGATCTCCACATACCACCGCATAAGGGGGCATATCTTCCGAATGAATTTGTAAAATGGGCATCAACATGTTAATCAAACTCCTTTTTCATCCACTCATCCTCTGGAATCGGTAGTTCCTCATCTGAGAAACGTTGCTCCAGAAATGGGTCAGCTGTATTATGAAAACCGTTACGCTCCCAAAATCCATGACGATCTTCTGTCATAAATTCAAAGCCGCGAATCCACTTTGCGCTTTTCCAAAAATAAAACTCAGGCACAACAAGACGCAGTGGCCATCCGTGTTTTGGTGTTAAATCCTTACCATCATATTTAAATGCCAGCAGCACATCATCACGTAGCAGCGCTTCAATCGGCAGATTGGTTTCGTAATCTTCATCAGCATGAATCATAACGAATTTTGCTTCCGGTTTAATCTTGAAATGTTTCATAAAATCAGTAAATCGAATACCTTCCCAAGCAGTATCAAACTTGGACCAGCGCGTGACACAGTGAATATCACTCACCGTATTGGTCATCGGTAGCTTCAAAAGGTCTTCATAAGAGAAACTCACTTCTTCATCTACTTCTCCATAGACACGTAGATCCCATGTGCTCATGTCATACTCGGGAACTTCCCCCTCATGCAGAATAGGGAATTTCTCTGTCAGTACCTGCCCAGGTGGCAGCCGGTGAGCAAGAGATTCATCTATATTGACTTTAGGGGACTTGGTCCCTTTTAAACGTTCTGCTTTACTTTTCATCCGTAGTAACTCCTCCCTGTGCTTGTTACCTCGAGCTTCCGCCCGCTTTCTGTGCATCTTGAGCATAACTCTTGTCCTTGAAGAAGAACATAGCAGCCAGCGTAATGATATAAGGAAGCATATTAGTGAAGTGGGATGGAAGCGAGAAGCCTTGCAGACGAATACCCATAGCTTCCATAAAACCAAACAACATACTCGACGCCATCACAAGAATCGGACTGGACTGTCCAAGCATCGTAGCGACGAGAGCGATAAATCCGCGCCCTGCTGTCATTCCTTCCGTGAACATCGTCACCTGTCCAAGTGACAACTGTGCCCCGGCAAGTGCACACAGCACACCGCACATCAGTACAGCGAGGTATTGCGTACGACGAACTGGAATTCCGAGACTTTGCGCAGCAACCGGATTTTCACCAACAGAACGAAGACGGAAACCAGATATTGTTTTAAATAAGTAGAAATGAAGAACAAATACTAGAATTAATGCCAAATATACTAGCGGTGTATGACCAGAAATGACATAACCAAGCCATGGAATATCTTCTATAAACGGAATGTCCCACTTGGGCAAACCGACCATGTTTTTATCGTAATATGCACCTTTTACATCAAAAATCGCACGTAAGGAGAAGGTCGTCAGACCGGCAGCCAAAAAGTTGATCGATAGACCGACCACAATTTCATTCGCCTTCAAATTAATACTGACATAAGCAAACAAAAGTGAGAAGAGCGATACAATCAGAATGGCAAAGATAATTGCGAGTACAACGTTATGGAACAGATAATTCCCTACTATAGAAGAAAAGGCTCCAATCAAGACCAGTCCTTCAAGCCCTACATTAAACAGACCGACGCGGGAACATAGCGCAGCCCCAAGCGCAGCAAGCAAAATCGGTGTAATCGAACGAAGCGTTGCATTAAATAAGGATGCATCAAGAAGTTGTTCCATTCGTTTTGTCCCCCTTTCTCCGTTTTAGGAAGCTATAGCCGATTTTAGCTGATACAAAAAGAGTCAGTACAGCCTGTATAACACTGCCTACCTCGAGTGGTACTTCGGTATTCCGTTCCACACCCATGGAACCAGTCTGAAGTGCAGAGAGCAAGAAAGCAGAAAAAGCAGTGCCCAGCGGATGTGATCCAGCAAGCAGTGTTGCCATAATTCCGCTCCATGCATAATTTGCTGTACTAAGTGAACCATCAATATACCGGTACTGGGTACCCAACACTTCACCTGCGCCTGCTATTCCTGCCAGCGCACCGCTGACAAGCATGGACAGCATCATCATACGCACCCTTTTCACACCACCAAAGGCAGCAAAGGAGGGGTTGCTTCCGAGCATCCGAATTTCATAACCCGGCACTGTTTTTTGCATGAAGAAGTAGAGTACTACGGCAGCAATAATGGCGATAATAAATCCGGCATGCAGTCCCATTCCTTGGAACAGCTTAGGCAGCCAGATGGCTTGATCAATCATAGGCGACTGCGCCATTGCAGCCGAACCCGTAGTATCCTTGAAAGGATAAGCAACCATATATCCAGCAAACAACGTAGCGATGTAATTCAGAAGCAGCGTAGTAATCAACAAGTTCATACCGAATTTGGCATCAAGCCAACCTGCAAAAAGGGACCAGATTCCACCGACAATAGCACCGGCGAGAATCGCGACAATTGTAACAAACCAGCTGGGTCCTGGCAGATAGAGCGCAGTCAGCGCTGAAGCCAGAGCCCCTAGCAGCATTTGGCCTTCTGCCCCCATGTTAAAAAATCCAGCTTTAAATGCGAGCGCTACTCCAAGCCCAACAAGAATAATCGGCGTTGCCCGTGATAAAGTATTCGTGAAGAAATAGAAACTTCCAAAAGCACCCTTCCACATTTCTCCGTAGGTTTCGATTACATTTCCACCAACAATAAGGATGGCAACCGTTCCTGCCAGCAGACCGATAAGAACAGCAAGCAGCGGCTGTATTAGACTCTTCAAATTGTTTTTCAAAATGTTCATGCCTGTTGTTTCCCTCCTGCCATCAACAAACTGATGCTTTCTTCCGTTGCATCCTCAGTAGCCAGCTCACCAACAATTCTTCCTTCATACATAACGACGATCCGATCGGAAAGCTGTAAAATCTCCGATAGTTCTGAAGAAACGAGCAATACTGCCGCACCTTGATCACGCTGGTGCAGCAATTCCTTATGAATCGTCTCCATTGCTCCAATGTCTACTCCGCGTGTCGGTTCAGCTGCGATGAGGAAAGGTGCTTCATGAGCAAACTCCCTGGCAGCAATCAGCTTTTGCAGATTTCCTCCGGACAGAAACTGCGCTTTGGTCTCGACAGAGCCTGTCTTTACCCCAAAACGCTTGATCCATTCTTCCACTTTCTTGCGAACCTTCCGGGAAGATATGATGCCTTTCGTTTGCAATGTATGGTGATGACCCATCAGTCCGTTATCCAGAACGGTCGCATCTTTAGCCGCTCCCCACATATAGCGGTCCTCCGGTATATGGGCAAGGCCTGTTTCTCTGATATCACGGACAGATAGCTTAGTAATGTCTTTCCCTGCCAAGTGGATCGCCCCTTCGGTAACCGGTCTGATCCCTGCAATAGCCTGAATAAGTTCGGATTGTCCGTTGCCTGATATCCCAGCTACTCCAATAACTTCACCTGCATGGACTGTCAGATTCACACTCCGGAGTGACGTTTGTTCCTTGGACCCTGTAATCGACACTCCTTCTATTTCGAGTACGGCATCACCAGGGTGATACGGTTTTTTGACCATACGTACCAGTTCTCTACCTACCATCAGTCTTGATAACTGTTCTACATCGGTATCTTTTGCTTCGAGTGTACCTGTCACAACACCATCACGGAGTACCGTAATACGGTCAGACACTTCCATAACTTCCTGCAATTTATGTGTGATGAGAATAAAGCTTTTACCCAGCTTCGTTAGGGCACGGACATTGGCCAGGAGCTCCTTCACTTCTAGTGGAGTAAGTACCGCCGATGGTTCGTCTAAAATGATGATATCAGCACCTTGATACAATACTTTTAGAATTTCGACGCGCTGCTGCATACCAAGAGAGCATTCGCCTGCCTTTTTCCAAGGGTCGACCGGCATTCCGTACTTTTCACCTAGCTCTTCAACCGTTTTGGCCGCAGCATTCCGATCAAAAACACCACCATTTTTAGAGGGCTCTCTTCCAATAACAATATTCTCTGCGATCGTAAACGAGGGGAACAACATAAAATGCTGGTGTACCATGCCAATCCCGCTTGCCATCGCATGTGAAGGAGTTGCAAAACTTACTTCCTTCCCGTTCACGCGAATACTTCCTGAGGTAGGCTCTTCCATCCCGTAAAGAATACGCATTAACGTCGTTTTTCCTGCACCATTTTCCCCGACAAGTGCATGCACCTCGCCTTCTTTTAGGTCGAAGTGAACTTCCTTATTTGCCGTAAGTGTTCCGTACTTCTTCGTAATTCCATTCATTTCTAGCAGCACGTGTACCCGTCCCCTTTCTCCTCTTAATGAAGAAAAGCCGACTACCTGTTGGGGCAGCCGGCCAAATCTTGAAGCAAATTTAGACTACTGTTGCAAAGGATCTTTCACTACAATTTCACCAGATACAATCTTATCTCTGATTGCCTTAACTTGATCAACAACTTCTTGACCGATGAACGGGCTGAGTGGAGATTCACTATCTCTTGTTACATAAGTTAGGCCAACGCCATCTTCTTTCAGGCCATAACTTACATATCCGAATTCAAACGAACCATTCGCAAAAGCTTTCAACTCTTCATAAGCAACAGAGTCCGTTGATTTAAGTTGTGAAAGAACAATATGTTCTGGATCTTCTACGGTACGATCCGTGTCTTGACCGGAAGTATAGAAACCTTTTTCTTTTGCTGCTTCAAAAACGCCGAGGTCGCCTACCGCAGAAGCTCCGGCGATAAAGTCAGCTCCTTGATCGAATTGAACGATCGCAAGCTCTTTTGCTTTAGCAGGGTCATCGAATCCACCTGCATAGTTGATCAGGAATTTGGCATCCGGGTTAACGGAAGCAAGTCCTGCTCTAAAGCCTTCCGTATACTTTTTAATCAAAGGAATATCTTGAGCGGCAATCATGCCGACAATATTTGTTTTGGTAGCAAGTCCAGCGGCTGCGCCTAGAAGATACGCACCCTCATACTCTTTAAAACCAACGCTTCGAACATTAGGCAGATCAACTACAGTATCAACAACGGCAAAGGACTTGTCCGGATTTTCAGCAGCCACTTTTTTAAGTGCATCCTCAGCCTGGAATGTTGCGGTCATGATAAGATCATAATCTTCTGCTACCGCAGCACGAAGATTTTGTTCAAACGCAGCAGGGTCTGTAGATTCGATTGTTTTCACTTCAATACCGAATTCTTCCCCTGCTTTTTTGAAACCTTCATCCATCTGTACGAAGAATGGATTTACACCGATCTGCTCAGGAAGAACGAGAACTGCTTTTTTGGAATCTGTACCAGATGTGTCTGTGGACCCACCTGCATCTGTACTGCTATTACCACCGCAAGCTGCTAGTAAGATAGAAAGCATCGAAATGACTAATATGAACGAAAGCGTTCTTTTCATGATGACCTAATCCCCTTTTCCCATTTTCATAGCTCAATTTTACGAACATTGTCGACATATGTCAACGAAACTTTCGGAATTTACTTAACCAGGAGTGAAAAAGTGTAAATTTTATACGACGTTGTCTATTCTAATGCGAATGATAGATTGACACTTTTCTAAAACCAATGGTAAGATGGTCCCTAAATTTAGAAGATTAAACATACATAACTAGTAGGTTTAGTAAGGATTATAACTTATTCATCTCAAATTGAGGAGTGGTCTTATGAAAAAAGTTTTACTACAAACCGTACTTGCAGCAAGCGTAGCTTTAACAGTACTCCCTTCTGCTTCGGTATTTGCTGCTAGCCCAGCAACCGCAGTGGTCTCTGCCGTAAATCATTCAAATGGTGCAGACTCTATAGAAGGTTTTATTCAATTTTTAGATAACAAATATGGTATTCGCTTTGGAGATGAGCCTACACGGGGAGATTTTATTGAGGCCGTAGCTAAAGTTCTTCCGACTATTGAAACAGCGACAGAAGGCGACAGCCCAGTATTTACAGATGTAGCATCTTCTGATCCACTGTATTCTTCTGCTGTTAAACTCTATAAGGCAGGTATTCTAACCACAAACACGATCCATGCGGATGCGAAACTTACTCCACTATCTGCGCTATATATCGCAGTAAAGGCTGCAGGTATTCAAGAACTTAGTTATACTTATCCATCAAAAAAAGTGGAAGCATCCCTGAATACTCTCGGGCTATCCCCTTCTCGAGTACAAGGTAAAGCTGCATCCGAAATTGCTGCAGCGGTTGATACCGGTCTACTTCCTTCTTCCTTGTATAAAGAAACCGTGCAATCCAAACAAGCTTCCAGCGAATATGCTGCAACCCTACTCGGTCAAGTGCTCGAGCTGAATGGAAACTACAAACACAGTATTGGTAAATCCAGTGATGCAGATATCTATTCCAAACTCTATGATGCCTATATCACTTCTGATTTGATTCCAGCACCTGACCTTCGCAAAATCGTAAACCAAGCACTAGAAAATAACGAAGTTACGGGTTACAACCTGAAAGATAAACGGTTTGATTCTAACTTTATTGATTCATTGAAACTTACTTATGGTCATGACGACATCAAACATGCCAAACAATTAATTGGACTGCTACGCAGCGAAGGCATTGAGGCTGATATCCAGCTTCAGCCAAAAACCTCAGCATTCATTTATTTGAAAGAATGGGGAGAGCCGAAAGAGACCGAAAATTATAAAGTGGAGCAAATTGCAAATGGAAACTACATCGCATACGCAAAAGAATACGATCTAGATTTCGAATTTAATAACACAGATGATAAGCACAGATTTAATGATGTCGTACTTGCTTATGCTAAGAAAAACAGCGATGAACAAAAAGATCTACTCTATGGATCTTGGTGGCAGCCGCTCTACTACTCAACCACAGCTCTTCCGAACTATAAAGTAATCGTAAACAACAAAATAACAAAGGGTAATTACTACGCTCAATCCTTTACCCTAAAAGAAAATGCAGCTAAAGTGTCAGCTGTATTCAAAAAACTCGCCCCGGATGCCGACGTTTCTAGTTACAAATTGTGGGTCGATGTACCTTTTTATAACTATTTGCAAGGTGGATTCGAGTAAACCTATAACATTTAGTCAAGATATTTCAAATCAGACAAATTAACTAAATTTTTTTTAAAAAAAAGAAGGAATTTACGTTTTCTGGTCGAATACATGTATTTGACTGGAAAATAATATGAAATACGGAGATTGATACATGGTCTATGATGGTATAATTCTCGGACTTATCGTTGGTTTGTTCAGAGGCGGTCTAAAGAATGGTCTCATGCAGTTTGGTCAGATCAGATTGAAGGGTGGACTAATCTTCCCGATTCTTCTACTTATTCAATTTATTATCTTCCGCTTTCAAGGAGATGCCTCCTGGTTAGTACCTGCTTCGGGATATTTCTTTATGTTCATTTACCTTGTTGGTATGGGATTCCTATGGATAAATCGACAGCATAAGGGGTTTGTCATCATTCTTGTCGGAGTGTTTCTCAATTTTCTTGTAATGGCTGTAAATGGTGGCCGGATGCCGGTTTCATTGGATGCTGCTCAGGTATTGGGTCCTTATTATACAGAACTCCTTGCTAGCGGTGATGCAGTATTCAAGCACTATATGCTGGATGCCTCCACAAGATTATCATTTCTCGGAGATATCATTCCTCTGTCTAATCCTTATCCTCGGACTCAGGTCATTAGTATCGGAGATGTCATTATGAACGTTGGCATATTCCTATACATCCAGAGCATTATGGTCCCAAAGAAGGATAATGAAGATCAAGATCTCGCACCTAGTTTACATACATCTAACTAAAACGTAAGGAGGATACATACTATGAAAAAAACAAACATTGCTCGCATCATCATGAACGCGGTAATCGTAGCTTCTGTTGTTGTTGCGCTGACTTCTGGATTCTCCCTTGGCTAAAAACAAGACAAGCTTATCACTATTAAAACAGGCGACTAAGCCTGTTTTTTTTCTTTATACACCGATAATGGTTAATGTCATGATAATATAGAAACAATAAGACGAAATATATAGGAGAAATCAGTTTCATGACAACTCTCTTTTCAAAAATCAAAAACCTGGATATTAGTATGTGGTATATCGTTTTTCTATGCTTAGGTGGGTTTCTAACCTTCCAAGGTATCAATGGATGGGCTTTTTTTCATTATTCCAGTGAGCAGTGGGTTCAGCTCTATGCTATGGTGGGGGCAACATTAATTCTAAACAGCCTTACTTTCCGGCTTCCTCCGGAAGGAAATTTAATGTCTTTTGATTCTTCCATTTACCTGGCTAGTATTTTTATGTATGGTAGTCAATTTACTCTATCCGTTCTATTTATTTGCTCCTTATCTTATTTAATCTATAAGAGAGGCATACCATGGTGGAAACAATGTACTAACTTTGCTCTTTATTCTATTATGATTTCGCTTTGCTATAAGGTTTTTCTATTTCTCGGTGGTACGCTCGGCACTGTAGATTCACTCAACTTGACAGCATACATGGTCTCTCTTGCAGTATATTTTATAGTTAATACCCTCGGACTTTTTTTATACTATTATCTCTTATACCGTAAAGATTTAATTAACACGTTAAAAGGGTTCGTTAAGGATACCGTACTCGTATACCTTTGTATGTTAATCCTCTCTCTTGTGTTATGTGTCTTGATCGTAAACAACGGAATACTTGGCCTCATTCTTTTTCTTAGCTTAGCCATTTTATTGTCACATGCTTTCCGTCAGCTATTCTTCATGTACCATCAAATACTGAATCGTTCCAATATTGATCAGCGAACATCACTCTATAATCATAGTTTTTTTGAAAGCTCGCTGGAGCATCATATTATAGAAGCTAAAGCAAATGATAAACCGCTTGCTCTTGCCATGATCGATATTGATGATTTTAAAAAATACAATGACAGCTTCGGTCACCTAAAGGGAGATTTGTTAATCAGTTTTCTTGGTTCTATGTTAATAGAGGAAACAAAAGACACCTCAATCGTGGCTTCACGTTACGGCGGTGAAGAATTCACTCTTCTTATGCCAGGATTCAACTTTGAAGAAGCTAGACATTTCGTTGATAAGATTAGAAAAAAACTAAACGACACACCTTTTGATGGCGTTGAAGTTTTCCCTCATAAATGCTTGTCTTTTTCAGCTGGAATTGCCCAGTACAGCATAGACTTATATGATAAATCGCAGCTCGTGGATCATGCCGACAAAGCATTGTATTATGCCAAAAAACAAGGCAAAAACACGGTACATACTTATGGATGTGACATTGTAATGGAAGAAGAACTGGACATGTCTCAGGAAGTGCATTACATCGAGCAACAGTTGAATTTGTTTATGTACAAAGACATTGATACGTTCAAACATTCAAAAAGAGTATATAAATATGCGCTTGATATGAGTAGCATCCTGTCTCTCGACAAAGAGGAGAAACGTGAGTTTGTCCTTGGCGCACTCATCCATGACATCGGCAAGTTGGAAATTCCGTGGGGCGTGTTGAATAAAAAAGGGAAACTGACCCCAGATGAATGGGAGACCATTAAACAGCATGTGACTTGGGGAAAGAAAATTGCTCTTACAGACCATCGATTCAAAGACTTGATACCCTATATTGAACTTCATCATGAACGATTTGATGGCAAGGGCTACCCTCATGGACTCAAGGGAAAAGAGATACCCCAGCTATGCCGGATGCTTACGATTATCGACTCTTTTGATGCCATGACTTCAGAACGCCCGTACCAAAAGACAAAAACTTTGCAAGAAGGGATTATCGAGCTTCGCTCCTGTGCAGGTACCCAGTTCGATCCTGAGCTCGTTGAGAAATTTATTGCCTATATTAGCGTTCAGGCGCCAAAAAACGATTCACTCCTACAAGAGCAATCACCTTTAGTTTATGAATAAATAATAAAAACCCGGTACCTCTCTTGCTCCTATACACCGAGCAGTAAGGTACCGGGCTTTTCGTATACCCGTTCGTTATTTAGCGTCTTTCTAAGTTCAAATCGTGGGAAGTCTGATGGAGTTCTTTAATCATTTGCTGTAAAAACATGCTTTGCTGTCTTGTAATGCCCTGCTGATTTTCCCGGATTAGCATCTGTTCGATATTTTTCTTCAGTAGTTCGCTTCGACGTTCCAATACTGCTAGACTCATGTTTCTACTTACACTCCTTTAATTTCTCTAAGATTGTGACGCTATCTGCTGTTAAAATGAGAAGACTTATAATGAAGCACTTCGTCATCAGCAATAATATTACAATAAGTATACCGAAGCTTCGGGTACGAAGGGAAATTCCATTCCCCGGAATAATGAAGCGTAAGAGGAAGTGAGCAAGGATGACTCTTCTCTACCGCCTTTTTTCATAAACATCCTTCCATATACTTAAATTGACACGTTAAGTTAGTATTTACCCTATGTCCATAGAATGAAGCAACCCCTTTGTCATCTATAAAAGGATATAATAAAGACCACTAGAAAAAATCCAAACCATTTATTATTTGATCAACCTGTTTAAAAGGAGTGCTCCTACACATGAGTTACAAACATATTAAATGGATGATTCTTATTATACCGACCATTACCGTAGGTCTCTGGGAATATATCAGGCACCAGTTTCTTATGCCCTATCTCTCGATGGAAGCAGGAAACTGGCTAACTCCTGTCATCGTTTATCTTGTCAGCGTGACGCTGTTAAGCAAGCTATTTCAAGTAATGGAGCGGGCTCAGGCCGAGCTAGAAAAAGAAAAAGCTGCTAAATCTGCGCTTGAGGCAAGAGAACAAATGGCAAGGGAATTGCACGATGGTATTGCTCAGTCCCTGTTCTTATTGTCCGTACAAATGGATAAGGCAGATCGTAATCTGTCTGGTTCTGCTCATCAAAGTGAGCTGCAGGATGCAAGAAAAACAGTTCATGAAATTCATCACTATGTAAGACAAGCCATCGCTCAGCTGAAAGTTGCTCCCCATTCCGGGGATCTTCCAACACATCCACAGCAAATTTTGCAGCAGATTGAAGATCTTACCTATAGCAGCCGTATGGAATCACACATTAGTTGGACGATCCCAGATGAAGATCTATCCACTAAAGAACAAATCGCGCTTATCGCTTGTATCCGGGAAGCCGTTCTCAACATTCGAAAACATGCCAATGCGGATTCCATACAGATTTCGGGTCAGGGCAATGCCGTATCGTGGAAAGTATCGATCTGTGATGATGGAATTGGATATGAAGAGGACCCTTGGGAAAGAGCGGATCGATATGGACTGCGGATTACAAAAGATCGGGCCGCCGAAATGGGTTGGGATTTTGATTTTCACAACCAGAGTAACGGCGGAACCTGTATGACTATAGAAAAGGGAGGGCATCACTTATGAATAACACACGTGTACTTATCGTTGATGATTCTGCGCATGCGAGAGCGGCTATGGAGGCTATTTTATCAGAGGATCCCGCATTCGATATTGTTGGAATGGCCGCTAGTGGCGAGGAAGCACTCCGTCTTACAGAGGAATGGATGCCTGACCTGATTCTCATGGATATCCGGATGCCCGGTATGGACGGGCTGGAGACCACTAGAGTGATCAAACAGCGTTACCCTTACGTTATCATTGTGATGGTCACTGTCTCGGACGATGTAACACATCTGTTTGAAGCACTTAAACAGGGTGCCCAAGGATATTTGTTCAAAAACCTTTCTTCTTCTACTTGGCTGGAGTACTTGCGGGCTATAGTAAGCGATGAAGCACCTGTTAGTCAGGAGCTGGCCTATCAAATTTTGAAAGAGTTCCCTAAAACAATGAAGATGGAAGATGCAGGACCTCCACTAACAAACCGAGAGAGAGAAATTTTGAACTGGGTTGCATCTGGAAAAACAAACCGAGAAATTGCGGATGCCCTCGGCATTTCAGATCAAACGGTAAAAAATCATTTGAAAAATATTTTGCAAAAGCTACAGCTCGAGAATCGGGTACAGCTTACCCGTTATGCGCTTGAACAAGGACTCGTTGAGCGTAATTTTCCACGCTAAATGTATTCCGGCTTATAGAAAATAAAAAGCAAACCCCGACATTTCGCGAGGTCTGCTTTTTTTATTTTGGTGAATAGTTGCACGATGGAGGCCTGCTTCAGCGCGCTATACGATATAAATCCCTTTTGACGCAAGGTTCATCGTACATTCCTCCATATAAGCCTCATTATGTTCTTCGTACCGCCCAAACTCATGCAGCGAATCAGGGTTCTCTCCATCCCATCTCTCACATTGCTTCCCGCGATACAACGGATCTTCCCAAAGTACATCCACGTTGTAGCCACGATTCTTCATTTCTTGGATAATGAGCAGATGGTATCTGACTAGTTTCATTGGATGGTATTCAAAAACATAATTTACGGTTGCATGCTTCTTCCCCCAACCATTTCCGCGAAGTGCACAGCACTCTCGGTGTTGTCCAAGCAATTGTGCTCTAGGAAGCTTACCAATTAAGTCTTCATGCCACAGACGCATATCGTAGACCCTTTCTTCTATCGTTCTTTATTTCTCAGCATAGTAAAAAGGATACTAAGCGTCAACGTCAAGACTATCAAGTTAATCGTTTTTCCATCATTTTTTTGTTATTCTAGTAGTAACCGGAAAATGAATTTCTAAGTAAGTATCTAGATCTGCTTGATATAGAAAGACGTTTTCTATGGTAATGAAAATAAGGGGATGGTTTTTATGGAGCAGCAAACTATCATGGAACAATTACGCCAGGAGACAGCTCAAGAACATCACGATATTGAGCAAAATGCATACGCAATTGCAATTATGGACCAAACCCTCACGTCAGAACAATATCTTACCTACTTACAGAAGTTCTACGGTTTTATCAAACCGCTCGAGGATCAGATTAGCCTGCTGGGACTTGGACAAGATACGTTACTTGATATGCATGCAAGAAAAAAGACCCCTCTACTAGAAAAGGACATTCAAGATCTCCTGCCTAAAGATAGTGACCTCAGTTCACTGCCTATAGCTTCCGATCTCCCTACTATCAATTCAACACCCCACCTATTGGGATACTTATATGTTATAGAAGGATCTACAATGGGCGGACAGATCATTAACAAAAAGTTAAAACAGCATCTGCCTTCCGAACTGGAACAAAACCTTCGTTATTTTAATGCCTATGGTCAGGAGACTCGCAGCAAGTGGAAGGAATTTGCGCAGATCGTGAATGATAACATCCATTCTGAGGAAGACAGACAGACTACGGTTACCACAGCCAAGAAAACATTTAAGCTGCTAACAGAATGGATCAACTTGGAAACACCCATTCATTCAACCCGTCACTCTTAAATAGTACGGAAAAATAACAAAGGCACACCATATTCAGCTATGTTGGTGTGCCTTTTTTTATAGGTTCCAGGAAAATGGAATGCACTATTTTTTGAATTAAATGAAAATAATCTGAAGTACGGTAAGTACGATACCAATGAGAAAACCAGTAACCGCCCCGTTAATCCTAATCCATTGCAAATCCTGTCCAACCTTATCCTCGATCAGTGCGATTAATGATTCATTATCCATTTTGTTTACATTCTCTCGTACAAGATTTCCGATTTTGGAATGGTTACGTTCTACAAGACTCGTTACACTGTGTACGATCTTCTGATCAATACGTTCCAGCAGCACGGCGTTATCTTTTACCTCAGCAATAAGGGATTCAATGATAGGCAGTACGTGCTCTGACACATACTTTCCGTCCTCCATGTAAACAAGCGCCTTCTCCCGAAGTTCTTGCATTTTGTGTAATACGGTCATCTCCGCATCCCAGTTCTCCAGTAAAGTGTCCTTCCACTCCGTCAGTCCAGAAACGACCTTGTGATTATGCGTTAATCGAGACAGCTGTCCCCGAATTCCGGTTAATACATTGTGACGACGAGGATGTCCTTCATATTTCAGATCCTGAACCTGGTCATACAAAAAGCGCTGGAGGATTCCGCCTAGGCGTTCTTCATTCAGATAGCCCATGAGCGCATTCATAGCAAATTGCATAAGCCCGTTCACTTGCACGGAATTCAGCGCTCTCATACCGATCTCGCCCAGTGTATAAATCGTGTCCGGTTTCACTAGCCATGCCTCGGCTTGATCCAATCCATAATCGAGTGCTATTTTGTCATAACCCTTACTTGTAATTTGTTGCTCGGCTTTGGTAAGCAAAGTAGTTACATCCATCTGTCCGATTTGGCGTTTCATTTCTCCTGCAACCAAAGGAGCAATGCGTTCGAGCGGGAGGGTTGCTACGATTCGTTTTGCAATCGTATCAATGGCATCTTGCGTTCCCTGTGAATGCAACTCTTTTTCAGCCATTTCAAGAATCATTTCACTTACCGGCATTTCTGAAATTTTGGCAGAGATACTTTCCTTATTCAGCAAATTATTCTCCACCGCGGACACCAGTCCATCTGTCATTTTATCTCGGTTTTTAGGAAGTAATGCCGTATGCGGAATCTTTAATCCAAGGGGATGTCGAAACAATGCTGTAACCGCAAACCAGTCCGCGAGCCCGCCAACCAGTCCTGCTTCAAAGGCTCCTATTAATATTTTACCTGGGAGGCTTCCATGAAAAGGCAAGGAAGCCGCAAAACCTGCTCCCATGATGACCAGTGACCATGCAGCCGCTTTTTTCGTCTGTTTACCCATATTTTTTGACTCCTTTATTTGCTTTCATCTTTATACTCTGCCTTATTTAACTGGTTGCTACACTACTATCCATGTTATAAGAAACTATGTAGATACATCTTTTTACGTGATATTCACTCCTACTACCCCGCATAATATCTATCCTGTAGTTAGTATTCATCTTATCACCACAATCCCTATATTCCAAACCTTCTTCCATCTTACTATTATCACCATCTATAGTTACTTTCACTACGATAGGCTGTTTCTTCTCATTCACAACAAACAGGCCGACTCACGTCGACCCGCTTGTATTATCATTTCATTATTTATCCCTTAGCCACGCTGAATCAAACGGAAATCATCATAATGAAATCCCGGTGCTACTACACAGGAGACCAAAACCGGTTCATCGCCCAGTACGCGAGCCATTTGCCACTGTCCACCCGGTGCAAGAGCTTGCGGATATTGACCTGCTTCTACGTCACAACCCAGAATGTATGATTCTGTCTGCTCCGGTTCTCCCTCGCCACTTCCACCAACAATAAGTTCAAGCGGACTGCCGGAATGCCACATCCAAAGCTCGTCGGAGTGTACAACGTGCCAATCAGAAATTTCACCCGGATGAAGAAGGAAATAAATCGAAGTTGCTGCAGGACGCGATCCAGAGTAGTTCGTTGGTAGAACCGAATGCGGAATCTGAAAAGAAGCTTTCCACATTTCTTTATACCATCCGCCTTCCGGATGAGGCTCCATGTTAAGTGCTGCTACGAGCGGAGATAGAATACGTTCTGACATCTTACATACCTACTTTCTATCCATTAATATTGATGATTCAATGGTTCCCTCTATTTACCTTACGCCATCATACTACGAAAAGAGAAGACGCTCAAATGAATCTGTGCCAGTCGATGATTCGAGTACACAATCGCTGCAATAAAGCATCTTCATGGCTGACGATCAGGATTCCTGTATCAAGCTGCTTGGCTCTATTCATTACTGCTTGCCAGATTTGGACTTGTGTCACAGCATCAAGCATCGTCGTCATCTCATCCGCAATCAGGAACTCTGTTTCCTTTCCAAAGGCTCTCGCAACACAAAATCGCTGAAGTTCCCCTCCTGAGAGTTCTCCAGGCTTCCTGTTCAGCCACTCCTCTTGAATGCCAAGCTCTTCGAGAAACGAATCATCAAGCCCCCCGGCCTCAGATAGAACCTTACGCATAGACCAACGAGGATTTACCGCTCTTTCCGGATGCTGAAATACGAGCTGTACTGGGGCATATCCTTTATCTTTCATAGGTTGTCCATTTAGAAGTACATGACCTTCTTCAGGCTTGATATATCCAGCAAGAATACGAGCAAGGGTCGTTTTCCCTGCACCACTTGGGCCACGTAGTCCTACGACTTCCCCGCTACCCAGCGTGATGTTCTGATGTCGTAACGTCCACTGCTCGCCATAGCGGTATCCGAGATTCACACCCTCAAGTTGCATGAATACACCTCACCATTCCATCCCGAAGTTCCCTCATATTAGGCTCAGCCTGATGACATTCAGCTGTAGCCAGTTCACAACGCGGTGCAAACAAGCAGCCCGGTGGCAATGAGCTTGGATGAGGCTGTGAACCGGGAATAGGAATAAAATCATTTTGCGGCAACGCTCGCCACAAAGCCTTAGTATAAGGATGCCTTATGGCCTCGCCCTGACCTGTAAAATCCTCGACCTTAGCAATTTCTACAGTCGTTCCTGCATAAAACACAGCGATTTTATCTGCAATCTGAAGGGCAGATTCAATATCATGCGTGATCAACATGACCGCACAACCTTGGTTCGCGAACTCTCTAAAATGATTCAGCGCTTCCTTGATGACAACCGGGTCAAGTCCTGGAGTGGGCTCATCGGCAACGATGACCTTTGCTCCACTTACCATCGCAGTTGACAATAGTGTCCTCCTTGCCATCCCGCCGGATAGTTGAAATGGATACATGCGTTCCACCTCTTGTCCTAAGTGGAATCGTTTAAACACATTTCGCTGCGCTTGAACAGGATCACCTTTATGGACCGAGGTTCGCACCTGGCTTCCTACACGCATGAGCGGGTCCAAGAAGTTTACGGATTGGGGGACAAGAGCAATTTCTTTCCCTCTCACTGCCTTTTGCCGAGCAGGAGTGAGCTCCTCCCCTTCAAATTTGATTACACCACTTACCATGGCATTGCTCGGAAGTATTCCTAAAATGGCATGCGCAAGCAAGCTTTTTCCCGATCCACTTGCACCTACAACAGCAAGAATTTTACCTGCTTCAAGCTTTACATCCAAACTTGAAATGACCTGATGCTGGATTTGTTTAAATCCGGCTGTATATTGCTTAAAAGAAACGGATAGATTCTCTATTTCAAGAATAGACATTGTTGTATCATCTCCTTACTCGCGATTCCCGTTAGGGTTCATAAGCAATCGGAGATTTTCCCCAATCTGTTCGAACATTCTAACGATTAGTAGCAAACAAAGTCCAGGGAAGAAAGCAAGCCACCACATACCAGAAGATAAGTACTTCATCGATTCAGATAAAATAATGCCAATAGCGGGTTCGTGAGGAGACAACCCTAAACCGACAAACGTAACTGCTGCCTCGTGTAAAATAACATGAGGAAACAATAGCATAAATCCGATGAGAAACTGGGGTGCAATATGTGGAGCGATATGATGCAAAGCTACCCACCAGCCAGGTTTGCCCATTCTCCGCGACACCTGAACAAATTCAGCTGATCGAACTTGCATCACCTCTGCTCGAATGACCCGAGCAAGACTTGGCCAATGGGTTACCATCACGCCAATGACAATCCCTTTAAATCCTCCCCCTAATGTAAAGGCAATAAGGATAAGGGTTACCAGATGAGGAACACTTAAAAAAAGATCAATAAGCCATGAAATCAAGCGATCCGCTGTCTTCCCCATTGTTGCAGCGGCCATCCCTAAAAGGGTAGCAATGAACGTACTTCCAATGGCACCTATTAATCCTACTCCGATACTTAATGAAAGTCCCATTACCGTGCGTGTAAACATATCTCGGCCTAGCCAGTCCGTACCAAAAAGGTGATCCCAAGATGGCGGAGAATTCCGAACTGTAAGATTCGTTGCAATTCCGCCTTTATCAAGAAGAAAACGCCCTAGTATAACAATGACTATAACCATTACGGAGAGGAGTACTTTTAATAATGCCCGTTGCTGTTGATTCAGAGGGAATTTCTTCTGGTTAGGAATCATATTTCCCTCCCCTCCCTCATTCTCGGATCTAATACATGATAGCTGATATCAGCTAGTAAATTTCCTACAAATACAAACAGGGTACTAAAAATAACCGTCCCTAATAAAAGGGGTACATCTCCTCTTAATCCTGCTTCTACCGTAGCCTGTCCCAGACCAGGATAGGAAAACACTTGCTCTGCTAGTACTGCGCCGCCAAACAATTCACTGAATGCTGCAAATTGTAAGGTGATTGCTGGCATAGCAACATTACGTAACCCATGTCTCCAAAATAGCATAAACCCTTTTTCGCCTCGCGCTCTGGCAAATAACACATAATCACTTGCAAGAACATCAATTAGCTTCTGCCTTGTATGGAGTGCCACATTAGCAACACCAACCATACTTAAGGTCAATACAGGCAGAATAAGATGCTGAATTCGATCCATGAGTGTAACATCCTCCGCAAGGACTCCTGCCGGAACTCCCATTCCAATAGGGAACCATCCTAACCACACAGCGAAAACCATTAAAATAAGGAGCCCCATCCAGAAGGTAGGAGTAGATGCTAACGTGAAACAGTACCATTTGATTAAACGATCTATCCATGTTCCTTTTTTCATCGCCGCTACAACGCCCATAACAAAGCCAATCACACCTGATAAAATCCAGGCAAATAACATAAGCACAAGAGAATTTAAAAATCGTTCACCAATTACATCAATGACTGGCCTGCGATAGATCATGGAAGTTCCTAAATCTCCGGTTACTACAGCAGAAGCCCAATTGATAAACTGGGTCATCATGGGCTCATTTAATCCCCAATACTCGGCAATTTGTTCGCGTTGTTCGGGGCCAACTCTTAGCATATCTGCCCCAATATACGCTTGAATAGGATCAATCGGAGAGTTTTTCACGAGTAGAAAGGAAATAAAGCAAATGGCAACAAGTAATGTCGCCATTCGTAATCCCTTCCTCAAAATAAAAAATCCAAGTTTTCTATTTATATAATTACGCACGGTTAGTCAGTCCATTTCCATTCAACGATATTATCGGTTGCAGGCCAACCATGACCATGAACATGGATTCTTTGATCTCCGATATCAAGTCCATCTTTTACTAGGTACAAGTGATTAATATTTACAAGCCAAGCCCAGGCAGCATCACCTTTCGCGCTAAGTCCCGTCGTTCCATCCCACTGGGCTTTTTTCCAATATTCAAGGGCTTCCGCTTCACTTGTGGCTTGAAGAGCTTTATCAAAATATTCGTCTACGGTCTTATTCGAATAAAAACCGGTGTTATAGTAATCGATCCCTGCCGTATTGCTGCTATAAATGTTGTACATTTCATGCGGATCATGGCTTCCCCAACCTAGTAGTACGGGATTGGAGTACATTTTCTTAGAAATGATGTCCCAGCTTCCACCTTCTAATTTGACATTTATTCCCAGTGGTTTCATCATATCTGCAACAGAAATGGCAAGAGATTGTCTAATTGCGTCATCCGCTAAATAATAAAGAGTGAACTCTGCTTTCAAAGAACCTTTCTCAACAATTCCATCTCCATCGGTATCAACCCAGCCCGCTTCTTTTAGCAGCTTCTGCGCACCTTCCACATCCCCATCTTCAATAACCGTTTCTGGATTCCACCAAGGCAGTCCATCTACGGAAGTATATGCTGGAGTCCCTTGTCCTTCAAGAACACCATCGACAAGTGCTTGTCGGTCTACAGCCATATTAATGGCATGACGAATTGCTGGATCAGCGGTTACATCGTTCCCAATGGGCAAGCCATCTTCTGTCTTCGTGCCTGATGCAACGTAAGGAAAAACAATGCCTCTATTGTCAACGGTTTGTACTGATTCCAACCTCATACCAGATACTTTCTGGTTACTGAATGCAGCCGGGATATAGGCAAGATCAACCGTTCCTGCTTTTGCAGCTGCAAAGGATGCATCCTCGTTTAAAAATAAAAAGGTAATCTTTTTGAAATAGGACTGTTTATCATAGTATTCCGGATTGGCTTTAATAATTAACTGTTGTCCCTTATCCCATTGCACAAGCTGATAAGGTCCTGAACCAATTGGATGATCTGCATAGTCTGGTCCATAAGCATGTTTGGGAACAATCCCCGTTCCTATTAATGTATTCACAAACGTAGATTGAGGCTCTTTTAACGTAAATGTAACGGTATGTGCATCTACTGCCTCCACTTTATTCATACTGCTCAAATCGACTACAGACCCATTACTCATCGCTGTTTCAAATGTGAATACAACATCATCCGCTGTTAATGGCTGTCCGTCAGAAAATTTTACATCATCTCGTATGTTCACCGTCCAAATCTTGCCGCTTTTATCCACTTCATAGCTTGTGGCAAGATCATTGATAATGTTCAAATCATCGTCTCTCTTTAAGAGCGTACTTTGGAATAAGGGTGATCCATAACGTCCCCACCCTGTTGTAGGATCAAATCCGGTTTCCGGCTCAGATCCAAATGCCAGCACCAGCTCGTCCTTTTTCTTTTCACTTGCTCCATTATTTTCATCATCGGACAGGTTTGTGTTCGATACGTTACATCCCGTTAACATAAAAGCAGAGATAATAACAACGAGAAAAATCATTCTAACTAATTTCTTTTCCATTTGTATTTGTTGCACCCCTTCATCAAGAATTCCTCCCAAAGAAACCTTCTCATTTGTATGTGAGTAGATTTGGAAGGGAATAGCGATACTCATTTTGAAAACCGACCAGCATATTTAGGATAAAATCATAAACTTAACAAGCTACATACAACAGATGTGTACTTAAAACCCATGCTTACTCAGACGATGTTATACGAGATATGACAAATTTTGTATCTACGAGGAGGGTAGACAAGGCTTCACGGAAAAAAACGCAGAAAATAGAACTATCCATCTTACATAGATAGAGTGGTATAGCCGAGATATGGCTTTCCCTATCTTAATGGCTAAACTAGCAGTAGGCAACATAATTCTTATCAATGTACTAAGCACAACTAAAGTAAAACGTGAAAGAGTTCACGTACGAAGTTGGTTATGAGGTAGGCTAAACATGCATTGTAACTTCATTTCCAGAAAAAATGATTAACATAATGATTCATCTTCTATTTTCTTTATGATATAATAGTTTAGATATACTTAATTATCGGGCTTCTGTAGAAAGTGTAAATACCGGGCTTTTGAAAGAAATCAATATAAAGAATTTTTATATTTTTCAATCAATACCCCTCCTTTCTCTTTCGAAATGGAGGGGTATTGTTGTGTGGGATGATAATAGGAGGATTGAACTATGCATTTATTGCCGCGAGAAATTGACAAGCTTATGATCGTAGTCGCAGCCGATCTTGCAAGGCGCCGGAAAGACAGAGGATTGAAATTAAATCATCCCGAAGCTGTCGCTCTCATCACTTATGAAGTATTAGAAGGAGCGCGGGACGGGAGAACAGTTGCCGAACTGATGGAGTATGGAGCTACTATTTTGACCCGAGAAGATGTTATGGAAGGAATTCCTGAAATGATTGATGATATTCAGGTTGAAGCTACTTTTCCAGATGGGACAAAATTAGTTACCGTTCACAGCCCGATACGATAAACAGAAGGGAGCTCTATATGATACCAGGAGAATATATTCTACAAGAAGATGAAATTATTTGTAACGCAGGAAGCGAAATCTTCACGATTTCCGTTACAAATACAGGGGATCGCCCTATTCAAGTCGGATCACATTTTCATTTTTATGAGGTAAATGAAGGACTTCTCTTCGACCGAAAGCAGGCCTACGGAAAACGGCTAAATGTCCCTGCTGGAGCGGCTGTTCGTTTTGAACCCGGAGACGAAAAAGAAATACAGCTCATTGATTTTGCAGGAGAACGCCGTGTATATGGCTTCAATAATAAAGTGGATGGAAAATTAGAAAGCGAGGATTCAATATGAGTTTTAAAATGTCCCGAAGACAGTATGCCGAAATGTACGGCCCAACGACGGGTGACTCTATTCGCCTTGCTGATACCGATTTGTTCATTCAAATCGAGAAAGATCACACTTCTTATGGAGAAGAAGTTGTGTTTGGCGGAGGTAAAGTCATTCGAGACGGTATGGGCCAGCATCCCCTTGCAACTCGTAAAGATGGTGTAGCCGATACGGTAATAACCAATGTTATCATTCTAGATTACACCGGAATTTGCAAAGCTGATTTAGCCATTCGAGATGGGAAGATTTTTGGAATAGGTAAAAGCGGTAACCCGCTTATTACAGATAACATCGATATTATCATCGGTACTTCTACAGAAATCATCGCTGGAGAAGGTTTGATTGTAACCGCAGGAGCTATCGATACACATGTTCACTTTATCAATCCGAAACAAGTAGAAGTGGCTCTCACATCGGGGACAACGACATTAATTGGCGGTGGTACAGGCCCTGCAGCAGGATCTAAAGCTACCACCGTTACTCCAGGAGAGTGGAATATACACCGAATGCTCGAAGCAGCAGAAGGCCTCCCTATCAATATTGGATTTACTGGAAAAGGACACGCAGCTTCTACTGAACCGCTAATCGAGCAAGTAAGAGCTGGCGTGATCGGATTAAAAGTTCACGAAGACTGGGGCGCTACAGGTTCTTCCCTTGATTACGCTCTGCGAGTAGCGGACGAGTATGACATTCAAGTTGCTCTTCACGCCGATACTCTGAACGAAAGCGGCTTTATGGAAAATACAATGGCTGCTGTAAAAGATCGAGTTCTTCACATGTACCATACAGAAGGCGCAGGCGGTGGTCACGCTCCTGATTTAATCAAATCAGCAGGTTACCTTAACATTCTGCCTTCATCAACGAACCCTACCCTCCCCTACACGATAAATACGATTGACGAACACCTTGATATGGTCATGGTCTGCCACCATTTAAATCCTTCTGTTCCAGAAGACATTGCCTTTGCAGACTCTAGAATTAGAAAAGAAACCATTGCAGCTGAAGATATCCTTCACGATATGGGCGTATTCAGCATGGTAAGCTCAGATTCCCAAGCCATGGGCCGAGTTGGAGAAGTCGTTCTACGCACTTGGCAAGTAGCAGACAAAATGAAGAAACAGCGTGGACTCCTAGAAGGAGATAGTAAATACGCAGATAATAACCGGGCAAAACGCTATATCGCAAAGTACACGATTAACCCTGCTATTACCCATGGAATTTCAGAACATGTAGGTTCCATTGAGGTTGGCAAAATGGCCGATCTGGTTCTATGGAATCCTAAGTTCTTCGGAGTAAAACCAGAAATGGTACTTAAAAACGGACATGCGGTTGTTAGTTTAATGGGGGATGCCAATGCTTCGATACCGACACCACAGCCATATATTTATCGTCCAATGTATGCTCAGTTCGGAAAAGCATTAGCAAGCAGTTCTGCTACTTTCATTTCACAAGCAGCCTATGACGATGGAGTTCACGAAAAACTGGGTCTTAACAAAATCATCCTGCCTGTTGGTGGAATTCGTACATTAACGAAAAAAAGCATGAAGTTAAATTCAGAGACGCCGGATATCACGGTAGATCCACAAACATATGAAGTAAAAATAAATGGAGAATTACTGACATGTGATCCGGTTGATACCGTACCCATGGGACAGCGATATTTCCTATTCTGAGGTGAAAGATATTGATTATTGAAAAAATCGTAACCAACATCGAACAAATGGATAAAAACGAAATAGAAAAACGCCACATGGAAAAAGTGTATCTAGAAAGTGCACATTTGATGAAGCGTATTCAACGCGTAAAAACAGATCACGGAAATGAGCTCGGTATACGCTTGCGTGAGCCACGTGATCTTGTCGCTGGTGATGTATTATTCATGGACGACAAGAACATGATCGTCGTTGATGTCATGTCAGATGATCTGCTTGTCATTCAGCCTAGAAGCATCAAAGAAATGGGAACGATCGCTCACCAGCTTGGTAATCGCCATCTCCCTGCTCAATTCGAAGACAATGATATGTTAGTTCAGTATGACTATTTAGTTGAGGAACTGCTTAGGCAACTCGAGATTCCATTTAAACGAGAGGATCGAAAAGTAAAACAAGCATTCCGGCATATTGGCCATAGTCATGAATAGTCATCTGCTCTCTTTGTTTCAACTATGCGATTCTAATTTCCCTACAGGAGCTTTCAGTCATTCTTTTGGCCTTGAGAGTTATATCCAGGAAGATAAGGTCCATAACCAAGCAACGTTTTTCAAATGGCTGAAAGTGTATTTACATGAACAGCTTATCTATGCGGATGGGCTTGCCTCTCGTCTCGTTTATGAAGCTCTCGTGGACGAAGATATACAGCAGGTATGGCATATGGATCGCCTATTGACGGTTCAGAACTTGCCACGAGAATCGAGAGAAGGAACCCAAATGATTGGGGATCGAATGCTGAAACTGACGGAATCCCTATATGGCTTACCTATCCTCTCTCAGTACAGAGAAGAAATAAAAAGTAAGAACGTATTCGGCCATCCGGCTATTGTTTTTTCGATGGTAGCTCATGGGCTTCAGGTATCAAAAGAAGATACCATCCTCTACTATTTGTATTCTGCTATTTCCAGTCAAGTTCAAAACGCAGTACGCGCCATCCCTCTTGGACAAACAGCAGGTCAAACGATTTCACATCAGTTTATACCGGAATTAACAGAAGCCGTGAATAAAATCATGGAGCTAACAATTGATGATTTTGGAATGGTATCACCAGGAATTGAACTATCTCAAATGAAACATGAACGAGTAAATATTCGAATATTCATGTCTTAATTTTTCTAACAATCAGTAAAGGAAGTGTGTTATTAATGGAACCTATCAGAATCGGTGTTGGAGGACCTGTTGGAGCAGGCAAAACGATGCTTGTAGAAAAACTGACTCGTCACCTTGAAAATGAAATCAAAATGGCTGTTGTCACTAACGATATTTATACAAAAGAAGACGCTAAATTTTTAATTCAAAACGGGGTTCTTCCCGAGGACCGTATCATTGGAGTGGAAACAGGCGGCTGTCCGCACACTGCCATCCGCGAAGATGCTTCGATGAACTTCGCTGCAATTGACCAGCTGGTTGAGCGTCACCCCGATGTTGAACTTATTTTTGTAGAAAGCGGTGGCGATAACCTTGCAGCTACTTTCAGCCCGGAGCTCGTCGACTTTTCCATTTATATCATTGATGTTGCCCAAGGGGAGAAAATTCCTCGTAAGGGTGGACAAGGGATGATTAAATCTGACTTGTTTATTATTAACAAAACGGATCTTGCTCCTTTTGTTGGTGCCAGCCTTGAAGTCATGGCGAAGGACACGAAAGAATTCCGTGGGAACAAACCTTTCTTCTTCACCAACTTAAAAAATAATGATGGTCTCCCAGAAGTAATGGACTGGATTCGGCAGCACGCTCTGTTAAAAGGATTAGAATAATATGTCAGATTGGACTGGCTCTTTAACTTTGGATCTTGAAGAGCGAAAAGGGAAAACAGTAGCTAAGCGAGTGTATTTTCAAGGGGCATTCAAAGTGATGCGACCGATTTATTTTGATGATTCAGGCCAAGTTTGCTATTACCTCCTAAACCCTGGCGGCGGTTATTTAGATGGGGACAGATACAAGATGGAGATCTCCGCTGATGAAGGATCAAAGGTGACTTTAACCACGCAGTCCGCGACAAAAGTATATAAAACACCGAAAAGCTTTGCTTATCAAGAAACAGAAATCAACTTGAAAAAAGGCAGCTATTTGGAATACCTTCCAGACCCTTTGATCGCCTATGAAAATGCGCACTATAAGCAAAAAAATGTGGTTCATATGGAGCGCGGAGCAACGTTTCTATATACAGATATCCTTACTCCGGGCTGGTCTCCGAGCGGACAAAAATTTAGTTACAACACGATCCAACTAGTGACTGAGATTTATTGGGACGGCAAGCTTGGGGTATATGACCATATTAAATTAATGCCGCAGCAGCAGCCTATATCAGATCTTGGCTTTATGGAAGGTTATACTCACCTAGGATCTATGATTGCAGTTAGTGAACGAACAAACGATGCACTTCTGGACGAACTTTATGAAGTGATTCGTAAGGAAGATTCAAATATTTCATTCGGTATCTCCCATCTAGCTATACCTGGATTTAGCATCCGAATCCAAGCAAACAACACGCAAACCATTGAGCGGATCTTCGACCAATGTCATATCATTATTAGTGAAAAATGGAATAATCGTTCTCCAAGCTCTTTACGAAAATATTAATGCAACCTAAGTCCTCTATTTATATTGTCCTGTTATGCAAAGAAAGACCGATTTTTCGTGAGAGTTAACGTTTTCAATGGACATTCTGGAAAACAAACCTATATAATAGGCAACTAATAGATCCTCCATTATTATCCTATTTATGCTAATCAGGATGGTGCTTTTTACGAGAAATTGGGTAAGTAAAACTTTCATGAGAGGAGATATACACATGACGGAAAATAATCATATAAAACCTGAACTTGAAGATTTTGAGGTAGAAACCATTTATGAGAACCGTATGCATGAGCGACTTGCGTTCACCTTCAAAATTCGAGGAGACGAATTTAAAGGACATTATCATAATGATGAGATTCTATGGCTGAACCCCCACCCGAAACAAATGATTGGTGAGGATAAAGTGGATAAAATTGAATCGACTATACACTCCTTCATGAAACATTATGGAAATTCGAAAAAAGCCGAGGACATTCAAATCAAACCTGTATTTGAAGATACCGCACATGAACGTCAGCAATTCTCATTATATGTGCAAGGAGAGGAATTCAAAGGGTTTGTTCACAATGGGGAAATTCAATGGTTTCATCCTCAGCCCCATCAGAAGCTCGAAGAGGACCTTGTGCAAGAATTAGAAACCGAGATCCATGAAAAAGTAGAGCAAACAGAGCAAGACAAGAGATAAAATAAGTAGTTAAAGCTATGATAAAGGAGGACTCTAGTAAAGAGCCCTCCTTTTTTTGTATTGAACCGGATAGATTCTCTGCAGTCATTCTTGCCCAGCTTTCTTGGGATATCGATATTATCTGCTTACTTTCGCCTCAAAAAAAGAGCATCCCTTCTGCCCCATGGACAAGAAAGGATACTCTTCATCTAGATGTGTTTAGGAAGCACAGTTCTCGCATTCAAAGAAACGCCCTGTTGCATCCATCGTTTTCAGCAGGTTGCCTACAACGACATCTTCTATTTCAGTAAATTCGAGGTCGGCAATCCGATCACGAATTGCTTCTTTTGCTTTCTCTTCGGATTCTTCAATCCAGCTAAATTCACCTTTGAATCCAGTAGATTTCAGTTCATACTCGAACAAATAACGGTTCATGCAAGTTCCCTCCATTCCTATAATACCCTAAATAGGATAAGCTCCATTTTATATCGTCTGTGGGTAGCTTGTAAAGCCATTCTCTATTCTCTGTTCAGATGATGATCTACATGTGATTCTCCATCATTAAAGGTTACGGATAATTCAGCGTAGTGCACTCCTTTTTGTACCTGTATCTGCTGATGCAGCGCGCGAAGTCTGCCCAGATTGCCCCGAACTGCAATGACTTCGAGGCACTGATGATGATTCAGGTGCACGTGCATGTTTGAAATAATATCATGGTGATAATCGTGTTGTAGTTCCATGAGGATACCCGGCAGTTCACTGGCATGATGATCAAATACAGTGACAATAACTCCGGCAACTTGTTCATCAGAGTGCAGTTTTGCCGGTTCAAGCATCGCTCTGCGCGCCAAATCTCGAATTGCTTCTGATCGGTTCTTGTATCCCTGTTCTTCTATGTATTTGTCAAACTGCTCGATTAGTGGTGCGGGAAAAGCAACGCCAAATCGGGTTAACTCCTCTTTCTCACTCATTACACTTCCTCCTGCTCTAGGGACCCTTTTATGGAAAAAGTGTATAACAGGCTATGCCCTTTTGAAATCCACATAAAAAGAACCTCCCGCTTTATGCAGGGGGCCCTTTCGTTGTACTTTCTTTACTAATATGTTTGGGAATCGTCCCCGCAGGAAGAGGTCCTTCCATTCCGAGGTAATAGTGACGTATCGGATTAAGCTCCTCATCCAGTTCATAGACGAGTGGAATTCCTGTCGGTATGTTCAGATTGATGAGTCCGTCGCCCTCAAGATGATCCAAGTGCTGAATCAGAGAGCGGATTGTATTGCCATGGGCTGCAATAATAATATGTTTGCCGGCACTAAGATCGGGTACAATTCGTTCCTTCCAGTAAGCCAGTACCCGTTCTTCTGTATCCAGCAAATTTTCAGTACGCGGATATTCCCCTTCTCTCATTACACTGTACTGCGGGAGTTCCGCTTCATATCTTGGATCATCCAGTGGAAGTTCAGGAGGACGTGCATCAATAGAACGGCGCCAAGATAATACCTGCTCCTCGCCATATTTTATAGCAGTTTCTGCTTTATTAAGCCCTTGCAAAGCACCATAGTGACGCTCATTCAGTTTCCACGTCTTGTAGACGGGAATCCACATCAGATCCATTTCATGAAGGATAATCCAAAGTGTGCGAATCGCTCTTTTCAAATACGAAGTGTAGGCCTCATCAAAAACATATCCATTTTGCTTCAATATCAGTCCTGCTTGACGTGCTTCTTCAACCCCTGCCTCAGACAAATCGACGTCGGTCCAGCCCGTAAAACGATTCTCCAAATTCCATTCACTCTGCCCATGCCGGACGAGTACGATTTTTATCATAAATAAGTCTCCTTCTTTCTTCATCGTTGCTTTCGTTCATATCAAATTACCCTATTCCATTTATTTCTTAACTCACCCTCTGCTATTCAATTTTTAATTTCCAACAACTTTATTTCAATATAATTACATATTTATGTTAAAAGACCCACATTCCTGCTTCATAAATCTCTTTTCTTTCTCGTCAAATTAACAACATACTTACACAATCATGCCCTAAGAACTAGGAAATACTGCTACAAATGTCATGTTTTTTGACATATTCATTGCTCTAATCATTGATCTTATTGTATCATCTTATCAATATTTACCATTCAGTTCCTTTTTTATGATGAATATGAACAAAAGGGCGGTGAATCATTCTGATCGAGTTCAAAAATGTGAACAAACATTACGGAAGCTTTCATGTGCTCAAAGATATTAATTTACAAATCCGCGAAGGTGAAGTCGTTGTGATCATCGGTCCCTCTGGTTCTGGGAAGAGTACGCTTCTACGCTGTATCAATCGGCTCGAGACCATCTCAGGTGGAGAGCTTCATGTCAGTGGGATTCCACTACATCAGCGTAAAATTGATATTAACCAGTTTCGCAAAAACATCAGTATGGTATTCCAGCATTTCAACCTGTACCCTCACAAAAATGTAATTGAAAATATTACACTCGCACCGATCAAAGTAAAGAAACAATCTAAAGCGGCTGCCTCTGAAACAGCAATGAAATATTTAACCCGTGTTGGCATAGCCGAAAAAGCAGAAAGTTATCCAAGCCAGCTGTCTGGCGGTCAGCAGCAGCGTGTTGCTATTGCCCGTGGTCTAGCGATGGACCCCAAGATTATGTTATTCGATGAGCCTACTTCCGCACTCGATCCCGAAATGATCGGAGAAGTACTTGATGTCATGCGCTCTCTAGCAGATACGGGGATGACCATGGTCATCGTTACCCATGAGATGGGTTTTGCTAGGGAAGTCGCCGATAGAGTCATCTTTATGGATGAGGGGCAGATTGTTGAAGATGATACAGCAGCCGAGTTCTTTAACAATCCGAGAGAAGAACGTGCCCGTCAGTTTCTAAGTCGTCTGATTCATCACTAATTCTGCAAAATAAACTGATTTAAAAAGGGGAGCTCACTTTTATGACAATGAAGAAAAAAACACCAGTATTGTTGCTTTTGTTCCTTCTGGCTTTCAGTGTTGCTCTATCAGGATGTGGATCGGATAAAACATCAGGTGGAACGGATTCAACTTCAGGCGGAGACAATGTTCCGGCCGAGTCCATTGATACAATTGCAGCCATTAAAGACCGCGGCAAAGTCATTGCCGGTGTTAAATATGATACACGTCTATTTGGTCTGAAAGACCCCGTATCAGGCAGTGTCGAAGGCCTTGATATCGACATGGCCAAAGCGCTTGCCAAAAAAATTCTAGGTGACGAAACCAAGGTAGAACTAAAAGAAGTAACTTCCAAGACACGTATCCCGCTTTTGCAAAACGGACAAATTGACATCATAATTGCGACGATGACCATTACGGAGGAACGTAAAAAGGAAGTGGATTTCAGCGATGTTTACTTTAATGCAGGTCAATCCCTCCTCGTACCCAAGGGGAGCGCGATTACCGGCATAGACTCTTTGACACCGGATACTACGGTTCTCGCTGTGAAGGGCTCTACTTCGGTTACAAATATTAAAGAAAAAGCCCCGGATGCGAAAGTTCTTGAATTCGAGAACTATCAGGAAGCATTCACGGCGCTTAAGTCCAAAAAAGGCGATGCCCTCACAACGGATAATTCCATTCTGCTCGGGATGATGCAAGACGATCCTAATTTTGAAATGGTTGGTGGTAACTTTACCGATGAGCCGTACGGTATGGCCATTCGTAAAGGAGACCAGAAGATGGTCGATACGGTTAATGAGATGCTGAAGGAAATGAAAGATAGCGGAGAATACAATACACTTTACGAACAATGGCTCGGAACAACTCCAGAGTAACGAACGTATTTGTTCAAGGGCGGCCAGGCCGCCTTTTTTCTTTTACCGTCTATCAAGAAGGAGTGATTCCATGTGACTGGTCTAGATATTAGCGTGCTATGGCGGTATTGGGGTGATTTCTCGGAAGGTTTTCTGAACACACTGCAAATTAGCCTTATTGCTTTAATAGGGAGTTTTATATTTGGCTCTGCCGTAGCGATTTGCCGGATTTCTCCTATAAAAGTTCTGAACTGGTTTGGTACGGCCTATGTTGAATTTATCCGTAACATCCCACTGCTCGTAACCATTTTCTTTTTTTACTATGGACTGAACGCCTTTGGCATCAATTTGGATGGTTTTATCTCGGGTACGATCGGTCTTACGATTTACACCTCTTCTTTTATTGCAGAAGCAATACGGGCAGGCATCCAGTCTGTGCCGAAAGGTCAAGTCGAGGCTGCACGTTCCTCTGGGCTTAGCTATATTCAAGCCATGATTCATATTATCTTGCCTCAGGCGGTTCGCATCGTGCTTCCTTCCATGGGGAATCAAGCGATTAATCTCGTGAAAAACTCCTCCATCCTTGCTGTCGTTGCCGGAATGGACCTGATGTATTTTGCCGACAGTGTAAACTCTGCTACGTACCAAACGTTATCGGTTTACACCGTAGTTGCCCTGCTTTATCTGATCATTACGCTTCCACTGAACTTCCTTGTCATGTATATGGAACGAAGACTGAATCAACGCGAAATCCGCAAAGCTGGGATGAACAAACGGAAGATTACGCCTGCCACAGGTGTTGACCAGAACGCCTAGGATCACATCATTAAGAGAGGAGGATTCTTATGGATTTTGCCGGCGCTTATTCCTGGCCCTATGTCAGATTCTTACTAGAAGGATTTATGTTGACGCTCCAGGTAGCTATCGTCGCTATCGTACTGAGCTTTGTTGTCGGTATTATACTCGGAACGGCAAGATACACACGCTTTCCTGTCCTTACGCAAGTCGTCGCTGTCATCGTGGACACCATTCGGAACTTGCCCCTCTTTCTCATCATTCTCGTCACGTATCTGATCCTGCCTCAGTTTGGTATTGAAATGCCTGTGTTCTGGGCAGCGGTTACCGGGCTTACTGTATTTGAAGGCTGTATGATCGCAGAGATCGTGCGAGGAGGATTAAACTCGATTGATAAGGGACAAATTGAGGCTGCGCGTTCCTCTGGTCTGACCTATTTCCAGACGCTGCGTCTTATCATACTGCCCCAAGCACTGCGCCGAATGATACCGCCGCTCGTCAGCCAATCCATCTCTCTACTCAAGGATACTTCGCTTGCAGTTGCCATTTCCCTACCGGAGCTGATGAACCACGTGCGGATCGTCGGAGGGCAGAATCCTGCTTTTTATTTACCTGCCATCATCTTTGCAGCAATACTTTATTTTATCGTCAATTATTCCTTATCTCGCTTTGCTCGTCGTTTAGAAACGCGGGTAGACGCCTAGGATGCTCTTCCCTTCAAGTAGAAACTTAAAAAAACAGGCAACAAAATAAAGATCACCTCAAGTAAAGATGGAGGGTGATCTTTATTTATTTCGTTATATTATATTTGCGGAAATATACGCATACATTTCATTATTTCAAGTTCAATGTTGCCCCTAGAATTTCGGATACGAATGCATATGGAACATACATCTTATTATTTTTAATTACAGGAGCCTCCACGAGGGATTGCGGAGCCATTTTATTTATAAAGTAAGCATTTTCTCCATTTGTTACCGAGGCCCATTGCGCTTGTTTTTTCAGTTCAGCTGACTTCGTATCCTTAACCCAGGTCAACTCATACCCTAGCCGCTCCGTCACGATACGAAGAGGAATCATAAGGTTCCCGTTTTTCGTCCGATAGGTCAGTGCTTGATCGAGAGTAACCTGATCTCTGTCTACATCCTGTAACATAGATAGAGGGAATTCGAACTCAGGAGATCCCATCGAACCCGGAGCAATCTCATATTTGCCGAAGACGATAACGGCTTTGTTATCCTGAACATAGAAACCTTGTTCTGCACTAATTCCTTGGAATTCTTCCGGGAAGTAATTTTCAGGATTCCGATCCATTGTATTTTGGATCATCTGATCAATAAACGGCTTGTAGCTAGGCCCGAACAGCTCTTTGAGCGTAACCCGGCTCGCTTCCTTTACATTGCGGATATTATAGAAGTCTTTCCGCTCCTCTGGGTTATTCCCTCTGCTCTTGGAAGTGACGACTTCCAGTGACACAATATCATTCGGATTCCCTGTTCCGTCTGCCTTCAGTTCATAATCCATAGACAGCTCATATGGCCGCCATTCTACATTTTGTTTTTTAGCTTCATTCGCATCTTTTTTAGCTTCCGCTTCAAACGATGCTATGTCTTTCTCCGCGTGACGCTTAATGTTATCATTCAACTCGGCCTGATATTTTGTATCAATCAGCCCTTTCAGGACAGGGACTTTCATATGAATATTAAGATATGTTTCTTCTCTTGTAATTTCCTCATAAGTAACAAAGTCCGTCAAGACTGGACTTATGGTAGTTACAGATGGACGATCCAATGCCTCCGCACGAACTAATCCTGTTCCGCTAAGTCCACCCATCATTAGCACGCCTGTTAGTACAGCCATTCCTATTGTTTTGTATATTTTATATGTTCTTCTATGTAATTGTTTCATTATAAAAAGCCTCCCAGGCAAATAATTAAAAATGGTACTTTGTCATTATGCCTGAATACTCCTTGTATAAATTAACAGAAACGTAACAGATCATTCCTCTTATAAAGGAATATGACCCATTATGTGTAAATTCAATAGTTAATATCGGCTTTTTCCTATAAAAAAGGTTAATTCTTCTTCATTTCACGCATATGAATCGTAAAAAAAGTGTGACTATTTCTGCGCATTTCCTTCGTGCTTATGGCTGGCATCATCTGAACTTCAATGGTTCTAACTGTGGAACAAAGTATGCGGTCCCATCAATCTGTCCATACTTCTAACAAAAAAGGAGGACTGACTTACATGAACACACTCATGATTGCGGGCTTTATACTTTTCCCGTTTGTTCTCAGCGGACTTTCTTTGCTCTATAAACCATTGCAGCGTCTACTGCACTTTATTGCCCTGTTTTGCATTTACCTCGCTGGTATTACGATCCTTCTTGCGGTGTACCAAACCAATGCGAACGGAACAACTTTCACTACCCAAGTCCATCATATTTTACTGGACCCACTGCTGGTTATTCCCGGTGCCTTTCTTGGCATTTATGTACCTTTTCTGATTATTACCTATCTACTACTCCCCAAAAGAATAAAAGAAAAATAACTACAAATGATTGCAATTCCATAAGAAACCATGCATAATAAAATTATTGATAATGATTATCATTATTGCGAGTTGTCCTACCATGGCAGCTTTGCATATTTTATTGTAAAAGGGGACTGAAGGACAGAATGAACATATCGGTAACCAAAACGACTTTGCAGCTTGATGACTACCTAGACCTGCTCAATCTGGCTGTGTCCATCGGCGATGAGAAATGGCAAAAGGAAATTTTACGTAAGTTATCCTATACTTATCCTTCCAAAAAGCTTGTTTCTAACCAATAAACATAATGCATTTTAGAGAAGCCGTTCGCTGATTCTAGAATAAATATACAAAAAGACACCCTGTAGGTGTCTTTTTTAGTTCACGTTATTTTTTAAGTTACAAACGGCAAATCTGCGAAGAACACAGGTTACCTGCCGGGCAACCGCAAATCTTATGAAGTTCGCTTAGTTCACGGACGAGAATTCGTCCCTGCGACACTTCAACGATCCCTTGTTCTTTCCAACCGCTTAGTGTCTTCGTTACATTCTCCCTAGTTGCTCCAATCAGTTCTGCCAGGTCAGCATGATTCAGCTTTTTGGTGATCAGGATCCCTTCGGCAGTTGCCTTCCCATAACTGTTGCATGCTCTTACAAGCATCGAAGCGAGCGCACCCGCTTTTCCGTTCATTAAAAGATCACGCAGCTTATACTGCATCATTCGCTGTGTTGTCCCCATCCAGCGGATAAATTCCAAGGCCATCTCTCCGTTTTGGCTGAGATAGATCTCAAGTTCCCTTATCCTGATCACGCCCACCATGCCTTCTTCGACGATCTCAGCTCCATATCCATGAAACTCTCCATCCATGCCTCCAAATTCCCCTACCAGATCCCCTGTCTGCATAAACGAAAGAATGATCTCCTTACCATCCTCGTTGGTTTTTGTTATCTTAACACGGCCCGACTTGATATAGTACAATGCCTCAACATCGTCACCTTCATAGAACAGTGTATCTCCGGCTGTGATCGATTTAAGCTGCATCAAGCCCTGAAGTACTTTTTTCAGTTCAGCTTCCCCCTGGCTGGTCTCGTTACCTTCGCACATGGTCACCTCTACCTCACGTCCTCTTCTGGCTAATACTAGTGTCATCTTAAATCGCCCCTCGCTCTTCTTATATCTCTATTGTACTTTGCGCTCCATCAAAAGGGATCAGGGAATCACCTGATTATCGATCCAAAATTCCCCTATCTTACTCATTCCCCTGAGATCTGGTGATATTTTTCACAGCCTCTTTCTCAAAAACGAGTAATCTTAGTTGCATAAATCAAAACCGAAGGATGTGATTGATGATGATGCAACACTTATCCCCAGCCGAAGAGCATGCTTTAAATCAAATGCAGCTAAGTCTAAATACCGACTTTACCGCGATTTTGCTTCTCTCCAAAACAGATGGAAAACTGCATGTCATCTTTCACATCGGAAGCCGTAGTAAACGCACTGGCAAACTCTCTTTTAAGACAAATGAAGGGATTGCAGAACCTGTCTTCAAGTCCGGCCGGGTTTTCAGTGCTAGCTTTAACACTAGCCATGCTGCCCCTCTGTTTCATTCCTGTCCACTCTTGCTCGCAGAGCGGCTAACAAGCATTATCTCTGTCCCTCTCTTCCAGAGCCAATCTCTGATCGGGCTCCTTCTTACCGGTACACGATACCACTCACGTACATTTCATCATAATGAAATCCAGCATGTGCAAAAGGAAGCTTCCAACCTCTCCTCTTCAATGCCAACCATACCGATTGTGATTTAAGTCCTTTTTTGCTAAATCCAATGAACCCAACAAGTATATACAGCTCTCTTCCTGAAAAGATCAGATGCAGCCTCTTCTTATGTGTAGTAAAATGTTAACTACATCACACCGGACCTTAAAGAAAGGGAGGGAGAGCATTTGATTCGTATCGTAATAGCAGACGACCATATTGTGGTGCGATCTGGACTATCTGCCTTGCTTCAAGGGAAGCATGAGATTGAAGTCATCGGGGACGCAGCCGATGGTGATGAGGCTATTGTAAAGGCTGAAGAACTGAATCCTGATGTTGTACTCATGGATTTCAGTATGCCTCCTGGAAAGGATGGCCTCACCGCAACCGCCGAACTAAAACAAAAAATGCCGAATATTGGCGTATTAATTCTAACGATGCATGATGATGAGGAATATTTATTCCGTGCAATCCATGCAGGTGCCTCAGGCTACATCCTAAAAAGCGCCCCACATGAGGAGCTCATTGCTGCTATTCGCTCTGTGGCGGCTGGAACAGCTTACCTGTATCCAAGTGCAACGAAGAAACTGATGAAGGAATACTCTGACATGATTCGGCGCGGGGAAACAGATGGACCTTTTGAATCCTTATCCGATCGTGAAAAAGAGATCATGACCTGGATTGCCAAAGGATATTCCAATAAGGAAATTGCTGAACAGCTTATTATCAGCGTCAAAACCGTTGAGTCACATAAGAGTAACCTCATGGATAAACTTGGGCTGAAAAGCAGACCTGAGCTCGTCAAGCTTGCCATGAAGAAAGGGCTTATGACTTATGACTGACGCACAAAGCTTTACAACTCCTTTTCGTAATTATTCCATCGATACACTGGTGAATGAAGTAGAACACCACATGGAGCATGAAACGGTGAAGAATGAAGTGAAAAGTGCACTTCGGGAACTCACCGATCTCAAAATTGCCTTAGATGAATCCTCTATTGTGGCTATGACCGATACCAAAGGTAAAATCCTATATGTGAATGATAAATTTTGTGAAATTTCAAAATATACCAGAGAAGAACTCATTGGACAGGATCATCGCATTATCAACTCGGGGTATCACGATTCTGCTTTTATGAAGGATCTGTGGACTACGATTCGCAAGGGTAAGGTATGGCAAGGAGAAATTCGTAATACAACCAAAGACGGAAATTACTACTGGGTAAATACCACGATCGTACCGCTGATGGACGAAGAAGGAAAACCCCAAAGGTATTTAGCCGTTCGTAACGAAGTTACGAGACTAAAACAAACGGAAGCAGAACTGCAATCCATGATGACAAAGGTCATTCGGATTCAAGAAGATGAACGCAAACGTTTTTCCAGAGAGCTGCATGATGGAATTGGCCAAAGCCTTTATTCTCTCGTGATTCAGCTAGATCAGCTCACTTCGAATGAATCCGTACTTCCTTCCGACTTACAGCCCCTGCGTGAACAGGTAACTGCTATCATTGAAGATGTACGAGGTCTTGCCTGGCAGCTTCGTCCTTCGGTATTGGACGATCTAGGCGTTGTTCCTGCGATTCGTACCTATATTGAGAAATTCACGAGCTATTATGGAATTGATGTCAGCTTCGAGTGCCATCTACGCCGAAGATTACCCCATCAGCTGGAACTTGCAATGTACCGTATTATTCAGGAAGCGCTGACCAACATTGCCAAACATGCCGATGCTGAAGAAGCAATAGTCACGATCGACGACCGTGAAGCGAAGCTAATCGTCACGATAAGTGATAATGGTGAAGGGTTTACCGCTGGAGCAGCCGGAAATGAGGCTGGCGTTGGTCTTTTCAGTATGGAAGAACGAGCGAGAAGTGCTGGCGGCACGCTGAAAATCACATCTTCTCCTGGAGAAGGAACGATGATCACCCTTATTTTTGCTAAAGAGTAACGTATATGCTATGACGTAAAAAACCAACAAGATCATCCGATTAGCCGGATACTTGTTGGTTTTTTTGTATGTCCCTCAACAAACAAATAGAAAGAAATAAGTCATTAAAATAAACGATATGCATATAAATCATTGACTTATCTTACGAAAAGTTTTTAAATAATGTATATATATTACAAATAGTATTCATATGCATTTGAAAGGTGGTCGTACCATGAGTGAGGATTGGGCAGATCAGGTTTCCCCATCGGAAATCCCCCGCATGCATAATTTGGATGAAATAGATCGCAAAATACTAGCAGCCCTTCACCAAAACAGCCGTATCTCTTACACCGATCTTGGTCAGCAAATTGGGTTGTCTCGCGTTGCCGTTCAGGCCCGAATTAACGCGCTTTCCGAGAAGGAAGTCATCGAACGCTTTACCGTCGTCATTAATCCGGTGAAGGTGGGGTTATCTGTATCTGCCTTTTTTAATGTAGACATTGAACCGCAGTATTTGGATGAAGTTGCAGAGAAGCTCGATCAAGAGCCTGCGGTTACCAGCCTGTACCACATGACAGGTCCTAGCACGTTACATATGCACGGTATTTTTGCAGATATGGAAGAGATGGAACATTTTCTATTAGAGAAAGTATATAAAATGCCCGGGATTGTGAAGGTAGAATCCCAGTTGCTGCTCAAACGTTACAAGAGCCGCATGGGCATGCGCCTATAGGAGGAGACATCAGCGATGAACTTACAGCCTTACAAAGAACTGACCATTGGGATGGTCAGGACTGGGATTTTGGGATACGGCGGTGGACCATCCGTTATTCCCCTTATCCGTTATGAAGCAGTAACCCGCTATAAGTGGATGGAAGATGAGGAATTCGGAGAAACGCTCGCGCTCGCTAATGCTCTTCCCGGACCCATTGCAACCAAGATGGCTGCTTATCTGGGCTATAAGAAAAAAGGGGTTTCCGGCGCCATTGTATCGGTGCTTGCTCATATTTTACCGTCAAGTATTGCCATTGTTGCCTTGCTCGGTGTGATGTACACCTTGAAGGACTCCAAATACATTGCAGGAATGATCGCAGCGGTAAGACCTGTTATTGTCGTCATGCTTGGTATTATGGCTTATGAATTTGCACTGAAGGCATGGAAAGGCCTTGGAAAAGGATTTGCTATCCTATTTGGCGTTCTTGCCTTTGTCCTGCTGCAGCTGCTTCAAATTCACCCAGGGATCGTGGTTATGCTTTTCCTTGTTTATGGCATGTTCCATCTAAACCTCGTGCAGCGATTGAAACGCGGCAAACAGAACGATAAAGGAGTGTCATAAACCGTGGAACAACTACAAACATGGTGGGAACTGTTTTGGGGATTTTTTGTAGCCAATGTGCTTGGTTATGGCGGTGGACCTGCATCCATACCGCTTATGCAAGAAGAAGTTGTGAACCATTATGGATGGATGACAAATGAACAATTTGGTGATGTCCTTGCGATCGGGAATGCCCTTCCTGGACCGATTGCGACCAAAATTGCCGCTTTTGTCGGATACCAAGTTGCCAGCTGGCCCGGATTTATTATCGCTACCTTCGCTACTGTCGTTCCTTCGGCAGCAGCGCTTATTTTACTGCTTAGCTTACTTAATAAATATCGTACTTCTAATGTAGTCAAAGGAATGACCTTACTTGTTCAGCCTGTAATTGCCGTACTCATGATTTTGCTGACCTGGGAAATGGGACTCGTCTCGATTGATACTATTAATGTGTGGCAGACTTTAATTATTGCAGCGATTGCGCTGTTTATACTCACGAAGACGAAGATTCATCCCGCATTTGTTATCTTAATTGCATTTGCTTATGGAGCGATTGTGTTATCTCATACGATCGTATAAATTCGATTTCAACTCAAAGGCCGCTATCCCATATAAGGAATAGCGGCCTTTTGCTGCTTTTATAACACTAAAGAATTACTCCGTAACGACAAGACTCACTTTTGACTTCTTGCCAGCAAAGCTGACCGTAATGGTCGCTTTCCCTTTTCCAGTTGCCCGTATCGTACCGTCCTTCACTGTAGCAACCGTAATTCGGGATGAAGTCCATAGAGCCGGCTTGGATACATCAGCCTCCGAGCCATCTGCATAAGTTGCTTCTGCCGCAATTTTGACCGTTTGGCCTTTTTTCAGCGTCAGACTCACTTCATTTGTTTGCAAGTATTTCAGCGTATCCACATCAACCGGTACATAAACCGATTTACTTCCGTATTTCGCTGTAATCTTGGCTTTTCCATAACCTACTGCTTTTACTTTACCTTTGCTTGCCTCAGCTACTTTATAGCTGTTCGTTTTCCATTCTGCAGTGTTCGTCACATCACGCGTTGAACCATCGTTAAGCATTACGTTGAGCGTCAAATCAACACTATCCCCTGTTTTAAGAGAAAGGGCTGATTTCGAAATTTCCATGCGCTCAATAACGTCAACTTCTACTGCAATCGTTACCTTCTGATCACCGTACTCGGCTGTAACATTGGTCTTACCACTGCCGTATGCAGTGATTAAGCCTTTTTTCACGTCAGCTACACGGGCACTGCTTGATTTCCAAGTTGCATCATTACTTACATCCTGCTCATTACCATGTTCGTCCGATGCTGTAAGCTTAAGTTGGTATGTTTCTTTGGAGAGCAACGCTACCATAGGAACGTCAGCTTGCAAGCCGCTAGCAAGTCCTACTTCTACTGACATTGTATACGATTTTCCATTGTATTTCGCAGTAATCGTTGCTTTTCCTGTTGCTACCCCGGTGATTAAACCTTTAGAAGAAACTTCAGCAACCTTCTCGTTACTTGAGCTCCATTCCGCCTTTTCTGTTACTACTTCTTCCCGATTATCTGTGTAAGTAGCAATGACATTGGCTTGTAGTGTTCCATCTACAGGAACAACTCCTTTTTTACTTGCCATCTCTACTTTGGTCGGAATATCAACGCTAACTGCGACTTCTACCGTTTTACCGCCATAAGAAGCTTTTACCGTGGTCTTACCCGATTTGTATGCTGTCAGCTTACCGCCTGTAACATAAGCTACACTTTCTTCGCTGGACGTCCAGGTAGCCTTACTCGTCACATCTTCTGTTACGCCGTTTGCAAAAGCCGCCATTACTTTAAATGTGTGTGTACCGCCTACTTTGAGTCCAAGCTCTTCCTTATCGATATCCAGATGACGAGCAACTTCTACATCCACTGGAATTTCAACAGTCTGATTGCTGTATTTCGCTGTAATCGTCACAGATCCAGACGCATTGGCATACACCTTGCCATCAATTACATCCGCTACCTTCTCATTACTCGAAGTCCAAACCGCGTTTTTGGTAACATCCGTTTCTGTATCGTCTGGATAAACAGCGGATAAGTTGATTTGTTTGCTTTCATTCATTTTCATAAAAAGACTTTGTTCACTCGCAACAAGCTTACGTGTCTTATCTACTTCCACTTCAAGAGTCGTCGTCTTTGTGCCGTATTCAGCTGTAATCGTAGCTGTACCTGCACTATAACCTACGATTTTCCCTTTGAATGCATCCGCTACTTTCTCATTGCTGGAAGACCATACAGCATCTGCTGTAACATCCTTCGTCTCTCCATCCGGATACGTAGCTGTAAGGATTACTTTCTCTTCATCGTTTAGGAGCAGTGATAGTTTCGTATGGTCCATCTCGATGCGTCTCACGACTTCGACTCCAACCTCAACAGACACGCTTTGTTTTCCGAGCTTCGCTGTGATCGTTGCTGTACCTGCAGACAAAGCGCGTACGGAACCATTGATTACAGTAGCTACTTTGCTGTCAGAAGTCGTCCACTCTGCTATATTTGATACATTTTCTTCCGTATTGTCGGTATAAATCGCTTTAAGCGCAATACTCTCTTCCTGTCCTGTACGTAGATCAAGCGTTTGCTTGTCCTTTGTCAGTGCTTTAACTTTCTTCGTTACCTTCACATTAACAGCCTGGGACTTGCCTTGGTATACAGCGACTATGGTTGCCGTACCTTCGCCTTTAGCTGTAATTGTACCGTTATATACGGAAGCAACAGAACTATTGTCACTCGTCCAGTCTGTGCTGATCGTTACATTGTTTGATTTGCCATCACTAAAGATCGCTGTTGCTGTCAATGTACTGCTATCCCCAATTTCCAAACTTAATGAATCCGTGGATAAAACGAGTTTGGTAATTTCCGCGTCTGCTGCGGACACCCTATTCACGGAAGTCAGTCCTGTTGTTGTCAAAATCAAAATAAGAGCCATAAACGCCGCCATTACTTTTGCCAACCTGTTTTTTATCATGATTTCCCCCCATATCTGTTCGTATTCTTCTTATTTTGTCGGTCAAGAGACTACAGATTATTAGATTTGAGGGTGTTTTTATTTATTAATTTGGAAAAAAAGTGATGAATTTTCTACATCGTGCGCTATAAAAATCAACTTCTTCTTTAATAGACACAAATATTATAATTTTGTCTCTTTTAACTAACATTTGATGTGTATAATAGCTAATGGTACCAATTATTAATAATGTAAAAGGGAGTTTTCAAACCATGATTCAAAAGCTTATTTTCTGGAGTGTTGGAGCAGCAGTTCTTGTCAGCATCGTGTTCTTATCCGTCTATTTCTCAAGCGGCATTCTACCTGTCACACGTTAATAACTTAGAAGAGACTACTAGGCACCAAGACATAAATAAAGAGCAGCTATTTTTTGGCTGCTCTTTTTTTGTTAGATTTCCTCTATATCAAACTGAAGCCGGCACCTAGTTTCGTTGTCGTCATGATCTGTACTTACTAGTGAAGTCGTATAAAAAATAAACGGCTCTCCCTCATGGGTGAAGTGGGATGTTTCAATGCATGATGCCGTCCAGCGAGCCGAATCGTAGGTAAGGATCAACCTCGCTCTGCTACCACTCCATGTTACGTTATCTTTCCCGATTACAGGGGACACCTGACTAATCAGTCTTTCTTCTACGGATTCTGCTGCTTCCTGCCATTCAATAATATCTTCCAATTGCAGTATTGTCCTTTCCTCAATGGATGGACATCTGAAATGAACATAACGGATAAAACTGCGAATCGGAGCTTCAGAGTAAGCACTTGTCAGATCGAGCTTTACTATTAACTGCTCCTTATCTGTCCTCGATTCAAGGACATTGGCAACATATTCGCCACCTGATTGCTGCATATACCCACCGATGATAGGGACATTGTGCCCGCCTGAGGAGATATTAATAATCGATTCCCTTCCTTCTTGAAAATAAGCTTTGGTATACATGCCTGCTCCCAAATCACACAGCAAACTTTCTCCGCCACCAAGCACAATAAACTGTCCCAAATCATTGTGGTTATGTGGTTCCCCGTTATGCCCACCTTTCAAAGCAAAACCTACCGCTAGCCCATTGCTCTGCTCAACCTGATGTTGAAGCCTAGGTACAGTACCTCTGCTCACCCACCAGCCAAGGTCCGGGAATTCCGCTGTATCAAGAAGAGTACGTTCAGATGCCTCTGTTAAGAAATTGTTATTGTAACTCTGCTTGGCGTCCTTGTTTCCACTACTCCACAAGAAGTTACGAATCAGATGTGCCCATCTACGTACCGGATCATCTAGCATCCCAGGAATAAGGAAGGGAATTTCATTTATATTTCCTGTTCGTTCTTCCAATCTGCTAAGTAATCCCGATGGCAGTACCTCGCGTTCACTACTATCGGAGAAATTAACGTACACACCACCTGAAAGATGAATAGACGAAGGAAAACGGGCAATCGCCTGCGTATGACTTGCTGCAAGCAGATCGATTTTGCCAATTGTATATTCCCTCAGCATCTCAGAGAAATAGGTGAAATATCCAAATCCATATACCCAATAACCAAGTCCTTCTGCACATCCCCCATCCGCGCCATAGCCGCTTAGAAAAGACTGTAAGGAACCTAGTACCTGCTCCACTGCTTCTGCCTGCTCTTCCGAATTAGTCATCAGAATAAGAGCAGCCATCCCGCTTCCGCCAGCACATACCGCTGACCAGTTATGATCCGAATTGCGCCAGAAGAAAGGTCTCTTCTCAGTAAAAACCGGAGTAAGCACACGTCTTCTCACTTCTGTACGAATACGTTCCGTCACCCTACGATCCAGTTCTCCTTCATACATTGCGTAGATTTCGGCAAGCGTTTGTGCCGTTTCGGCAGCAAACAGATCCACCTCTTGGGTTGGATCGCCTTCTGCTGGAAGATGGGCGGGCAAACACCACGTATACTCTCCGCAGATTTCCCAGATCACATTTTCTAAGGAAACGATATATTTTGTATGCTCCGGTTCATCTGTAATTACCGCTGTCAGAACACTAAGAGCATTCAACCTGGCTCTCCGTTCAAAATAAATATCCTCATACACTTTACGCGCACCTGTCTCAGCAAATTGCCGGAAAAGAGCAAAGGAAAGCTCAGGCAAAGGTTCACTCATTGCTTGTACGGCCTTTGACCTGATCTGCTCCCAACTTCTATGAAAGTATGGGTTTTCTTGTGTTAGGCGCAGTTTATCTCTCCAGTTCGGCGTCCCAAAAATAAGGCCACCCAAATCTTCATTCGCATCTGCATGGCTTGATTTTAGGGCATTTCTTATTACCTGGCTATCAACATTGCTCCAATGGGTGCTCTTTTTCTCCGTGCTACTCATTTCCATGGGGGATTCAAACCACCTTTAAGAAATTTTGTGTGCGTTTACATTGTACCGTAAAGCAAGCTATATGTTGAACTTCTTCTTCATTTCACATTCCAATTAAAGGGAACAAAATCCAAGCTGACTGCGTCCATATTCAATATAAGGTAGAGACGTTAGGAGGCTTATGATGATGGTCAAATTAAAGGGGCTTATGTTTCTTGTACTCGTCCTTGTCGCCGTTACCGGGTGTACATCGAACGACCCCGCCTTAGAAGATCTACCTGCTCCGGAAGCCACACGTAACCCTTCACAAGACATGAAACAATCTACAGCTCCGGCTGATCCTGATCCTACATCGGATGTGATCGGTCTGCATGGATACGTGCAAAACCTTTACAAGCTGGATAAATTCATTCAGGAAAAAAATGCGGTTCAACGTATCGTCTTATACACCATTGAAGGAGACCCTATCTTTTATACCTTGGAGTACACGAAGGAGGGATCAATTCACGTCCAGTATGATACGAGAAAGGACCACTTCGGAAGTAAAGAAGTTCTTAACTACACATGCAGCTCGCTAGATCGTACGGAGGCAGATAACCGTTTGGCCTATGAACTGACAGATTGTAAAGATGGATACTCTGAATCTGGAAAAATATCACTTATTCAGCTGGATTACCAACGATTCAACAAGGGGAAACCTTTCGATTTTAGGTTCGAGTACGGCGTAAACAACAACATTCTAATCCTTATAGATACAAGAGAACAGAAACTTGACGTGAAGGTAAGCAGTGATGTGAATAAGAGCGTCAGTGACTTTCAGCTGAGAGAGAAAGACATGAAACTCATCTATAAAGAAGCCGTGAATCAAGGTCTCTTATGGGATCAAGACAACAATGAGGAAACGGTAACCTGTAATAAAAAACCGCATGAGAGCTATAAGCTGACACTTTACAAGGACGATAATACGTACCCCTACGAGTGGAATGAATGCGATAAAAACAATCAGAACCTTACGATTCTGAAAAACGCAATCATGGGCGTCCTTCAGAAAGATAAGATTTATGAGAAAATTACGGAGGATATGCTTTATGTGGAATAAAAAATTAGCCATGAAACAGATAACACATTTGCTATCGCTGCTACTACTCACGATCCCTCTCGTCTCCTGTAGCGATCTTACTGGGACTGATACTGCAGCCCGCTCTGATGAAGGAGAGCAGATGAAGCAGGGCAAAGAATCTCCTTACACAAGGTCTGGGATACAACAAAACGGGAAATTAGAATTTCACGTCCTACAGTCGCAATATAAAAGAGGGGAAATCCTCTCTTATGAGCTGACCAATCTATCCGGGCATCCTATTTCCTATGGCGCGGGGCTTCATTTTGAGAAAAAGGTAGGAAAGCGCTGGTTCGAGGTTTATTTTGAAAATGAAAGTGTTATCGATATTGCGTATGGGCTCGACTCGGGAAAGTCTGAAGTGAAGACCTACGCAAGGTCGGGGGATCTACCTTCTGGCGAATACCGTTTAATTAAGGAAGTATGGATAATAGAGGCGACTGGGCAAGAGAGTGACCAATGGGTACTCATTAGTGATCCATTTATCATCACCGAGACAACCCCTCCTGACCAAAAGGATTCATCTGAGTCTGCTATGTCCGCTCTTCCCGCCCTTTCGTTGAAAGATCGAATTGAGAGAACAAAAGGAGTAAGCCTTGGCGAAAAATCCAACCTTGTCCTGCCGGAACAGCAGATCTCAAAAATCGATCTAACCGGCTCAGAAGTAGTAAAGTATGGATTATCCGAAAAAGAGTACATCGTCGGCGATGCAGTTTGTTTTCGGATGACGAATCAAACGGACATGAACCTCCATTATGGTGAGTTTACAGGAATAGAAATTGACATCGATGGCACATGGACAGAGGTCCATGTCGATTTTTCCTATAACAGCCCCCTACATAGACTAGAACCCGATGAACAAGTTGAGCTTGGCGCACCTGTTACACAAAAATTGCCGACGGGAACGTATCGTTTGACGAAGGAAGTGGAGTTCGTTCATACAACAGACCGGGAAGACAAGAAGCAAATAGTGCTCATCAGTGATCCATTTATCATGCTTGAAAAATAAATCATTCTAACCCTTTTCGAGCCCAAAGCTTGTGAAGGGTTTTCTATGTCCTCTGCCCTCATTCACTCTCATTCAAATACTAAAATGATAAAATTTGTATTTTTTCATCATCTCCAAAAGAGGAATGTCATGCTATCTAGAGAATATATTTATCCTATAGTCTTAAGCTTGAAATTAATTTCAGGGGTCTGTGTCGTGTCAGTGAGTAAAAAGAGAAAACAGCGCACATCTTCATGAAGGGAGATTCCTATGACAGAAGCTGTTACAAAAATCGTTTTTCTTAAAGGAGCGTGATTTATTTTATGCTCTATTTTTACGTGAGTTGGATGTTTGGATCTGCTCTGCTCGCTTTGGTTGGTATCGGTTATGCCTGGCCTTCGAATCATTCCGATCAAATCTTCTCCTTGTTTGCTGATAAAAACACCTTGTTTCTTTTTCTCCCGTCAATTTATATTGCGTGCTTCTCCATTCCCTTACAGGGTGTGGCCGGGGCCGTATCCAAACGAATGACGACCTTTGCTGCTTCTGTACTTATTTATGTTTTGTTATTTGCCGTTTTGTTTCATTTTATTGATTTCTGGAGCACTACTGCCAAAATAACTGCAATCTTGCTTGCCTCCATTATAGGGATGCTACACGCGCTATTCACGCAATTTCTTGCCAAAAAAGCAGGCCTGCTGGTAGCTAGGTAATGACATTGAAGAGTCATTAATTGTTTGCGCTTTCATTTTTAGCAAGAAGGCGATCCATGATCATTCAGGATATTGTCCATGGATGGTCTTTTTGTTTTCTCTTATGCTAATGGGTAACGCAATAATCTCGGTTCATGAATACAAATCGATGTATAAGGAGAATACCCACATGAGAGAACTTTATCAGCAGGAAGTCATTTTAGGTAAACAAATATCGGTCTATTTGCCCCCCTCCTACCGTGAGGAAAATAATTCTACACGATTTCAAGTTGTCTACCTTCAAGATGGAATGGACCTTGTAAGCCAAGTGTTTAATCTGCTCAATCATAAATTTAGAACGAAAGAACTCCCTGAGCTCATTTTTGTAGGGATCGAACCTACGAATCGGAGTCATGAATATACCCCATGGCCCGCTCCTTCCCTTCGAGGTACCGCTTTTCCCGGATTTGATGGAAAAGGGGCTGAATATATTGCCTACATTACAGATACATTAAAGCCGCATATCGACCATACGTACCGCACTTTGATCGAGCCCGAGCACACAGGAATCCTCGGAGCCTCCCTCGGCGGGTTGATTTCCCTCTACGCAGGTTATCTTCGCCCTGATGTATTCGGGAAAATTGGAGCGTTGTCTGCTTCCCTATGGTATGAAAGCATGTTGTCTTTCATCGAAACATCCCCACTTTCTATACATAGAGCAAAGCTATTCTTGTCCGTGGGCAGCCTCGAAGGAGTCTATAAGGAGAATATCCAACGTCATATGGTTACATACACGGTACAAGCTCATGCCTTGTTCCTGGAGAAGGGAATGAACTCTGATCAGCTGAAATTTGTATTGGAAGAAGGCGGAACTCATGATGATTATTTTTTCGCGAAACAATTCCTGGGGGCGTTACATTGGATGTTTGCATCTCCAAAAGAGGAATAGTATTTTGGTGTAATAAACCAATCTCTCCTAAAAAATAAAATTGAGTACGGATTGTGCCTCCCCTGTTCCGCATTCACCTATACTCGCATAGGTTATTTCGAATACTTACTTAGGGGAGAGGATTTAAAAATGAATTTTAACAACCAACACCTTCAGCAAGAAGATCATCAACAAGCCTATTATCGGGATACTGATCTTCATCAACAGACTCTTGCCATCATTAGCCCAGCGGTTAGACATGGATTACGAGAAGCCCACTATCTTGGTTTTCAACATGCGTTGACTGAAGCTGTTGCTATCGGATACTTGATGGGAAGTGGCTACAATTATGAAACAGCTTGGAGAACAGTTGAATCTTGGTGGAGACCCGCAGGAACCCCGTTACCTCAAATGTACTAAAAAATTAATTTCTTATTGAACTAAACTTCATGTTAGCTCAATAACCAAAAGAGACGGCAACCAATGTATTGGATGCCGTCTTTCTATTAACGAATTAACGAATGATACGAACCATGACTTCAATGGTTTGAAGGTCAATAAGTGGTAGATTGATTAAAAATGAATTGTTGCTTTTGGCGATATATTATCAGTATTTTTGATCTTAACTGCTACTTTATCATTGTATTTATCTACATTTAACCAAGCGATAAAGTCGTCAGCACCATAGATATTTACATAATCAGCAAAAGATAGTTCTCCATTACTTTCAATGATTTCTGTATATATTCGAAATGGATGATTTCCCTCAACACTACTCAGCCAGCACCCAAACTCTTGTTGTAATTGCTCTAAATTAGAACCTACCTCATCTATCACATCATAGAAAAATGATATCTCGTGAATATTAATTGAAATTACGATAATTACCACCTCAGCTCAGTTTTAGTATCTTCATTCCTTCGTTTAAACTTTGCGTCATAAAAGCTTGGGATAAAAAATATTCAATCAACTCTTCTTTAGTAAGAAAAGAAATATATTTACTATGCTTAAATATTAGTTCCTCTTCATTTTCTCTAATATCTAACTCAATGATTTCTATACTGTTATTAGAATAATAATGTCTTTCACCTCTTTCATGAGATCCGATTGAAGCGACGGCATAAATCACCCTCAAATCATCTAAGGTGCACTTTTGTAGAACATGTTCCAGTCTTAGTTCTATGTCTTTACATTTCTCTTTCTTTTCTGAACTAGAAGTTTCGCGAGATGACACGATTTCCTCTGAGTGTATATAAATATCTATTAATTGTTTAATATTCATCACATTTTTTTGAGCAATTAGATACAATATTCACCATCTCCTCTAGAAAGAAATAATTATCCAATTAGATTAAAACATAAATCTATTTTCTTTTCAGTTAATTGATCAATACAATAACAGATAATAACAAAAGAGCCTTTCCTCTTCATCGGGGAAAGGCTCTTTCTACATATATAATTATCCGTTATTTCGAATTGTGAATTGGAAAGATAGATCGCTTGCTGAATCGATCAAGTATTCATCCAGCACGGGTGCTCCCCAGCTATCATCTCCACCCACACCCATTTGGCATCCGGCAATGGTCACCACGGTATGATGTACATTTGGCAGCTCGTAATGATGGGTTGCTTGCTCCAGTTCAAACGCCGTATAAGGCGAGATTCCTGCTTCTACAGGCTGTGACGCAGGAGCTGTAATGAGAATCCCTTTTCCTGTATCGTTCGTAATAGCAACTTCTCGAACGCCCGTACGGTTACCCGATTCCTGCGGAACGAGATAAGCAGATACATTGTCTTCAGCACGATTCTCAAAACGTCCGAGTCTTGCCCCTTCAGCACGGTCTACATAGTTCTCCTCTGGCCCCTTTGCATACCAGTTAAGGTTCGCATAATCTGCTGGAACTTTGAAGGATAGTGCGAAGAGTGGGAATTTAGGCAAGCCAGCTGCACCTTTATAAGTAGAATCGACCTGAATACTTCCGTCTGTAAATACGGTGTAAGCAACTTTTACCCGTACATCCTCAGAAACACTGAGTTGATACGTGTACGTTATCGTTGCTTGTCCATCCTGTTCTGCAAGTTCTAAGCCCAGTGTCCGGCGAGACAGGCTTGCTGCATACCAAGCTGAAGAATCAAAATGGAGTCCTGCTCCTTTATCGTTGTCCGTCATCGCTCTCCAGAAGAGCGGAGCTGGCGGAGCTGAGATCATCTCCCGTCCCCCATAGTTGACGGAAATCAGTGTTCCCGCTTGTTTTGAGAACATAACCGAGAAATCACGGCCATGAACGCCGATATTCACATCGCCCTCTACAACGCGGAAATCATTTGGCGCTGTTGATCCTTTCGCACGAGATGAATCCCCTTTTGCCTCTTCCACGAGGAACACATGCTGTCCGTAACATACTTCGTATCCAGCTTCTGCCCATAGCGTTCCTTCCTTCAGTACAAGAGAACAGTCTATGCTATACTCGCCAGGCTGGCTACTTACTTCAGGCAGAGTGAACGCAATATGTCTTTCCTCTCCCGGAGCCACATGAACATCCATTCTTCCGGAGAACAGTTGCTTCCCTTCTTTGTTCAGCGTGTATACAAGATCATACGCATCCGTACCCACAAATAGATTCTCGTTTCGAATCGTTACTCCCGTCAGGCTCGGCATCAGCTTCACATTCTGATATACGAATTTTACTTCCTGCATTTTCGGAGACCAGCGACGGTCTGCGTATACAATTCCGTTACCGGAGAAGTTGTAATCGGTAGAACGATCGTCAAAGTCCCCACCATAGGCCATAAATTCTTTGCCGTAACGGTCTTTTTTCATAATTACCTGATCCATGTAGTCCCAAATAAAACCGCCTTGGTACATTGGATACTTCTGTTCAAGATCGGTATATTTACTAATGCCTCCGAGTGAGTTCCCCATCGCATGCATATACTCACAGCTGATATATGGCTTATCCGGGTTATCATTCAAATACTCTTCAATATCCGCTACTTTGGCATACATCCGGCTCTCCATATCGCTCGTTGCACCATAATTTCGATCGTAGAATACCCCTTCATAATGCACAAGACGAGTACTGTCTTTTTCACGGAAATAATTCGATACATTCAAAATCACTTGCCCAGCGTACGATTCATTACCACAAGACCAGATCAGAATAGAAGGATGATTCTTATCCCGCTCTACCATGGAAATCGCACGATCCATCACGATATCTTCCCACTCCATTTGGTTCCCAGGTACATTCCATGACGGCTCAACTGCCCCCATTTTCTGCCACGAACCATGAGTTTCCAGATTCATTTCATCAATCACGTATACTCCATACTCGTCACATAACTCGTACCAAAGTGTTTGGTTTGGATAGTGGGATGTACGAACTGCATTCATATTACCCTGCTTGAGCGTCTTGATATCCCAGATCATATCTTCCTTCGTAATATTCCGTCCTTGATACACATTAAATTCATGCCGGTTAACACCTTTGAAAACAATTCGTTTACCGTTAAGATGCATCACTTTATTTATCATTTCGAACTTGCGAAAGCCTACTCTTTGAGGAACAACTTCAACTAGATCTCCTGCTTCGTTATACAAAGAAACATACAGTGTATACAGATAAGGTGACTCTGCACTCCATAGATGAACTTGGCCCGCAGCTAAATTCATAGAAAGATGATCACTTGAGGACAGGGCTTCCTGCGCCGCAACGATATTGCCCTCTGCGTCCTTCAATACGAACTCGATTTTAGAAGCAGACGTTCCAGTGAGTGTAAGGTCGGCCAGAAGTGTACCCATCTCGTACTTCTCATCTAAATCTGTCTTCACAAAAACGTCCTGGACGTGTACCTCAGGTACAGTGTATAGATATACTTCCCGGAAGATACCGGAGAAACGCCAGAAATCCTGATCCTCCAGCCAGCTGCCCGTACTGCGCTGATATACTTCTACGGCTAGTTTGTTCTCGCCATCCGTTACATAAGGGGTAAGATCAAACTCGCTAGGTGTAAAACTGTCTTCACTGTATCCAACAAATTCTCCATTCAGCCATACATAGAAAGCCGATTCTACACCTTGGAAAGAAATATAAAGAGGGCGTCCGTCCCATCCTTCCGGTACCGTAAAATACTTCACATAGCTGCCTACCGGATTATGATCTTCTGAAATCATCGGAGGACGAAGGTTTTCGTGTCCATCCCACGGATACATGGTATTCACATATTGCGGGTTTCCGTACCCTTGCAACTGCATATGTCCCGGAACTTCGATTAGATCCCAACCTCGGCAGGATACATCCTTCTTGTAAAAATCCACTTGGCGCGAAGCGGGCTGCTTAGCATAGCTGAACTTCCAGCTCCCATTCAAGCTATAGCGAAGCGGCATTTCTCCGCTCTGTTCCGCCTCTTCGGTTGTTGCATAATATTTGTGATCAGAATGAGCAGGTACCCTGCCTACTCCGAATACGCTTACATCAGACAGCCACGCTGTAGTGGGAGTTACTTTTTGATCTAGTAATTGTTTCATTATTGATCCTCCATTTCTATATGTGAAAGGACTGTGTGACGCCAGTACTTACGTACACTGACGTCACAACAGCCTTTCCTAATAGGTACTCCTATTCATTTACTTAACCGACCCTGTCATTCCTGCTACAAAGTGTTTTTGCATGATAAAAAATACAAGAGCAGTAGGCAAAGTAGTAATGACAATCGCCGACATAATCATTCCATAATCCGGTGCATACCCTGATCCTAGGTTAGAAATCAGCAGCGGTACCGTCATATTTTCAGGCGATTGCAATACGATGAGCGGCCACAGATAGTTGTTCCAGCTGTTGAGGAACGTAATAATCGCAGCTGCTGCATACGTTGATTTCATCGTTGGCATGTAGATCTTAAAGAAAAGTCCAATTTCAGTCAGACCATCCATACGTCCTGCTTCCAGCAAGTCTCTCGGAAACATCTTCGAGCTTTGGCGGAAGAAGAAGATTAAGAACGCAGTAGTAAATGTCGGCAAAATAACGGCCGAAGCTGTGTCGATCCCAAGGAAGGGAATCACACTAGATACTTTCGCAAACATCTGATAGAGCGGAACCATAATCGCTGCAAAAGGAATCATCATCGATGCTAGCAAAATGTTAAATACGATATCTTTGGCACGACTGCGGTAGATCTCGAATCCATAACCTGCTGCCGATGCAACAAGTAACGAGAGGATCGTCGTTACGATAGAGATTTTAGCTGAGTTCCAAAGAGCCTGCCACATATCTACACTATTAAATAGGTTCTTTACATTGTCGATCAGATGCGATCCAGGTAACATTCTTCCCTTCGTAACATCTACTGACAAATTCGTTGAACTTGTGATCATCCATAGAAAAGGAAAGATCGAGATCAGGGCAGCGAGAATGAGAAATAGATACGTAAAAAATCGTTTGGGTTTTATCATTTTTTATCGCCCCCAATTTTGTTCTGAATGAGTGTCAGCAGAACTACCATAATTACGATGGAGTAGGAAACAGTTGCTGCATATCCAAAGTCAGGTGTGTACTCAAACGATAAGTTATAAATATACTGTGAAATCGACATGGTGGAATTACCCGGTCCACCCTTCGTAATGTTGACAACTTCGTCAAATAACTGCAGGGTACCAATGGTCGATGTAATGGTCGTGAATAAGATCATCGGTTTTAGAAGTGGAATTGTAATTTTGAAGAATTGGGTGAAAGCATTCGCTCCATCAATCCGAGCTGCTTCATATACTGATTTATCAATATTTTGCAGAGAAGACAGATAGAAAATCATATTATAGCCTGTGAAGCGCCAAGTAATGGCGATGATAATCGTAATTTTCGCCCAGAACGGATCGGTAATCCACTGGATTGGTTCCGAAATCAGGTGTACATTCATCAGTAGTTTGTTTACAATGCCGTCTCCGCCAAACATGTATTTAAATACTACGGAGTAAGCAACAAGTGATGTTACTGTCGGTAAGAAGATTGCTGTTCTAAAGAAACCTTTGTATTTCAGATTTTCATCGTTTAGCAGAACGGCAATAAAGATGGCAAGAACCAGCATCACTGGAACTTGAATGATGAGATAGATAAATGTATTTTTTACTGCTGTAATAAAGTTGCTATCCTGGAACAAACGAAGATAGTTATCAAATCCGACAAAATCCAGATTCATTCCTCGGCCTGATTTGAATGACAGAATCAGTGCCTGAACCATCGGATAAAAATAGAACAAGCTAATCGCAAGAACCGGCACGAGCACAAACAACCAGCCTGTCATATTTATGCGTCTCTGACTGCCCATGCCCTTAGGGCTTCCGGTACTCGTCGCGGTCTTCGCAGATTTCACACCACTCCACACCCTTCTCTATGTTTTCTAGTATGTTTTTTTCTCTGTATGGTTTTCATAAAGAGGACCCTTGCCCTTTCCTCCTTCTGTAGAGATTTCTCTAGAGGAGAAGCAGAAGGAGCAAGGGTCCGCTTGCAGGCAATCAATTAACGAATTTGCGTCTCAGCCTGGGATTGAGCATCTTTCAATACGGAATCAAGATCTTTTCCGCCCATATAGTTCTGCATCGCAACAACCAGGATATCCTCAATCGCATACGTGTTCAAACCGTAGTTTACGTTAGGAATTTGCTCGGTCAGGGCAGCAAAGTCGGATACCACTTTTTGACCACTAAAATACTCGTCTTCCGCTTTGTACGCTTCACCCTCTGATGCAGCCTTGAGTGTACCAATTACACCGATTTCTTTGTTCAATGTTTGGTACAGATCTGAATCAGAACCGAATGTTTTAGCCAAGAACTCTGCTGCTGCTTCTTTACCATCGACGTTCATTACATACCATGAGCTGCCGCCTAGGTTAGATGCATGAGTAGCACCTTCTACACCCGGAAGTTTTGGAAGAGGAACTACAGCCCATTTACCGGATTGGGCAGCTTCTGCTTTAATAGAAGGCGTAATCCAGTTTCCAGTTGGAACGGATGCTACATCACCGCTGTTAAGGCCACCAACAAACTGGCTCCAGTCGGAAATCACTTTAACGATGCCGGAATCCATTAACTGCTTGTAAGTTTCGAATGCGGCTTTCATGGCTGCATTGTCAGCAATGCTAGGCGTTTGGCCATCTTCTGTTGTGTACCAAGAACCCGCTGATTGAGCCATCATACGGATGATTCCAAGATCGTTAGGATCTTGTGTCAGCATAGCTTTTCCTGTTTTCTCTTTTACGTCTTTACCAATCTCAATGTATCTGTTCCAATCAATATCCTGAAGATCGCTCACCTTGTATCCGGCTTGCTCCAGATAGTCTGTTCTTACATACAATCCAGTAACACCAGAATCAAAAGGAACGCCGTATTGTTCGCCATCTACGCTAGTAGGTCCGACTTTGTAATCTGCAAAATCAGCTGCGTTAATGAGGTCACCCATTTTGAAGAAAGAGTCTGGGTACGATTGTAAGAAGCTTTGTGCCCGGTAATCTTCAATCAGAACAATGTTAGGAAGTCCTTTAGTAGAACCGGAGTTTAGGCCCGTGTTCAGTTTCTGCACGATATCCGCTTGTGCATTTTCCACGACGTTGATTTTCAGGTCGGGATTCGTTTCTGCATAAGCTTCTTTTGCTTTATTCATTGCAGCAATGTTAAATGCCGGGTCCCATGCCCAGACTGTAATCTCTTTTGTATCTGCACTGCTTCCCTCACTAGATTGTCCGTCTGACCCTGTAGAACAAGCGGAAAGCACTACTGCGCTAGCTAGCAGTACAGAAAGTATTTTTGGTAATTTTCTCAATGAAATAACCCCCTCAAGGCTTTAATTAAAAGTAAAAAAGATGGAAGCGTTTACTTACTACACCCCCATCTTATCACCCTTGTATGCGTTTTCTTTAGAACTATATTTACAAGCTTTGGTGCTTTTCTTAGTTCCCTTTCTTATCTCGTGCTTTTTACGTGTACTATTTTTAGATTTTGGTTTTTTCTTTAGATTTATACCCTTTTATATTCCAAATCAGATGTTTTTTGCTTCATCATTTATATACTTTCTTCGTCCTGTTTTACAAGAGGAAGTGTTATTTTGATCTTGGTACCCTCACCAAGTTTGCTGTTAATATCCACTCCATAGCTTTCCCCGTACATGAACTTAAGTCTATGGTCCACATTCTGAATCCCAATACCAGAAAATAATTGGCGATTCCTCTTTGTCTTTGGAAAGACTCCATCCTCACCGCTTTCAGATGAACCAAGATCCATCCCATCTCCATTGTCATTCACTTCACAGACGAGATGTTCATCTTGAACCGAAATCATAATAAAAATGGTCCCCTCACCTTTTTGATTAAATGCATGAAAGAATGCATTTTCGATAAAAGGCTGCAGCATTAACTTCGGAACCTGATAGTCCATACTGTCTGGCTCAATGAAGTAACTCACCCGAATTTTTTCACCATACCTCACATGATTGATAAAAATATAATTTTTGAGCGTGTCCAGTTCTTGACGAACGGTAACCGTACTTTGTACGTTACTGACGGTATTCTGCAGTAAGGTAATTAGTGCATTAATGGTTTCTGCGGCCTTTTCTTTATTCCCTTGTTGTACAAGAAACTTAACAGAGGCAAGCGTATTATATAAGAAGTGTGGATTGATCTGCATTTGGAGTGCTGCAAGTTCGGCTTTGCGCTGTTGTTTCTGCGTCTCTACCAATCTGTCCACATAATCGTTTAATTCATCCAGAACATAATTAAAAGCATTCCCAAGCTCCTCTACCTCATATCCGCTTTTTGTCACATCTACACGGTGATTAAATCCACTGGTCGGAATTCGAGACATATGGCTGACAAGCCCTCTCATCGATTTCGTCATTTTTCTAGTAATCAGATAGACGACGATCAGGGATAGCAGAACAATGGACATGATCGTGAGCGTAAGCGCTTTTACATTAACCATATCACCCATGGCTATATCTTTATCAAGAAGATTCACGAGATAAAAATCAAACTCAGGCAAATACTCCGATAATACGGTAAGCTCGCTTCCGTTAAAAGAAAGATTAGAGCTGCTGACACCACTCTCCTCCTGCTCCGTTACCGTATGCAATAAAGCAGCATCCGTTTGCCCTATCAGTTCACTGCGATTACTGGAGACGATCTGCCCCTGGGAATTCATCAACAGTACATCGTTACCTTCACTCGTGAAATTTTCGTAAAAAGATTGAAAATAACTATCTCGAAGCATGACATACATTTTGCCATATATTTGACCCGTAGAATGTTGATACAAGGCTTTAGATGCGACCAGGATGGGTTCCTCTTCCTTTCCCGACTCTTTTTTACCATCATAAAGCTGATACATAATTTGGCGCGGATGTGCTTCCGTCTGCTTGGTGATCTCATGATTCTTCAATTCTTCTGCGGTCATAGACCAGTACCAAGGATCGGTCGTATAACTTCGTCCGTTAGTACCAATCAAGGTCACTCCCACTTCATAGGCACTAAGATTGGATTTAATAGACTTTAGGCGTTCGGTCATCGTATACGTCTGCATTGACATAGATGCAGCGTCCGATTCGCCGCTCGTCAAATAATTTCGAATGACTCCACTCTGTGCAATTTGGGTGGCGCTCGTCGCTACAGCACTGTTGTATGACTCCAGGTTCGATTTAACTTGCCCAAGTAGTTTTTCATTGGTAATGCTAAACGTCTTTAGAAACAGATTTTCAGACATGCGAATTGTAATGGCCACCGAAAGCAGCGACACCGCAATAATACTGATTAGGGTTACAAGAAATAGCTTCACAAATAGGCTTTGTTTTTTCAAACTTGCAAGCTTCCCCCTCATCATAGATTCTGTTTCTCCTGTACCTGCTCCTTACGATACTGACTTGGTGAACCGCCTGTCATCTTCTTGAATACTTTCGTAAAATAACTCTGGTCAGAGTAGCCTACTCGATCACTGATTTCGGAGATGGACTCATCTGTGAATACCAGCATTTCTTTCGCCTTCTCTACTCGGACCTTATTCAAATACTCACTGAATCCTTCATTATTATTAGCAGAGAAATAACTGGATAAATACGATGCGTTAAAATGGAACTCTTTTGCGACCTCGGTCAGTGTAATCGGCTCTGCATAATGCTCTTGAATGTACGTCAGCAGTCGGTGGATACCGGGATTCACTGACGATTCCGTCTCGCTCGTAATACCCTCTACCTCCTGAATAAATTTCTCAATGAGCAAGATTGCATCACGTGCATACATTGCCTCGTCAATCTGACGGAAATAATCATATTTCTTGTTTTCTAGCGGAACAATTTCATACTTCAGTTTGCCCAGCGTATTCGTAACATTAAATATAAAATTACCAAGCAGTGACTTGAATTCAAAAACATCGGTTTCATAGTCCAGAGATTTGAAATGTACATGTTCGAGAAAAGTAGTAAACGCTTTATGAAATTGCTTTCGCTTTAATCCATCTACCAGCTCTGCCATGTCGATCTCTGATAAGGACTCTGGCAATGCAGGCAAATGACTTCTCTCCAGTACCAAACTGGTCGGCAAATAAAACGAATATCGTTTTAGTTTCTCGTACTGATCTCTATAAACCTCTCCCAACTTGAAAAAATCAGTAAACCGGTCACTAAATACAAAATGAAGAGGTATTTGCTGTGTGTTCTCTTGTACAATACGGGAAATGAACTGTTTACAATGTTCAATTCGTTCCTTCCATGGGTCATCTGCATTCAGTAAATAAAGAAGAGTACCAGAAAGTGATCGTACTTTCATATATTTAGCTTGTTGTGTCCCGAACTGCTCCATATACCGATCCCATTGTTTTTCAATATTCTTCTGCCAAGTTGATTCCTTCATTCGTTTTAAATCCACACCGATGAGAACAAACTTCTCGTAAGGAAACTGTCTGCTGACAACCTCTTCAGATAACTCTGCCTCATAGCCGGATATCATTCTATCAATTGCTTGCTCTATCTGATTTTCTTCCGATCGCTCTTCTTGTACTGGATTACCTAGTCCTTCTATTCTGGCAGCTGTTTTGTTCAAGATAGAGAGCAAATATTCTGCCTCTAGTTTAGGTTTCAAAATGTAATCTGCTACCCCATTCTGGAAAGTAGAACGTACATAATCAAATTCACTGAAACTGCTAAGTACGATAACTTCAATTGCTGGGTATCGCTCTTTCACTACCCTCACCAGTTTTTCGCCGTCCATAATCGGCATGACTATATCTGTAATTACAATATGTGGTTGAAGCTCTTCCACCAAATCGAGCGCTTCCAAACCATTTGAAGCTTCCCCTACGATACAAAAACCAGCTTGTTCCCAGTCCAGAAGATGTTTGATCCCCTGTCTGACCAACATTTCGTCATCGACGATAATGACTTTACATAATGATCTCATCTCTTGACCCCCTTGGAACACCGGTTCCTCTTTCTTTTATCATACACGTTCACTCTAAATTAATAAATATGTAATACCGCTTACATTTTACACATATAACCAATTATTACATTTAAAAATAAACAAAAAAAGACGAAGTCAGCATGTTGGCTGTTTCGTCTTTTTTATTTTTACCAATAAGAGCATTGATTTATTTCTTCAGCAACAAATATATGAAGTAAGGAGCACCGATCAGCGCCGCAATTACGCCAGCAGGAATACCATCAGGGTCTGCAATATTTCTACCAATCGTATCTGCTAACAGTAGCAGCCAGCCTCCTGTTAATATCGACACAGGTAATGAAACTGAATTCCTTGGTCCCACGAGCGCTCTAGCGATATGAGGAGCCATAAGCCCGATAAAAGCAATGCTCCCGGCAACAGATACGGCAGCGGCCGCAAGTGCAACAGCCGAGACAAGCAAAATAATTCTTTCCTTGTTAATGGAGACTCCAAGACCAATCGTTACTCCTTCACTAAGTCCCAGCAGGTCTAAACGGCGTGCCTTATACAAAGTGAAAGGGATTAAGATGATCAGCCATGGCAGGATTGAATAGATAAAAATCCAGTCCGTTCCCCATATATTCCCCGCAAGCCAGCGAGAGATGAAACTTACTTTCACCTGATCGGTGGAAGAGATTAACACGATCATAACGCCAGAAAGTGCCATCGAGAACCCGACTCCGACAAGCACGAGTCGCATCGGAATCAGCCCCACCCCGCGCCGATAAGAGAAAACATAAATAACAGCTGCCGTCAGCAATGCCCCTATAAAAGCAACCACTGGAATGAGATATGTGAAACTCCCTGCTTCAATCGGAACAAATAGAAAGAAGATAGCGACCGCTACGCCGGCACCTGAGTTAATCCCGATAATCCCTGGGTCGGCAAGATCATTTCTTGTTACTCCTTGCAGAATCGCACCAGATAAGGCAAGAGCAAACCCGGCGAGCAGTGTAATAATGATTCTCGGAAGCCGAATCGAGAACAGTACAAACTCTTCCTTAAATGTCCCGTTACCTAGAAAGGTCGGAAGCAGGCGGCTAAAAGATAAAGAAGAAGCACCCAGGCTTAGACTGACAAGCAAAGTGAACAAAATAAGCAAAGCGAGCGCAGCCAGCGTAATGCCAACTTTTCTGTTTTTTTGAAATCCGAGCATCAGTAACCTTTCCCTCCTTTATTGACAATGAGCAGGAAGAAAGGTAATCCTAACATAGCAACGATCGCTGCTACAGGTGTTTCGTAAGGAGCATAAATGGTACGACCCAGCGTGTCGGCAAGCAGCATAAAAGTAGCACCGCAAATCGCCGACATCGGAAGAACATATCGGTAATCTGTACCGATAATGAAACGTACAATATGAGGAACCATCAGGCCAATAAATGCCATGCTTCCCACAAGAGCAACAGACGCACCTGCTAAAACAATAATAACGAGAAGCAGAATGATTTTAATATATTTGGTGTTCTGTCCAAGGCCTACTGCAATCTCTTCATTCAAACTTAGAATGGTAAGCTGCCGTGATAGAATCATCGCAACAATCAGCCCGATAAGAATAAAAGGAATGATTAACTGCAGCTGACCCCATGTTGTACCGATCAATCCTCCAGATGTCCACATCGATACATTCTTCGAGATTCGAAAATATAAACTGATTCCTTCCGCGAGCGCATAGAGCATAGCAGAGATAGCAGAGCCGGCCAGGACCAATTTCACCGGTGTCAGCCCGTTTTTCGCCAGCATTCCTATACCGAAAACAAGCAGCGTACCAAGTGCTGTTCCTACAAAGCAGGCCAGCATGACTGTAAAATAGTTCGCCGAAGGCAGTAAGGCAAGCGTGACAGCAAGTGCAAAATTACCACCCGCTGTAATGCCAAGCAGGCCTGGATCAGCAAGTGGATTGCGAGTCATCCCCTGCATAATTGCTCCCGATACCGCTAAAGCCGCGCCTACTAATACAGCTGCAATTTCTCTTGGCAGCCGAATTTCCCGTATCATCGTAATGGCCTCATTAGTGGCTCCAAAGGTAATGGCAGACCAAGCATCTTTAAGGCTCGTATCTGCTGCACCAAGGACGATCGCTAGCATAAATGCAGTTACAAATAAGATGGCGCCGACGATGAATTTTGCGATCATCGGTATGCTAATCGTTTTATTTTTAAACATTGTCATCTGTTCTTTCCCTATTCATTTCCTAGAAAGTGTTCACGGAAGAATTCAAGTTGTGAGTCCAATGTTAACGCATCATTAAAATAAAACTCACTTGCATTTGCTTCAAATACATGACCATTTTTTACGGCAGGTATTTCTTTATATGTGGAAGTCTCTTGGAATGAATTATCTTGTTCTGCAGACTTGCTGAACACCAGATAATCACCCACATATTCGGAAAGGACTTCTGAAGAAATCGCATAGTATCCGTCCTTAAGAGCCATTTCTTTTACTTTTTCCGGCATTTTCAGCCCCATTTGCTGATAAAGAATTTCCGTCCCACGACCCCAATTATCTCCAAAAACGTACATTTGTTTATCGAAACTTTCCATTACTGTAACGGTAGTATCTTCACCGAGTTTTGCTTTGATTTCGTCACCCAAAGTCTGGGCACGTTGCTTAAAGTCATCGATCCAAGCCTGTGCTTCTTTTTCTTTGTTCACTGCCTTACCGATTTCTAGATGCTGTGTAAGGTAATCTACTTTTCCGTAAGTATACGTTACTGTTGGAGCGATTTCTTTTAGCTTGTCCAAGTTTTTGTTATCAGACGATCCGATAATAAGGTCTGGATCTAGTTCAATAATTTTCTCCAGATTCTCATCTGACACTTCTACTGCACCTGGTAATTTCTCTTTAAATTTAGGGTTTGCCATCGCCCATGAATCGACTCCGACCACATTTACACCTAAAGAAATCAAGTCCCCAGTATAGGTTGACAGAACAACCACGCGCTGTGGGTTCGCAGGAACCTCAATCGGTCCACTTTCTGACTGATATGTAATTGTCCCAGACTCTACCGGTACCTGTCCGGAATCTTTGGTTTGCTCAGATCCATTGTTAGCGGATTCAGAAGCGCCAGTACTACTTGAGCCATTACCTGCGTTTCCGCAAGCACTAATAACCAGCACCATAATTAAAATAAATGGAACGAGTAATCTCTTCATCTTTCTTTATCTCCCTTATGAATATAATCGAATAATAACGTTCTCGATCATCATTCTATTGAGAATGATAATCAGTATTATATGAATGAATACTAGTCTCAATTACTATATCTGTCAATAACTTATTTGAAAAAGATGAACAATGATGCAGACATCCCCCTCTCCCCTTTTCATCCAAGACTTTGTCCCGTAAATCAAAAAGAGGACGGGGCAGCTCGCTTCTGCCCCGTCCTCTTTAGATAGATGTAATCTTAACTCTATTACCTGTATTTGATCTTTGTTCGATCATAAGATTTGCGTGCTGTATCTCCTAGCATTATGCTTCGTTATAACCGTTTTCCCCATAAGGTTGTAGCTTTTCAAGCCAACTTGCTTCCAGCTTCTTGAGTGCATCTTTGGCATCAAAAAACAGATTGCTTTCCGGTACTTTTAGCTTCTCTACAACCTCAATAGCAAAAGCATCTTCACCATACTGCTTCCATTCTTCCTGAAGCCTGCGGTTACGATGACTGCCCATATTCAGCATAAACTGCTGACCATTCAGACTTCTCAAATTGGGCGTACTTGCTATATATCGCTTGCCGTTTTCCTTATTTTGAATCTGGTAGACACCTGCTTCTGTCTTCATTTCCTTTGCTAGCTGTTTTAATTCCTCTCTGCGGTTTGTCATCTGGCTATTCTCTCCTTCCTGAGGTGTGAGCCAGTAACTGCTTCCATCTTCTTCCCGGCTCAGTATTCCGTAATCAACCATAGATCTGCGAAGTAACACATAATCCTCATAGACTTGCTCGAGAATGCCATTCACTTCTGCTTCGGTATAAACTTTCTCTACATCAAAACGTCTTGCGATTTCGTCCATAATGATGAGACGATGCTTCTCCTGAGCACCAAACGTTTCAAGCGGGCCATCCGTACCAAACGGGAAATATTTGCTGAGTACCTGCTCTTGCTCGGTCAGTGAGTTAGTCTCCTTATTCACTTCCTGCGACACTTTGCTTCGAAGTGGAGCAGGAGGTAATCCGGCAGCATCGGGTTCATGTGAATGCAGCAGTTCCATCACGGCGAGCAGCACTTTTGCTTGTCGTTCCTTCTCCTTGAGTACAAATCGATGGTTTCGAATCGTAGACGTAGAGCCAATTCCAAGCTCTTTTTGGATTTCAGCATCCTTTTTCCCTTGATAAAATTGAGCTAGCAACCTGCGCTGTACATCAGAAAGTCCACTAATTCTTTTATCTTGTGATATCAGGAATTCAAACACCGAGCCATGGTCCTGCTGAATATGGACTTGTATATATCTGAATGATTCGTATAACACTCCATTGTGAGGGTAGATGATCCCTTTTTCAGCGGCGTAACCACAGCAGACACAAACATATTCATATTCTGTCTCGATATATCCGCGTTTCATTTCCTCCAGAGAGGCATCATACGCAAAATCAGGATGTTGTTCTGTCACAGTAATTTCTCCCTGCATTGTTTATTAATATATAGATATTATATGAATTCGTTTGTAAAATGTCAAACTAATCAATATTACGTTTAAATATAATTAGACATTATATGTTTTTGTCTATAAAAAAGGAGAGCCCATTTAGGCTCTCCTTTTTTTCACAATAGTTTTGCACGATATTTTATCCTAATGCCAATTTCCCCATAACAACAGCTTTACTTGCTCCTGTTGCTGATGGCATGTTATTGGCTACTCCATGCATAAAGTCATTGCCAAGTATGGCAAAGATCACAGCTTCCTTCGCGTCATCAATGAGTCCATATGCTCCTGAAGTCGTAACTTGATTCCCCGGTAAAAGATCGTTAATCATCTTCATCAAAGTTACATTATGGGCTCCCCCACCCGAAATAATGATCTCATCAATATCATGATTAGGGAAAATCAATTTCTCGTAACTGTGCGCTATGGAAACAGCTGTAAACCAGGTTGCTGTAGCTACCATATCTGCCTGTGATAAACCTCGCCCTGCCGCTACCTCTAGGAATTTAGTGGCATAGGCTACTCCGAACACTTCACGGCCGGTGGACTTCGGCGCAGGCAGCTGAAAATAAGGATGTTCCATCAACCGCTGAACCATATCCTTATCTGGAGTGCCAGAAGCCGCCCATTGGCCACCGCTGTCATACAACTGCTCCCCAGCGGATAACGTCTGAACAATCTGATCTACGATCATATTTCCAGGCCCCGTATCAAAAGCGATTACATCATCCTGCTGACAACCTGCTGGGAGCACAGTACAGTTACCAATTCCACCAATGTTCTGAAGTATTCTTCCCTTATGAGCATCCCTAAAGAGGATCAAATCGCCATAAGGCACTAGGGGTGCACCTTGACCTCCAGCAGCCATATCAGCCGGCCTGAAATCCCCAACAACGGGCCTGCCTGTACGCTGTGCAATAATAGACAGATCGCCAAGCTGTAAGGTAGACCGACTCAGCTCAGGCTGCTTCGGGTCAAGCTCGGGAATATGCCACACCGTCTGTCCATGTGAACTAATAAAATCAATCTGCTCCATCGAAAGGCTGGCTTGATCCGCTACTGCCTGCGCTGCTTTCGCAAACCGTTCTGCCAGCCGAAAATTCATAGAGCAAATTTTATCTACACTAGAATGGTCTACATTACAGAGCTCTTTAATCTGCTCTCTGAAATGCTGTTCATAAGGTAAGCTTGTAAAAGCTAACAGCTTTACCTTCGTACGAAGCCCGCTCCCAGCTAACTGGACAAGGGCAGCATCAACTCCGTCAAGGGACGTACCGGACATCAGTCCGATGACTAATTTCTCTGTCTCCTGATGGAATCCGGTAATCATACGTGGGCCGTATTTGCTTTTTCTTGGTCGCCTAGGGAGACAGGTAGTGTTCCTTGGAAAGGAATCGAACCGAGCAGCGCTTTCGCAATGCTCTCCATCGTTAGAGGTCTGCTCTCATATGCAGCCATGTATACCTTTACCTCAGGGAAAGCTGCAATGTCATACGGATTACGAGTAGCGACAACCGCAAGTGGTTTTCCAAGCGCCTGCAACTGTTTAACAAGCTCGGACTGTTCTTCATAGAAATGAGCATTATACGTCGCAATGACGATCTGTTCTATTTCTGCCTCTTGAGCTGCTTCCAGCACACGTGCCGTTTCTTCAGCTACCTCTGCAGCAGGGATGCTCAGATCAATCGCATTTAGCCCCTGCTCGATCAGTGCAGTCCCCAGACTATATTGATCCTTAATAATTTCATCCGCAATGGTCATAGCAGACGAAGCGACCGTTACGACCAGTGTACGCTGCTTCTTCAGAGGCAACATACCTATTTCATCACGAACCAAAGTCATGCTGCGCTCGCTGATTCGGCGTGCAAGATCTTGATGTTCTTTAACTCCAACCCCAACCGGAAGCCCTTCGGCATTAATTACGGGTGCAGTTACCTTATGAGCAGGGAAATCACCTTGTTCGGTCATAATCCCGCGGCGAATTTTCATTTCAAGTAGACGGCGAACAGACTCATTAATACGTTCTTCGCTGATTCTTCCTTCGGCTACCGCCTTTTCAATCGCTTCGTACGCTCCGGTCAGCAAATCATGCGTATGGCTGATCAAAATCAAGTCTGCTCCTGCTTCAATCGCCATCACGGATGCTTCTACGGTTCCATAGGTATCTACAATTGCGTTCATCTCCATGCAATCGGTCATAATTACACCTTGGTAACCAAGTTCCTCTCTTAGCAGACCTGTGAGTACTGAGGAAGATAGGGTAGCAGGTTTCCCTTCAGATTCCAGTGCCGGGAAGAAAATATGGGCTGACATGATGAAATCTACGCCTTCTTCAATCGCCTTGATAAACGGAACTAGCTCCACCTCATTCATCCGGGCTAGATCATGAGGAACAACAGGCAAGTCATGATGGGAATCAGCTGCGGTATCACCATGTCCAGGGAAATGTTTGGCTGCAGCAGACACACCGGCATCTTGCAGTCCACGAACAGAATTCGCACCATATTCAGCTACGACTTCCGGAGACTCCCCAAAAGAGCGAACGCCAATAACCGGGTTAAGCGGATTATTGTTTACATCAAGAACGGGCGCAAAGTTCAGGTTAATTCCAAGCGCACTCATCTCTTTACCGCTCGCAAGTGCAGCTTCATATGCATCTTCCGGTGAACCCGCAGCGGCAATCGCCATATTTCCAGGGAATAAAGTGATCCCTTCGGCAATCCTTGCAACCATACCGCCTTCCTGATCGATAGAGATGAAATGCGGAATTTGATTAGCGTTCTGTGCTACGTTTTGCAACTCATAAGTTAGATTCGCAACTTGGCCCACATTCTGTACGTTCCTCGCAAAATAAATGATGCCGCCGACCGGATTGGCTCTAAAAAAATCAGCAAGCGGTTCTGTCAGCTCTGTACTTGGCAATCCGCATAACAGCAGTTGTCCTATTTTTTCACGCAAGCTCAGTTTCTTAAGTAACGTTTCTACATTCAGGTTTCGATCCATGTCTTCATCTCCCATATAATAGATAAGGTTTACGTCGTTGTTTCCAAGCACTTTCATCCTGCTTCCACTTCTTCATGATTTGCGAGAGTCCTGCCTGATTTGCCACAACACTTCTAACTTCTTCCCCGCCTGTAAGCAAATCTATAAAACATCTCGTTCTTCCTTCTGGCGGAGCAAGCCATTCGAACTTTTCCGGGCAGTGGTTGATCACCTCATGCAACAAGACAAGCCCCGTCTCCACAGACCGATACCAGAGCGGATCTGTTACAAAAAGACGTACTCCTCCGCACAACGTACCTTGATGTTTAGAAAACATCGGTGTTATGTATACCGGGTGAAAATGAACGCCAGGAAGGCACCTACTGTTCAATTGATCAGCTAGCCTTTTTCCATCGATCCAAGGAGCACCAATCCACTCAAAGGGACGTGTCGTTCCCCGTCCTTCCGAGAGATTTGTCCCTTCGAAGAGACACGTCCCTGCATAAACACGGACCGCATCCGGTGTTGGCATATTGGGAGATGGTATCATCCAAGGAAGACCCGTTTCGGTAAATTCCATGCCTCGGGTCCATCCCGCAAGCTTCACCACATCCAAATCGCAATGCATTCGCTCTTCCTGATTTCTCATCAAGGCGATTTCACCTATCGTCATTCCCGTACGTATTGGCATATACCATGCACCTACAAAAGACTCATACCCTTCCTGCAGTAATCCACCTTCTACCTGTTCTCCGCCAAGGGGGTTCACACGGTCAAGAACTAAGAGCGCTTTCCCACTCGCAGCACATGATTCCATTATATAGAAAAGAGTGGACAAATAGGTATAGAAACGGATACCAATATCCTGCATATCAAAAATAATTGTATCTACGTGAGCAAGCATCTCCGCCGTTGGCCTTTTATGCTTCCCATAGAGACTAAATACAGGGATATTCAGTTCTGAATGAAACTCATCTTCAAAAAAAACCCCAGCTTGCCGCTCTCCGTATAGTCCGTGTTCCCCTGCAAAGAGGGCTGTCAGCTTACTGTGCGGAAGATGGGAACATACCTCAATCGTTGTTCGGAAATCCGAAGTAATACCAGTCGGGTTAGTGACTAGACCAACCCGCTTGCCTCTTAGAAATGGATGATCCAGATCTTGTATCAGATCTGCTCCTGTACGTACTTTTACTGTCATGGTTACGTCCTCCTTCTATATGAGGTAACAAACTAGCCGCTCTACCGAGAATGAAACAGAATTTGAATAAAAGAAGCGCAGGTAATTTCATACCTGCGCTCTTTCTTTATTTTTGAAGCAGATTATGAAACAACTGTGCTGCTTCCGCTCTCGTTATTTCATAGAAGAAACGCTATGCTTTGTTCCAAAATGTCCTTCATCCCACTCGTCATTTACTGGCTGCTCATCTTCTTGGAGCACATTTGCAGTTATTTTGTTCAGGTACACGCCCATCATGCCGTTAAAGAGAACGAAGAAACCTACAGCTGTTAGAGCAAGCAATAAACTTAGCAAGGCAGCCTGAAAAAATGCACCCACCGTATATCCCGGATAACGAAATAGCAGTTTGGCACTTTCACCCATGGCGCGGAAGATGCCCATTTCTTTTTGCAGAATCAACTGGAAGGTGTGGAACTGGGAGATGAAGGCCATGATGACAAAGTACGTTTGAAATAAGGCTATTACCGTATAGAACATGCCCTCTTTGCTTCCGTAATACCACCATGTAGACCACAGAATGATGACAAGCAGCGATACGAATAGTCCCATGATCACCGCGGCAAAGTAGCCTTTTTTTGCTCCCTCCAGCAAATCACGCATTCCTGACCTTCTGCTTCTCCGTTCCAGTTTATGATGAAATACATGAAGTACGCCAAAGAACAGTGGCATGTAAACGAACGGTACGACAATCAGACTTACCGTAAGTGGCAGTAACAGAATGGCAGGAAGCAGGATTAGTGAGCTAATCAGGCTGTACAAAGCCACCGGAACGATCTCGCGGTAGACCTCTGCACCTGTCTTCACCAGGACTTCATTTAACTTTCGCATCGCTTCATCACTCCTTAAAGTGCCTTATAGGCGGATTCGCTCTTCTGTCTCAGGGTCAAAAAAGTGGGCTTTTCTAAGATCTAATAAGAAAGTTTTAGGCTGACCACTGTATGCAATCGTCTCCGGATTCACCTTCGCTGTAATCATTCGACTACCAACATGAAAATACACCAAGTTCTCCGAGCCCAAGTGCTCGACCACTTCTACTTTCACAGCAAGTTTATGCGGGCTTTCAAGCACTGGGGCCAAATCTTCTCCATAAATATGCTCAGGACGTATGCCGAGAATCACTTTTTGGCCCTGATAACCGGAAAGACCAGCAGCTACTCCATCTGAAAGGGTAAAGGAGGCACCTTCTACCGCAACCTGATTTCCTTTTACCGTCGCATCCATAAAATTCATTGCTGGGGAACCGATAAAACCGGCAACAAACATGTTTTGGGGATTCGCATAAAGTTCGGTAGGTGAATCAACTTGCTGGATGACGCCGTTGTTCATAACGACGATACGCTCACCAAGCGTCATTGCTTCTACCTGATCATGAGTTACATATACGATGGTCGCTCCGAGTCTTTTGTGGAGCTCACTTAGCTCTACTCGCATCTGAATGCGCAGCTTGGCATCAAGGTTAGAAAGCGGCTCATCAAACAGGAACACTTGCGGGTCACGTACAATGGCACGACCTACTGCAACACGCTGTCTTTGTCCCCCCGAAAGTTCACGAGGTTTTCTTTCAAGCATATGGGTAAGCCCCAGAATGGAAGCCGCATTTTCAACTTGCTGATCAATAAACTGCTTATCTTTCTTCAGATTCCGAAGTCCAAATGAGAGATTTTCACGAATAGTCATATGCGGGTACAGTGCGTAATCCTGAAACACCATCGCAATATCCCGATCCTTGGGATGTAGATTGTTTACTACCCGATCTCCGATCAGAATGTCTCCATCGGTCTGTTTTTCAAGGCCTGCAATCATGCGAAGCGACGTTGTTTTACCGCAGCCGGAAGGACCGACAAACACGACAAACTCCTGGTCTTCAATGACAAAATCAGAGCCCGCCACCGCGGTAAAAGTTCCTTTTTTATCATCTGTAAATTGCTTACGCACTTGTCGAAACTCTACGCGTGCCATAGGAATTCCTCCTTCATGTCATCAGCCTTTAACGGCTCCAATGGTAATGCCTTGCAGGAAGTAACGCTGCAGGGAGAAGAACAAAATAATCATCGGGAGTGCACCAACGGTAGCCCCCGCCATCATCGCGGCAAAATCGGAAGCGTCACCGAATACAAAGGAAGCCAGTCCCACCTGTATGGTCCGCATCTCGTTTGAATTGGTAATCAAGAATGGCCAGAAAAATTCGTTCCAAGAGGCAACAAAGCTAAAAATAGCAAGGACAGCAAGTCCTGGTTTAGCCATCGGAAGTATGACCTTCCAAAAGATCCCAAACTCACTGCAGGCATCAATACGAGCGGCATGAATGAGTGAGGTCGGAAGAGAAGACATGTATTGCTTCATTAAAAATATATTCCCTACACTAACGGCCATCGGTAAAATAATCGCTGTATAGGTATCCCCTATGTTAAACACATTGACCATAAGTACATAAAGCGGAATGAGTGTCACCTGTGCGGGAATCATCATCGTGCTCAGCAGTACCCAGAAAATCGCCTTGTTCCCAGGGAACTTCAGCTTGGCAAAGGCATAACCTGCAAGTGAGGCAAAGAACACATTCGTAATAGTCGTTACCGCTGCGATAAAAAAGGAGTTCCATAACCATCGCCAGGCATCCGTTTTACCAAAAAACCTTTCATAAGGTGTCATTGAAACGACTTCCGGAATCATCTGCGGACGAAATGTAGCTGATACTTTCGTATCCTGAACTGAACCAACGAGCATCCAGTACAAAGGAATAACCGTCACAATGGCCCACAGCAAAATAATAACGGCGGCGAGAATGAGCAGAATTGATCTTTTTTTCGTATCCATCTACGGGTAGCACCTCCCTCTTGGCTGCCGTCTAGTATTCAACATCACTTGAGAAGTATTTAAATTGCACTACAGAAATGACCACAATAATAATGGCAAGAATAAATGATTGTGCGGACGCCAGACCAAATTCATAGAATGTAAAGGCTGTTTGATAGATGAGGTAGGCAATCGTCGTCGTTGCAAAGTTTGGTCCACCCTGCGTCATAAGATAAACCGAGATAAACACCTGGAATGAACCAATAACCCCAGTAACGAGCAAATAAAGTGTGGTGGGTTTCAAAAGAGGCCACGTGATCCGGGTAAATTTGGTCCATGCACTTGCGTGATCAATATCTGCGGCTTCATAGAGTGATTTGGGAACTCCACCTAAAGCAGCCATGTACAAAATAATGCCTGCCCCGTGCGATCCGAGCCAGCTCATCAGAATAAGCGAAAATAATGCGGTGCTGGACTGGCCTAGCCAGATAACCGGATCGAGGCCAAACAAACCAATAAAGCGGTTAAGAAGACCAGACCCCGTCGGGTCAAAGATGGCGAGCCATACAACGGAGATGGTCACACCGGAAGCAACGGCTGGTAAATACAGCGTCGCCTTGAAGAACGTTTGCCACTTTGTTTTCATCTGAAAGATTAGCACAGAGAGTACAAACGTAATCAGGATGTTGATAGGAACCGTTCCTAATGTGAAAAGAAGTGTGTTCCGCATCGATTTCCAGAAAATCGTGTCCTGAAATAACCTACTGTAATTATCAACTCCAACCCAGCTGGACTGGATAACATCATACTCCTGAAAACTCATCACAAAGGCGCTGCCTACAGGATAAAGTGTAAAGATAAGGAACAACAGGACTGGTGCAAAAATAAAAAGATAGGCCCAGCCATATTCTTTGAAAAAGCGTCCTGGACCGGAAGAAGGCGCCCGTTTCGGCGCAAGCGCTGTCTGCATCGTTGTTCACCCCTATCTGTTGTTAGGAACATCATGAACTGCGTATGTTTATTGGGTAAAAGAAGAGACCTGGCGAACAAGAGGGATCATCAAGATGATATTTTTTCCTGTTCGCCCGGCTTTTCTAAGAGACATTATTTAAACATCTGCTCTGCTTTGACTTTAAAATCTTCGGCAATCTGCTCTGGCGTCTTCTCACCCGAGTAGAGTGCCTGCATATTCGGTTTCACCACTTGCTCCTTGTACTGTTTGAGCTGAGCAGCTTTATCAACATCCAGCGTAAGCGTGACGGGAACATCTAGATTTTCAGCCAGTTTTTTTGCTGCATCAATTGTCTCTTGACTCCCAACACCTTTATCCTTGAAATATTCCTGCTGGGATTTACGAACGAATGGCAATACGAGCTGATTAGCTGAGTTTCCGCCTTTAGCACCGCTCAGTGCCTCCATGACAAGGAAGGTGTTTTTTGCATGCTGTTCTCCCTTATCTTTCTTCTGTTTAAAAGCTACATAACCCTCGCCACCCATCGTTGTTCTTGGCTTGGCGTTATCATGATAAGGAGCTGGCAGCAGTACAAATTCTACTTTTTCTGCTTGAATGGTTCCTGCATCAATATCTTTGTTCCGGTTTTGAATCATGACATCGTAGTAGGGAAGTGCTTTGGAGAGGATTGCGGTCTGCTCAGCATAGAACATCTCTGTTCGTTTAGCAGGAGCAATTGCCGCAGTTTCTTTAGGCATGTAGCCTTGATCAATGAGGTTTTTGATGAATTTCAAGGTGTCTAAAATGCGATCGTCACCCCACTGGAATTCTCCCTTGTCGTTCAGAACATCAGGCATTCCATTGTTGTTAGCAATCATTTCAATAAAATCAAGAGAAGTACCATCGGTAACGAGAGCATACTGCTTGGAACCATCTGGAGCTGTCCCCGTTAGTTTGGCAGCCGCTTCCGTAAATTCACTCCAGGTCCAGCCCTCTTCTTGGATCTTCTTATAGTCGATGCCCACTTCTTCTAGAATCCGCTTATTCCCACCCCAAGTCCACTGACTTTGATAGAGAGGCAGACCGTATTGTTTCCCTTGAATCTGACCGAGCTCCAAGGTACCTGGTACAAAGTCATCTTTCATTTCCTGGGTAATATACGAGTCCAGCTCTAAGGCAAGCCCTGTTTTGACATAAGCACCATCTACCGCATGAAAGTAGAGATCTGGCGGATTCCCGGTGTTTAGTGCCACATCAAATTTTTTCGGTCCCTCAGCCCAGGACAGCATTTCATATTTGACTGTAATATTGGGATGGTCCTGATTAAAATCAGCAATGAGCTCCTTCAAATCATCTTCATACGTTCCGTGAACAGGGTATGTCCATACCACAACGGTATCTTTTGCATCTGCACTATGTGCTCCGCCGTCTCCGGAAGTTCCTCCACCACACGCCGTAACGATGAGCATCATCATGGCGAGCATGAGCGTTAGTGGTTTCTTCATATCCCGATTCTCCTTTGGTACTGCATGATTTGGTTTAGCTGTACTTTACTTGAACATTTGCTCTCCCTTAGTTTTGAATTCAGCGGCAATTTCCTCTGCTGATTTCTCACCTGTAAAGAGGGCTTGAATATTTGGTTTCATGACTTGTTCTTTGAATTGTTTCTGCTTAGCTGCAAGATCAGAATCCAGCGACAGAACTACAGGTTGCTCCATGTTTTCAGCCATCACTTTAGCTGCGGCAATGGTTTCTTCTGTACCTAAACCTTTACCTTCAAAGTACTCAGCCTGCGATTTTCTTACAAAAGGAAGGACAAGCTCGTTGGCTGAATTTCCTGCTTTGGCACCGCTAAGAGCTTCCATAACGAGGAATGTATTTTTGGCATGCTGCTCACCTTTGTCTTTCTTTTGTTTAAAGGCTACATAACCTTCGCCGCCCATTGTTGATTTTTGCGGTGCGTCTTTATGATGTGGAACCGGCAGTAATACGAACTCTACTTTGTCACCTTGTACTGTTCCGGCATCAATATCCGCATTTCTTTGCTTAATCAATACGTCGTAGTAAGGAATTGCTTTGGAAATAATGGCTGCCTGCCCAGCGTAAAACATTTCTACCCGTTTTGCTGGAGCAATCGCTGCCGTTTCTTTTGGCATAAATCCTTCCGTGCGCAGTGACTCGAGAAACTTGAGTGTTTCTAGAATTCGATCATCATTCCACTGAAATTCACCTTCCGCATTCAGGACATCCGGCATGTTGTAGTTACGGGAGAGGAGTTCCATGATTTCCATCGTTTGTCCTTCAGTCACAAAAGCATACTGTGTCGTACCATCGGGTGCTTTGCCCATCAGCTTAGGCGCAATTTGTAAGAATTCATCCCATGTCCAGCCTTCTTGCTGAATCTTTTTCCAATCAACACCAGCATCATCTAGGATCTTCTTGTTACCGCCCCAACCCCACTGATACTGATAAATCGGAAGTCCATATTGTTTTCCTTGAACTTGACCCAGTTCGAGCGTCCCCGGATAGTAGTCATCCTTGATTTCCGGTGTCAGAAAATCATCCAACTGGATAGCTAGACCTGAATCCACATAACTGCCATCCACACTGTGGAAATACAAATCTGGCGGATTTCCTGTATTCAGGGCAACATCGAATTTCTTAGGGCCCTCAGCCCAAGTCAGCATTTCAGTTTTGACCGTAATATTAGGATGATCTTTCTTAAAGTCAGCGAGAAGATCTTTTAAATCGTCTTCATATTTGTTATGAACAGGATACGTCCATACCGTAACCGTATCTTTGGCATCCGCACTTTGAGAATTGCCTCCACCCCCGCCGCTGCAAGCTGTTGCGGCAAACATTAGAATAGAAGTCAGCAGAATTAACGTTTTTCTCATGAAAAATATCTCCCCTCGTGTTCCTTCAAGGAACAACGTAGATTTTGATTCTCTACCTTTTTAGGGCCCTTCTGCTCTCTTCCAGATATTTTACGGATTGCTCGTAATTCTTGCTGGCTACACAGAGGTATAAAATATCAATCAGATTAAGCTGAGTAATGCGGGAACCCATGGCACCGCTGCGTATCTCATTCTCTGTAGAAGACGTGAATAAGGGCACCGTTGCTAGTTTACTGAGCTTCGAATGTCCGTACTTCGTCAAGCTGATTACTTCTGCCTCTCGCTGTCTTGCAATTTCACCTACGCGCAGTACCTCTTCTGTCTCTCCCGAGTAGGAAATACATACGGCGACGTCCTCTTTGGTCATGGTCACGGCAGCTGTCAGTTGCTGGTGAGGATCTGCGAAATAAAAACTCGTTTTGTTAATCCTCAAAAACTTCTGCTGGGCATCCATCGCGATTAAATTGGAGGCACCGACGCCAAAAAAATAAATACGTCTTGCTTTTTCCATTAAAAAGGCAGCACGCTCAACCATCGCCTCATCCATAATTTTCAGCGTATCCCGAATAGACTGGATATTATTGATAGACACATTCTGGATGATCGCTGATACGCTGTCATTCGGTCTGATCTCCTGATAGCCTGCCTCGTCGCTGTGCCCCTGCAGATCACCTGCCACTTTCAGCTTCAAATCTTGGTACCCCTTGAAGCCGATCGTTTTGCACAAACGAATAATGGCTGCTTGACTTGCTCCACTCTTGGAAGCAAGTTCAGCAACGGAGAACTCGATCATTTCTCCGGGGTGCTGGAGGATGTAAGTTGCAATTTTGCGTTCCGAAGGATTAAGCGTTTCATAGACTTCTTTGAGACGAACCAAGCCACCATTCATACGGGCAGCCTCACCTCCAATCTACTTTCTTATGCACAAAATGTTAAGT
>NZ_JAGXCY010000079.1 GCF_018310695.1 Paenibacillus sp. Marseille-Q4541 | reverse complement strand
ACCACGATCTCTTCCTGCCTGCTGTAACGACCCATGAGCTGCATAAAAGCAGACAACAGAACCATATATTCTGTTGCACCGCTCCTTTTGGCTAATTTCTTTACTGCCTCGTTATGCTTACGTGTTACCCAAGTATTCAAACTACCGCCCTTATGGCTTTGATGCTGTGGACGAGCATAATCTGTCTTTACATCCAGAACGGGCACATCTCCTGAAAATTCTTCTAACCAGTAAGCTTCCTGCTCCTGTAAATCCCGCGCATTTTGCCATGCACTGTAGTCCTTGTACTGAACTCTAAGCTCTGGAAGTTTCATTCCACTATAAAGGCAAGATAAATCGGATAGCAGCACATCAGTAGAACCATCATCAAAAATAATGTGGTGGATATCCAGCATGAGTATATATTCATCTTTTGATGTTTGGACCAATTTTGCTCGCATCAGTGGTGCTTCTCTTAAGTTGAATGGACGTATGAACTGTTCGAACAAATTAGGAATTGCTTCAAGTCGTCCTACCGAATATTCTAACTTCAGTTGAACCTCGTCTTCTATAATTTGAAGAAACTTATCTTTATTATGAGAAAAATGGGTGCGCAGTAGTTCGTGACGACTGCAAAGTTGATTAAACGCCTGGCTTAGTTGGTCAACATTCAGTTCGCCCTTCACTTTTAGCAGAATGGGAATATTATATGTGATGTCAGATTTGTGCATTTCATGTAGTACAAATAATCGTTTCTGGGCGGAGCTCATTTTATATTTTCTGCTCATTTCGCTTAAACCTCCTCTTCGACTGCAGCTGCAAGTTGTAAAAACAAGGTCTCGTTTTGTTCTTTCCGGTCTTTTCTATCCATTATTTTCGCTTTTTCTGCTAATTTCCTTACGTTTGGATCGGCCAGAATATCTCTTAACGTCAGACTAATACCAAGACGTTGTTCCAACAAACTGACAAGCCGAGACGCCCGAAGTGAATGACCTCCTAATTCAAAGAAACTATCATCGATACCAATACGTTCTGTCCCAAGGATCTCCTGAAATACCTCAGCAATACATTCCTCTATCTCATCCCTTGGCG
>NZ_JAGXCY010000078.1 GCF_018310695.1 Paenibacillus sp. Marseille-Q4541 | reverse complement strand
GTATACAACGCTCCCCTACCCCTGATACATACGTATCAAGCCATAGCTTCGGTGGTGTGTTTAGCCCCGTTACATTTTCGGCGCAGAGTCACTCGACCAGTGAGCTATTACGCACTCTTTAAATGGTGGCTGCTTCTAAGCCAACATCCTGGTTGTCTGTGCAACTCCACATCCTTTCCCACTTAACACACACTTGGGGACCTTAGCTGATGGTCTGGGCTGTTTCCCTCTTGACAATGGATCTTAGCACTCACTGTCTGACTCCCGGAATACAAGTCTATGGCATTCGGAGTTTGACTGAGCTTGGTAACCCTTGCGGGCCCCGCACCCAATCAGTGCTCTACCTCCACGACTTACTTGTTCCGAGGCTAGCCCTAAAGCTATTTCGGGGAGAACCAGCTATCTCCGAGTTCGATTGGAATTTCTCCGCTACCCCCACCTCATCCCCGCACTTTTCAACGTGCGTGGGTTCGGGCCTCCAGTGCGTGTTACCGCACCTTCACCCTGGACAGGGGTAGATCACACGGTTTCGGGTCTACGTCCACGTACTAACTCGCCCTATTCAGACTCGCTTTCGCTGCGGCTACGGCTTTTCACCTTAACCTTGCACGGGAACGTAACTCGCCGGTTCATTCTACAAAAGGCACGCCATCACCCATTTAACGGGCTCTGACTTTTTGTAAGCACACGGTTTCAGGTTCTATTTCACTCCCCTTCCGGGGTGCTTTTCACCTTTCCCTCACGGTACTGCTTCACTATCGGTCGCTAGGGAGTATTTAGCCTTGGCAGATGGTCCTGCCGGATTCATACGGGGTTTCACGTGCCCCGCACTACTCGGGATCCGTCTCGGAGGGAACAGACTTTTGACTACAGGGCTTTTACCTTCTCTGGCGGGCCTTTCCAGACCTCTTCAACTAATCGGTTCCTTTGTAACTCCATGTGAGACGTCCCACAACCCCAACCAGCAAGCTGATTGGTTTGGGCTAATCCGCGTTCGCTCGCCGCTACTGACGGAATCACTATTGTTTTCTCTTCCTCAGGGTACTTAGATGTTTCAGTTCCCCTGGTCTGCCTTCAACCACCCTATGTGTTCAGGTGGAGATAACTATCCATTACGATAGCTGGGTTTCCCCATTCGGACATCCCCGGATCAAAGCTTGCGTACAGCTCCCCGAGGCAGTATCGTTGTTCGCCACGTCCTTCATCGGCTCCTAGCGCCTAGGCATCCTCCGTGTGCTCTTAATAGCTTAACCATATCGTTCGGTATTTTGTTTCCAAAAACCTCACTCAGCAATCTATTATTCTTCACTTGTTTTGACACAAGCTCAGCTTAAAGGATCTTTC
>NZ_JAGXCY010000077.1 GCF_018310695.1 Paenibacillus sp. Marseille-Q4541 | reverse complement strand
GGACCGCAGGGTCCTGGGAGAGTAGGACGCCGCCAAGCAAAGATGAGACACTACCTACTGGTAGTGTCTTTTTGTAATTGTTCATACGTTTTGGTATTGAGACTAGTTGGTTAGCACATCATTGTTATGGATTAGCAACATGTTGAGAATAGCTCTTATAGGGTTCTCCGCAATCTAACAATTCTGATGCCATGATTTATGAACAGTTTTGAAACAGAATTAATTCTTAATGGTATGTAGGTTATGCTTGCTATATTCTTTCCTACATCTATAAATTAAGCACATTATGATAATCCAGTGTTGGTTTAGATTTTGTTAGGCCAAACAGATCATTAATTATTTCAAATTAAATAGATACTATTTTTGATAGTCTTGCTTCTCTAGAAGTAAGACTATCTTGTTGTTTATATAGAAAAAATAGATGAAGGAGCTTCAACTCTTGGTATGTACAAAATACAAGAGGACAATAGGGGTATTTCACTGATCCAGTAGTGTAAGGTAGATATGTATGTATGGGGTGAAAGCCAATTGAATGAATAGAAGGAGTAGGCCCATGCAGTTTTCATTGGATTTTACCAAGGAAGAGGGAAATTGCTATTTATATTTTCACTGTTCATCGGTTTGGAGGTAAGTAATTAGGTAGGTTTGAATTTCAGATTTAGTAGGATCTATAAAGAAGGTGAATTGAGGCCTAGATGTAACGTTTCAAAGTCAGTAGGTAGAAAAGGAAGATACAGCAACCGCCTGTTTTTAAGATCAAGGGTAGTTCTGTTAGTTAATAGAAAAAATAGAAGGGATATACAAGAAAATCGACAAGTCGAAACAGACCTATTTACTGTTTTTTCTATTAATACAACACTTTATAGTAAATAAAACTAAGATTGTGATCAGATAGATCGCCGAATTGATGTTTGGTTATGCAGCTAAGGTAAAGGATGTAACCTAATAATTTGTTTCTCAATACGTTGTACACGTAATGTTAAGTATTCTATTCATCGCGATAGGAGGAAAACAGTTGGGCATCTAGCTTTTTAAACTTACCGGAAAGACAGCACTTGTTATGATCATAATTAGTTATAAGGAATTGGTCCAGATAAGTTTTTGCTCTTAGAATATTCGTATGATTTGTATTTACTGTAAAACGAGACATATTCAAAATCGTACTTATTAGCGATATAATTGTAGAAATATTGAATTTAGAATATAGAAAAAATACTCACTTATACGGAATAGACGAACATAGGAAAACCGCATGAATCATAAGCCAAAAGTGAGACCGTGTTATATGTTGAATCGAAGCAAACAATCAAGAGGATAAAAAATTGAAACAGAAACAATAGAGAGAGAATACTGAGAATTAAGCTCTTCTGGAACAAACCGTGAGATAAGCTGAAATGATTAACGTTGAATTTAATATGATATCTAAATTGGTTTAAAAACCATAGTTAGTTTTAATGATAATGTATATCACCACACAAAAATTGAATACAAGACTAGCCACTTTCAACAAATTGAGAAGAGTGATTATTATGAGGAAATCCTACTATAATCTTCTCGTTAATTCATCATTTTAAGTAAAAGAAACATATATAATAGTTTTTTTTAAAAAAGGGTTGCAATCTATTTATCAGCATGGTATATTCTAATTCCGGCCAAGAA
>NZ_JAGXCY010000076.1 GCF_018310695.1 Paenibacillus sp. Marseille-Q4541 | reverse complement strand
GCTTCTGGAGAGACCATGGGAATTCCATGGCGCCGAAGGGTTCACAATCTCAGGCAAAAGGACAAAAGAGTACTAAATCATTTTTTTGTTATGTTTATAATATTTAGAATAACAAATTATATTTATTACTTTTTATGACCATGAGATTGGAGATCATCCAATCTCTTTTTTTATTGGCATTTTTTCTAAACAACGTTTCATCAGTAAGGATTTATTTGATTTTAAAGGGGAACTAGGTATGGCACAGCAAGAATTAAAGAGAGATTTAGCAAATCGGCATGTTCAACTTATTGCAATTGGCGGAACGATTGGTACGGGATTATTTTTAGGATCCGGTAAAGCGATACAACTAGCAGGACCATCCATCATCTTTACTTATCTTATCGTGGGGATCGCTATATTTTTTGTGATGAGGGCACTAGGAGAACTCTTGTTGTCTAAAGCAGGATATCAGTCTTTCACCGATATTGCCGAAGACTATCTTGGGCCGCGAGTAGCGTTTGTAACGGGATGGACGTATTGGTTCTGTTGGATTATGACGGCGATGGCCGATATTATTGCTGTTGGGGTGTATGTGCAATATTGGTTCGATATCCCGCAATGGATACCCGAGGTCATCTGCCTAATCATTTTACTAGGACTCAATCTGTTAACGGTTAAATATTTTGGAGAATTGGAATTTTGGTTTGCGTTAATTAAGGTAGTGACGATTCTCGGATTAATTGTACTTGGGGTTATCTTGCTCGTGATCGGATTCAAAACAGATACAGGAATGGTAACGGTCAAAAATATTTGGGAACATGGGGGAATGTTTCCGAACGGAATAACTGGCTTCCTACTTTCATTCCAAATGGTTGTATTTGCATTTGTCGGTGTGGAATTAGTAGGTGTATCCGCAGCGGAAACATCTGATCCACAAAAAAATATCCCATCGGCCATCAATAAAATTCCTTTGCGAATTCTATTTTTCTATGTGGGTGCCATTATTGCGCTATTATGCATTAATCCCTGGACAGAGCTAAGTCCAACAGAGAGCCCATTTGTTAAAACGTTTAGTCTAGTGGGAATTCCTATTGCCGCAGGAATTATTAATTTTGTCGTATTAACTTCAGCCGCTTCTGCTTGTAACAGTGGCATGTTCTCCACAAGTAGAATCTTATATAGTTTGGGAAATAAGAAACAGGCTCCATCTCGTTTTGCAAAACTGAATAAAAATCATGTGCCAAGAAACGGATTATTGATATCTACGCTGGTCCTACTCGTGGGGGCTCTGTTGAGTAAGCTCATTCCGGAACAAGCCTTCGGAATCGTGACAACGATTAGTGCCATTTGTTTTATCTGGGTCTGGGGTGTGGTGCTCGTGTGCCATGTAAAGTATAAGAGGACACGTCCGCAATTACAGGCAAAATCAAAATTTAAAGCGCCGTTTACTCCATTCATTAATTATGTTGTCTTATCGTTATTTGCTGTTATTCTCATGATTATGCTAATTGCTGAAGAAACACGCCCGGCCTTATTGCTAACACCCGTATGGTTTATTCTATTATTTGCTTTATACGGTTGGACAAGAAGAAAGCCGCGGTCATAGGAAGAAACTTGAGTAGAATCTGGAAAGCCTCAGAAGTGACCTAACTGTCAGGGTACAAATTTTGATGCAGACGATTTTCGTGGGTGGAAGTTAACTGAAAACTAGCAGAGGGGTCTAGCAGTTATACGAAATACAATTCAAAAATAAAAAACGACAGCCCTCATTAAAATGAAAGGCTGTCGTTATCTACTAACACGTTATTGTGCTGAGAATCCACCATCAATAACTAGCTCAGATCCTGTAATGTAGGAAGAATCGTCAGAAGCTAGGAACAGTGCTGCTTGGGCAATATCAATAGCTTGGCCTAAACGTTGTAGAGGCGTCGCTT
>NZ_JAGXCY010000075.1 GCF_018310695.1 Paenibacillus sp. Marseille-Q4541 | reverse complement strand
GATATATACGTATAAATTGTTGACAATATTCTGTTTTTTACTTATGATGAAAAAGTTCTTTCAGATGTATATATGTAATTATTTGAATATAAATCAACCTAACAGGGGGACATCATGAGTACTTTCACTAAGCAATATGAAGAAATTAGAGAGATAGGCAGCCGCATTTTTGACAATCCCGAACTGGGTTACAAGGAACATAAAACACATCAAGCAGTACTTGATTTCTTACTTAAAGTAAATCCAGATCTTGAGTATGAGGTGTTCTGTGGTACGGGGATCAAAACGACACTCGGAACCGGAAAACAACTAAATCTCGGTTTTATTGCTGAACTGGATGCTGTGTATGCACCATCTCATTTCCATTCAGATCAGGCAACAGGTGCTGCACATAACTGTGGGCACTACACTCAGGTAGCAATCGCGCTTGCACTCTACAAGCATTATTATACAACGAAAGCTTATGAATCCTTGGATATGGCTCTTACGTTTATTTTTGTACCAGCAGAAGAATATCTCGATTTACCTTACCGAGATGCGCTGAAGGAGAAAGGTGAAATTACGTATTACGGTGGCAAACCGGAGGCGATGAAGCGAGGCATATTTGACGATATTGACCTTGGTGTATGTGTTCATTCCATGGGTGGGGAATATCCAAAACGTACGATTGAAATCAATTGTGATCTTGCAGGTTTCCTTTACAAAAAGTATACCTTTAAAGGCCGTGCATCCCATGCAGGTTTTGATCCTTCTTCAGGTACGAACGCTTACAGCATGTCTACACTGTTTAATGTCGCACTTGGAATGCAAAGACAGCACTTCAAGGATGCAGAGAAGGTACGAATGAACCCGATTGTTATGCAATCGGATATGTCAACGAATGTAATTCCTAATCAAATTACAGTAGGAACTGATCTTCGAACGCAGTCTGTGGAATATATGAAGGAAGTTGCTAAACAAATGGATCAGGCCGCAAAAGGTAGTGCATTAGCTATGGGCGGAGAGGTAGAAGCAACGACTCAGATGGGCTATCTACCATTTGTACAAGATCGTTATCTGTCTGAATTTGCCATGGCAGCATTCGAGGAGAATGAAGAAATTGAAGAAATCCTCAACAATAATGCAATCAGTGCAGCAGGGGATATCGGAGACTTATCTTACATGATGCCATGTATTCAAATTGGCTATAGCGGATTTACAGGCACGATTCACGGAGATGACTTCAAGGATATTGATCCTAAGTTCATATATGAAGTATTCCCAAGATATTTGACTGAAGTAATCAGCAAAATGAATGGTCAACTGGACAAATCGAAAATTTACCGTCGAACTTTTACTGAATACGAAGCACTACTTTCTTCTATTACAGAGTAGCCTTCAACATAGATAGGTTATGTAACAACCATAAGAAATTATAGAAATGAGGAACCTGTTTCATGAAGTCAAAAGCACATCTAGTATATCTCATCATTTTTGCTTTAATTCTGATTACAGCAGCCGAGATGATTGGGATGCAATCGATCCCTATTGGGGATATCAAAATCAATCTTCTCCCGCTTGTTTTCGCTATTCTTATTGCAATGATCCTGGGAATGAAATTCTTCAGACGCGGAATTATGACAAAGGTGTACAGTAAAGAGAACGTAAACTTTGCAAGTAAATACCTTATTTTTATCATGCTCCCTCTAATGGCACGTTACGGCGCGGATGTAGCGCCTAAATTGAAAGAAATTCTTTCTGTTGGTTGGGTATTCTTGCTTCAAGAGATCGGTAATCTCGGAACTGTATTACTTGGTCTTCCGATTGCGATTCTGCTCGGTCTGCGCCGAGAAGCGATCGGAGCTACGCTCGGACTTGGTCGTGAAGGTGAACTTGCTTACATTTCAGAGAAATACACGCTTGATTCAAGTGAAGGACGCGGTGTATTGTCCCTCTATATTATTGGAACGCTTTTCGGAACACTATTCTTTAGTATTATTGCACCAGTAATGCATTCTCTCGGGTTTTCCATTGAAGCCCTTGCGATGTCTGCTGGGGTAGGTTCTTCCAGTATGATGGTAGGTGCTTCATCATCCCTTATTGCGCTGGCACCAGATAAGGCAGAGATCATCAACAGTTATGCTGCAGCAAGTCAGCTGCTTACAAGCTTCCTGGGAACGTACACGATGGTCTTCCTAGCTGTTCCACTGCAACGCTTCATGTACAATCTGTTTACTGGAGGTAAAAAGTAATGACATTGGATAAAAAAAATTGGATGAAAGCTGGACTCGTACTTTTGCTAAGTGTCTCGCTTATTCTATTCACTGATATTATGAAACAAATTCGGATCGGAGAGGGCGTCTCCGTATCCTGGGATACAATTGGAGGGCTCGCTGTCTTGTGGTTATTCTCCATGATCGGCATCCTGATCTCTTCTTTAATGAAGAAAGTCCCAGTCAAAGCTCTTCAGGAGTTCCCTGTACTTGGATGGGTATCTCTAACCTCTCTTGTGTTTTGCTTGATTTCAAATGTATTTGTAGAAGCGATTCAAGCAGTTAACTTCTTGTCGATCACTACACCTATTTTGGCGTTCGCTGGGATATCCGTAGTAGACCGTCTGGGAGATCTTCGTAAAACATCTTGGCGTGTAGCGATCGTTGCGTTGTTTGTTTTTACAGGAACTTACCTTGGAAGTGCGATTTTATCTGAAATTGGCCTTTCTTTGACTCGATAAACGTACGATCAGACTCATACATGATGTATTCAAATGAGAGTGAGAAAACCTGTTCCTTGTGAACAGGTTTTTTCTTGTATTTGGATTAGAAACATCATAATTGGGTTATATATGTTAAATGATAAGGCATAAAAAAACACGATCCTGTATATTT
>NZ_JAGXCY010000074.1 GCF_018310695.1 Paenibacillus sp. Marseille-Q4541 | reverse complement strand
GTACATAGATATATTGCTGATACATTCATCCTTAAAACTACTAATCTACTTAGGTGGGATACAATGGAGCGTAAGTTAGTAAAAGGCGGTATCTATAGTTTTTTAATAGGCTTGTTAATTGGTGTTGTGATATTTCCTGATCAAAACACGATTAGATTTGGGTCAGGGATAAACGAAATTACTTTATGGGTAGATAAGTAGAACCGTAAAGATAAGACCGGATTTTATAAACAATATACTAACACATTGGATCTAAAGGGATGCATTACAATCAAAAGGAGGAAGAAACTTGTCAGAACAAGAGGAAGTCCTATCCGGAGGAAATATAAATAATGTAGTAAAAGTAGGGAAGACAGTTCGACGTAATGCCATTCCCAATCCTTTTGTATATGAATTACTTAGACACCTTGAAGGAGTTGGTTACCCTTACTCACCAAGGTATATGGGAATAGATGAAAAGGGGAGAGAAATCCTTTCATACCTTGAAGGTGTAGTTCCAGGAAACGATTACCCTGAAATTGAATCATATATGTGGTCGGATGAAGTGTTAGTTGAACTAGCCAAACTCTTAAGAAGCTATCACGATGCGACTGCAGGATTTCTCACAACTACAAAGTCAATAAATGAGTTTCCTGAGACCTCATTACACGAAGTTATCTGCCATAACGATGCAGCATTGTATAACGTAGTATTTAAAGACCAACATCCAATAGGCATTATTGATTTTGATATGGCAGGGCCAGGGCCCCGTATATGGGATATTGTTTACACTTTGTATACATCGGTACCACTCACATCATTCTCACCTAATGAAGAGGATCGATGCATTGTTCAATATCAGACAGAGAGTCATGCAAATACACGAAGAAAACGTATAGATCTGTTTTTCAATTCTTACGGTATAAATGCGCCAATCGATCTTAAACAATGGGTTATTTCACGTATTCATTTTATGTGTACTACACTGTCTAATCGTGCTGCATCTGGCGAGACGGCATTTATTAAACTAGTTGAAGAAGGGCATTTAGATCATTATGTGAAAGAGATTGAATTTCTTGAACAGCATTTTACTGACTGGTGGTAACTAAAAACAAAAGAAAAGATTAGGAATGTTTCTCTTGAGGTCATTGACTTCTCGTAACAATGTATCTACGCTGTGGCTCGGTCAACCATCCGTTATCCTTTGGTTTACCTTAGAGTTTTCAGAGAGTGATTTCAGATGAATAGCTCTATTAGGAGGGAAGTTACATGGGAGTTGGAAAGATTCTGGGGATCGCATACAACATTATTCCTGTCGCTAATATTGACAAGTCTGCGGAGTGGTTTGTTAAACACTTTGGTTTTAATATCAGAAATCAAAGAGAAGGTTATTTGAGTTTATTTAGGGATAATCGGCCCATTCTTGATTTAATACAAAGCGACAATGAGACAAGAGCAGTATTTGAAATCAATAAGAAGAAAAGATGGATCATTACCTTCTTTACTAATGATATTACTACTCTACATACCTATTTAAAATTAGAGAATGTAAAGGTTGGGGAAATTGCTGACGAAGGTAAGTACGGGAAATTTTTCGTATTAGAAGATCTTGATGGTAACTTATTTGATGTTTGGGAACATCATGATTGTGAACTGAACTATTGATCATTTGGAGGAAATAGGATGGGTGTTTTTCTTGCCATCCGGCAATTTAATACCGAGAGGAGATGTCTTATATGAATGAACAAAGTCAAAAAAATAAAAAAGCGTGGGAATATCGAGCCTATGAATTTTGGCATAAAAGAGACGGTTCACCTATGGATAAAGCAAATCAAATCTTAAAAGACCCAATAGCATGTCTTAAAAAACACAAACCTTTTTTTGAACATGTCGAAGGGAAAAAAGTTGCTAATCTTTGTGGTTCAAATGGAAGAAAAGCAGTTCCACTCGCTTTGTTAGGAGCAGAGGTGACCGTATTCGATATCTCTGAAGAAAATAAAAAGTATGCAATGGAATTAGCAGAATGTGCTCACACCACAATAGATTATAACGTTACAGACATTTATGATATGGATCTGAACAAATATAAAGGATTTTTTGATGTTTTGTATTTAGAAGGAGGGATATTACATTATTTTGGCGATATCGATAAGTTGATGTCTATCCTTTATGGTCTACTGAAAAATGGGGGAGTCATGATTCTAAGTGACTTTCATCCCTTACGAAAATGTATTCTAAGCGATGGAGAAACGGGTTATTTTGATACGGAAATAAAAAACGGAGACGTGGCGTACAAAAGTTTCTTTGATGAACAGGAACAGATAGATTTTCCAGATGTCTCGGTTAGATCTTATACATTGAGTGAAATTATTAATTCAGTCCTTTCCAACGGCTTTCAATTAAAGAAGTTTGATGAACATCGTGGATGGAAGAACGAGAATATTCCTTGGGAATTTACCATACTTGCAGAAAAATAAACATGATGTAATTTACGTGACAACCTTTCATTCGCAAGGATATTGAAAATAAACATGATCAGAAATCTGCGTGAATAAAAGGAGGTCAACGTGAAGAAAGGGACTATTTTTTGGATTTCTATTCTATTTATTCTGACCGCTTTATCCATTGTTTTAGTAATCAAAATTTATCCGAAGGAAGTTAAAATAAACGAACAAGGTATAAAATATAAATTAGGAGATGAGCAAGGAGGGTCAGAGCAACTAGTAGATGTAAATATAGAGGGACATTTATATCAAACGATTACGGGTAAAAGAAGATTTGAAGGAACAATAGATATAGAGGGGGAAGAAATATCTGTTCCAGTCGATCAAAGAAAACTAAATATACCATTTTCAGATGAGGGTTGGGGTGCTATTGACTATCCGTACTTTTTATATAGAAAAAAGGATAATGCAATAACCGACACGGCTATTTATCAATATGGATCACTCGTGATAAATAGAGATTTTAGTAAGGTATCTATTATGGTTGCAGAACAACCAAAACAACCAAATGGTGATATGCGGGTATCTTGGAGATCTGAAGATGGCCAAATGATAACCGTGCCAGCAAGTAGCAGATCAGAAGCTATTCGTCTCTCGAACGAGATTATGAAAGAGTTTTTAAAAGGATTACAATTGAAGTAACAAAGGAGTGATTCGACTCTTTGAAGAAATATACTGAAGTTGGAATCGGGAATAAATGGTTTATTAGAACTGAATTTGAACATGATGATGGATCGGAAAGTGAGATTAAAGGATTTACGAAACCATTCAAACTGAAATCAATCTACTTTAGAGCTTGGCTTGGGAGGAAAGTCTTAATTATTGATTCAAAAGAGGGTATTAAGTTAGTAAAGAAGGACAGAAAAGAATTCAAATTAATAATTGGTTTCTGTGG
>NZ_JAGXCY010000073.1 GCF_018310695.1 Paenibacillus sp. Marseille-Q4541 | reverse complement strand
AAAGGATGAAAATATGAAATTACAATTAACTGAGCTACAATATTTAGCACTGATGATTTTAATGCCTATCATTATTTTGTTTGTAGTAATATTAAATTTAATTGGCTTTATTATTACTATAGGCTTACTTATTGTTTTAAGTTGCATATTCCCATTAATAATTAAGTTTAAATCAAGGAAATATGGAGGAGGAATTATCTATAATAAATGGTTTAAAGTAATTGAATTTCATCTTAATAGAACCTCTGACTGGAGTGACTTTGCGTTAGAAGTTGCCAAAGTCAGAAGATTGTCTAAGAGAACTAAAATAGCTATCCTTTTTTACACAGATCATTATGAAGAAACCAGATTGATTGAAATGGGAAAGAAATTAAAGTTAAACATGGAGGTCAAACGAGCCAATCTGTTTCAGAAGCTTGTTTATTTATTTACTTCTTTTATAGCTACTATAGGCAAGAAAAGAGAACGTAAAGGCGATGTGTTAAGGTGCATTGCTCGACCTTTTAAAGATTGAAAACAAGTGCTGATAAGTTAGATTGATGAATTATCAAAAGCAAAGCTTAGTTTGTCTCACTATGTAGGCACATTATACATAACAATCATAATCAAATGTAAATTTCATAAGAACATACAAATAGAACCAGCCCATTAAATGGCTGGTTTTTTGTTTTCTTTTTGAGTTATGATTTCATTTGCTTTTTTAAACAATAGTGTTAGTGCTTTAATGTCTTCATTATCGATTTCGGTGGAGTTATTGGATTCACTAATTTGAGTCCTTAGATCTTCAATCCTATCCTCAATTAAGTGAATAGACTCTTTAGTTTCATTTATACTTTTTAGTGTACTTAGATCGTAAGAATATAGTTCATTTAGATAATCAACTATCTCATTGATCTTGTTAGGTGAAATATCATCTACTGAAGCTTTATGGTCAGTTGAGTTCACAGTGGGGCTGCTTTTTAGTATATTCTTAATCCTTTTAGCTTCTTGTATTTGAGCGCTATAGTGCTTTCTAAGCTCTCCATTCCACCTAAAACCAACTCCTGCAGCTGAACGATTTAGAGACTCTCCTACGTCGTTAAAGGCCCTTAACTGTGACTTACCATTCCTCATATAGTTCAGCACTGTTTCGATAAGCAATTTGTCTTCATGTGGTTTCCAATTGTCGCTTCTACTCATATTTCAATCCTCCAATATTGTGTTCTATTATCATATATATCCCATTTGTCAATAGGTTATGCGGTTGTACATGCTATATTTTGACGCGCGGTTAAAAAGTCTTGACAACAAACGAATGTTCTTATTGCAAATACATTATTTTTACGTATAATAAGAGGTGTAGAGGATATAATGGTAAAAGAAAACAAAAGTACTCAATAAAGTAGTACATAGAAATAAATTAGATTGTAATAGGATAAGCCTGATATGAAATATAATTTAATGGTTAATAAAATAAAAATAATGTAGTAAGTGAGGGGATAATCATGGCGGCAGTATTAGAAAGTAAAGTACATAATAGAGAAATTAAACGACTTCAAGTTTGGATAGCAGATCTAGGCAAAGGAAAAGGTAGTGAACAAGGTGGGATAAGACCAGTAGTGGTTACAAGTAATGATAAGGGGAATTATTATTCACCAGTAGTATCTGTAGTGCCAGTAACTACAAAACCTAAAAAAACGTTACCTACACATGTAAAATTAAACGCAATAGAATTTGGTTTAAATGAGGACAGCACCCTTTTATTTGAACAAAAAAAATCCATTGATAAGAGCAGATTGATGTATAAAGTTGCAGAACTACCTGATTACATTCTACCTTTAATTAGAAAAGCAACATTGGCTGAAAGTGGCTTTGATGTATAGAAAATAATAATACAAGAGAGTTCTACATAGAAGAAAAGCTCCAGAGCATTTGCCTGGAGTCTTTCGGTCTATCTTCTCAGTTTAAGTATATCTTGGATGTCTAATTCGAGTTCTTCGCAAATTTTAGCTAAGTTGGTTAATGTTAATTGCTTAACCTCGTTATTACACATGCTTTGAATTGTTGCTAATCTAACTCCAGTTCTTCTTGATAACTCACGTTGTGATAATCCCTGGTCATCTAAGATCTGTTGTAAACCAATATCAACCCGTAACGACATTATTGTTGTTCCTCCATTTTAGCTACTAAGAAGGGTTGACACTAAATCAAGATATCCATATAATATGTACATGTGATACGATTTTCGTGTCACTCCTACGGCAAATACACCCTGCGCCCATCAAACGTAGGTGTATTTGCCATTTATTCTATCATCAAAAATATCTATTTTACAGTTATATTTTCCTAAGATGAGGTAAAACGATATGAGTAATGTTAAAAGGTATGTGTTACAAAAGCTAATTGATGAGGATAAAGATAAACATTTAAAAGTATGGAAAAACACTACATTATCATCGGAAAAGTATCACGAACTAAATAATTTCCTAAGTAAAGGATACAGAATTTACGATATGGAAAATAATAAGATAGTAAAAGTTTATAGAGATCACTGCAAAAATAATAATGCAGAATGATCTCTATTTTTTATTTCGATTAATTGAACTACTGGGATAAATTTTCAATCTGGTATGTTTTTTTATTTACTTAAATGATAAAATGTGATTGAACCTAGCTGAGGGCGAATTATGTCGAATTGCATTAGTAATTAAAAGGTGGAGTAAATATTAGCAATCTTAATATTATGACTTATACCCTGAGCAGCGGAGTTAAAGGAAGTGTTTCACTCGATGAGGAACAAGTTGAAAATTGGATTAAATGCTATTTAGAAGGAAGACAATTTATAACTAATCTCGACGATGAATTATTTGGACTGAATCCAACATTAGTAGCAGATTTCAAAGTACATAATAAGTTTTCTGAGCAACGAGAATATATTTCGACTGTTCATATGCTATCTAATTATGAATTAGAAAAGGCATATAAGCATATTCAAAGGACTAAAGGAAAAGCCTGACAAAAAACAGAATATAATAGCATTCAAATTAAAAGTTGGTGTGTAATGAAATGAAAATACCTACAGAACTAATTGAAAATATAAGAAAAGTGTCAAAACAGTCTGGCGGATACTTAACAACTACTTTGTATGATGCAAATCGATATGAGGATATGGTTAGTTGGGATAGATTAAAAAAGAATTATAAATTAGAAAGTTTTAATGATTTACTTGAACAGGCAAAAGTGCCAAACAAAGTACAATATGAAAAAGAGAAAAATAAAATCAAAGCCATTAGCAACATAAAATTATTAGCCCTTGAGCATGGTTTCGTCAACTATACTTTGTATGAAAAAGCTAAACTAACTCCAAGTGCTAAATATATTAATACTCACTACGGTTCTTTCGATCAATTAGCGCGAGAATCAAATGTTAAACTATCCACTCACTTACTTACTGATGACGAAAGTATTGCTGCACTCAAGGAAACTCTTAAGGAGTTGGGTTATATCCCAACTAAGAAAGAATATCATTCTTTAAATTTGACTCCAACTGTTGGAGCATTAGAGCACCGCAATTTATCATGGGGTGATGCTTTAAGAAAAGCAGGTTATAGACCTTATACTAAAAGCAGCTTAGTAAGAGATAAAATTTGCATCGAGAATAGTTGTTATAATCAGTTTTCTCCAAGTGATGAAGAGGAAACTTATTGTGAATTCTGCTACAAGAAACTAAGGGCAGAACTTGTTAAGAAATTAGATAAGATGAATATCTACGAACTTAAAGAAATTACACAAAATTTGATTTATGTTGGCAATTCACAGAGAAGCTTGAGACATATAGTAGATAAACTTAATTATTGATAGCTGGATACTTTGTATAAATTGTCTATCTTTGACCAACACTTTATAAT
>NZ_JAGXCY010000072.1 GCF_018310695.1 Paenibacillus sp. Marseille-Q4541 | reverse complement strand
GGAAGCTCCTCCAGTAATGATAGCTACTTTGTTATTTAATTTTCCCATTTTGCATTCTCCTAACGTAATTTGATAGATCCGCCATCCACCATTACGGTTTGGCCGGTAATATAATTAGAATCTTCACTTGCTAAGAATATAGCAACCTGACCAATATCCTGTTCCGGGTCACCAAGGCGGCGAAGCGGAATTCGGTTAATCATGGCATCGTACATTTCTGGGGCACTTTCACGCCACTGTTCTACACCTGGCGTTAGAGCGATGGGTGAGATTAGATTGACATTGATACCATCCGGGCCCCACTCATTTGCAGCAACACGGGAAATAGCGCGAATCGCTTCCTTAGCAGCAGCGTAAGAGGCTTGTGTAACTTGTCCATCAATACCAGCACCCGATGCAAAATTGATTACATTACCTTGCGTTTTCTTCAATTCAGGGTATGCTGCCTGCATAAAGTGGAATGTTGGGTAAAAGCCTGTTCCGAAAGATAAATCCAACAAATCTTGAGTTGTATCGATAAAAGCGGCCTGTCTGGATGCATGTGCGTTATTAACGAGAATATCCAGCTTACCGAATTTTTTAACGACTTCTGCAACGATCTCATTCGCATTTTCTTTTACTGAGATATCTTTAATGAAAAGACAACCTTCGGTATATTGATTCACTTCCGCGAGTGTCTCTTTCCCTTTTTGCTCATTCACATCAACAATGGCGATATGTGCGCCTTCCTTAGCCATTGCAAGTGCAATACCGCGCCCAATTCCAGAAGCACTACCGGTTATGATCCCGACTTTACCTTTTAATCTCATTTCGATAACCTCATTTCACTTGTGAAATTAATTCCATAAACCCGCTTGTTCCAACTTCTTCTTACCTTTAAAAGCAACAGCTATACAGAAAATGATGACAATCAGCATCACACCAATGGCATACAAAACGGGGGTGTAACTTCCGGTGAAATCAAACACATACCCGTAAGCCGGCAAAGCAACAATGGATGAAATCGCCAAGCCCATCGAGGCATTGGAATAAATCTGGCTGTATTCCTTATTGCCGAACAAGCTCGATGTAAGTGCAGGTCCGAGCGTTCCGATGGAGGAAGAAATTAATCCAAACAAACCTACAGCTATCGATATGACTAGCGTACTTGATGACGCGAACAGTAACAGTGCGATCGACACTACGCCGAGAAGCATTACTGCCATTGCCGTATTCTTAGTACCGAATTTATCGCTCGCATATCCAATTAACAATGAACCGATCAGCACGCCGATCATATTGATCGCCATTACATTACCTGCAAAGGATACATCGAATCCTTTATTCATCAAGTAAGTCGGGATGTGCATTGAAAAGCTGGCTGCAGATGTAATCAGGAAGAAAAATACCATCAGTGCATAGAAAGCAGAGGATTTTTTAGCAACTGCTAATGTTACCCCTTTGTTCTCTTCCTCACTTGAATTTTTGGTTGTGTTTGCCGCAGCAGATCCTGCTCCGTAAGGAAGCGTTTTCTTTTCTGCCGGTGACTTCCTGATCAAAAGAAAGACGATAGGAATAACAATAACAATGACTGTAATTCCGACGATCATATATGAAGATCTCCAACCTTGATTGGCAATCAGATTACCAACAACCGGTTGAGCAATGGCACCAAGTGCACCGCCTGCCGCACCCATAATTCCAAGTGCTAGTCCTTTACTCTTTTTGAACCACTGATTAATTAATACAGGACCCGCAATTACGGTAAGAAATACGCCGCCCACTGCCAGTGGAATCGCTAAAATGTACCAGCCCCATACAGAATTCATTAATCCAAACAAAGCAAATGCTCCTGCTTGTAAAACAACTGCAATAATTAAAATCAACCGAGTATCATACTTTGCCATCAATTTGCCGCCAATTGGCAAAAAGATCATGGTAATAATGGCCGATACACTAAAGTAAAGAGATAAACTGCCCATCCCCACTCCCAGATCATTCGAAACTGATTTCAAAAAGAGACCTGCAGAGTTATTCAAACCAGCTTTCGCCAATCCAACCATGATGCAAAGCCCAAGTAAAATCCACCACGCATAGTGAATTTTGCTTTTGTTGTGGCTCATAAAATTTTCCGCTCCCCGTTTTTAATATGCTTTAGAGGCATTTAGCCTGATTAGACCTGTGCCATTTTCATAAACTGCTCAAAATCCGGAACGGTTGGATTAGCGATATAGTGCCCACCCTCGACCTGGATTGTCTGACCAGTAATAAACTTAGATTCATCTGAAGCCAAGAATACAACGGTATGTCCGATATCTTCTGGTTCGCCGTGGTAAGGTAGTGCGTTGTACTTCGCAAACATATCGAGTACATCTTGCGGCATATTATTCTTCGCTGCCGGTGTCAAAATCAATCCAGGTGCAACTGCATTACAACGAATGCTGTGTTTACCATATTGCGTAGCGATGTATCTTGTAAGGTTTACTACGCCCGCTTTTGACGCCCCGTAAGCGACCCGAACCGCATCTCCAGCAAAACCAGCCATAGAAGCCGTATTAATAATTGAGCCTCCGCCAGCTTCCATCATATGAGGAATCGCGAATCTAGCTCCGAGTAAGACACTCTTTAAGTTAACGTTCATCAGCTTGTCCCACTCTTCAAGATCAACGTTCACTACATCAAGGTCTTTCTTCAGGTTTGTCAAACCAACGTTGTTGAACATAGTCGTGATTTTTCCATACTGTTGTACGGTAAAGTCAACGGCTTCCTTAATGGAATCTCCATTTCCAGCATCGACAAACACACCCACTGCATCTCCGCCTTGGGTTCTAATTTCCTCTGCTGCTTCTTTTGCCCCTTCGACATTAAAGTCAGCAATGACTACTTTAGCTCCTTCTTTCGCCATTAGTTGGGCAACAGATAAACCTATTCCTGATGCGCCTCCGGTAATAAGAGCTACCTTCTCATTCAATCTTGCCATTTTTTTCAGGCTCCTTTCTTGAGGACAATCAAGATATGTGTAAGGTCATTAAAATAATAAAATTATATTTAGATGTCTAAATATTAATTGCCTAAATAATATCAAACTCTTAATTATAGTGCAACGGATAATATTAAAAAAGTGATATATCGCACAGTAAAAAAACGTAAAAAAAGAGGGAATATACTCCTTTTTCTTTCAAATTTATCTACTATTATCCTTAGATAACCAATATTACAAGGACTATTTAACTTATTTTACATGTCCTAATAGATAATAATTTGGATCGACTAATCGCTTGATTTTCACCGTTATATTCCCGCTTTCAGCAGCGTAATGGTATTTTTATAAACAAAAGAACCCGTGCGTCTAAAACGCAGGGTTCTTTGATTTTTCAGTGGAACATTCTAATGCTCACAGTGAAATATTTTGACAATTATCCGAGAAAGCCGGTCTTGAAAATGTCCAGTAAGTAATCAAGTGTCGTCGGATCACTGTACGTGGAAGATTCCGTGTCGATCTCAATGACATGCTTATTTTGAACAGCCGGAATGTTATTCCATGTCTCCGTCTTCATGAACGAATTATCACCCTTTGAGCTTCTGCTTATTACTAGGAAATCACCGACATATTCACCGAGTACTTCAGAAGATAGCGTATAATAGCCGGGTCCGAGTGCATCGGCTTTGACTTTCTCTGGCATGCTTAGCCCCATCGCCTGATACAGTACTTCAGTTCCGCGAGCCCAGTTGTTACCGAATACATAGAAGCTCTTCGCGTCCGTTTCTAAGACCGACACAGTTACATTATCGCCATACTTCGCTTTGATCTCCTTACCTACCTCAGCAGCCCTCTGCTTGAAGTCGTCGACCCAGGCCTGAGCCTCCTGCTCTTTGTTCAACAGTTTTCCGATTTCCAGTTGCTGGTTCAAGTAGTCCAGCTTGCCCCATGTATACGCGACGGTTGGTGCGATCTCATTGAGCTTATCTAAATTTTTGCTGTCACTACCGGTAATAATGAGGTCCGGCTCCAGCTCAATAATCTTCTCCAGATCTTCTGGAGATACGACTGTCACACCCGACAGCTTGTCCGTGAACAATGGATTCGTGTTCGTCCATTCATCTACACCAACTAGAGTAAAACCGAGCGAGAGCACGTTTGGAGCATTTGTTAGTGCCACAATTCGCTTCGGATTGGCCGGAACCTCTATAGGCCCTGACTCCGACTGATACGTCTTAGTACCAGTATTCGAATCCGCCGCCGTGTCAGAATTGGTTGATGTATCTGTAGTAGGTGAGACCTGACTATCGTTAGTAGCTTGGTTTCCGCATGCGCTGATGATAAGCACCAGCAGTAACAATGGAAGGAAGAGCTTTTTCTTCATGTTCAATCCCCTTATAGTGATAATGATTATCAATTTCATATAATAGTTACATTATCTTCTCCTTGCCCAGTTGTCAATACTAACCAGGGCGGTTAAAAACTTTAATTCAATCCATAACTTCCGTTGGGTTCTCCTATTATATTTCCTAATATAA
>NZ_JAGXCY010000071.1 GCF_018310695.1 Paenibacillus sp. Marseille-Q4541 | reverse complement strand
GATTTATGTTGCAAGAAAAACAGAAGAGTTCAGTCTTCTAATAACGGAGAGAAGTAGAATAAATCAAGATTTGACTCATGATGTAGATGTGAAAAAATTGAGAGATTTGAGAGATGTTTTTTTTAGTATATCTAGTTTATACCAAGTCGATATGACGACTTGTGATCATAATACCGATGTATTACAACTGTTTTTTGATACTGGAAAAGGGTTTAATGAAAAAGAAAGCCTTAAAGTGCAACATGATTTAATAAACGAGGAGAAAAAATACTCCTTACCGATAAATTCTAATAATCAGGAAGTTACGTCAATTAGAATAGACCCATCTAATTTTTCGGGTGTATACCAGGTGAGAGATGTTAGATTTTATGATACTTCCAATCAAAAGATTGAATTATTCAAAATATCAGGAAACTACAAGTGTAATATTGGAAAAAGTTACGTGTTTCTAGAAGATGATCCCCATATAATATTTGATTTGGACTCAAGTGCACATGTTAAATTAGTTGAATTTGAGCTGATTACAGGTTCACATAGCTTGCAAGAATTAATTATAGAGAATAACAAAATTACAAGTACGAAGAACGATAGAATATTAGATTTAGAAGAACAACTTGAAAGTATCAAGGATTTATTAGAAGAAAGAAAGAATGATCTCCAGCTTCTCCAAAAAACAATTTCTGAAATTACTCTAACCGTAGGTTACAAAGATGATCAAATGGACGTATTAAGAAAGGAAAATTCTATTCTCTCTGATCGAATTAACGAGAAAGAATTGCAACTGAAAAATTCTCTTGAAGAAATCAATTCTATTTATCAGACTAAAGGATGGAGGGCTATTCAGTTCTTTAAAAAGATAATCGGTAAACAATAATATTGGAGGATCTTGTTTTGAAACTAAATAGATTTCTTAAAAATAAAGTTTTCCCATCGTTTGCTGGTCTTGTGGGTTTGAAAACAAATATCACTTTAATTCCGTACACCGATATAGAGGGATCATATGATGAATGGGTTGTGCGTGGACATGATCCAGCCTTTTTAATAAAAGGCCGATACTATGTTGGTTGGAATAAAATACAATGGGAATCTATATGTTCTGAGAATATACCCTTAAAAATGTACTGGGATCGTGGTAGTGGTTTTTCTGAGCCAGAGAGTTTGATTTTTTCATATCTAACTCCTCAGAATATTAACTATGAAGCTTTAGTATATATCCCAGAGGATACTCTGAACATAAGAATTGATCCAGGTGAGAGAGAGTTAAGTTTTGTATTTAAAAACTTTTCTGTAAAAAAAGTTTCGCGGTTACACCTAGCAATAGGTTCTTTTAAGAAGATTGTAAGTAGAAATGGAATGAATTATAGCTCCATAAAATCTATGGCGTCTAAAGCTTATTCTATATATAGACTAGAAGGATCAAGAGGATTATGGAATAAAATAAAATCACATATAGTACAAGGCTCAGATAATGTTGATAAAAGCTATTGTAGATGGATGAATAAGAATACATTAACTTTTTCAGATATTGAGAATATCCAAAAAGATATCGAAGAAAACATGATATTTAAACCACTAATTTCTATAATTTTACCTGTTTATAATGTAGAAGAAGAATGGCTAAGAAAATGTATTAATTCTGTTATGGAACAACTTTATGGGAATTGGGAACTATGCATCGCTGACGACGCTTCTACTAAACCTCATATAAAGAAAGTTTTAGAGGAATATGAGAAACTTGATTCTCGCATCAAAGTTGTTTACAGGACTTCAAATGGCCATATTAGTGAGTCTTCTAACACAGCCTTACAAATTGCAACAGGTGAATATATTGGCTTACTTGATCATGACGATGAATTAGCGGTTAATGCGCTTTACGAAAATGTTAGGATTCTTAATCAGTATCCATTAGCCGATATGATCTATAGCGATGAAGATAAAATAACGATTGAGGGTGAACGATTTGCACCCTTTTTCAAGCCGGATTGGTCCCCAGATCTATTGTTATCTCAGATGTATACTTGTCATTTTGGTGTATATAAAAAATCTCTAATTAATAAAATTGGGGGATTCCGAAAAGGATATGAAGGTAGTCAAGACTACGATTTGGTATTGCGTCTGACTGAGATCACTAATGAGATCTACCACATTCCAAAAATATTATATCATTGGAGATCTATTCCTGAATCAACAGCAAGTGGCGACTCTTCGAAGAATTACACCCATTCAGCTGGGTTGAGAGCACTGGAAGATACAATACTAAGACGCGGATTAAATGCTTGGGTTGAAGGTGTGGAAAATATTTCTAACTTATATAGGGTACATCATAATGCTATTAATAATCCTAAGGTATCCATTATTATACCCAACAAGAATTTACCATGTGTTATAGATACTTGCCTTCAATCAATTTTTAGTAAAACAAAATACTCGAATTTTGAAGTCATAGTAATCGATAATGGTAGTCAGGATAGTGAAACTTTTAAGGTGTATGATAAATGGAAAAATAGACAACGTACAAAGTTTAAATGGCTACCATATAATATACCATTTAATTATTCGAAAATTAATAACTATGGAGTTCAACATGCCGATGGAGAGCTGGTACTTTTACTTAACAATGATATAGAAGTTATAACTGAAACTTGGTTAGAAGAATTAGCTGGACAAGCTGTAAGACCAACTGTAGGGGTTGTTGGAGCATGTTTATACTATCCAGATAATACTGTTCAGCACGGTGGAGTTGTTTTAGGTATAGGAGGTGTAGCAGGGCATAGTCATAAGCACTTTTCTTCAACTGAAAATGGATACTTTAATAGACTGAAGACAGTATGTAATTATACAGCTGTAACAGCAGCATGTCTTATGGTTAAAAGAGATCTTTATCTCGAAGTATCAGGACTAAATGAAGAATTGAAGGTCGCATTTAATGATGTGGATTTTTGTCTTAAAATTTGGAGCCTAGGCTACTATAATGTATGGCTACCGCAAGTTAAGCTATATCACTTCGAATCAAAAAGTAGAGGATATGAAGATACTCCCGAAAAACAAGAGAGATTTAGATCAGAGATAGATCTAATGAAGGAAACTTGGGGAGATATTCTGAATTGTGATCCTAATTATAATCCTAATTTAACCAAAACTAGTGAGGACTACAATATAAATGCAGAAGACTAAAACGAGAATAATAGTGAGAAAAACAGCTTTCGTTCTCATCTCAATATTAACTATTTTTATGATCCAAATCTTATATCATAATTTTCAGTTTATGAATGTGGGGCCTGCACAGAATCTTAATCAAACAAATGAAGAGTTAAAAGGCGTAGAGAAACTATCAGAGAATTGGTATAAAACAAATGAGGATGACGCTTGGATTGAATATGGAAATTTTGGAAAAAAGAATCACAATATAAAAATCATTGTTGATTATAATCAAGGGGGTGGTTTTTTACAAGTATTCTATAAAAGTAATAATCAAGAATATACGGAAGCTAACTCCTCTGTATTCCAAATTAAGAAAGGCTTAAATGAGTTTGAGGTGGATTTCAAGAAACATAATATTACTAATTTACGAATTGATTACTCAAATCAAGCAGGAGTCGAATTTAAAGTAGACAAGCTGATTTTAAATGCTGATCTGAAGAGCGGTTTAAATTTTAATACATTAATTAGCCAAAATTTTATGGTTATAATAACGCTCCTCTTAATATATTTAAGCATATGGCGAATAGATAAATTAGTTAAATACCGGTACATAATTGGGTTAACTATTTTTATAGTTTTCATGCTCTTAAAATTAAATGGTTCATCAATTGGAATGTGGAATCAGATTTTAGGTGAGCCTAAGTCTGAAAATAGAATTTTCGGAGTAGAACGCTCTATAAGAAGTGATGAATGGTTAGTTCAAACTCCTTACTTTTTATCACAAACGTTTTCCAATGAGCCGTTAAAGTATGAAAATGATTTAATACGTTCTGATGGACAGAATATGGTTTTAGCGAATGCTCCTACAATGACGTTAGAAACATTAGGAAAACCATTTTACTGGGGTTTCTTATTATTCGGAAAAGACTATGGTCTTTCTTGGTTCTATTTCTCTAAATTAATTATTCTTATTTTATTATCTTTTGAGATATGTATGATTTTAACTAATCGGAATAAGCAAATATCAGTGTTGGGGGCTTTTTGGATAGGGTTTTCTGCACCGATACAATGGTGGTTTACTACTGGAGCAGGTGTAGTAGAGCTTATCATATACTCACAAGGTATTATAGTTAGTATTTATTACCTTCTAAAGCAGGGGAAATTAAAATATCGAATTATGTTGTCTCTAGGAACGTTACTTAGCACTATAGGATTTATATTTACTTTATACCCTGCTTTACAAGTTCCTTTAGGTTTTCTAGTGATTTCATTTGTATTAGGGATTTTTATACAACATGGATTTAAACAAGTTAAAATATCGAAAACTGAATGGCTTATCTATTCTTCCTATGGACTGTTTATTGTATTTATA
>NZ_JAGXCY010000070.1 GCF_018310695.1 Paenibacillus sp. Marseille-Q4541 | reverse complement strand
TCTTGGAGATTAAATCTACCCGGAAGAACAGTATAGCCCTCCTAGGACGTCCTGGCTGTGGGAAAACACATTTGTTAATGGCTGTATCAAACCATTTACTAATTCAAGGGATTGGAGTTGTGTACTTTCCCTGGGTAGAAGGGTTTAACGAGCTTAAAGCAAACTTGGATTCACTCGAACAAAGGATTAGCCAGCTGCAACATGCAGAAGTGCTTTTTATAGATGATCTATTCAAGGGTCGTGAGAAACCAACAGAGTTCCAGATTGAACAATTATTCGCCATTATAAATTATCGATATATGGAGAACTTGCCTATCCTGATCAGCTCTGAAAAGAGTATGTCCAAGATATGCGATTATGACGAAGGTATAGGCAGCCGGATCAACGAGATGTGCCGGGATTATAAAGTTGTTTTAACGGGCGGGACTGAATTGAATTATCGATTACTGTGAGGGTGTGGTCCAGGTGAATGGAATTGACGATTACGATTTGATGGATGTTGACTATGATTTGTTCCTCAAGATCGGGCAAGAAGAAATCGAATGGGAATCTCGTCAAAAAGAGGTGAAGGGCCATGATGAAAAATAAAAAGGATGTAGAACTCATTGAAATCATAATGAATTGTGAACTGGACTATGACATTCGGGTACAGGCAACAAAAGAAATGATGAGGAGGAGTAACGATGCCAGCTGAAAAAGGAGTAGGTAGACATGAAAACAAAGCGCTCAAAAACCGCAGAAATATATATTTGGCTTGTGATGAGTTGGATTTTACTTGGGGAGTAGATGAAATATATCAGTTTGAAGATATGTGGAAGCAAGGAAAGAATATTAACTGCATTGCGGAAGAATTAAAACGGGATCCTGATGAACTAGCAATATTAGCAATAGATCGAGCAAGACAAGGACGAATTGAGCAACGACAAGGTGGGTTATTGGGGTATGCGGAGTAGATTTGGCTCTGTGGGGCAGTTCAGTGCTGTCTTCTAACCGAACGCCAGTTCTTAAATTACGGGGGAGATGGATCGGATGTTTAAACCAATCAGTAGTGAGCAAAAAGGTGTGAAAGGTTTCTTGGCAATGACAATTGATAAATCGGGTCGGATAGGACTAAACAGTGGATTGAGACAAGAACTTGGTTTTGAAGGTAAAACGAAATTATTCATTTACTTTGATGAAAGAGAAAGAAAAATTGGGATTTCCAAGGAATGTAGTGATTCAACGATTGTTCCCTTCAACTTCGATGCAAGAGGTTGCTGCAACAGTGCAAAATCATTTCTCAAACAAAATGAATTCGAATTCCAAAACGGAGCTATCCAGATGTTGTTCGAAGGAGTAGAGGACGGTATCTATGGATTTAGGATAAAAGGTCAGCGACCACAAGTTGATCTAAAGCAAGAGAAAAACGGTAATATTACCCGGTTGTAAGAAAACATACAGCCTAAAGGAGTGCTGATTTTGAATCTAAATTTATTCAATCCATTTCAAGAAACACGAAGATATGAGAAACAACAAAGAAAAGAGTTTTTGGAAGCGGCCAACCGTAGGAAATACGGAAAATATAACGGATATTGGCATTGGGATCTAGCTTGTACATGGTTTCGAGTAACTAACGATGATTTTTTTCGGATGTATGGATTTAATTTTGTGCCTAAAGGAAAGTTGTACGAAGAAGCGCGGGAGTTTGTTTGGAATTGAGGTCACGACCTCTTTCTCAGATACAGCCTAATAAGGGAGAGATAAACACATGGAGGAATGGATCAAATACCAATGTGAAGAGTGTAACCGGATGTTTGCAGTTCCTGAGGATCTGGAAGAACCGGCTTGCCCTGAATGTCATGAGAGCAACTGTGCTGAGCTAGGCTGATCATATGGACAGAGATAGAAAAGTCGATCTGGAGTTCAAGTTATTCCATGCTCGTGCGTCTGTAGAAGTTCAAATAGAAGAGATCGAGGACACACATCAGATAATCGAAAGAATCGAAAACGAGTCTAGGTCTAGCAAAAAGATGGCGAAGTATCACGAAGGTCGGATTGAGTATATCCAGAGTCACATTCTTCCACTTTTACATGAGAGGCTAAAGAGCGCAAAGGAATTTGTCATTAAGTATGAAACTGAGCTTGAGCAGCTGGCCTATCAAGAGAGTGAAGGACAACTTGAATTCCTATTTTAACAGGCTATACAGCCTTAAAGGAGAGATAACAGATGGATTATGAAACGATTAAAGTTGGTTTGAAGAAAAAAGGTGCTCACACTCTTGAACGGAACAATGCCGGCATTTGGAGTCTGGATGGAAAAGAAGTCACTCAAGAAGCTGCAATCAGTGAGCTTGTTGAAGCAGTAGAGGAATTAGGGTACTGGTGCCAAGTAGCGAAGGATGTTCTACCAACGGAACAGTTCGAAATGGTTCAGGAATCTTACGAATATCACGAAGAGGATTGAGGCATAGCCTCTTTCCCTGGGAGGGGAGAACAACAAATGGGATACGGTATTAAGATGCACCACAAATATGGACCCAAATCTTATATTGCAACCTTGAGCTACAAACCTTCACTTAACGACATCATTGAAATTGAAGGGGAATTTTACGAGGTTTTAGTTGTGCAATCAAAGCCTAGAATTTGTTACGCAACGTATGCTTCAAATCTAGATATTTTCAGAGTTACTGGTGTTTATCCGGCGTAGATAAGAAAGGGAGATGAAAAATGACATTTATCGTGCCATTTGAGGCAGAATTTTGTGGGGAAATTAGAAAGATTTATGCTGTGAATAATGACAATCCCACTGAAGGTTTCAGTGGAAGTGTAACTACTTCCGAGCCATGTCCTCACTGCGGAGAGCGTAATTTTTTTAGAGTTTACGACCATAAATCTGAACACGAAGAAGATGGCTACTTTATTGAAGTTTATGATTGCAAATGTCCATCTTGTCGTAAAGAGTTTGACTTAGAAATTGAATGCGAGATTGATGTGTAGCACGACTATAAAATGTAGATCTTTGGCCGAAGGTCTCCGAGACGACCGCAATACTTAGGCGAAGCCGGAGGCCGTATAGATCCATAATCCAAGTAAGGGAGAGATAACATGTTTGGTACTTACTTTTATAGCAAGCTTTTTTTAAAACTTATAGGATTTTTTCTTACTTATGTTTTAGTGTTTGTCGTCGGATTTATTTTGGGTGCTTGGATATTTTGAGTAAGGGAGAGATAACAGGGATGAACCAAATAGATGAAATCAATGAAGCTTATAAATGCCTAGTACACTTCGACAAGGAAGCTGGAAAAAGAGAATTTGCCATGCAAGAACTTAAAACGGTTGTCACATCTGAAAAGTTAATCCAAAATTCAATTCCCTATCTGTTAGGTGAGATAGATCGACTACGTAAGGCACTGGAAGAAGCAAGAGAAGAAGCAAAACAAGGACAATGGGGAGATTTAGAAAGAGCTGATGCAGCTATACGGAACATAGAGACATTGTGTAGTCAGGCTCTGGAACCAGCTAAAGGGGAGGATGAAAGGGAATGAGAGAATACAAATTCAGAGCATGGGACGAAGAATGCGGCCGAATGTATTCAGGTGACGAGATTGAATCACGCGCGGATCTAATTACTAGCCTATCTTACGGGGGACTAGTTATATTCCGCGCAACACCGCACGGTGATTATGAGCAGTTACAACCCCTTCAATACACCGGACTCAAAGACAATGTAAGTGATGAAGAATGGTATGAAGGAGATATATTAACTCCTAATCCTCATAGTGAGCGAACTGAATTAGAAGTAATTTGTTTTGACATACATCAGGGCAAGTATAAATCAGTACCAATGAGTCTTTATCTTTCAAACGCTGGTAATGGTGGATGGACTGGATATGACGTTAAATGCTATCAAAAACGTGTAGGGAACATATACGATCATAAACACCTATTAAACCTTCCTGGGGAGGTAGACCATGAGTAAGCGAGTAATAACTGACGAAGAAATATTGAATCTGCCACCGGGAAGAGATTTAGATGCTCATGTGGCTCTCAGAGTAATGGGATTCAAAGAAATCACCATTGTGGGTAAACATTATTTCACTGATCCGATTGATACAAAGCTTAAGCTATACTCTACCGACATATCAGCAGCATGGGAAATAGTAGATAAGTTAAAAATTCAAATAATCCCTCAATCAATAGGAGCACCAGATCAATTATCCTACTTGGCTATTTATAATAATGAACCTTTTGAAAGTAAGGTCGAGGTTTTCGGAAGAACAGCCCCTGAAGCTATATGTAAAGCAGCTCTAATAACTGTAATAGGAGGGTCAGGGAATGAGTAAACAAGAGAACTTTATATCATCAGAAAAGCTAATGGACTATCTAAACAATATGTTTAGGAAGTACGTAGGGATCAATCGCCCTGGAAAAGCAGAAGTATTTAAACACATTCTGATAAAGACAGAAGAAGGTACATTCAATCCTGATCCAGTACCTACTATTAAGCCGGGGGATAAGGTGAACCATTACGGAGAGCACCTTCCATTCTTAAAAGGCGTGAAAGTAAGTCACTTGATGGTAACCGAATTCACGACCCTTGCGGTTCTTACTTATGAAGGGCAAAGCTATCCAGTGACTTTGGACAGTCTGGAGGTAGTAAAGGATGAATAGAGACTGGAAGCAGGACAGAAAGGGTAAGGAGTGAGTCAATATCTCATCTAACAACGAAAAGGAGATACTCAATATGAAGTTTATATATTTTACAAAGGTTATCAGTGGTGAAAGATGTGCTTATCCTAAATCTGAAGTTGTCGCCTTTGAAGATAGTGAAATCGAAACAGAAGAAGGAAAGAAGACTGTTAAACATAAATGTGTAATTATCTATTTAGGAAGCAAAGCGAATTGGATAAAAGTATCAGAAGACTTTGAAACAATATTAGAAATAATGAATGAGGATAACTAAAGGTGGGCTGGAATCATAATGACAAACACTGTAAAAGCAAAAACATATTGGGTATGGACTAAACTAGCTGAAGTAAAGAACCCAGCTCATACAAGATCAGGAGAACCCATATGGCAAGACAAGCTTTATGAAGCACCGGCACAGTGGTTAGAGCAGGGATTAATACAAGATGCCAGTGAGGTAGGTAATGAAGGGCAACTGGACTTATTCGATATTATATAGGCGGGGGGG
>NZ_JAGXCY010000006.1:29861-240431 GCF_018310695.1 Paenibacillus sp. Marseille-Q4541 | reverse complement strand
ATTGGATACTTTATAAAATTAAGGATAATAAATCCATATAAAGATCCAAACACTTTTACTTACAAAATGATGCTTAAAAATCAAAGTTCTCGATGACCTTGTACATCGGTTTTTGACCCGGGTAGGTCTGATATAAAACAAAACCTTCAACAAGCCATGTATCCAGTGTCTCATGACTCATAATTTCATCTAAATTCCAAGTCATCTTCTGGGATTCATCAAATTTACGCGCTACCGTAATATGCGGACGATAAGGTCGATCTTCAGGAATATACCCTAATGGTAGAGTCGATTTAACAATATACTCAAAAAGAGTAGATAGCTGATCCAGCTCTCCTTCAACACCTCTCCATAAAACCCTAGGATGTGTTGAAGATCCAAATATTCCCGGTTCCCCTATACCTAGCGGAAAGGCCTGCAACTGAGTAGCTGCTCCGCGAAGTGCATCACATAGTTTTGGTATTTCGCTAACCTCAGTATCTCCCAGAAATTGAAGTGTAATATGATAATCTTCCCTATGCGTAAAATTACGAAACGGAAGTTTGTTTTTATGTAACTGGATCCATTTCTGTATTTCCTTTTTTGCATGTTCTGGCAAAGTTATAGCTGTGAATACTCGAGCCTTTCTATGAGAAGTACTTGTCATTTGGGCGCCCCATTTCTTGTTATCTTTATTTGTTATATACTTACCCAATTTTAACCAAATTATAATAGTAATATCCTGATACTAGTACCAGGTACTAATGATTTCGAATCGGATTTTTTTTCCATAACAACATGTGAAATCCAAATCAGTTGCGTTCAATTTAATGGCGAAAAACAGGTCCGTTGAAATGAAATCCCGACCTGTAAATAGTGGTAATAGAAGTAATTTCTCTTGATATCAGCTTTGGATAAATATACCTAACATATAACGTTAATTTTCATTTTTCCTAACGTTAAAATTTTTTTACTACTATATAATAGGCTCGCATGTGCCAGTTATTACTTATACAAAATGAAATAAACTCGAAAGTAAGTTGCGTCTAATGAGATGTTACTCTTTAAAGACAAACCAGACCGGAGCACATATGAATCTATTCGCTGTTGTGAACAGTCCCCCTCCCCTTCAAAAAGACGTGTTTCTTCTATTATAAATGTTTCTCTATAAGTAGGGATTAAACCCATATCATTCGAGTCACATTGCCCCTCTGCCTGATCATCTGCTACACTGTAACTATTCTAAGCGAGGAGGATCTAACGCGAATGAGCAAAATTGTAAGCTTGCATTCTTTTACGGAGACAGAACAAAAGCGTATCCAAGATATTGCACCTAATTACACCCTAACTATAGGCAAAGCAAAGGAGCTTGATCCCTCCCTCCTGCGAGAAGCAGAGATCTTGGTTGGATGGTCCAAAAGTAAAGGTCATGCAGATGAAATGCTGCATCCAGACAGCAAATTAAAATGGGTTCAGACCTGGTCTGCTGGAGTCGACTACCTTCCTCAGGACAAATTCAAGGAACGTAATATTTCACTCACGAATACAAGTGGTATTCATGCAATTCCGATCTCTGAGATGATACTTGGCATGATGCTCTCCTTGTCCCGTAATTTGAAGATAGCAGCCATCAATCAATCGAAGAGTAATTGGGATGCCAAAGACGATACGATGAGCGAACTTTCCGGCAAAACGATTGTGATCGTCGGCGTAGGTGAGATTGGTACGGCTACAGCTAAGCTAGCAGAAGCTTTCGGCATGAATGTCATTGGTGTTCGCAGGTCAGGAAAAGAAGCGCCGCATGTAAGGAAGATGGTTTCCATGGATGGACTTGAAGAAGTATTGTCTGAGGGCGATTATGTTGTGAACATCCTCCCATTAACGGATGATACCCGTCATTTGTTCAACAAAAAGACTTTTGCAGCGATGAAAAAAGGATCTTGCTTCCTAAACGTTGGTCGCGGTGCTACCGTAGATACCTCAGCGCTATTACATGCACTGCAAGAGAAGCAGATCGCTTCAGCTGCACTTGATGTATTTGAAGAAGAACCACTGCCAAGCGACCATCCGCTATGGGCTATGGACAATGTACTTATTACCCCTCATGTTGCAGGAAGCACCCCTTATTATAATGAACGTGCATTTGAGATTTTTATAGAGAACCTTACAGCATACGTAAAAAACGAGACATTGCCTCGTAATCTGGTAGACTACAGTCGTTCTTACTAGTCATACAAAAACCCGCTCAAGAACTTCTCTTGAAGCGGGTTTTTAAGTTTATATTTGTTTTTATAAATCATCAGTCTCCTAATTCGTTCATCGCACGATCTGATCTCCGCTTACAGTGCCATATCTCCCGAACAAAAGAACCTTTTGATGTTGTCACATGATCCCGAACTTCCCATCCCGTCTGCTCCAGTTGTTCACCTATGGGTTCTGTGCTTACGATGACTGCTTCATCTGCAAGCTTCCCAAGATGAGTCAGCAGCTTTAACTGTTCTTCTACCGGCAATACAGAGCACACATTATAGGGTAAATCTAAAATGGCACGATCTGCTTTTACTTCAAGATTTGTCATATCTCCGAGCGTAACCAGCGTATCGTCATATCCATAATGCCGTAGATTCACACGAGCTCCTTGTACCGCCAGTGGATTGATGTCATTACCGTGAATGGGTATTCCCATGGATAGAGCCTCAATTAACACGTTGCCCATCCCGCAACAAGGATCTATGATACTCACTCCGGATGGTTCGGGAGCGGCAATATTAACGAGAGCCCTAGCGACTCGGGAACTAAGCCCTGTTGAATAATTGTTCGGCTTATTTTTGTGCTCTAGCCAGACATGACCAGCTTCGTGGCATACACCAAGTACCCATCCTGAATCGATATGGATAAGACCTAACGTGATGTCGGGGTTTTTCATTTTTGCTGTGCCTTGAATACGGATGCCTACCGTACGCTCTAGCTTTCTCTGTTCCTCATACGTATAAGACTTGCCTTCTTTGAGGTACAGCACTTTAAAGGACTGCTCCTCCTTTAGTTGAATAGATCCTGTCTGCTCTAATAACTCATCCAAGGTAGAAGACATAAGCAATATATCAAGTCTCATCTTAAGAAAAGGACTGCGTGAAGGATCTATACAGCGATTCGTTACATAAAAATGGCTAGCTCCTGCTTCATCCATTCCAAGTAGTCGTTTCAGCTCCAGAAGACAAAGAGCCTGTTCACTCTCGTGACAGGCAAATGTATATAAAAATGTATTTGTAGTTGTATTCATTTTGCTCGTATTCATCAATAACAGCAGATCCCTTCTCATCTCGTGGTTACATGGTTACATTATACCCGAAGCTGAGAGATGGAAGCGAGCAGATCCTCTGACAATGTTTTGAGCTTTAATATCCGGTCTGCAACAACTTCAAGTGATCCTACTTGTTGCTCAGCTGAAGCGGATACTTCCTCTACACTCGCTGCTGACTGCTGTGAAATAGCCGAAATTTGCTGGCTGAAATCATTCATCTCTCCGCTTAGTTCCTGCATCCCCCTAAGTCCTGCGGAGACTTCATTAATGACAGCAACCATCTGATACACCGATGACGTAATATGTTCAAAAGCGTCATTAACCTCTTCCATTTGAATTGTTCCGCGAGCGGTTTCCTGTACGCCACTCTCCAAGGACTCCACAACAGATCTCGTATCTTGCTGGATTTGAGTCGTTAACTCATTAATCTGACCTACTGTCTGCTGCACTGCATCCGATAAAGATCTTACTTCTTCAGCTACGACAGCAAACCCGCGCCCATGTTCACCGGCTCTGGCCGCTTCTATTGATGCATTAAGAGATAAAAGATTGGTTTGTCTCGCAATCTCTCGAATGACATGGACAAGTTCATATATATTCTCGTTACTCTTATCGAGATGATTCACTTGATTCATAGAGAACGATACACGGCTTGCAATCTGATTCATTTGTTCAATGGACCTTTGCATAATCTCTTTCCCTCGGGTCCCTTGTACCAGAACAAGTTCGGACATGCCTTTCAGTTGCTCCCCTTTGGAAGCATGATTCTCGATATGTTCATTCAGCATCTCTACGTTTCTCGCAGCGGAAGCAGCAGTTTCTGCCTGACTTTCCGTCGCCTTCGCTGATTCCTCCATCGACATTGCGATCTGCTGGCTTCCCATCTTCACTTCCTCTGACGTAATGGCAAGCTCCGCACTATGATTTTCTACAAGCTGAGATGAGCCCTGTATCTGTTGTACAATCCCCACCAAATTTGCTTTCATCTGATTAATTCCTTTACCAAGCAGCGTGAGCTCGTCCTCTTTCTTTCGGTGGATATCATCTACGGTTAGATCGCCATCTGCGATGGCTTTGACGTTATTCTCAATTTCCTTGATCGGTCTCACCAGCTGACGGACCAATGCGATGTTACTAACAAAAGTAGCCATCACAATAAATGATATGCCAATAATCAGGATCAATTTTGCCCAAAAAGAGCTTCTTTCCAGCTCAGTCGTTGAAATAGCTGCTTCCTGTTGACTGGAAGTAGCCAAGGCAGTTAACTCATTTTGCATTTTACGGAAAGCTGTCTCTGATTTAATTATGACTTCATAGGCTAGTTCCGGATTATTATCATCACTTTTCTCTTTAGCTTTCGTATTCAATTTACTGTAGGCTTCCCATTCTGCAGAAAACGAATTATAATGCTCCCGCGTCTGTTCCCCCGTAATCAACGATTCAAAGGTCTGCTTAGCCGTAGTGAGACGACGAATGAACTGGACTCGCTCCTCTTCAATCTCTTTTTTCCTTGTCTCATCTTCTGCCAAATAATAGCTGTAGCTCAGTCCTTGGATATGCTCGGATGTATATGCCATTTCACTTAATTGGTTTATGGCAGGCATCGCATTCCTAGTAATATACTTCGTATTTTTTTCCATGGCATTCATTTGTACGATTGAAACGATACCGATAATAATGACATAAAATAATAAGAAACCCATCACTAATGTAATTCGCTGACCAATCGTTTTTATCTTAAACAATAGTTCTCCCCCTACCGAAACATCCAATAATATAACTTCTATTTTCTTTTTCGGTGAAAGGAGAACGAAATGTGATATTTCACACAGTACTTTTTACCTAAAAGAAGCCCGAATTCATGTAACATGGGTCTATATCATGAAACAAAGTTACTGGCCATCATAAACTACCTTAAAATGAGATTATAAAAGGAACGAATAGAGCCATGAAAAAAAGTGAAAAAGCGACATCTTCCTCACAAAAAAAAGCAACTGCCGCTTCACGAACGAAACGTACAGTTACACCAAAACTAAAAATAACGAAGCGAAACACTTCGTCTGAGGTCATTTCTTTTCCACATGCGTTCCCTGCATCAGACCAAGTTCTAAATCATCGTAACGAACAGACCCTATCCCCCAGTGAACGATCCATTACAATTAGAGATGCCAAGCAAAAGAGAGTTATGCTGCTATGCGAAATGGATAAAGCATGGGAACCATCAACAGAGGTCCATTTCAGACATTGCTTACGCATGCTTTTTAAAGAGATCATCACAATGAAGATAGACGATAATCTATTAGAATCCCTATCTTTATATCAACCTGATGTACTTCTTATGATCGGTAACAAGCCAACTCTTCCTTTTCCCAAAGACGTTCTTCCCTGGAAAGGACTGAAGGCGGTTCTGTGGCTGAATGATGTCCATGAACCGCTCTCCCTATCAACTGATATACCATGTGAATCTTCGATGTGGGATCTTGTCATTACTCAGAATTCAGAGCATATCGCAACGTATCAGAGCCATTTATCCTCACAGATCATCTACCTGCCTTTTGGTGCAGATCCTGATCTGTTTTCTCCAGCAACAGTTCCCCTTCATTTGCAGTCCGATCTCATACTTCTCGGGGATTATACGGATCGTTTAGTGCCGTATCTAGATATCATTCGCACTCAAATCCAGCATGGACGAATACTCGCGCTAGGCGAGAACTGGGATGAGGTACCGGGAGTCGAAGCTTGGCAGCAAACGTCCGAGCACGAACTTGCACAGCTATTCAATGGAGCCGATATGATCGTGAGCTGGAGAAAAGACCAGTGTCACCGGTTTACCATTGCAGCTTGCGGAGGTTTCTTGATTGCAGAAGAGCATATGGATCTACATCGTTATATGAGCCCAGGAGATGATTGCATCTCTTTTCAGAACCCAGGAGACCTCGGCGCACATCTCGCACACTATAAAGCACATCCGGAAGAAAAAAGAAGGATTGCCTCAGGTGCCCTTACTCGAAGTATGTACAATTACTCTTTTTTTCATCTCATGATGGATTTCACAAATGATATTCTTACATCTGCACTAGAGGAAAGGAGATCCTCCTTCGTATGAAACTCATTGCTTTTTTCCTTCCTCAATTCCATCAAATCGAAGAAAACGATACCTGGTGGGGAGAAGGATTCACGGAATGGACCAATACTCGCAAAAATAAACCTTTATATCGAAAGCATAAGCAACCCAAAGAACCTTTAAAGGATTTGTATTATAACTTGATGGACGCTTCTGTAAGGAAGTGGCAAGCCGATGCTGCTAGATCTCACGGCATTTATGGCTTCTGTTATTATCACTACTGGTTTAAGGGAAAACGACTGCTCGAAAAACCATTTCAAGCTGTGCTGGGATCAGGGGAACCGGACTTCCCTTTCTGTCTCTCCTGGGCAAATGAGCCGTGGACCCGGAAGTGGGATGGCGGTGAGAAAGATATATTAATGCCTCAAGACTATGGTGATGAGCACGACTGGGAAGAACATTTTAATGAATTACTGCATGCGTTCAAGGACCCGAGATATATCCGAATACAGAACAAGCCTTTATTTGTGATCTATCGTCCAGGTAATATTCCTCGCTGTGAAGAGATGCTTCAGCTCTGGAATCAACTTGCCATAAGCAATGGGCTTGATGGTGTCTATTTTGCGCGAACATTAGGGGGATTTGAAATCCCCCCACAACATGGCTTTGAAGCAAGTATTGAGTTTGAACCTCATTACACATTTGCTCATGGACACAGCCCGAATCTATGGAGCCGTATCCACACGAAAGATGGGGACCATCTCGTATTTGACTATGACGGAGCCTGGGAGATGATTCTACAACGATCTCCTCATCGAAGCGGGGAAACCATATTTCCAGGCGCATATGTTAACTGGGACAATACCCCTCGGCTTGGGGTCCGAGGACAAAGCTGTATCGGGTCCACTCCCGAGAAATTCAGTTTATATTTAACGAAACAGATGCACCGTGCTGCTACGATTTATCAGTCTGATTTTTTGTTTATCAATGCTTGGAATGAATGGGCCGAAGGGACTTACCTGGAGCCGGATAAGATACACCACTTCTCTTATTTGGAGGCCGTTCAGAAGGCGGTTATGCGTCATGAGGAACAAAAGCTAGCGGCATTGCAGCATAAAAAGAAAATGTACTAACGTTTGTGCATAAAACATTGAACATTACATGAGTTGAATCCCAATGGTAGGCGTACCCGAAGACACATCAATGAAAAGAACATAATCGTTCCCATCTGTCCCTTTCAGCACCACACCTGGCTGCCCGCTATTCGTTGAATTGTAGAATTTCACAACATTAAGAACAGCGCTGACGGGTGGCAATCCTGGAACTCATGAGTTGCGATCCGGCGACAACGTTATTATTTGCGCTTAAATTAAGTCCTGCTCCCAAGTTATTCATAACTGTGGCACTTCCGTTTACTGACATATCGCCAGAAACAGTTTCATTACCATTCACATTTAGATGTTGCTGAACCGTTTGGTTTTGCGAGTTCACATCTTGTAAAGTAGTCCCTCCAAGCACTTGAAGGTCCCCGTTAATTACAGCGTCACCTGTCACGTTTATACTATCAAAGGTCGGCATGATCTTCACTCCTTTCCTTGTTACTCTATTCTATGTACTCCTTCATATTTTGCTATATAGCAAAAGTACATTTATAGATTCCGAGCCACCCGCACATTGGAAAAGAGTGAAGATTCATTACGCTTTGTTGAATTCTTCAGCTAATAGACGGTAAGACAAGAGTCGTTGTTCATAGGAAGCCACACGTGTAGAAATTAATATCTGGTTACATCCTGTTGTATTTACAAGCTCAAGTAGCTCTTGCTTGACCTCTTTTGGGTGTCCGATAATGGAGGAATATGAAGGTACTTCTGTAATCCCGCCTGTTAATTTCCGATGCAGGATGAGTGCCTCCTCTTTCCAGGAATGGGCTTCGTCTGCCGAAGATGCACAGATGACATTTACGGCAATGCTTGCCTTTGGCTCGGCAAGATTTTCCGAAGGGACAAACTGTTCCCGGTATTTTTGCAATATATCAAGTCCATTCTGTTCACTCATAAACTGACCGAATACATAACCCGTTCCAAACTTCGCAGCATATTCTGCACTTTTCACATTGGTACCTAGCAGCCATAGACTGGGCGGTGTTTCGGGTACTGGTTTCGCTAGAATGGGTTCACCATCAAAGCTGTATCTCGAGTGAAGTAAATCTTGAAGTTGTTTAATGAGCTCGGGATACTGCACAACTTTCTCCAAATAGTTACCGGCAAGAGCCATCGATAAATGTGCCGATCCCCCTGGAGCACGTCCGATGCCAAGTTCAATACGACCTGGATAGAGCGCGGCTAACATATGATAATGTTCTGCGACTCGAATCGGGTGATGGTAAGGCAACAACACGGCTCCCGACCCTAATTTGATTCGTTCTGTTTTGGCACCTATATGGGATAACAGTACTTCTGGACTCGCTGATTCTGTACCTGGAAGATTATGATGCTCTGAGGTCCAGTATCGCTGATACCCCCATTTTTCCCCTTGTATCGCCAGCTGAACAGACTGGCGCAATGCCTCCTCTGCTGAAACTCCCATGAGACTTGGAACCAGATCAAGAATTCCGAGTTCGATATGTTTAGAACCTCCTTGGTTCATATAAATACAACTCCTGCCTTATCCATATTCTTCTATCATCATTCCACTTTAATGAAGGATTATGATCTCATCAGTATATCAACCTCTTTTCTACAAAATCAATGACCTGCCTCTGATGAAGAAGTTTACCTTAGATATATAAAAAAGCCGTCTGCCCCACCTTAAGGTGAGACGAGAACGGCCAGGTTAATTATAAGGACGGTACTTTAATACTGTTTCGCGCTTCTCCAGCTGCTGCCACCATATTGCGCAAAGCTGCTACTGTTTCTTCTTTTCCTCTTGTTTTGAGACCGCAGTCTGGGTTAATCCAGAAAAGTTCCGGATCAAGCACTTCCAGTGCAGATACGACAACTTCCTTCATCTCGTTGACGGAAGGAACCCGCGGACTATGAATATCATAGACACCAAGACCAATCCCCTTGTCATAGGTTTGAGTCTTAAAGTTCTCGATCAGTTCCCCATGACTTCGGGATGTTTCAAGAGAGATCACGTCAGCATCCATCGCTTCTATGGACTCAATGACATCATGGAATTCACAATAACACATGTGCGTATGGATTTGCGTTGTATCTTTTACCGATGATGTTGATAGTTTAAATGCTTTCACTGAATCTGTTAGGTATGATTCATGGTCAGCTGATTTCAGCGGCAACCCTTCACGAAGTGCTGGTTCATCCACCTGAATCATTTCAATTCCTGCCGACTCTAGCGCCTCTACTTCCTTCCGCAGAGCAAGTCCAATCTGATATGCAACTTCGCTGCGTGGGATATCCGTGCGTACAAATGACCAGTTCAAAATGGTTACCGGTCCAGTCAACATTCCTTTTACCGGTTTACTTGTAAGGGATTGCGCATACACGGTTTCTCTCAGTGTCATTGGTTCCTGGTACACAACATCCCCGAAAATAATCGGCGGTTTCACACAACGTGAACCGTAGGATTGAACCCAGCCTCCTTGGGTAAAAGCAAATCCGCCTAACTTTTCACCAAAGAATTCGACCATATCTGTCCGTTCAAACTCTCCATGAACCAGCACGTCTAGGCCAAGTTCTTCCTGAATGTCGATCCATTCTTTCGTCTGTTCATCAACAAAAGTCTCATACTGCTGATCCGTAAGTTGTCCGTTTCTCCATTGTCTTCTTGCCTTACGTACTTCAGCGGTTTGCGGGAAACTGCCAATCGTTGTTGTTGGAAGAAGTGGTAATTGGAATTTTTGCTGTTGTGCTGCATGTCTTGCCGAAAAATCCGACTTTCTTTTAAATGACGAATCATTTACGTTTTCTAGCGCTTCTCTTACTGTAAAGTTACTACGGAATACAGAAGTGTTCAGTTCGGAAAGTGCCTTCGTATTCTCAGCCAATTGCTGATGAATGACATTGATATCTTCTCCTGCTAACTCGACAAGCAACTTAATTTCATCCAGCTTCTCATCAGCAAACGCTAACGAGTTCCGCAGTACCGGCAGTAGTGCATCTTCTTTCGCAAGAGATACAGGGGTATGGAGCAAGCTGCTGGATGGTTGAATGATCAGTCGATCTGGTGAGACAAACGCAGTGAGTTCTTTTATGACATGAATTCTTCCAAGCAAGTCACTTCTCCAAATATTCCGCCCGTCGATAAGTCCTGCTGCGAGTACCTTATCTTGCGGGAAACCATATTTACGAATCTGTGCAAGGTTAGCTTCACCGCCATGAACCAGATCCAGCCCAATTCCTTGAACAGGCAGCTTGGTTACTTTTTCATACTCTTCAGCTGCTTCAAAATAGGTCTGCAATAGGATCTTAAGCTCAGGTGCTGCTTGGTGTAGATCTTCATAAATCGCCTCAACCAGTTTCCAGTCTTCAGCAGGGATATCAGTAACGAGAACCGGCTCGTCTACTTGTACCCACTTTACTCCTGCCTGCTGGAGTTCCGAAAGCAATTCGCGATATACCGGCAGGAAACGTTCCACAAGGGAAGGTAGTTCAGAAGGAGAATACCCCTTAGATAATTTTAAGAAAGTATATAGGCCAATAATAACCGGTTTGCCTTCAATGCCAAGCTCTTGCTTCGCTTCTAAATAAGCTACAAGCGGACGATTTACGGTTAGTACCGGATTTGCTCCTGCCAGCTCTGGAACAATATAATGATAGTTTGTGTTAAACCATTTAGTCATTTCGGAGGCAGCTGCCTGATCATTCCCGCGGGCCATAGCATAATAAGTACTCAGTGAAACCGGTCCGCTCTCATAATCATATCGATCAGGAACAATACCAAACATGGTGCTCGTATCTAGTACATGATCATAAAGTGAAAAATCGCCTACAGGGATAAGATCGATCCCCTTTTCTTGCTGAAGACGTAAATGACGCAGACGAATTCCTTTTAACTCTGTAAGAAAATCTTGTTCGCTCACTTTACCTGCCCAAAAAGCTTCTAACGCCTTTTTCCACTCACGATTAGCACCGATTCTCGGGTACCCCAAATTACTACTGATCCATTGACTCATTTCCTAACCTCCATATGGCTATAGTATGAATAACTTATTTCATCTCGTTTGGTTACGAACGACAAAAAGGGACGTCTTTACCTCTGGGAACTGCAAGATCTCCAATGCAAAGAGTAGACGATTCATCGTCATCTATAGCATGAAAATAAAGCTGTTCCCTTACTTTACGTAGGGTAAAGACGCCCCTTGTTCTTCATCAACGCGGCAGCCATCTAAACACCTCCCTATCTCCCGTAGGTACAGCAGTGTTGTCAAAACAGGCAGGTCTCCTGGCTCCAGAGATATTCGATAAGCTATGCGCCTTCCCAGTTCATTCTCATCAACCAGTGGCATGTTGCAAGCTAATCTCTGTTACAGTGGCGGGACCGCGCCGGTATTTCACCGGACTTCCCTTTTAAGCACGGCTGCGAATCAGCCGGGCACCTGTTTCCACGATATTCAATTTTTTCCTTACCTCTTCAATAAATGGAGGTTGTAACCAATATACACCAAGTATATCTCTATGAATAGTATTTTTATTGCAGATTAATCGAGATCATAGATTGAACCCACTTTTAGACCATACAATTCGTTGTAAATTTTCTCTGCGAACGCATCCGTCATTCCTGCAATGTAGTCAATAATCATATGCTCCCAAGTCCAGATTGGACTCGGCCGAGCTTGGTCCTTCTCATACCGCTGTAACCAGTCGGAAGGAATAATGGCCTTTGAGGTAACCGGATCGTTAAAAGCATACCATAAACGGCGAAGAATCCACTCACTTCTTCTTTGCAGGCGCTGGACTCTGAGATCTTTGATCATCGTTACCCATGCGAAACTTTTCAGTACACTTACCGTACGCAGCATATCAAGATCTTCTTTGCCTTCCTTCACAAAGGTCACTTTCTTCCAATCTCCCGTGTTAATGATCCCTAAAGAACTAACAAATAGACTCACCCAATAGGCCTTCACTTCCCTGCGAGTACGAGAAAAATCAGTGTCACAACCCGGAAGCTTTTCTTCCCAAATTTTCAGGAAACTGTTCAGTACCTCTTCCACTTTCGGTTCGATGGATTCCTGTGTCCACCCCATCCAGAAAGCATCTTCCAATGTCATGATTTTGTCTACGATGAGCCTTTTTATATGCGGATCATGCAAAAAATGTTCGTGGACTTCAATTTTCCCTGCCTTGATTCCATCTTCAAGGTCATGGGCTGAGTAAGCAATATCATCACAAAGGTCCATCAGCTGGGCTTCCAGTGTTTTTTGACCTTTCGGAATTTTCCACTCGCTGCGAATTTGGCTAATATATTGCCATTCGTGTTGGTACATCCCTTTCTTGTTCTCCGTACCCGCATAAGGGTACTTATTGACTCCTAGCAACACAGCATCAGATAGATTTAAACCATCTAGATTTTCCCGTTTTTCTAGAAACATCATGAGCCGAAAATTATGGGCATTCCCTTCAAAATGCTCATATTTCCGCCGCATGGACTCCGTAACTTTCTGGACTTGGCTTGGTGAAGCCTTGCCCGTTTTATTTAAGTCCACAATGGACTGTGCTTTTTCTTGAACCAGATTCGTCAAAATACTATCGAGTACTTCCTCTCCTTTATGACCAAATGGAGGATGACCAAAATCATGGGCAATGGATGCACATTCTACCACTTCTGGATCAATGACAAGCCCTGGATTATCCGCCTTCGCAAGTTCTGCTTCTGGATATTTTCGCAATAGACTTCGGGCAGCTTCCCGTGCAATCTGCGCAACTTCCAAGGAATGAGTAAGTCTTGTCCGGTAGTAGTCACCTGTCCCCGCTCCGAACACCTGCGATTTCCCTTGCAAACGGCGGAAGGTAGGCGAGTGAATTAAACGGGAATAGTCGCGTTCATATGTCGCCCGTGAGCCATCTACTTTATCTAGTTCTGCATATTGTCTATGTTCTCGTAATTTATCCATATATGATTCCTCCGTTATCTTTAAGAAAACATGATGCTCCTTTTCATCGGAACACACCCATCCGTTCCACTTTGTCTCTTATTTCTTTTTACCCACTTTACTGAAATCGTGTGTCCTCGTCCATCCCTTACAGAAAATTTTCATGGATATTATTATTGTTAACCCTTTTTATTTGAATAGACAGCATTTCATTACAATATACAGATCCGTATTCTTCTAAAGAATAAAAAGGATAGTGCAAAAACCGCTCTCCTTATTGGAAAGCGGTTTATCTTCCTTACGTACACTCTGGAATCCATTGCCCTACTTTATTTTTTCATTTTTGGATCAAGGATATCACGCATTCCATCCCCAAGCAGATTAAAACCAAGTACGGTCAGCATAATAGATACCCCTGGAAAAATGAGTGTCCACGGTGCGGTCTGGATATATTGCCTTGAATCAGATAACATCTTTCCCCATTCCGGACTTGGGGGCTGTGCACCCATACCAAGAAATCCGAGTGCAGCCGCTTCAAGGATTCCAGTGCCAATCCCTAACGTCCCCTGCACAATGATTGGAGTCATGCAATTCGGAAGTACATGGCTGATGAGAATTCGTCCATTTTTCATCCCTATGGATTTGGCTGCTGTTATATACTCTTCTTGTTTCAAAGACAATACTCGGGAGCGCACAATTCGCCCATAAGTAGGAATATTGACGATCGCAATCGCTACAAGTGCATTGAATAGCGAAGGTCCTAATATGGCAACGATCGCAATTGCCAGTAATATTCCTGGAAAGGCCAGCAAAATATCAAAAAACCGAGAAATGATCATATCCAGCCACTTCCCATAATAGCCTGCCAGAATGCCGAGTGCTGTGCCAACCACAATGGAACCTATCACCGATGAGAAGCCTACCCAGAGCGAAATACGTGTTCCGTATATCACCCTTGTAAAAATATCTCTTCCGAGATCATCCGTACCAAACCAATGCTCTGCAGAAGGGGCCTTAAGCCGATCCGCCAGCACCTGCTCCTTATAATCGTACGTTGTTAATAATGGTGCGAAGACAGCGATCAGAATAAAAAACAAAAGAATAATCAGTCCTGCCATCGCCAGCTTATGACGACGAATATCCCGAAACGCCTCACGCCATGGACCGGATACCTCCTGAGGGTCATTTCCTGCCCTGCCGCTGCCCAGACTCACTTGTCCCATATCCTCACAGCCCCCTATTTATATTGAATCCGCGGATCAATCGCTGCATACAGCAGATCTACAACAAGGTTGATCATAATGTAAATAAAAGCCACGATCAGAATGCCGGACTGAATGACAGGGTAGTCACGTGAACTAATGGCTTCGAAGATGTATCGCCCCACTCCGGGCCATGCAAAAATCGTTTCAGTTAGCACCGCACCACCCAGCAGCATCCCCATTTGCAGTCCAATCACAGTAAGCACGGGGATAAATGCATTTTTAAGCGCATGCTTGTATACCACAAAAAACTGCCGCATTCCTTTGGCACGAGCTGTCCTTATATAATCTGCGCTCATGACCTCGAGCATGCTCGAACGAGTCATTCGCGCAATAACCGCCATTGGGACGGTACCTAGAGCAATACTCGGCAAAATAAGATGTTTGATAACTGTCCACAGCTGATCCATTCTTCCAGACATCATCGCATCAATAACGTAAAGACCCGTGACCGTTTCAACTGGATCTCTGACGTTCATCCGTCCACTGGACGGCAGCCATTTCAGTTCATTGGCAAAGAGCCATTGTTCCATTAACCCAAGCCAGAAGATAGGCATTGATACTCCAACCAGAGCAATTACCATACAGATATAATCGAACCAAGAATTATGACGCCACGCACTAATAATCCCTGCATTCACTCCAACTACGACTGCAAAAATCATGCTTGCGAGCGTAAGCTCCAGTGTTGCAGATAAATAGGGGACGATTTCCTGGGCAATAGGAATCTTGGTTCGTATCGATTCACCGAGGTCCCCTCGTAGCAACTCACCTAGATAGTTCATATACTGCTGTAACCAAGGTTTTTCCAGTCCAAGCTGATCCCGTAACGCCTGCTTCGACGCTTCTGTCGCTTTTTGTCCAAGAATCGTCTCCGCAGGATCACCAGGTATTGCATGGATGATGGAGAATACAATAATCGTCATTCCAAGTAATACGGGAATGAGAACCAACAATCTTTTGGTTATATATGTACCGATCGTGATCACCCGCTTATGTGGATTGTTGAACCAGATTTCTTTATTCACTTGCCTGCTATAGAAGTAGAACAAGCCGCAGCATTGTGCGGCCTGTAACTCTTTTTCATGGACTAACGATCCTTTACTTATTCAAAATAAATAGATTCATACGATTCACTGCCTGTTGGTGCAGGTACATATCCTTTTAGATTCGCTTTGGCAGCTAAGAGTGGTGTGGTATGCACAAGGGGAACCCAAGGCGCATCGGCTTTGATGATCTCTTGTGCTTTCATGTAGAGGTCAGAACGCTTATCCTGATCTGTTTCTTGCTGGGCTTCAACCAGAATGGTATGAAGTTCTTCATTCGCATAATAACTGTAGTTATTGCTTGGAATCGCATCTTTATCGAGCAATGTGTAGATAAAATTATCGGGGTCCCCGTTGTCTCCAGTCCAGCCGAGCATGTAGATATCATCTTTCTCTCCCGCCTGTACATCCTCCAAATAAGTCGCCCATTCCGGTGATTCAATATTGACTTTCACCCCAATTTTTTCGAAATCCGCCTGAATAACTTCAGCTACTTTTTTGCCGTCTGGCATGTACGGACGTGAAACTGGCATTGCATAGAAAGTGTATTCTCCTGGCAGACCGTCTGGATATCCGGCTTCGGCAAGCAATTGTTTCGCTTTCTCTAGATCATATTCATAGTCCGCAATCTTATCGTTATATCCCCATAACGTTGGCGGCATCGGATTCACTGCGGGTACAGCTTGTCCAGCAAAAAAAGCATCGATAATACCTTGTTTGTTCACCGCATGGTTAAGAGCAATTCGGACCTTTGGATTGTCAAAAGGTTGTTTCTTTAAGTTAAAACCGATATAAGCTAGATTAAAAGGAGGGCGCTCGATTTTTTGCAGTTCTGAATTGCTTTCGAGCGTTGAGAGATGATCGGGACTCAGGTCTTCCATCAGATCGATCTCGCCATTTTGCAGTGCATTGAATCTCGCCGTATTGTCAGGGATGGAACGAACTATGACTCGCTCAAGTTTGGGATATCCTTCTTTCCAATAAGAAACATTTTTGTCCAGGGTAATGGAATCACTACGTTTCCACTCCTTGAATACAAATGGACCCGTACCCACGGGTTCACTTTTAAAGGTTTCCTTCTTTTCCTGAATGGCAGCTGGACTCGCAATTCCGAATGAAGGCATTGCAATATTTTGCAAGAACGGCGCCTGAGGATTATTAAGGGTAAATTCAACCGTTGCTTCATCAATCGCTTTTACTTCCTTAATGACACGGCTGCCATCGGGGCCGAACATGGAATCATAATAATCAAAGGAGTCGCCTTCAAATTTAAACTCGCTTGTTGGATCACTCCAACGCGTAAAATTAAATACAACGGCCTCTGCATCTAAATCCGTTCCATCGTGGAATTTCACGCCCGGACGAAGTTTAAACACGTATTTCAGTCCGTCTGGTGAAACTTCCCAGCTCTCTGCAAGTTCCCCTTCCACTTCGGTTGTCCCTTCCTTGTAATCAATCAGCGTATCAAATACCTGCTGCGTAATTTTCAGAGATTCTCCATCCGTTACAATCGCGGGATCGAGAGCAACGGAATCACCACCTCGCCCCATCACGAGTTCCGTTTGAACTCCAGGTGCAGGTGTAGTGCTTTCTCCTGGTTCTGTCGCTCCTCCTGGTTCAGCTGTACTTCCACCTCCGCCATTACAGCCTGCAAGTACGACCACGGCGGCAAGCATGAGTCCCAAGAATCGATGATAACGTCTTTTCTTCATCTCTTTCATTCCCCCTAAGATATGTACTAATTGATTAAGCAGGATAACCTTTGACATTCAAATCTCTAGTTCTGATCATATAAATGACAAGCTGAAAAATGTCCATTCCCCCGCTCCGTGAGCGCTGGTCGTACTTCATGACACACACGCATCACATGCGGACAACGCGTGTGAAAAGCACATCCCGCCGGTGCATTAGAAGGACTTGGAACCTCTCCGGTGAGCACCAATCGTTCTTTTTTCACGAATGGGTCCGCATCAGGAACGGAAGAGAGCAAAGCCTGCGTGTAAGGATGCTGTGGATTTCCAAAAAGTGAGTTTTTGTCTGCGAGCTCCACAATACGTCCGAGGTACATAACTGCAACACGGTCACATATATGTTTGACTACGCTTAAATCATGCGCGATAAAAATATAAGTAAGACCGAATTGTTCCTGCAAATCTTGTAGCAGATTGACCACCTGGGATTGAATGGAAACATCCAGTGCCGACACAGGCTCGTCGAGAAGCATTAGCTTCGGCTGGAGTGCAAGCGCTCTCGCAATTCCAATTCGTTGACGTTGCCCTCCCGAGAATTGGTGCGGGTACCTTCGGATGTGAGCATAACTCAGTCCAACGACATCCATCAGTTCCTCCACACGTGCTTTACGCGCCGCAGCCTCCCCCATTCGGTGAACCTTCAGCGGCTCCTCTAGAATTTGACCTACCGAATGTCTGGGATCCAGCGAAGAGTAGGGATCTTGGAACACAATCTGCATATCTCTTCGTTTCTTGCGAAGATCTTCCTCACCTAGACCCGTTAGTTCAACGCCATCAAAATGAATTTGTCCCGCGCTTGGCTCGATCAGCCTGAGTAAAGCACGACCCGTCGTGGATTTACCACATCCACTTTCCCCGACAAGTCCGAACGTTTCCCCTGAATAGACGGAAAAGGAAATATCATCAACCGCTTTTACAATTTCTTCTTTCCTCCGAAACCGATCCCATATTCCTTTACGAACCTCGTAATATTTCTTCAGTCCAGATACAGTCAGCAGCGGCTCCGTCATATCGCGTCCTCCTGTGGCAGCTCCTCTAGCCAGCAGCGGCTGTAATGCCTAGGATTCCGTTCGGTCAGTTCCGGTAGTTCTTCCCTGCATCGATTCATTACATAGGGACAACGAGTGGCAAACCGGCAACCTGTCATTAGGTTGTTCATCACTGGCACTTGACCCGGGATAGAATAAAGCCGTTCTCTGGACCCTTCAAGCCTTGGTATAGAACGAATCAACCCTTGGGTATATGGATGCTGTGGGCTCCGGAATATGTCCTTTACGGTTCCCTGCTCCACTACTTTTCCCGCGTACATGACAGCGATCCGATCGCACATTTCTGCAACGACACCAAGATCATGGGTAATCATCAGGACCGAAGTACCGCAACGCTTATTTCTTTCTCGAATTAGGTCAAGGATCTGAGCCTGGATCGTTACATCCAGCGCCGTTGTTGGTTCATCGGCAATCAATACTTCTGGATCACAGGAGATTGCCATGGCAATCATGACCCGTTGTCGCATTCCTCCCGATAGCTCATGAGGATACTGTTTTACTACCTTTTCGGGTCTGGGTATTCCCACTTCAGCAAGCAGTTCGGCAGCTTTCTCCCTAGCGTCTTTGCGGCTTATTGGTTCATGGATGCGGAGTGTCTCCACTAACTGCTGACCTACGGTGAACAGTGGGTTTAACGAAGTCATGGGCTCTTGAAAAATCATCGAAATTGTTTTTCCGCGAATGCGGCACATTTCTTTTTCAGTTAGACGTATAAGATCTTGTCCCTTGAGATAGATGGAACCTTCGGCAATGACACCTGGAGGACTTGGAACTAGTCGAAGTACTGACAGGGAGGTCATGCTTTTCCCGCAACCGGATTCTCCTACAAGTCCGACTACTTCTCCCGGATACAAAGCAAGATCAATGCCATCTACTGCAGGAACTTCACCGCGATTTGTTCTGAATACGGTCTTCAGATTTTCAATGCGAAGCACAGGTTCACTCAAGATGATCCCCTCATTTTCTGTTGAAGTCTAATGGAAATGACATAGCAGAATATGTGAACGACCAACAGGCCGACATCACTTTACTAAATGGAGACGAAGAATCTCCTTATTCGGAAATAAATCCATTTTTTATTGAACCAAGGTCGAATCAAATACTCAAAAATAGGTATAAAAAATAAGGTTATGTGAGAATGCCCTATGACTATAGGTTGTATTGGATAATAGAGTGGAACCGAACATATCTGCACCAAGAAATGAAAAACGCAGTTCATCTCAACTGTACTTGAACAACTATGGAAGCTGTAAACACTATGGATATGTTAAGTTATTTAACAAAGAGAGGTTTAATATAAAGGTATATGGTGAGTTTGTTAGTGAATATAGTGGATTTTCACCTACTTTACACCATATATTGTAAAATTTCAATAGATTTTCTCTCATATCTATATGAAGTTGCCATCGAGTTAACTTATAATTGAATGAGAACAAACAAAAAGAGCACACATCCAAAAATGTAATGGACATATGCTCTTTATATTATTCTTTTATTATCCACCGTTTGATTAATTGCCATACTAATGAATACCTTTGATCTAATCCACCATGAACTGTTATTCGTTCGGGCTTACGTTCTAAGAGCTTATATTGTTCAGCTTTGAAATGTAGTGAAAGTTCTTCCATAATGACTGGATTAATAATCATATTCTCCATCCCCTTTTCCCTTCTGGTTGTGACTCTCTGTCGTGCATTTCCTTCCAATCTTCCCATGGGATCACTCCAAGCTCCGGCTTTGCCTCACCCGGGAGCATGGATAACCATTCGATGGAATGTCCGTCCGGATCTTCTGCATACATGGATACAGCAGGCATCCATCCAAAGACAAAAGGTCTTCCCGTCCCATCACTAACAAAGTTATCAAGCTGTAACCCTTTTTGAGAAAGCTCTGTCAAAGTCTCAGTAAACTTTGGAAGGGGTACCTCGAAGGCAAAATGCTGCCTGTATATTTCATGTGGTTTTTTCTCCCACAAGCCGAGCATGGCTGTACCTCTTCCTCCTATCCAGTAAAACCGGACCCCTCGGCTATCCGTATGGGCCAGTTCAAGACCGATGATCTCTTCGTAAAATGCTGCGGATCGCTTCAGATCTGATACGTTCAAATGGGTTTCAAACAGTCCTCTAATCATCAGTCATTCTCCTTTCGTAGCTGCTTCGTCATGCTTATAAAATAATCCGTCACATGATGAATCCGGTCTATTATCGCGGAACCTTCCCCTGTGCTATAAGAGAAATCTGTAGATTCAAAGGACTCCCGCTGCGAACCTCCAATGGATAACCACTCCGGACTGTTCAGTCCATGCAGATTCCTAACGATAACCTGTAGTTGTTGAAGAGAACTAATACCGACAGCACCTCCTGCCACACTGACAGACAGCACAGGTTTATCATGAAATTGATGAGCAGACACATGATCGAGTGCATTTTTCAAAACACCGCTTATGCTACCGTGGTACTCTGGGGTAATGAGTACGATACCATCCGCTTCTGTAAGCTGTTTTTTGAAAAGGGTTATATTCTGATCCTGTTCTGTATCTTCATCAGGAGAATACAAAGGAAGTGGAAGACGATAAAGATCAAACAATTGTGCGTGACTTCGTTTTTGCTGTATATAGGTCGTCATATATTTTCCTACTTTGGTGCTCGTAGCTTCTTTGCGATTACTGCCCGATACAATGATAAATTTCATGTTGTATTGCTCCTTCGTTTTTTGATAAATTCATTGTACCTTGCAGTCACGCCCTTCATCGTCGGCTATGAGACTGAAAAATAAGTACAAAAAAAGCTCAGTCCAAAGACTGAGCCACTGCGACATAAGAAGGAGCAAAGATACCTTCTCTAGATGGATTCTCGATTCATACTGTGATTATGATTGAGCCTACCTGCCAGGGTGTTTATCAAACATTTCGTGAGTGAGCGCATAGATAGCAGCCCCTGTTCGGTCTCCAACTCCAAGCTTATCTAAGATATGACTGACATGGGTTTTGACCGTTTTTTCCGTAATAAAAAGATCCTCTGCAATTTCTTTATTACTCTTGCCTTTAGCAAGATAACGGAGAACATCCACCTCTCGCGGCGTAAGTTGTTCCTTAGTAGCGGTTGGTTCTGCGGGTGAAACATTCCCTTCCCTATTTAATGACAGCTTACCTTGCCCCGGAGACTCGGCAATATGATTCACCAGCAGCCCCGTTGCATCGGGATGAAGCACGACCTCGCCAGCATGGACCTTATAAATGGCTTCCGTAATTTCACCGGGGTCCGCATCTTTCAATAAATAACCCTTCGCTCCAGCCCGAATTGCCGGAAGTACATGGTCCTGATCGTTATAGGAAGTCATCACGATGACTTTGATTTTCTCATCTATTTTCTTAATACGCCGGGTCGTCTCTATTCCATCCATCACCGGCATACGAAGATCCATCAAGATAATATCCGGCTTCTTCTCCTCTACGATACGTATAGCTTCCGCCCCGTTACTCGCTTCTCCAATCAATTCAAGATCAGAATGTGTGGAAAGAAACAGCTGCAAGCCTTTCCGAACAACGGCATGATCATCTGTAATCACAATTTTAATGCTCAATAGGTTCCCTCCAACCGAATGCGATGGTATTTATTTAATTTATAAAAGAAACATGCTGTGGCAATACCACGGTTACCGTCGTTCCTTTTCCAGATTCACTTCTCCAGACGAGTTCGCCTCCAGCCATTTCTGCCCGTTCCCGCATAGAAGCAAGACCTATGGACCCTTTCCATGCAATCCGATCTAACTCGCCTGCTTCGAGTCTACTTCCTTGTCCATTATCTTCAATAATGAGCGTAATTTTATCGTCCTTCTTATATATCTTTATTTTCGTCAACATGGCATTTGCATGTTTACTTACATTATTTAGAGCTTCCTGGCCAATTCTAAATAAGGTCTCTTCCATATCTTCGGTCAATACGCCATGTAGTGTATTCTGTAACATCATGTTTAAACCTAAATTTTCGCCATAGCACTTTAATGCGAGACCAATACCTTTATTCAGCTCAGAAGGTCTTAATTGTAAAATAAGAGATCTCATCTCTGAAAGTGCATCTTGGGACAACTGCTGCATATCTGTAATGTAGGGTAGCGCGGCCTCTTTTTGATTATTTTGCAACAATCGTTCCACCCCTTTTGCTGTCACCGAGAGGGAGAACAACATCTGATTAACCGAATCATGCAGATCTCTAGCCAGACGATTTCGTTCGGCAAGTCTTGCAAGTTCTTTGCGCTGTTCGTCAAGAAATACACGCGCCCTTGCACTCATTACCGCATCCAATAGAGCATCAAGAGCCTCCCCATCTGCTGGCCGAAGTGTTTCTTTTGATGTTGAAGCAATGAGGAGGGCATAATTGTTTTCATTATTTGCACAAGTACTCACCTTGGAAGCGATCCAAGTTACGTTACTCTGTATATCTGTGTCCATGTCTGCCAAAGTCCTCAAAGGAGCAGGCACGTCCTCGGGTTTCATCATTTGAAAAGAATCTTGGCTTTGGAAACAGCGGTTTTCCCTGCTTTTTTTATCTGACTCTGGAAGCATTGAAAGTGTAATCACTTTCGGAGTCATTCCTTTATTATGTATACAGGCCTGAAGTAATTCTGTTTTCTCCCCTTCGAGCCAGATTGCATAAGGCCAATCGAAATGAGTATGAATCAGTTCCAGCACAGCGTGGATGACCTCTTCTTCAGTAACTACCTGCTGCTCCATGACGGCAGATAACTGATTTACTAGTTCGCCAACAGACGCAAATCGTTCTGCCCTACGCTGCTCCAGCGCATATAATCTCGTCCGCTCAATCGTACTGCCAATCTGGAGAGCAACACTTTCCAGTAAAGCCAGTTCTTCTTCGCTAAAATGATTTTTGTCTGGGGCAGCTACATTCATTAGTCCGAATGAGCGCTGACCCGAGCGCAGTGGGACTGTCGCATGGTGAGAGATGTTCCAAGTATCTCCTTCTCCCTGATCCACTGCTTTCTCTAAGCGCTGGCATTCAAGAATGTTCACCGCACCCTTCAGTTTTTTACTGCGATAAGAATTTAGACACCAACAAGAACTGCCACACATAGGCGCCTTATTATTGTATGTCAGTCCTGGAGGAAGATTATAATCAGCCACAAACTCATACTCTGTATCTTCGTTCAAAAAAATCCAGCTGGAAGTAAGTCCAGTGAGTTCCATCAACTTGCCAAGCACATGATGCAGCATCGGCTTCAGGTCATTTGAAGTGTTGAGTGTTTCCGCAATGGTCTTGAGGATAAGGAGTTCTTCCCTATGATGATCCTGTGACATCTCTCTATCCCCTCTCAAAAAAGTAGCTACACGTTAGATCCTATGCAAAACAGATCATACTATATTTATTCTACTTCATTTCTACATCTGTCGTAACCATTCTGTTTTTACAGAAAATATAGATAACTTGATTTAAATAGAAGTAATTTCAAAAAAGGAACCTGCTTGTCAAATCTATGGCAGATATTTCACCTAAAAAATGAACTATATCCTAAAATTATTTGGTAAAATATGTTTGAATTAAAAATTGGGAGGGTTGAGACTTCTATGTTTAATTGGAAAAATTCATTATCGTCCATTGCAGTATCGGCATTATTTTTTAGTTCTATGGGTCTAGCAAGTGCGGCTGTAGAAACATCAGGATCCGTTTCAGGAGCGGATCAGAAAGGGACTCACATTACCATTCTACATACGAATGATACGCATGCCCGTGCTGTCGAAGCTTCACCAAACATCGGATATGCCAAAGTGGCTGGTATTGCGGACAAGTACCGCAAGGATAATCCAAACACCCTTTTTCTTGATGGTGGCGATGCTATTCACGGAACAACCTTTGCTACCTTGGTCAACGGGGAAAGCATTGTGAAGGTCATGAATGAAATGGGATACGACGCGATCGTTCCGGGTAACCATGAATTCAACTACGGCTGGGAACATCTAGTGAAACTCAGCAAAGAATTTAATTTCCCGATGATCAGTGCCAACGTGAAGAAGAAGGACGGTACAAGCCTTTTTGATCCGTATATCATTAAAGAAGTCGATGGTGTGAAATTGGGAATCATCGCTCTTACTACACAAGAAACCGCATATAAAACCAATCCAAAAAACGTAGAAGGCATTCAGTTCACTGATCCCTCTGACGAAATGCAAAAACGTGTGGATGAGCTTCGTAGTAAAGTCGATGTTATCGTTGCACTGGCACATATGGGACAAGATGATTCCGATGTAGATAATACATTTGATGTTGTCGATGAAGTGGATGGCATTGATATTTATATTGATGGTCATAGCCATACAACCTTGGAAGATGGAATCGTATCCGATAATGGGACCCTGATTGCAAGTGCAGGCGAGTACACCAATTATGTTGGCGTCGTGGATCTGTGGGTAGATGGCGGCAAAGTTGTGAAGAAACAAGCCTCGCTCATTGATGAGAAAGAAGCAGCAGGCTTTACCCCTAACGAAAAAGTAACCGCACTTGTGAGCTCCATTACAAAAGAACAATCGCCTATCCTCGATGAAATTGTAGCAAACATTGCAACTGATCTTGAAGGTGCCCGAGAAAAAGTACGTACTGGAGAAACCAATCTGGGTGACCTGATTGCTGACGCTTTACGCGAAGTATCTGGTGCAGATGTTGCATTAACGAACGGTGGCGGTATTCGTGCTTCCATTGAGAAAGGCGAAGTCACCAAAGGTGAAGTCATTACCGTTCTTCCTTTTGGTAACCAGATAGTAACCCTGAACGTTAAAGGGGAAGACATCATCGCAGCACTCGAAAACGGTGTAAAAAGCTATCCAGAAGCAAGCGGTGGATTCCCGCAAATTTCCGGATTTACGTTTAAAATCGATCCTTCAAAAGAAGCCGGAAATCGAGTTCATTCCGTAATGATCGGCGGAAAAGCAATCGACCCGAACGCAACTTATTCGCTCGCAACCAATGATTTTACATCTATCGGCGGCGATGAATATGATATGTTCAAGAAATATAGCCAAGCAGGTATGTATGGTTCCCTGGATGAAGCCTTAATCTCCCATCTGCAAAAGTTGGGTCAAGGAACCGTTTCAACGGATGGTCGTATTTCTGAAGGAACAGCACCCGTAATTGCTCCTCCAGCAGAAGAAAAGCCAGCGCCTGGAGTTCCTGCTAAACCGGAAAAACCAACAACGCCAGAAAAACCAAGTAAACCAGCTAAACCATCTGAAGAGAAGCCAAAAGTCTATGTTGTAAAAGCAGGAGACACCCTGTATTCCATCTCCAAGACATACGATACAACATGGCAGACACTTCAAAATTTGAACAAACTTAAAAATGCACACTGGATCTATCCAGGACAGACATTGAAGCTACCAACAGCTTCATAAAAATCACATAGATCAAAAGTCATGCTTGTTCAATAATTTTTCTAAAAAAATCTCTATATCCTATTAATATTTTTGTGAATTATCCGATAATATGGTTAAGAAGTCGTAATAAGTAGCTCGTAGATTAAACCATATGTAAGATTTTTAATATTAAAGTAGTCTATAAGTAACAAATCAGAGGTAAGATGGCAGGATAGCAGTACTACCCAGATAAGTTATACGAAGAATAGCATAAGAGATCGTTAGAAGATGTTGAACAGTATGATCAAAAAAGACCCTGCATGAGCAGGGTCTTTTTTGATGTTGGATTAGGTAATATGAAGCAGTGTACATTGAGCGGACTAATGAGGGACTTCAGAAGAGAAATCATCTCTGCTGGATAGATGACTGTAGTAATACAATACATCTCCATCCAAAGACGTAAATTGATTGCCTTTTGGTGTAACAAATTCACTCTCAAATCCTTCTAGCTTCCACTGATTCATCAGGGGCGCGTGAATGTATTGCAAATGCGGATTAGCTGTATCTCCATTTCGGATACTTTCAAGGTTGAAGTTAACTACGATATAACCATTTTTCAATAACACATCCGAATGATCATCTAGAGTTTGCGCTCTCGCATAGGTTTCCATAGACGTACCTTTCTTCACGGCAACAACATCTGCGGGTAAACTGTACTCACCGTACCAATGCTGTATAGAAGCACTTGCCCGGTACGGATCAACTCCCCCAGGTAAACCATCTTTAGGCCCAATGAAAGTACGTAAATCTTGTGACAACAACATCCAGAAGTAGCGCCCAGCCCAAGAAGGTTCTTTAGCTAGGACAGTCATGTACTGAGTTGTATAGAGATCTTTAGACGTCTGGTGACGCTCAGCATCCGTTAACTCTTTGGCATAACGATAGGCGGCTGTATCGGTCATCTCCACTGCTGGCACGTTGCGCAAGCGGGAATTTAGCACAACAAATCTTTTCTCCTCGTCCTGAGCGGATCCAATCCGAATAAAATGTTTCTCGCCCTTGCTATAATACAGATCTACTTCCTGCCTTTGCGATCCGTCCTTTGCCACATAATAAAAAGAAGGCGTGACACGTATTCCATCGGACGACGTAAACATATTCCCTTTCGTCTTTAGATCAAACTTGAAATGATATCCTGTTTTTACTGCTACGTTGGAGTAACTAGGTACGGGATGACTTCCCGGACGAACAGGCAAAATAAATGGCGATGAGTTACCTCTTGCTGCTCCATCGATTCCATTGAGTCCAGTCCAATAGCTGAATCCAGATGGAATCGGACTACCTAGAATGCTACGAAAAACCGTCTCCCACTCATAATCAGCAATATCCGTTATATGAAAATCATATAATCTCCCAATGACCTCAACCGCTGCCGTATCTGTTGCAACATGGTTCAAAAGATCCGTGTTAGCATCCGGCTGATGAGTAAAATCAGTGGGTGCATTTTCCGCTATTGTACGAAAATAGACGGTATAATCCCCTTCATCAACCCAAACAGGCAAGAAAAACTCCATTTCCGGTTGAGAAACTGGGACGGGAATCCACGTATTTTTAGAATAAAAAGTACGTTTGTCCCCACTGTATACATCAAAAGGGAAATAAACTTCTTTCGTTCTGACATACTTAGCGTAGTCCCGATCTCCATAACCAGGGTAACTAACATGCTGACCATCTGTTGGAATCCTGACTTTGAATGGCCGATCAAGAATAAATGCAGCCCGGCTATAATTTGGTTTTGTTTTCTGGTTGTGAGCCTGGTCATCGGTTACAGAGGAATAGTTAACGACAGGTGTGTGTACGGTAACCGTGTTAATAGGTTGAATGGAAAAACTCTTATCTCCGCTTCCTCCTACATTGGTAGGTAACAGACTATAGTTTATTGTTCCTGTAGAAGACGTATGCGCCTGGTTAATCAATGACTTACTAATAAGTAAGCGATCCTGATACAGTACTTGTTCTCCTGTTTCTTTATAGGGACCGATCTTAGAAGGGTCTGGTATTTTAGAGGGAGTAGGACCATTCTCTGAGACAGTACTACCATCCATAACAGTTGTGGTACCACTTTCATATGAAAAATGGAGAGCATCGTTTTTAACATCAGGCGGTTTGGTTTGTCCTTCAGCTAACGATTTTATTTTGTTCGTATCGTCAGGTGGGGTTGGTTTTGTATATCCACCTTTGTCTACAACTTCTGGTGTAAAACTAATCTCACTCGTTTCTTTTGGAATAACATGAGTTTGTACATCTTCCGTATGTTCCATATCTACTGAAGGAATGCTATATCCCTTAGGAAGTAATGTGGCGTTCCCGTTAGGCAAAGCGTAATTAGACATCGTAGCACGATCTATCTTGTAAACTTCTAAGTTATTTATCTTCCAATAAGAGTAATTACGAGTGAAGGAAAACGAATACTTTTTCGTTTCATTTTCGCTTTTTTCAATATCCGGCTGTGGTGTTTCTTTCCCGTCTTCCCCTTTAATTGGATCTTGCTTTTCTTTCCACTTCAATAAGTATGTAACTTCCGCATTACAATCATAGGTTACTGTTCCTTTTTGTTGACCAAAGGTATGCTGATACAAATATTTCATTGCCCAAGTATTAGCATATAAATTTTCAGAAGTAGGGATACCTAAGGTAGCATCAAAATGTCTCCCATTTGCTGTATCATCACCTAATATATGCCCTTGTGCTCCCGGTTCCATAAAAGTAGTCGTAGGTGAGGAGACTTGTGAAGGTGGGTTAATGGTGTATTTGCAGGCACCTCCACCACTAGGGTCTTCTCCTTCGCCCCCGCATTCTTCACCTTCAAGACAGCCTTCTTCGGTTACGGTCACTGTAATAGAAGTCATCAGATCATATAGACCGCCGTCTTCTTCTTTCTCTTTCCAGCGGACTGTTATTTTCGCGATTCCCTTACTTTTTCCAGTAATACGTCCACTCTCATTTACTTCTACAACTGATTTTTTATCGGATGACCACGTTGTATCTGTTCTTGTTGAGATATCTACAGGATTACCGTAGTTATCTTCACCTGGCTTAATCGTTGAAACTTCGCCTTTAAGATAGGTTTGTTCGTTTACTTTCAAATTATTTTTCCCACTCAGCTGTATCTTTTTCTGCTCAATTACTTTACCTCGCCAAGTTATAGTAAGTGGAGTCAAATACATTGCAGTATTTTTGGGATATCCATTATCTCCATCGTTCCCAGTGTATCTATTATATTCTTCCAAGTAAGAGTTATTTTCACCTGGAAGTGTTGGATAAACCCTCCTCCCTGTTTCAGACTCCAGTAAGACTCCAGTTTTTTCACCCACTAACTCCAAACTTTTTATCAACGAAGTAATTCCTTGATCCTGAGTTGTCGCTACTTTAGTAATAATAGCATTTGAGACTATATTGGGTTGTATTAGTTCACCATTAGCATCAGTATAGTCATCAGGCATATATATAGGTTTTCCTACCATTTCTATCTTATCTTTTACTAAACCTACAGATGGCCAAGGATCATTTCTTGATCCAGTATTTTTTACGGAGATATTTCCTCTGTATGAAGTAGCCACCCAATAACCATTGTCAATCTGTACCCAATAAACTCCAGGTCCAGCATTCTTAATTCCATCAACTAGTTTCACCTTTTTTTGATATCCTATAGGGCCTGCTGGGCTTACTGTGGGATGTTTGAGAGGTTCAATATCTTCAGAATCAGGACTTACTACAACTACCTGAGGAGCAGCTTCAGAATATGATAAATCCGAAAAAAAAGTTATTGATGAAACAAAAATGATAACAATAGAAAGCCATCTAAAAAACATTATTATTTTACTAATGTTTATCATTTTATAGTCACACTTTCTCATTTAGGAATATAAAATGAGGTAGCTTCTTTCCCAGCAGAAAACCTTCCCCCATTTTCAGTAATTGACTCCACCCAGCTTCTATTTATAGATGAATTCATCCAAAATCTTCTTTCTACTCCTTTTGTAAAAAAACCTGATGTAACATACTCTGTATGTGGCAAGTTGATTATTCCATACTTCTTAATTGTCCCACTTTCAAAGTTATTACCACTTGTCAGTCTACTTCCAGTAGAATTATAAAACGCTAGATTTTTCAAATTATCCCCACTTGGAATTACTGTTGCCTCTACAAAAACCTCATATCGGTCAGAATCAATGGGTCTATTATATTCCTCATCAATAAAAATTTTCCCATATAAATTTCTAACTGTTTTCGAAGATGTGGCATCGGCAATAATCATGCGATGTACCTTCATAGTTCCTAAGCCATTTTTTAGATTAAATTCTTTATTAATTACTCGATCAAAGCTTGCAAGTTCAGAAGAATTATAGAGTTTGGCATATACAAAAGGAGTAGCTGAAGTTAAATTGGTACCTGTTAGTCCCACTTCTCTCATCTCATTTAAATCTTTAAAACTATCAGCCTTCTTCACTTGAACGCTATCCAACCGAGATAAGATCACTGCAGTTTCGGCTCTCGTGGTCGTTTTACTGGGACCGAACGTTCCATCGGGATAGCCAGCCATTAAGCCGGTTCCTAGTGCAACAGACACATAAGGATAATCCGTTTTCGATAACCCTCCTTTGTAAAATTCGGCTACCGGAACCAAAGTAGATTCTGTACTTGTATCAGCCAAAGCTTTTTTGTAATCCGCATCATTCGCTGACAATCCAGATGCCATCCATTTCGCCATCTCTCTTCTGGTAAGAGCTTTTCCAGGTTGAAACTCACTTGAGTAATCCTTCGTGCTAATGAATCCCATTCCTACCGCTTGCTTAATAGAGGACTCAGCCCAATGTCCCTTTACATCTTGAAACTCTCCTTGATTCTCCTTCACTTCATTTTTGGACAAACGACTTAAAAGTGCCGCAAACTCTGCTCTTGTAATCGTTGCATTCGGACGGAATGTTCCATCTGAATATCCTTTGAAATATCCCTTCTGGACGGCCGCATCAATTGCACTTTTAGCCCAGTGACTGGAAGGCACATCCTTGAATTGTACAGATCCCGCAGCTTTGGATTCCAGAGGCAATGCTGTTGCCCCAAATAAAATAACTGTAGCTAAAACAAACCTAGTAATTTTCTTCATTTTTTCACTCCTATAATCTTAAGTTTTTTTCTGTATTGCATACTTACTTAAATATGTACTTTCTCTACTCTGTTATCGGTCTACCCTCTTCATCCTTTTAACGTATTATTATACATAATTTACCTTAATGTTTGAAAGTGATGAATTCCTGTCTATATTCGTCACACCCCCTAATGTTCCCCCAAAAAATAACCTCCTCTTGGTCCAACGGATCCTCAATGTCCTATAAAAAAACACAAAAAAGGGCCTTGATTAAAATCAAGGCCCTATGCTTTAGGACAATTCGTTCATATGCTGAGGTCAAACCCTTTTTTACTAGAATATAGTATATTACACATTTTGACTAGCGTAATTTTGGTAAAATTTGATGCTTAGCCACATGAAGCACTTCTTCAATAGACAAGCGCTCAGAAATGGACTTACCCGCGTCATCTACAACTTGGGAATCCCCAGTTAATCTGCACTCCACTTGTCTGTCTGCCGCATCTTTTCCTACAATGACACGCATAGGCAATCCTAGTAGATCAGCATCTTTAAATTTGACGCCTGGGCGTTCATTGCGGTCATCTACTAACACTTCCAGCCCTAGAGCAGTGAGGGAACGTTCCAACTCTTGAACGAGTTGCATTTGCGTTTCGTCCTTCACAGAGATTGGAATTAGATGCACATGATAGGGCGCAATAGCAGCAGGCCAGTTCATCGTACTATCTACTGCATATTGCTCAGCAATCGTTCCGAGTAAGCGAGAGATTCCAATGCCGTAACAACCCATGATTGGTTTTTGAGGAGTACCTTCCTGACTTAAGAACGTAGCTCCCATTGCATCACTGTATTTGGTTCCGAGTTTAAACACATGACCTACTTCAATTCCCCGATCAAAAGCAAGTGCAGAGCTGCACGAAGGACACTGATCTCCCTCTGCAGCGTTACGAACATCAGCAGCTATATCCCACGTAAAATCTAGGCCAGGCTTCACCTCAGTATAGTGTTGATCCTTTTCGTTAGCTCCAGTAACCCCACTCTCCATCGTAATCACCGCATGGTCCGCTATCACTTTCATAGATAGATTATAGGGTCCTAGGTACCCGACTGGAAGCTGAAGATGCTTGCTTTTCTCCTGATCTAACATTTCCACCTGTTTAGCCCCAAGTGCATGTTGTAATTTAATCTCATTCACATCATGATCACCACGAACAAGTACAGCAACAGGAACTCCATCCGCCTCATACAAAAGGGTTTTGATTATATCCTTCGGTTCTTTCTCCAAAAAAGAAGCGACTTGCTGGATCGTCTTCATGTCTGGTGTATGAACTTTCACTTTCTGAGATACTGACTCTTCCGTAAGCAGATGAGCATCTTTAACCTCTTCCGGGATTTTATAGATGGCTTTCTCCAAATTAGCTGCATAATTACAGCTCGTACAAGTCACGATCGTATCTTCTCCAATCGCTGCGAGCGCCATAAATTCATGGGTTTCACCACTCCCGCCAATGGTACCAGCATCTGCTTCCACTTTCGTAAAACGAAGTCCTACCCGAGTAAAGATACGCGTGTAAGCCTGAACCATATCTTCATATACCCGATCTAGTTCCTCCCAGTTAGTAGAAAATGAATATGCATCTTTCATCAAAAACTCTCTACCGCGCAATACACCAAAACGGGGTCTGCGTTCGTCCCGAAACTTTGTACTGATCTGATATAAGGTCAAAGGCAGCTGACGATAACTATGAACTTCATCGCGAACGAGTGCTGTTATAACTTCTTCGTGAGTTGGTCCTAGAGCAAAAGATCGATCATGACGATCAGAAAGTCTCATCAGTTCCGGTCCATAATCACTATCTCTGCCTGATTCTTTCCACAGCTCCGTCGGTTGCAGCGATGGCAGCAACGTTTCCTGAGCCATAATTGCATCCATTTCTTCTCTAACAATCTGCTCTATTTTATGAAGTACCCGCCTTCCAAGTGGCAAAAAACTGTATACGCCCGATGCGGTTTGCCGAATCATACCAGATCGTAACAAGATTTGGTGACTCCGTGCTTCCGCCTCAGCTGGCGCTTCTCTCAGTGTTGGAATAAATAATTTGCTCTGACGCAAGATTGTTCCCTCCCTATTTCGTATCAACGCAAAAAAGACACTTTCGTCAAGGGACGAAAATGTCGTGGTACCACCCTTATTCAGACCATTCTTTGTTTACTTTCCATTACAAATGACTGGTCATCTCTCCGGCGTAACGTGCCTTCATCCGGCAAACGAAATCTGAATAAGACCCGCTTGCAGCTACAAGGTAGGAGTATAAGTTCAAATTTCAGAGATCTTTCAGCCTACCGGATCTCATTCTCTGATGAAATTTGCTGTTATCCTATACTGTGTCCTTGATCATCGCATTTCACATTTTTTCTAAAGATTCATGTAACTAAATTAATTTCATAATAACTTTGGTTGCTTCAATTAAAAGTAAATATAGATCAAAACGGTTTTGTTTGTCTATATTTACTTTCAAATTCATCGTTTTTAATGTATCTATCATTTTCGCCAAGAAAGAGATAGAAAATACGCTGACAGCCTTGCATCTAACAGGTAAAATAGTACTCATAGAACTGATGAGTCGGTATCTAGCTATAGTAAGTGTAACTTCATAACTTCTAAATAAAAAAAGAGAAAGGAGCTAACGGTCATGAATTATATTATCTATGATCTTGAATTTACCGTAAGCCGAAGTACTCGGTATTCTTCCGAGATTATCGATATCGGCGCTGTGAAGGTTTCCCCTGTAGATGAACAAGGAAACCTCGGCATCATTGAATCATTTCATACCTATGTACGACCTTCTAACAAATCCGTTTTGTCCACCGATACGATCCAGTTCACGGGCATTTCGCAAAAAGATATTGATGCAGCCCCCTTATTCCCTGAAGCTGTCCAGCAGTTTACTGAATGGCTGCCTGATTCCTATTTCCTCTGTTCATGGGGACCTGACGACAAAAGCAAATTTTTATCGCACTGTCGCACACATCAAATGAATGTGGACTGGATCATGAACCATAATGATATCCAAAAACAAATCTCACGGACCCTTCGCAAAGAAGGTGGTTCGCGCCAGCTCGGACTTAGCCAGGCTCTAACGTTGTGCGGTATTCCATTCGATGGTACCCAGCACCGAGCCCTTGATGACGCCATCAATACGGCCAGAGTATTTATTCATCATTTTGATCAATTGAAACTTGCCGAGAACAGTGCAGCCGAAGAAGAAGGAACCAAATCCAAACTTGTGTATTCGAGCGGAGATGATGATAAACATAACCCCTTTGGAGATCTTGCTAAATTACTCGGGTCTTCGGACTCCTAACCTTAATTTCATTGATTTTGATACAAGTCGTGATAAAAACAAAGCCAAGTCTTGAGCCTCTCTCGTAGTTGATTTCGATAATGCGGGGGCTCGAGAATTTCGGCAGCAGGTCCATATGGAAGAAGCCAATCCATAAACTCCTGACTGTTATTCACGGTCACTTCAAGCACTAAATTCCCATTATGTTCATACGAATATTTGGGCTTTACCAGCAGCTCACTACGCCTTACTCTCTCCACAACTTCTGCATGAAATCTTACTTTGAATGAAATCCGTTCATCACTCGGCGTTACTGACCATGTATCCTTCATCGATGTATTCTGTAAAAACTGTTCTCTACGGAAGGTTTGTGGTAATACATCTGCCTCACGAAAGCAACTCATACGGAAAGACTCTACCTGCTCCGTATCATGACAATATCCGATTACATAAAAATGATGTTCCTTTGGTACTAAATGATAAGGATCAATCGTTAGTTTTATCGTAGATGGTTCTATATTAACGGAACCAGCGATCCCTTCTATAGGTGAATCATAGATTGCCTGAATGGTATTTTGGGATAAAGAAGCTTGTACAATAGTGACAAACACTTTGTCATCCTTGTCATCATGCCAATCTTCCTCTCCTTTTCCAAGCCGTATCACTTCTGCAAATTGTTCTGCCCATTCGACTCGTTCTGTTTTTTTCTTTAAACTGGCTGCCATTACCTTCTCATAGGCACTTTCAAAAGCCGGAGGCAATAATGGTTTTACTTGCCCCATTATATCCGCCAGCTTCACGAAAGCGTCCGTTTCTTCTTCCGACCAATTCAGTGGATAAAGTGCAAACCGACTGATGAACTGATATCCTCGTCCGTGTCCCATGTTCACAACCGGTATGTGCATCGCACTTAGAGCATCCATATCACGGTATATCGTTCGTTCTGATGTCTCACAACGTTCGGCCAGTTCTCTTGCTAAAATACCAGGCTTTGCCTGAACCAAGGTAATGATGCGCATTAATCGTATAAGCCGCTCTGTCATGCGATGTCCCCCTATAACAACACTTTAGTTAATAAGAACTATGATCGCTCCTTTTGTTATATAGCACTTTGGACTTATATCGGTCATTACCCTTATTTTCATTATGTATTTTCCGTTCTACACCTGGAGGCTGCGGACAACTGCTGGTTACTACGACTTTCATGGCTATCTCTATGCTTACTTTGCTTCTTTCTCGTAATAATCATTATCAAAGGATGCCTGAAAAGGATGATTTGAATCTTCTTCCATGTCAGTAGGTTCATAGCAGGACTGCTCATGGGTCTGCTCGTAATATAAGCATAAACGGTTAAGAATGTGGGCTTCACGATAATACTCCAAGTCACCGGATCTTACTGCCAAAATCAGTAATTCATCAGTATGACGTTTAATAATTTCGCTACCTTCCTCGCTTCTTCCTCTTTCAAATGCTCGAAGACTTTGTTTCATGATCGCTGTCGTTTGACTTAGCTTCACATATTTCTGAACTCTAGGATCTGGTTCCTTACGAATCATTCCTAAATGTGCAGAAACAATGAGATTAATTTGTTCTCTGCGCAAAAGCACACGTTGCTCTTGCTTCGTCTTTAGTGCGCTCCAATAGGCGGAACATGCTGGTTTTTTACCTGCCGATTGAGAGACTGCTGTAAATTCTAATAAAAGGGATTTTGTTTTACCTTTATATGCGTTACCGAGTCCTATTACCCATCCGACGTCTGATTCTTTCGCCCTTGCCCCATGAACAGCCTTTATTCTTATGCCATCCTCGGGTTTAATCAACAATTCAACTTCCCGAAACAATAGTTTGGGTGGTGTTTTCAGTTGTCTCTTGGCAGGCGGTCCACTGCGCCATTCAATTAGCAAAAACAGTGATTTTTCGCCAGAGACGGGAATAGCTTCGCGGTTCCAGGTATAGAATACATCCAGTATTGAACTCACTAACATCTCTCCCCTCAGTATGCTTTATTTAAATACTAACAGGATAAAAAGACAACAGATTGTCAGGGAACATATGTTCCTACATAAAATATTACAAATTTTTGTGACTTTACACAAGTCATCCGACTGATTTCGCCTCAATACGACAAAAAAACACAAATCCCGAAGATTTGTGTTCCTCTCAATCATATTTCTTTCCACATATAAAAAAATCGAACACTGGGAATGACTACCCGTTTTCGATTCTGTTTCTGCACTTACTATACAGTTCAAAACTTAGGAATTAACGACGCTTAATTCCAAGTTTTCTTTTATCCTTCTTAATAGGTGCATAGGTAATACCGTCCATAACCAGTGCATTACCAACCGGTTTCCCATTAACGGTAACTCGAATCGTTTTGTACACTTTTTTATCTACTCTACTTTCCATTTCTATTTGTCCTCCTTAGAAAAATAAAACCAACAATCTCTTTCCCAATAGCGACCTTTTTCTATCTATTACCCTTTCAAGGCAAGCTTGAAACATCAAAAGGATTTATTTTTAAAAATTCCTCTGATCTACAAAAATGTTTAATTTGTGAAACAATTAAAATCATATTTTCGTATAGAATAACAGCATTCCCTAAATTTCTCTTTATTTTGACGTGAATCTTTTACCTGCTAAAAAAAGGAAGATTGAGGTTAATGATATATAAGGTGGTGGATCTATGAAAAAAAAGTGGCAGCTCTCGCTGATGACCGTGGTCATGTACAGTCTGCTTCTGGTCATTTCTGATCATCGTGCAGAAGCCGGTTTCTGGGAAAACGTATATAACGGCTATGAGCAGTTTACGAACCTGCCCGAGGAAGTAAATAAGCTGCAGCAGAGCTACGAACAGACGATGACAGAACTAAACAATGCCAAAACTAACATCGAATCCTTCCAAGCTCGCAATGAGGAGTTAATCTCACAAAATCAATATTTAATGGAACAAAATGAAAACCTTACTACCATGGTCGGTCAGTTACAAAAAGCCGAAGAACAACGGATGATGACACAAAAGCGAATTACAGTTATGGTGATTACCGCCATTTCACTGATTGTATTGTATTTTCTACTCATTCGTGTCATTCGTTATCGTATGCGTAGACATTCCCGTATGTAATAAAATGGTAGTGGTTTCTCTAAGTACAGAAAGGAACAAGACGAAAGATGCAAATTTCTCAGGGACACGAAGTTTCCATTGCCACAGGACAAGCTGTTACCTTCTCTTTAACAGACGGTGACAAGATCCATGTTCTTCATCCGCAGCAGATTGTTGCTTACCGAGGGGCAGGCACAGGCAGAAACGATCGTTTTATGAATATTAGGGGGATGTATCGCAAGCATAAATTGATTCAATCCGAAATTAGTGGTCCTTGCCAGTTTGTCGCTGCCCTCCCCCCCGGTTTTAGCATGAAAGCAATCGAATTGGATGAGCAAAGTGATTTACTTTACGATTTCCGTCATTTGTTTTTCTACAGTGAAGGAATTCAAATGCAGACCCGAATTTTAAAGATCAAAAACATGCTGATCACAAGAGATGCCATCAAAATGAAATTTTCGGGCACAGGAATTATCGGCATTCTCACCCAAGGCCAGGTCTGCGAACAGGAACTTCATCCCACAGCTCCACTCTATGTAGATGCAGGCAGTGTCATCGCGTATCCTGAAAATGCAAACCTAGAACTTACCGTATACGGGAACCATTTAGCGAGTCAGCATATGAACTATCATTGGAAGATGACAGGGCATGGCAAAGTTCTATTTCAAGCGGGCCGAGAAAACCGGAGACTCGAGAATGACATCAATGACGAGGGGCTATTTAAGCGGATCTTGCGTGAAGTGCTACCTTTTGGAAATGTGCTGATTAACTAAAAGGACTTCTATTGTGCTTATTTTCTGCTATAATACTACGAGAACGCTAAACAGGCGTCTTTATTGAAATATAATTGTTACCCTTAATCAATTGTAATGAAATTGATTCCCACAACTACAAATATAAATCCATGGATCATCATGCGGAACATTCCGTTTCCATGGGAGAGGTTCGCGAACTCCCTCTATAAAAAACTATACAGATTGTCTAATTGTGGGCTATTTACATCCCCTGTGCAGTCAGCAGCTTTATTTTCATAAAGAGGCAGATTGCTCATTTTTTCGTGCTGTAAATAATGCCTTTGTCAATCTATATAAGTGCCCTGCTCTCATGGCAGAGGCCTGTTTTTTGTTGATCGAGTAGTGAACTTCTCTTTTCTTCCGCTGATGGAACACGAGGTATGGCCCGTGTTTACTAATCCTAGAAGATAGAGAGGTTTTTTTATGTTTACAAATGAAAAAGCAATCGTCGTATTTAGCGGCGGACAAGATAGTACTACCTGCCTGTTCTGGGCCAAAAAACACTTTGCTGAAGTGGAAGTTGTCACTTTTGATTATGGACAACGTCACAAGCAAGAGATTGAAGTCGCTGCTGATATCGCACGTGAACTGAATGTGCACCAAACAGTACTCGATATGAGTCTTCTGAATCAACTGGCACCCAATGCGCTGACTCGCAGTGATATTGATATTTCTCAAGAAGAAGGCGAGCTTCCTAGCACGTTTGTAGATGGCAGAAATCATCTGTTCCTGAGCTTTGCCGCTGTACTTGCCAAACAAAAAGGAGCACGTCACATTATTACAGGTGTATGTGAAACTGATTTTAGCGGGTACCCGGACTGCCGTGATGTATTCGTGAAGTCGCTGAATGTCACATTAAACCTGGCGATGGACTACCAATTCGTAATTCACACGCCACTGATGTGGTTGAATAAAGCAGAAACTTGGGCGATGGCTGATGAGCTTGGCGCTTTTGAATTTGTACGTGAGCGTACGCTTACTTGCTATAACGGTGTCATGGGCGATGGCTGCGGCGAATGCCCGGCATGTAAACTGCGGAAAGCGGGCCTTGATGAATATACCGCAGAACGAAATCTGAATGTTACTTCTGCAGTGACAGGCGGTGAACAGAAATGAGACCTGAACCCGGCACTTTTCGGATCGTAGAACGGCTGCAGCGAATCGGAGAAGACATTCAACCAGAGCAGCTTCGCTACCACCGCAAACGGGTCCTTGTCAGCAAGGAATTTACTTTTGATGCTGCGCATCATCTGCACTGCTATGAAGGCAAATGCAAAAACTTGCACGGTCATACCTACAAGGTCGTGTTTGGCATTAGTGGAATTCCCGGCGATACGGGACTTACAGTTGATTTTGGCGATGTAAAAGAAATTTGGAAGAATCAAATTGAAGGTTATCTGGATCATCAATATTTGAACGAAACATTGCCACCGATGAATACTACCGCTGAAAATATGGTCGTGTGGATCTTCGAACAGATGGAATCTGCCCTGCAAAGTGAACCTTACCAGTCACAAATTACGGGCGGACGGACAGAGTTTGTAAGGCTTTATGAGACTCCAACCAGCTACGCAGAAGTGAGACGGGAGTGGATGATCGATGAGTAATTCCCGTCCCATCCCTGTCCTTGAAATCTTTGGACCTACTGTACAAGGTGAGGGCATGGTCATTGGCCAGAAAACGATGTTCGTACGCACCGCAGGATGCGACTATCGTTGCTCCTGGTGTGATTCCGCTTTTACTTGGGATGGCAGTGCCAAAGATCAGATTCGTCAACTGAGTAAGGAAGAGATATGGCAAGAGCTCACCTCCACCGGTGGCGACCGTTTCTCACACGTAACGATTTCTGGCGGTAACCCAGCGATATTACCCCAGATCGGAGCACTTGTGGAACTACTTCAAGAGAATGGGATCCGCACTGCAGTAGAAACACAAGGTTCTCGCTGGCAAGATTGGCTCATGGATATCAATGAGGTAACCCTATCACCAAAACCTCCTAGTTCTGGCATGAGTACAAACTGGGATACACTAGATGATATTGTTAGCCGACTGGCGGACCGAACCGGAGATAAAGCATACAGCCTAAAAGTGGTCATCTTCGATGAACAAGATTTGGCGTATGCCAGAGAAGTTCACCGTCGTTACCCAGAGGTTGCTATGTATTTGCAGACAGGGAACCCGGATGTAGGAACAGGAGATACCGATAACCTCGCCTCCTCCCTCCTTCACCGTTATGAGTGGCTCATTGATCACACAATGGAGCTCTCCGATATGAATGATGTACGTGTCTTGCCGCAGCTCCATACACTTGTGTGGGGAAATAAACGAGGCGTATAAACCAAAAAACTAAGATAAAACAAGGAGATTATGAACATGGCTGGACGTCAATCCGATGAACTACAAGATATTACTCTACTGGGAAACCAAGGTACCAAATATAACTTTGAATATGATCCAAGTATTCTTGAAAGCTTTGATAACAAACACCCTTACCGGGATTATTTTGTTAAATTCAATAGCCCAGAATTTACAAGTCTGTGCCCGATCACAGGCCAGCCCGATTTTGCAACGATCTACATCAGCTACATTCCCGACATTAAAATGGTAGAAAGCAAATCACTCAAACTCTATTTGTTCAGTTTCCGTAACCATGGAGATTTCCATGAAGATGTAGTCAACATCATCATGAATGACCTGATCAAACTGATGGACCCGCGTTACATTGAAGTATGGGGTAAGTTTACTCCAAGAGGTGGAATTTCCATCGATCCTTACTGTAACTATGGTCGTCCTGGTACCAAATATGAGGAGCTCGCTACACAGCGTCTGTTCCAACATGACATGTACCCAGAAAAAATCGATAACCGCTAACAAACAGAGATTTCAAGCAAATAGGTGTAAGAGGTCGTTTCACTACGAGGTGAGGCACCTCTTTTTGCTTTTTTCCTGTAATTTGGGCATTGCTCGATAAGTAAATGATGTCATATGATGTGAAGATCTACCTATTTCGGTATATTAATGATAAGTTGTTTACTGAATTACATAGGAAAAGGAGACCCTACATGTCACTCAATTCACTGACGAAGAACGGTTCAACTTCTAGGTCGTTACCTCGTCCTGATGCTAACTCGCAAGCTACGATTTATCGGATTCTCATTGCGATTGGCCTGGTTCATCTACTTAATGATTCGGTACAATCGGTCATCCCCGCCATCTTCCCTGTACTGCAAGACTCAATGGGGATTAGCTACAGTCAGATGGGCTGGATTGCTTTTGCACTAAATATTACGGCATCCATTATGCAGCCGGTGGTGGGTTATTTTTCAGATAAAAGACCTACACCTGCCCTCCTGCCTATCGGAATGGGCTTCACCTGTGCAGGAATGATTTTTCTTGCCTTTGCGGACAGCTACATCGCCATTATGGTATCGGTTATTCTGGTTGGACTTGGATCGGCGGCTTTTCACCCGGAAGGTTCCAAGGTTTCACACATGGCCGCAGGAAATCGCCGTGGTTTAGCACAGTCGATCTTTCAAGTCGGCGGTAACGCAGGTCAATCTCTCGCCCCGCTCCTCACAAGATGGGTATTTATTCCGTTTGGACTGATGGGTTCCCTTGGGTTTGCAGCGCTTGCCGCTATTGGTATTGCAGTGCAGATTTTCATTGCCAGATGGTACGGACGGACGCTGCAAAACGGAGGATACGCCAAGAAAAAAGCAGCTGATGGAGTTATGAATCCAGCAGTGAAGAAAAATATTATGTATGCTTTTTTTATTCTAATTGTTCTTGTATTTGTACGTTCCTGGTATGTATCTTCCATCGGCAGTTATTATGCATTTTTCCTGAAAGATACCTTTGCTTTATCTACACAAGACGCACAAATCTACATCTTCCTGTTTCTTGGTGCTGGGGCGCTCGGGACATTTTTTGGAGGACCGCTCGCAGACCGCTTTGGTAAACGGAATATGATTTTTGCTTCCATGGCTTTTGCTGCACCGCTGTCTCTACTACTTCCGTATGCCAATCTGTTCTGGACAGGTGTACTTCTAACAATTATCGGTTTCATTATGTTATCCAGCTTTTCCATCACGGTTGTTTATGCTCAAATGCTGGTGCCAGGTAAAATCGGAACCGTCTCAGGTATGATTACAGGTCTTGCCTTTGGTCTTGGCGGCCTCGGTGCCCTTGTTCTTGGGAACTGGATCGATGCTGCGGGGATTAGCCCTGTGATGCAGGTGTGCAGCTTTATGCCGCTACTTGGATTCCTGACTTTCCTTCTTCCATCAGACAAGAAACTAGCCACATGGACAGATCGTCCAGCTTCATAAAAAAAACGCCGCGAAGGATTGACCTTCCCGGCGTTTTTTGTTTCCTACTCCTCCAGTTTATCCTCAGCACGTACTCCTTTTGAATGTAGTTTATTACTAATCTCTCTCAAAATGGACACGATTTTATATAAGAAAAAGAGAACCACTGGGATCAGCATCAAAAGTCCAAAAGGAAAAAATGCGATTGTAGCAAAAAAGCTAATAACTACGAAAATAAGAAAATACAAAAAATCTTTGCCTCCATTTGATTCCATACCTTAACATCCTCCTTCGGTGAGACATCTCATAATTATAGACGTATAACGAATGAAAAAGTTAACGCTTCCGTTAGTAAGTTCTCTTTTACTATCATTCGATCTCGCCACAGTCTCCCTATGAAGCTCTATACTGTCCCGGTGTCTTCCCTGTCCAATGTTTAAACGCATGATGGAAAGCACTCTCTTCTGAAAAATGAAGTAAGTATGCAATATCCGTGATGGAGTATCCCTCTTTCCCTAAATACCGGAGAGCAAGCTCCTTACGTACAGAAGCAAGTACCTGCGTAAAGGTCGTATTCTCTAGCTGTAATTTGCCTTGAAATGTTCGTACTCCCATATGAAAAGCAGCCGCTGCCAACTTTAAATTCGGTAACCTGAAACGCATCTGATCAATCAACCAGCGCATGACCTCACCAGTGAACCGTTCTCCTTCGGTAAGTCCTCTGATCACATCTTCCGCCTGACGCTCAAACCAGGATGCAAGCTGAACATTTGCATACATTACCGGACAAGCCAGCGTGGAACGAGAAAAGCGAATTGCATTTACAGGAGCACCAAACTCGGGAACGACTCCCAATACCTCTTTATAGGGTGTAAGTTCACCTGATTCAGGCCGGCTATGTGTAAAAGACACTTTCTGCAGAAGTATCGGGACACCGCAAAGCCGGTACATCATATGTACAAGTGAACTGATCATATCTTCGGTGCAATGACGGGATACGAGTCCATGAAGCCCGTCTAAAGACAAGCGAAGAGTGACATCTTCCCCTGACTCCTCCAGTACAATTTCGTAGCCGCTGCAAGCGACGATATGATATCTCTGATAAGAGGCAAGTGCATCGCCTAAGGTACCAGAATGCATCATTACATAACCAACAGCCCCCAGGTCTGCCATTTCCATTCGATTGCCTTGCTGCAATCCAAAAAACTCATCCTTCAGAAGAAGTGCAGCTGCACTCATCAGCTCCATATGCTGTTTGGCCGTAATCCGAGCTTCCGGCTGCTTTAATAGGGATGAATGCAATCCATGCTCCTTCAAAAATGCTTCGACATCATGTCCTTTATACGATAACGTCTTGACGAGTGTATACAGCATTGTAATGGAAGTTCCATATTGTTTCATATCTCTCCTCCTCCCGATTACGCCTTGCTCATTTTATGCGGGTGCAATCAGTAATTCTGCACCTTTCATCATAGGTAACTTCTGCTCTGCCCTATATGATTGGAACAGAAACATGGTTAAAACGAAATACGATATGATCCTTGGAGGAAAATCATGAATAATAAGATGAAATCAATAACCCTAATTATGGGACACCCTGATGAAGAAAGCTTTTGCAGAGGAATCGCCGACTCCTACTTAGATGGAGCATCAAGGCAGGATGTGAAAATCAACCTCATTGATCTGAGCCAGCTTCAGTTCAATCCCAATCTACAGCACGGCTATCGTAAGCGAACGGACCTAGAACCGGATCTGCTTCGAGCACAACAAATGATTAAAGACGCTGATCATCTCGTGTTCGTATACCCGATCTGGTGGGGATCCGTACCAGCGATACTCAAAGGATTCTTTGACCGCATCCTGCTTCCAGGCTTCGCTTATGATCCTAAACCTGGAAGTGTGATGTGGGATAAACGATTAAAAGGAAAAACAGCCCATCTCATCGTTACGATGGATACGCCGCCCTGGTACTATCGCTTCTTCTACGGCAGCTCAGGCCATAGGGTAATGAAGCAGGGAGTTCTCGGCTACTGCGGGATCAAAACTGTAAAAGTAACAGAAATCAGTCCGATTAAAACGTCAACAGACCGTCAAAGGCAAGAGTGGCTTCAGAAAATAAAAAAACTCGGAGCCCAATTGGCGTAAGACCACCTTTCCTCTCACCGATGAACAAATAATGCTTTATACCCTATCAGTGGATGAGCTGGATTCTATACATTCATTCTGTGATTCAGCTAACTTTTTCATGATCCGGCGTTTTTTGTACAGCATCTTTCCTGCTTCTGAAACGTCGGTAAGTGCACCTTTGTTGCTAATCGACCCAAAAATAATACCGGCGATCGGAATCATCTGAAACAACTGCTTCCATCCATAGTTTTCACGATAAGCGGTTACGACTTCCCGCCAGCCTTGCAACTGGGAAATCACTTCTTTATTCGTATGTTCACCTTCAAAATTACCCAGTTCTTCAATGATTGCTTTTTTGCCTACAATATCCGCTGAAGAGAATTGAAGACATTTTACAATAAATACGCGTTCCATAGTCTCTTCCGGGTCATACCCATAACAGATGGCAATCTCCTGCAACGTTTTTAGGGATGTCCCTAACACGAGCGGGAGATCAGCCGCCATTGTTACAATGCCGCCTACTCCAGTTGCCGCCCCGCTCGCAGCCGCAAACTTGATCCTGCCTTGAATAATATCATCCGCCGCCTGATCCATTACTGTAATCGGCAGTTTCTCAATATCTGCGAGAGCAAGGACCGAAGTCTTCTCAGAAGAATCTGTATCTTCTGTTTCCTCTTTTCGAGATTTCCCCGTTGCTGCGAGGGCAGCTGATGATACTTGCGTGAATAACTTTTTCACTTGCAGTCCTTTTTTCATGAGTCCTGTTTGTTCTGAGGGTTCTTCTTGGCTGAGAAACTTGTGAATGTGCTTTAGCACAGCCTTCTTGTTCACAAGGAATCGGCCGCCATTCTGTAGAAACGCACCCAGTTCATCCAGCAGTAATCCGAGTTTGTCTCTAACGATCTTCGGGGTCAGCTTATCCAGCATAACGAAAGGCAGACGGCCGAGCTTTTCCCAGAAAAAAATATCCTTTTGTTCCTTCTCCCACTTCTCTATAAGAACGAGTTCTGCTTGAAGCAGCTCCTTGGAATCCGTATTCATTGTTGTCCTTACTCCTCTCAACATAATGCACTTTGTATTTACCTGTATACGCAACCACACGCAAAAAGGATGCAATCTGTTCATAAGATGAGTGATTTGAATCACTATTCAAGCTTTTTCCCTCTTTTATACTAATATTATTCAACCACAAAGTATGAAAAGAGGGATACTATGCTAAGCCAACATGACATATCCATCATTAAATCTACCGTACCCGTTCTGGAAGTACACGGAAGAGACATCACGACACGCTTTTATCAGATGCTGTTTGAGCATCATCCTGAACTACTCAACATTTTTAACCACGCGAATCAGAAAAAAGGAAAGCAGCAAGCTGCACTCGCTAACATGGTTTACGCTGCCGCGCAGCATATTGATCAGCTGGAAGCTGTTCTTCCCGCTGTAAAAGAAGTCGCTCACAAGCACCGCAGTCTAGGCGTACTGCCAGAGCATTATCCTATTGTAGGGAAATACCTGCTGCTTGCGATCAAAGAAGTTCTTGGGGATGCTGCCACGGATGAAATCATTCAAGCATGGAATAACGCATATGGAATCATAGCCAGCGTGTTTATCGATATCGAACAAGAAATGTATGCTGAAGCAGAAGGGCAACAAGGAGGCTGGAGTGGATTCCGCTTCTTTACCGTGGATAAAATTGTAGATGAAAATGAGCTGATACGTTCTTTCTATCTCATTCCGTCAGATGGGGGAGCACTGGCTTCTTTTACTCCCGGCCAGTATGTAAGTGTGAAAGTAGCTATTCCAGGCGAACCATACACTCAAATTCGTCAGTACAGCTTGTCCGCTGGACCTCATGAATCCTATTATCGGATTAGCGTGAAAAGGGAAGATGAATCCCCGGACGTTCCTGCGGGTAAGGTATCTACGTATTTGCATAATGAAGTCAAAGAAGGCGACAAGTTATCGTTATCTGCACCTGCGGGCGAATTCCAGATGAGTTATTCCGATGATCGCCCTGTCGTATTTATAGGTGGCGGTATTGGAGTTACCCCGCTCATGAGTATGGTGAATGCGACAGTACAGCAACAGCCAAATCGTCGTGTTACCTTTATTCATGCAGCACACAACGGGAAAGTCCACGCCATGGGCTCCGAAGTAAGGAAACTGGAAGACTCAAACGACAAACTTAGCGCACATTTCTGTTATAGCAATCCGCTTCCTGAAGATAACGGGTACAGTAAGACTGGACGAATTGACCAATCTTGGCTACAAGAGATAATTCCTACAACAGATGCGCATTTTTATTTCTGCGGTCCCCTCTCCTTTATGAAGAGCATCCGCGATCTTCTTACCTCTTGTGGCGTACGGGAAGAAGATCTGCATTACGAATTTTTCGGACCTAAAGAAGTGCTATAACTGAGGTTTTTATTACCTAATTTCAATTGAACGAAGCAGACGGTTCACCGTCTCTCTGCGAAGACCGATTAACTGCCCAATCTCTGCTTGGGTTAGTAGATCGGTCATTTTTTCTGGAGAGATATAAGCTTCCATCCATGACTGGAGTTTACGTAGACGCTCTGCTGGTTCTGTCTCCGTCACCTGATCCATTCGTTGTTGCATCATGCGCAGCTTATCCTGGAGCTTCAGCGCTACATCCTTGTATCTTTCTGGCTCAACAGACAAGGAATAATACCAATCTGCAGCTGGAATCACTTCAATATCACAGGTGGATAGCGCAATCGCTGTACCAAAACAAGGACCCGGACTGATTAGACTATGATGAGGAATCATCTCACCAGGAACGATAATGTTCACAAGAAAGGCTCCGCCGTCTTCCTGAATTCGCATAATTTTGAGCATGCCTGATTTAAGGTGGTAAAGGGGACCCGTATCTCCCTGCCGAAAAAGAATTTCACCTTTATGTAGTATCATATTGTGTCTCACCTTTAATTAAGTTTGTACTGGCTCAGGGTAAGTATATTACTAAATAATAACTCTTCACATTCCATGGTAACAAAAAAGAAGCACCGAATTCCAATCGATGCTTCTTTGCATTTAAACCCCAAGCGAAGGTAATGCATCTGACAGTGCCTTTGGCTTTGCGAAGCAAAACAACGAAACAGTCAGACGCATTGCCGGAGCGTTATGAAAACGGCTTGACTTCCGGCGTATATCCTGAAGGAATGTTTGTTTCCGCAGTCCGTTCCGTAATTACCTGTGGATACATTTTATCTGGGTCAGGTTGAATGATCTGATATTTGATGATCGCTTTGCCGTTTTTGCCAAGTTCCACATCTTTAATCTCCAGACCATAACCTGGATTCGGCAGCTCAAGGCTAAGTTTTACTTTTACCGTTTTCTCATCCACAGTTTGGGAGGTCACCTCAGGTACAAAGGCCTGCTGACCGCTGCCTGGAACCGTCCCCGGTGTCTCCTCTGATCCACCGCCGTTCCCATGGCGATCTACGATTTCCATTGCTTGAAAGACCATTTCTGCCGCCTCCATTCGAGTGAGGGTATCGTTTGGTCTGAATTCTCCCTTATCATCCAAGCTAATCACCTTCATATTCAGCAAGTTTTGAATGGAAGATATATATTCAGGGTTAATTTCTTTTTCATCTTTGATATCGTTATAGAGCAAAATAACGGGATATTCTCCTGTTGTATTCAGACCTTCTAACAAAAGCTGCGCAAATACTTCTCTTGTCATATCAAGATTCGCGTCTGCTTTTTCCGGTAAGGACAAGCCCTGTTCTTTTGCTGCAGCATAAGCTGCATCGTACCACTTGGTGTTTCCTGTTTCGGCACCTGTATCGCTTTCTACTTTTAAGTCGAACGCTTTTACAATCATCTGTATCCCTTGAGCTTCAGTTAATAGGCTGGCCGGATAAAACTTATTCGAAGTGACTCCGCTCACAATCCCTTGATCACGCAGCACCTGGAGCATTTGAACCTGTGTATCCGCTTTAACATCTTCGAAAGCATAGGCTGACATTCCTCCAAAAGCAAAAGTCAAACTCAGCGCAGCAATCGATGTTTTTCGTATTTTTCGTTTCATTGAATTGCACCTCCATCATATGATCAAACCATCGTTTCCCTCTATATGTTCTACTCTCTAAACGAGACCTGTCTTTAAAATGTTACACTTTTCAGTCCAATTCTGTTATCTACTCTTATATTCCCCAAACTATGGATATCTCATTACAATCTTTTTTTCTTTAGGTAGCGCCTCAATAAAACCTGTTTTTTACTCACTAAATAGTTTGACAATAAAGCTATTTTACTTAAAAATAGGATTAGAATGTTCACCGGAATACATACATTAGAAAGGGCATGACGCTTTTGTAATAAAACAGCGTCCTGCCCTTTTGTTGCCCGCATCATCCATTTTAATAATTCAAGGAGATGAGTTGATCCGTGAATGATCGAAGTTTACTTCGTGACTATGTACAGTCCCATCTGCCCGCCTACCTTGCTGCCATCCTGCTGATCATTATTTCCAATATTGATCAAGCCCTCCTCCCTCGTGTTGTTGGTCAATTTACTGACGAACTGCAGAGACAGACCCTCACCATGGATAAAATCGTTCGATACAGTCTTCAGTTACTTGTGATTGCAATCTCTTATAATGCGTTATTTGGACTTGGTCAGTTTATAATTATGCGACTTGGAAGAAGATTCGAGTTCATTACTCGGCAAAAACTATTCGGCAAATTTTCTGAGCTTAGCGAAAAATACTTTGCTAAACAAGGTACAGGGAAGCTTCTTAGTTATGTGATGAATGATGTCACTTCCGTACGAGAAGCCATATCTAACGGGATTAATCAGACAACAAATGCTGTGTTTTTACTGCTATCTTGTGTTGTTATGATGATGCTAAGTGGAATTCCTTTTACACTGATTGCAATTAGCGTCGGTCCTCTACTCGCCATTCCCTTCCTCGTTGTGTACTTTGGACCTCGTATTCGAGGAAGATCGAAAGCCGTGCAGGAAGCACTCGCCTCCATGACAGAATCAGCTGAAGAACAACTCGGCGGAATTCGCGTCACGAAAACTTTCGCAACGGAAGAGATCGCTCGTTCACGGTTTGGATCTACGGTAGATGCGATCCGGGATAGACAGCTGAAACTGGTTCGTCTCTCTTCTCTCTTTCAGGCACTGCTTCCGCTCCTAGGTGCATTCTCCCTTGTTGTCTCTATCGTTGTAGGTGGATACATGACCATTCAGAATACGATCAGTCTTGGTAGCTTTGTAGCACTAACCCTCTATCTCCGTATGATTATGGGACCCCTTCAGCAAATCGGAAATGTCATTAACATGATGCAACGTTCCGGCGCTTCGCTCGAACGTGTCAACAGTTTGCTGTCTGAAATTCCTGATGTACAAGAGACTGCGGATGCAAGGCCCCTGAAAAAGGTAGAAGATATTCAAATCCAGCATCTCTCCTTCAGATATCCGGGGAGCAAGGAGTACGCCCTTCAAGACGTGAACCTTCTCATTCCTGCGGGTAAAACGGTTGGGATCGTTGGCCGAACAGGCAGCGGCAAAAGTACACTTGTGAAATTGCTTCTGCGAATCTACGAGCCGCCGGAAGGATCCATCAAAGTCAGTGGAACCGACGTACGGAATCTGACACTCGAAAGTTTACGTTCCAAATTATCTTACGTACCACAAGACGGATTCTTATTCAGTACAACGATCCGTGACAATATTGCATTTAGCAATCGTACAGCATCACTCAGTCAGGTCGAAGAACCGGCGAAACAGGCAATGATTTTCGATAATATCGTTCAGTTCCCTAAGTCGTTTGAGACCCCGCTTGGGGAAAGAGGAGTTACCTTATCCGGTGGACAAAGGCAGCGTACGAGTCTCGCCAGAGGACTGATGAAGAATGCCCCACTGCTTATTTTGGATGACAGCATGAGTGCAGTGGATGCAGTGACTGAAACGGGCATTCTAAACAGCCTGAAAAAAGATCGTAAAAACAAAACGACACTCATTATTTCTCATCGAATTAGTGCGGTAAAACACGCAGATGTTATTGTTGTCCTCGAAGAAGGACAAATAGCGGAACGGGGTACGCATCAAGAACTCATGTCTGCTCAGGGCCGATATGCTTCACTTGCCCGCATACAGGAGGAGGGATTGCATCATGTCTGAAACCGTAGTTACAGAGAAGCAAACTGGCACGAACCAGGTAAAGGATACGAATCAAAAGACGAGCGCATTCAGAGCCATCTTACGGTACGGAAAACCTCATCGTTTGACTTTTGTCCTCATCTTTTTCTGCTCTCTACTTGGCATTGCTGCTGAGCTGTCGCAGCCCTATCTTATTAAAATTGCCATAGACGATCATCTTGCACTAGGTCGAACCGGTCTCACCTTTCTAATACAAATAGCTCTTGTATATCTGGTCTTATCCGTCATCAGCTTCGTGTTCACTTATATTCAGAACAATCTATTGCAATATGCAGGACAAAACATCGTTGCTGACCTTCGTAAAGATTTGTTTACACATATTTCAAAAATGTCGATGTCCTTTTTTGATCGCAGACACAGTGGTAGTCTCGTAACCAATGTATCAAGTGATACTGAAACGATCAGTTCTTTCTTTACCCAAGTACTGCTAAGTCTCATTCGGGACGGCATGATGCTTGTGATGATTATTATTTTTATGTTCCAGCTGGATGTGACGCTCGCTCTATATTCAGTAGCTGTACTACCGTTTATCGCCCTTGTTGCGGTGTTGTTCCGTAAATATTTGCGAGAAACGTACCAACAAGCGAGAACTCGTTTGTCTCGGCTTGTTGCCTTTATTGCTGAAAATTTGTCTGGAATGTTTCTCATTCAAGCTTTTCATCAGGAAAAAGAGCAGATGAAGCAGTTTAACGAGCAGAATGGTCATTACTTTTCGGCCAATGTTCGGCAGATTCGGTCCAATGTCATTTTCAACCGAACGTTTGACATTCTCGGCAACATCGCGCTTGTTCTGATGGTGTGGCTTGGAGGGAAAGCAGTCCTTGGTTCTACCCTTGAAGTCGGTGTCTTATATGCATTCATCAGTTACATTCGCCAATTTTTCCAACCGATTAACCAAATTACGATGCAATGGAATACATTTCAGTCCACTACCGTTTCCATGGAACGCATCTGGGCCATTCTCAGTACCGATCCAGGCATAAAGGAACCTTCTGCCAAAGATGCAGTCTCCATAACATCTGACGACGTAAACGGGCGGCTTGATTTCAAAAATGTATCTTTTGGATATCTTGAGAACCAGTCCATTATTAATAAGCTAAACCTTACCGTTCAGCCTGGAGAAATGATTGGGATCGTAGGAACAACAGGTGCAGGTAAAAGTACGGTTATCAGTCTGCTGAACCGATTCTATGATGTAAATGAGGGCAGTATTGAGATTGATGGCACCGATATCCGCAAACTACCACAAGAGACCTTACACCGCATCGTAGGGCTCATTCAGCAGGATCCTTTTCTCTTCTCCGGCTCCATTATTGATAACGTCCGGTTGTTCCGAGAAGAAGTAACAAGAGAACAAGTAATCGAGGCCTGCAAATTTGTGGGAGCTGATTCCATGATTCGCCGTTTGTCTGACGGCTATGATACTCATCTATCTGAACGGGGAAGCGGGCTATCTGCAGGTGAGCGGCAGCTGATTTCTTTTGCTCGAATTGTCGTGTTCCAGCCCCGAATTTTGATCTTAGACGAAGCGACTGCGAATTTGGATTCCCATACCGAACAGCTTGTACAAGATGCCCTCTCTACTGTATCTGCTGGGCGTACGACCATCGTTATTGCTCACCGTCTATCCACCATTATGCACTCTGATCGTATTCTTGTAATGAAAGATGGCAGGATCGTAGAATCAGGGACACATCAAGAGCTGATGGAGCTGAGAGGATACTATGAAGATCTGTATCAACACGCTTTGGAAGCGGGACGCGAAGCCGTTTATGAAGAAAGATCTCGGAATGATGCTGGATAACCCTGTACACTTTCGTACATGAATATGCAAATATAACATAATTGCCTCAGGAGACTTTGTTCTTCTGGGGCTATTTCGTCTTCCATCTGTAATTAAACAGAACCTTGGTCTCATATCTATCCCTTTCCAAAGTCCTGTTTTCTACCGATTCAGCTGTTTTCGGTTGCCAATTGGATGTTTCTAACATTAGAATTATTGGGTAAAAGCACCGTGTATTGTTTATTTTTGGTATTCATTTTTAATAAGTGATGCCCTTCTCATATTCAATATCCTTGATGAGGTGAATTCAGTGACAAGAATTGTAGTCCCCCCGGAACGTATTCTCGAGATCTCCAAACAGTTTGCGCAAGCATCCGAAATAAGCAAGGCCATGATTGCAAGTCTGAACGGAAATATCCTCTCCATGCAAAGTCAGTGGTCAGGGATTACCCAGGAACGGTTTTATCAAAATTTTCAAGTTGCTCGCACACAAATGGATACGTTCTCCTCAAGAGTATCTTCGATCGGAACCGAACTTCATTCTATCTCTGTCAAATTCGCAGAAGCAGACAGCGCTCAGGATAAAGGAATCGATGCTAATGCGAAGGGCAATGACGAGTGGCAAGAAAAAACGAAAGAAACACTTTCTGGAGCGTTTGATCAAAGTTCTAACCTCTGGACTTCTGCGAATGGTATACGGGGGAATCTCGCTATGGCCGGGACTGCTTTATACACTGGACTCGCGAGCACACTCGTATTGACCAAGACGGTTGAGTTCAAAAGGAGTCCTAAAAATCCGAGCCGTGCAGTTGTTCATAATGCAAGGTGGGTTAGTGGCAAAGGTCCCGATACTTTTCTAAGAAATATGGCTCGAAGGATAGACAAACAGTTCCACAAACCTGGGATTGTCATGAAGGGGCTAAAAGGTTTCGATACGGTTGCTAGCAAGCTCAAGATGGGTAAGCTCGGACTTGGATTTAGTAAAGCGAACAGTTTCCCGCAGTGGACACGGAATGTAGTCGCTGGGGTACAAAAAGGACAATATGGAATGAAAATTTCTGCCATCCCTAAGATGATCGGCAAAAAACTATTCCCTATTAACGTAGGTCTTAATGTTTTTGATGAAGGTGTAAAAACGGCAGCTAAATTAAAAAGTAAAACACTCACCGGAACTGACGTCGCAGTATCTGCTTCCAATGTCATCATTAAATCAGCGGCTGCGGGGGCAGGGGCCGTGATTGGAGGTACACTCGGAAGTGCACTTGGTCCTGTCGGAGCAGCTGTAGGTGCCTATGTTGGAGGTGCCGCAGGAACGTTTGCAGGTAAACACATTGCAGGCGCGGCAGAAGGAGCAATTCGCTGGGCAAGCGGCTTATTTAAATAGTCGTGAATACGAAGTTTATAAGAAGACCGGAGGTTGACCCATGCAATCCATTTCTTATCGGCGAAAACTGGCTTTCATCAAAGCGGCCGCTACTTTTCTCTTGATTGCTGGCTGTTTTTTGCTGGTCTATGCTCTTACAGGAGATAATCTAGGTCCTGCGGAAACCTTATATTATATTAGTGCCATGGTGATTGGTTTCTGGTTTTTCGGACCGTATTTCATCATACTAACAGGTCTTATTTTCTCTAATACAACGTTATTTCAATACGATAATAAAAATATAGTACTGCGGAATGGAACGCTCATTCCTTGGTCATCCGTTAATAAGATTGAACTACACGAATCTTCCATGAATAAATGGCTGCAATCGGTCCCTCCTTTCTTTCGGCTGGAGCTAAAAAATAATTCACATGTGGATATCAATACCTACCATGTACTCAGCTCAGAAGAATTGAATAAGACACTTAAAACGCTTCGCCGTGTGCATAATGGTGCAGGTGTAAAATAAATACAGGTTACTTACATATCAACAAATCTCACCAAGCCTTATCATACCAAGAATAAAGGAGAACTTATGGACAAACCACTGATTACGTTATCAATAGAAGAGTTCGGTTTTGCACTCGCTTCTATGGGAGCAGAAGACGTAGCCGCTGGGTTACTGAAACCGATGTACGGGGAACTATCCGAAAGAGAATGGGAGCTTATTTTACAGGCTGCATCTCATAGTCTTCTATCCAAAGGACTTATTGTCAGTCTGGAAGAGAACGAAATTGAATTCGTACCCGACCTACTTGATATGCTCATTCATTTTGCGAGAAGCCGCAGCATGCTTCGGGGGTATTCTCACATGGGAGGGCAAGAAAAAGTCCTTACCATTCACGCAGGTGAAGATGAACAAGCGGGTCACTATCTTTACCATCTCGCAGTAGATCAACGAATCCACCTGTTCACTTGGACCGAACCTTCGGAATGGGAAGAAGAGCTCTATCGTTTCTATATCCGTCAGGATCGTTCTCTTCCTACCGTATCAGCAAAGTTCCGTTTATCTGAGGCGAGATGGAATGCACTTACCGAAAATCCGTCAGAATCCGCAGTTCGTCGCCTCTTAGAAGAATGGACGATTACGGAGCAGGAGCAACAGCAAATATCCAATTGGAGCGCTGCATTTCTGGATGCAGGAAAAAGCTTGGATAATCTTAGTATTCTGAACTACGGTGATGAGGAAATGCCAACATCAGAACAAATGCTGCTGCTTTTGAATACAGAGCATTGTTTCTGGAGCATCCATAATGTTCAGCCTGATCAAAAGGCAGAGCCTGTCATTGAAATAGAGTGCTCCACGGAACATACCCTTCGTAAGCAGCTGAGGGATATGATCGGCAGTTTTGCCGCTCCTTCCTTACAGCGTTAAGTTCATCTTCTCCTCCTTTCCTTACATCACAGTTACAAGTGGTATAGAAAATAGCCATCTTTGGGAAAATACTGTTGATGTTCGTGTAAAGGAGGTGTTCACATGAGTAAATCATCAAGTAATGAACCAACAAAAGCAGAGGTAAGCACGACAAAGCTGAATAAGCTTCCTGAGCCAGGTGCTTTTGATGTAGAGTTTTCTGCTGAAGAAGCCGCTGAGGTCTTTGAAAAACAACCGGCTGCCGAAAAGAATGCCAAACAGAATTAATTTGTATACATGAGAAATAAGTAGTATAGATAAGCTTCGCAGCTTCTTCCCACGGGAAGCGAGTGCTGCGAAGCTTATTTTACATAGCTAGAAATACTCTTCATTTCTTTTTATTTTACTATTGACCTGTACGTTACGTATAAGTTTAGGATGTAACTTGTGAGGGGGAAAGAACATGGAATACACCGTTCATAAACTGGCTGAAATATCTGGCGTCAGCGGCCGAACGCTCAGGTACTACGATCAGATTGGACTTTTAACACCAGCAAGAATCAATTCATCCGGCTATCGGATTTATGGAGATAAAGAAGTTGACCGTCTCCAGCAAATTTTATTTTATCGTGAACTTGAAGTGAGTCTCGAAGAGATTCATAAAATTTTGGAACACCCAGATTTCGATCCGATAACTGCTTTGAAGGAACATTATGCAATGTTAACTCAGAAACGAGACCACTTGGAACAACTGCTCCATACGGTCAAACAAACCATTGCAAGTAAAGAAGGAGGAACTACGATGCAAGATAAAGAAAAATTCAAAGGATTGAAAGAACAACGGATTCGTGAGAATGAAACGAAGTACGGAGATGAAATTCGGGAAAAATACGGCGATGCTGAAATCGATGAAAGTAATGCCAAATTAAGAGGCATGAGTGAAACCGATTTTAACAAGATGAAAGACCTCGAAGTAGAGATCATTACCTTGCTTCATGAAGCCTATACAACAAACGATCCCGCTTCTGATCAGGCTGAGCAATTGGTTGCGAAGCACAAAGAGTGGTTAATGTATTCCTGGAAGACCTTCTCCAAAGAAGCTTATCAGAACCTTGCCGAAATGTATGTGGCGGATGAACGATTCACTTCTTATTATGATGATCATACAGGCTCAGGAGCGACGAAGTTCTTGAGAGATGCCATACTTCATCATACAAACAAATAATATTTCACGTGCAGTTCGACTCCCCGCACCCCTATTCTTACAAAAAAACTGCCCCGGTGCATGCCCGGAGCAGTTTTTTTATTCCACGATAGAGATTAGCTGTTTCAGCACTTATACACTCACTTTTAGTCTGATCACATTCCAGCTCGCTTTAGCAAGCTGTGAAGTAACAGTTGTGCCGTCTACCACTGCATTTCCACCTGTGTGAGGCGCCACTCGATTTGGTTCTGCAGCCGTATTTACGGCTTTCAGATCATCGGACTCAAGTACCGTGTGCTCAATCAGTCGGCAATCTCCAAAACTGCGCAAATCCACTTCTACCGGAAGAGACTCATCTAGATGACGATTCACAGCGAAGATCGTTACTTCTCCCGCTTCTTCGTTATGTATCGCGATGGCCTCTAAATAGGGAACATCCGTGATCTCTTTCGTATCATATTTAGGGGATTGAATGAGTGGAACAAGTGCTTGACCACGGCCATAAACAGAAGTGTGGAGATATGGGTAATAGATTGTCTGTTTCCAAGCCGCTCCCCCATTCTCTGTCATGATCGGAGCAATCACATTGACGAGCTGCGCTAGACAAGCCATTTTCACACGGTCTGCATGCTTTAGTAAGCTGATCAGCATACAACCTACGAGCAATGCATCTTCATGATTGTACACATCTTCCAATTGCGGCGGTGCCACTTGCCAAGGATCTATTTTACTGTCACTCTCATTGGAGTGAAACCACACATTCCATTCATCAAAAGAAAGGAACATCTTTTTCTTGCTGCGTTTTTTGGCTTTGATGTAATCACAGGTTGCCGTTACCGTATCAATAAACTGATCCATTTCAAGCGAACGTGCTAGAAACTGTGCCGAATCTTGTTCACGATTACCGTAATATTGATGCAAAGAGAGGTATTCAACATGATCATAAGTGTGGTCAAGAACCGTCGCTTCCCATTCAGGGAAAGTCGGCATGTGGATGCTGGAACTTCCGCAAGCTACGAGCTCGATTGTTGGATCCACCCATTTCATTACTTTTGCAGCTTCCAGAGCGATTCTTCCGTATTCATGAGCTGTCTTGTGACCAATTTGCCAAGGACCGTCCATCTCGTTACCAAGGCACCATGTTTTCACGTTGTGCGGCTCTTTGTATCCATGTTGAATACGCAAGTCGCTGTAATAGGAACCGGATTTATGGTTGCTGTATTCTACAATGTTACGAGCAGCATCAATCCCACGTGTCCCGAGGTTCACAGCCATCATGACTTCGGTATTTGCTTTTTTCGCCCAATCGACAAACTCGTTAAATCCAAACCTATTAGTCTCTACCGTTCTCCAAGCCAGTTCAAGTCTTTGTTTCCGTTCCTCTTTAGGTCCTACACTATCTTCCCAATTGTAACCGGATACAAAATTACCTCCAGGATAACGTACGATTGGTACTTGTAAATCCTGAATTAATCCGAGTACATCCTGACGAAAACCGGATTCATCCGCATTTTCATGACCTGGCTCATATATTCCTCCATACACAGCACGGCCCAAATGTTCAATAAAAGAACCATAAATCCGTTTATCAACTTCCCCAATGGTAAAATCTTTATCCACAACCATCTTTGCCTTGTTCGCCATGATCTTCCACCTCTTTAGATTAATAAATAAATTAATTCTATTATGAAATGTCATCGTTCACTTTATATTAAAATCCAAACAAAGTATAAAATCAACCTTCATTTTCCGTATTCCTCAAAAAACATTGGATTTATATTTTAGTTAATTCTATAATAGATGAGAAATTAACTATGAACGTTCAGGAGAGAACAACAATGATACGAGCAAATACAGACGAAAAGTGGCTCCCCCTCTATGAAGCACTTGCTAGTAATGTACGTCTATCGATTATTAAACTGCTTGCTGAACAACCGATGAATATTAAGGAACTTGCAGCAAGTCTTGAGCTAAGCAGCGCCATTGTAACGATGCATGTACGTAAACTTGAGGAAGTAGGTATTACCGAATCCAAAATGATTCGTAAAAATGGCGGTACCCACAAAATCAATTCTCTTTCTGTAGACTGGATCGAGATTGTCATGCCGCAAAAAACACAACTTCCTCGCAAGTATCAAGAAGTATCCATACCGATTGGACATTACACAGAATTTGAAGTTCACCCTACTTGTGGATTATCTACTACAGAGAAAGTTATTGGTCAATACGACGATCCCCGTTACTTTCTTGACCCAGAACGAGTAAACGCCCATATTCTCTGGTTTGGTAAAGGATATGTGGAATACAAAATTCCGAATTATGTTTTACAAGGTCATTCCCTTACAGAAATTGAACTTTCGTTCGAAATTGGATCAGAAGCTCCCGGCGTGAATCCAAATTGGCCCTCAGATATCAGTTTTACTCTCAACGGAGTGAAACTCGGAATGTGGACAAGTCCCGGTGACTCTGGACACGGACGAGGTGTATTCACACCGGAATGGTGGCTGGATGAAGTAAATCAGTATGGTCTGTTAAAAGTAATACGGGTGACTTCCGAAGGAACATTCATTGATGGACAGCGAATGTCGGATGTAACTACTCGGGATATTCCTGTGGATCGTAATCAGTGGACCTTCCGGCTCGCTACCTCTGAAGATGCTTCACATATTGGAGGGCTTACTTTATATGGGGAAGGTTTCGGTAACTACAATCAAAACATCATTTTACGTCTTTATCATGAATAATAAAACGGACATAAAAAAGGCAGTTCTTCTTGTTTGAAGAACTGCCTTTTGGTGTATATATTTTTATAGTGCGCTTCCGCCAAAGAGGAAACGATATTCCCAGTGCTTCCCGGTAATGGTGTCTGTGCGGACACCGCCGGAGTCAGTGGAGTACGTATGCAGTATTTTGTTGTTTCCTAGATAAATACCTACATGGGTAACGGTAGCTGTACTTTTATTCACACCTGAGTAAGAAGACGCACTGGACCCTTTATAGGACATAAAGAACATCAGGTCTCCACGTTTCAGGCTGGAGATGCTGCTTTTTGCGTTGCCTTTATTTTTTACATAAGTAGCTTGTTGACGTGAATCCGCTGGCAGTGTCACGTTAGCACCATCAATAAAAGCACGTCTTACAAAAGAGGAGCAGTCAAAATATTTGGTACTGCTGCGATCCGCACCAAATTTGTATGGAGTACCCATGTATTTTGATCCAGCAGAAATGACCTTCTCAACAGTTGCACTGCTGGAAGAGTTGCTGCTTCCACTTCCCGTTGATCCGCTACTCGTTTTTGTATATTTAGATGATGAAGAAATATAACCCGTGTTCCCTTTGGAGTCTTTTACTTTCAAATGAGAGGTGCCATATTTGCTCAGAACTGTGACGGTTTCTCCCTTTTGAAGCATCCGAATTACGGAATAAGACGTACTCGGTCCCTTTCTCAAGTTAACACCGTAAATAACCTCTGCTGTCGTTGTTGTTGCTGCATAAGCCTGATTTACAAAAACCGGCATATTAACTGCTCCAAGTAACAACGTTGCCGTAATCGATGCAGTAAGTATCTTTTTTGTAACCTTCATGTCGTAATCCTCCTAGAAGTCATATGTTTTTGTTATTTTTAATGGCTTCAGTGACCATCAACTCGTCCCATTTTAGGTGAGGAACACCTCATGATCATCGGACTTTAGTATCATTTCAACTTTCGTATATATAGTTCTATATACCTACAATTTGTATGTATCAAAATATATAAATCATCTAGTTTTTTACTATTCTAAATTTTAGGAAACAGACCTTAAATCTATGTGTATCAAAGACTTCCAAGTAATTTAATCTTGTTTTAATAGTAGGTATTTATACCTACTATACTTCCTGGTCCACTTTTGATAGGAAATAATTACTAGGTCCTTTAGAGCACGATTTTCATGATTTTCGATAAAATTATTGTTGATTTTAACCTTTTTGTAACTATTAATTACTTTTAATTGTTTTATTTCAATATAAAATCTCTCCGCTTCCTTTAATACCCCACTAGCCCTCTTCCCACTTCCTCATCCTTCTTTTGTTTACAGATGGTTTGAGAATCGCCCTTTTTTACCAGTTTTCGTTCATTTTAATTTAATGTTACTTCGTTACAATAAAGAAATGGGCCGCTCGTATTGCCCAGATGGGAGGAGTTATATCCTGAAGAAACCAAGAATTGAGGAACTGACACCGTTTAGAGGTCTTGCTTTTCTAGCAATCGTGATGCAGCACAGTCTTGCAGAATATATTTACCGAGCCGATATTGTCCCTGCGGATTCCATCATGCTTATGTTTATTTATCATTTAACAAGATTCGGAACACCGACCTTCGTTTTTCTATCGGCAGTGCTCCTGTTTTATAATAACGAGCAAAAACTACATTATCCTTCTTTTATCCGTAAACGATTTGGCGATATTTATGTTCCATTCTTGCTGTGGACTATTGTGTACTGGTTGTCTATTCGTTTGACGATGGTTACGAACTGGATGGATATAGAAACGTGGAAAGGTCTTGCACGAGAGTGGTTCACACCACAGGCTGGGTATCATTTGTGGTTTGTCATTATGGTATTTCAGTTCTATCTGCTGTTTCCCTTATTCCGAACCCTCGTACTCAAGATAAAAAGCCGACTTCAGGGGATGGAACATAAACGTCAGAATGCTGTGATTTTGACCATTCTACTAGTCAGTGGAGCTGCCTATACCTATCTTCTATATCTCTCCTATTATCGTATGGGACAATGGGGAGCTGAAAATGCTGTATGGCAGACAATCCTTGGATACAGATCGTATTCTTTCGTTATGTACATCTTCTATTTCATTTTGGGAGCCGTCTGTGCGTTTATGCTTGATCGCTTCCGTATGGTGATGGTGAAATTTTTACCTTGGAATGCCATATTATCAGTCTTACTTTTTATCTATCTTGCTTATGATGTATTGCGGGGATCAGGAGAGACTATGAATTTAAATATCTCGACTTATTTAAAACCAACTACCTTTCTGCTTATCTTGTCGCAAATGTTTCTACTTTACGGTGTTTTCCGGATGATTTCAGTGAAAAGCAAATTCCACCAACTATTTACTTGGATTGGTCGCTACTCCTTTGGCGGGTATTTGGTACATGCACTTATCATCTATGGGATTGCTTTTTTTACAAGACCACTTCAACTTTCAGGCTATCATCTTGGATTCACTCTGCTAACATTTGTACTCACTGCTGTGCTTTCCCTTCTCGTTAGCTTTGGACTCTCTCGTTTGCCAGGCTCTCGATATACGGTGGGACTTGCAAGGAAACGAGCAGACAGTAGCCATGCTGACAGGGTAAAACAACGAAACAACATTCCCGCTAATTCTAAATCTTTAACAGAATAAGCTGAACAGCTGAGTCAAAGAAAAGCCCCTCTAAAGTTATGAACATGCTCATAACTTTAGAGGGGCCATTTTAGTATACCGATCATCTAGTTATCCAGGATACGTTCTATCTGTTCCAGAACATCTGCTGACAACTGAATGCCTGAAGCTCTTACGTTCTCCACTACTTGTTCCGGACGACTCGCTCCAACGAGCGCACTTGCCACATTCTTTTGTCTCAGAATCCAAGCTATGGCTAGCTGTGACATGGACAATTCCAACTGTTCAGCAAGTTTGCCGAGCTGCTTCACCTTAGCAATTTTGTCATCTGTAATGCCATCACGAACAAAATCTAGTTTCGCCGCTCGGCTGTTCTCAGGCAGATTAGAAGCTGAATTGTACTTCCCGGTAAGCAATCCTTGCGCAAGTGGAGAGAACACAACTTGTCCAATTCCTTTTTGTTCTCCAAAAGGAATGATTTCTTTTTCAATGGAGCGCTCAAACATGTTATACATCGGCTGATTGACAACAATCCGATCCAATAGGTATCTGCTTGCGATCTCATGTGATTCCGCCATTTGAGCAGCCGTCCATTCACTAACACCGATGTACAGCACTTTTCCTTGCGTAACCAGATCATCCAGCGCGCGCAGCGTCTCCTCCAAAGGAGTGTCCTCGTCATAGCGATGACAATAAAGAATATCTATGTAGTCCAGACCGAGACGTTTCATGCTGGCATGTGCCTGATCCATAATATGTTTGCGGGACAAACCCTGATCATTCGGGCCTTCTCCCATTGGAAAATACATCTTCGTGGCAAGAACATACGAATGTCTTGGATAAGGAGCAAGAGTCTGTCCTACCAATTCCTCAGCCGCGCCTTGTTCATAGACATTGGCCGTATCAAAAAAATTGACTCCCAAATCATATGCTTGCTCAATGGCGAGGATTGCATTTTCCCGTTCCACGTATCCTCCATATGTAAGCCAGCTTCCGAGACTGATTTCACTGACCTTCAGTCCACTGCTTCCCACTCTGCGGTAAAACATGCAGCATCACCTCCTTCTTCTCATTTTAGTGTAGAACGTCCACTTATGAAAAGTCTTGTCTTTTGGATGTTTTCTCCAAAAAAAGAAACGACCTGTTCTGCTTCCCGCATAGGGAAATACAGAGCAGGCCGTTCTAGCCAGCATCATTACCACTGTTAAAGATGTTTGTTTTAGTTTATTTCGTTTTTCAAAGCTTCCTTACCTGGACCTTGGTTCATTCTTATTTTGCGATGAATGAATTTGTTGAGATCCGGTGTCAGCTGTTCTTTAAGGTGATCAATCAACTGCTTCTCACTGATTCCTTTGGCTTTCGCAATTTCAGCGAGCGACTTCCCTTGTTGTAACTCCTGATTAAGTTGATTCGTTGTTATCCCCAAAAATTTGGCTATGGATTCCCGATTGAGTTTGCTTTGCCCTTTACCATGATGCGAATGTTTCTGTCTAAGCTCACTCATCGGTGTATTAATAACTTTATCTAGTCTTTCCCCAATTGAAGTCTTCATGGAAGCCGCCTGCTCTTTTGTTAAGCAGCCCGCTTTCACCGCTTCGTCGACACGTTGTTCCACCGCAGGCTTTAACTTTTCTTCAAGCTGCTTGCTTGTCATTCCTTTTGTCTTCGCAATGTCAGCAATCGTTTTACCTTGTTCCATCTCTCCAGCTAGCGTTTTGGTATCTATCTTCAGAATTTGTGCGGTCTCTTCCATAAAATACAAGTAGTGACCTGTATGCCCACAGCCCGCTTCTTCCGTCTCTGCTTCTGTAATAACAGCCGCAGGTTGTGCCATAACATAACTAGCCTGACCCATCATCAAGGAACCCAGCAATGCTGCGGATGCGATTCTAACGAGGTATTTGTTCATCTGTCTTATCCACCTTTTCTTGTGTTCATAATGACCTACACCTTTTATTGTGGACGAACTTACCCCTTTTTTATCCATACGAAGAAAAATAAGACGGATTATGTTACTTAGGTACCTGAAGGAAAACGAATAACCGCTTCCGTTCCCGCTCCTTTTTCACTACTGTACTCGATACTGCCTTCCATAGCTTCAATAATGCGGAACGTCACCATCATACCAAGACCCGTCCCCTTTGTCTTATTAGAAAAATAGGGTTCTCCCAGTCTGGCAAGCTCCTCCCCGCTCATGCCAATTCCGTTATCCTGAACGTGAATTACAATTTCTGTCCCTCTCGTGTAGGCCTTAACTTTGACTTCCCCGTTACCCTGAAGTGCTTCAATGCTATTTTTCATAATATTGATAAATGCTTGCTTGAACTTGGACGAGTTTCCACGAATCCACAAATTACTCGGAACATCGATGGAAATCACACCACCCTCCAGATTTGCCATCGGAATGAGCACACCTTCAATATGATTAAATTCTTCTGCTAGATTAACGAGCGTAATATGATCAAATTCCGGCTTAGCAAACGTTAGAAAATCATTAATAATATCCGATGCTCTGTCGAGCTCTTCGAGTGCAATACCTACGTATTTTCTGTTTTTGACATCTTCTTGCTTGCTCATCAACTGTAAAAATCCTCGTGTCACCTGAAGAGGGTTTCGCACTTCATGGGCTACGGAAGCGGCGAGTTCACTAATAATTTTAATTTTTTCAGATCGTTGCAGTTCGTTACTGAATACTTCAAGTTCTTTCGTATAAAGCACGACTTGCTCATGCTTTCCAAGCAATCTGTGGCCTTTTACCGTAATGATCGCACCTACAAAGACAAGAACAGCCCATTTCGTCATCGTGAAGTTATACCAAGGTACGATATAATATAATATCCATTCGGTAGATGCTGTCAGTACAAACAGACCAAATCCGATGGATAGGAGCGCAGCGCCCCGCTCACCTTTTATTGCTTCACGCACCGTAACATATAATAAAATCAAGAGTTCTACGATAAAGATCACACCGAATACGGGACCCGTTACAAATTGAGAAAAGGAGTAGACCTCATCCGGATACAGCAGACTTACTGCCTTGCACAGTATACAGATGACGACATACACAATAAGAAAATTTCTCATTTTACGAATGATCCGGTTAGAATCGGAAGTGAATATTTGCTCGAAACAGTAGGCGATGAGAGGCAACTCCACAGCAAAACTGATTAGAAACAAATAATAACAAACCTGACTCAAATCAGGATAAAAGGTATAGATCGTGCTGGAATACATCGAAATCGTAATTCCTAAACATCCAACAAGGGCTGATATTCCAACCCATAATTTATACCTCAATCTGAACATAAACAACGAGTAAGTGGCGATCACAAAAGACGATAAGAGAAGTAAACCGCCGATCATAAGATCAGCCAATCCATCTACCACAAACTTTTTATTCAAATTGGCAATAGGACCAATCCAGATGGATTGGTCCATCCCCACTTTTTCTTTCTCACTATGGGTCCATATATAAATATTTGTCCCCGCATCCTCTACACTTATGGGCAATAATACGGGATTTTTATCAAATTGATCATCCAGATCCTGTTCGAATAAAATTTGACCTTCTTTATAAACTTTAATCTGCTGACCGTATATATGCTCAAAAAATATTCCCGTGCTGCCATCTAGCTCCTCTGGCAGGGTTACCCTGATCCAGGCTGTGTTTGCCGCGGCACGCAGTTGTTGAACAAGAGGAGCATCTGAATGTATGGTTTTCCATTTGTACTTTCCCCAAATCAGCTTATCGATTGAGATTTCTGTAGTATCTGTGAGCCAAATCATGTCCCATGACGTCAATTTACGTAAATGGTCTTCCTCTGCTGCATGGCTAACAGGGGAAGGCCCAAACAAGAGTATCCCTAGTAAACTCAAGATGAACACAGCAGATACTCTGGGAACAATCTTCATTATTCGCACCTCAATAATTCATTAATATGATGCTTCCACATCTCTACAAGGTCATTAGAATACATCTTTGTTCTTCTGAACCCTCTGCTCTGTTCTCTCTTCATGTCTGCGTACCCGTTCTTCCTCAAACTGGTTTGTAATCATTTCTACAATCCGATGTTCCAAAGGTTCTCTGCCCTTTTCCCACATGAGACTTTCTTCGTCTTCATAAATCGTCCATATATCTGAAAATAAATAATCCCGAATCTCCACGATTTTGCCATTCCATGTCCCACCGTTCCAGAATAAACCTTCTGGAGTTCGAATGACCGTTCGTAAAAATCCAGGTGTAGATGCTTTTTGTCCAATGCGAATCCTTTCTACCATGTTACCAAACGTAAACCACTGCATATTCGCTTTCTCCCTTTTATCATAATAGGTCTCTCTATTTGTTACCCATCTTCTTCAGATGATTCAATCATCCTATAAGATGTTTAAGAATGGGCAAGAAAGAACTGTAAAAAAAATCAAATAAGAGAACATAAGGAGGATACGAAAATGAATGATTCACATAGAAATGTGGAAATTGAACGTAGAGACGTTCAGAAAAAATCAGATTCCAGTTTGGTTGCATCTACATTTATTAAATATGCGGCTTATATCATTATTTTCTTTGGATTATTGTATTTCCTCGTAAAATTTGTATTCCCTATGTTCTAGAAGGACATCATATACTATCAACTGAAAAGGAGAGTTTCCTTATGGATAACAGACCACGAACCACCGAAGCGGACTTTGCTTATGATCGATACAAAACGTTAAATCAGGAAACAGACAGTACCGAGACGATCCCGGCAGATGATCTTGATTATGTGAATACGTATACTGAACAGACAGTAAGTCTTGATGAAGATACAAATCCTATTGAAGCAGAGACTGTGCAGGAGGAGCCCATGCAGGATCTGCGCCCGACTTCTACCACCGAGTATGCTTCCGAAGAAGACTTTATCAATTCTACGGATGAAGAGCTCGTTCGTTCTTCGGAACCTGATCTTGCAGCTGTACCGGATGCGGATGAAGTGGAGAAAAATAGTCCGGTTGATCCAGTATCGCCTGATCCAGATGCAATGCATGGCACCGATCTAATTAATGGTGCTGGCGGAGCACCCAAGTAGATCATAAAGTATATTATATTCGTTCGCGAAATTTTATTTGTAATATATTTCATTTAGTATAATCTAATATCCACATTTTGCGTTACCCTTTTGTTCATAAAATAGGAAATATAGAGAAAAGGACCCTTTCTATTTGATTGGGTTCTTTTCTGCGTATCCTGTTTTGGGGTATGATAACATTATTCGACCACTATCAAGGAGGACCTTTTCATGTTCGTTAGATCCAAAGGTTTCAAACTTCTGTTTATTGTCTCTGCACTTCTGCTTGTCCTTGCCGGCTGCGGAAAAGATGAAGCACCGCAAAACGATGAACTCGAATTCGGAGGAGTTGGTATTCCGAACGAAGATGCATCTCATCCTGTTGCCACCATTGAACTCGACAACGGTAAAAAAATCGTACTAGAGTTGTATCCGGAAGTCGCACCAAATACGGTGAATAATTTTATTTCTCTGGCTAACAGCGGATTTTATGACGGTACGATCTTTCACCGCGTCATTCCGAATTTTATGATTCAAGGCGGGGATCCTGACGGAACCGGAACAGGCGGACCTGGTTACAGTATTAAAGGGGAATTCACGAGTAACGGTGTGAAAAACCATCTGTTGCATACAAAAGGGGTTATCTCCATGGCACGTTCCAATGATCTCGATTCGGCTGGATCCCAGTTCTTTATTGTACAAGCTGATTCAGAACATTTGGACAATATTTATGCCGCTTTCGGAAAAGTAACCGAAGGACTAGATGTAGTTGATGAAATTGCGAATTTGCCAAGGGATGCTAAAGATAGACCTGAGAATCCACCTGTAATGACTAAAGTAACGGTTGATACACTGGGTGTAGATTACCCGGAACCGGAAAAAATCCAATAAACAACAAAGACCGAAAAGCACAGTACCGTGCCGTTCGGTCTTTTTTTTTGCATGGAGTGCCATGTATGTGTTTTAACAACAAAAGATTACGCAAGCAAAATACGAACCCAACCCATAATTGAAATCCAGAGCGGTATACTGAGAATGATTCCCCACATTAAACCTTTCAGCAACTGTGTGTTGTTTAATTCCAATATCAACGACCCCTTCACTGTTTAATTAGTCGTAGTATCGGTATTCGGAATAGGCTGTATACTCTGCCTTTATTTCTTGTTTCTATATTACACCATTTTTAAGAAAGCGCTATCATGTTTTCTATTATTATTCTTTTACCCTCCCATTTAGACTACTCACTTATCGAGAAAAAGGTGATCTTCTGAGCTAATAATCAGTTTCAACCCTTTGCATTTCCTGTTATACTTTTTACACGAAGAAATGGAGGGATCGTCATGGTGAAGAAAAAGAATGGAACAAGGCCTTCACAGTCTGCACAGCGGTCTTCTGCTCATGAAGGTAGTGCAGCAACACTAAAAGATTTACTGAGTGAAGAAGTGCTCGGCAAGCTGAAAGCACAAGCAACTGAGATGAAAGCTGCCGAAGTTGCTCGTCAGGAAGAAGCCAATCGAATCGCCGAAGAAAAGAAAAAAGCAGAACAAAAACGGCTTGATAACGATTTTGAACATCTACTAGAAAATAGCAAGATGGATTGGCAGAAATTTAAATAAAAAAAGTATTTGTATAAATGATGTACGATGTTATCGAGATGGAGCATTCAAATAAAATCCCTGTACTCTCTTCACAAGAAGAGATGCAGGGATTTTGCATTTCAATTAATTTTTTGTATCCCCTTCCCATTCTCCGATGATTCAAATTACCGCTCTCAAGGGTATTTACCGTACATAAGAAAACGAACTAGATGAATGAAAACATATAATTGAGGATTAGGGAGGAATTAAAAATGACACTACGTTTAGAGAATAAGATTGCTATTGTAACTGGCGGGGGTTCCGGTATAGGTCAGGCATCTGCCATTCGATTTGCTAAAGAAGGCGCCCATGTGTTTATGCTGGACCGCACTGTAGAAAAGGCGGAGAAAACAAAACAAACCATTGAAAAAAATGGTGGCCGTGCGGAAGTAGTGGAGTGTGATATCTCCGAGCCAGCGATGGTGGAATCTGCAATGAAAACGGTAGCTGAACGTGCAGGCCGCATCGATATTATTTTTGCAAACGCTGGGGTAAACGGAAAGCTATCCCCGATCGAAACGATGGAACTTGAAGATTGGGATCAAACGATGAGTATTAATATGAGGGGAACATTCACAACCGTAAAATATGCCATCCCTTATATGAAAGATAATGGAGGCAGCATCATCATTAACAGTTCCATTAACGGGAACCGTGTCTTCTCCAATATAGGGTTCTCAGCTTACGCTTCTACGAAGGCTGGGCAAGCTGCTTTTATGAAAATGGCAGCTCTCGAGCTTGCACGTTATAAAATCCGCGTAAACTCGATTCACCCAGGTGCAATTACAACCGAAATTGATGCCAAAACAGACCGCTCTGAAGACTTGGAAGAAGTACAAATTCAGGTCGATTATCCGGAAGGTGGGCATCCACTCGCTGGAGAAGCAGGTAAGCCAGAGCAAGTAGCCAATCTTGTATTGTTCCTTGCTTCTGAAGAAGCTTCACATGTATCAGGTACTGAAGTATATGTCGATGGAGCAGAGTCCCTGCTTAGAGGCTAATTTTCAGATCATATGATTTTCATACTGAGGCCCCCGGCTCTTGCACATCTGCAGAGTTCGGGGGTTTCTATTTACGGACACCTGTCCTTACAAGCCAATAATACCGATGCAGCTCCAGAATAAAATGAAACATGACAAAAGACAGCATGGAGTAAACGCACAGGAGTACAATGGCTACCCTGTCTTCGCTGACATATAATAAGGAAAGATTGGCGAGCAAATAACCAAGTCCGGTAAATAGAGTTATTGATACCTTGGATAGACCAGAATCCTCCTCCCTCTTTTGACGAGGCGAATCAAGCTTCCGTATATGCGAACAGATATATTGATACAGGGCAAACCCATAAGCGGCAAATGAAAAAGCAGTGTACCATGGAGTCTCTAAGCCCAGCCCTATGTATGCAAATTTCTGTGTTACGATCATGAAACCGAGTGAACAAACGATACCAAACACACCTCTAAACAAGACGTAATTCAGCTGAAGTTTTCGAGGAGCCAGAATTAAAGCCATAGCCCATATATTCATGACAGCAAGCGGCGGTAATAAAATATAAGCATATATCCGTTGATACGGCACACTTAGTACAGGGATAATCAAAAATAGATTAAGGAAAAACAGTACCAAAATTCCGGCATTCATCCTGATCCCGCTCACTGGATACATGGAGAGATAGCCCTGAAATACCTTTTGGTTATCATTTGTTTCTTCACAAACGACTTCCTTCACAGTGATTCGTCCTCCTTCATGTTGTGACTCCGCTCTATTGTCTCATTCCATTATTAATCAGCTGCTTCTATGGATAACCGTTACATATTCCTCTCCCTACAATCTCCTACCTGTTCCACACGCCTAGAAGGAAGATAGAAGAAAAGAACATATAGCATTAGGAAGAGCGTAAGCGCCAACATTTCTTCCATTAGGATATAGCGCGGATACGGACCAAGTACATCAAGAACGGAAGGAGTGTCTGGTTTGCGGGAGAGGAACATGTAATTTGCTCCTGTCATCTGATTTATGATCCAAACGACGCCTGCTACAATATTTAGCAAAATAAACGCTATAGGAACAGAGCGAAAGGTCAATCTGTAATTCTCGATCCACGTCATATACAAAGCGGACAAAATGATTGCTCCATGTGCGATGAAAAATTGAATAAAGCGAAAATGAGGAAAAGTATAAGCTAGATTGGGTGTTACTAATGCCGCCAATGCCCCGCAAATCCCAGCATAAAAGACAAGAATATATAAGATCCGGTTCCTCGTGATCAGCATCACAATAGATAAAATAAGCGTGATACTGCATAGTTCTAGTGGCAGTGTGTACTTCATATCCCATATAGCGTAAGCTCGGTACCATATCTCCAGCGTTACTTGCGATAAAAATAAAATGATAATAAGCCCCCACCGCAATGCCTGTTTCCACACACTTGAGTAACGTAGCTGAGTCCTATATAAGAACAAGGCTAGGATAACAACAACAATAATCAGGAGTGCCGCGATATGGAATGTAGACATAAATTCGAATGGCGGAGCATGAAATGGATTGAAAATGGAAGAATAACTTAAAATTGAGTACATCCTACTCCTCCTACTTTTGCAAAGTGGATAAAGACTTGAGCCAAGATTACATAAATTCTCAGCAAAATCCAATCTATTAATAGGGCGTTCGGTTCTCGTAACTTTAGCTAATACGAGCATATAATATAAAAGAAGACAGCGCTTTATTTTTCTTTCCAACTTTTTACTCAGGTTGATGTATACTATTATTGCTTGGTGGAAAAATGATATTTTGCGAAAAACGTATCTGCAAGCTATATTCTACATCATAACAGCTTCCTACTGGAGGGAACGACGTGTCTGAAACAACAAGAATTGAAAAAGATTTTATTGGTGAAAAAAGTATTCCTGCAACAGCTTACTATGGTATTCAAACGATGCGAGCGGTTGAGAACTTTCCTATTACGGGGGTTCCTATCGAAAGAGAGCTCATCTTTGCACTCGCCGCCGTGAAAAAGGCCGCAGCGATTGCAAACATGGATATGAAAATGCTGCCGCCAACAATCGGGAACGTCATCGTCACAGCAGCAGAAGAAGTCATGAACGGTCATTATCTTGATCATTTTATCGTTGACTCCATTCAGGGTGGTGCCGGTACCTCCATTAATATGAATATGAATGAAGTACTCGCCAATCGGGGACTTGAATTGCTTTCCAAAGTGAAAGGCGACTATTTTCACTGCAACCCTAACAACCATGTGAACATGTCCCAATCAACCAATGATGCAATTCCTACTGCTCTACGTATCGCAGCCTATCGTCATGCAATGACATTGTTGCAATCTATGGAGCAGCTTCGCGGCGGATTCGAACAGAAGGAAAAAGAATTCGACAATGTGGTCAAAGTAGGAAGAACGCATCTGCAGGATGCTGTTCCGATTAAGCTTGGACAAGAATTCGGTGCCTACGCCAGAGTACTATCAAGAGATATGGAACGATTGCAGGAAGCCTCAAAACGTCTCCTATCCATTAATATGGGAGCAACTGCCGTTGGTACAGGACTGAATGCCAAAATAGAATATATCGAAAAAGTAACCGAACATCTCGCTGAGATTACGGGATTACCTTTATATACAGCGGAAGATCTGGTTGATGCAACTCAGAATACCGATGCGTATCTAGAGATGTCTGCCGCACTGAAAGTATGTGCCGTCAATATGTCCAAGATCTGCAACGACATTCGTCTTATGGCATCCGGTCCAAGAGCAGGATTCTCTGAACTGCTGCTTCCGGCTAGACAACCAGGCTCCTCCATCATGCCAGGTAAAGTAAACCCTGTAATGGTTGAAGTGATGAACCAGATTTCATTCCAAGTAATCGGCAACGACCATACCATCGCTCTCGCTTGCGGTGCTGGTCAATTCGAGCTGAACGTAATGGGTCCGGTTATTGCATTCAATCTGTTGCAGTCACTCAAAATTATGAATAACGGCATGGATGTGTTCCATCGATTTGCTATTAAAGAGCTGGATGCGAATCGTGACCATATCAAAAAAGTGCTGGATCAAAGCTTCAGCATGATTACCGCACTGAACCCGCATCTTGGTTATGATGTGGCAGCAGGAATTGTGAAGGAAGCACTACGTACGAAAATGTCGATTACAGGCATTATTCTAGAACGAGGACTTCTTACAATTGAAGAACTCGAAGAAATTCTGCATCCGGAGCAAATGACGACCCCGGGGATTGCCGGAGAACGTTTCCTTCATATGGACTAACCTACTAGACTTTATAGCAAGAAGCCGTGCTCCTCTTTTTAAGAGGGCACGGCTTCTTTTGGTACGAGGATAAACGTTAGAGATCAATATTTAATTAATATTTCTCTGAGACTAATTTTGCTTGCGTGAATAAGAGGAGATAATCTCGCCCGCCTGCTTTGGAATCGGTTCCTGACATGTTAAATCCGCCAAACGGATGAACCCCAACCAAGGCCCCTGTACACTTTCGGTTAAAGTACAAGTTACCTGCAAAAAAGACAGCCCTTGCCTGCTCTAGGTGAGTCCGGTTCCTAGAAAATACAGCTCCAGTCAGCCCGAATTCCGTATTATTGGCAAACTGCAATGCTTCTTGAAAAGAAGCTGCTTTGGTAAAAGCAACAACAGGTCCAAAAATTTCCTCTTGTGATACGCGCGAGGTGGCACTGACACCGGCGATAATCGTCGGCTCAATAAAATAGCCATCGTTAATCCCTGTTTTCCCTCCTAGCACAATTTCACCTTCTAGTCTTCCTATCTTGATGTAATCTTGGATTTTGCGAAAAGCATTCGGGTCTATCACTGGACCGACGTTCGTCTCAGATAGTAACGGACTTCCTACTTTCAGTTTTTGAGTGAGGACTACGACTTTTTTAAGTACTTCGTCATATACCTTCTCATGAATGATGGCACGTGAACAAGCAGAACACTTCTGACCAGCAAACCCAAAAGCCGACGCGGTAATCGCTTCTGCCGCTGCATCAAGATCACTGCCTTCATCAACGATAATGGCATCCTTTCCACCCATTTCGGCAATTACTCTTTTAATCCACTTCTGACCTGGAGCTGTTTTGGCTGCCCGTTCGTTAATCCGCAGTCCGACCTCCCTTGATCCCGTAAAACTAATGAATCTGGTCAGCGGATGATCTACAAGATAATCTCCTATTTCACTGCCTGCTCCCGGAATAAAGTTAACAACACCGCTTGGTACCCCTGCTTCGATAAGCAACTGCACGAATTTTGCAGCGATAACTGAAGTGGTACTGGCCGGTTTAAGCACAACCGTATTACCCGATACGAGAGCCGCCGTCGTCATCCCTGCCATAATGGCGAGAGGAAAATTCCAGGGCGGAATGACGACGCCTACACCAAGGGGGACATAGTATAGTTCATTGTCTTCTCCGTCGATGTGAGTTAGTGGCTGCGGCTCAGCGAGGCGCTGAGCTTCCCGGGCGTAGAATTCCATAAAATCAATAGCTTCCGCTGTATCGGCATCGGCTTCTCCCCAAGTTTTGCCAGCTTCATACACCATCCAAGCCGAAAACTCGTGTTTGCGCTGGCGGAGCAAAGTTGCTGCTTTGAACAAATATCTTGCCCTCTCTGGAAAAGTCGTGTAACGCCAATGTTCGAATACAGCTTGAGCCGTTACAATCGCCTGCTCCGCCAACTCCTGATTTGCCTGAGATAATGTCCCGACAATCTGATCTTTAAGCGATGGATTTATGGAGGTGGCCTTAGTTTTGGTTTCAATTTCCTTGCCGCCGATAATCAGTGGATAATGCTTGCCCAGCTCGGATTCAACGAGTTTCAGAGCTTCCTTAAATAATGTCTGGTTCGCTTCTGTTCCGAAAGGCGTAAAGGGTTCATTCTTGAATGGGACGGGCATATTCGTGCCTCCTTCTAATTACTCTCAGGCTTGTTCTCACCCTATTACAGCAGGTTTACCCGATCTTTGCTGTAATAGGGTGAGAAGAGTTCTGTATTTCATATGTATTCAACGAGACTTTCCCCCATACATATGAAACGTAGAAGGGAGATCATGCCCATGAAAATTGGAAACGAACTATACCGAAAAACACTACTCACCGTCTCCGGCAATCCGCTGGTGGAGAAGTTGACCTTACGATACGGAAAGTCCCTGGCAAGAAAATTCATTGCCAGCAGTGATCTTGAGGGAGCGCTTCAGGAGGTGAAGCAACTTAATGCCAAAGGAATAATGGCGACTCTTGATCATTTAGGAGAAGGGATTACAGGACTCGAACAGGCAGCCTCCTATCGTAACGAATATATCCGGCTCATCGAAGGCATATCTAAATCCGGTGTAAACTCCAATGTATCTCTAAAACCAACACAGATGGGTCTTTCCCTAAACAAGGAAGTATGTTATGAGCATATTCGTGCGGTCGTGCGTGAAGCTAAATATCACCGGAATTTTGTACGCATTGACATGGAAGATTCACCCTATACGGATGCTACTCTGGAGATCGTTAAAAAACTTCATAAAGAGCAACTGACCAATGTAGGTACGGTCATCCAGTCCTATCTCTTCCGTACAGAGCAAGATGTTCAAGATTGTATCCAGCAAGGGATTTCACTCCGACTTGTCAAAGGGGCTTACAAAGAGCCAGCATCCATCGCCTACCAGAATGCCAAGGATGTACTATGGCAATACAAACGTATCATCCAAATGCATCTAGATCACAATGTGTACACTGCGATTGCTTCCCATGATGACAAGATCATCAAATGGACGAAACAATATGCTCTGGAGCATGAGGTTCCTAAGGACCGTTTTGAATTTCAAATGCTGTATGGACTTCGAATGCAGGAGCAAGCAAAGCTAGCTGAGGAAGGATACCGGGTACGTTGTTATGTTCCGTATGGAACGATGTGGTATCCGTATTATACGAGGAGACTCGCAGAAAAGCCTGCAAACTTGATGATGGTACTGAAGAACATGGGAAGATGAATTTTCGTATGCAACTATTCCACTTACGGATCTATGGGAGTATGCTTGTATTATGGACTTTTGTAGATCCGTTACCTAGCAATCCACTTCATAAATTCATTAGAACAGGAAGCGTTAGTCATGAATTTAACTTCACCACCTATGTACAGAAAATGGGTACGCGTCATCATCACCTTCCTAACCGCACTCGCCGGAGGAACACTATTCCATTATCTGCACATCCCGATCCCATGGCTCCTTGGAGCTATGGTTTTCGTGCTCATGTTCTCTTCTAAATGGGGGCAACTATTTTTTTGGCCACCTGCGTTTCGTAATACAGGGATGATTATTGTAGGATACACCCTGGGGTTATCTTTGACCCTATCTGCTTTACATGAAATTACACGTCAGTTCCCTACGATGCTGCTTATGACCGTTCTTTTGCTGCTTTTATGCGGAGCGATGGCTTTCGTGCTGTCTAGACTAACAGAGAACGATTATCTCACCATGCTGATGGGCAGTATTCCTGGAGGCCTAAGCCAAGTCGTTGCCCTAGCAGAAGAAACAAAAGGGGTAAACGTAACCGTCGTAACGGTCATGCAGGTGATCCGTCTGATGACGATCATTATTTCTGTACCTACCCTTCTGTTCAGCCCTATTGTGGGACAAGTTCACTCTGCTGCTTCTCCCGTAGGCCAGTTGCTGGAAAGTGTTACGCAAGGAGGGCGAGCAAATCTCCTCGTCTTTTTGGCTTATGCATTCGTCTGTACCCTTAGTGCTCTTGTGGCAAATAAGCTTCGCTTCCCGACTGCTTATTTGCTTGGTCCTATTATAGGAGCTGCTTTGCTACAGATGACAAGTCTTCCGGGGCCTGATCTGCCAGCCATTGTGATGAATGGAGCTCAGCTCCTCATCGGTGCTTACCTTGGCTTGCTGCTTAAACCGGGGCAATTCACACAGCGATTCCGTGTACTATCCTTATCCCTATTTGGCAGTGTCATGCTGGTAGCAGGTTCATTTGGGCTCAGCTTTCTATTGTCCCGCTATGGAAATGTGTCTCTCCCAACCGCGCTTCTTAGTCTAGCTCCCGGCGGAATGGATCAAATGAGTATTATGGCACATGAGATTCATGCCGATCTGTCCGTTGTCGCTGTTTATCAGTTGTTTCGGCTGCTGTTTATTTACTTTGCTGTACCGCCGCTACTTCGATTGATCATACAATTCATTCAAAAAAGGAAAATAGCCGATAAAAGAGTCGGTGATTAATATTCAAAAGTACTTTTTATCTGGTCGCAATCACCTACATTTTCACACGTATTATATAAGGACCGTTAGAATTAAAGCATCCACAGGGGGAACAGATTTTGAAGAAGTTTATCTCATCAGCAGCATCAGTCATCATAGCTTTGATTTTAATTGCAGGGTATTTCGATCTTATTGATTTATCTCCACCACAAGAAAACACACCAGAAGACACGCCTCAAGATATCGTACAGTTGGAATTTCCCGCAGATCGTTATCCTGAAACTGCAGAACATATTCAGAACGCCATTAAGCAAGGAAAGCCTGACATATGTACCATAGACCGGAGTGGAGCAGAGGAAAACAGGGACGAATCATTAAAAGGAATCCCGACAAAAAAAGGTTATGATCGGGATGAGTGGCCGATGGCCATGTGTGCAGAAGGAGGAACGGGAGCAAATATTGAATACATAGATCCATCAGATAATCGGGGTGCGGGTAGTTGGGTAGGAAACCAGCTAGAAGGATTCAGGGACGGGACAAAAGTAGAATTCATATTTAGATAAAACATAAAACAAAGACCCTGATCTTACATGATCCAGGGTCTTCTTCGTATTTACTATTTTAATATGGCAATCTATGCAGACATGCGATCATTTCCATTTCAACCTGAGGGCAGATCGGATCTGTCGCATCTGCTTCTCCTGCTGCAGCAGCAAATCTTCTGCTTCTTCCACCGATATATATTGAAAGTTTATATACTCCCCTGGTTTCAGCTGTGCAACCTGCGGAAGATCTGCGCTCGCCACCTGAGCAATTCTCGGATACCCTCCTGTTGTCTGTCTGTCCGATAACAGCAGGACGGGTTCACCACTAGGCGGAAGCTGTATCGTCCCATGTACAACCCCTTCCGAAAGGAGTTCTTTTGAGTCCCCGAAAATAAGCCGCCTATGAAGCCCTTTTAGACGATATCCCATCCGGTCGGATGTCGTATCCACTTGATATCTTTGCTCTGTAAAGAGCTTCTTACTATCCTCATCCATAAGATCATAATGAGTGCCCTTCATCACACGTATGAAGGCAGCCTTTTCGCTTCCCTCCGTCCTTCTGAACGGATACAAGAAATCCGCATTCACAGACCAAGGTACGGTAACCAAAGAATGCTGTGACTCTTCTAGCATCGCGGACAGCAATGAATTGTCCTCCATCACCTCTGTTAAAAGCTCATCTCCTGCTCGAAGTGATCGTCCGTGAATGCCTCCCAGCTCTGCTCTCGTATAAGTGCTGCGACTTCCCATGACAGAAAGAACATCCAGTCCCCCGCCAAAAGCAACATAAGCTCTGCATCCGCTGAGCGGTGACGGCAGAGGAGCCTTAAACCGGACTGTACTTCCTTCTGGGATTACTACAGGTCTCCATTGAGGCAACGTTTGTCCATCCATCCATGCCTGAAGAGATCCGCCGCAAATGGCGAGAAGAAGTGGTGTTAGGGCGATAAACTCCGTTCCTGTCATCGTAATCTCAAGAACGGCCTTATCCTCTGCATTCCCCACGAGAAGATTGGCTATTCTTGCCGCAGGAAGATCCATCGCACCTGAGACAGGAACACCGTAACTTTGGTAACCATATCTTCCGAGATCTTGAACGGTAGCAAATACACCGGGTTTCAATATGTACAGGCCCATGTTCTGACTCATGTATACAGCTCCTTCGATAGGAATTACTAAAATAAAAGAACAAAGACCATCAGTGGTCTGGCTGCCTTTGTTCTATATCAGAAGTTCTCGGAATTGGAATAGAACACTTCCTGCAATTTATCTATCTTTATAAGATGAGGTTTTATTAATCCTAATAGATTCGCTTTGGCAATTTTCGCATCATATAAAGAGTTTATTGAAGTCGTATATTCTTCCTTTATTATAGAAAGTATTTCGTCCATAGAACGCAGCTCACCGGCCAGCGACCGTAAATATTCACGTGTACCTTCATCTATTAATTTGGGACTGGATTTCCAATAACGATAGCTTATCGTTCGTACTGAGCCCCATGTTCCGCTAAAAGCTGTATACATGTCATATTGCTCATCTGAAGTCATCACAGCACTATTAACTACAATCTCTGGATCTCTATTCTCCGAATAATCGTCGCTAAATTCAATAAGTGTCCACATCTGCTCATCGATCTGATCCGCCTCTATTTTAGCGGCTTCAATGAGCTGTTGAACTTTAGCAGGGCTTTCATCTTTTTCTGTGTTGCTAATGGCTTCTAATGTTTCTGCAAGTGGAATCAGAGATACTGTATTCTTCAGTATGTATATGAAGCCGGAGTCGTTTTTCATTTGATACCGCGACTTCAGATCATTGTACTTTTCTTGGGAGTCTTTATATAACGTCATGAAAATTACTGCACTCACGCCCAAAAGTATAATGAATCCGATCATAGTGAATTTCGAAACCTTTGACATCGTATGATTTCCCTCTCTGCGATAAGTCTATCTTGTAAAAACTTTAGACTAAGCGATCGATAGAGAAAAGAAAAGAGAACCACTTCCATATATGCAAGAATCCTGTTAATCAGGATTGGAACTCTTCAAGACTGATCGGCTGAAAGCGCACGATATCTCCTGCACGCAAAAGTACGGGCTCCTTCGCATCCGGTTCAAACAAGCGCCTAGGAGTCCTCCCGATGATCTGCCAACCTCCCGGGGTGGGAAGGGAATATACTCCTGTCTGTTCCCCTGCAATACCTACACTCCCTGCAGGAATAAGGACACGCGGCACCTGCTTTCTCGGCGTAAAAAGAGCGCCTGGCATTCCTCCAAGATACGGAAACCCGGGAGCAAATCCAATCATATATACTTTATACGTCCCCCCGCTGTGCAGCGAGATGACTTCTTGTTCTGTCATGTTCGTGTATCGCGCAACCTCAGATAAATCGGGGCCGTACTCTCCTCCGTAACATACAGGAAGAATGATCGTCCGAGGCTTTGCGGAAGACATGTCTGTTAGCTGTGTAAATAGTCCCCTGAGATACGCCTCTATGTATAGATAAGCAGGCTGACCGCCACAGAACTTCTTTACCTCCAGTAGTTCATAATGAACGGTAACACTGGCGTAAGCAGGGACACATTCGATCATACCAGGAAAAGGCTTCTGACCCAGAATGTCCGTACAGAGCCGGACCTGCTCATGAATGCGCTCATCGATGATATCTCCAAAATGAAGAAGCACGGCCGAATCTCCAAACGGAGTCAGTTGGAAAGACAACTTCACTTTGTCTCACCTACACTTTGCACCTTTATTCCATGCTTTTTGAAACTTTCTCTTAAAAATAACGCATGCTCAAGTGCTTCCGGTGTATCTCCATGGATACACAGCGTATCAGCTTTGAGCTTAATCGGTGTACCCTCACGTGAGGTTGCTTCCCCATACTGAATCATGCGGAGGGCTTGTCTCGCACATGCTGCTGAATCCCGAATGACTGCCCCCGGTAGATGTCTAGGCGTAAGTGTCCCGCCTCCCTCATAGGTACGATCAGCGAATACCTCATGGGCGCACCTAAGACCCGTCAATTCTCCAGCAAGGGTAAGATGACTGCTCGCAAGTCCGTATAAAATAAGTTCTGGATCTACCCGGTAGATTGCTTCCGCTACTGCTTTCGCCAGTGGTTCTCGTTCGGCTGCCATATTATAAAGCGCACCATGCGGTTTCACATGGCTTAGCTTCCCGCCTTCTGCCTTTACAATAGCGGACAGAGCTCCGATCTGATAAACCACCATATCGTATACTTCCTGCGCTGTCACTGCGAGTTCCCTGCGTCCAAATCCGATGAGATCCGGCAGGCCTGGATGCGCTCCGATCGATACGCCATGAGCAAGAGCAAGCTGAACGGCTTCTCTCATTTTACTGGGATCACCGGCATGAAAACCGCAGGCAATGTTAGCAGATGTAATATATTTCATCATTTGCGCATCCGAAGCAGAAGGGTACGCTCCAAAACCTTCTCCAAGATCGCAATTAAGATCAATCGTATATGATACTTTGTGTGATGCGCTCATGATTTTCCTCCTGTTAAATGAACCGATGAACCGTGATTAGCAATTACGGATGTTCGTCGTTTTTTTCATTATCATATCAAAAGATGAACGCCCCTCCCATCCATTTTTCATCTTAGGAATAGGACATTCTAAAAAGGTAAACACAGAATATATAACACAAGTATTACATACACTTTGATTCCTTGGAAAATAGCGGTACACTAGAAGCGATGTTTATTTTAACGGATCACAAAAAAGGAGATGACCCGATATGGATTTTCAAACCAAGCTGGACAATTATGCAGAACTACTCGTGAAAGTCGGGGTAAATGTACAGAAGGGACAAACCGTCGTCCTGAACATATCGATTGAAGTACCTGAACTGGCTCGTGCCATCGTCAAGAAAGCATACGAAGCAGGTGCTTACCAAGTCAAAGTAAACTGGTCGGACGATGCGGTATCACGCATCCAGTACGATATGGCTTCCGAAGAATCTTTCCTTGATGTACCAAAACATACAGCGGCAGAACGCGTAGAACAAGCGGAGAATGGCGCAGCTTTCATTACTATTAAGTCCGATGATCCAGACCTATTAGCAGGTGTACCTTCCCAAAAAATTATCAATGCTAACAAAACACTCAGCACTGCACTTACTCGTTTCCGTCAACTGACACAATCATTTAAAGTAAGCTGGTCGCTCGGTGCCGCTCCTTCCAAAGGATGGGCTGCCAAAGTATTCCCTGACTTGCCAGCAGATGAGCAGATAGAAAAGCTGTGGGACGTTATTTTCCAAATGGTGCGTGCCGATCAGCCTGATCCGGTTGGCGCTTGGGAGAAACATATCGCAACGCTCAAAGAAAAAAGCAATTACTTAAACGAAAAACAGTATAAAAAACTTCACTATGTTGCACCAGGTACAGACCTTACGATGGAACTCCCAGAGAACCATATTTGGCTTGGCGGTAACAAGGAAAATGAAAAAGGCGTATGGTTCGTACCAAACCTTCCTACAGAAGAAGTCTATTCTGCTCCATTACGTACAGGTGTGAATGGTAAAGTATCCAGCACGAAACCACTCAGCTATAGCGGCAATATTATCGACAACTTTACATTTACATTTGAGAACGGACGCGTAGTAGATGTCACTGCGGAGAAAGGCGAAGAGACGCTGAAGGGTCTCGTTAACATGGATGAAGGCGCTCATTACCTGGGCGAAGTTGCCCTTGTACCTCACCATTCTCCTATCTCCGATAGCGGTGTTCTATTCTACAAAACACTCTTCGATGAAAACGCGAGCTGTCACCTTGCTATCGGCAGTGCTTATTCTGCTTGTATCGAGGGAGGAACAGAAATGTCCCCTGAACAGTTAAACGAGCATGGTCTGAACACCAGCACAGTGCACACGGATTTCATGATCGGTTCCGCTGAACTTGATATCTATGGTATTACGGCTGACGGTACAGAAGAGCCTGTATTTAAACAAGGAAACTGGGCGTTTTAATTTGCGCTGAAGACAAAAAAGAGGTTGTCCCTATTCACCGTAAGGTGACTTCGGACAACCTCTTTTCCATTTGTAGAATTGCATCCTAGAATCCGTGAATCAAAAGGGGCTCAGCTGAGATAAATCGAAGCACTTTTGAAGTTATCTCCTCCTGGCGCGGAGTAGTTTGGAAAGTCCTCTGCTCCTTCAAGCTCAATGAGTGGGCGCGGCCCTTCTGCCATTTTCCGAAGCACATACCAGAATTCTAAATCCCCCATGCCCAGATGATGAAGTGTATCTCCTACTTTTCTAAACAATCCATAAGGGGAATGCTCTCCAGCAGCGATCTCTTTCATCACTTCTCGCTCCACACTTCCGATTCCATCCTGTTCAGAGGGTAGACGGGATAGATACGCAAGGTACGCTTCTTTAGCAAATGGTAAGGCAGATGTATCGCTATCAAGTAAACGCTTTAACTGTAATGTGTCACTTGCAGAATAGGCTTTCCACAGCGCATCCCCTAGTAGAAGCTCTTTGTTACTCACAATTTGCCACGTTCCGGATAAGGTCTTAAGCTGTTCTGCTGTTAACTGTCCTAATCCACGAAACAGCTCAATCCCTGGAAACTCCCCAATCGTAAGCAGATTCAGTCTCGTGTTACCCAAATCCTGATGAGCAAAAAAAGACAAAAGATAACAAAGCATGGTCTGGTCGAATAAGTCATGTTCAAACCAGAGTACCACCTCATCGTATTTCCGAAACGCAGCAAGCTGCTCTTCCTGCTGCTTACAGTCATTTACATATTCGCTAGCGGGAATCCCTAAGTTCTGCTCAAGATATTTCGCACGACTCGTCTTGTGAGCTTCCGTGCTCATATCTTCGAACAAAGGACCTACCGTATAAATCTCTCTCCACACCAGAATATCCCCTTGTACCACACCCTGCTTCAACTTCTCAGCAACCGAATCTCCATTCACAATATGTAACATTTTACTTCCTCCCTCATACAAATCATGAAATACAGCAATGAAGTCTGCCACAGGCAGCTTATCTTTCAGCTTCTTACGTGCATCGAATAACCTCTTCTTTAGTACAGCGATGGATGTCTCCAGATATTCACTAATTTCACGGATGGAATAACCATAAAAATAATAGAGTTGCACGGGCACCCTACTCCGTGTCGGCAGGGCCGAAACCGCTTCATGAATCATTTGATTCAGTTGAATTCTGCTGACCTGATCTTCTACCGTCTCCTGCTGCAATATTTGTTGTTCCTGTATTCCTTCCAGACCCATTTCCTGAACTTTGTTGTGCTGTTGCCAAATCCGGTAGCTTTTACGTTCGACGATTACGCGAAACCATCCCGGAAATGCTTCTACATGCTCTAAAGTGTTTAGCTTAAGAAAAGCTTCCGTAAATGCCTCTTGCACCGCATCTTGTGCCAAATAGAAATCTCCAAGCTTTTGATAACTCACCGCATGGGCCATTCCGCTAAAATGCCGTACAAGCTCCTGAAATGCTTCCGGATCACCCTCTTGCGCTTTAATTATCCATGCTCGCAAGATCAATCTCCTCTCCTGATTTTCTATATATAAGTGTCTCTACTAACGCATTTGGTTACTTTTTAAAATTATTTATTTTTCATAGATCTATTCGTTCCAGATCTACTGACTATGCTGCAGCATATCATGGGCAAGTAAAGCCATTTCGATAGAGGTTCGACGGTGCGGGGCAAGCCAGTCTTCCCCTAATAGTTCCTCCAGTTTATCTAGCCGATTATAAAGCGTCTGGCGGTGAATATAGAGTGCTTTAGCTGTCTCGAGTTTAGAACCAAAATAGTCCATATACGCCTTTAGTGTATCCAGCAGATGAAGGTCATGCTTCTCATCGTAACGAACTAACACACCTAGATGGTCATCTACAAAAGACTGTAGAAAAGTATACGGTGTTGCCTTTAGCAATTGATAGACCCCCAGCTTGTCATAAAATAAAACATCCTTCATCGAGTCTACACTCCGGCTCACTTCAATGACCTGGTACGCCTCTGCAAAGCTTACCTGGGACTCCGTCATCTTCTGCCTCACTTTTCCAAAACCTGCATGAATGATAACCCCCTCTAGCTGCACGGCAAATTCCGATATATCCTCTGTGATAGACCGCAGCGTCATCATCAAATTCACCGCAGTATCCTTGGTCAGCGATTCCTTCGCACACAGCACGTGAATTTGGTTCATTTTCATCATGACAAGATGAGGAACATTATTCTTTTTCAGTAAAGAACGGAGCAGCACCATCATGTCTTGATGGTTCGCTTCCTTCCGCTCTTGCTCAATATTTTTTGCCCGGTGTTCGATTTCAAGGACCCCACCGAGAAACAAATATTGCCCCTTCACTAGCAAGCGAAGGCCCATACTGGTTTGTGCCTGTTCTTCACTATGAATACGATTATTCAATAGATCCTGCAAAATACTATTTTGATTCCGAAGCATTTTTTCCTCAAGAAATTCGGTGCGAAGTAATAACGTGGCTACTGCTTTGGCGGTGTAATCGAGCAGCAGAGATAAAGCCTCTGCCGGCTGCTCCGAGGTAACAATTCCAACCGCTGAGAACACCTGACCGAAAATAACGACCGGCTGAAACAGTACATAATGATCCTCTGAAAGTTCTGCTAGAATGTTAGACTCCTGACCTCCGAGCGGTCTGTGCTCTACCTCGCGAGCGTAAACATCGGCAATGGCAGCAGCCCTTTCCGGGGATACACTTGGATAAAACCGATTGTGTTCAAGAGAAGATACATATACGACAGGCTGAGACGCATATTCACTTAGCAGCCGCAAAATACTGGATATATCCGTGCTTTGGAGGGTCAATTGCTGAACTTTACGTGAGTACGTTTCTAGATCCTTCAATAACTGATGCTGGCGATTAATAATGTACGAATGAATGTCCTGGGTAATCTCCACAAACCTTACAGGACGGTCAAACACAATGATGGGAAATTGATGTTCATCTGCAAGCTCAAGTACATCTTGAGGGATACTCTCTATACTTGTCCCGAACTCTACACAGAGTCCGGCGGCTTCACTCTGAATAAGCTGCATCAAATACTGTTTACGCTCCTGCTCGATTTTGAGCCAGAGACCCGTTGACAAGATTAAATCCCCACGACTCAAATAGGGAGTTATATTCGTAATTTCAAGGACATGTACCCATCTGACCTGTCGATGCCCACCTTGTAAACCAGCTGCAATATGAGCTCTTTTAAAAATGGGTCTGCTCATCACATCTTTAATTGTAAGAGATTGTGTTTTTTTCAGAAACATACACCACCATGTCAAATTTATTTACATACTCATCAAAATACCATACATGATATTCAACCATTATGACATAAAGTCCTGCTATTTTCGCAAATAATAGACATTAAGTAAGATGCATTTTCACACCCTCCCACATAAAATTGTAGTATAGCTAACACGCATTATAAAAAAAGCAATAACATGATTTACCTTCCACTTCAAAATAATAAAACTTTAGTAAACTCCCACTCTAAATCACGAGGTGATTCGCATGATCGTTGGTGTACCGAAAGAAATTAAAAATAATGAAAACCGAGTGGCTCTTACGCCGCAAGGAGCAGCTGAATTCGTTCGCAAAGGACATCAGGTTTACGTGGAATCTGGTGCAGGTATAGGCAGCGGTTTTACCGATGCTGAATATGCAGCTGCAGGAGCCGAGCTGGCGGATGTAACCTCTGTATGGAATAAAGCGGACATGATTATGAAAGTAAAAGAACCTTTATCTAGTGAATATGGTTATTTCAGACCTGGCCTTGTTCTGTTTACCTATCTTCATCTTGCGGCCGAGCCTTCTTTGACCAAAGCACTGGTAGACAGTGGCGTTATTGCGATTGCCTATGAAACGATAACCACAGGTGGAACTCTTCCACTACTCACACCAATGAGTGAAGTTGCAGGCCGAATGTCTGCACAGATTGGTGCACAGCTGCTGGAGAAAAATAAGGGTGGAAAAGGTATTCTCCTCTCGGGCATTCCTGGAGTAAGCCGGGGCAAAGTAACGATTATTGGCGGAGGAATTGTTGGAACGAATGCAGCCAAGATCGCGATTGGACTTGGAGCAGACGTTACAATCATTGATTTGAGTGTAAATCGGTTACGCGAGCTAGACGATCTGTTTGGTAACAGTATTCACACCCTTGTATCTACACCAGCAAACATTGCCGAAGCCGTCGCTTCTTCTGATCTTCTGATCTGTGCAGTGCTGATTCCAGGTGCCAAAGCTCCTCGTCTCGTTACGGAAGACATGGTCAAACGAATGAGTCCCGGTTCCGTTATTGTGGATGTCGCTATAGATCAGGGTGGTATTGTGGAGACGATTGATCATATCACGACACATGATAACCCGACTTATGTAAAACACGGCGTAGTCCATTATGCAGTAGCGAATATGCCAGGTGCGGTACCACGTACCTCTACACTGGGTCTTACGAATGCCACTTTACCGTATGCCCTGAAGCTTGCTGACCGCGGAGCGCTGGAAATTTTGAAGCTTGATCCCGCCGTACGTGCAGGCCTGAATGTATTCCAAGGGCAAGTCACTTACGAGGCGGTTGCAAGAGATCTAGGTTATAGTTATATCCCTGCTGAGCGAGCTATAGCTGAAGCTTCCCAAGTTCAATAACCTCGAGTTGTATTAAAAAGAGATTACTAACGTAGAAATCTACGATAGCAATCTCTTTTTTAGTTTCTTGCATCCAATTCAGTACACAATTTCAAATTACATATGTGCTTCAGCAGAGGTGAAATCTCCATCCTTAATCGTACCGGAATTCATTCTATTTTGTTTGCGATCCAAACGATGTGATACTGCCGTGATCACAAGGGCGATCACTGTGAATCCCACAGCAACCCATGGTAACGTTGTTAGCCCCCCAATATCGATCATCGCCCCCCCTACAAAAGATCCGATCGCAATTCCTAGATTATTCGCAACAGGCATCAATGAAGTAGCAAAATCCTTGGCCCTTGGAACGTATCTAAAAGCAAGATCAATCAAATACAGCTGAGTTGAAGCATTTAGTATATAGGACATTAAAGCAATCAAGATAAGACTAATTAAGCCGATTACCGGCACGGTGGCCGTTATCCCAAACAAGACCATGATTACCGCTTGAAGGATAAAAACAATTCTAAGTTTGCCGACGTAGTCACCGGAAGCAATTCTGCCCCCTATCAAATTACTTACAATAGTCACAAGGCCGTATGCAAACAAGACCGTACTGAACAAGCTACTCGGCAGCTGCATGACCTTTCCCATGATGGGCGTAATGTAGGTAAATACCGTAAAGACTGCTGCAGTTCCCATCGCAGGAATAAAAAAGGCAAGTAAAATGCGGTAGTTCGCAAGCAGAATAAATTGTTCTTTCGCCGATACATTCACCACAGGTATTCCTCTAGGAATATAGATCCAGTTCATGATTAGTGCTCCCGCTCCTAGAATAGAAACAAGAATAAACGTGGCTGGCCAGTCAAAATGTTGGCCTACAAAGGTACCGATAGGAACTCCAAACACATTGGCAATCGTAAACCCGCCGAGAATATAGGAGATGGCGCGTCCACGTCTCGCTTTTTCCACATAATCACTTGCCACGGATATAGCCAGCGATAAAGAAAGTCCGCACAATATGGCAGTAACTACCCTTGTTCCCATAAGGAACGCAAAAGACGTAGAGAGCGCACTTAACATATTTAACAGGATGATTAGCGTAATTCCCATTAATATGAGAAACCGTTTTGGCAAATGACCCAAAACACTCAGCACCAGTGGAGTTCCGATGGCATAAGCCAGTGCAAAACCGGAGATCAAAATTCCGGCTGCCGCAAGAGTTACTCCAAAATCTCCTGCAATTTCACTTAAAAGACCCACGATGACATATTCCGTCGTCCCCAGAATAAACGCCATAAATGTAAACGAAAAGATTAATCCTTTTTCCTTTGGATACGGCATGATGTTCTCCTTTATTTATCTAATCTGTTATTTATACAGCTTACGGCTGTGACTCGGGTTATACAATCAAACATGTTGCTGGCTTTTGTGACGTTGTTATATATCTTGCTATTTCTTTCCTGAGGATCATCACCCTATGTAGAAAATGGAACACTTGACAGTTGTTCATCTCCATGGTGAACTTTTAACTAGACGTAAAGGATTTATGTACGGAAGGAAGGAATGATATGCCTGAAATCAATGCCTGGGTAGCTGATTCTGCTTCAGTCAAATTAGTCGATCAACTGCTCTACACAGGACATGTAAACAACAACCCAGACTGGCAGTTTCCTAGCCATAAACATGATGATTTATATGAAATTTTGGTTATTAAAGAAGGGGAAGGCCAGTTTATGATTGGCGATACGGCATATTTTGCAGCCCAGGGGGATGTTCTTATTTATAATAAGGGAGTACTTCATGCCGAAAAATCTTCCAAAGACAAACCAATATATATATGTTATTGCGGCTTCTCCTCCACCAGAGAATCCATTATTCCAGCAGGCAGAGAACCCGTCATTCGTGCCAATACATACTCTACTGAATTAATTACGCTTATGGAGCTCTTATTTGAGGAGTCTTCCATCCAGGACGAAGGACATGAGCAAATTTGCGGACACCTGCTTCAGTCCATACTTCTACTCGTCTCACGTATGCTCGGCAAGCAGAGTCTTGCTTCCGATATTAGTAGGCATCAGATCGCAATCCACATTAAGGAATTTATTGATATGAATTATACTCAGTCGCTGAATCTCAAAAAAATGGCAGAACATTTTAATATCAGTCCATATTATTTAGCTCATATATTCAAAAATAGTTACTCGACCTCCCCAATCCATTACATGATTCAGCGGCGAATGGGTGAGGCAACCCGGCTCCTCGTACAAACGGAGATGAAAGTGTGGGAAATTGCAAAGTTAACCGGATATGAAAATCCGAATTACTTTTCGATTTTGTTCACCAAAATGGTAGGCATGTCTCCCAGACAGTATCGGGAAAATCACAAAAAAAATCTGTCCTACCCCGAGGGAAGCGAATTTCTGCGGAGTCCATAGATACGAAAAAAAGACACCGGAGTCATCCAGTGTCCATCATTAGACCGCCCGGGAGCTGCAAATCTCACGAAAATTACACTCACCACACACTCTTCGTGACGGCATAGGTGTAAAAAAGGAGATGTCTTTCGGACGGTTATAATAATCATCTGCGAGACAAGTCTTCATCTCTTCGATATATCTCAAAGTGGATGCAGACACCTCGTCAATTTCTTGCTGCGTGGCCTGATAGGTTTCGCTATTCCCGGTGAGCAAATATTCGACTCTCATCTCGATGTGTTCATAAGGAACATTGTAATGCTCGTGTACATAGAGCGCATAGAGATAAAGCTGGTCTGTAAAATCATTTTCCTTGCCCGTCTTCCAGTCCACAATGACAATATGTCCTTTTTCATTCCGATATAGCACGTCCATTTTCACGTAAACTCTTGTATCGTGCAAGATCATATGATCCCACTTCTCGATCTCCATAATATGGGCGGCGCCACTCTCTACTTCCTTCCACGTTCTCGTTTGGTAGAGCTTGTCGACCACCGTTTCCATACGGGATTTAATGGAGGAGATCCGTTCTGAGAGCTTGTCATCTTCCTCATAATAGATCTCAGATAACATCGTTTGATATTTAGGACTGAGGTGCCAGCCTTTCACATCCTGCGACTCCCTATACGCCTGATTCAGCAGTTCTCTCATCTTCTGGTGCAAAAAAGTAGAATCCGGTGCTTTTCGATCTCTTTCCCAGCTGCGAATCACCGACTCACACATTTGGTGTGCTAGGTTACCAAATACGAGATAGAGATTGCTAAGTTGCTTCAAACGATAGGTTTGCACTTGATCCGGATCTGCTGTTTCCAGCTTCCAACCGTTATGAGAGCCATAGTAATGGTAATAATATTTACGAAGACATTCATCAAATATGCCTGCTCTGGAACCTGAGTATGACCATGGAGGGTACGTTGTCATCATATGTATCTGCTGCCTTTCTTTGCAATCAGTCATCGCTTTGTTGTATTGTATTCTATCATAGATTACGAATATAACTCTATTGGCGGCCTATTCCTGTTTATATGTACCAGACAAGACAGGGCTCTAAAAATAAAGGGGTTGTCACACATGAATATTTATAATAATCACAGGATGGAATTACCCGATTTACAGCAAATTGATACTCTCTTGGATCAGATCGAAATCCATGGCAGCAGCGATAACGAACTGGTCAAAATCACAGGAGAGGTTCCGGGCGTCAACTGTATCGGCATGGGAACGGATGCTGCTGTATTTACGATAGATCAATTGCCTGAATTTGCATTTAAAATATATTCTCCCGAAGCAGTGGATAAGAAAAAAACAGAAAAAGCAGTCTATGATCGGCTCGCAGGTTCTCCTTTTTTTGCAACCTGTTATGGAGAAGGAAATCGCTACATCGTGCTCAGTATGGAGAAAGGACCTACGCTCGAAGATTGTCTTATGGAGGGAATCCCCGTTCCTGAGCAGGTCATCCTTGATGTGAAGGAAGCGCGCGATTATGCAGAAAGTGTTGGCCTTAATCCGCGTGACATTCACCTTAAAAATGTACTGAACCAGAATGGACGAGGCAAGGTCCTCGATGTGTCAGAGTATGTTAAGGAAGGCGATGATCAGCGGTGGGATCATCTCGTCTGGGCTTACTACCACGTGTACCCTCGCTTCCGTGATGTTAAGGTACCACAGTGGGTCATTGAGACCGTTAAAAAGTGGTATCAGCGCCGTAATAAAGCTTCTATGAATCTTGAAGATTTCTCATCTCGCGTGATTCGTTTATACGATAAGCTATCTCGTAACAAAAAGTAATCTATGTTCAAAACTCCCTTGCTGACAGCGAGGGAGTTTTTTACATTCCTACTTATTCGTTTAGCCTAAGCTCTAAATAGAGCACGTCCTATTTTAGAAACCAAAGTTTAACGTTTTGCCTGTCTCAGCAAGTGTTTTGATATTACTTAGTATCATCCACCAGTGTGTTTTTGTACTCTCGTAAGATGGATGATTGTCCGCCCACTGATCATTAATTAGCGTTAATTTCGTACATTCCCCCACCGGTTCAAAAAGATACGTCATCCGTGAAGTTAACTCGGTATGATTCTCTTTATATGAAGGGCCTGGATGCTCAATGCAGCTGAACCTCACGCCGGGTTCATACGACAGTACTTCTCCGTATACATGAACAGTGTTCTCCCCTGCTTCTCCCGGTCCTACATACTCAAACGGTTCTCCGACAGTGAAAGAGGATTCGAGCGTACAGCCATAGAATATCTTTTGTGTATTCTCAGGTTTAAATAGCGTATCCCATACTTGTTCCGGACTTGCTCCGATATAAAATTCGTATTGTAATGCTTCCACTATATATCGCTCCCTTATTTATGATTTGTAGTGGAGAACAGCATCCGATGTTCTCTACTCAACTTCTTGAAGTTGTAATTCCATCATAGGCTCTCGGTCTGTAAAAAGTATCGTAAAAACGCGACGTCCGCTGGAGGCGACCTCATGTCACAATCAATAAATAAACCAAGTCTCGGCTTGCTTCATCGTGAGCAAGGTGAACAATTTTTCACATTGGAACGTTATCAGCCCTGTGAGGAATTACGTCCGTTCGTCAAACATTATTGGATTGTGGAATGGAATTTGCCTTCTGGAGAGACGTTCTCCCAGAACGTCATTCCTAATCCATGTGTGAATCTGATCATCGATCAGGGACGTACGTTCTTTTTCGGTCCTTCCGCGAGAAAATATAGTCATCAGCTAACGGAGCAAGGATGCGTATTCGGGATCAAATTCAAGCCTGCTGGCTTTTATTCCTGGTATAACAAGCCCATTAGCGAATTAGCAGACACCCCTCTCCGAGCTGAGTCTCTTCTGCCGCAGACGAATGAGGAACTTGAGATACTTTTTCTAGACAGACAGGTTTCTCATAATGAACTGGTGCAGCGAATGGATCGCATTCTACTCCCCTTACTGCCACGAGTCGATGAGAGCGCACTTGAAGTGGAGCGGATCACTACCTATATACAGGTTCATCATGAAATTACCAAAGTGGATGAAGTCTGTGCCTATTTTCAAATAAACAAACGAAAACTCCAGCGCCTGTTCCAGCAATATGTGGGTCTCAGTCCCAAGACCGTCATTCGGCTCTACCGACTTCAAAATGCAGCTGAATTACTGGATCAAGGAAACTCCATTCATTTGCTACAGTTAAGTATGGATCTTGGATATCACGACCAGTCCCATTTTATTAAAGACTTTAAATCCGTCATCGGTACGACGCCGGAAGCATATGCACGCAGTGAACAAAAGAGGACCACCCCGTCTTAATCCGGTGTGACCCTCTTTGTCTATCGAAAACTTACATTACAGTACCCGTAATACTTGTTCCTCTTTTTTGGATTTTGTAAGACAAAACTTCTCCGCTCCAGAAATGGAATGTAAGAATCACTTCGCCATCGCTCACTTCATTAAAGAAATTAGGTTTGAGCGTAATTTTCCCATTGTCATAAGAAGGACTAAATGTGTATTCGAATTCTTTAAAGGAAGTCCAGTTCTGCGGACCTGCGTTTCCACCATTCACATAAACAGCTTCCATGGTAGCAAGTAGATCTCCGTTGAAGGTAGTAGGAATAGCGAAATCGCTCGTAGTTCCTACTGCATCTTGTAGCTGAGGTTTACTATTCGAGATCACACGGAATTTCCAGTCTGCTCCCTTGTTGAACTCCGCTGTAATTATCGCATTAACTCCATACTCCCCTGAAGAAGTCAGCTCCGTCAAACGGCCAGCTTTAATAGTAAGACGCTCACCAGCAAGTGTATAATCTTTTCCTTTCACCAGTTTCTTCCCATTAACACTCAGTTTTGTTAACCGGTTACCGTTTAAGTTCAGCTGGATATGTCTGTCCTTTTCAGCAGCACCCTTTTCCACGAAAATCAGATCTGAAGCAGCTGTGGCAGAACGTGTTTTCCAACCTGCTTTTATTGTGTTAAAAAGATCCTGATCAGACCATTTGTACTCCGTTCTGCTGAAATGCTGCCCGTTATCCCACAGCATATGTGTGATGTTTTTTTGTTTCAACACATTCATAAGATATTCAAAAAACTTTAATTTTTCACCTTGTTCGATTACGTTTGTACTTTGGTCAAAACCAAGCAACCCATATTCACCTAAAATAACTGGTATGCCTTTGGCAATGAATGTATTGTATACGTTATTAAAAGTTTGGTCGATATCGTTCTTAGTATCGTTCTCAAATTGTGTGTATCCAGCTATGTTTACACTAAACGGCCAAAAACCATAGTAATGAACCGTTGCGATGATGTTCTTGTCGTCGAGTTTCGTAATGGTGCTATAAAGTGCATCCATACGATCTTGAGATGGAGATGCTTCCAGTGTAGACAGTACGAGCGGACGCGCCTCATTTCCCCCTCCAGATTCGCGAATAATCTTATGGAAAGAAAGATTTAATTCTTCGAGCATCTGTAACTGCTTCTCTTCATCCGTTGTTCCTCCGTCGGTAAAGCGAGGCTCGTTCACACTTTCAAACATCAATTTGTTCGAATGATTTTTGAAACGGTCTGCCACTTGCTTCCATACCGCGTTGTATTTGACCAGTACCTGATCATGATTTTTCTCCATTTGACTGATCCAGACCCAGGAATCATGGTGTATATTAATCATCACGTACAGTCCTGCATCAAGAGCCCACTGCGTCACTTCCTGAACACGGTTCAAGTAAGCTGCCTCAATCGTATAGGTTGGCGCTGGCCCGATATGAGCATCCCAGGTAACCGGAATTCGAATACTTTTATATCCTTGTGCTGCAATTTTCTGAATGAGTTCTTTTGTAATACGCGGATTGCCCCAAGCGGTCTCGTCCGCACCTACTGCATCAAGAGAATTCCCTAGATTCCATCCTGGCTGCATATCACTTACATAGGACTGAATATTCGTTGCCGTAGCCGCTGCTGCTTCAGCCGGGGTAGCTTTGAAGGCAGATGAAAACAGGGACAAAACGAGTGCAAAAACGAGAGAAAACATGAGCGTAGATTTCCATTTTCGATTCAACCTTATACATCTCCTTTATATAAAACAAATTTTGGAAGCGCTTCCTAAAGAAGATATCATAATCATGATTTATCTACTACCATGCTAATTTATGGTAAATTCATATGTAAATTAGTGATACATATTGGAATCGCTATAATTCAATACAAAAAAGCCTCATACCACAGCAAAGTACTAGCTGTAGTATGAGGGCTTGAACATTTTTATGAAACAAAAACGATGATCTAGTGATCGAGGAACACCAGCTGGATAAAGAACAATACAGCAAAGATATAGAAAATCGGATGCACGTCTTTCCCTTTACCACGGAACAGCTTAAGTAAAGGATAGAAAATAAATCCTACGCCAATCCCGGTAGCGATGCTGTGGGACAGCGGTGTAAGGATAATGATGAGGAACGCAGGGAAAGCCTCCTCCATATCCGTCCAGTTGATTTTGCTAATCACATTAATCATGAAGTATCCAACAATGATCAATGCTGGGGCTGTAATCGCCGGTATGCCGGATAACACTCCAATAATCGGTGAGAAGAACAAGGTCAGTGCAAGCAGTACACTTACGACAACGGCTGTAAGACCTGTTCGTCCTCCAGCTGCTACCCCTGTACTTGATTCAATATAAGCTGAAGTTGGGCTTGTACCGAGCAGAGCTCCTGAAGTGGTACCTACTGCATCTGCAAGAAGTGCACCTCTCGAACGAGGGAACTTGCCGTCTTTAATCAGACCTGCCTTTTCTGCAACGCCAAGCATGGTGCCTGTTGTATCAAACAAGGTAATGAGCAGGAACGTAAAAATAACGGTGTAGAGCCCGCTTGAGAAAACACCTGCGATGTCTAACTGAAATGCCGTAGTTGCCATCCCTTGCGGCATGGAAATAATGGATTCTGGCATGTGAAGCAGACCCATAAACCACGCAATGATGGCGGTAACGACCATCCCAATAAACAAGTACCCTCTTACGTTGTAAGACATTAGAACGACCGTGATGAGCAGTCCAATGATCGTAAGCAGTGTCATCGGCTCTGCCAAATCACCAATGGTGATAAGATTGGATTCGGATGCAACGATAATTCCTGCATTTTGAAGTCCAACCGTAGTAATGAACAGCCCGATCCCTGCCGTAATAGCGTGTTTCAAGCTGGATGGGATCGCATCAAGCAGCATGTACCTGAACGAAGTAAGCGACAGAATTACGAACAAGATACCGGCAATAAATACGGCACCGAGTGCAACTTGCCAAGATACCCCGTAACCTGCAACAACACTATATGCGAAGAAAGCATTAAGCCCCATACCCGGTGCAATGACAATCGGATAATTGGCGCCAAGTCCCATAATAAGTGTACCAATAATACTTGCGAGCACCGTCGCAATGAATACGCCGTTAAAATCCATTCCCGTACTGCTGAGCATTCCGGGATTTACGATTACGATGTAAACCATCGTAAAGAAAGTAGTGAGACCTGCTATAATCTCCGTCGAAACGGTCGTGCCTCGCTCTTTTAATTTGAACCAGTTTTCCATCTGAAGCTATGCCTCCATGAATTGTATTAGTCTTCGCGTCAAACCAAAAAAAATCCTACATCTTATATAGGATGGGAAAATATACGCTCCTATATTCGTAAGTAGGATGGAATACGAATGACTGAAGTGTAAAGCAGTAAATCAATCCTGTCCAAATAACAGTTCTTGTAGGAAGGACAGTACCAAGGATATTAAATATAACAAAGGATGTCAACCATTTCTCAAAAAATTCACGGTGATTTCCGAACTTTAACAAGAACATCGCTTCCATTATTCGCTTTTGATGGTTCCTCGGATAACAGAAGGCGGTACTTGTTTGTACTTTTTAAACGTCCGGCTAAAATACGAAATATCATTATAGCCAGAGGCAAGAGCTACTTCAGATATGGTCATTTCCGTATTGCGGAGCAAATACTCGGACTTGTTAATTCGAAATTGATTGATATATTCGGTCACCGTCTTGTTCGTAAGTTCACTGAATAAACGGCTAAAATGAAAACGCGATAATCCGGCCATCTGGGCCAGCTGCTCCACCGATAATTCTTCCAGATAATGTTCCTCAATATATTTAAAAATCGGCGCAAAACGCGTCAAATTTTTGGTGCGGCTGTTGTATACCGAGCTCGGCATATACTCAGCAATATGTCTGCGGAACAGCAAAGTTAGCATCCGGTACATACTTGATTTAATGGCAAGCTCATAACCAAGTTCTTTATTACGAAACTCTTGGCGAATGAGTTCAAATGCGATCCGGAGTTCACTGTCATCAGGGATATGATTTTTGAACATGACATTATTCTGGGTCATCGGTGTTATAAATTTGGTCTCCACTGCATCAGGGGATGGACTTTGCAATAACGACAGGTCTGTAATCAGCGCATTATATAGTACATGTCCTGATACATTAATTCCGTGGTGCAGATCGTTACTGTTCAGGACGACGAGGTCCCCTTCTTTGACAAGCGTTTTCTCGGAATTGCAATCAATGATCGCTTCTCCCTGTACAAAATATAAAATTTCCATATGTTCATGAAAATGTGGATGAAATAAAATCTGTCCCTTTTCGGTCGACTCACAATAATGAAGCTTCAGAGGAAATTGAGGATCAGGCATATCCATCGGTTCCCGCAAAGCGGCGTTTCTAAGCACAACCATCCCTCCATTTACCGCACATTTGTTCAAATAATCAGCATCGCTCTACATGGCTTTCCCCGAAAGGTCTAACTACAATAAAGGTAGTTCTAGATTGAAAGAAACGAAAGGTTATTTTTCTCGTTCTTCTCATCTAGTATATCCTATTCCAGGAAATGAAGGGAGCACGAATTTACATATGACAACGCTTAAAATTGGTGTGATTGGCGCCGGAAGTATTTCACAATATCATTTAACTCCTTACAAAAATAACCCGAATGCTACGCTTCATGCCGTATGCGACATGAATCTCGAACGCGCACAGCAAACGGCTGAAAAATATGAAGCACCACATGCATACAGCGATTACAATGAACTACTTGCGAATGAAGAAATCGATGCTGTCAGTATCTGTACTTGGAATGATACGCATGCTGAGATCGCCATTGCAGCCCTGAAAGCTGGCAAACATGTTCTCGTTGAGAAACCCCTTTGCCGTACAGTAGAAGAAGCTTACAAAATCCAAAAAGCTGTAGAAGAATCCGGCAAGATTTTGCAAGTCGGTTTTGTTCGCCGCTATGATCCGAATGCACAAATGCTTCGTTCCTTTATTGACGATGGTGAATTTGGTGAACTCTACTATGCCAAAGCTTCCTACATTCGCAGACTCGGTAACCCAGGTGGCTGGTTCTCTGATTCCAGACGTTCCGGCGGCGGCCCGCTGATCGATATTGGCGTTCACGTTATCGACCTTTGCTGGTACATGATGGGTAGACCAAAAGTAAAATCCGTTACGGGTAACACGTACCGCAAACTCGGAGATCGTTCCAACATCAAAAATCTTTCTTCCTATAAAGCAGCGGATTACAATCCGGAAACACAAGATAATGATGTAGAAGATTTGGCGAATGCCCTCATTCGTTTTGAGAACGGCGCTACAATGATGGTTGACGTCAGCTTCACCCTTCACGCTAAAGAAAACGAAGGAACCGTTAAACTGTACGGAGAAAAAGGCGGATTCGAAATTGATCCGGAAGTTGTCATCGTTACCGAGAAAAATGACACGATCATCAACATCAGCCCACAAACGGACAGCAAAGGATTCCAATTTGAAAAAGCATTCCAAGCGGAAATCGATCATTTTGTGGAATGTATTCAGACAGGTAAACAACCGATCAGCCCGGTTGAAGACGGCGTAGAAGTAATGAAAATCCTTCGTGGTATCTATGAATCTGCTAGCACTGGAAAGGAAGTATACCTATGAAACTTGGACTTAGCACCTACAGCTTGTATCAAGCGCTTAGCAAAGGAAAAATGACCGTTGCCGATGTCATCGATTTTACAGCCGATCATGGCGGTGAGCATGTAGAGATTGTTCCGCTTGGTTTTAACTTGACAGAACAACCGGAACTAATTGATCTCATCGTATCCAAAGCAGCGGAGCGCGGACTTGAAATTTCTAACTACGCGATCGGGGCCAACTTCCTTGTAGACAGCGACGAGTTGTACGAGCAGGAAATTGCACGTGTGAAAAAAGAAGTGGATATCGCAAACAAGCTCGGCGTTAAGCTAATGCGTCATGATGTAGCTTCTACTCCTGATGTATCTATTGCTAATTTCAATGCCAATCTGGAACGTCTTGCAGCCGCTTGCCGCGAAATTGCTGAGTATGCTGCCCAGTACGGGATTACAACGAGCGTAGAGAATCATGGATATTTCATTCAACAAAGTGACCGGGTGCAAGCCTTAGTTCACGCGGTAAACATGCCGAATTTCAAAACAACACTGGATGTAGGTAACTTCCTATGTGCAGATGAGCAACCGCTCGCTGCTGTGAAGAACAACCTTCCTTATGCATCCATTGTGCATATTAAAGACTTCTATGTTCGTCCTGCCGGACAACATCCAGGTGATGGGTTTTTCGGAACGACTGCGGGTAACTATCTGCGCGGTGCCGTAGCCGGTCAAGGTGACATCCCTATGCGCGATGTGATCAAATTAATTAAATCTTCGGGTTATGACGGGTACCTGAGCCTTGAGTTTGAAGGTGTCGAGGACTGTGAGTTTGGGGCTCGTGTTGGTCTTGCTAACGTGAAGAGATTCTGGGACGAAGCTTAAGATTAAATAGTAAGCACAATGAATAAGGAGGCATTACCATGTCTTTTACTAATAAAATCGGAGTCATTTCCGACAGTTTTCAAGTTGGCCTAAGAGAAGGTCTCAAAAAGTCCAAAGAAGTCGGAGCAGAAGGTGTACAAATCTATGCAGTTTCAGGCGAAATGGCGCCTGAGAACCTCTCTTCCGCTGCTCGTAAAGAGCTGAAAAGTTATATTGCAGATCTAGGTCTTGAAATTTCTGCCCTTTGTGGTGATCTTGGCGGTCATGGATTCCAGGATGCAGCAGCGAACGCTCAGAAAGTTGAGCAGTCCAAACGAATTCTCGATCTAGCTGTAGAACTAGGAACAGATGTAGTGACAACGCATATCGGTATTGTTCCAGATGATGTGAACAGTCCCATCTATGCCGCTATGCAATCCGCATGTGAGGAACTTGGTGTATATGCTAAGAGCATGAATGCCTACTTCGCGATTGAGACCGGACCTGAGCGCTCTGCTCATCTCAAAAGCTTCCTCGATACGCTCAGCACAAACGGGGTATCCGTTAACTTTGACCCGGCAAACATGGTCATGGTAACAGGTGACGACCCAGTTGAAGGTGTAAAACTTCTGAAAGATTATATCGTTCACACACATGTGAAAGACGGTAGACAAACAAGACCGATTGATCCGAAAGAAGTATATGGATACCTTGGTTATGAAGGTATGACACATGAAAAAATAGCCGAAATGGCTTCTTCCGGTGCTGCATTCTTGGAAGTTCCACTGGGCGAAGGCCAAGTTGATTTTGATGCGTACTTTGCTGCGCTGCAAGAGATTGGCTACAAAGGCTACCTGACGATTGAACGTGAAGTTGGTGCTACACCGGAAGATGATATCCGGAAGGCCGTTCAGTTTATTAAAAAGTATCGCGGGTACTAGGATGCGTGGGTGACAGGGTATTGAGGGCTGGCTTTTGGGCGCTACGTGGGCGAAGAGGTCTGGTCGATCGTCGTTGCCTTCTGAAAAGAAACCTTCAGTTCTTTTCAGAGAGACAAATACGAACGCTCCGCTTCTCCCTAGCCCCTTACGCACCATTCGCGCTGTAGCCAGCTTTATGTATGCACCATCCCGCTCCCCTCTTCAGTAAACTGAAATTGGGGGACGTATGGAAGGTCCGAGACCGCTATTGTGGGTTTCGGACCTTTTTACTTTTAGAGATGGACAGAAGAATATATATGGTAAATACGAAAAAATGCATTAGCTCAAATAAAAAGAACGAACTCAATATATATAAGATTGACATGTGTAAGTTAATATTAATTAACTTATATCCCTTTCAAACAACTAATATGGTAAAATATCCATAATTAGTTATTAGAGGAGGAATCAACTCTGCGCAAACTTTTCGTTATCCTTATCGTATTGTTCACCACCTTCGTTATGTCCGGGTGCTCTACGAAGGAATCTGATATCAATAAAGCCATCCAAGTTGCCAAAGAATACAAGACCCTTGAACTTGAAGCGAGTAAACCAGCACAAAATACAGAAGTGTCGATGGAGCAAATTAGAAATAAAGAAGAATCGGTTAAACCGCTAATGACTAGCGTCTTCTTTGAGCAAAATGCGGCAAGCCGAACGTACCAGCGTGCTTTCGCCATCTCACAATACAAACAAAGCGAAATTGTAGTCAGTGATTTGGAATTTACAAAGAAGAATCAATCTGACGATGAGATTGAACTCAGCTATAAAGGAACGATGTCTTTTGCAAAAGAGCAAATTGCCTTAGACGGAATCATCACGCTATTAAAAGAAAACGACGCTTGGAAAGTAAATAACGATGTTTATAACATGGAAGCGCTCATCAAAATACTTGATGAAATGATATCAAAGTAATGGAAAGGATGGGTTGTATGACACGTTCGCTATATTTCTATCTCTGGGTTGCCGTGATCGGATACCTCGCCGGGCCTATTGTTTACACTTCGATGCTACGATTTATATATAAGGAACCACTGCATCCACAAGGCTTGTCTACCCTTCTTACCTGGTCCATCCCTACCTTTTTCACAGTGGGTATCTTGTTGTATCTTCTTTCCATCATCCTTCTTCGTTCCTTGCGTATCTACAATCTCTTTACGCAAACATTCCTGTTTGTGCTAGTCGGTGTACTGCCAGCGGCTATTTTTACAATAAGTGCAGCGATGCTGAACTCTCGCATTTCTTCTCTTATTTCTCCAGAGGGCCTCTTGTTCCTATTGTTCTTTTCGAGCATCGGAATCGTCTGCTCCTATGGCGTATGGGTAGAGCATAAAAAGCAGAGCAAAGTCCCATTCCATGCTTTATCTGTAGTGTTAATCATCGCGTTTATTACGCTAAACCTCATACCTCTTTCGTGAGTTCAAACGGTCGAAACCTGTTTCCATTTACATCCCGATTAGGTGTATCTCTTTGCTTCTGCGCCTCTCTTGTTTACAATGGATACGTTAGTATCATGTATGTAAGTAAAGGAGGAACTCTCTTGAACATCCTCATTGCCGAAGATGAACCCCATATTGAAAAACTGCTTGTCTCCTGTGTTCAGGAAGTCGCTCCTGCCGCTGCTGTCTATACAACAGGAAGGTCGAGTGAGGCGCTCAACATCGCTCACAACCAAGCTATTGATCTATTTATTCTAGATATTCAGCTGGAAGATTACAAAGGCACTCAGCTCGCTCATGAACTTCGTTCTATGGAACGTTATTCCTATACTCCTATCGTGTTTGCAACTGCTCTTGCCAATGAAGAACTGACTGCTTATCGGCAAATCAAGTGTTACAGCTTCCTCATCAAACCTTTCACGAAGGAAGAAGTGATTAACGTAATGCGTGATACTGTCCGGTACAGTCAGCACCTTGCCCTTGAGGAGCGGCAAACACCGAAGATGCTCCGCATCGAGCAGAAGAGTTATATCTTCGAGTACGAACAGGATCATATCGTATATATTGAATCATTCGGTAAACATCTGGAGCTACATGTGAAGTCGGCAAAAGAAGGCGACATCAGGTCTGACCGGATCTCTGGATTATCCCTCAAAAAAATGACCGAGATGCTCAGTGATGATACTTTCGTTCAATGTCATAAGAGTTATATTATCAACTCTTCTTATATTTCAAAGATTGATAAATCCGAAGGATTGGTGGAATTGACTGGTGTAAGGGAAGCGATTCCCATTGGCAATAAATTTAGGGACGCGCTGATAAGCAGAGGCAGCGTATGATTTATTTTCAAATTCTGCTCGACACGATGATTATGGTTGTTCTCTGTTATGCACTAGCCGGACAGCCGCTTCACCCAAGTAAAAAAGTCCTGATCTGGTTCCTCTGCTTTCATGGACTGTGCCTGTTATTTCGATATCAGAACTCAACCACTCATTCTCTGATTCCAGGATTTGAGATCAACAACTATGATTTGTTACCTGTGAACAATCCAATCCTGCTGTTTATGCTATTCCTAGGTGTCTTAATTCTCAACAGCTCACTGATTCGGCCTATATCCGAAATGAAAGCAGTAGTGGTGACGTTCCTCAGCTTCCTCATCTGGATTCTGTTTCGTACGTTTAGTATCGCCGCCACAGGGCTCGTATTGGATCAAGGAGCAGCATTATTCCCTTATGCGCACCGGGTTGTCACACTGTGCTTAGCACTCGCGCTCTATTATGTACTTATCATGAAACGAGGGAACTCTTTTCTCGGAAATTACAGCGGTGTATTCACCAAGATTATGTTGGTTCAGTCCACTCTGGTCGTGCTTGCCATTGTCATATATGCCAATTTCGAAACTGCATTCGTGACCCAAAATTTGCTGTTCATTCTGATCGTCTTCTCTCTCGTCATCAGCATGAATCTCTGGATTATATACGAACAGAACAAACGATCCCGGCAGGAAAAAAGAGTCTCCGCCATTGAACAATACCTTCCCGTCATCGATGAACTAGTATCTGAGGTAAGAGCAAGACAACATGAATTTCATAATAAGCTGCTAGCCATTCACAGCATAGTGGAGACGGCTCCCACTCTTCCAGAGGCACGCTCTCAAATCGCGACCTATACGAAAGATGTCATGATGCAAACCGAGGTCCGTGAAATCTTGCAGCTCGACAGCAAAGTCATTGGCGGGTTTCTATATACAAAAATGAAAATAGCGGAGCTTAAAAAAATAACGATTACTCCTCACATTCATGCACTCTTCGGGCCCATGAAGACGGAGGAACACCAGCTGGTTGAAGTCTTGGGTGTCTTAATCGATAATGCACTCGAAGCTTCCTATCCTGGAGATGAGATCATGATTTCGGTTACACAGGATCAGAAGCAACCATTTACGGAGATCATAGTAATGAACCCTCATCCTCCTAAATCCAGCCTAGAACTCATGCAAATGTTCACGAAAGGATTCACTACCAAAAGTCAGGCACACGGTGCTCGCGGTTACGGTTTATATAATGTGAAGCAAATTGTATTACAGCAAAAAGGGAAAATCATTACACGGAATACGGAAATAGAGGGTGTTCCTTATCTCTCCATCGGTGTTCAACTTCCATAATATCAAAGCATAAACAAGGGTTTTACGGGAACGAAAAAACGTTCATTCCCGTAAAACCCTTGTTTGTTCCGAATCTATTGAACCTCATGTGTGGGCAGGCTATATTGTAGACACATAAGGAGGTAAGCGTATGAGAAATTTATTACTTTTGGAATGGCGAAAGCTAAAGTTGCCTGTCCTCATTACATTGATAGGGTTAAGCTTAACCGTTTCCGTTCTGACAGGAACATTATATAAAAGCTACGCGCTCGAACATGATTTGGAAGCATGGGAAGTAGGTATTTCCTTCATCGTATTTCTATTCCCTTTGATCTCCGTTCTCCCCGTTGGCTGGCTGATGTATTTTGAAAGAAAAGACCAGTTTTTAATGTACACTCTGCCCCGAGTGAAGAAAAGCCGCTACCTATTATCCAAATGGATCGTCGTTGCGGGTAGTTCTTTTCTAATTATGTTCGTTGCCATGCTCATCGGTGTCATTACGGCTCTCTATATTAAACCGGATATCGTGCCCGTATATTCACTAGTAAATCCAGATACAGGTGAGGTCATACCCAGACTGGAAAGTGAGCATTTTCTAGGCTCCATGTTCGTTCATCAACCCTTAACCTACGGGGTATTGTTAAGCTTATGGCAAGGCTTCTTATCAGCGATTATTGCGACGCTTGGTTTTATTCTATCTCTTTTTATTAGTAATATATTTATCATCCTAACAGGGCCCTTCCTCTATGTAACGATGGAAAATTTCGCTCTTTCTTTATTACACCTTGAGGTATATCGCATTTATGTCAGCTTTAATCCTGAATTTTATGACGCAGACAAACACGGTTATTGGCCACTCCTGATGGGTCCACTTCTTGCCCTGCTCTTTACTGCATTCATCGCGTTTTATTGTGGAAAAATTAAAAAAATTACGGTCTACCCGTCATAGGAGGGATTCCGTATGAAAGCTATTTTTCTGAGAGATATTCGTCGTTTTCTATCTGTAAGACTTTTGTTTCTACTGCTCGGATGTACGCTATTCAGCTTGGCTGAGCGCCGGGGTTTCTCGCACTCTTACGATAGCTTTGTGCTATCCATGCTGTCTGAACATTACTATATTACATTTTTTATGGTCCCTGTGTTTCTTTATATCCTGTATACCCATCTGGAAAATGATATGGAATATATTCTAATCCGTGCCAAGAAGTACCCGCATTATTTTAGGGCGAGAGCAGCCGCGATGACCGTGAACATGTCCATCTTCGTCCTGCTTCAGCTTGCCGTGTTTCTGGTTGTTGGCATCGGGCTTGAGCCAAAGTCTGCTTTTCCTTTGCCTGATCCGCAGAACCTTTCTCTTGAAGTACTAACTCTGTTTAGTCAATATTTTCATTATCCATGGCAAGCAGTTATCGTATCCGCACTCTACATGGTGATGGGACTAAGTGTACTTAGTATTCTATTCATGACACTCGATCATTTTTTGGAGAAACGAATGGTTGCGTTTATCACGATTGCTCAATTTTTTCTGATGGTATTTGCCATGAAATCCAAGATTCCTGGGCTTACCCGAATCCCATTCGTCTTTATCAATAACTATATTATTTATATGTATAACTTAACCTATCCATATGCCCTATCGGTAAGCTTGATTTCACTCGCGATGATCGCGGGTGGAGTGATCTTCTTCATTCATAAACACTGGAATACACATCTAGAGTGGAACGCAAGACTACGAATGCCGCGTGGCATCACCTCCTACTATGGAGCTCAACTCTTTTCCGCTAAAAACAGCATGATACTTCTCGTCTTCATCATAGGATTTGGACTTTGGAAGCTGCTACAAGTAAGGTCTATGCCAGAAAGCACGCTGGCTGATTTCCTACTTTATAGCTTTTGGGGGCATGGACATGGATATATGCAACCACTCGATTGGATTACTATGATACTGATGAACGGGCTTCCGATCTATCTACTTGCCCTTTTTCTAGAGAAGGAGAAAAAAGATCACCGTCTTCTGTTGACTATACGCCTGCATTCTAAGCGACATTGGGGTGCTGCCCTATTCGGTGTCAGCTCTCTCTTCTTGTTCGTATATACACTGTTACTCATTGGCGGGCTTTTGCTGTTGGCAATTGCGAGCGGATTACCTCCGGGTGAAATAACGCTTATTCCTGATCTATCTATGAGCCTCACGGAACTTTTATTGTACCTGACCGGAGTAAAATTCCTTGATCTGTTATTTCAATTCCTGTTTATTTTCATTCTCTTTCTATGGACCCGGCAAGTAACCGCTGGCTTCATCGGAATTTTGGTGATGTATGGGTTATATTTGTTTCCTTTTTCGTGGACAACCTACATCCCTGTAGGCTTATCAAGCCTTGCACAAAATAGGAGTTTTACCGTATTTACAGATTCATCCGCTCCTGGGATTACGGGTGGAATGATCATGATCCTGCTTGGATCGCTCATTATCATTTCGAGTCTATATGTACTCTTATCCGGCTACAAGAAACGATTCCAGTAAGTTAACCGATTCAACGAATATAAAATAACAACATAGAGGTGATGTAAAGTGGCAGAGATTCGCGTAGAAGGCGTATCCAAAGCTTTTCACGATATAAATGTACTATCTAATATTCATCTGGAGATTAAAAAAGGTTCGACCATAGGTATTGTTGGTGCCAACGGTAGTGGAAAATCCGTTCTATTCAAGATCATCTGCGGCTTCACCACACCTGACGAGGGCAGCGTGTTTGTAAGAAACAAACAACTGGGGAAAGACATTGATTTTCCCGAGAACGTAGGTGTATTTATTAACTCCCCCGGCTATATTGGGCTTTACAGCGGGTTTAAGAATCTAAAGTTTCTTGCTGATATCAATCGCAAAATTGGCAATGCAGAGATCAAAGCAGCAATGAAACTCGTAGGACTGAACCCGGAACTTAAAACAAAAGTAGCTAACTACTCCCTCGGGATGAAGCAAAAACTTGGCATTGCACAAGCCATCATGGAAGGACAAGATATTCTTGTACTAGATGAACCTTTTAATGCACTGGATTACCAGACTTATAACGATATGAAAAAAATTATCATCCAATTAAAAGAAGAGAATAAAACGATGCTGTTAACGAGTCACAACTATGAGGATTTGGAATCCCTATGCGATACCCTCTATATTATTCAGGGTGGACATATGGAACTGCTGACGGAAGAACGAAAAGAAACCTATTTTAGAAGAAGATAATGTTGACTGCATAATATACTTTCTAAATAAAATGACTAAAAGCCCACTTCACTTTCCATTGATGTTGGGCTTTTTGGCACTGTTAATTGAAGTGAACAGGAATAAAATCACATTATGTCGAACAGAAGAAAGATACAATAAGATAAAACGTTTATTTTTTAATACAATACTTGAAGAGGATGTGACTATACTCCCATGACTTCATGCTCACATTGTTCCCCCACTAAATTAATCTACGAAATCAAAATAACCGGGGAACACAATTTGACCGTTATTCCTGATATCATTCCTTACTTGCTAGCCGACTCCTCTATCGTGCATCACACTTCAGACACTCTATTTATCTACGAATCGGCAGTAACCAGCCTAAATGATTTTTGTCAGGATCATATGGATATGGATCAAATGCAATTTCGAATTTTTAAAGAGCCTTGGCGACCATTTCGTGATTGGCATATACCACATGCTCTGCAATGGGTGGATGATATTATCTTGCAAAAGAAAATCGTCTGCTACGCCCAGCCTATTGTTGAAAAACATGGTTCCGTTATTGCTCACGAAATGCTCGCACGTTTTGTTCAAAATGACGGAAGTCTTTTGTCTCCATTTGAGGTGTTTGAAGCAGCGAAGCTTCGAGGCAGGCTTTATGCCCTTGACCGCCTCTGTCGTATGGAGGCTGTACGAGCATCAGCTGGGTTGTCTGGACTCGTATTTATCAATTTTATACCGACGTCTATCTATTCCCCTCAGCATTGTTTAAGCTCGACCATCAAGCTTGCGGAGGAAATTGGCGCTTCTCCCTCCAAATTTGTTTTTGAAGTGGTGGAAACGGAGAAAGTTGATGATCTGGAACACCTGAAAAACATCCTAGGCTATTATAAAGAACGCGGATTTCAATATGCTCTGGATGATGTGGGAGAGGGGTACAGTACCATCGAGCTTCTAAGAGAAATTAGGCCCCATTATATGAAACTGGATAAAAAATATGTGCAAAGTGTTGCAAAAAGCGAAGAAAAACAAAAGGTAGCGCAGACCATGCTTGAGGCAGCTCTACAAAGTGGCTCTATCCCACTAGCGGAAGGCGTTGAAGAAATCGAAGATTTTGTGTGGCTGCGTGACTGTGGCTTTCGAATGTTCCAGGGTTACTTATTCGGGCGTCCCGCTCCTGTCCATTCCTTTGCGTCCTAACTCCGTACCTATTATAGATTTTAGAGTATACATAATGGTGATACATAAACATAATGAAAAACATAGGAAAGACCCGCAACAAGGCTGCTGTCTACATCCTGACAGACCATTCTTGCGGGTTCACGTACGAAGGTAAGATACTTGTTTCCGTTCATGTCCAATCGCATTATTTTAGTTTCCATGTACATAAGCACTTAACTGACTGTAGATACCAATGATTTCATTCATGGGCATTCGCACAAGTCCGCTCGAAGAAGGGGCGACGAACTCATGCATCTCAGGCAAAAACGGTTCCGGTTGAAATCCCCAATCCGCTTTTGTTCTTTTTGCATACTTTGCGTATACTCCTTTTCCTACAAAACAAGCAACTTCCGGACGATACTTTTCAAGCTTCTGCTTCAAAATTTCTCTACCTTCTGCATACTCTTCCTTCTTAATATCATCAATGCCAACAGTAGGTCTTGCCACAATGTTAGTAAAGCCATATCCCAGCTTAAGCAAATCCCCATCCTCACTCGCCTCATAAAGACGAGGTGTAAGACCAGACTGGTATAAAATCCGGTAAAAATTATTTCTTGGATTAGCATAATGGTGACCGGTCTCACCAGACTTAATGCTCGGATTAAATCCGATAAATATTATCTGAAGCCCATGCTCCAGATGATCGGAAATGGGTTCCATCTGATATCAGGCTCCTTTAACTCTTCTTTGTAAGTAGATTACCCAAGATAGCACGGTGATAACTGTGACTATACTATCCATCGTTCAAAATCCAAAAATATGGTTTCCCTTCTTATCATGGCTGCATAGAATAACACCTCAAGAAAATTCAATTTCTCACTCCAGTGTCTCTCCAAGATGCTATAATGTAACAAGCGTTTGAAAACATTCAGAAAAAAGTGACCCTATTCATAGAAAGAAGCTGAATACTCCATGATATTAGACATCTTGCTTGAAGTTGTCCTTCCGGTATTTGTGCTGATCGGTGTGGGCTCCCTAATGCAACGTGTGTTCCAACTCGATCTGTATACACTTTCCAAAATCAACTTTTACTTTATTACCCCTGCTGCCGTTTTTATGAGTATGTATTTATCAGAAATGTCTGGTGAACTTCTCGGAACGATAGCCCTGTTTTATGCACTGTACGCACTTATCCTATATCTAATTGGCTGCATTGTTGCAAAATCATTCAAGTTTAGCAAAGGGATGAAAGCCGCCTTTAATAACAGTATTATGCTGGATAATGCGGGCAACTACGGAATGCCGATTAGTGCGCTTGTGTTCAAAGGCGATCCTCTTGCCGCATCGATACAGGCTTTTATTATGTCCATGCAAAGCTTGCTGACCTTTACATACGGAGTGCTATCTATTCAGGGGGCACAACTGAAAGGAAACTACCGCAGTTTGATCATCGGCTTTCTGAAAATGCCTGTCCCTTATGCACTAGTGCTCGGTATTCTCTGGAATGCGCTTGATGCACCGCTGCCAACTTTTCTATCTATGCCGCTAACCTATGCACAGCAGTCCATGGTTGCTATCGCCCTGCTAACACTGGGCGCTCAGATTATGAAATACCCGCTGAGACTCGGAAGAATGACCGTATATCTAAGTATGATGATCCGTCTGCTCATCGGACCTGCCATTGGGATAACACTTGTGTACGTTCTCGGACTGGAAGGGATTACTGCACAGGCACTTATCATTGCTTCCGGTATGCCAACAGGTGTTAATGCTTCTATTCTTGCGGAGGAATATCGGAATGAACCCGATTTTGCTGCCCAAACGGTGCTCATTTCGACGCTGTTTAATGTAGTAACGCTAATTGGTTTGATTGCGATTGCTCGCGCATATTAATTGCATCGCGGTTATGCCGCTCCCGAAATGAAGTGAATGAATAACAAAGATAGTCCAGCACCGACCCAGGGGTGTTGGACTTTTTTGTTCGATTTACATCTCAAAAAAACGATCTCTTTCCACCTTGCATATCCGTAGTGCAAAGTTCTGATACCACTCTGACTTCCCTTTATCCTGCGCGACTTGATGGGCGGAATGTTCTTTCCATTCTTTGATCGACTCTAATGATTCCCAGTAGGAAACCGTAATACCAAGTTCCTCATCCTTTGCACTCTCCAGACCCAAGAACCCCTTTTGCTGAGAAGCTAATTCCACCATTTTGTCTGACATTCTTCCATAACCTTTGTCGCCCTCTGTTCGCTGTGAAGCAAAAATCACTGCATAGTATGGAGGTTCCGGCGTTTTTGCGATCCCACTCATTTTTAATCCCCCTTATTCCTTATGTAAGAGTTCATTTTAACTGAAATTTTCTCATTATGGATAATAAAAAAATAAGAGAGTCTACCTTCCGTCTTAAGGGACACTAACCATTCCTCTGGTGCTTTCATTCCTCTACCGCAATAAATCCACTTTCCTCAACAAGCCGTTTCCCAGGCTCAGTATCAAGCCAATCGATGATTTCCCGAGCAGAATGATCCTCAGATAAATCCGAACGAATAACGGCATAAAGATCTGTAGTGTAGGGATATAGCCCAGAACGAATGGTATCTTTACTTGGAGTAATTCCATCAATCATAAGAAATTTAATATTCTCCCGCTTGTGCATCTCTGACGCATAATAATAGAAAGAGTACCCTATGGAAGATTCTTCGTTACGATAATCATTGATTCGATCGATTAGTCCCCCCATAACACCGATCTTATGATCCTTTGATGGAACAGTAAGTACTGCATCTACCATCACGCCTTTTTCCATATAAGTCTGACTGCCGGAATTCATCTCGCGCTGCAGCGCAACAATAGGCTGGTCATCTCCGCCAACTTCAGCCCAATTCGTTGCGAAGCCGCCATAGATATCCTGAATTTGCTCTGTTGTCAGCTCATTTATCGGATTCTTCTCATTCACGAGAAAAACAAAGCCGTCCCTGCCGATCGGGTAAAACTCAAGTTCCACCCCTCGCTTTTTAGATAAAGTCAGTTCTTCATCTGACGGTCCCGCTACAAAAATAAGATCTGTTTTTCCTTCAATTAAACCTTTATAGGCATAATGCGTCGTGCTAAACCGAGTATCTTTCGTCACTTTGATCCGATTCGCTCCGGTCATCTCGCTATTGAGCTTCTTGGCAAAAGGGATTGCAGCTGTCGCACCATCCACTCTCGGATAATCAGAAGAAGAATAGAGTGCTCTATCCGGAATGACAACCGTAAGTAAGATACCGAGTATCATTACTACTGGGATAGCTCCCCACCTTCTCCATAATTGTGCTTTCGTATACTGTTTCTTCCCTCGCCCCTGCATTACAATCCCTATTGCAATGGCAGTACTCGGCAACACAGCAATCAACAGCATCACAACTTCGCTAAGAATCTCATATATGGATAATGCCTTCAGTAAAGGATAGGACCAAAAATGGAACACGGTATATAAAAACCAGGAATTCCCTAATGGCTCTATCGCATCTCCTTCATACCAATACATCCCGAGCCCCCATAGGTATAGAGAAATAATCACCAGTGGAATGACGGCAAGAGTAAGCCTTGCAGCAGGCCACCCCGAATCTCTCGCTACAAAAGAACCAAAACTGATAAATAAACTCAGCATAAGAAATAGATAAATAACGAGTACAAGACAGACCGCTATATTTGAAATATTCACTTGTTCAAACAGCGTAAATAAGAGGAACTCCGCAAATAAACCCGAAGCAAAAGATATAACTACATAAACCAAAAGTAGCGAAAGGCTGCGGCCAAACCAGAATAACAATAATCTTTTCTTGCTGCCGCTTCTTTTACTTTCATTCTCTTCTCTATTCAACCCTATCCCCCACCTCCCATTCAGCTTCTTAATTAACATAACGTTTACCTCTTCCGAAAGTTATATTTTGTATCTGAGTGCTTAAAAAGCGCGCATCCCTCCCTAATGATGTGATAAAAATCCTTGTAAACCACAAAATGACATATCGTAAACAACACGAATTTACATTGATGATCCTTAAATGGGGTGGTATGATGCAAATGCACACTATTCCAACTTTATTAGTTGGTTTATTAATTCTTTCCCTGTCAAGATGAACACTTATTACGACGATGGATCCCTTTATAATCCTGCTGTCGTTTTTTGTTTATCATAAGGCACTTCAGATCGAACCTACGGAAATGCCTGCTGTACTTTTCAATGATTAGAAATAGAAGCTCTACATTATAAGGAGGGTTTTATAAATATGAAAAGAAAAAAACGTCCTGCCCTGGCATTACTCACACTAGCCTTCTCCCTAACCCTCAGTGCATGCGGAGGCGGAAACAGTAATTCTTCCTCAGGAGATCAGGTGAACATCAGCTTCATTCACTGGAACAGTGACGCGAAGGTATGGAATGAAATTATTAGTCATTTTGAAACAGATAATCCGGGAATCAAAGTATCTATGCAGACTTTTCCTTCTGAACAATACCAGACCACCGCTCAAGCGAAACTAATGGATGGATCAGTTGGTGATGTATTTGCTTCTTTCCCTGGTGCTCAGTTCGAATCCTTGGCGAAAGCCGGAATTTATACGGATCTGACAGGTGAATCTTTTGTAGATAACTATAAACCGGATCTCATCGAATCAGGTGCCAAAGACGGTAAGCAATATGCCTTACCCTACAATCTCATATATAACATTCCGGTATATAACGTAGGTTTGTTTGAGAAATACGGACTTACACCTCCTAACGACTGGGAAGGTTTCCTTGCTCTATGTGAAAAACTGAAAAGTGAAGGGATTATCCCCCTTGCTTTCCCAGGTGCTGATATTGGGCCAGGACAGTTCATGAATCCAATGATGATGAACAATGCGCCAGACGAAGAAATTTTCGCTAAGCTAGAAGCTGGAGAAACGAAACTCACGGATGAATGGTGGGTGAAGACGCTATCTCAGTTCAAAGAACTGAATGACAAAGGCTACTTCCAGGACGGGGCGCTTGGTACGAACACCGATGGGGCCATTGCACTCTTTGCTCAGGAAAAAGCAGCTATGCTTGCTACAGGTTCCTACTCCATGTCAGCCGTTCTTGCAGGAAATCCAAACCTGAGTCTAAACCTGCTTGCTCCAATCACCGTACCTGCGAACGAAGCCAAATATGAAGGCATTCACACAACCACCTTTATGCTTGGGGTCAACAGCAAGTCAAAACACCCAGAAGAAGCCAAGAAGTTCCTAGCATACCTTAGCAGCACAGAAGTTGCCAGCAAGGTAGCAAATGAAACAGAGCAAGATGTTCCTGTCAAAGATATTGATTATACTGCACCTGCTCTGCAAGCAATTAGTGACTGGAGCACCAAGAATACCCGCTTCCAGCCGCGTTATCTTATTAAGAACATCGAGATTCAAAAAGCCGTAACTAGCTCTATTCAGGAAGTGATTGCAGGTACGTCTCCGGAGAAAGCTGCTGAAAATGCACAAGTGATCATAGACCAGCAGCTAAAACGATAATTATGGGTGTACGTAAATCCATCTACTGGTTTTTCGTTCCTGGACTGCTACTGTATCTCGTCTTTTTCATCTATCCAACACTGCAGGGTCTTTATTATTCCTTCACCGATTGGGATGGCATGTCCGAAACATTGAACTTTGTCGGTCTTCATAACTATGTAAATGTGGCAGAGAATACGATTTTTCATAAAGCGCTTGGAAACAATCTGAAATTCATGTTAAGTGTCGTTATTGTTCAAACCTTGGTATCCCTTGTGCTGGCTCTACTGCTTGTACGTAATACGAAGGTGAATGTTGGACTGCGGGCTCTCTATTTTTTCCCGACCATTCTATCTTCGGCTGCCGTCGGTTTTATTGGAACTTATCTATACGATCCCAATTCAGGACTGATGAATGCTGTACTTAATCTGATTGGTTTATCATCACTATCTAACAACTGGCTGGGAGATCCAGCCATTGCAATTTATTCGGTCGCAGGAATTCAGGCTTGGGCACATATCGGACAGATGATTATTCTGTTTGTTGCCGGACTGCATGCGATACCGGAAGAAATTAATGAAGCTGCAAGGCTTGATGGTGGTAACCGCTGGCAAATCTTTAGATTTGTTACCTGGCCATTGTTGGCACCTGCTGCTACGCTTGTTATCGCTTATACGACGGTTCAATCATTTAAAGCCTTTGATCTGATCTATGTTATGACTCGCGGTGGCCCCGTGTATTCAACTGAAATTTTATCAACTTATATCTATTCAGCAGCATTTCAGAACTACAATTTCGGCCATGCTTCGGCAGCTTCCATTTATTTCTTGGCTATTATTGCGCTAGTCACTTTCTTGCAATTCAAGGCACTCAGGTCTGACAAACTGACAAACTGACGAAAGGAGGAGCCTTTATGGTTTCACGCTTACTTGGAAAGCTGCTTCTTCTCTTGTATGCGATCATTATTTTGCTCCCGCTGCTTATGGTCGTAACGGCAACGATGAAAAACCAGCAGCAGTTCTATATGAATCCGCTTGGCCTACCGTCCTCCTTCTCGCTGGATAACTACCGTAATTTATTTGTTGATCAGCCGATGATCATGTATTTTAGCAACAGTATCCTCGTTTCGTTTACAACCGTATTGGTACTGCTCATCGTGGCGAGTATGATTGCCTTTGGACTGTATCGTCTGTCAAACAAATGGGCAAAAATGATTCTCATTCTGTTTGTTGTGGGCCTTATGGTTCCTTCCCAAGTGAACATGATTCCGATTTACTCTTTTCTAAGGGATTTGGGGCTTACGAATAGTAGAACAGGGCTCATTCTTGTGACCATTTCGCTGCTTATGCCACTCTCCGTGTTTATGATCAGTGGGTTTATGAAGTCTCTGCCTAGAGAAGTATTTGAATCAGCGAGTATCGATGGGGCGGGCGAAGGCAGAATGTATTTACAAATTGCCATTCCCCTGTCTGTCCCGTACCTCGCGGCAACGGCTACGTTCTTATTCGTATCCGTATGGAATGATCTTCTATTCCCGCTACTTCTCATTACTGACAAATCAAAAATGACGCTCCCGCTTGCACTGCTCCAGTTCCAAGGAGAGTATTCAACTAATTATCCAGGACTACTTACAGGCGTAGTTATCATTTCACTTCCTATGCTAGTTATGTTCTTGTTCCTGCAACGTTTCTTCATTTCCGGGGTAACCGCAGGCTCATTAAAAGGATAAGATCATTCAAAGTACAAACACACAAAAGGACAAGCCGAGTAAAATCTCTTCTTGTCCTTTTGTGTGTCTATTCTCCATATAACACTTTGTCAATTCATCAGTGCTACTCCTGCTCGTCGTTACCGCCCTGCTCCGATTGTTGACGGTACCGTGCGGGTGAAATGCCAGCATAGTTCTTGAACGCTTTGGAGAAGGAAAACAGATCAGGATAACCCACTGACTGAGCAATCTCGCCCAGCTTATAGGAGGTTTGGGTTAGCAGCGATTCAGCTTCATTCATCCGCAGCTGTTGCATATATTTCATTGGCGAAATGCCATAGGTTCGGTGAAATGTTTTCGTAAAATGAGTGCGTTCAACACCGACATAATCAGCTACACTTTTGATGGTAATCCCTCCAGCGTAGTGAATTTCTAGATACTCTTTGCCTTTTTGTACCCAAGAGGGTTCTTGAAGAATATCTTTCGCTACTGATTTGGGCACCGAGAGCGTAGCAAAAATGCGCAGTAAGAACGTCAGCCTTTCAATATCCGAGTGATCCTGCTGTTCGTTATAACAGGACTGGAACCATTCCTCCATCACATGTATCGCTGCCTCCCCCACACTTTCGCTTCGATGAGGTCTTGCCGGACTCAACCCTGCTCTCTCCAGAAGTGATAGGGCCTGCTTGCCGTCAAAAGCAAAAAAGATTTTACGCAGTTTATTTGCCTCGGATGTGAAATATTCATGCGTTACTTGTGGAAATAGGCAAAAAAGATCTCCGGGATGAAGTGAATACGTTTTTCCATTCTGAATAAATGTGCCTTCTCCGTCCAGTACCATAATCAAATAATAATAAGGCGTGACGCGCGGACCAATATGATATATCGGCTTTGCCTGATTGGCTCCTAGACGAATGGGCCATGCTGCACTTGCCTTCTCATAAGCCGAGGGATTGAAGAAATGTATTTCCAAAAATTCATGATAATCCTCTTTCATGTTTTGAAACATTATACCCCTCCCAAAACCCACAAAATGATAAATATTCATCCCCTCAATTGCTATGGCTCCTACTGTAAATGATTGCTATTATTGTTATTATACTATTCCTACCTACTTAGTTGTAATTATTTTATTTCATGATACCGTATCGAATCCTAAAACAAAAGTAGTTCCAAGTAGAGGAGTTTTTAATGATGAGTGAAACACAATCCGTAGAGTTTGGCTGGTTTATTCCTACAAATGGAGATGGCAGATATATTGGAACAGCCCTTGAAAGAGAGCCATCTCAGGAATATTTTGTACAAGTTGCCCAAGCAGCAGAGAAAGCAGGTTATGAATTCACCCTTATTCCGGCTGGTGGCGATTGCTGGGATGGATGGATTGTAGGTTCCTGGGTAGCCGCTCATACAACAAGACTGAAGCCGCTGATTGCAATGAGACCTGGGCTTATCTCTCCAGTACTTGCAGCTCGTATGGCATCTACGCTAGATCAGATGTCTGGGGGCAGAGCACTCATTAATGTGGTCACTGGGCATTATCCAGCTGACCTTAAGGCTACGGGAGATCCATTACACGGAAGCCATGATGAACGATATGAGCGCACGAAAGAATTTTTAGATGTAGTCAAAGGGGTATGGGGTGAAGACGGATCAGGTAAGGGATTTGATTATGAAGGTAAACATTATCAAGTCGAAGGGGGCGTAAGCAAGCCAGCTCCTGTCCAAGATCCGCACCCTCCGCTCTACTTTGGCGGAAGTTCGGTTGCCGGCAAAAAGGTGGCCGCCGAAAGTGCAGATGTGTACCTGATGTGGGGAGAACCATTAGAATGGATTAAGGAGCAAATCGCTGAGATGGAACAGCATCTCAAGGATCTAAAAGAAACCAAAGGCATTTCCCGTACCCTTCGTTATGGAATTCGAGCCCAAGTCGTTGTCCGTGAAACAGAAGAAGAGGCATGGAAAGCCGCATGGAATATTCTAAGTAAAGTAGAACCGGATCAGCTGAAAAGCCAAGAAAAACTGCATGCCAAAACAGACGCTACGAACCAAAAGCGCCAAATGGATCTATATGAACAATCGAAGGATCAAGATTATATTATTGGTCCTAACCTATGGTCAGGTTTGTCCGCGGTACGGGGCGGTGGAGCTGTTGCCTTCGTTGGCACACCAGATCAAGTCTCTGACCGTCTGATCGAGTTTGTCGATGCAGGTGTGAGTTCCTTTATTCTGTCAGGATATCCACATCTGGAGGAGGCAGAGATTACAGGAGAATTGCTGATGCCTGTGGTGAAAAGAAAGCTAGCAGAGCGTTCTATTAGCATAACGGTTTAAACTTCCTTTAGTATTTCAACGTTATCTTTCTAACTTTGAGCTTGGTGGAAAATAGTAAGCCCCAATATCCACTGAGGATATTGGGGCTTATCTTTTTAGATTTGAACGTACCGATCAAGTAGTTTGCTACTGATCCAAATAAGAAATAAGGAAATTACGAGCTGTGGGCCGACTATACCTATTGAGAAAGTTGTGACCTCTGATAGAATAGTAGCAGATTTGAATACTTCATTCTCATATGGAAATAAGGGATCAAGCCAATTCTGAGATGGAGAAGTAAACATTCCCCAACGTGTAACAGCCTCATATAGTGCACTGTCTCGAAGCCACATTTGTACCAATCCCGGAAGCAGTAAAAAACCAATGATCCATAACGGCTTACATCTGGTTGCGCTGGCTCCAATAAAGATAGCACAAAGAACTTGAGAACCGGCATAGATCGCCATGACGCCGATGCCTAGAAGTACTCCCCAAAAATTATGTATAAACCATAAGCTACCTCGTTCGATCATCGGATCAGTATCACCGAGGAAAAATGTATATAATAAGGTAAGTACTATGCTCGGTGTAAGCAATGACAATAACATCATAGCTACCCCTGCAGCAAATTTAGAAGTGAGCAGAATGATCCCTTGATGTGGAAGACTATACCAATGAGTAATAGCCCGCTCCTTCCATTCAACGAATAACGAGTACACAACCCATATAGGCAAGTATACGACATGAAATACAATGATGAACATAAGACTATGAAGCACCACGGAAGCATTATCGAAGAGGTTAAAACATACTCCTCCTAGTAAAATCAGAGTTGCATTTAAAAAGCTCCACATCTTAGATGCTTTGAATTCTTTGAAAAACAACGCTTTCCATGATGTCATAAACAGTACTCCCTCATCACACTCAGCATACTCTGCTCTCTCTCTTCTCTAATCTCCTCCACAGAGGCAAACAACATCAATTTCCCTTCTTTTAGAAAAATAGCATAGTCTAAATAAGGTTCAATTTCAGATACTTCATGAGAAGAGATCACAATCGTTTGCTGTTTTTCCCCTCGGAGCCACTTAAGAGGTTCCCCCTTCCTTCATTACACACTGCACTTGGTCTACGATTTCCTCGTCGGTAAATCCCATCTGTGTCATTGAGCTGTAGAAAAGTTGAACTTGTTCAACGGCCATTTGCGTTCTGAGCCTCTGAATTGCCCCTGAGTCCTCTGTTACATAGGACCCTTGTCCTCTTCTTTTTTCAACGATGCCCTCTCGTTCCATATCACTATAGGTTCTCTGGACGGTATTCGGATTCACACCCACTTCAATTGCATAATCCCTCACAGAAGACAGCCTATCACCAGGACGGAGCTTTCCTTTGCATATTCTATAGTAAACATCGTTTTTGATTTGCAAGTATATTGGATGTTCATTGGAGAATTTCATTCGTATTCCTCGCTTCTAATCTCCACTTTCTCCTATATTATTCTATATTTTCATAGGAGGCAATGCTGATAAAAGCTATCCTACACATAAATCATTTTCATTTTGATTCCTTTTAATTAAACATTTGGATTTTAATCCTTGATCAATCACGGTCATATAGTGTACTATGTCAGTAATACAATTTATGGATAAGTTTTACATTTATTAAAGAATGAGTTAGGCCATGAACATTAATGAATTGATCTGCTAGTCTCACATTTTATCTAAGGGAGTTAAGATGATGAAGATGCTTACTATGTATCAATTAGCTAAATGAATCTGTATTTTATGTGTTGCTACTCTAATCGCCAATGGATTTCTGTACTATCGATTCCACAAGCAAGAACTCTTATATAGTATCTTTGCAGCGATCCTGCTCGGCTTGGTTTCAATCGTCTTCTTAATTATGAAGGCCAAAAAAAGTTGAATTTCACTAAAAAACGTCTCCCAGTGGATCTGGGAGACGCCTACTTTTATCTTTCGATTACATTCTCAACGAATCTACGACAGAACCTTCCTACATATCATTTTCCAATTCAACGCTTCCTTCTCCCTATGCACCTCTACAAATTCCTCTGCAATGGCTTCAAATTCACCTTCTATTATAAGGAGAGATTCAGCCTTGAGGGTAGATATCATCTGTTCATACGTAGCCACTGCCTGGTCCATCCCTTGATGAACCATGATCTCTGCAAGCGGCCTTGCAACCGCATAAGGGATATACTCCGGTTCTTCCCCAAGCACAATATCCATCAAAGTCCTGCTTAACACCTGTATCCCTACATGGTCTGCATTACACATAATGATAACCGCAGAGCCCGTATCCGGAAGCAAAAGGAAATTCGAACGGAAGCCGGTATCCATTCCGCTATGAGAGAGCACTCGTGCTCCTTTATAGTCGCCTATAAACCAAGAGCACCCCACATCACTCATATGTCCGCCCCAGCTTGTTTTAGCTTGCGGACTCCACATCTCCTTATAACTTTTGGAGTCTAAAATTGATGCGGACTTTGTGAATGGAAAGCCTCTACCCGTTGTAGATGTAGCCAAATGATGAAGTGCCGCCTCGCACATTTCCTTCGCACTGGACAAAAGAGTCGAACTTGGGCCATGGGCACGATGATAAGGAAAGATCTTACTCACGCATGTTCCGTAGCTATCCTGAGCATCAAAGACATGAGGACTTGCAATGAGTTCCGCTTTCACATTCGGCTTATAAAAATCGCTGTTCACCATCCCCATCGGATTCAAGAGGTGTTCTTTCATATAAGTTTCAAAAGGAAGCCCCGAAATTCTGCTGACGAGATGCCCCAATATTTCATATCCGATATTACTATAACTGAACTGTTCGCCAGGAGCCGCATCTAGTTTCTTATCGCTAATACCACGTACATAATGTTCGAGCGCATATTCTTCATATACAGGGGAATGCCATTCGTAATCCTCTTCATCTGGCATGCCTGAAGTGTGATTCAATAATTGGAAAACCGTAATCTCACAGGCCCTTTCGTCATCCATACGAAAATAAGGGATGAGATCCGCGATTTTACTATCTAAGGAGATCGCGCCCTTCTCTACAAGCTGCATGACTGCGCTTGCCACAAAGGTTTTGGAGACAGAAGCCATATGAAAAAGAGTATTTCCGTGTACGGGTTCTTTTGTTTCTATATTCTTCACACCATAGCCTTCTGCTACGATAATTTCATGTTCATGGACAATGCCAATGGAAAGCCCAGGCACTCCTGTATTTTGTATAAATTGCTGGATCATGTGATCTACTCTTTGTTTCTTAGTCATCATTATTTCTGCGTTCATACTTCCTCCGATTTCTGGCCATACCTATGGCAATGTATCTGAATTTTTTCCGTTTTTCTGTGCTTTGTGAACAGACTCTTTACTTCTTGCAATTTGGTTTTGATGGATCATTGGGCACACCCCGTTTCGTTAATTTAGTTTCTTATCTTTAATTAACTATATGGCAGTTTACAGTTTATGGCACTAGAATAAATAGATATAACCAATCTTTACACGCTGACCCTTACCTATCTATCCATTCCATTATATGTAAGGTTGTGATCACCTCTCGTTGTAAGATAAGATAATGGAAAGTTTAAACAAATGACAGATTTATACTGGCTAACTTGCAGTAAGTCTGAACTTATTCAAGTAAATGGAGGTTTATTACATGATTGAAAAACGTGTTATTACGGCCGAAGATTTGTACCAAATCGTCTGGACAAGTGACCCCTCAGTATCCCCAAGCCATGATCGTGTTGCCTATGTATCCAAAAAGGTAAACCCGGATCATGATGGTTATCACTCTCATATTCGTATGCTTGAACTGAGCAGTCATGAAGATACCTCATTTACTAGCGGTGAACAGGACAGTTATCCGCTTTGGTCTCCCGATGGCAACAGTCTTGCCTTTTTACGTAATAAAGAGGGGCAACGCCAAATTTGGACGATTGCAGTAAGCGGAGGGGAAGCTCAGGTGGTTACCTCTGCAGAGCATGGGGTCAGCAGTTTTTTATGGTCACCGGACAGTTCACAACTGTTATACCGCAGCCAGGTTAGTTCTGCACTTGATGAGTCCCCTGTACCTGCTGATTCGGGCGCTGGTGACAAAACAAAGACTCCAAAGACTCCTCCTTCTAAACCGCTGGAGGAAGAAATTATCGATCGCTTACGATATAAAGCCGACGGAAGCGGCCGGTGGAATGGCCATAGGTCTCACTTGTTTGCACAAACACTTGGTCATACAGAGGCAACTCAACTAACTACAGGTGACTACGACATTGGTGATTTTTGCTGGTCACCAGATGGCAGTCAAATTGCATTCACTTCAAAAATAGCAGATGAACAAAAATCGGATGATCTCGATCTAAGCCTAATGAATGACGTCTTTGTCATGTCAGCCACTGGGGAAAATCGCCGCAAATATACTTCATCTGATTGGTCCATCTATTCCGTGAGCTACTCACCTGATGGACGCAGTTTAGCGGTCTTTGGAAGTGATCACTCCCACCACAATGCAACCCAAGTCGGACTGTTCACCAGATCCATTGATGACGGGGCTGAGTGGAAGCATATAACCAAAAAATTTGATATTCAATTATCAAACTCCATGGTGTCGGACATGCGTTCCGGGGTTCGATCAAATGGTCCTGTCTTTAGTGAAGACGGTGCTTTTATTTACTCTCTTGTCACTCGTGAAGGCGGCGTTCATCTCGCGAAGATTGCGGTGGACGGTGAAAATTATGAATGGGTTTCCCACGGCAAGCGGGATATCTATCAATTCGAAATGAGAAAAGACGGACGTTTTATTCTCGCTGCTGCAGACCCCTCTCATCCGGGTAATTTATATGAACTCGATCCCGATACAGGTCTAGAGAATCGACTTACCTATCACAATGAAGAACTGTTAAATGAACTTATCATCGTCACACCAGAAGAGTTCAACTTTGAAGCTTCAGATGGGGCAACCCTTCAGGGATGGATGATGAAGCCAAGCCATACGAAAAAGGGCGACAAAATTCCGACCGTACTTGAAATTCATGGCGGACCGCATGCGATGTACGGTTTTACCTTTATGCATGAATTTCAGCTGCTCGTGGCAAGAGGATATGCCGTTATATTCACCAACCCTCGCGGGGGACATGGATACAGCCAGCAATTCGTGAATACGGTGCGTGGGGATTACGGGGGCAGAGACTATCAAGATCTAATGGAATTAACTGATTATGCAGTTGCCCATTTTGATTTTGTAGATGAAGCAAGACTGCTTGTTACTGGAGGAAGTTACGGCGGGTTTATGACAAACTGGATCGTGGGCCATACCAACCGCTTTAAGGCAGCAGTCACACAGCGCTCTATTTCCAATTGGATTTCTTTCTATGGGGTAAGTGATATCGGCTTCTTCTTCACAGAAGACCAGATTGGCGGGAATGTGTGGGAGCATACAGAACTACTTTGGAAACACTCCCCACTGGCCTATGTCCACCAAGTAGAAACACCTTTACTTATTTTGCACGGGGAAGAAGATCTTCGTTGTCCAATCGAACAAGCAGAGCAGCTGTTTATCGCACTGAAACGTTTAGGCAAAAAAACACAGTTTATTCGTTTTCCAAAAGCAAGCCACGAATTGTCGCGTGGCGGACATCCGGGGCTTCGAGTAAAACGTCTGAATCATATTGTACGTTGGTTCGATGAACATAAGGATCTATAAAGAAGTCTATTCACAATCAGAAACACATGAAATGATCCCTTACTTCTAAATCATAATATTGTAAAAGCAGCCAGGACAGATCACAGATCACGTCCCGACTGCTTTTTTTCATTGAGATCATTACTTTAGCAGCTTGTCCGCCCCAGCAATGATTTGGTTCACCTTTGTTTCAAGAGCTACGATACTCTCTCTTTGGGCAACAATCTCCCCAGCAATGGTTGCAAGTTTCGTTAGTGAGGCCAGAACTTCAGCTCCTTCTTTTTTCTTCACAATGAGATTAAATCGCTTCATCTCTTCAGAAAAACGCTTTTTCGCTGCACTGATGTTGCTTTTGGCTGATTTAATCTGCACTAGGAACGGATCCTTTTGGGACAAGGATGTCTTCACCTTTTTGACCGCTTCATCTCGGGTTTTCTTGGCTGCGGTAAGCTTATCCTGCTTTCTTCGAAGATCTTCTTTTGCCAGAGTAACAGCTACTTTGGTCGTATCCACTTGCGCTTTTACCGTAGCCGTGAGTTCCTTGTTTTTTATTTTTCTGGCTAGTGCTAGCTCTTTATTCAGAGAAGAATATAGAGTGAACAGCGGTTCATAACGTTTCTTGGTATTGATGACATCCTGATTGAGCGTAGCGATATGGTCTGCATCATGCTGTTTAAGACGGATCTTTAGCCTAGCCTCCGCTTCTTTGTTCTCATAATATAGGGTAGAGGTTTGCTGTGTAATCGCCCCATCTTTCTGCTGCAGGCTAATGAGACTCGCTTCCTGTTTACGTAACGCTTCTGTTATCGAAGCCGTAGAAGAATTTTTCGTCTGCTCCAGCATCTTTTTGCCAGTAATGGACAATTCAAATCCTGCTGCTTCTGCAACTGGCGAAGCCGTCATCGTCATGAGTAAGCTTACAACAAGCAAAGTGAACATCCCTTTTCCACACATCGATAACAAGACACTTCTTTTGTTGCTCGCTTTACCTCTCATCCTCTCGATCGCACTGCCTACTAGCTCATTCTTCGTTCTAAGTTTCTTCTTCATCATACCTTCTCTTCCCCTCTCTTCTGGACCAACATCAACGCAAAAAAACCCGTAAGATGAGGCTGATTCGCCTACTCTTACGGGTTCTTCCCATATATGCCGTTCCTATTAAATTCCTGTCTTTTTATATATACTTTATTCTCTCTCTAACCGTCAAGCCATTTGGCTCTTTCTAACCCTTTTTCATATATCTCTACGGAGCGAAGATCTACCTTCACTTCATTCCTACCTTCATTCCTTACTTCAATTCATCCGGAAAATTTTTTAATGTCCAAATTACATTCTGTCCATTATTAAACTTGACCAAGACAAGATACGGTGCTTCGTCCTCACTGTAGTCTGCATAGACACTAAAATCTTTCTGACTCTGAAGAACTTTCGCTTTATCGTCATCCTTCGTAACCCGTGTCTCACCTGCAAGTTTAGCCATATGTGAGTAATATTCAAGGTTAGCATCTTCTACATTAGGATCTATGGTAAAACCGGTATTATTAATATTTCGAGTAATGGTCATCGCGCTAATGTCAGAAGGAACCAAGCGAACTTTATCTGCATACCCTTTTTGTTCCATCCATGCCGTAAGTTTCTTAAACGATTTGTTCCAGCTTAGGTTACGATAATTACCATATTTGTTGGAGAAATTCTGCAACTCAACATATGCCCAAGCGTTTTGCTCTCTCGCATTGATCTGATCCTCGTAGCTCATATTCATCACTTCCTGAAGAAGCAGCTCTTTAAATTGTTTAATATCCTTCGGATCGATAATTTGCGTATTTTTATCCGAATAAGAACTTGTCAGTACAATGCGGGAAGTGTTTTCTTCATTCAGTTCTTTGGTTGTATACTGCTGTTTTTTATAGTAATCATTCTCCATTATAGGTTTGAGATAAGCTTCAAACTTCGAACCATCAAACACATACTTACGCATCATTCTGTGCCCATTCTTCAGTTCATATCCAATGGTAATGGCTTGCGTATCATTGGTGTAATCCGCAATAGAAACCTCTCCATCCTTCTGATTATCGACAAGGGCTTTATGCAAGTTCATTATTGCGGCTGCATACTCTTGATCGTCTGTGAAATATGGATTCAAATTTGTTCTTCTCTGCTGTGTTTGTGAATTAAATCTGTCATATTCGTATACAAAGCTTAGACTAACATCACCTAGAAGAACTCCTTTTACATCCGCGGGTTCAGGAACACGCGATTCATATCCACCTACATTAGATACAGGAATATACATAATAACAGCAAGCAGCATCCCATATAAAATGCCGTGCACGAGTGTCTTCCGATGAAACACTAACCAGGTGCGATGGAGGACCATCTGTACAAGAAGAAATCCGAATATTCCTCCCAATATATAACCTGTGATCAGCATCCCACTACCATTCTCTTTCATGGAAGACATGTACAAGCCGGCAACCAGGGAACAGAACAACATGACGAGAATCATGAATATAGGTGTGAGAAAACGATAGACAACCGTATGACTTGCCGCTGCTCCGTCTCTTTTACGATAGAGAAGGTATCCAAGGATCAAAAAGATCACAGCAAGCCCAAAGTACAGAGTAAGCTCAAACCATCCAAAAGGTTCAGTGGATGCCCCGGAAATTCTTAGTAGCGGAGTCAATTTCTCAATTGAAATAATGGTGCTGTACCCATTTTCAAAATAATAATTATGAAAACCGAACAAAAAATGTTTGATATGTGCAATACCTAGCAGGATTAGCCATGTAGGAGTAATAAGTAATCCGTAAGTAACGACCAACTGTACAAGCGTTTGCCCAAAACAGATTGCCATGAGGATCGTAAAAGCACACACAAACATACCAAGAACGGTAAATATTACACCAAATTCCCAAACTGCAGAAAGGTCATACACGTAGTAATAATCCGTGTACGGCCGGATCAGCGCTGTGATAACTGCCGTAATCCATACCGGAACCGTAACAAGCACAAGTGCACTAAACAAATGCGACGTTAACAGTTGGCTTCTAGTAATGGGTAATCCATGAAAGAGATCCGACGGTGCCTTCGCATGGAGATAACGAAATATAAACGTTCCTGCGAGTACTGGGAAAATGATCAGCAGCGGAAGAGAAGCCCCCCCTGCTACTTGATATAATGAGCTCAGTTTCACGATTGGCACACCTTGACGTCCATCAAACAGCATAATAAATGGGATGAAAAGTATAAGAGCAAGCAGATATAAAATTCCGATCCATCCATACTGTTTAAGGTCCTGACGAATAATGGCTCGGTTAAAGTACGACCTTATGGATGTCATAGCCCACGTCCTCCATTTCATAAATAAATATTTCTTCCAGTGTTAACGGCAGTACATCCAACAAATATGGATTGTATGCACCAAAAATATTTCTTACTTCCTTATCGTTCCCTTTTACAATGAAGGTTTCCACACTGCCTCGCTTCTCCCCATGGAGAATACGCACCTGATTAGCGAGTGTTTCTTCATGTGAGTTGTCACGGAAAGCAACCTGAATTTTGTGCGTATCTGCCTTCAAATCATCCAGGTCTTTCTCAACGATCAGCTGGCCGTGATGCATAATGCCGACATGGTCACATAAATCTTCAATTTCTCGCAGGTTGTGAGAAGAAATGACGACCGTAAGCTCACGTTCGGCGGATTCCTGAAACAGCAAATTCTTAACCTGTCTACGCATTACCGGATCAAGTCCATCAATCGGTTCATCTAATAGTAGAATATCCGGCATACAACTGAGTGCGAGCCAAAAAGCCGCTTGCCGCTGCATCCCTTTAGACATTCTGTGCAGCTTACGTTTCATATCCAATTTGAACACGGACTCCAGCTGCTCGTATCGATCATCGCTCCAGCTTGGATAGATCCGCTTATAAAAAGCAGCCATCTGTTGCAAAGAAGTTTGTGGGAAAAAATAAGGAATATCTGACATGAAAATGATTCGCTGTTTAAGCGCATTATTTTCATAAACGGGTGCTCCTTCTACCTTGACGATCCCTTGATCCGCCTTATAAATGCCAGCCATCGTTTTCAACAATGTCGTTTTACCTGCACCATTGGAGCCTAACATTCCAAAGATACTTCCTTTTCGAATCGTCAGCGATACTTGATTTACCGCTGCTTCGGCTTCAAACAGTTTGGTAACCCCAGATACCTCAATCATGGTTTCACTCCTGTCCCTCTATATGGATCTCATTCTTTACACTCGTGTAAAGAACTGCAATATCTGAATCCTTGAAACCCAGGTACACCGCTTCAGCAAAAAGCTTACGCAGCTCTGTTTTCAGTTCCTCTCTGCGCTTATCATCGGGTCTATGCTCGGATTTAGCGACGAAACTGCCCTTCCCTTGTAAGGAATATATGTATCCTTCTCTTTCCAGCTCCCGATAGGCTTTCTGGATCGTGTTGGGGTTTACGGTAAGTTGCCCAGATAAGTGCCTTACGGAAGGTAACTGTTCATCTGGTTGTAATACACCCATCATGATCATCTCCTTCATTCTTTCTATTAGCTGCTCATATATCGGTTTACGGCTGCGCACGTCTAACTCAAACATGAGATGCCCCCTTTCTTAACAGGTTGTTCTTCACCCTTTTATCTGACGTCCAACTGAATTAACTGTACTACTACTCATAATACAGTAATCCACTTCCTTGTCAACCACTTCTAACGCTATTAACAGAAAGTGTTATAATAAACAGATAAGGTTTTACCCCTGTTTTGAATTCGCCTTTACAAGGCACACCACCTAAATCAAGGAGTTGAGTTGTACCTATGACTTCACCTATTCTTATTGTGACGGCAGTTGAAGCCGAACGGAAAGCAATGGAAGAAGGTTTATCTACGAGCATTACAAGCGATGTGCATGTGATTGCAGCAGGAGCCGGACCGGCAAGTGCAGCAGCTGTTACAGCAGCCACACTTGCTAAACAGTCCTACAGACTTGTCATTAATGCAGGCATCGGCGGTGGTTTTCCAGACCAAGCCGAGGTTGGATCGCTTGTTCTGGCGACCGAGATTATTGCCGCTGATCTTGGTTCAGAAACAGCGGAAGGGTTTCGCAGTGTAGATGAACTTGGATTTGGCAAATCTAGAGTTTCTGTAGACCATGGCCTTGTCGAAAGATGGGCTCATGTACTTCAAGGACAGGAAACCAAAGTTCATACAGGTCCCATCCTTACCGTATCTACAACAACAGGTTCGAAATCGATGGCAGATGAACTGCAAAAAAGAGTGCCTGGGGCCACCGCAGAATCGATGGAAGGTTTTGGCGTAGGTACTGCTGCAGCACATTTCGGAGTCCCTGTTGTTGAGATCAGAGCTATTTCGAATGTAGTGGGACCACGTGATCGTGATGCATGGCGAATTCCCGATGCACTCAAAGCACTTACACTTGCTAGTTCAAAGCTATCGGAGGTTTTATAAATGAAAATCGTATATTCCCCTTGTCCAAATGACACCTTTGTATTTCATGCACTTGTGCATGGACTAGTTCCTGGTACACCGGATTTTGAAGTTACGTACGCGGATATCGATATTACGAATGGTCTAGTAACGGAGCCAAATGAGTACGACATCCTAAAAATCTCATACGCTGCCCTTCCTTGGCTATCAGATGAATATAGATTGATCTCATGCGGAGGAGCACTCGGCAGAGGAAACGGCCCCCTTGTACTCACAGCGAATTCCGATACCCATCCAAGTTCTCTACAAGGGAAAAGAGTAGCCGTTCCCAGCGAGCGGTCCACCGCCTACTTGCTATTTCGGTTATGGGCTACTCAGAATGTCCCCGGCGGCATCGGTGAAATTGTTGTCATGCCATTTGATCAGATCATGCCCGCCGTTCGTGACGGACAAATTGATGCCGGTCTCGTGATCCATGAAGCCCGTTTTACTTATCCGGCATATAATCTTCATCTCATGGCTGACATGGGATCTTGGTGGGAAGCAGATACTGGACTTCCTATTCCGCTTGGGGCAATCGTCGCCCGTCGTTCACTGGACCCAGCCATCATTAAATCCTGGATTCAAAGCTCTATTGACTACGGATGGAATCATCCCGAAGCCTCTCGGAGCTACATTCTAGAACATGCTCAAGAAATGGACGAGCACGTCGCTCAGCAGCATATTAACTTGTATGTAAACGACTTTACTAGAGAACTTGGTGAAGAAGGATTTCATGCGATCGAGGCACTGCTTGGACGTGCTGCCAAAGAAGGACTTGTTCCCGAAATTGATTTTTCTGCCTTACGTAGTTAATCGAATAAAAAAGAAAAAAGCTCCGCCTAAGGCGGAGCTTTTTTTTCTTTTCGCAAGAGTATTACCATCATAAATCCATGTTAGATGGAAAAGGTCACATCGGCAGGCTCAAATACAGGCAGCATTAATGTGAAGGTCGAACCTACACCGAGCACACTATATACCGTAATGGACCCCTCGTGATCTTGTGCAATTTTTTGACATAGAGAAAGTCCAAGTCCCGTACCCTCATCTTTTGTCGTATAGAAGGGATTGAAAATATGCTGGAGTTGATCTGGTGAAATACCGCCTCCCGTATCTTTGATCCGAATAACAGCGTTAAGTTCGAGTCTACTAACTTCAACGATTACATGTCCAGGGTTATCCATCGCCTCCAGTGCATTCCGTACGAGATTCAGCAGCACTTGCACAATTTTGTCCCTGTCCATGTATATGTATATTGAATCATCCTTTATATCCAGTATCAGTTCATGTCCGCGTGAAGTAGCATCTGATTCTGATAAGGAAATGACACGCTCCACACATACTTTGAGCGATTCCGCCCGCATATTGCTTGCATGTGGTTTTGAAAATTGTAGAAATTCCGCAGTCAGTTCAGTTACCCTCGTAATCTCACTCATGATGACATCATACCAGGGCTGAATGTTATAAGACTGCACTTTGGAAAGCTGTACAAAACCCCTAATTGCTGTTAAGGGATTACGCACTTCATGAGCCATACCAGCAGCAAGCTCACCCACTACTTTCATCTTTTCTGAACGAAACAAATCCTCTTCACGCTGCAGCCATTGTTCTCTGCGAATGCGAAAAAGTTTGTCCTCTGCCCTTTGAATCAGCTGATTAAAATCATCCGTTTCTTCCGGATAATGCGTAATACTAAAGGATACCTGATAACCGAGTGTATCCGATTCCAATAGTTGGCCGATATGCGAAGGTGTATAACATTCAGAGGGAACGAGAATAGCATAACGATCTCCAGCATATCTCGAAATTCCGAATGCGTTAGGGAACATATAGGTAAGCGCTTGTCCAACGGTAGATAAGGCTTCATTTCCACTTTCGAGTCCATCATGATTAAAAGATTTGAAGTTCTGAAGATCAAGTAACGTCAGATAAAAGGAACTTTTATCTTTAATAAGTTCTTGAATCTCATTCATATAACCAAAATAATTAAGCAGGCCTGTTAATGGGTCGTGGGTGGCAAGGTAGTTGTTTTTCTCAAGAAGCATTTGTTTCTCTGCTTCCCCGCGTAAAATATGATGCAACAAAAAGACAACAACAAAACCAGTCATTAGATCAAACAAAGTAACAAAAAGGGTGTAGGGCTCGATACTTACATAGGTCAAACGAATAATAGTATATTCCACTATAATCAAAATGGAGATGGGTAATGTTTTCCTATAACTCTTCTTCTCCTGAAAAACGCTCAAAATCAAAATATAGTACAAAATAATGCACCAATTCAACTGAGTAAAATAATGAAATGCCCCTAGCGTAAGCCATTGAAAATTCGTGAGTATTGGAAACTTGGAATCAAGTAAAACACTACACAAAAAAATGGTCGCAAGCATAAGCATAAGCGGTACGTTTCGAGACACATCCAGCATATAGGAAGAGACGATAATAAAGAAACAGCCCAAAGGGTAAAAAGTAAACTTGATTTTATGTATTAACAAGCAGCCGCACTCCCTCATGCATGTACTTTGGAATTTCATCTTTCCATTTATTGGTCAATCATAATGTATGTATTATATACTAATCTGCTAGATATTACTGCAGAATACTGACAAATAAACGTAAAAACTCCTAGTTTTTTATATCCTTTTGTACATAATGGAGTGCGGCTTTAAATAAAATGTCAAACTACATTACATTCCTTTGTCCTCTTTTCTCTTTAAGTTCAAAAGTATTAAATCCCTCCTTTAATTTCTGATGTATTTCCTTAATTTTACGAACGTCTTCAAAAGAATATCTTCGACTTCCTCCTTTCGTCCGAGCTGGGAATACGAGCTGCCTTTCTTCGTAATACCTGATCTGCCTCTCCGATAATCCTGTTAACTCTTTCACCATACCAATGCTCATGATTTGATTATTCAATAGAACCACTCCTCGTGTCATATTTTATATCATTAAGTGGTAAGCATCCTAAAAAAAGGTGAACATGGATAGGAATAACGATAAGAATCATTCGGTATTTCGACGAACTAAATTCGTTTATGGCAATAATTGTATGTAATTTCAAGGCAAAATTCAATATTTTTTATTTAAGATAAAAAAGTATGTTAGATTTCCTCCCAAAAAATATCACAAACGCTCAAACCTTTGCTAAGATCACCTATATCACGAAGACGCAAAAGGAGCTGAGCCATAATGAGTCATTCAGAACGCCCGCAGGACATGTCAAGAAGACAATTTTTGACGACGGTCGGTAAGGTTGGTGGATCTCTTGCTGTATTCAGCCTGATGGGCACAATGGGCTTACTTTCCCCCGAAACAATGAAAGCACAAAGCTATACGCCACCAGGTACAAATGATCTTTCGTTGACAGGCCGAAAAGGGAAAAAAATCATTATTCTTGGAGCCGGAATATCGGGACTCACGGCGGCTTATGAACTTGAAAAGGCAGGATATGACTGCACGATCCTAGAAGCAAAGCCTTTTTCAGGTGGAAGAAATTTTACTGTTCGCCGTGGTACCTCCTTAGCCGAAATCGGCTCAAAAACTCAATTCGCCCAGTTCGATCCAGATTCTTATCTGAATGCAGGACCGATGCGTATCCCTCAGTTTCACTCCACGCTTGAATATTGCCGGGAATTTAACATCCCGATTGAACCTTTCAATAACGTCAATGAAAGTGGTTATTACTATAACGAAAATGTAGGTAGCTTGTCCGGACAAAAGATTTCAAAACGGGCAGCGAAAGCTGATGTACGAGGATATGTTTCGGAGATGTTGGCAAAAGCCGTTAACCAATCTGCACTGGATTTACCTTTAACTTCTGAAGAAAAGCAGAAACTCGTAGATTATCTGAAACGAGAAGGTGATCTGAATGCAGATCTCTTCTACCGTGGTTCATCTCGCGGGGGTTATAAGGAAGAACCAGGTGGCCATTTAGATGCAGGCGTTGTTCGTGATCCTTTTGATCTGAAGGCAATTATTAACTCCGGTTTCGGTAACTATTTTAGTAATGAATACGGTTATGATCAACAAATGATGATGTTCCATCCGATTGGGGGCATGGACATGATTGTACAAGGTTTTGAGAAGCGACTCGGGAATCGCATTAAGCTAGGGGCAGAGGTAACAGAAATTCGTCAGTCCGGTGATGGAGTTCGCATACGCTATAAACAAAAAAGTAAAGAGCAAGAACTTACCGGCGACTATTGTATTTGCACCATCCCTCTCTCCGTCCTACGTAAAATCCCAGCGGACTTTTCCCCAGGGATGGCAAATGCCATTGCGACAACCAAATATGCCTCTGCCGGCAAAATTGGATTGCAATTCAAACGAAGATTCTGGGAAGAAGACGAACATCTCTACGGTGGTAGCAGCTTGACCAATATGGACATTACCCAAATCTACTATCCTCCCACAGGCTATATGAGAAAAAAGGGGGTCCTTCTTGGTTACTACGTGACCGGAAGCAATGCGGACAAACTGGGTAGCATGAGCTATCTTGAACGTGAGAAACACGCCCTGACTCAAGGTGCCAAAATTCATCCGCAGTACATGAAAGAATTCGAATCTTCCTATTCCATTGACTGGAAACGAATTCCGTACCAAGAAGGAGCCTGGGCCACTTATACCGCTGAAGAACGTGCAGGAATGTATAAAACGCTCTGTGAACCCGATAACCGAATCTATCTTGCAGGAGATCACATTAGTCATATCGTAGCGTGGCAAGCAGGTGCTATCGATTCTGCCCGTTCCGTTGTGAATCATATCCATCAACGTGTAATGAAAGCTTAGCAGAAACGAATACGACCTATTTTTCAAATATAAGGAGGAAATGAAAGATGAAGAAGACGATCCGAAGTATTTTGTTAGCGAGTGTACTTATGGGAAGTTTCGGTATGACAGCTTATGCAGAAAATGCGCCAATTGAGATCAAAGGTACCGTGAATAGCGTGTCTACTACTCCTGCTCCAAGTACACCAGCCCCAGTAGTAACTACCACTTCCGGCACTACATTTTATGGAAACCCTACGTCCACCATTTCCAGTGGAACCATTGTTCCTTCAGGAGCATCATACCTGTATACGAGCGGTACCGTTCCTCCCGTGCTAAATAAAGATGGAAGCACCCTCTATGAACGATATGGAGATACCAAAACACAGGCTGTCGGCGTATTGAAATCCATTGAAAAACAACTGGCCGATCAAGGACTTACAATGAAGGACGTCGTATACCTTCGCGCTTATCTGGTGGCGGACGCTGCGAAGGAGAACAAATTCGATTTTGCTGGTTGGAACGAAGCCTATGGTGAATTTTTCAATAATGAGAAAAACGCTGTGAAGCCTGCCCGCTCCACGGTTGGTGTTGCTGGACTTGTAAGCTCCGACTGGTTGATTGAAGTAGAGGCTGTAGCCGTGTATCCGAAGAAATAAAATCGAATTTCGAAGGAGAGATGAAAGATGCTTCAAAACATAGGAGTTACCGGTATTATCATGATTCTTGTCCTTGTTCTGATTTTATTCGGTCCTTCCCGCCTTCCCGAACTTGGACGTGCAGTAGGACGGACATTATTCGAATTCAAATCCTCGGCTCGTGAACTCGTAGGAGAAAGCAAAGACGAAGAAGATTCCGCGAAGAAAAGAGATTAATCCTCCTGGTTTTTTTAAATAATTCCCCTTCACATAAATCCCCTCTAGCGATTTCACGCTAGGGGGGATTTTCCTTCATCTGATATACTTGTGCCATACAAAACCTGAACACGATACAAAAAAATCCCCGCTACAGAAATCAGTGAGTGACACTGTTTCTGTAGCGGGGATTCCCTATGTTATCTCATTCATTTTGCTTTACTCGCTTCTCGTAAGGAACGCCTTTGTCCGCTCCAGCTGCGGGTTTCCAAAGATTTGTTCAGGAGTTCCTGCTTCGGCGATTTCACCTTGATCCATAAAAATAACGCGGTCCGCTACATCACGAGCAAAATTCATTTCATGCGTTACGATAACCATCGTCATGTTCTCATCCGCAAGCTTACGGATGACGCGAAGCACTTCTCCTGTCAGTTCAGGATCGAGAGCCGAAGTAGGTTCATCAAAAAGCAAAATTTCCGGGTTCATCATGAGCGCCCTTGCAATGGCTACGCGTTGTTTTTGTCCACCCGACAGGTTCGCAGGATACGCATCTCCTTTGTCAGACAGACCCACCTTGGCTAGCAAGTCAGCCATCCGTGGTTTCACGGCTGTTTTACTTTCTTTTTTCACCATTTTCGGGGCTAGCTCCAAATTTCCTTTCACGGTCAGATGCGGAAACAGATTGAAGTGTTGAAATACCATGCCCATGCGAGACGTAATTCGTTTCATCTCTGCTGCACTCACATACTTTCCGTCCGCTACAATCGGATCACCACCGATGCGAATAGTCCCTCCATTTACTTGTTCGAGATTCACCAAACTGCGAAGCATTGTACTTTTGCCTGATCCAGAAGGACCTATAACAGCGACCACTTCTCCTGGCTTTACACTAAAATCAATCTTCTTCAAGACTTGCAAATCACCGAACGACTTCTGTAGATTCGTCACTTCAATCATATTTGTCATTACACGACATTCCTTTGTTGTTTATTCAAATCTGAACTTTCTCTCCAGCGCCTTGAAGATCAAGGTCAGTACTAGGGTCATTAATAGATATATAATGGCAGCAATTGCAAAAGGCATAATCGTCGCATCGCGGTTCACCGCAGTTTGCGCAAAATGCAGCACTTCCGGCACAGCCACTGCATATAGAAGCGCCGTATCTTTGACGAGAGTAATCGATTCATTCGCTGTAGAAGGAAGAACCACCCGAATCATTTGCGGTAAAATCACTCTTGTCATCGTCTGAAATTTATTCAGACCTAGTACCTGCGAAGCTTCATACTGCCCTTTGTCGATCGACAGCAGGCCGCCTCTGAATATCTCTGCAAAGTAAGCTGCATAATTTAGAACGAATGCAAGACCCGCAGCTACAGCACGATCCATTACAAGGTGCTCTCCTACAACAGGCAGCATAGGCAAACCGTAACAGAAGAACAATAGTTGTAGCAGAAGCGGCGTTCCTCGCATTACATAAATGTACGTATGTGCAAAGGCTGACAGCGGCTTGAACTTACTGTTCGCCATTAGCGTAAATAAAAATCCGATTGGGATAGACAATATAATTGCTGTAAAAAATAAAAGAAGGGTTGTCCGTGCACCTTCCAGCATGGGGAGTGTTATACTCCAAAGATAATCTAAAGTCATGTTCTCAGGCTCCTAAGTAAAAAGAAAACCGGATTATATACCACCCGGTTTTCAATCCTATTAATGAATTTTATAAATCAGGTACAAGTGTGTCATCTATAATTTACGTATTAGTTCAGTTCAGTCTATTTAAGGACCTTATCTTCACCGAACCATTTTTCTGAAATTTTCGCAGCTGTTCCATCTTCATTCAATTGGTCTAGGGCAGTTTGAAGGTTGGTTAACAACTCTTCATTCCCTTTCTTCACGCCAACGCCATATTCCTCAGGTGATAGCGATTCATCCAAAATTTTGTACGTACCTTCTTCAAGGGACATATAATATCTTGCTACCACTTCATCAATGACGACTGCGTCCAAACGTCCACTCTTCAGATCGCTAAGTGCAAGGACATTATCTGGAAATTCGGATATGCTTGCTACCTGATCTTTAATGGGATGAGCATTCAGTGCATCGGAAGCAGAAGAAAGTTTCTGTAGTCCAATTTCTTTACCTGCAAGATTCTCAAGAGAAGTGAGTTCAGAGTCGGCAAGTACCACAGCAACCTGACTATTAACAAGATAAGGCTTGGAAAACAACACTTTCTCTTTACGATCATCTGTAATGGTGTAGCCATTCCAAATGAGATCAATACGGCCGCTGTTCAGCTCTGATTCTTTGGAAGACCAGTCAATCGGCTGAAACTCTACTTCTTTACCCATTTTTTCAGCTGTTGCTCTCGCATAATCAATATCAAATCCGACAATCTCGTTCTTCTCATCCCGGAAACCCATCGGTGCAAATTTGTCATCGATCCCGATGACGAGCTTGTCACCCTTACTTCCACTAGCATCACTTCCGCAAGCGGCAAGAATAATAACCATCAAACTCAAGCTTAACGTTATCCATACTGACTTTTTCATGTTGTTACCCTCCATTGTATCTATATCTCAAAACGCTTTAGTTCGCTACCAAGTTAACAAAGTAAAACTATCATATCACAAAATAATTGAATATGCCACCGCTTATCGTAGGGTAGTAACAGCAAAAATTGGCTACTGTTTCGCTACTGCGGCAGATGAGGGTTCCGATCGTCCTTGAATCTGGATTCACACAGCGGGCTCTCATAGATGTAAACATACAGCTCCAAATACGAACGCTTCGCTTCTTCACCCCCATTTTGCCTCCTCCGCTATCGGCCTCTTCTCTTATTTTTATAGAGCAGGAGATGAGGCATTGTATATCTATGCTTCGCTTTAAGACAAAAAACCCTCTTATTATAAGAGGGCCGGTGAAACAACATTATTTTAAATTAATTTCTATATCTCGGCTCGGATCGCTGTATTTATAAATACCCGGATTTAGTTGGAGTTCTCCATCCAAATCGATATTTTTGTAATGATCTATATTAACTCCTGTGGATACCATTCCTTTAGGCATGACTTCTGGTACCACTTCTGTACCGTTAACACGCATCGTCGTTTGACTGATCCCTTTAAACCCTGGGGAATCAGACTTTGATTCGACAATAAGCTCATTTCCATCTGTATAGTAAGTAAACTGAATTGGGTAGCCGTCTACATTAAGCTCGGTGAACTGCTTTTCCTCGCTAGGCCTATGAAGAGTAATCCAATTTTTGGACGTATCACGCTTCTCAATAACAGCATCTTTTAAGATTAGTTTCATTGAAACATCAGACCAGTTGTTGTACCATTCCGGTGATTCGAACTGATACAAATGTTGATAATTTTCCGGGTCGTTTCCTTTAATCGTCTGGACACCACTAACTGTATGATTACCTATAACGAGCTCAGCTGATTTATAATGGACATCTCCTGATGTAAGCGAACCCTTATCTGTTATTAGAATTTCAATATTCAAGGGAGTAACAATAAGCTTATCCAAAGTAATACCGGTTGTATTTTGAATTTCAGGGCCAAGTTGCAGTTCTTTGGAATAGATTGCTTCGCTTGCCTTTTTTCCGTCCGCTCTAAAATCGAACTTCCATGCACCGTTAATTCGTTCTGCTTCCTCCATGTAACTGAAATGAGGATCAGCCGCTTTCCAATCCTGTTCCGTCATGTTGAAGACTTGTTCAATAAGCAGTTCGGAGCTGTCGCTAGGTAAAATTGTCGGGACCGCCTCAAATTCGTTGTTGCCAGTCTTCATCACTAAATGCGGATTTCCGTCTCCCGAATTCGATGGAGATGCAGCAACCTTATAACGGACAACCGTTTGGTTATTATCTTGCCTTACAGATTCAATATGGATACTGGGATACTGATTAATTTCAGTATCGATAGAACTCCCTGCTAAAAGATCGGACTTCAAAGGAATATCCTTGTTACGATAAAAAACGAGATTTTGTATCTCTAGTGAGTATGCTTTCTTTCGATCCTTTAATGTATCATCAGTTTGAAAGACACCTAGTAGTTGGTCGCTTATTGGGTCGTAGTTTAAAGTCCCATTTGCTTCTTCCTTCATACCAGATTTATTAGTCATGACCACTTGCTCAAAATCCACATCATTGTAACGTTCAGGGTCTATCACGGAGTCTAACGAAATCAGCATTTTCATATGTTCTCCATCGGTCACAACTCCGTTCAAATTCACCGTAATGCCTGCATTGGTTGTTTTTAGATCATACCGCTGACCAATACCGTTGTTTAATGCATTGGTTATGCTTCGTCCTCCTACCATATCCCAATTGAGAGCCACACTAGCAAAAGCAGGAATTGCAACAAGTAGAAAACATGAAAATACGATACTCACAGGAACCATCTTCATCCTACGACGGAAACCAGCTTTTGCTTTTGCATGCCCTATAATTGCTTTACGCTTGAATACTTCCTGTTCTATAGCTGTCCACATTTTTTCATATTCCGGCTGAGGAATGTGCTCTTCTTTTTCAAAATACTGACTCATTGCTGCTCATCTCCTTAACTTGGGATACCACCATGTTTTTCAGTAGCTTGAGCCCTCGATTTAATCTGGATTTTACTGTACCTTCCGGAATATTAATTACGCTAGAGATCTCTGGAACCGTCAATTCATTAATATAACGAAGCACAACGACCATTCGGATTTTGTCCGGAAGCTTGCTGTATAGCCTATTCAGCTCTGTTCTGGCTTCACGATGGTCAAAGCTCTCTTCCACTGGGTTACCTACGTGCGGCCGTGACAATAAAAAATCGGTTATTTCTTTCATTAGTCCATTCTTCCGTCTTCTAAGCAGGCTATTACACTCGTTTGACGCAATTCGGAGAATCCAAGATTTAAGATCACGTACAATGGATCTGTCAGCCAAAATCGCTTTGACAAATACTTCTTGGCAAATATCCTCTGCATCCGCTTGATTTTGCATCAAATAATAACAAAAACGATATACGTGCTCATGATATCGTTCGAAAAGCTCACGATCAGTCAATGGTGAGTACCCCTCCTTGTTCTGCTCTCATTCTATAAGACTTATAATGGCATATAATCGTTCACTTCCTTTACTATTTCTAAAAAAGCGAAGGAATAAAAAATGGATAGAGATTCAGAATCACTCTGAACTCTCTATCCATTTTTTATTATTTGTCCGTTGCTACTAAGCGTTTCTCACAGTCACAAAATAGCTTTGTTTGGCCTCAACAAGGAAGGAAACAAGTCCATTGCCAAGCTCTTCTGTAGTAACCTCATCCCCATTATCCGTTCTAACGACGAGTGCTTCTGCTTCCATTCCTTCGGCAGAAAGGGTGCAAGTTCCGGAATAATCCGGCTGTATTTCAGCCTCTTTCAACTGACCATTTGACCACGAAATGGAGACTTCATATCCTCCGCGAGCACGCAGCCCTCGAACACTTCCAGTCGGCCAAGCATCTGGCAGAGCCGGAAGCAACTCGATATACCCTTGATGAGATTGGAGTAATAGCTCAATAATTCCTGACGTCGCAGCAAAATTGCCATCGATTTGAAATGGAGGATGCGCATCGAACAGGTTCGGGTACACACCGCCACTTTCATATCGTTCTGAACCATCTCGAACGAGTTGCAGCAGATTGGAAATCAGGCGATGTGCCCGGTTTCCGTCCTTGAAACGCGCCCACAGTCCGACTTTCCAGCCAAGACTCCAGCCGGTCCCGCCGTCTCCACGCCGTTCTAACGATACTCTTGCTGCATCCATCAGCTCCGGCGTATCTTTCACCGTCAACTGGCGACCTGGGTACACACCGAATAAATGAGAGACATGTCTATGGTGAACATCCTCGTCTTCATAATCGTAGAGCCATTCCTGCAGCTGCCCATATTTACCGATTTGAAGCGGAGGGAGCGCATCTCTACGCTGCTGAAGTTCTTTTGCAAAATCCTCATCTTCACCGAGAATAGATGTCACTTCAATCAGATTTGTAAACAGATCATGGATTAAAGCCAGATCCATTGTTGCCGTCGTAGTCACCTGATGAAGTTCCCCATTTACGCGGAAGCGATGCTCCGGTGAGGTGGAAGGCGAAGTATACCAAGAACCATCTTCACCTTGAATCAGCCAATCCAGACAGAACAAAGCTGCTTCCTTCATGATCGGATACGCTTTGTTTTTCAGAAAATCCATATCCTGAGTAAATACATAATGCTCATATAAGTGCTGGCACAGCCATACTCCGCCCATCTGCCATAAGGCCCATATCGGATCTCCATGTCCAAAAGCACCAACCGGTGCTGTCTGTCCCCAAAGATCGGAATTATGGTGGGCTGTCCATCCGCGTGCACCGTAGTTGACTTCAGCCGTCTTTTTCCCGTTAATCGACAGTCTAGTAATCAGATCTATCAAAGGCTCATGGCATTCGGACAAATTGGCCGTCTCAGCCGGCCAGTAATTCATCTCTGCGTTGATATTCAGCGTGTAATTGCTGCTCCAAGGAGCCCTTGTCTCATGATTCCAGATCCCTTGCAGATTCGCAGGTTGCGTTCCCGGACGGGAGCTTGAAATTAGCAAATAACGCCCATATTGAAATAAGAGCTGAACTAGATACGGGTCATGCCCGCCATATTTTACGATACGCTCATCGGTAGGCAGATCTACTGACTCCAGAGCTGGACCGAGATTAAGTGCGACTCGATCATATAACTCTTGATAATCTTCTACATGCCGTTGCCGCAAAACTTCATAATCATACTGGAGTGCTTTCTCCAGATCATTCCGTGCATGAGCGGACTCATCTTTACCCTCCTTTCCCGGAGAGCGGTCATATCCGTTAAAGCTTGTCGCTGCGCTAAAATAGAGAGTCGCCTGATCTGCACCTTCCATCCGGATACCGGTGGCGCTTGATCTTGCGTTTCCTCCTTTATACCGAATTGCTAATCTTCCTTCAAAACGCATCGCATCCGTTTCACCCGGTTTACCATAACGAATTGGATCATCCGTAGGATAATAACTTGGATTCACAACCTCTGGCGCGTATCCCTTAATAATCGCTTGGTTCTCTTCAGACCTTGTTTCATGACGAAGAAGACTGCTAAGACTCGCATGAAAGGACAATCTTCCCGGTACGCTTGCTTCCAGATGGATGACAATGGCCTGATCAGGGTGAGACACAAATATTTCCCGTGTGTACGTTGTATCTCCGATACGGTATGTCGTTTTCGTTATACCTTCCGTAAGATCCAATCTCCGGTTGTATTCAGATGTGATATCTCCATGATCAAACGTAATCTGTAAATCCCCAAATGGCAGATAGGACTGCGTATAAGAACCGAGCATTTCCTTCGTTAACTGGTCTGCTTCGGTATATTTCTCTTCCTGTATAAGCTGTCTTACCTTGGGAAGCACTTCTTTTGCACAAGGGTTGTTCCAATCGGTCGGTGGTCCAGACCACAATGTATCTTCATTCAGTTGCAAACGTTCCTGCTCCACACGCCCAAACACCATGGCACCCAATCTGCCATTTCCAATGGGCAGTGCTTCTGTCCATTCGCTAGCTGGGCGGTTATACGTTAAGAACATTTTGTCTCCTCCAATGCGATAATAGTTTGTTTTCACTAAAACAACTAAAACGTTTTATATATCTTCCATTTAGCATTGTCTATCCTTACTACTGAGTGTCTGTTCTCTAATGTAAGCGGATTCTACTCTTACCAGTATCGTCCTAAAAATCCCCCGAAAAATCAAGTCTTTCCCATAAATAATTTTTAAAAAGTATTCTTAATCCATACCTATACATCACAATAAAAAGCCATCCCCATGAATAAATCTGGGAATGGCCTTATCTTTTCACTTAGTACACTTTGTGAATGACATCCTCAAAATCAGGTTCCTGCATCTCTACGTCCGCAAGTTCACCCCATTCCCCCAGCTGCGCCAGGATTTGCATGGTACCAATTCGGTTTCGGTTCGCTTCAACGGTGATGGTTCGCTCTGTGTGATCTATAATCTTCACCGCCTCATGTTGAAACTGCTCCAGACGAGTACGCTCTATCGCCTCAAGGTAAGATACTTTAATGATCGTAGGAAGACCAATATTTTCACGCAGAGATTGCACGGTTCCGTCGTAGGTAAGTTGACCGTGGTTAATAACCATCACCCGGGTGCACAATTGTTCGATATCATCCATGTCATGCGTCGTCAGCAGAATAGTTTTGCCGAAATCACGGTTCAGCAGCTTCAGGAAAGAGCGTATATTCCGCTTCGCATTCACATCAAGACCGATGGTAGGTTCATCGAGGAATAGAATATCCGGATTATGAAGCATCGCTGCACCTAGATCCGCACGCATCCGCTGGCCAAGAGAAAGTTTACGTACAGGAGTTTCCCAGAATTCTTTCAAATCCAGAAGTTCGGCAAACTCCTCTATTCTCACATGCTTATCCTTATCGTCCACTCTGTACATTTTAGCAAGAATATCGTAGCTGTCTTTCACCGGAAGATCCCACCATAGCTGACTTCGCTGACCAAAAACAACCCCGAGCCGCCTTACGACCTGCCTGCGCTGTTCATGGGGATTCATGCCGTTTACCCTCACCATACCCGAACTAGGATGGAGGATACCGGTTAGCATTTTAATAGTGGTTGACTTGCCAGCCCCATTCGGACCGATATAACCAACAAACTCCCCGGGTTCAATCTTGAAGTTTATATTTTGTACGGCTTGTTTTACCGTGTAGTCTCTAGAAAATAATGCGCGGAGTCCAGCAAACTTCCCCTCTTTAACAACGGGTGTTTTGAACTCTTTATGTAACCCTTGTACCTCAATCATATAGGCTCCCCCTTAGCTACCTGTGCTCTGATATTTTGTCATGCCAAATTTCCAGAAACGAAGACTGATTGCCAGAAAAACGATCGCTGCGCCAAGAATGACGAAGAAAATCCATGGACCCCATTCCCCTTTGACGATATAAAGAGCGGGGACATAATTGACAAGACCTACTGGAAGGACAACCAGAAGCAATCCTGCAAGCCAATTTGGATAGAGAGAAAGTGGATACCTTGCTGCCGTACCTGCTGCATCTTCGGTAAACGTCTGAAGCTCACTGATTCTCGTTGTCCAAAAGCCAATCGTTGCCGTTGCAAGCCCGATGGAGAATAGAAGAACAGCTCCTGTTAATATCACGAAAAGTGATTGCGGTATGGCTATCCACCCAATCTGGCCGTTACTCATCATTCCGTGAATGGACCATCCAAAAACAAATCCTCCTTGTAACCATTCACCCAGCATGATACGAAAACGCTGAGGAAGCAGTGTAAAAAGAACAGGCAGCGGTCTTGTGAGCAACTGATCCATATCCCCGCTTACGAGATATTTTTCAAGATGGTGCACTTCATTGGCAATGGAGCGGTACACCGTTTTCGATAATGTCATCATGGCAAATAAATAGCCGACTTCATAAATGTCCCAGCCTTGAATCGCTCCAAAACGATGAAGCACGATCGCAATCATCAGAAATTCTGCAATTTGTATGAAGGCAGCTAGAAAAGAGCCCAAGAAAAAGTTGAGCTTGTATTGCATAGAGCTTTTGATACTGGTACGGATTAATAATAAGTAGAGTTCAAAATAGGTTCGAAGATTATATATAGTGGAATGATTCCTCATTTGATGCGTTTTGTACTTCACATTCATCCTCCTTGCACCTCCACTTTTCGCCTAAGATAGTAGGTAGCAAGAAAGCAAAACAAAGTAAGTAACAGCATCCACATCACTGTTCCTGTTAGTAGAGAACCGTCCTCATAACCGAGGTAAATACGTGTGGGTACATACAGAAGATACGGATATGGCGACCACCAGGCAATGGTTTGAAGAACTCCAGGCAGCCATTCAATAGGAATAAAGAATCCGGCAAGTAAATTAATGAGGGCGTGATTTGCCCATTGAAGCCAGCTTGATTCGGTGGTCCACATCGCGGTGACCCCAATGAGATAATTGATACATATTCCCATGTAAGCCGCTCCGAGTAAACTTGCTCCCGTTAAGACATAAGTCATCCCGTTCTGTGGCAATTGAAGCTTGAAAGCAATGAGATAGACGAGATAGATGGGAATCGATTTGTACAGAAATTGATAGAAGACCTGCCCCCACTCTCTAGACATGAGATGCGTAAATAGATGGACGGGTCTCATCAGATCCATGGAAATATGCCCGGTTCTTACGGTTTCCGGGATCCCAAGACCATTTGTGAGGAAAGACGTTACCCACAAGGATGCTTGCGTAAATGCAATGTAACTGACCATGCCCTGTGTTCCGTACTCTCCGAGCGAGCGACCTTCCCCAATTCCAATCCAAATACAGGCATACAGATAACCGAATAAAGCGCTTGCGACATTGTGCACCATATGTGCACCGCGGTACTGCAAATTTCTTGCATAGGCCTTACGGGCCAGGGTGAAATAGAGCAATGAATACACCTCCGATAAGCTTGGTTGAGACGCCAGCCGTGCGTCTACTTCAGACAAGGTGAAATGCGAGAAGGGCACTATCATACCAAATCATGGAATTAAATACAATCAATTTTTACATATTGCGGTAAATGATCCATGTTTCATAAGAACACAAAAAACCATCGTCCAAGAGAACTGCTGCTTATGCTTAAGATTAACATCTTCTGATTACATAAGATGATCCTCTGTCATCTCCTCAGAAGAGGTTTAAAGCAGCAGCTTTCTTCATTGTCCAGATGGCTTTGAAATGTATCATTTTCGATTGTTCAATTCAAAATTACAAATCTTTTTTGCGGAATCGCAAGACTCCCCATACAAAAGCAATCACAGCATACAAAAAGGCATAAACGACGAAGGTAGCGGATGGAACTTCTCCGATGAAAAATCCGGAAATCATACTGCTAACATCAATTACACCGCCGAGTTCATCCAGTCCGATGAGTTCATGCATCATTTTTCGTTGCAACGCATCTACCGGCATAATAATGGACATAAGCCCAGAAATATTAGACAGCGTATTACCGATGTCTTCTGCATCCAGTACATCAAGAATACCGATCTCACGTACCTTCTCCAGCATCCCGCCAAGCCATCCCGCACCAAATAACATTGTCATAAATACACCGTTACCGAGCGAAGAGAATTTGGTAGAGCCCAGCATGGTAAGAGATACTAACAACACAATAATAAGCGCAAGCAACAGTAGAGCTCTGACATGTACCATAGGTTCTTTAGGTATAGCTGCATGAATGTCCGTAATGATCATAATAGCGGTATATAAGAACAACGTATAACAGCAGAGCAACGTAACAAATCCAAGCCAGCGACCAATGTAAAATTGCGACCTTGATATCGGACGTGTAATGAGTGCCTGCATGACTCCCTGTTCCGCTTCCCCTGCAATGGAAGAGAACGCGCTAAAGATGGACAGTAACGCAATGACAAATCCCGCAAAAAAGAAACCGATCATCATCATTAGGACACCCGTAGTATAGTTTGCAACGAGAGAACTTCCACCCGAAAATCCGCCATACCGTTCACTTCCTGCTATGGCATCGGCAATAAACCAATACGCGGTAAGAAACAAGACTGTTAATATCATGGCGAGAATCATCACTCGCTTACGAATCATCTCTTTCCAGGTCATATTCATAATGAGTATCATTTGTCTTGTTCCCCCCGATGGCTGAGTCCCTTCACCGCGGTCAGGAACCAGTCTTCTAAATTGCCGCTTACTTTACCAACCTCATAAAGGGTCAGTCCTTGCTCAATAAGTAATGAATTGATCCAGCCTGCCTGTTCTTCATTCTGCAATTCGGCTTTGAGCCAGACCGTATCATGACCCGAAGCAAAAAGATCCGCTTGTGCGAGTTCACTAGAAGCGCTAAGTTTACTCACTGGCTCCACCTGAATTTCAAAACCGGTCTCTTCCTGAAGCCAATTTCTCACAACGGGCGTATACCCGCTCACTTTAAAACGATAGGTCACTTTTTGCTGAAGGACGTCGCCTACTTCACCCGCACGTAAAATCTCCCCATTATTAAGAAGGGCAATCTGATCACATACCGCTTCCACATCCTCCAGCATGTGAGAGTTCAAGAAGATCGTTTTTCCCTCTGCCTTTAACTTCATCAAAATAGAGCGAACCTCCTTGCGCCCAACAGGATCTAGGGCCGAGGAAGGTTCGTCTAGAAAAATAATTTTCGGATCGCCAACAAGCGCTGCCGCAAGTCCGAGACGCTGCTGCATCCCTTTGGAATAGTTTTTGATTTTCCCTCTTCCTCGGCTTCCAAGTCCAACCTCATCGAGTAACTGTGGAATTCGCTCTTTGGACGTCTTAGCATCCACACCGCATATCTTCGCATGGAGTCTCATCACTTCTTCGCCGGTCAGCCATTCTTGATATCTGAACAATTCAGGCAAATACCCAATTCGTTTTTTGGCTTCCAGACTATGTATGGGATGACCGAAGATTGTAGCTGAACCCTCTGTAGGATAAATCAGACCGACCAGCATTTTTACAAAAGTGCTTTTTCCTGCTCCATTCGGGCCGAGGAAGCCAAAGGCTTCCCCTTCCTGAACAGTGATGGATACATCGCGACAGCCGCGACCATTATCAAATTCTTTCGTTAATCCTTCGGTGTGAATAGCAGCTGTCACCGGCTCATCAGCTCCTTGATTTGTTCTTCCATTTTCTCTTTCGTATCGAACAATGTATCCCCGTCTAAGCGATAGAGCACATCATTTTTAGTCCAAGTAGCCACGTATTTTGTAATTTGCTCTAGGCTACCTGAGGGTCCGTAATAGTTGTAACTATCCTGTTCTAGAATAACAGGGATACCATCCACACTTATTTTTTCAGCCGAACCGTCTGTGAATACAGGCATTGGGAGTTTACCTTCTAGTATCTGATCCGTTTGAATTGCCGTCTTTAAATGGTCTGACATGAGCGGAAAATTCAGGACTGCTTTCACTGCATCTTCAATGGCCACAGAAGAGTCTACGTGAACTGTCGGGATTTTTTGCTGAGAAATATATGCATGTTTATTCTGGCTATCATTGCTGTAGCCTTGAGACAAAGTCTCAGGAATTTGAAGGGTAATGACCTGACCATTCAGTGATTCTGGCATAAGATCATCTGCACCAAGCCGTTTCATCGTTGCATTCACTTTAGAAATATCTAGTTTCATCGTAATTTTCTGTGAATAACCTACTCCAAAGTCTTTTGTATCGATCAACTCACCTGTTATGGCTTTTAGACCAATTTGTTCACCAATCTGCTTTGCTGTCTTGTTTTTTAGCTGCATGTTATCTCCTGATTCATTGGTAAAGGTACCGTACTTACTAATAAATTCGTGTACCCCGTCCCCACCTGAGATCGTGCTAATAAATTCCATCAAGTCCCTTTCATCTACTGCTGTAACTTCATCCATACGGAATTGATTCAGAATCGCAGCAAGTGCCTTATCTCCCAGAGGTGTAGCTACCATCACGCCAGCAATCGCTGCGGCAGCTGCAATGCTAATCCACTTTTTAGCGGGTTGTTTCTTAGAACGTTTTTTCTTCGCACCTGCCGTATGTTTCAGATTCGTTTGAACCTGCTTTTCCTCATTCATCTGCATTACGCTCATCTCTCCTCCGGCATTGTTCGTTGCTACTCGATTGTTTTGTATTTGTTCTGTCTCTAACTCCTGTGATGTCTTCATATCCGTATGACCAGGCGCCCAAGCGGCCCATTTGGGACTCATTTCTTCCTGCCCCAGCTTGGATGTGAGCTTCTGCCAGGCTTCATCTATCCGGTCTTTTTCGTTTTTATCATCTATAGATGTCATGGATCCATTCAACTCCTTTTCATTCCATATTCACGTGGGCGTGTATCCTAAGTCACCGATTTCCGTATTACTTTTCGTTTCAGTTTACTGGTTGCCCGGCTCAGCATGGAGCCAACTAAAGGAGGTCTAACATTCAGTTCCTCGGCAATTTCCGCGTAACTGTAACCCGAGTATTTCAGCATGAGGACCTTACGATCTCGTTCTGGCAACTCTTCCATCCATTCCCGAACCTCTTCCTGATCCATGCGTCTCAGCACCACTTCTTCTCCGGAGGCCAGCTGCTGCTGACCGCTATCATAAAATTGTTCCTGTTTATCTTTGAGTTTGCGTTCTCTAATTTGTTTGCTTATATAGTCATATCCGATGCGAGTCAGCACACGATGTAACCATGCGCCGATGGCAGCCGGATCATCGGGTGGATTCCGGTATAATCTTATAAATACTTCTTGCGCAAGATCTTCCGCCGCGGCTTCATCCTGAATCAGCGCAACGAGTTTGCGTCTGACGCTCGGATAATGCTCCTCGAACACGGTGCGGAATGCATCCATTTCCGGTCCTTCCATGTGTTATTCGTCTCCTTTCAGCTGCAGCTATCTATAAGACGGACCTAGTTTTCATTTTGTAGCACATTGTAAAAAATGGTTTTTCTATTTTTTCATCATTCGGAGAACTTCAACCTAAAGATTAGCGGATAATCGTTGTTCACTCCAGTCTGAATAAAAAAGAGGACCCCTAAAGGTCCCCAGAATAAAATTTAGAATGTAATTTTCAGTGTGTTGTTGCTTTCACTGTATTTGATAGATGCTCCTAATCCTCTAGCAAAAACTTGTGCAGGAACATAAGTTACTCCCTTTATTACTTTAGGTGCAGCACTGGCCGTTTCTGAAGTTCCATTGTAGAATACAGTTTTGCTTCCAATCGTTAATGTCATCTTTCTATTCCCTTTTTTAATGCCAATGGAGCCGCTGCTTTTATTCCATGTTACCGTAGCACCCATTCCTTCAGCAATTTCACGTAAAGGAATCAGGTTCGTATTCTGATAAATTAAAGGTTCACTACCAAATGAAAGTTGTTTTCCGTTTATGTATACCTTAAGACCTGACTCTTTATAAGTAGGCGCAGCAGGTTTTGGTTTTGGCTTTGGTTTACTTTCATTCTTATTGCTAGAAGATTGGCTGCTAGAACTGCTACTTGAAGATCCACTACTTGATGAGCCCCCACCATTATGATAATGATATTCTCCGTTACTTAGCCCCCACTTGGAACAGTTTGTTCTGCAAGTATGACCTCCATTTGAATCTGTTCTGCCCGGATGTGCAGAAACCGTTGTACTACCTAAAATTAAAGATAATGCTAAAGAACCATAAATCAATCTCTTTTTCATGTAAAATACATCCCCTTAGTATAATATACCTACTCACACTAACATAATTATGCATTTATTGGTAGCTTTTATAATAAAAAAGAAAGTGATAGCAATTATGGACTTCTCACTACAAAAAAGCTGCCCAGGAATTCACCTGAACAGCTTCTTTAACTATAGTTACTCCACTTCCGTGAAGTAACTTCTTTATTCTAATAAATTGTGCGACTCAGCTCATCTGCAATACCTGATTTTCGGTAAAAGTACGTATTAATAATATCTCGCCATTCCTTGGCATGCTCATACTGGTGTTTAAGTCTTGCCATTACACCAGAATACCGCTTATCATCTATCTTGCCTTCCAGACTGCTCCAATTCTGAATTAGGGAGTTTACGCCTTCTACTCCTGCAAAATGAGTATCATAAATGTGCTGAATCACCGTACTGCCAGAATGCAGTTTGTGCGTATATGGCACGTGGTGAAAGAAGAGTAGCAGCTTATCCGGGCAGGTGACAAGTGACTCGTACCGTTCGGCATTTTCCGGGAAATATTGACCTACATATCCTGTCCCGTCTTTTACCGTACGGTTTACACCAATCCCTTCGCAATCAGCAAAATGATACGTTCCCCATACGGAATATTCATATCCATCCACGTTTGGTCCATAGTGATGCCCAGGATTGACCATCCAGCCTACCCCAAGCGGAGAGGTATAATTTTCATATATCTCCCATGAATCAGCAAGCATGGAACTAATATGATCCACGACATCCGGTTCCGTCCCAAAGGTCTGGTGAATCCACTCTGCTGTGATTTGTTCTTCAGACAAGTCCGGATTCCAAGTAAGTCGGCCATACCCGTATAAGTTAGCCTGTGCGAGAGTATGACCCGTCCAGTTTTCATCGTCTCCCACATTAATAACCGCAGTGATTCCACTATAGGCATAAGGGAAAAGTTCACCAGATACAACTCTCTTAATCTCAGAGTGTGTTCCATGTGCATACGTATCAAAATCAAGAATTTCCTTCCACTGCGGAATCAGATAGCACAGATGTTTCTGCTGTCCAGTATATTCTTGTGTAATCTGAAATTCCAACATCTGATTGGTATGCGGCATAGCCCCAATTAGTGGAGATACGCCTTCACGCACCTGAAAGTCCATCGGTCCATTTTTGATCTGCAGAATTACATTTTCTTTGAATTGTCCATCCAGCGGTTTGAAATGATCATATGCTGCTCGTGCTCGGTCCGTTGTGCGATCTCGCCAGTCCTGCAAACAATTATATACAAAACAACGCCAGATCACGATCCCGCCATAAGGTTCTAGCGCCTCCGCCAGCATATTTGAACCCTCTGCATGTGTACGTCCGTAGGTAAACGGCCCCGGTCTATGTTCGGAGTCTGCTTTGACCACAAATCCACCAAAGTCCGGTATAACGCTATAAACTTCTTCGGCTTTCGCTTTCCACCAGGCACCCACTCTCGTATCCAGAGGATCAGCTGTCTCCAGTCCCCCAAGTTGTATCGGACTTGCATAATTGACGCTTAGGTACATCGTAATCCCATACGATCTGAAGATAGCCGCTACTTTCTCTACATCCGGCAAAAACTCAGATGTAATGAGCCGTGTCTCCACTTCATGAACATTTACATTATTTATGGATATTCCGTTGATCCCAAGGGAAGCCATCATTCTTGCATAATCCCGAATCCGTTCGTCATTCTCCACAAATCGGTTATCTTTGAAAAAAATTGATTGTCCTGCATATCCTCTTTCAATCGATCCATCCATGTTATCCCAATGATTCATCATCCGAAGCCTGTTTTTAGGATTCTCAAATACATCAAGCTCCGTTAATGCATCTTCCTCTGTCTGCAAGATTCGCAGCAGATGGAACGTTCCATAGAGTAAACCTTTCTCTGTTTTCCCTAAAATATATACCGTTTCACCTTCCCCTTGAGGGAATGACTTCAGGGCAAACCCTTCCTCCTCTAGCTGTTCTGCCAGTAATTTTGTCTGCAGCACTTCCGGCAAGCCCTCTTCATCGATCAGAGCAAGACGAATATGAGGATTATGGAGACTACTTTTTTCAGATGAGTTTACTGAAGTTGTTGTTAGTGTAGGTTCGGTTCCGGTCATCTGGGAGATCGCATACCTCAGCTCACGGATCGCGGCTTGCGTTACTTCTCCTAAATTGGAATCATGATATACAATGCCTGACAAATAGGGAGCACTACATTTTTTCTCATATCGTAACCAACCTCGGTCGGCTGAAGAATAAGGAAGCTGTCCAATCTCAGTCATGATGTACCTCAATCCCTTCTATATTCCGAATGTTGCTTTCCTCTTACACAAAATAATGCGGATATTTCTCAAATAAAATGTCTTGCTCCACCACAACTAGACGTAAGTGATTCTCCATCATTTGTGTGGCCTGCGTTGTTTCTTGGTTCACTATAAGTCTATAAATCTCCTTATGCTGAGAAATAATGTTCTCCCAGTTCGAATCCTTGGACAAACGAAGTAAGCGAAGCCGATTAAAATGAATATTAAGCTGCTGCAACATCTTCCAGGTGCGAGCTTTGCCCGTGCCGTCGAACAAAATCTGATGAAACTCTTCATCCAGTTCAAACAATTTGTGAAAATTATTTTTGCCTGCACAGACGTCCTGCAAAGCAATATTCGTTTCCATTCGAAACCGAAATTCTTCTCCAAAAGATTCACATGCCAAAGCTACAATTTCTTTTTCTATTTTCTCCCTTATAAATCTACCTTCTTCTACATGCGCAAGGTTAATAAGAGATACCGCACTTCCACTTTGTGGAACAATATCAAGGAGCTCTTCTTCCGCTAGTTTCATGAATGCCTCACGTACAGGAGTTCTACTTACATTCAATTCATCTGCAATCTCTTTCTCAGAAATTTTCGTCCCTGGCTCTAATTCGAGATGCATAATTTTATCTTTCAAAAAATGATAGGAGTAAGCTCGAGTAGAGCCTTTGAGCTTCTGTTCTGTAGACATATGGTACCCTCTTTCTTTCTATCACTTATTCTATATATCTCTGCACAGCTACTAAGTTACAGTACCATGATGTAAGGATCGGCCTTAATAAAATGAACCGGGAGATTCGGAAAACGATCTCTAATTTTTTGAGCAACTACGATCATTCCCGGATCTTCACTAGCCGCATGCCCAAGAAAAATCAGAGATTTCTGATTCCCTTGCTTCACCGCATCCAGAATATATTCGGGAGTTTCCCATTCAGGACCTTCCCCTGTAATAAGTAAATCCAGCTGCTCCTTTTCATACAGAGGAATCGCATGATGGGCTCCGCCCCGATAACCGACTGCCAGGGCAATTTTACTGCATTTCTGCTCTCTTTCTCCAACAAGACGTACATAAGGAAGATTTAGTTTGGTTTTTAAATATGCCCCTATTTCTTGGGTGCTAGCAGGGTTAGGTAAAGTAATGATCACAGCCGTTTTTAGGTGTGTATGATCATACTTTTCCCAGCCTAGTGCATGGAGAAGTCCATTTGTAATCGTATCCGGTACCGCCTCGTGCGGTCCATCATGAAATCGGTACAGCACCAAACCATGAGCATCAATCAGTTCCTTCTTTTTCTGGATTACAGGATCATCATCAGCTTCGCTGCCCACACTTCTGTTACCGTTATGCTCGTAAAAAGGTCCCTCATGTGTTATTACCATATTGGCTCCGAGTTGTATCGCCTTCTGGATTACGGTATGGGAGGCTACAAAGGAAACGACAACAGCCTGAACGCTTTGATTAGCATCCCCAGTAATGATCCCATCTACAGTAGTTCCCGCAGGACGAACCGTACGATCCAGTATTGAAATAACATCCTGCACGGTATGCGTCAAATCTTCACCTAACTTTCTTTATTCAAGAATACAAAATGAAAGTTATTTCTTGTTTTTGTATTCTTTGTAAGTGGTGTTGGCTAGTTCCAAATACTGCGTTAATCCTTGGCTTTCCAGTTCTTTAACAAAGGTATCGAACTCTGACAAATCCCTTTCACCCAAAATAAATTTAAATGTATTCTGATCCGTATAATCTTTGAGCGGTGTGCTGAGCAAGGTTACTCTTTCTCGTTCTTCAATAGAATACGGAATCGGCGGTTCTGCAGGAATGACCGTTTTCACTTCTTTCATATCATTTTGGAATGTAAGTTCTTCTTCACTGAACATGGATTGTAATAGATCCGTAGTTCCTCCATAAGCAAAAACACCACCGGAAAATCCATAATCGATACGTAAATCCTTCGTCCCTTTTGGATTAAGTCCATTATAATTGACGTCTTCTACGAGCTTACGTACACCATTTTCTTTCGTATATGTCTCACCTTCTACTCCCCACTTTGCAAATTCCTGGCCTTCATCGCTATAGTACAGCCAATCTACAAACTGAAGAATAGCTTCAAAGTTCTCACTTTGTTTGGCTTTGGCAGAGATCATTACCCCGTTTTCAAGCCGGCTTCCCGACATTAGCTGACCTGCTGGTCCACCAGGAACGGTAATTTTTGCAATGGAATAGTTCTCTTCACCAAGGGTCTTATTCATATCATTACGATGTAAAATAACCGTTTGGGAGTTCCCGTTAATAATAAAAGATTTACCGGATACAAATTTTTGAATCGCTTGGTCATCGTCTTGAGTAAAGCTTTCTTTATCGAGCAGTCCTTCTGCAACAAGCTTGTTGAAATACGTCAGCATATCCTTGTATTCCTGTGTCGTTGCCGTGTACACGAACTGATCCTGATCTTCTTTATAAGTGAGCCCACTACCAAATCCCCAACCGGCTTTGGTTCCAAATCCGGCTGAAGCAATATTGAGCGTACTGTTAAACTGAAAACGGTCAGAGAACGGAATCGAATCTGGGTATTCTTCTTTCAGTTGTTTCATCACCGTGAGCAGCTCATCCCATGTGGTTGGAATCGCTATATTATGCTTTTCCAAGATATCGGTACGAACAAGCAGTGTATAGTCAGGCCATACTTCCTCATGCAGTCCGGGAAGAACATAATATTTGCCATCCTCTTGGCGAAGGCCTTCTAGTTCGTCTTCCAGGCCCCAACTCTCTACTTTGTTTTTGAAATTCGGCATAAGGTCAATATAATCACTTACAGGCAGAATCGCATTCGAGGAAACAAAGGCCGACTCTTCACCTGGATACGTTTTAGGAATCACGAGCGGCGCATCTCCAGAGCTGATGAGCAGAGATCTTTTTTGACTATAGTCACTCATCGGTACAATCACAGGCTGAAGCGTCACACCCGTCATTTCCGTTATTTTCTTAAATAGCATCCAGTCCTGTTTATAAGGGTAACTTGGTTGATCACTATACAAAATAGGCAGATTAAAAGGGTCTGTTGCTTTGAAGGAATCTCCTACTGCGTATGTCTCCATCGCTCCTTTGCTCTGATTCTCTGCTTCCTTACCGCCCATATTATTGCTGCATGCTGCCAGTGATACACTAAGCAAAGCTGCCAAAACCGTTTTTCCAATCAGGTGACGAGGATTTTTCTTCATTTTTTGTTCCCCCCATAATTTGATAATTCACATTTGTTTTTCTTGCGAATGAACGGCTTTTTTATCTCACAGGGATTAGCCTTTGACTGATCCCAACATGACACCAGAGACAAAATACTTTTGGACAAAAGGATAGATCGTTAAAATGGGTAGAATCGTCAGAACCATGGTGACTGATTTGATGTTGGCAGAGATTTGAGTCAAATTATCTGCTGAAGTTGCCCCCGCTGAAGTTCCTCCTGTAGCACCAGCAATCATATTGCGAAGATAGATGGTTACTGGGAACATTTCTTTTTGGTCAAGATATAGAAACGCAGGGAACCAGGAATTCCAGTGTCCAACCGCATAGAACAAAACCATCGTGGCCATAACCGCCTTACTGAGAGGCAAAATTATACGGAACAAGATGCCGTAGGTGTTCAGTCCATCAATGGAAGCTGCCTCTTCCAGCTCTTCGGGCATATTTTCAAAAAAGGATTTCATAATGAGCATGTTATATACACTAATGGCACCTGGAATAACGATCGCCCACATGGAATTACTAAATCCGAGGCTATTAATAAGTACATAGTTAGGAATCAAACCACCATTAAAGAACATGGTGAATACCGCGAACATGGTCAAAAACTTGCGGCCCATGAGTCTTTTTTTGGACAAAGCATACGCGAAGATCGTAGACAAAAACATCGAGATCGCAGTTCCTACAATGGTATAGACAAACGTATTTTTGTAGTTCGTCCAGAACATGCTGTCCTTCACGACAGTTTTGTATGTCTCGATATTAAATCCCCTTGGGATGAGACTCACTTTACCGGAATTGATATAGGATTCACTACTGAAAGACTGAGCGACTACATTCAGAAAGGGATACAATGTGATAAAAACGATACCGAGTAAGAACACGGCGTTACACGTCTTGAAAATTTTATAGGACAAAGATTCCTTCATAACGCACTCCCCTTTACCATAAGCTTCGTTCCGTCAGTTTGCGTGAAATCGCGTTGACAGAAAATACGAGGATTAGACCGATAATCGACTCAAATAGACCAATCGCTGTTGCGTAACTGAAATTGCTGGATTCGAGACCGACACGGTAGAGATAAGTGGATATGACGTCTGAAGTCTCGTAGATGAGCGGGTTATATAATAGAAGGATTTTTTCAAATCCTACAGCTAGGAAGCTTCCCATATTAAGAATCAACAGTGTCACAATAGTAGGGAGTATGCCTGGAATGGTCACGTGCAAAGTTTGCTTCCAGCGATTCGCCCCATCGATCCTTGCTGCTTCATATAGAGAATCATCAATGGTTGTCAGTGCAGCCAGATAGAGAATGGCCCCCCAGCCCATGCCTTGCCAAATTTCAGAAGTAATATAGATCGTACGGAACCATTCTGAACGTTGCATAAAGTTAATATTTTCACCCGTAAAAAAGTGAACTAGTGTGTTGATGGAACCATTCATAGCAGTTAGCTGAAGAATCATCCCTGCCACAATGACAATGGACAGAAAATGAGGCAGATAGGATGCAGTTTGAACGAATTTCTTGAATTTTTTATTTTTCACTTCATTAAGTAAGAGGGCGAACACGATGGGCATCGGAAAAGTAAGAAGCATAGCGAGTCCGCCCAGAATGAGCGTATTCGTAAATACGCGCCAGAAGCTCGGATCCTCCACAAACATCCGGAAATAATGCAGACCCACCCACTTTTCTCCGAAAATACTTCCACCAGGTACAAAACGCCGAAAGGCAATGACGTTCCCGATCATCGGTCCATATTTAAAAATGAGCAAGTAGATAATAGGCAATACGAGCAAAGAATACAGCTGCCAGTCTTTGCGAAGAAGGGAAGCGATTGTCTGCAGTTTATTTTTTTGGGCCACTTTCATGTCCGGCAAAGATCTGGTTACGGTTTTTGACTCCATCTTGTCGTTCACTCCAATCCATTGGGCTCTATCCAGCAAGACATGATTACTGTGATGAATCACTACATCTACATCCTGCCAAGGTCAAAGTTACTGGGAAGTAAGTTCATGCTCCTTATGTTCAAGCAGCGGTACATCATCATGGTCTATTTCCTTATAGCTAAAGTAATCAAAGTCCGCAGGTAACCTTCTTCCTGAGGTATCTTGACAGTGCATTCCGACAAAAGCCCCGGTGAAAAATCCTCCCTGATTGATGTAGTCGTCTGATAATTTATAGGAAGGGAAAATCACAGGTATTTGATTCCAATTCTCTCCGTCAAAGGAATACTCGAAATGGAACGTCTCTGTTCGTACTTTTACCTTTAAATAAACCGCTTTCAAATGTTCCGGTATAGAAATTTCCGCTCCAGCTATCGGCTGACTACTTACAAATCGGTCACAGGTCATGATGTCGATAACTCTTCCCTTTACCTCATGGTGTGTGATGTGTGCAAATACCCAATTTTTTGTATTGTAGTAGCAGATCAAACCAGCCATTTGTTGAAAGGATACCGGATGGAAATCCAGTTTTACTTCGGCATCAAAAGTAAAGCTCTGCCACCTTCTAGCCACATGGGCTTGCGTAAATGTAGAATGGAGTGACTCTCTGCCGTACAATCTCAGATGACCAGGTCTTTCCGTTAAAGATCCAATCTCTTCAGTAAAAGGAATCCGCAGGGTCTGAAAGTGATGATTCAGCTGAGTGTTATTAAAATCATCCTGCGTAGGATAATCTTGCTCCCAGGTCACTTCCTGCAAGTCGGGACTTTCTACTGTCAAAGAAGGTGTGTTACCTCCAACGACATAGGGCCAGTCCGCTTTCCACTCCAGCTGCTGTATTGCAGTTTCACGCCCTAACGGGCAGTAACCCCGTTCTTCCAGCAGTTTCTTTCCTTCCCGGCGAATAGGTCTTCCTGTCAAATGTACTAGATACCATTCGCCGTTCTGCGTTTCAACGATGGAGGCATGCCCTGCTTTTTGTAGAGGATTCGTTAGGTCATGCCAACTTGTCAGCAGCGGATTGTGAGGATGCACCTCGTATGGCCCATACAGATTTTTAGATCTGGCAATCGTTGCTGCATGCTCGAATTTGGTACCGCCTTCGGCTGTAAGCAAGTAATAATATCCATTCCAGTGATAGAGATGCGGAGCTTCTGTAAGTCCGAGTTCTGTTCCTTTAAATATGATCTGAGGTTCACCGATCAGCTTTTGCTCGTGATCGCTGTATTCTTGAATGGCAATTCCATAGAAACGATGGTTATGTACGCGCTGATCCCAAACCATGTTAACCAGATATTTACGTCCATCCTCATCATGAAATAGAGAGGGATCAAATCCAGAACTGTTCAAGTAAATCGGTTCGCTCCATTCCCCATCAATCTCAGTGCAAGTGACCAGATAATTATGACCGTCTTTCCAGACGTCTCCCTCAACGACTTTGATATCAGAGTAGATGAGCCAAAACTGACCATCCGCATAACTCAGACAAGGGGCCCATACCCCACCGGAGTCCGGGTTACCGATCATGTTCAGCTGGCTGGTCCGGTTCAGCGGGCGGCTAACTAAATGCCAATTCGTTAAATCTTTGGAATGATGAATCTGAACACCAGGAAACCATTCAAAAGTGGAAACTGCAATGTAGTAATCATCTCCCACTCGGCAGATACTTGGATCAGGATTGAAGCCTTTCAAGATTGGGTTCTGTATCATATGATCCCTCCTCATTTTTAGTAAAGCGCTTTCAAATATGACATAAAACGTATTCGCTATTTTCATCAAATACTGTGCAGACCATGGAAGAAAAAGCGAATTATGGAGTTGGAACGAAATCACTTCTTAATTGCATACTAGTCATACTAGTATGGTAGTTGAAATAATTGTAAATCACTATTTCCATTAATTCAATATATATCTTGATTTTGGCGCAAGTTTTTTTTCCAGTGTTGCTATTTTTCGAGAGGGAAAACGTTGCTTAGTGGGGGAAAGCAATACTTTGGGTGACGGAAAAACGGTGTTCTAGTGCTCTTGGCTCCGCTTGTTTTACCTGGACAATGTCTAACCTCCGAAGTGAACGGTCCAGATAAAGCCAAAAGTCGCCCAAATCTCTAGACCACCTTATTTCCCTTGAGTTACAACGTACGTGAAGCTAAAGTCAATCAAAATCGTTCCCCCTTATGTTGGATGGGAAATCAAAATTTCTTCCTATAGGTAAGCAATAGGTCTGTTTTAAAAAATGGTTGTTATTATTTAAGAATCCTAAAATGAAGTTATGATTGCAATAATTACTCTCCGGCTTGAACCCTAAAGGTTTTCTAGTGAACTAGGGGTGTGCTTAAACGAGACTAGTCTTTCTGTTGGATATGATACTTGCTAAGATACAGGTCTCAAAAGCGATCATACTTCTTCTAAACTCCGAAGCACGACTAAACAACAAAAAGCCGTTGCTTATTATGCAACGGCTCCCGCCTATCCCCTCATATCAGGGAAAGATGTGTTCATATCCTACTTCACTGTTCCAAATCTCTCAGTTTCCATCAAACAAGTTGCTTCCCTTTAGAAGCAACGATGTCCACCTACCCCAACACGTATCAGGGAAAGCTGATTTCGTTGCTCTACTTCGCTGGTTCCACAAGTGTATCTCCAGGGAATAAGGTGGACTAGGGTTCTGAGCGACTTTTGGCTTTGGCTGGACCTGCTGCTTCGAAGCTTTACTTCGTCCAGTCAAAACAAGCGGAGCTCAGAGCACTAGCACACCGTTTCCCTAATGCACTAACCCATGCGCCCTAACTCAGCACCAAATTACAGCTCTTTACATCGCTTCCTTTTTCAGCTGCCCATGATACAACTCACTATAAAATCCTTCCTCCCCAAGCAGTTCCTCATGCGATCCTTGTTCAATCAATTTCCCGTTTTGCAGGACAAGGATTTTGTCTGCTTGGCGTATCGTATTTAGTCTGTGGGCAATGACAAAGCTTGTTCTACCCTGCATCAAACGCTGCAGTCCTTCTTGAATCTTGATTTCGGTTACGGTATCAATACTGCTCGTCGCTTCATCAAGAACGAGCATAGCAGGATCAGCGAGCATTGCCCGGGCAATAGCGAGCAGCTGTTTTTGACCCTGACTGATCCCGCTTCCATCTGCATGAAGTACTTGATCGTAGCCTTGTTTTAACCTTGTAATAAAGGAATGTGCATTCGCCATCTTCGCGGCTTCTTCTACTTCCTCATCCGTAGCATCCAATCGTCCATAGCGGATATTTTCCCGGATGGTGCCCTCAAACAGGAACGAATCCTGCAGCACAAATGCCATATGAGAGCGCAAACTCTCTCTCTGAATTGTAGTGACATCCTGCCCATCTACCGTAATGGTCCCTTTGTCAGGACTATAAAATCTGGATATTAACTGGATTAACGTCGTTTTCCCTGCCCCTGTAGGTCCAACCAGAGCAACCATCTCCCCAGGACTCGCTTCAAAAGAAATATCCTGAAGCGTTGCTCCTTCCTCTTCATATCCAAAATAAACATGTTCGAACTTCACTGCACCTTCTACATGATCCAGTTTCTTAGCTCCCGTCTCGTCCTTCACTTCTGGATCTTCATCCATAATTTCAAATACCCGCTCCGCTCCTGCAATCGCTGACAAAATCGTATTCCACTGGTTCGCAAGATCATTCAGCGGTCTCGTAAACTGGCGGGCATATTCTGCAAAAATAATAATGACCCCGACACTAATGGAACCAGAGATCGCCATGATCCCGCCAATGCCTGCAATAATAGCAAAACTAAGGTTATTCAGACCGTTCATCAGTTTCGGAATAAATCCAGAAATGGTCTGGGCCCAAAATCCAGATAAACGAATACGATCGTTACGTTCTTTAAATGCAGTAATCACTCGTTCTTCTTGTGAAAAAGCTTTGATAATACGCTGTCCAGACAATGTCTCTTCAATGTATCCGTTCAGTTCTCCCAAATTACGCTGACGTTCCTTGAAGAGTGGGCCCGTTCGTTTGGTAATCCAGCGCATGCCAAGCACCATCAAAGGAACCACTGTAAAAGTGAGCAACGTGAGCAGTGGACTCAGCGTAAGCATGACAATAACAACCCCTGCTAGTGTGAGAATACTAGATGTAATCTGAATAATGGAACCGTTCAGGGTAGCACTGACATTTTCGATATCATTCGTAAGCCTGCTCATAATTTCACCCTGCTGACGCTTACCGAAGAAGGGAATGGGCAGTCTGTGCAGATGTGTAAACAAATCATGTCGCATCCGGTACACCGTTTCCTGAGCAATCTCAATCATCCAAATATTTTGTAAAAACGAAAATATCGGATGGAGAAGATAGACACCACCTAATGCCATCAGAAAATAAATCCACGTATTCTCTCCTTCACCTTCCAGATACGTATCGACAGCTGTACCGATCAGATAAGGGCCCAGCAAAGCTAGGGCTGAAGTGAGGACGACCATAACTAGCACAAGCACTAGCTTGAGTCGTCTTTTGGCAAGATAATCCCATATACGCCGCAGCGTCCAGGACCAGTTTTTAGCTTTGACTTTCTTTTTGCGTGGGCCCTGGTCAAGATTCGTTTTATCTTTCAGAGCCTGAGAACGCTCCTGACGAAACGGTTCGGCAAGTTGTTTAAGCATGCTGTGCCTCCTGTCCGTATTGGGATTCATAGATGCGGCGATACAATGAAGAGTCTGCAATCAGCTCCTCATGTGTACCACTCGCAATGAGCCTACCTTCATCCAGTAGTAAAATAAGATCAGCAGATAAGGTAGATGATATTTTTTGCGTAATAATAAAAGTGGTACATGATAATTCATTAAGTTCATTCAGTAAGGCTGCTTCCGTCTTGACGTCAAGCGCACTCGTACTGTCATCAAGGATCAGAATCTGCGGATTACGGACTAGTGCTCTTGCAATGGACAAACGCTGCTTTTGTCCACCTGACAAATTCACACCACGCTGTCCAAGCATCGTATCGTAGCCTTTTGGCAGTGACATAATCGTATCGTGAATTTGTGCTTTGCGAGCTGCTTCCTGCATTTCTTCAAAACTAGCATTCTGATTCCCCCAGGCCATATTGTCCCGAACCGAACCCGTGAACAATACGGCTTCCTGCGGAACATAACCAATTGCATTTCGCAGTTGATCTACTGGCATGTCCTGAATATTCTGCCCGTGAATAGTGATCGTCCCTTTGCTTGGCTCATATAACCTCAGAAGCAGTTGAACTAGCGACGTTTTTCCTGAACCGGTTGCCCCCATAATTGCGACTCGATCACCCGAACTCGCTTGAAATGAAATATTTTCGAGGACATTCATTTCTCCCGCTGGATAGTGAAAATGAATCCCATCATATTGTATGTTACCTTGTAACGAGGCACGGTTTGCAGAAGGTACGTCATTATCGTATACGTCTTGCTCTGTTTGTAACACTTCCTCAATCCGTTGCCGTGATGCATTGGCGCGAGAGAAAGTAGCAACGATCCAGGATAACATCGACAGCGATCCCATTGTACGAACCGCGTAGTTAATTACGGCAACAACTTCCCCAAGCGAAGCACTGTTAGATACTACAATTTCCTTGCGTCCAAACCATAAGATAAGCAGAACACTTGTGTTCATGATGAGCATAATAAAAGGCATCGTCGTTTCTGCAAGACGCTGGGCTGACATCGTTGAAGTCATTAACTTATGTATCGAACGACCAAACCGTTCAACCTCGTGGCCCATGCGTACAAATACGCGGATGAGCCTAATTCCAATTAGATTTTCCTGCGCAACACCGTTCACTTCATCCAGCCGAATCTGTACATTGCGAAACAGAACGGATACCTTTTTCATGATGTAAAAAATAAAAATGAGCAAGATCGGTACGGTGACTGCCAGAAACAATCCCAATCTCACATTGACGATCAGTGCCATAATGACACTACCAATGACCACGAGCGGTACTCTTGTTGCAAACCGCAAACTCATAAATATTGTTTCTTGAATCTGGGTAATATCCCCGGTCAGTCGAATAATGAGAGAAGAGGTTGCAAACCGGTTAAAAACCGCGTAAGAGAACGCCTGTACTTTTTCATACAATGCTTCCCTAAGATCTGCTCCAAATCCCTGACTCGCATGTGCCGCATAAAAAGAACTTGAAATCCCTGCTATAAAGGCAATAACTGCACTGCCCAGCAAGAACATTCCCCACTTCCAGACAACGGCCAGGTTCTGCTGCTGAATCCCATCATCAATAATCTTCTGAATGAGATAAGGTTGAATCAGTTCCACCATAAGCTCGAGCAGCAGCATAAATAGTGCAGCAATTGCGGCTACCCGGTATTTCCGTAAATAATTGAAAACTAGGGCCATATCCATTCCTCCGACTCTTGAAGCTATAAATATTGTTGATGATCTCTTCTCCTTTTTTCTATCCCCCAAATAATGCACTCATATCCATATTATAACGTATATCTCTACCCCATTACCCCGATACAGCAAATTTTAAATGGATTATCTTTATCTAATGATCTTCGGGATTTATTGCTCTAATAAAAAAAGAACCAAGCTCTCATAGAGAACCTGATCCTTTTATATATCATCATTTCAATTATTTATCCTTGTTTGCTCTTTGTTTCTCCAGCTGACGAAGTTCAATCCGGCGAATCTTACCCGAGTTTGTTTTTGGCAAATCACTGATAAACTCAATCCGTCGCGGATATTTATAAGGAGCTGTCATCTGTTTCACGTGTTGCTGAAGTTCTTTTACAAGTGAATCGGAACCTTCAACACCTTCTTGTAACACGATAAAAGCTTTCACTACATGTCCGCGAGTTTCATCCGGGCTTGCTACCGCAGCACATTCTTTCACCGCATCGTGCTTCATCAGCGCTTCTTCCACCTCGAACGGTCCAATCGTATAGCCTGAGCTAATAATAATATCATCCCCGCGGCCCTCAAACCAGAAGTACCCTTCCTCATCCACGCTTGCGCGGTCACCTGTTAAGAAGTAACTCCCTTTGGTACTCACCTGTTTACGATTCTCATCCAAATAGTAGGCACGGAAGAGTGCAGGCATTTCAGTATGAACTGCAATGTTCCCGACTTCTCCTGGCGCAACCAGCTGACCTTCATCATCTACCACTTGAACGAGTCCCGGTGAAATCGACATTCCCATAGACCCTTTACGGAAAGGCATGTCTTTCAAGTTACCAATTAGCAAAGTACTTTCGGTTTGTCCGTATCCATCGCGAATGGTGATATCAAAATGACGTTGGAAACTGCTAATCACTTCTAGATTCAACGGTTCACCCGCAGATACTGCACTTCGCATACTCGAAAGATCATAGTGGCCTAGTCCATCCAATTTTGCCATCAGCCGATATTCCGTAGGCGTACAGCAAAGCACATTCACCTTATAATCTTGCATGAACCGCAAATAACGTTTCGGTTCAAATGAGCCACTATAGACAAATCCAGTTGCTCCGTTTCCGAGTACGGAAAGGAACGGGCTCCAAATCCACTTTTGCCATCCCGGTGCCGCAGTGGCCCACACTGTATCTTGTGACTGGATATCCAGCCAAGGTGAGGTAATACGCAGGTGAGCATAACCCCATCCGTGCGTATGCACCACTCCCTTCGGATTTCCTGTTGTACCGGATGTGTACGTCAGAATAGCAACATCATCCCGGTGGGTATCCACCGCAGCACGTACTTCTGGCTGCCCCTCCATGAGCTGGCTCAGCATGGTGTACCCCGATTTTTCCTCTCCTGCTTCAGCAGATACCGCAATCCGGTATTCGAGAGATGGAATGGTTTCTTCCATTTTGTCTACTTCTTCTGTCACGCCAGACCATACAATGACAGCACGGGCTTTGGAATGGACAAGGCGGTAAGACAAGTCTTTTGCTCTTAACATCTCAGAAGATGGAATAATGACAAGGCCTAATTTCAAACATGCGATGTAAATGGCGTAAGCAATCACATTCCTTGGTACCATAACAAGTACCCGATCACCTTTACTCAGACCAAGGTCAGCAAGTCCGCCTGCAATCTGGTTTGCCTTTTTCAGCAAATCCCCATAAGTTACTTCCTCATAATGTTCATGCTCATCCAAGCACTTTAATGCAATGTTTTCTGCCGGATGCCGTTCCATTTCTGATGTCATATTGTATAGCTCCGGTGCAATCCAGTGCTCATAATTCACGTTCATCTTCTCCTTCTTAGGTCAAGTAGGTATTAGGACCATTATAACATGAGTTAGTACCTGGTGCTAATAATTTTGAATTTCCTGCATGACATTCTACCAAGAAAAAGAAAATAAACAATCATTTTATCAGAACTCTATTGATCATACTTCTATTAGAAAGGACTAGAATGGTGGTCTAATTTCGTGTCTTTTACATCTGGATCATTGAATCGAATCAACAAACCCGGCAACACACTCACGAAAATAACGGCTGCTGAAATCATGTATACCGTGAGTAAAGAAGTCGCATTCATGAGAAGACCTGTAACCGAAGAACCAATGAGAATTGCCCCCATAAATAACGGCATAATCGTTCCATTCACTCGGCCGATCATCTTCTCTTCAACCTGAGCAACCATGAAAGTCGATATAACAATATTTATAAAAGCTAAACTAATAGAACCAAAGAAGCGAATGGTAAGAGTTAAGGCGAATGAAGTAGATAAGGCTTCCACTATGGTAGTAAGTGCCATCATGCATATTCCTGCAACAAGAAGGAAGGTTTGATTCATTTTTTGGCTGACAACCGCTGCGATTCCGCTTCCTAAAAGTAGACCGAGACCAGCTATTCCCGATAAATAAGAAACATAAGTCTCATCAAGATGTAATCTTTCGGTAATGATGAAAATTTGTAAGGGACTGACCAATCCTTCTGCAAGACCTACGATTGCGAAGACGACGGCAAGCCATTTTAGAGAAGGCGTCCTTAGTATGAAGCGCCACCCTTCCAGCAGATCTTCATATAAGGAGCTCTGTTTCTCCCTTTCTGCAGTAGTTGAAGGTAGGAAGGTAAGCACTATAGCGGACGAGATAAATAAGAAAAGTAAGGTGTAGAGGGAAGCTTGCAGCCCAAGTGTAGTATAGATAAATGTTCCAAGCAGAGGACCAACAATAATGAACAGAGAATGAAGACTTTGTGTGAGTGCAATTGCGGTCTGAACGTGTTCTTCTGGAACATTCCGTTTAAAGATCTTCGCTGAGGAAGGCTGTGAGAACTGGCTCACGGTGGCAGATACAAAAGTTGCTGCATACAGCACTTGCCAGTACCCGGCCCAAAATACAATTAGGATCATAACAATAGAAAGTGTGCTTAAGACATCACCCCATATCATCGTTTTTTTGGGATTCCAGCGATCTGCAAGTCCCCCGCCAATGAAGGAAAAAACGAAAATCGGGACATACTCCAATACCGTAATGAGCGAGACAGCCAAGGGATCTCCACCTGTTTGTTCTACAATGAAATACAAGATAGCCATATTCCGTATCCAAATTGCGAGATTTTGCAGTAAATCTGAACTCGTTACGATAAGAAATGACTTATTGCGGAGCAATTGGTTCATTGTTCCTCTCCTTTTTAGACCGACTGTTCGGTCTATTTATTATGAAAAAGAAAAACTGATCCTTCCAATCAGTCCTCTTCTGTCATTATCACTTGATTAGGTGCTTCCATTCCTGCTAGCAATATTTCCAGTCCTTTTTTGTAAAGGCGCCGTATTTCTTCTAAGTCTTTCTCGTAATAAAGCATACTCATTCCGTTAAATAGTCCAGTAAGTACATACATCACATCACTTGAACTATCCTTCTTCAACTCTCCGCGCTCCATGCCTCTCGTAATCAGCTGTTCGTATGTTATATAAGGCAGCCGTGTCAGCTCCAACATATCATTTAGCATACTCTCCGTAACGACTTGACTGGACATGAACTCATTAATTGCATGAGACAGTGGATTGTTCATATCGTCTACATAGTGATCTGCTAGAGCAAATAGCTTCTCCCGGGTAGTCACATATGCTGCTTCCTTCCCCATCCAAGCCTCCATCCACTCCTCATTATTCAGCTTGATGAGATACATAAACATCTCTTCTTTGCTCTTAAAATGGTAGTAGATGCTGCCCTTGCTTCGGCCCGTAACTTTACAAACCTCTTCCATTGACGTCGCATTATATCCCTTCTGAGAGAACAGATCCTTGATCTGATGAGCGATATCCTTTTTGATCTGAGCTGCATCTTTTCTACGCTTGATTTCGATGAAAAACGCCTCCTTGCCGTAAACCGACTGTTCGGTCTAATTATAATATATGGGAAAAATGGATGTCAATTAAAAACCCCCAGCCCCGCAAAGATCGTATAATCTCAGCGATGACTGGGGGTTCTTTTATTCTAAAAAAGTAATGATAATACCGTTTGTTCTGTTCTTACGAAAGCATCCCTTTATACATTCCAGGGACAGAACCTTCAATAACCGTAGCACCCGTTGTTTTTGCATAAAAATCAACAGGTCCTGCTCCGCCAATTACCGCATATCCGTAACCTTCCTGCTTCATGTAATCTAGTGCATAAAGCAGCAGCATCTTCCCAATTCCACGTCCACGTTCGTTCTCATCCACTCCAGTAGGTCCAAAAAAGCCTTTTACCGTAGCATCATAACAAGCAAAGCCAAGCATCTTGCCGTTCTCTACAGCAACGAGACAGGTAATTGGAGATCTTGCAAAAGCAACTTCTGCTTCGCTTACCCAACCTTTGCCAAAATGTGTACCTACCCAGTCAGCGACAACGTGTTTTTCTGGAGCGATCGCACGGCGTATCGTAACACCCGTACGTTTTTCATAACTTTCCCTGGATTCCATTTCAGGCAGTTCATATAGTTTCACGAGCATATCAGGCATAAAGTACCTCCGCTGGTTCTGCAAGTAAGTTGAGCAATATAACGTTTCCGTAATCAAGCCAATACCTTCTGCATTGATACCGCACGCAGCTGTTCAACATAGAGCAGGAATATTTTTGATATTATTCTATAAGTATACTCGACACCCTGCCTTGATGGCTTGTTCTAAATCGCTGCCTATTTGCAAAAACTTGCGGTCTAAGATGAAATTGACAATGTTTTTATATAAAATCTATAGAATTAGTAGTAATCAGTACCATAAATTTAGAAATTTAAGGTATTGATAGCAAAAGAAATGAAGAAAAGTAGGAGAGGTTCTCTCTCCTGCTACATAAAAGCAATCGTTAGTATGTACATAACAAGCTTGATCAGATCCTTCGGGGCGTTCGGTCCGAGCTTAAAGGCAGGTTCACCGGATCCAATCATAATATCCCCATAAATCATGCCCCAGTCACTTGTAAATTCCGGTTTTTTAGGTTCCGGCATATCAAGATCGTAAATATCTCTTAATCGCTGCTCCTCTTCTGCTGATATCGCCAGCTCCAAACTGCTATTTCCCCCATCAAACTTAGAAGAAGCCATCACATGGGTTTCAACTTTATTCTCGTTTTTCACTTCTTGCGCTTCAGCAGTTCCGGTATCGAGCAAAAGTACGGCACACAGAAAAGTGGCTAATATGGCTGTTATCCCTTTTTTCATTGTCTATTTTCTCCCTTATTAAATAGCTATCTAGTTAGAACACTTTCATAATAGTATAATTATATATAATTTTAATATTTTTCCAGAAAATGATGTTTTAAAGGAATATTAATGTAACACAATTCAGCATTTGGCTCAATCCAGCATGTTCTAGAGCAACGAAATGTATGATAAAAAATGGAAATGGATATTGGGTGAGTGCTGATTAAGGATGGAATATCATGATTTGATAATTAACAAAGGGATGCCATATGGCATCCCTTTTATTGTATTTCGTATATGGCGACGTTTCATGCCAATGCTTTTCTACTATTTAAAATGAGTACTAACTTACTCCAAACCTACAGTAACATTTACATTTCCTTTAATTGCTTTCGAGTAAGGGCAATAGGCATGAGCCAGCTCTACATATTTGTGTGCTGTTTCTTCGTCCAGACCATCGATGCGAACATCAAGTTCTACTTCCAGTTTGACTCCGTTATCCTCAGGATCGGTTTTTAGCATCACTGTAGCTGTCACCGTGCTTTTCTCAATTTTCACATTGTTTTTCTTCAATTGAAACTCGAGCGCCGAGTTAAAACAAGCACTATACCCCGCAGCAAATAACTGTTCTGGATTCGTTGCCGTTGTTTCTTTACCTCCAAGCTCAGGCGGGGCAGCTACATCCAGCAGAAACGTATTGTCTGGAGATTGTACAAACCCTTGGCGGCCACCTGTATTAATTACGGTTGTTTCGTATAATGTTTTCATATTGAGATTTCTCCTTTGTTCTATCTATTGTTTACATAGCGAAGGTCTTATGATCAATTTAAATTATCAACAATTCAATTGTACACAATTAAATAATAAAAGTAAACATCCATATCATTAAAAATGGATCATTATACTTTTTGTTTTCTTGTATCTGCTTTGTTATACGAAAATTGTGGTAATTAAAGACCGTGTATTCGTGACACTTTACTTCCTAACTTCCCATTGCACGCATGGTTTATGACCATTTTATAGATACTACACCTATCCTTTTTAAATATGTCCCTAGATTGTAGGGGTCAAACCGCACTATCTTTTCTTTGAATTTGTCAAGCGCATTAATTACAATTTTAATTAGCTTCAATGATATCAAGCTTGTTCATATTCAAGCGGCTTAATGATACCGTTTTCAAAAATTCCGGTTAGCCTGTTCTTACGGCTACTTTACAAGGAGCGTGGAATCATGAAGAAACCCAGTGAACGAACTGTACAAATGACCCGGTTTCTTCTTGCATCGCCAGGCCGCTTTGTAACCGTACGTGAGCTGTCAGATGAACTGGATGTAAGTGAAAAGACGATCAAACGTGAGCTACCTGCTATGGAACAATGGCTTAACGGGTATGATCTTACGCTAACCCGTAAACCAGGAGCAGGTCTTATGCTCGAAGGGAAACCTTCTGCTTTTGGCTCCGTTCAAGCCGTGATAGGAAGTATAAAAGCACCAACTAGTTATTCCCGCAATGAGCGCCGCTATTTTATCATTAGCGAGCTGTTGCTAAGTTCTGAACCCATCAAGCTTTTCACTTTTGCATCAAGATTTAAAGTGACCGAAGGTACACTAAGCCATGATCTGGACCTTATTGAAGAATGGTTCGAGGCCTTTCATATTAAGCTGTTGCGTAAACCCGGGTATGGCATCTTCGTAGAAGGTACGGAAAAAGATTTTCGGACCGCTCTTATCCATCTGCTTCATGAGAATGTAGATGAATATGAACTCATTCGCCTCGTTCGTGATCGGATGAAAGAAAGTGGACAGGATGTTGGGAAAATTCAGCATCATATCCGAAGCCGTCTTTTGAACCTAGTTGAAGATAGTACCATCGTCATTATCGAAAAGTATTTGACAGAGCTTGAAGAAAAAACAGGGATGAAACTGACTGACAGTGCCTTTATTGGGTTAGCCGTCCACCTTGCTCTTGCCATTGAAAGGATAAGAACCGGGCAAAGTATTAAGATTCCCCCAAGTGTACTGAATGAACTGCGGCTTCATCCTGATTTCACCGCAGCTCAGGCGCTCGTAGATCGCCTAGAAGAAGCCTTCGGACTAACGATTCCAGAGGACGAGACTGGTTATATTACAATGCATCTAAAAGGTGCCGAAACAAGGCTTCAAACGGAGGCAGAAACGGATGCTGCTTATGAGAATGTCAGTTTTGAACTGGTTCGCCTCGCGCGAAATATTCTAAAAAAAGCAGAATCCGAGACTGGTTTTGAACTGAAAAGCAACAGTAAGCTTTTCTATGGTTTTATTAGCCATTTGGGCCCCGCTCTTGAGCGTTTAAAACTCGGGCTGGATATTCGAAACCCACTTCTTTCACAGATCCAGGAGCAATACGCCAGCATCTATGAAGTGGCAAGGAAATGTGCCAAGGTTCTTGAGGAATATATAGGTAAACCTGTTCCTGAGGCAGAAATCGGCTACATCGCGCTCCATATCGGAGCGATGTCAGAGTATGCAGGAGCCAAGTACAGGAAACGATCTATTCGTGTATTCATCGTATGTGCGAGCGGCATGGGGACCTCTAGTCTGCTGCAGACAAGAGTAAAAAAAGAGTTCCCTTCTCTTCAAATTGTCGATGTTATCTCTGCCGCAGAGGTAAGTGAACTTGACGGGCAAGTCGATCTAGTCATTTCAACTGTGGATTTAACTAGTAATAAACAAGTAGTGAGAGTCTCTCCTCTTCTTGGTGAAGCCGATATCGAAAAAATCAGATTTGTTTTAGAACATCTTGAACCTGTACCCGAACTTCTTCCTGCATCTAGCGAAGCACCGGCCTATTTACCGGATACGCTGGAGAAACAGAAGAATCTGATACAAGGAATTCAGGATCTCATGAGAAATCTGGTAATTGAAGATCGGGTTCAATCTGGAGCCATTGATGAGCTTATCGAAAAAATAGCTCGGCAGTTTACATCGACTGAGGAAGAAACCCGAATTCTAACTCAAGAACTTCACGACAGGGAACGTCTTGGGGAAACCATTCTTTCTACGGAAGGAATCTTTTTATTACATTGCAGGTCAACGGTTATTCATCATCTTATACTTGGAATTATCCGCTTTGAGGAGCCCATGACCTATGGTGCAGAGGACGATGCAAACCTGTATGCTGCCATTATTCTACTGGCTCCCAAAGAAAGCGAACGTACGTATCTGGAAGCGGCAAGTGAAGTCAGCAAATCGCTGATCGACCGTCCTGGCTTTGCTATTCGTTTAAGTGTAGCTCGGCAAACTGCCTTAACGAAAGAAATTCAGGGCATTCTGAAAGATTTATATTTAAGAAAAATGGAACAATACACAATGGAGGTTGAACAAATATGAGTACGCTGGAAGCAACTGGCGAATCTGTCCCTAAAAAAACAGGGAGTGTCAAACAAGCAACCCAAAAATTCGGTCGTTTCCTGAGCGCAATGGTTATGCCGAATATCGGTGCTTTTATTGCCTGGGGTTTAATTACCGCTCTCTTTATTGCAGACGGATACTTCCCGAATGAGACACTAGCATCCCTAGTGGATCCGATGATTAAATACCTCCTTCCTTTATTAATTGCTTACAGCGGTGGTAAAGCCGTGCATGATCATAGAGGTGGTGTGCTAGGTGCCATCGCTGCGATGGGGGTTATCGTTGGTGCAGATATACCGATGTTTATCGGCGCCATGATTATGGGTCCGCTTGGCGGATGGGTAATCAAACAATTTGATAAGTATGTTGGAAGCAAAACACCTTCTGGTTTTGAAATGCTCGTAAACAACTTTTCCGCTGGTATTATCGGTATGCTTCTTGCCTTCGGTGGACTTTACGGAGTAGGTCCCCTTGTAGAAGCGTTCACTAATATTCTTGCCAACGGTGTTGATGCAATGTTGAAATGGGGCATTCTCCCGCTCGTTTCTATTTTCATTGAGCCAGCGAAAATTTTATTCTTGAACAATGCGATTAACCACGGAATCTTGAGTCCAATTGGTATCCAGCAAGCTGAAACTGCTGGTAAGTCAATTATGTTCTTGCTCGAAGCGAATCCAGGTCCTGGTCTTGGGCTACTGCTTGCTTACTCTTTCTTCGGTAAAGGATCAATTAAAGGTTCCGCACCGGGTGCAGCAATCATCCATTTCTTTGGCGGTATTCACGAGGTATACTTCCCGTATGTCCTTATGAAACCAATTATGTTCGTATCCGTCATCGTATCCGGTATGGCAGGTGTCTTCACATTCAACCTACTGGATGCAGGACTTATTGCAGCATCGTCTCCTGGTAGTATTCTTGCGATCATGGCAATGACACCAAAAGGATCCTATCTTCCCGTTCTAGCGGGTGTTCTTGTCGCAACCGTTGTATCGTTCTTGCTGTCCTCCTTCTTCTTGCGCAGATCAAATACAAGCGAAGAAGATTTGGACAAAGCAAAAGAAGCTGTTGCAGATATGAAGAGCAGCAGTAAAGGTACTGCCGCAGCTCCTGCAGCAAACCTGAATGACAAAGCAGCCATCAACAAAATCATCTTTGCTTGTGATGCAGGTATGGGTTCCAGTGCAATGGGTGCTACTTCGTTCCGTAAAAAAGTAAAAGCTGCTGGTCTACCGATCTATGTAACCAACACAGCGATCGAGAATATTCCGAATGATGCAGATCTAGTTGTTACACAGCAAAATCTGACACCTCGGGCAAAAGCAAAAGCACCAAATGCCATCCATATCTCGATTGATAACTTTGTAAACAATCCGATTTATGACAAATTAATTGAAGACTTAAAAGTAAAACATGAACAAAGTTCATCTCCTGTATCTGACTACGCAAAAGAAGATGTGTCTGGTGCAGCGGATAAAGCAGTTCCTGAAGAAATAAAAGCAACTTCCGAAGAGAATAAGGGTAATGATGTACTACGTAAAGAAAATATCGTACTACAACTTCCATCTGTAAGTAAGGAAGATGCAATCCGCCGTGCAGGTGAGTCCCTTGTTGCAGCTGGTTATGTTAAACCGCATTATGTGGATGCCATGATTGAACGCGAAGGTGTGGCAACGACTTATATCGGTAACGGGGTAGCTATTCCTCATGGAGTAGGCGATGCGAAGAAAGAAATTCAAACTAGCGGTATCGTAGTTCACCAATATCCAGAAGGCGTTGAATTTGAAGGTGGCCGTGCTTACCTCGTTATCGGTATTGCTGGAGCAGGTAGAGAACATTTACAGATTCTTACCAAAATTGCTGAAGCAATCGAAGACGAGTCTACTGTAACAAGACTGGCACAAGTCAAGGATCCAAACGAAATCTACAGCATCTTCGGAGAATAAAGGATACTAAATCTTCAAAACGAAAGCGGGTTTTTCACATGAAAAAAGCAATTCAATTTGGAGCAGGGAACATCGGGCGTGGATTTATCGGCGCCCTTCTCTCCCAAGCTTCCTACCATGTCGTATTTGCAGATATCAATGAACAAATGATTAATGAACTGAACGAGAAAAAAAGTTATCAGATTCATATTCTTGACCTGGAGCAAAGACAAGAAACGATTACGAATGTATCCGGCGTCCTTTCCAATGGTACAGATATCGTTCGCGAAGTAGCGGAGGCAGATATTGTAACTACTGCAGTAGGCCCAAACGTCCTAAAAATCATTGCTTCTACCATTGCAAAAGGAATTGAAGCACGTAGAGAAGCAGGCAGAGGTGCTCTTAATATTATTGCCTGTGAGAACATGGTCGGCGGAAGCAAGCACTTGGAAGAACAGGTGTACACTCATTTGTCTGAAGCTGGCAAAGCGTATGCGGAGGAACATGTCGGTTTTGCGAACTGTTCAGTGGACCGTATCGTCCCTCCTTACCAAGGTGAGAACATTCTTGATGTCGGTGTAGAGTCCTTCTACGAGTGGATTGTGGAAGAACCCTCCCTTAAAGGTGAAGTACCTCAGATTCCAGGGATGAAATTGACCGATAACCTGCTTGCTTATGTACAGCGTAAATTGTTCACTTTGAACACCGGTCATGCAATTACTGCATATCTTGGTTATCTAGCAGGTATGGAGACCATTGAAGAAGCTATCAATAACGATTCCATCCGCAGTGTTGTTCGCCAGGCTATGGAAGAAAGTGGCGAAGCACTGATTAAGAAGCATGGCTTTGACAAAGACGAGCATTTCAAATACATCGACAAGATTGAAAAACGCTTTAAGAACCCGTATATCCGTGATGAAGTTATCCGTGTAGGCCGGGAGCCATTGCGGAAACTGAGCCCTACAGATCGCCTTGTAGGTCCAGCTAACATCGCCATTCAGTATGGTTTAGGCCATGAAGCGCTTCTGAAAGGCATCGCAGCAGCTTTCCATTATAACAACCCGCAAGATCCGCAGTCCAAGGAGTTACAAGAGCAAATTGCAGATAAAGGCATTGCAGCTGTTGTATCCTCTGTTACTGGGTTTACTGAAGGCAGTGAAGATCATCGCATCATCTGCGAGCAGTATGCAATGACTTCCCAAGCGTAAACTGCTAGACTGTTACTCTTAAAAACATAAGCAAGACATAATAAAACCGCTATCCTTCGGGATGGCGGTTTTTATTTTTCAGATCAGCTGTATCCTTGTCTGCTTCTGTTCTACTTTAAGCCAATTTCCATTTTTCAATGCATCTTAACCGAACTAAATTCTCTTCAAATATGTAACTTTCTCCATAATAAACCGTCTATACATATAAAGAAGAGGTGGCTAAAATGCTGAAATCCCTACCAAAAATTGTGCTTTGTACTGTCTTCGGAGCGATGATTGCTGTAGGTTCCGCTTATGCAGGATCTAAACTAAATTTGGTGATCAATGATCAAGCCTTTGAGACAAGTTATCTAGACTTGCAGGTCGAAGACGGTAAAGTGCTTGTTCCGATCGATCGCCTTGCAGAAGTATTTAAAGGGAAAGCAGTTTACAATGCTAATAAAAATGAAGTTCAAGTGACGCTGCCGGAATCCGCTCAACAAGCGGTTCAGATCGATCGTTTGGAATCGGCTATGGTCCCCTCTACAGCCAAAGAAGCCTTAAACACTTGGGTCAAAGGCATTCAGACTCGTAATGGGGCGCTGCAATACGCTGTTTTCTCACCTGAACTACGTTCCAAAACCAAGAAAGAATTCGAGGATCACTACTGGACAACGGGAGGCTCCAGTCCGCATATGTCTGAGATCGAAAAGCTCAAAACAAAGTCTCTGAGTAAATCGACGACTCAGTTCTCATTCGATTATGGACTTGTTGCTTCCAATTGGAAAGGCAAGGGCTCTGCTGTTGTCACCGTAAAGAAAACGATGACATCTAACGGGTATGAAGCATGGTATGTTACGAATATTAAAATGAAAGACCCAAGCGATACGGGTACTACGATCGGTGTCGAACCGATAAAAAAATAGTAATTAACATACCACATTCACTATCCTGCTGTTACTTCATAGAAAAAAGCAACCGATCGGTTCAGATGGGTTGCTTTTTTCAGTGATTCAGATTTTCTAGATTAGGTTTAGGGAGCCACGAATACAGACATACCAGAACCAGGACTATTTGCACACTGTTCCTAGCCGCTTTATTCCATTATGATAGAAGAAAGCGATTACATAAATCGTTCTTCATTTTTCTCTTCCTGCTACCGACATAGTTAATATGAACTAATCACAAGCGAACGGAGGAATTCATATGATGGAAGAACTACGACTTGCTGAGCAAAAAGGGTATTCCGTACATCTATCTTTAACCGATGGCACTGCCTATTCAGGTATCGTGAGTCTTCAGATCCCCCATAAGAAGCTTCGTCTGAAACATACAGAAGGTATCATCAGCATTCCTTTTCAAGAGATCAGACATTGTTCTACGCTCATTCCTGTCCCTTTTTAAATCCTGAATAACATATATAAGCTAAAGATCAGATAAAAGCCGATATCCACCCTTTCTATAAAGTGTGAGTAGCGGCTTTTTGTTGTTTTTTAATCAATAATAAATTCTATTTCTCGCAGGCAATTCCGTCGTTGTCACGATCTTTGGAGCTATTCGCTTTATACAACGCCGCAGAAACATGTGGTTTATACTTTGTTTTCCCTCCCTTATTTTTAACAGAGGAAGATTTAGCTACTCCACCTTTGTACACTTTGTTAAGTTCAGTACAGTTTTTATATTTCTTTGCGCTTTCCGCATGAATTACTCCCATAGCTCCCAAAGACATGGAAGCCGATACCATAGTTACCAACACAACCTTCGTCCATTTTCTCATTTGCATGCCACCTCCGATACATTATGTATACACTTTAAAACTTTATTTTAATAAATTATCAAAGGAAAATCCATGAAATAAATAGAAAAAAGCCCCCTCTAAAGGAGACTTTTCCTATTTTATAATGATCACTTATCTTCCTAGCATAAACAAACTTACGGCACCCATGATTAAAATGACAAATGAAAGTACCGAAATCCACGATCTGAGCTCCCAATATCGAATGGCATATACGACAGACATACTGAGAAAAAACCAGCCTAAGGAAAAAGCTGAATTCATCAGTCCCACAATCAGCAAAATGAGGGCTACAACAGTAAGTACAGCCTCTGCCATTACAAATTTGGGATTGCGTTTTTTCTTATCCGGGTTCAGGATGAAAATCACCTCCGGATACCATTTAACCATAGGATCTACTTGCTTGGGAACAGGTTGTCTTAATATACATAAGCCCCTTATTTCACTCCGTTGTACACAAAAGCCTTAATAATGGAGCGTTGGGCAAAGAAGAAGACAATCAGTATAGGTACGACCAATATTAGATTTCCTGCCATAAGTATATTCCACGTAGCTACGCCCTCCGTCTCCCGAATCTTCGCAATTCCCAGCGGAAGCGTACGTGCTGTTTCATTGGTTGTCATTACAAGCGGCCAGAAGTAATCATTCCAATGACTGATAAAACTGAACAAACCAAACGTAATCAGTGCAGGACGAGCCATCGGAATCATGAGCTTCAGCATAATCTTCCACTCTTTTGCTTTATCCAGCCTAGCGGCTTCAATCAATTCATTCGGTACTTGCTTGAACGACTGACGAAGGAGAAAAATCCCGAAAGCACTGGAGGCAAATGGTAAGATGAGACCGAGATGAGTGTTCAGTAGATTCCATGAGCTGAGCTCAAGATAGACAGGTAAGAAGATCAGCTGGGAAGGAATCATTAAGGTCACCATAACGAATCCAAATAGAATACCAGACCCCTTAAACTCGTATCTTGCAAAGGCATAGGCTGCCGGAATAATTGTCAGCATCTGTAACACCAGAATACCTACGGAAATCAAGACACTGTTCATAAAATAATGCAGAAACGGCCCCGAGTTCCAGGCCTGAATGAAATTTTGCCACTGGGGATTCGAGGGAATCCACTCTGGCGGGAAAATCATGGTTTCAGGCAGCGTCTTAAGTGATGTAGACACCATCCAAGCAAAAGGTAACGCGAAGATAAGAACAAGTACCCCCATAAGAATCACGTTAATGATTTTTAGCAAACTGTTCATCACCTTCATACCGCTTACTTCCTCTTTTACTTTGCTTCGCAGTGTACCTTCTACTCTTGCTGTTGGTTCTAATAGGTTCATGAATTGCCACCTCTCCTTGCCGATCCTATTCTACTCAACTTCTACATGTTCATTTACTTCTTCTCTACATTTGTATTAACGATAATGCACTTTTTGGGACAATAGACGGAAATACAAGATGGTAAGGATACCAACGATGACGAGCAGGATCACCCCAGCTGCTGAAGCATATCCGATCTTAAAGAAGCGGAAACCATATTGATAAATGTAGTAGACCAGTGTATTGGTTGAATTTACCGGTCCTCCTTGAGTCATGATAGCGATCGTTTCAAACACCTGAAAGGAACCGATCATACTCATAATCGCAAGGAAAAAGAGTGTTGGCGATAACATAGGTAATGTAAGGCGAATAAAGGTACGCCACGGTTTCGATCGATCCAAAGCAGCCGCTTCATAGATGCTTTTTGGGATACTCTGCAGTCCGGCAATAAAGACAAGCGTATTGAATCCTATTCCTTTCCACACCGCTACCAGAATCAGTGACATCAGTGACGTATCCGGATGGGCTAACCATTGCAATGGTTCCATTCCGAATAAGCCGATTACCCAGTTCAGCAGGCCGTATTCCGGGTCCATCAGCCAGCTCCATAGAAGCGAGATCGAAACCAAAGAAATGATATGCGGACTGAAAATCGCCCCTTGGACAAATCCATAGAAAAATCCAGAACGGTTCAACCACAAGGCTAACAGCAAAGAGATACTAAGCGTAAGCAGCACGGTAGCTACCGTGTAAATTGTCGTATTTAGCAGAACCTGACGGAACTCTGAATCCGACAATAACGCCGAAAAATTTTGCAAGCCGACATATTCCTTCGTAGGACTGACAAAATTCCAGTCAAATACACTGAGATAGATCATATAAAAAATAGGATAAATAAAAAATACACCAAAAACGGATAGTGCCGGAGCTACCAATCCATAGGGTCTAAGCTTATGCCATAAGTTAGATGACTGATTGATCATGCACTACACTCCTCCACCCACCGAAATGAGTTCAAGAGCCCTCTCCGAAGTTACCGGTTCATTCGAAGCTACTCTGAATTCCGCTTGTCTTAGCCTCATTCCACTGTTGTCAAAGTAGTAAAGATGCTCATAAGGAACCGTAACGGTAACCATGTTATCGAGTATAAGAGGTGCTAAAAAGGTTTTGATCGAGAACATGCCGAAACTGGACTGGATTTGATAAATATTTTCCGCACCAAGGCTCTCCCGAGTCATGATTTCTCCACCTATTCGCAGACCCTCTACTGACGTTTCTTGCCCTAAATTTAGCTGAGCATGCTCAGGCCGGAACCCGAAATGACGAATATCTTCTTTACTGGAAGCAGATAACGTGTGAAGTTGCAGTCCTTTATAAGGAAGAATATTCATTGCCGGTGTACCGATAAACTGAGCGGCGAACATATTCGCCGGATCATTATACAGCTCGAGTGGTGAGGCCGCCTGTTGAATTACACCCTTATTCATAATGACGATTTCATCACCCATCGACATCGCTTCAACTTGGTCATGAGTTACATATACAAACGTCGTGCCAAGTCTTTTATGCAATTGAATAAGCTCTGTCCGCATTTGATGGCGAAGTTTTGCGTCCAAATTACTCAGTGGCTCGTCAAGAATAAATACTTGCGGTTTCTTCACCATGGCACGAGCGAGTGCCACACGCTGGCGCTGACCGCCGGAGAGCATCTCCGGCTTCTTTTTCATATAATCGCTCAGGCCTACAATTTCAGCGATATCCGCAATCAGTGCCTCACGTTCCTTTTTCGGAACCTTACGGTTAATGAGGCCAAATTCAATATTGTCATGGACATTCATCGTCGGATATAAAGCATAGTTTTGGAATACCATCGCCACGTCCCGCATGCCCGGCGGAACCCCGTTGACACGTTTGCCATCAATCCAAATGTCACCGCTCGTCTGATCATCCAGCCCCGCAATCATGCGGAGCGTGGTTGATTTACCACAACCGGAAGGACCGACAAGCACAGTGAACGAACCATCTTTTATCGTAAGGTCGAGGTCTTTAATAACCTCTTCCTGCTTAAAAAATTTACTGATGCCTTTCAGCTCGATTTTGCCCATTCATGTCAACTCCCTTTTATTTGCTGAGCAATGCATTCGCCTTTTCGTTGGCTTCGTCCATTGCATCCTGCACAGAGACCTTCGGATCAAGCAACGTTTTTTCAATGGCACTCTTCACGATCTTCGCAACTTCTGGATAAGCCGTCTCCATTGGACGAGGTCTTGCATAGGCAAGTTGGTCTACAGCGACTTTATACTGCGGGTATTCCTTGTACAAAGACTGTAACTCTTCGCTCTCCAGCGCTGAAATTCGAGTAGGCAAGTATCCTGTGTGTTTGCTCTGATACGTTGTACTTTCAGTCGTCGTCATGAATTTAAGGAATTCCCAAGCTGCTGCTTTTTCTTCATCACTGAGTTTTGAAGTAATGACGAGTTGACACCCACCTGTTGGAACACCATAAGATTTATTAGCTGGCATAAAAGCAGTCGTAAATTCAAAGTTATTTCCTTTTGAGATTTCAATAGCTCCAGCAACACCAGCTGTAGAACCGAAACGGAACGCAGATGCCTGGTTAGCCCAATCTTTGTCTGCGGTTGCTCCTGCCTCATCGCCTACAGGAATTTTAATAATGCCTTGGCTAGCAAGTTTCTTCCAAAATTCCACTGGGGCTACCCCTTCAGGAGAATTAAACAACCCAGCTTTCCCGTCATCCGTCAACACTTGACCACCTGACTGTGCAACAAGGCCTTCATAGTACCAAATGTCTGCAGGCATCGTCATGGCTGTTTTTCCCTTTGCTTTTAGTACTTTTCCGTATTCTTCGAATTCATCCCAAGTCTTAGGTCCAGCTGGATCAAGTCCTGCTTCTTCCAGCATAGTAACGTTCATATACATAATCGGTGTACTGCGCATAAAAGGAAGGCCGTACAATTTGCCATCCACGTAGGCATTCCCCATCAATCCTGGGTTAAAATCATCCATCTGTAACTGGTCCTTATCTTGTTCTGCTAATGCAGTAAGGTCCGTAATCATACCGTATCTGGCAAAGGTTCCTGTTGAAGAAATCTCAAGATCGGATACGGCTGGTGCATCGTTTGCTGCAAAAGCAGCTTGTACCTTCGCATGCAGGTCATTATAATTGCCCTGGTATTCAGCAACGACTTCGATTTTGTCTTGAGACTCATTAAATCGTTTTACAAGCTCTTGCTTCGCCTCTTCCGTTTTGTCACCATAGGCATACCAATATTTAATCTGAACTTTCTCCTCAGGGCTTGCACTGTTCCCCCCAGCAGCTCCGGCTGCATTCGTTGCTGCATTACCGCCTGATTCCGTACCACAAGCAGAAAGTAGAACCGTCATCCCCAGTACAAGTGTTAGCAAACTGCGTGTCTTTCCTTTTCTCATCACAAATCCTCCTTGGATTAAAAACATATAGACTCCCGATCTAGGCATAACAAAAGAAACCTCTATCAGACCAGGAGCAGCCACTACAGGCTTCTCTTGATCTGATCAGGTTTCTCCATCACTCCAACCCGGTATATATTTACTTGTGAGGTTATTTGTACTCTTTTTGTTTCTTCTAACTTTTTTTCTAATTTCATCATAGAACGTAAATGTTAAATGAATCGATGATTCGTGTTAAATAACGTTAACTGCTTAAAATGACTTTTCCCATAGGTCCTGACTCGAGGAAGAGATGGCGGTTGCTCCTTCTACCAAACAAGCTTCCGCATGTTCTCTCTTCCGCAGTAAACCTCCTGAAATGAGCGGAATATCTGTCATTTCTCTTACCTTCTGGAGTACTTCAGGAATTCGGGCTGGCATAATTTCAATAATATCAGGCTCTACTTGGGCAAGACTTTGAGCAATATTGGCAAGGCCCTCCGAATCAACGAGAAAAAACCGCTGTATCGTAGCAAGCCCCAGTTTTTGCGCTTTCTTGACTACCTGAATTTTGGTCGTAATAATACCGTCAGGCCGAATCGCATTTGCCAAATATTCAAGTCCCTGCTGGTCATAAGAAAGTCCACCGATCTTCTCAACATGTACAAATACCGGAATATCATGTTTTTGGAATAGCTCTACATATCCTTTGATCACCCCAATACTTCCCGTGAGAAGGAACACCCCGCTGAGCTGATCTTTATAGGACAAGGCTGTTTCAATGTAGCGTACATCTCGAATGGAAGCTACATTACGGTACTCTGACAGACGTTCCAACAAGTAAGCAACCGAATGTTGCTTACTTGTTTTTTTAGAGACAGACTTTACGCTCTCTGTTCGCTTAGACAGAGGAGATACAACATTAGACATGTGCCTTGTCGCCCCCAAGTCTGATTTCCGCACTTGAATGCGAACCTCTCTCTCCCTCATACAACTCTGCTTCGAGTTCTTTGAAAAATGCTTCGTCATTGATCTTCTCGCCAATCAGCTGTACACAGCACTCCCGATCCAAATCGTTCCCACGAGCATGCGGATTAGCGCTAAAATGCTTCATATGCTTATGAATCTCAGGTAACTGAACAGCGAGTGCGGAGTCCATAATATCTACTGCCTGAATCTGAACTTCTTCTCCTACAATTTCCGCAAGACGGTATGCGTGCTCATCAAGGCAAGCGGACAACTGTACGAAAGTCCAATTATGCTGTACTACAATCGAATCCATATGGGTATGACCGTTAAAATAAAGACCTGATCCCTTCTTCTGACGAAGAATACGCCACATATCAATGGAGGGATCAATTGAACCTTTATCACGATCTGAACCTCTCGTCGTTAGATGTACAGGGTGATGGGCGAAGACCAGCATCGGCTTCGTACCCGATGTCTGAACGACCTCTTCAAACCAGTTCAGCTGCTCCTCATCTATCCAGCCTCCCCAGTTCTCCAAATCCATCTCTCTTGTCGTATCCAGAAAGACGAGAACGTAATCCTCCATCGTTACAGAGTAATAACAAGCTTGTCCTGTTTGCTTTTGAATGTCCTTTTTGGGCTGACTGTACGTATCGTGATTCCCAAGAACGTGATGAAACTTGCGTTCGTAGGAGTGTATAATCTCATAAACCTCTTGCAGTTCGCGTTTTGTTCCAAAATTGGTCAGATCACCAAGTGATATATACAAGTCGGCCTCGCAGCTAAAATAATGATGCAACATGTTTTTATAGAACGCATCTCTTGCTTCCGTCCAGTTACCAAGCGTTGGATCTGCCTCGTGATAATGTAAATCACCCATAATCGCTATTCTCACTGTCTTGTACACTCTCCTTTGCGTCTATCTGTAATGAAGTATAAATGGAGAATGTAATCTGGAATCCACATCCAGTCATGTTTTTTGTAAAATACATATCCAGATAATTTAATATTGACTTTTACACTAAATTATGTTATGATATTTAATTAATTTTACAGGTGAGATAAAAATTGATATGATAGTATCCTCACAAATTGAAATGGAGGGATCCTACCATGTCAGTATCAATATCAAAACAAATCAGTATGATGGAATTGTCTCAAACCGTGATGGGTCGCAACCAGTGCGTCTACCCTACCCTTTTACATGATGGAGAAGAACTGATTCTGGTGGATACCGGCTACCCTGGCCAATTACCTCTGATTGAACAGGAGATGGTAAGTCTCGGATACAGCGTGAACAACATCAGCCGAATCATCCTCACACATCAAGACCTCGACCATATTGGCAATCTGCCTGGGCTTAGAGAAGCTTCCCCCCATGCAGAGATCATTTCGGACCCAATAGAACAACCCTACATTCAAGGCGACAAACTACTTATTAGAATCACACCCGAATCCATTGTAAAATCCTTAGCCTCTCTTCCTGCCGAAGTCCCCGATCAGATGAAACAAGCCTTCAAGCTCACGCTTGAAAATCCGCCTAAAGCACCTGTAGATAGAACTGTTGTTAATAAAGAAACTTTACCCTATGGGGGTGGAATTACTGTCGTGGAGACTCCGGGTCACACCCCAGGTCATATCAGTCTCTATCATGAGGCAAGCAAAACGCTTATTGCAGGCGATGCCCTTGTTGTAGCAAACGGGGAGCTGCTAGGTCCTAGCCCCATCCATACGTTAGATATGAAAAAGGCAATCGATTCTCTCAAACAGCTGGATCATTATGATATCAACTGTGTCATATGCTATCACGGTGGTATATATAAAGGAGAGGCCAATCAACGGATTACCGAAATTATAAATCAATTTGAACAATAAGCTGATATAAGGAAGGGCACGAATCGGATTCGCGCCCTTTTTAATATTTCTCATGATCTTCCTTTCTAAATGTGAAGTAATTCATATAATTGCAATGCCTTATCGATTATTTTAAATTAGGCTGAATGGTCTTTTATGATCTACATTTATGAAAACGATTTGAAATTCCCCGAAAATCCATTTCTAATACGCTTATCATCCTTAAACTCTACATTCTGACTCACTATACATACACTCACTTCAGCTTGGACATAATCTTGTAGGGAATGGAAATCATTAGGGCTTGTTTATTTCGTAGTACACGGAGGGATCGATTTGGAAGCAGAAGGTTTACGCCTCGTCGAAAAGTATGCATTGAAAAAATATAAGGTATACCAAAAAGATTGGAAAATGTATATCTTGCGGGCAATGCTTGCCAGTATGTTCATTGGATTCGGCGTTATTGTCGCCTTTAAGACAGGCAATTTTTTTTACATGGTAGAATCACCTGCAGCCTATCCGATGGCAGCACTTACGTTTGGAGCAGCGATTATCCTCATTGCCTACGGAGGCGCTGATCTTTTTACAGGTAATACTTTTTACTTTACATATGCAGCACTAAAGAAAAAAATGGAGTGGAAAACGGTATACAAACTATGGGGACTTACTTATGTGGGGAACCTGCTTGGTGCTCTGGTATTCGCTTTCCTCATTGATGTAACGAACCTTTACGCCTCACCCAGCGTAAATACATTTTTACTTAGTGTAGTGGAGCACAAGCTGGATGCTACCGTTGTAGAGTTGTTTTTTCGAGCGATTTTATGTAATTGGCTTGTATGCCTCGCCTTTTTTGTACCTATGTTTATGAAGGAAAACGGAGCCAAAATGTTCGCCATGATCTTGTTTGTATTCTGCTTTTTTATTTCGGGATACGAGCACAGTATTGCTAACATGTGTACCTTTGCCATCGCACTTGTGCTGGAGCATTCAGAGGCTGTATCTCTTGGAGCTATCCTTCATAACTTGATCCCTGTAACGATTGGTAACATGGTAGGCGGCGTGTTTATGATGGGATATTTTTACCACTATATTAATAAACCATTCGATGAGGAAGAAGAAGCAAAGCACTAAGTCTTTTCGTCCGGCATACAGGGGACATCACTCTTGTACTCTGTCCTGATCAGCAGCAAATTTAGAATAGCAACGAATAAAAAAGGGGTATGAACATAATCGTTCATACCCCTTTTTTGTCACACGTAGAAGTAAACAGAGGAGTCACACATAGCTCTATATGAGCCACTACTGCTTCCTTTTCCGATTCGTTACCCTACAGCCATCTCAATATGGATCGTTGTCTTCAACCCTAAAGCATTCATCACGCTTTGAATTTTCTCTGTTGTTGCTCCTTCATACTCATTTCTCTCGTCCCTTGAGACCTGAGCTTCCGAGACACCCAGTCTTTTAGCAAGCTCTGCCTGGGATAAATTTAAATAGATTCGGTGTGCAATCAAATTTTTACCGAGTTCCATAATATTTTGAACAGGAAAAAAGGTCCCTTGTTTAATCATCTCATAATTATGAATTTCCTCTGCAAGTTCGTCTTTAAAAGCAAGCAATGGTTGAATCGCATGTGAAGTTTGTTCCTTGCTGAGTCCCATACTCTGAAAACGAAGTTTCTCGTTTACGATATATGCCTTGTGATCTTTCAATTTTTCCTTCGCTCTGCGGTAAGCGGTTTCAGTCTTGATCATTGATTTAACCTTCCTTTACTCTTTAGCGTTACATTCAATTACACTATTGTTCTTATATCCTTATGTAATGCAGTTTATACCCGAGTTATGCCTTCCAAAATGAATCTAATAGTAAACTTAACAAATATGTTAATTATTATAAACATTATTCTTCGATTGGTCAATTCATTCCTTAATTTACAAAAAAAGACTGTTCTCATGTAAAAGGAAACAGTCTTTTTTGCTAATCTTATGTACGAACTCTACTCTCTTGCGGATATCTCTCATCTGTCTTAGCTCTAGTTTCTTATTCCGAATTGATACGGAATTTCTTTTACTACAACACCGAACAGGAGGATACAAAAGTAACCAAACATAACGACCATATCCAGACGTCTACTCATTTTATTTCCTCCTACAATATTCTTACCCATTAATTTAACAGCAGATCCTCGATTTGTATATATCTTCCTTCACTTCATTTGGGCGAGTAATGCTCTCTTTCTAGTATATCGAAAAAAGAAAGTCACTTCTGAAGAGAAAAAGTTCACTTGAGTAAAAAAAGCATCCGTCAACGTAATTGACAGATGCTTTTTGCAATTTTACATTTCCTAAAATATCCATTGTTACTTTAACGCATCACTTCTCTGTCTTGCTTATAGAGATGAGTAACCTTCTTGTTTATTGTCCTACTTTGTCTCGGTCTTTGCCCTTATCGGACTCTCCAGCATTCTTCGACGCCGCTTCCCGGTCCTGCTTCATTTCCTCTACTGTCTTCACTTTCAGTCTGGCTGCTCCCTCGTACGCTTGGACCGGAATCCAGCTGTCTGATGCCATTCTCTCCTTCGCTTCAGAGACGGCATTCCTATACTGCGGAAGCCACCGTTCCCCTGCAACAAGCATCTCATCCACCATCTGCCATATTTCATTCGGATTACATACAGCGCCCACTAAAGGATCCATCATAAAAGCCTGACGAAGCAGCTGATCGTCTCCATGAATAGCTGCCTCCACCGCGAGTCGTTGTACCGAGATGCTCACATTACATACAGCGGCAGGTCCAAGCGGAAGTGGACCTACATGTGGCATGGAAATACCATTACGATCTACGTACCCTGGAGCTTCTATTACCGCGTCGTCCGGTAGATTGGATATGACTCCATTATTAATAACATTGAAATGTCCACGGTAGACCCTGCCCGTCTCTAAACTCTCAATGATATAGGAACCATGCTCCTGGCCACGTTTATCCGCTGTGAAACGATTCGGTTCTTCCTTCATCCAATTCGGAAAATCAGTCTCAAACCAGTTCCGCCCTTCGGTACACACCCGAAGATATCCACCCGTTTCCCCGTTAATCCAGCTGCCAAGATCAATCCAGTCTTTGATTTCCTCCGGACGTTTGCGGTACCAAGGTACATACTCACTCAGATGTCCGTTAGATTCCGTACTGTAGTATCCAAATCTGCGTAACATATCTATTCGAACTTTCTCCGTGCGGCTATATTCCGGATGCTTGAGGAAGGCTTCGAGCAGTCCAGCTGTAAGGTCCTTTCCTTCGTGACTTGCTTTGATATACCAAGTTTGATGATTAATTCCCGCACATACGATGTCTACCTCTTTCATATCAAGCCCATACACTTCTGCAATCTGATGATGCCCATGCTGTACGCCATGGCACAAACCAATGGTACGAACACCGCCATATTGATTACATGCCCAAGTAAGCATAGCCATGGGGTTGGAGTAATTCAGCAGCAGCACGTCCTCTGCACATACTTCACGAATATCTTTACAGATCTCCATCATCTCAGCGATACCGCGCTGGCCATACATGATTCCGCCTGCACTAAGCGTATCTCCTACACACTGATCGACACCATATTTTAGAGGAATATCGACATCGCTCGCAAAAGCTTCCAGACCGCCGACACGAATCGTAGAAATGACATATTTCGCATCTCTCAATGCCTCACGCCGATCTGTTGTCGAATGAATTTGTATACCAAGTCCATTCTCCGTTATGTCTCGTTGACATAACTCCGTTACCATATCCAGATTATGTTGACTAATATCTGTAAACGAAATATCGATACTACTGAACTCCGGTACCGTTAGCAAGTCTCGTAGTAATCCCCGCGTAAACCCAATACTTCCTGCCCCAATAAAAGCTACCTTACATGACATAAAAGATCAGCCACCTTCCATTTTTGAAACCTCCCCTATTCAGGAAAGTTACGATTGGTATGAAAATATTGTAGCAATCATAAGGAAGGAAGCGTTACCAATATCATGACTTCTTTTTACTAACTTATTATAAAATCCTCACTTTTATTTGAAATCCCCACTTTACTCTCCTCTATCTCACATCTACGGCATGCACTACAATAGGAAAAGTACTACCTAATAAAAGTGCTCCAGAAACGGCCGCTATAAAATAAATAGCAAACCAAAGATCACGATGCGAATATCCAATTTGGTAAAAAAAAGTTCGCTTATTTTCACTTTGAAATCCCTTCGCTTCCATGGCTACAGCAATCCGCTGTGCCTTTCGAATACTTTGGGCAAGCAGCGGAATTGCATACTGTTTAAGGAGCGCATACACGTTCCATTTCGATCTTTGATGGCCTGCTCCCCGAATCATCAAAGCATGCCGAAGCGTCTGAAATTCGTAAATTAGAATGGGGATCAAGTTCATCGCAGCAAGAAAACTGTAAGCATATTTGGGAGGAAGTCTCCACTGCTGCATCAGCGAGTAGAAGAGCCGCACAGGCCGAGTCGTCAGTCCAAATAACAGCCCGAGTGCGGCCATTGATAGCGCTCTGCAACCAAGATGTACTCCACGCAAGAAACTCTCTTCTGTGATATGGATAATTCCATACTTCCACCAAGTGGTTTCCCCTTTTCCGAACAACATCATTCCTGTCGACGTTGATATAAACACTAGAATAAAAGGAGAGGCGTACAGAAGTAAGCGTAGCGGAGGATGCCCAGTACCGAACAGCAGTAACATCATAGCCATCGTTAGATACATCATGCTATTTAGGTTATGGATCAAAATGACCACGAGAAACATCGAAGTAAAAATAACGAGTTTACATCCAGGGTTAACCCGGTGTAGCCAAGTTTCTTGATAAGGAATATTTAGTTGCAAGTGGTGACTCTCCCCTCCGCCGCTTTCCAGACCGAAGTACAATACCTAGCTGATATCTCCTTATCATGAGTTACCATAACAATGGCTGTACCTTCACTCCGCAGACGTTCGAGCTCATCCAGCATGGCAAATGTATTTCTGGCGTCCTGCCCAAACGTTGGCTCATCTAATAACAAAATGGGTTGTTTGCGGACGATAGCTGAAGCAACACTAAGTCTTCTTTTTTGCCCAAGGGATAGTTCATAAGGATGTCTGTCTTCAAGTCCATGCAAATGAAATCTTCGAAGTAATTCTTCTACTCGTACAGATCGTTGCTCTCGAGTCAGCGGCTCAAACAATAGCGAGTATTCGACCTCATTCCAGACCGAGTGGGTGACAAACTGAAATTCAGGATTCTGAAATACAAAGGCGATTTGTTCTGCTGCTTGTTTCGTATTCCGGGGATGCACACCGTTAATCAAATAAGTCCCTGTTATCGGGAGCAATTTCATTAATCCAAGCAAGAGTGAGCTCTTCCCAGCACCATTCGGTCCCATTATCCCGATAAAATCACCTGGGAGCACCTTCAATTCTTCTGCCTGAATAATAGACTGGCCGCCGCGCTGAATCGTCACATCTTGAAGCAAGAGAATCGGTTCTGGCTCTGGTTGATGCTCACAAGAGGAAGGCAGAGGCTGTCGTGGAGGAAGAGAATGTTCATTCCAGACCCCAGGATACCAGATCCCATAATCCGCAAGTGTTCGCTGTTGCTGAACAAACACCTCTACAGCGTCACCATCCGCAATCACCTCCCCTTCTGAAGACAAAACAACAATGCGATCTACGAAACCCAGAATGTGATCAATTTTATGCTCCACGATAATAACTGTACGCTCTCTAGCTACCTGACGAATCGTGTCCCATACTTCTAGTGTCCCTTGTTCGTCCAGCAATGCCGTCGGCTCATCCAAAAAAAGCACCTCTGGTTCCATAGCCAGTACGGAAGCGATCGCAAGGCGTTGCTTCATCCCTTGGGAGAGTGCTTGAACTGATGTATGTACATCGGTTAACTCAAGTCCGACGAGAGACAAGAGCTCTTTTATTTGGGCTTGCATTTCATCCCTAGGAACCTGACGATTTTCGAGAACAAAAGCAAGTTCCTCATCTACGTATGGCATACAAAACTGAGTGTCTGGATCTTGAAAAACGATGCCTGCATGAGGAGGAATCGTCGATTCATCTACCTTCATTGGGACATCAATCGAATGGGGAATGAGTCCACTTAACACTTGGAGCAATGTAGATTTCCCGCTCCCACTTGCACCAAGAAGTAATACCTTCTCTCCTTTGGTTATAGTAAGTGAGAGATTCCTAAACCAGATCTGAGGTTCTCCGGGAAACTTCAGGCGAAGGCCAGCAACTGCTACTTCTACTGGCCTATCGATGGAGTAGGTGTATCCTTCTTGCGGTTCCACTGACTTCACTTGAGGAGGCATTAATGAAGTGCCTCCATATCTTCTTTTGTTGACCTTCTCAGTGATTTGGTTACCCCTGTTATTTCAAGAGCCTTATACAGCGAATAAGCAACAATACCCGCGATTACAATACTTCCTGCAAGTCTTAGCCCAATGAGAAGAGCGTAACTCCAGGTTTGCAAGGATTCGATATAACCATAACCAAAATCAAGGACTAAAGAACCTGCTGCCGAGCCAATTGCGGCAAGACAGGTAATCCACACATTCACCTTCCGATATAGGAAGAGCGCAAAGATAACCTCGGCGCCAAGACCTTGAACGGCTCCATAAATGAGCGTAGATATTCCCCATTCACTTCCAAGAAACGCACTTACCGTGGAAGCCGCAATCTCCGAGAGAAGAGCAGCCCCGGGTTTACGAACGACGAGAAAAGCAAAGGTTCCTGCCATGAACCACATCCCGTAAATCGTCTGTTCCGCATGAAGACCAAATGGTTTGACCAGATCGTAAGTAGGTCCCCATATTTTATAGATAATCCCGAATACAACCGCAATGACAATCGTAACCAGGATATCCGTTAACGTAAGTCCTTTGCGCCCTGATTTTGAAGACCCACCTCTTGTCTGTAACATGTACATTCCTCCTTAGAATTAAAAAAAAGCCTCCCCAATTCGGGCAGGCCAGCTAAGGACGTATCTTGGTTCGCACCTAAAAAACAAAGCGGCATCTGGTGTCGCAGCTCCCCGCATATCTTCCGTTCATACAAGACGGATACATACGCTGCAGCTGTATTCCCTGCCCAACACTTTGTTCTAAACGATACTAGATATTCGCTCTCTACGCTGGCATTACCCAGATCAGATCCACGGTCAGTGGCATAGGGCCACCCTCTCAGCCTGACTTCATCAAGCTCCCGTTCACGCTTTTAAGTTAGTTACAATGTACAATAAATGTACATTATTGGCAATTGTTTTTAGAGACTACCACGATCTTCGTTCCGTCTGCTCCCGGTAGGTGCTAGGGGTCAAGCCCGTATGTTTTTTAAACAGGGTATGAAAATACTGACTGCTGCTGACACCTACATAATCACATAATTCATGAATGGGAATAGCCGTTTGCTGAAGCAGCATTTTTGCTTTTTCCATTCGGATTCCGGTTAGGTACTCTGTCAGTGTCTGAGAGGTGTTCGTCTTGAAGATACGCTGCAAATAACCAGGATGAAGACGAACTGCTTCGGCCAAATCCTTAATTTGAATATTACGATCATAGTTCTGGTGCATATAGAGAATACAACGTTTTACATACCCTTCTGCGCTCGGCTCCCTCATCATCTCCACTTCTTCCCGAAGCCTTGCGATTCTTGCAAATAACTGTAAAAACAACAGGTTCATCATCGTATTTTTATGCCCAACGGGTTGCCGATCAAGTTCGAGCACCAAACTTTTGAGTACATAATAGACCTCTTCCGGATCAGATAAAACGAGATATTCGAAAGGGGAAGTCACAAAATCGGACAATGCTTTTTCTTCTGCAAGCAATTGCTTCATCGATGCATCAAACGAATGATCTTCATCGATGAAGCCAAATTCCACATTAAGCATTCTGCAGGCCGTATCTTGCTCTACAATCAGTCTATGAGGAACATCTGCATCCAATATGATAAATTCACCTTTCCGCAGGGTAACAAGCTCGTTTTGTCCATTCCTGCACAGCACATCTATGGTACATATCCCCTGAATAACGTACATAATTTCGGTCCAGCAATGTTCATGGTAGGCCATTTTATAGTCTTTCCACTGCTTATAATAATAGGCATAAAAATAAGGATTCCACGAACCATCCGGCGGGTTATTGCAGAAAAAACTACCTGACATGTGTAATTTCCTCCTGCACTTTAAGTGAATCGGAGTGATTTGAACTTCTCTATTGTCTCGGAGATCAAATGCATACTTAATGGCTTACTTATATATTCATCCATGCCCATAGACAGGTATTTTTCCCTATCCCCTTTTATCGCATGAGCGGTCACAGCAATGATGTACGGACACTTGTCTGACAGTTGTTCACGAATTTGGCGCGTCGCTTCAACACCGTCCATAATAGGCATTTGGATATCCATGAACACAAGATCATAGGTATCTTCCAAACATGCTTTTATTGCTTTTTTCCCATCTGAAACAACGGCCGGCGTGTATCCTAATTTATTCATCATTTTGACCAATACCAACTGATTGACCTCATTATCTTCCACTACAAGAATACGTAGTAAATGATCTGGTTTATCACAGCATTGATTCACTTGCTGATCTTCCTTTAGCTCGAGATTAGACTGTAGTGTAAAGTTTGTCCTAAACACGAAACGCGAGCCATTTTCATCCCTTCTAGGCTCATATCTGATTTCTCCACCCATCAGTTCGACCATTTTCTTGCTGATTGCTAAGCCTAGCCCCGTACCCTCGATTTGTCTTGTCATGTAATGATCAACTTGATAAAAAGGTTCAAAGAGTCCCCCTGCTTTACTATCAGGGATGCCTATTCCCGTATCCAGTACTTCAAATTCTAGACACACCCGATCATGGAGTTGCTCTACTTTTTTTGCAGATAATGAGATTGAGCCCTTCTGTGTAAACTTGATTGCATTACTAAGCAAATTGATTAATACTTGCCGGAGCTTATTCCCGTCTCCAAGCAATTTGTCCGGAATTTCGGGGTCAATATACGTCTCCATCTGTAAATCTTTATTTTTTGCCCTGGGTGCATTCATTTGAAATACATCAGATATAATAGACTGTAATTCAAATGGCTCAATAGAGAGCTCCATTTTCCCAGACTCCACTTTGGAGAAATCAAGAATATCATTAATAATCGTCAGCAAAGCCTCTCCGCTTTGTTTAATAATGGAGGCATATTGCATTTGCTCAGCATTTAGGTCCATATCCAAAAGTAAGTCTGTCATTCCAATGACTCCATTCATGGGAGTACGTATTTCATGACTCATCATGGCCAGAAAATCACTTTTTGCTTTATTCGTCCTCTCTGCATCTTCCTTTTCTATGATAAGCCGCTTCTCCTCTGTCATGTCTTTGACGATGAGATAAAACCCAACTTTATGGTTATGAATAATAATAGGGGCAAGTGTAGCAAGTACTTCGACCGAATGCCCCTCCTTATGACGAACCGATTTAATATCGCGCTCAATCGACGTATAATCGTGATCTACGAGTGATAAATTTGCAATGGATTCCTCCCCTACAATACGAGAGATTCGAGTGCCGATTAATTCAGGGATCTCGTATCCTGTAAGACGTTCTGCCATCTGATTTCCATTAATGATTTTCCCATCCAATCCGAAGGAAATAATCGCATCATGATTATATTTTTTGAGCGAAGTATACCTTTCCACACTCTCTAATAGTTTTAGCTCCGCAACCTTACTCGTCGTAATATCAATAATGTGGACAATGTAATAGGAGGGTTCCCCCACATGTTTATCATAATAAAGAGAAACGTGAACACATGCCCAGACGACATTTCCGTTTCTATGTAAATATTGTTTTTCATTCTCAAAGCCTGACGACATATGTTCTGCAAGTTCAGATAATGGAATGGATTCTGATAATATATAGTCCATTGCAGGGAGCGTCATCAGCTCTTCCTCACTAAATCCTATGATTTGGCAGGCTGCAGGATTCACTTTGATCCATTTCCCTTCTAGGGAAACAAAAGCAACCCCAACGGGTGCTTGAGTAAATATATGTTCTACTAAATTCATGTCATCCAATCGTTCCAGGTTGCTCATCTCAGCACCTCCTCACATCGAATATTATACAACTTGGATGAAGTCTTGTGGACGGGTTGTTTTAGGAAAAAATAACTGAATAACCAATATGTCTTTCAAAATGTGTTGAAAACGCAATTAACTGTGGAAACGGTGCTTCCGCGCTCTTCGCTCCACTTGTTTTGTCTGGACGAAGATATGCTCTGAAGTAGAGGTCCAGACAAAGCCAAAGTCGCTCCGTTCACGGAACCACCTTATCCCCATTCTCAACGTTCTAGTATGTAAAAACAAAAAATAAGCTGCTTAAGCAAATCCTTAGGCAGCTTATTTTAATACGAAATCACTATTATTTAAAAGGCAGGAATCATCGTATCCGGATGGTTCTCTTCAATGAACTTTCTAGCTTCGTCACTAGTCAGTGCAGCAGCCAGTTTCTGAATCGCTTCGGAGTCTTTGTTATCCTCCCGAGCAACCAGAGAGATAGCGAACTTCTCATTCAATGCTTCCTTCACGATGGCATCCTCATTTGGCGTCAGGCCAAGCGGTGAAGCATATGCAGGGTACAATGTTACCATATCTACATCATCATAAGCACGAGCAAGCATTAGAAGATCCACTTCTTGGAATTTGTAATTCTTCGGATTATCGGTGATGTCAGACTGAAGCGCATTGGTACCTACGCCATCCTTAAGTTTAATCATTCCGTTTTCGGCGAACATCGCAAGGGAGCGTCCAATGTTGGCTGGATCATTCGGGATCGCAATTGTGGCTCCATCCGGCAATTTTTCAATGCTGTCATATTTCTTGGAGTAGCCACCATAGATGATATGATAAATTAGCGTAACCATGGTCAGGTTACCTTCATTATTATCGTTGTATTGTTGCATGAACACTTGATGCTGGAAGAAGTTTGCATCCACTTCTTTATTTTTGAGTGCCTCATTTGGCTGGATATTATCAGATACATTTACGATTTCAAGCGTAATGCCCTCTTTTTCAAGCTGCGGTTTCACGGCTTCCATCATATCAATCATTGCAGGTAAGTTACTAGCTACCTTCAGGGTCTGCGTTTCTCCCTCTTTCGGTGCTGCACCTTCATCCCCTTTCTTTGCATCGTTGCTGTCTGCATTACAAGCTGCAAGAGTTAACATCAGGAGTGCCATTAAGGCGAGTCCTGTCCATTTTGTCATGAAATTCATTGTTGTCTTTTTCATAGCTGTGTTAAATCCCTTCTTCTTCATATTCGAATGTATTAACCTATCAACGCTTATCCAATTTACGAGCCAACAGATTCCCGCCAAACTGAATGAGCTGAACCAGAATAATCATTATGGCAATCGTAAACACCATGAGTTCTGTTTCATACCGTTGATATCCATACCTGATGGCAAAATCACCAATTCCGCCTCCACCCACAACACCTACAACGGTAGAGTAAGAAATGAAGCTGATCGTGGACATGGTTAAACCTCGTACCAAGCCGGATCTTGCCTCGACATACAGAAATTTATAAATAAATTGAAAAAGTGTTGCTCCCATGGAGGAAGCCGCTTCGACCACTCCTCGAGGAACTTCAAGTAAAGACTGCTCAGCGAGTCTAGAGTATGTTGCAATAGCTACGACCGATAACGGAATAGACGCAGCAACAGTCCCTAGTGCCGTCCCAACGATCATGCGTGTTAAAGGAATCATAAAGACAACCAGCAGCAGGAACGGGAATGAACGGACGATGTTGACTACAACATCCAGTATGGCAAACAAAACTCGATTCTCATACCTCTGACCTTTGCGTGTCAGATACAGAAGCGTACCCAGAGGGAGACCAATCAGGATAGCAGCGGCAAGAGAAAGACCGACCATAAAAAAGGTTTGTCCTATGGCTTCCCACATCTCACTCTCATACTTGGCCACATACGTCTCGTAAAAATTCATCAATCGTCATCACCCGCTTCCTGTTCCTCATACCAGGCGAGCATATCAGGAGGCAATGCCCCTTCTGTAATTGGCAGAGTCCGCACGATCTTCCCGGCATCCATAAAGGAAACGGCATTACACAATTTTTCGACCACAGGCACTTCGTGCGTCACAATCACGATCGTAATTTTCATTGCTTCGTTAACGTGCCTAAGCACCTCCAGCACACCAGAAGTGGTCTTAGGATCAAGCGCAGAAGTCGGTTCATCACAGAGCAGCACCTGCGGTTCATTCGCAAGCGCTCTTGCTATGGCGACACGTTGTTTTTGTCCTCCACTAAGCTCTGCAGGATACTGCTTTGCTTTGTCTTCAAGGCCAACAAACTGCAAATATTCACGAACACGAGCGGAACGTTCTTCTTTCTTGACTCCCGCAAGCTCCAGCGGGATTGCCACATTTCCCTCAACGGTTCGATTCGCGATCAGGTTAAAATGTTGAAAAATCATTCCGATCTTTCTTCTTGCTTCCCGAAGCTCCCGCTCTCTCATCCCAGTGAGTTCCTGTCCACCTATATAAACCTGACCTTGATCCGGCCGTTCCAGCAAATTAATCATGCGTAGCAGTGTCGACTTCCCGGCACCACTTGCCCCAATGATGCCATGAATACTTCCCTGTTCTATATGCAGCGAAACACCATCTACTACCGTCAGTCGCCGTCCATGCTTCTCGGATCCAAAACTCTTGCTGACATGGTCTAGCGATATCAATTCTCTTCCTCCTCCAACACTGACATTTCACACTTTTAAATCATACCATATCGATAGGGATTTGGCTCTATATTTTCATAACAAAATCAGATGTATTTTTAATCCAATTTTGTTAGCGAATTATTTTCTTATCTAAACCAGCCTTTTTCCTTAAAATGTTTAATTGCTTCGATTCGATTTCCTACACCAAGCTTGTCTAAAATAACGGATACGTAATTTCGTACCGTCCCTGTCGTAATATATAACTCACTAGAAATTTCTTTTGTATTTTTGCCATCGGCAATGAGTTCCAAAACGGCCTTTTCCCGTTCCGTCAGCGGATTTTTCTCACCATATCCTTCATCCACAAGTTCAGCTGCATAGATCCTTCTTCCTGACATTACACTGCGGATCGTTTGAGCTAATTCTTCTATCGGACTATCCTTTAGTAAATAACCACTAACTCCGGCCTTGAGTGCTCGTTCAAAATAGCCGCTGCGTGCGAAAGTAGTTAAGATAATAATCTTTACCTCTTCACCTTTCATCTCTTCCGCAGCATCCAGTCCGCTTTTAATTGGCATTTCAATATCCATGATACAAATATCTGGCTTATGCTCTTGAACTAGATTTACTGCATCTTCCCCGTTATTCGCTCTTCCGATCACTTCCATGTCTTCTTCCAGATCAAGCAATGAGGCAAGAGCACCCAGTAGCATTCGCTGATCTTCAGCAATAACAATACGTATCATATGATTACAACTCCCTTCACATTTGACGCTGTACTGCACGAGGCACCGCAATACGCAGCTCGGTACCTTCTATCGAAGTGATGAGCAGACTGCCGTTCACAAATTCCAGACGTTCCTTCATTCCCTGAAGTCCGTTTCCACGAATCCGTCCTGGCATGTCCCCCATCCCTTTTCCATTATCTTTCACTGTAATGACGAGTTCTGTGTGATCCGGCTCAATTGCGATCTCGCATGTGCTGGCTTCACTATGTTTAATTACATTCGTAACAGCTTCTTTCAGGCACATACCCAGCACGTTCTCTGCCATCAGAGATATGCCCGTAAGATTTTCTTCACCTTCTATGAGCAGCTTGATATCCGCAACTTTGAGAATTTGCCGTATGCGAAACAGCTCATCTTCAAGCCTTGTGCCTCTCATCTGGGTAACCATCTCCCGCACTTCCTTGAGAGCAGTTCTTGCGGTTAAGGTAACATCCTTCATCTCTTCTTGAGCTCGCCCTGGATTTCTGTTCACCATCTTGCTAGCAAGTTCACTCTTAAGACCGATGAGAGACAGCTTTTGTCCTAGTGTATCATGCAGATCCCTTGCAATTCGTTGCCGTTCTTCCAGTTTGACCAGTTCGGATATCCGTTTATTCGCATCCTCAAGCTGCCCTTGCAGCGCATCCTGTTTATTCTTGTTATATGTGCTGACAGGCAATAGAATAACAGCGATCATACTAACCAGTACAAAGGGAAGCTGTTTAATCACAATCAGATTTACTGAAGCTAAGCTATAATTAATCGTGGCGAAGGTACTGACCAAATGAATGGTATATAAAGTAATGAATCCGGCTTTGTTTTGGATCGTCCCGATAAAAAATGCAAGAAACAAAGAAAAATAAACAAACCCGAAAATGAGCGCCATTAAAATAGAAATCGCCATTTGAACACCATACCAGATATATACCGGCCAGCCCTTCATCACGAGTCCAAGCAGATTGGAAGCAAAAAACACGATAATCATCAAAACGCCAAATACAACATACCCTTTGGATGAATAACCGATAATGAAGTAAAACGGCAGTATGAAACACACGAGCCATACATACGGATTAAGTCCCGTATTCTTGCGGAAAACGTCCTGCCATCGATGCATACTGTCCACAAACACACTCCCGCTTCTATTATTAATCTAACCAGAAAAAAAAGACTACAGATTCAAATCATCCATAGTCATTTCTCACATTCTAGCTTGTTAAACATTGTATCATATCATGTACTTTAGCTGGCAGGAGCAGATGCAGAAACCTTATCTTTGCGTGGCTCCGATTGTTCCAGCTCCAGCTTTTTTTTCTGAAGTACTTTCTTATATCCTCTAAAGGTTACAAACTGCTTGCTCTCCTCATCCCAGAGCCGAAACCGCATAGCTTTCAGACTCGTTGCCACCGTAATCGTTGTAGCCTTATGCAAAGGAGGTGTTGCATTATGTGCTTCCTCCAAATAATAGTTCGGTACTCGCGGGCTTAAGTGATGCACATGGTGAAAACCAATATTCCCGGTAATCCACTGCAGTACTTTGGGTAGCTTGTAGTAAGAGCTTCCCTCTACAGCTGCCTGAATATACGACCAATCTTCTTCATTCTCGAAGTAAGAATCTTCAAACGTATGTTGTACATAAAACAGCCAAATCCCCAGCATGCTTGCAAAGTAAAAAATCGGGAGTTGAATCAGCAAAAATGCTTCCCAACCTACTACAAGACACATTAGCGCATATACCGCTACAATTAGCCCATTCGTCAAATACGTATTCAGGCGTTCCTTGCGTTTTGCACCTTTACGATTAAAGCGATATTGAAGTAAAAATACGGCAATCGGACCGATCCCAAATAACACAATGGGATTACGATATAACCGGTAATATAATTTTGTAAGCCAAGTTGATGATTTATATTCATCCGTTGTCATCATCCAGATGTCGCCAATTCCTCGCTTATCTAGATTACCGCTGGTTGCATGATGCATGGAATGACTATATTTCCACTGCATGTAAGGCGTAAGGGAAATAACACCTGTGAGTGTTCCAACAATATCGTTGGCCTTACGACTCTTAAAGAAGGAACCATGACAGCAATCATGAAAAATAATAAACGTACGAATGACAAATCCGGAGGCAATCAGAGTTAAGGGCAATGTTATAAAGTAAGATACCGACAAGCTTTCATAGGCCAGATACCAAAGTAAGAAAAGAGGTACAAGTGTATTTATCATTTGAATAATACTTGCTTTCAACTCTGTTTTCTCATAAGGGGCCACTTCTTTTTTCAGTTGAGATTTAAAGGATGCAGACATGGCATGTTCTCCTTCACGCGTATCACCGCAGTCCATTTCGTTCTCAGCTGACCGGGTCCACGCATATGATATCCTCATTGTACAAAGAAAACGTCATGCCTGTAAGTCATAAACGTCAGTTACAGAGTATGACATATGTCATACTCTGTAACTGCATTTTCCTATAACCATTTGACGGGATAACTACTACATATGGATACGATACAAATGTAAAAAGCCTATTTTGTATTCATTAGGTTGCATATTACTGATACTTGCAGTAAACTGTCATATACATCTGGTTATACGAAAGGAAGGTAGATGAGAGTGACGATTCCTTCAATCAATAGAATTAACGAACTGAGCCGCAAACAAAAGAAAGAAGGCTTAACTCAGGAAGAGCTTGCTGAACAGCAAGTCCTGCGTAAAGAATATTTGCAAGCCATTCGGGGACAAGTGCTTTCCACCATTTCCGGGCTTACAATTGTTGATCCCAATGGTGAAGACGTTACACCGGAGAAGCTCAAAATTGAGCAGCAGCAAAATAAATCTAAGCTAAACTAAGGCACAGACAGATATATTTCGTCATTGATCAATAAAAGGACAGGAACATGGCAGCATGCCATGTTCCTGTCCTTTTTTTTCGTTTCACGCTAGATAGCAAGAATTTCCCGAATCTCATGTTCACTGAGCGGTGAAATAGCTTCCTGCCCAGGCTGAATAATCTCTTCAATCAGATTTTTCTTACGCTGCTGAAGTTCATACATTTTGTCTTCCACCGTTCCTTGGGTCACAAGACGAATGACTTGAACTACGTTCTTTTGCCCCATCCGGTGGGCTCTGCTTGCAGCTTGATCTTCGACTGCCGGATTCCACCACAAATCATACAAGATGACGGTATCCGCTCCGGTCAGATTAAGTCCTGTACCTCCTGCTTTTAGCGAGATCAGGAACAAGTCTCTTTCTCCTTCATTGAATCTCTCGCACAGTTCCACTCGTTCTTGGCCCGGCGTCTGGCCATCAAGATAGAAGAAAGGCATGCCTTGAAGTCCAAGCTCTCTTCCGATAATCCCAAGCATTTCGGTAAACTGAGAGAACAACAAAATTCGCTTCCCTGCACTTCGACTCTCTTCAATCAATTCCATAAGCTGCTCAAACTTGGCAGAACTACCTGTATAACCTTCCACAAACAAACCAGGATGACAGCAGAGCTGTCTCAGTCTGGTTAGTCCTGCTAAAATCTTGATCCGGTTCTTCTGAAAGCCCTCTTCATTCAAGTGCTTGACTGTTTCTTGACGTAGTTTGGCAAGATAAGCAATATACAGCTTTTTCTGCTCTGGCAAAAGTTCGGAAACTTGCAGAGACTCGATTTTATCCGGCAGTTCTTGCAGCACGTCTGATTTTACACGGCGGAGTAGAAAAGGCCGGATTCGTTTCGCAATCGATTCTCTAGACAACTCCTGAAAAGCTTTTCTTCCAGCAAACAGTTCTGGGAATACTGCATCATAGATAGACCACAGCTCTTCCTGACTGTTCTCAATCGGCGTACCTGTAAGTGCAAAACGATGTCTCGCCGAGATCTGTTTGACCGATTGTGCAGTCTGGGTTGAATGATTCTTAAACGCCTGTGCTTCATCCAGAATGAGGATATGAAACTGCTGTTTTGCATAGAGATCACTATCTCTTCTAAGCAAGGGATAGGAGGTAATGACGACATCCACCTCGTCCATTTGGCTAATGGCTTCCCCTCGCTCTCCTTTACTTCCATCTGCAATAACAGTCCGAAGTTCAGGAGCAAATTTCTTAAGCTCATTGTGCCAGTTATAAACAAGCGATGCTGGAGAGACGATGAGTGCCGGCATTTTATGCTCGCGCATAACCGGAATTTCCGACAGAATAAATGTAATGCTTTGAAGGGTTTTCCCAAGTCCCATATCATCAGCCAAAATCCCGCCAAATCGGTAGGAAGCCAGCATCTTCATCCATCGATATCCTGTTTTCTGATAATCCCTCAGTTCCGCATGTAATGAGGAAGGTACAGGAAACTCCATTTTCTCTGGATGTGCAAGATCTACAAGGAACTGCTGAAGAGCTTCACTTATTTCAAGTTGTTCGGATTGTTTATCCATTAGCGATAAACCTCGGTGGGTAGGAAGCTTCCCTTCACCCCTGCTTAAATCTCCCTTGCGAAAACCCATCTCATTAATGAGTTTTACCATCTCCTGAAACTTTGAACTTGATAGAGGCAGCAAAGCGCCATTCTGCAAACGGTGATATTTGCGCCTCGCCTCTACGCTCGTAAGTACCTCTTTGATCTCGTCATCCGGTATTCCTTTGATATCGAATGTGAATTCAAGCCAATCTGTTCTTTCATCCCAATGGGCACGAATGAGTGGAACCACAGGCGAGGTTAGAATCCGAATCTTCACCGCAGAAGTGGCAAGTACTTCAACGAGTTGCTCCAGCTGTGGCATTGTGTAAAACAGAAAATCAAATTCAGCATCCTCATTTTCCAAATAATATCCTGCTTCTGTTCTTGCAAACCCACTATTCTCCATTAATCGTATGATCTGTTCTTCCTGCGCTTTGTCACGGATCATTATTCGTCCCAGTGGCAGCCGCTCCTTCTCCTCTAATGGATTGATAACGACATCACCATATTGGAATTCAAGCCCAGCCAGCAGTTTGTCCCTGACACGGTCCAAATAAAGTCTCGCCTTAAGGGGGACTTGCACCATCTGGCTCGATATCTCTTCTGTCAGATGTACGCGCCCAAGACGCATAAGCCCGGGCACAACTTTCTCCATATAAGGACCCATCTGTTCCGCAGTAATCCCCAGAACAGGTGCTCTGCTAGACAACAACTTGTCCTTCAGACCTGCTAAATGATGCGCTGATTCCTCTGGAACCTTATAAAAAATACCGTCATGTAACACTAAAGAATACTCTTTCAAAATGAGCATATTCTGAAGACCCGGTATTTCAAGCTGAAATCCACTATTCTCCGAATGTTTCGAAAATTCAAAATCCAAGGGGAGTGTCCGATTGGGCAGCGTAAAACTGCTATATATTTCATCCTCCTGTTGTACATGAACATCCGCTGCTTCCGAAAGTAATGGAGCAATTTTCTCCCAAGCCAGTGGCGGTATGAGCAGCATCCGATCCTGGTTTTTGGCTCGTCCCATGCCCGGATATCCACCCAGTGACTCTAGATACATTTCTTCCTGCCGTTCCAGATGAATCAGTTCAGCCAATACCGCGTAATCTTGAGAACGAAAACAATGAACTTCCGGATCATACGTAAAATGTTTGGAAAATACGTGGGATTCTTTGCGAGCAAGACGACTCAAAAACTGCTTCACCTGCTGTACAATATATAGACGCTTCGGGCCTATTTTGATCTCTAGCCCGAGCATTTGCTTGTGATATCCATAAGGAATCGATCTTACTGTAAATTGAACAGAGAGCCTCTCTCTTGTCTCCAAGATCGTACTTGCAGCTTCTACAGAGATGCGTGAACCTTTGCTAAATAAAGAAAGGATATCTTCTGCCCGCTCTTTCTCTGCTTGTTCAGAGGTACGTGCACGCTGATACCTTGGCGTCATGTAACCATCTGGAATTTCAAGATCAGGCTTGTGCAGCAAGGATGGGTAAGAACGAACTTCTACAGTGCCCTCCTCCTGCAAATGAATGATCTGAATCAGTGCAGCAGCAATATGTTTGCAATAATAATCTTGTACAGGAAAATCAGGACAGGTACAACTAGCTGAGACGTCTCCACTTGTTTCTAGATTCACTTCGACATCATACCTGTTCTTCGTCCCATCTTTGACTACAGCCCGAAACTGACCCTTACCTGCATCAGACAATGTAATTCCTACGTTGCCTGAATAATAAGCATGTTCTCCTTGTTCATAGAAATGGGAACCACACAGCAGTTTTATTTTTCTTCGATTCAGCATTATATTCATTCAACAAATTTTCCTTTCCTTATGCTCAGCCGATAACATCATGTAACTGCTATAATACCAGATGCATGTCTCCATATCTAAACTTAAAGGTAAATCCCAGTTATTCACATATTAGAAAAAGCGTCCTTGTGGACGCCTTCTTTAGGTAAGACAGCAATATAATATGGGTACTACCTACGCACCTGCACCAAATCGTTTACGATATCCGCATTTACGGCACAGTTCTTCCACTGCTTCACGGCGAGAGAATCCATAGAACAGATCATTCGCACGTTCGCTCTCCACAATTTCGGAAAAAGGCGTCGCATTAATATTACCAAGGTTAATGACACCTTCTCCATCAAGACAACAAGGAATGACTGTTCCATCTACAAGTACACCTGCCTGTGTACGCAGCCCATGACAAAATCCTTTTCCATCATCTTCTTCGGCAGCGAGGCTTGGCCACTCGAATTCATGATCTTGATTCAAGTAAATATTTTTCGCGATTTTCACACCGCTTCCCGGCGTTACTTTCTCTTCTATTTTAAAATCGAGTCCAAATTCGCGTTCCAGTACTTCAAGTGTTTCACGATTGCGCTGTTTTTGCAGGTTTGTCATATTATCCTGTGTGAGGTTCCAAAGTCGGAAAGATACGATAATATCCTGTTTCACTGCTTCCCGTACAAATTCAATGATACTATGCAGATATCCTTCGCGATTCTCGCTTCCCTCATGACCATCAAAACTGTGCAGCGAAAAGTTCATTTGTCTCACAGCAGGCTTCCCTAGTATGCGATGTTTGGCCTTCTCAATCAGCGTACCGTTCGTTGTCATATTGACTTTGAAGCCTTTCGCATCAGCTGCATCCAGAAGTTGATCGAGCTTTGGATGCAGCAGTGGTTCCCCTTTAACATGTAAATAAATATGATTCGTATGCGGTCTGATCTGATCGAGTATGTTATCAAATGTATTTAAATCCATAAACTTTGCTTGCCGGCTCGTCTGCGGACAGAAGCTGCAAGCCAAATTACAAATACTTGTGATTTCGACATAAACTTTCTTGAATGTTTTCAAGCCAATGTACCCCAATCTTTCATCTATTGTATCTATCATTATAAAGAAGCCAGCTCCATACGACCAGTAGAAGTTGCGTTTGGCACGACCTAGAAAAATGCGGCAGCCCTATATTGAGGTTCTTCTTTCATATAAAAAAAAGACAGCCACAGGATTCATGTGAACTGTCTAACTCTACTATGCTCAGTTATTTACACCGGAAAAGTTCTGCTGCATTTCTACCGCAAGACTTTCATGGTCTTTGTTAAAAGCTTTGGTTTCTTCATTAAATTGTTGTTTGAGCTTGTTTGCATTCGCAAAAGCCTTATTACGTTCGCTTACTTTGCTTTTTAGCTTGTCTAGCGAGATTTCCCCGTCCTTTTCTTCCAAGAGAACATATAATTCTTTGTCCATAATTAGACTTTCATTATATCGTTCATAGAATTCACCGAAAGTCTTCTGGCGTGCTTCATAATCCTTCCACAGCTGATCTGCCTTCTGATACAACGTCTCTTCCTTTGCACTTTTGCTATAGGAGTCTAGCGAAGTTCTCCAAAATTTGCTCTTCTCTTCAGCAGCGTCCATGATTTGTTTGGCTGCTTCGAGATGCTCCTTCCGATCATCAACATGCTTCAATGCATCCGTGAGCAAGTCATCTAGTTTGGCATTTGCATCTTTACCTTGCTCCATAATCAGCTCATACAGTTCTAAGTCTTTACCTTCCAAAGCCGCTAACTTCTTTAAATGTTCCTGCATTTGATTCTCTGTGTTTACCGTATCTTCCATTGTATTCATTGTGCTAACCGCATCCTCTTTACTGCAGGCTGCAAGGAGTACCATGCATACAATCAGCACAGCACCCAGCTTCCTTTTTGACCACATAAGACAAAATCCTCCCGTATCTGTTTATAAACGTAAATCATTTTTAAAATTCATAACGACGTGATTTTCAGGGTTGTATACTTCAATCTTGTAACCTTTCTTTTTCAAGTGCTTGATGATTTCAGGTAGTGCCTCTACGGTCTGTTCTTTTTCGTGGAACAAAATCACTTCCACATCCTTTTTCACGTCTCGTTTCACATTAGCAATCACCTGATTCGGATTGCCGGGCAAATCCCAATCCATGGAATCTGTCGTCCAGTCCCACAATTTAAATTGTGCCTTTGCAATATCACCTCTGAACTTCTCCCCGATCTGAGGCGCACTACCAAAAGGAGCACGAACTAAAAAGGGCTTGTATCCGGTCAGTTCTTGAATTACCTTTTGCTCCTGCTTTACTTCCTGCAAAAAGTTAGCCGAACCTCCACTTTTATATAGATGATGATATTCATGTGTCATCGTATGCATACCCGGATAGCTGCCTTCTTCAACGATTCGTTTTACTGCATCCGGATATTTATGTATCTCAGTTCCCACCATAAAGAAGGTGCCCTGCACTTTATTTTGTTTAAGGATGTCAAGTATGTCATTTGTGTGTTTACTTGGACCATCATCAAAAGTAAGATAAGCAACCTTTTGAACTTTACCCTTAAACCGAACGGGCTCTTTTTTCGCCATCGGTACAACGGTAAATCCCCCTAGCATACTAGGTTGTTGTACAACCACCGGAGATTCTGCTACTGGTGAGAACTGATCTATAGCAAAACTTCCAATCTTCCATATTAGAAAAATCGAGAATGCCAAAATCACAGTGGCGATGAGTACTCGATCATATCGAATTCTTCTTCGTGCTTTTCGTCCCCGAAATACGGGTTGTTTTTGTTTTCGTTGTCTTCTCAATGTTGTCACTTCTTTCCATAATTAATTACCGCATTACCCAACTCAACACCCGATTATTTGATGTCGATCTGCACTTGTCAGGGGGATGAATTGTCGTAATTTGTGGTTATTTATAACCTCAGTTATAAGATTAAAGGAATTACATGTCTGTTGAATGACAACGAGGTTACAATTCAGATAAAATAAACGTAATAACTATACAAACTTTTTCCAAAGGAGCAAATATATCGTGAGTCCGTATCTGTCACAGATCATCCAAAGTATGGTTAATCGGAATCTCGAAAACTATTATAACAAACATAAAGAATCCGTACTTGTCATCGGCACGGTGTACGGAAACGAAAGGCGAGTCTATGGGATTGGAGACATTCATCCTTATGCGACTACCAATTACAGTGAACTCATTTATGAGATTGGCTCTATTACAAAACTATTCACAAGCTCATTGCTTGCACATCTGCATTATGACGGTTTCCTAGACATCGATGACTCCCTTGGACAGTATATCCCTCTTCTGCCTCCTGATTCGCCGGTTACTTTCCGGCATCTCGCGACGCATACTTCCGGTCTTCCAGGAAAACAAATCTGGAAAGAAATCACGAACTTACTGGATCATGATCAAAACCGTGACTCATGTTCCGTATTCAGTTTGTCAGAAGCCGCTTTTTATCTACGACGTGCCTCTGCGGAAAAAGTAGGGAAGACGTACCGTTACTCCAACGCAGGGATCGGTCTTCTAGGACATATTCTCGCTACGGAGATGCAGACAAGTTATGAGCTTGCCGTACAAGACATGATAACCATTCCGCTTGAAATGCCGGATACGTCTATTCATCTATCGCCAGAAGCAAAGACTCGGCTGGTTCCAGGATATACAGGGCACCGTATAGCGCCGCCGATTCAGCTGAAAGACTTTCCGGGGACCGGAGCTCTCCGTTCTACGGTCAGCGATTTGCTAACTTTTTTATCTGTACATATGGGCGTTCACCCAAACAGGGAAATTTTTGATATTTACTCTATTACCCAAAAAAACCATTTCCAAAAAAAGAATAACTTTAGAGTAGGATTAGGATGGCATCAAAATGTAGAGGAACGGCATTACTATCACAGTGGCGGAACCCATGGTTATCGCAGTTTTATTGGTTTTAACCCAGATCATGCGTTTGGGGTAGTCATTTTATCGAATATTCGTAACCCTAGAATTCGTCTTAATCCAACTTCCATCGGGATGGAGCTTCTGCAGGCTGCAAAATATGGAACCAAAAAAAGCTGACGCTTTAAGAAAACCTGCTTTCCTTAAGGCGCCAGCCTCTTTATTTTGAAAAAGTCTTAGGAGTTGCTCTGAAGAAGTCTATTGCTCCTTCAATTCATCATAAAACACGGCTTGTGCAGCAGAGAAATAAGGTCCTACAAAAAACCAAGCAAGCCCAAAAGAAACGGCCGTTAACAAGAACCAACCAATAAAGCTAAGAAGGAAGAGAAAATACTTCCACTTGTATCCATCCATCAACCTTCTGCTCTCTGTAATGGCCTGGGTTGCTGTATACTCTGGGTGATCTCTTAATACATAAGTGGTCTGTGCATAAGAGAGACTCTTGATGATTCCTGGGATGATGAGCAACAGGAACCATAGAAAAACAAAGAAAAACATAACAATATACGTCCAAATCAGTTTTAACGTCATCGCACCATCTTTGTATATTGAAAATATCTCGAATTCGCTTATCTTCTTTCCGTACAAGGCCGAGATAGAACCATAACACGCTTGCATAAAACGGAATCAGTACAATTTCCAGTACAAAACTGAAAAGAGAACCAGATGAAGTCTCATCCATTTTCATCCACAGTTCAAATCCCCCACTGCTGCGAATATCCATCGCTAGTGGAATATACATCGTAAGAATGGAAATCAGGATCGTCAGTAATATGACTTTCCCCCATTTTCCTCGCAACGCATCAAGTGAACGTCGCTTCATATTCATAATGCCCATTTATTACATCATTCCTCCTGTCAAAACTTGATTATAGCACGGTTAATCAGCTCGGGGAACCAAACCTACTTACTTTATGCCGATCCCAACCGCTGGGCGGTATGCACAACAAATTGAACGAGTTCAGGAAGATCATTCATTTGTTCTTCGTTAATTTTACGTGGAAATGTAATTTCAATCGTATTTAGCAATGTCGACATCTTCTCTTTATCGTATACATAACTGATTGTCTGAGTAAGGGTCTGTGCAGGCCAGATTTCCTCTATCACCTGCTGGATCTGCGAACACTCTTCTTCCACATGCTGAATCGGCATTTGGTATCGGATTCTCAGTATGCAACCTGGTTGCGCACCTTGTTGTTCTAAAATCTCTGAGGCAAGTTCTTGCAGTGATGCTTCCAGCTCAATTTCAGTAGTGATCGAGTCAAGTTCAGGCAACTGAAACTGAATACGGAACATTCGTGACATCACTGCGAGTTCTATCCGATCTACTCTACCTGTGATGCGTACGCTATGATCCAAATTGTCCATATCATACAGTTCATTTTCAAGGGCAACCTTCAGGTTGTCAAAAACAGTGGGGTCAAACATAAATTGCTCCTTTCATTTGCTAAGATGCAGTTGACGGCAGAGTAGCACTTCGTGTGCGGATGGATGTTCCGATCGTCGTTTCCTTTTCCTTTCCTCTGAGTGTTCTCACTCCTATCGCTTCTTGGAAAAGAAAAATACGAACGCTTCGCTTCTTCACATCCATTCCGCTTCCTTCGCCTGATTGCCGTCAAAAACCTCTTAGAACCCTGATACTCGCAGGTGCAGGGGAACGTCGGCAGAGTAGCGCTTCGTGTGCGGATGGATGTTCCGATCGTCGTTTCCTTTTCCTTTCCTCTGAGTGTTCTCACTCCTATCACTTCTTGGAAAAGAAAAATACGAACGCTTCGCTTCTTCACATCCATTCCGCTTCCTTCGCCTGATTGCCGACAAAAACCTCTTAGAACCCTGATACTCGCAGGTGCAGGGGAACGTCGGCAGAGCAGCGCTTCGTGTGCGGATGGATGTTCCGATC
>NZ_JAGXCY010000006.1:0-29761 GCF_018310695.1 Paenibacillus sp. Marseille-Q4541 | reverse complement strand
AAATACGAACGCTTCGCTTCTTCACATCCATTCCGCTTCCTTCGCCTGATTGCCGACAAAAACCTCTTAGAACCCTGATACTCGCGGGTGCAGGGGAACGTCGGCAGAGCAGCGCTTCGTGTGCGGATGGATGTTCCGATCGTCGTTTCCTTTACACTTCCCGCGCATCCATTCCGCTTCCCTCGCGTGCAATTAGTATCTAGTTAGCGTCATATACATTACCTTCTCTTCTTTAAAATACAGATGCAGCTGACGCTCCTTATCTACTTGGTAACTCCATTTATTTTGCAATATCAAATTAGGGACACCCAGTCGGCTCATCACTTCATACGTGCTGGTCCCAATGGTAATTCCATCTGCTGTCTTTACCCCGTCTTTCGTAAAAAATACGCTCGCTCCCGTAAATAGAATTCCACTATGTTCATTCACAAGGATCGTCTTTATCTTATCACTTCGAATCGAATAGAAATTCACTAGCTCTTTGTATTCATTGTTTCCCTCGATCTGGTTACTCCATTCCTCAAAGTTGTTGCCTTGCACTTTAAGTCGTTTCACATCATACTGTACGCTTTGATCTGATACATAAGGCATCTCGTCCGTTCCTACATCCATAGCTCTCATCTTGCCCAGCATTGCCAAAGTCGTTTCTGGCCTGCAAAAAAGATTCAGATAGGCCATTGTATTATAGGTGGCGTAGTATCTCTGTCCGCTTAACATGTATGTATTCGTATTCAGATCATACGGAACGGAGTACACAGTATCATCCGTATGAAAACGTATAAATACCGTCCCATCTTTTGAAGGCTCCGGAATATGGGCCTTGGCGTCCGACAGATCGACACTATAAAGAGCTTGAACAATAATATTATAAGTTTCCGGCGCTACACTAAACGTTTCTTCACCTTTACTGGTATTTACGAATATGCTGATTTTCCGAATCGATTGATTTCCAAAAGGCTGCTGATCCTTCACTTTTCCTTGGTCAGATCTCAGCTGCAAGTTCAAATCCTCAGGATAAAAGGGATTTACCCCCGATCCCGACTCTTTGTCTATCCCATTCGAACTCTCGCTTTCCTGCTGAGAAGGAGAAAGAAGATGATGGTCATTGTTGCTGTATTCCGCCTCAGGCAAGGCATTTCTATGATCTATTTGATCTCGCTCTATATCTCGTACATAAAATAGAATTACCGTGATTAGCATCAACACAATCATGAGTACGGACATCATCAATAACTCCATTTTTCCTAAACGCTTCAACGTAGGAACTCCCTTCTTTATCACAAGCCGCTTCACTTCATAAACCCGCAGGTATACCCTCAATATTAGCAGATGCTAAATCAGATAATTGTCGAAATTTGTTGTTTATTAATCATCTAACCACTTGAAAAATATGACAATTACTCTCTCTACTATCTATCTCCGCTCACAATTCTTCTATCAATGGATATATAAGCTTTGAAAACAAAAAAGAACCTCCCTATATAGAGAGGTCTTTTTAATATAAGATATGTTTTATTTTGAATAAAAAGGAATATTCCACTGATAATTTCCGGATCCAACACTCACCACAGTCCCTTGTGGAGTATATTCAACAGAAATGATTCCTTCTTCTTTATCGAAAGATTCATCCTGTCCCTTCCGATCTGCCTGTGACGACAATGCCGGCAAAATCACTTCCGCTGTTGTATTGGATGGAATACTTGCCTCAATAATCACATGATCCTCTTCTAAACGCCAAGCAGAACGGATAAAACCATACTCACTCTCATAACTTGCTTCTGCATGAGTAATACCACTACTCTCTTGTATGGCCGGTTTAATTACAATTTTTTTGTATCCAGGAATGTTAGGGTCACGATCTAGACCGGCAACAACTCGGTACATATAATCTCCAATAGCACCGTAAGCATAGTGATTAAATGAGTTCATATCCCGGCTCCAGAATGTTCCATCCTCTTTTATTCCATCCCAATGTTCCCATATCGTAGTTGCACCCTTAATCACCGGATACAGCCAGGAAGGATAAGAGGTTTGCATCAGAAGACGATAGGCTGTGTCGGTATATCCCCCTGTGGATAAGGCAAAACATAAATATGGTGTTCCCACAAACCCAGTCGTCAAGTGGTCCTTTTGATCTTCAATTAATTGATTCAAATGTTGTTCCATTCTTTCTTTCACTTCTCCCTCCACCAAACCGAAGGCAATCGCAAGTACATGTGCTGTCTGGGTATCTGCAATCAGTCTCCCTCTTGGAGTCACAAACTCCTCGAGAAAAGTATCGACAATACGCTGGTGGAGTTCCGCATACATTTGATAATCCTCAAGTTGAAGCACAGCTGCTGTATCTCTTACAATTTTTGTGGAATGTGCATAATACGCTGTAGCAATCAGATCTTTTGGGGTAGCTCCGTCGTAACTGTTCTCATGGGCATCAAGTCCGAGCCAGTCCCCAAAATGGAATCCGGTATTCCATAGATATTCTTCCTCTCCCTGAGCCCGGATGTATTCCACCCACGCCTTCATACTCTCATATTGTTCTTCCAGAATTCTGACATCTCCATATTGTTGATATAGAGCCCAAGGGATGATGACCGCCGCGTCTCCCCATGCCGAGGACACCGGAATATCTCCAATTGAGGGAATAACGGAAGGAACACTCCCATCCTCTCCTTGATCTGCTTTGACATCTCGAAGCCATTTCGTGAAAAAAGGGGCTCCTTGATAGTTGAACAATGCCGTGTTTACAAACACTTGAGCATCCCCCGTCCATCCAAGACGTTCATCCCGCTGAGGACAATCAGTAGGTACGTCGACAAAATTGCCGCGCTGTCCCCACACGATGTTGGACTGAAGCTGGTTTAACAGTGGATGAGAGCATTGGAACATCCCCGTTCTTGGCATATCTGAGTGCATCACTTCGCCGACAAATGACTCTAGTGGGAAGTCCTGCTCTAATCCAGGGTATCCTTCTATTTTCACATAACGGAATCCCTGAAATGTAAAATGTGGTGCATAGCTTTCAGGACCCTTTCCTTTAACTATATACTCCACTTGTTGTTTAGCTGTACGCAAGTTATCCGTGTAAAAATTCCCCTCTTTGTCTAACACTTCGGCATGTGACAATACAATACGAGTCCCTTCATCTGCTTCTACTGTAAAACGAATACGACCTACCATGTTTTGTCCCATGTCCAGCACATAGTCTCCCTCCGGAGTCACTACATATCCGGCAGGGGAAAGGGTTTCCGTAATTCGAACAGGCCAGTTCTCCTGTGCTACTAGATTGTTCGGTACTTGATCCGCTTCCGTCACTTCATACCAAGCGGTGTCATCATATGTACTGCCTGCCCAGCCCTCTACTTCAAGCCTGGCATCATATCGTTCACCATGATAGATTTCGGAGTAGCGAATAGCCCCTATATTTGCCCTCCACGTCGTATCCGTTTTGATAATATCTTCCGTTCCGTCGTCGTATCTTACATGAAGCTCAAGACGGGCCGCGCGCCTATTTCCATAAAGGTTTTTATGTCCTCCCCACCCCAGTTCTCCCTTATACCAGCCATCTGCCAACATCATTCCAATCGCATTGTTGCCTTGCTTCAGTTCTTTCGTAATATCGTAAGTCTGATACTGCAGACGATGATGGTAAGAAGTCCAACCCGGCGTGAGCAAATCTTCACTTGCCCGATGTTCATTAATATATAGTTCATATAGACCTGCGCTCGTACAATACATTCGAGCAGATGCTATATCTTTGTTCAGCACAAATGATTTTCTTAACAAATAAGAGGCTTCCTCCGATGGATCGATCTGCTCTGGATGCGGAGTAATCCATGCAGCTTGCCACTCTCCACCATTCAGAAAAGCCGTTTCGAAAAAGTCGATGTCACTCCATGGCGATTCGCTGCTCAAATCATCCCACACCTTAATGCGGTAATAATAACGGGTTTTTGACTGCAGCTCACAGCCCTCATACGGAATTAGTATCGCCTCTTCTGACTGTACTTTTCCGGTATCCCATAGCAGTGTGGTAAATGAAAAATCCTCCTTCGCAACTTGGATCTGATAAGCACTTTGCAGTACACCTCTCCGATCCGAAGCGGTTTTCCAACTAAATCGAGGTTTACGAACCTCGGTTCCGAGTAATTTTTGCCGATACTCTACTGACGTTTCCTTTACACACCATGCTGTCATGTTCATCTCAACTCCTGTTTCGCAGTATTTGAAAGCCATGCCTATGTGGTATATTCATGTTGCTTTGGAAATCGCTTTCATTTTAGCATAAAAAAAGACCCTTTCTGCAAAAAAGCAAGAAAAGGTCTTTTTTTTAATGTACAAGTACACTTCATTATTCGAACTTCAGAATTCCTGTAGAGTGCAAGAATACGAATACCATCAGAATCGGTGCCACATAGCGAAGCATAAACAACCAGATACGGAACCATTTCGCCGTAAGTCCAGCTTCTTGCGCTGCATTCTTCCAGAAGTATCCTGCAAAAAGCGTAACGATTAGTCCTCCCAGCGGCAGCAGCCAGTTGGAGGCGAAGAAGTCGATGAAATCAAAGAAGTTATACTTTCCAATCTCAATATCAATAAGCCCCATGGAAAGAGCTGAAGGGATACTCACCAAAAACACAAGCAGTGAAATGCTACACACCGCAATGTTGCGGCTCCAGTTCCATTTTTCCATTACGTACGTCACCGGCACCTGAAGCAGAGATACAAGGGAAGTCAGTGCGGCAATCGCCAGTAAGGTAAAGAATAAACCTCCGAATAACCAACCGAGCGGCATTGCTGAGAAAGCAGCCGGTAATGCAACAAATACGAGTCCAGGACCAGAGCTTGGATCAATGCCAAAAGCGAAAGTCGTTGGGAAAATAATAAGACCTGCAATAAAGGCATAAATCAAGTCACCTGCGCCTACAGCTAAGGTAGCAGATCCGAGTGATTGATTACGATCTACAAACGCCCCGTAAGTAATCATCGTCCCCATCCCAAGAGATAGGGAGAAAAAGGCATGTCCAAGTGCAACAAGGCCAGCCTCTGGAGTAAGCTTCGAGAAGTCAGGAGACAGGAAGAAGCTTACTCCTTCCATTGCGCCAGGAAGCGTAACGGAACGAATCATAAGAATGACAAGCAACGCAAGCATACCTGGAATGAGTACTTTATTAAACTTCTCAATACCGCCAGATATCCCTCTTATCACAACGAAAGCCACGAGTATCATAGCAACGAATGCCCAAACCAAAGGCAGATAACTACCTGTAAAAGAACTAAATTGAGCATTAAAATCAACATCTGTTGTTATACGTCCGCTGAAGGACATTATTGCATAGTGCAAAGTCCATCCAGCTACCAAAATGTAAAACGTCATAATAAGGAAGGGAGCAATAACCGAGATTAAGCCGAGTCTCCCCCACACTTTGCCTCCACCTGCTTTTACGAAGGAAGAAGCTGCACTTCCCCGGCCTGCACGGCCAATCGCAAGTTCAGCAAGAAGTACAGGAAGTCCAACTGCAATAAGGCATGCAATGAACAGCAGGAAAAAAGCGGCTCCTCCGTTTTCTCCGGTAATATAGGGGAACTTCCACATATTCCCGAGCCCCACTGCACTACCAATCGCTGCCAGTATAAATCCCTTTGAGGATGAAAATCGTTCGCCGGTTCCTTTGTTTCCATTATCATTAGTCTGTTTTGGTACCATGAAGTCCTCCATCTCTGTTGTAGCCTTTACCTTAAGACCAACTACTAATTTTTTTATGTATTATATAAGAAAAATGTAGAATCGTATAGAAGTAAAAAAAAGTAAAATTCTTGAATGAGTCATTAGACCCATAAAAGTAAATTTTTATACAAATAATTACCATTATTTTTCTATTTTCAATAACTTTGATGAGAAGATTGAAAAACAGATACCTATTATTATATCGTAATATGTCCTTTACTTCGTAATAGCATTAATTTATTCTACTCTTTCCTTGAACCAAAAAAACCGCTGCGACGAAAGCTCCGCAGCGGATCATGGTTTAAGAAAGTTATTACTTTCGGCTACTACCAATCACTTTGCCCACTTCTTCGAGAATATGATCAAGGGAAGCTGGGTCATGTACATCGTATTCATCTATATTTAGTCTGAGCACTGGACATGCCGTAAAGTCGTCAATCCACTTAGCATAACGTCCGTGCATTTCTTCCCAGTAGGCGGGATCCGTCTGTATTTCCATCTCGCGACCACGTTCCTGAATTCGGCTCAAAATGGAAGGTAAGCTTCCTTCCAGATAGATCAGTACATCTGGATGAGGGAAATAAGGTGTCATCACCATAGCATCAAATAAACTCGTATACGTTTCAAAGTCCGTTTCACTCATCGTCCCTTTATCTGCATGCATTTGAGCAAAAATCCCGGTATCCTCATAGATCGACCGATCCTGGACATAACCTCCGCCTGCTTCAAAAATATTTTTCTGCTCCTTGAAACGTTCAGCCAAAAAATAAATTTGCAGATGAAAGCTCCATCTTTCAAAATCATGATAAAACTTTTCTAGATAAGGATTGTGATCAACCTTCTCTAACGATGTTTTGAATTGAAGTCGCTCCGCAAGTGCTGCAGTCAGTGTCGATTTCCCTACACCTACCGTGCCCGCGATTGTAATTAAAGCGTTCTGCGGAATGTTGTAATCTGTCATTGCATGTACTCCTTTACTTCAGACACAATCAGTTCAAATTGCTCAGGACTTGCTACAAAATCAATCTGATTACCGTCAATGGTTATTATTTTCGTATCTGGTTCACGTTCAGCGAGAGACGTCATCGCTTCGTTATAATCAATAATGAGCTGCTCTAAATAGGCGGGGTCCATATTCTCTTCAAAAGAACGTCCGCGCTTCGCAATACGAGTAAGCAGCGTGTCCAGATCAGCTTTGATATATATAATAAGGTCCGGCTTTGGAAGGTCATCGGTAAGAATATGATAAATCTCGCGGTACTTTTCTCTCTTTACACCTTTAAGAGTGCGCTGTGCAAAAATTAGATTTTTATAAATATGATAATCGGAAATGACTGATTTTTGATGCTGGATATATTGTGTCGTTGTGTCTTCCAGCTGCTTGTACCGATTGCACAAAAAAAACATTTCCAGCTGAAAGCTCCATTCGTCTATATTTTCATAGAATTTTCCGAGAAACGGATTCTCTTCTACAATTTCCTTTAATAAAGGGATGCCGAGTTCCCTGGAAATCATCGTCGAAAGCGTTGTTTTGCCAGCCCCAATCGGCCCTTCAACAGCAATAAACGTGCTTTTTGTCATGTAGATCCTCCTGTTATGTTATAGCCGGGTATTACCTTACAGAGAGTTTATTGTAACACAGAATATCCATTTCAGGAGCGATTAAAATTAGGAAGAATACATTACAATTCCCATTCCAAAAAAGGAAAAAAATAAAAAACCACTCCTTTAGCGAAAGCACTAGGAATGGTTTTAGTTAAGAAAATGTCGTTACCGAATGTATTGTTTACTTGCCAAAAGGATAATCTGCCGGTACTTGGTATACTTCCGCATACATTGTCTCCCGGCAGGACTGAAACTGTTCTTCAGACAGCGCACTTGGATAACTCATCATGAGCAAAGGTAAATCGGGTTCTCCCTCTCTTAGCGGAGGCTGAACGTACGAATACGAATTGACATGGAATCCAAGCCGCTCATAGAATCCGATTCTTCTTTGTTTCATTTCCTCTTCTTCAGGCGGTTCAACTTCAAGTACCACAGGCTTATTTACCAGCTGCATAAAATCAGTCATCAGCTGCTTACCCAGTCCACCGCCTCGAATCGAAGGTTTCACCGCAATATGCTCAACAAAACAGAAATCATCAAACTCCCAGCCAGCTAAAAAAGCGATAACGTCCCCTTGTTCATTCTCTTTCGTAAGCAAGCGATAACTGGAATTGGAGAGCAAAGCTTTTTGACCTTCATAGGTCCGATATTCAATCAGAGGAAAAGCTTCCTCCATAATTCCATACATTTGTTCAAATACGTTCGTTTGAATCTTGCTCATAAGGTCACTTCCTTCATGTTGTTATTCCATCATTCTTTCCTACATAATTTAACACCAGTCTATCACTACACGTGAAGCATATCCAGCCATGCCGAAACGGCAAATAAATAGCCCGAACCACAATTGTGGCCGAGCTGTTATATTTACTGCTTCCGATTGCTTATTCTACACGCGGCGCCTTCTTGCTACTGTGAGAAGAACGTGAGTTTTTCATCATACCTGAAACGGTATGGAACACTTTATCACGTGCGCTTTTATTTCTCATTAAATACGTTACTCCGGCACCGACTGCTGTCATAAACAAACCTCTTTTTTTAGACATGATCTTTCGCCTCCTACTAAAGGATATGGTTATCTTCTTGCTTGAATTTTACCCTTCTTGCGGAATTCGAAACGGAGATTATCTTTTTTTACAAATTATGAGGAATAATTATTCAGAAAATTTCGTCTGTGTTTATGGAGCTTTTCGTTGAAATAATCGTATACATCCGATCTCCAGCAAGTTGTTCCCACTTAAGTTCATAAAAAACTTCCGCGTTTGGCCTATCTTTGAAAAAAGCTTCATTCGCCGTAAATTTCACCTCATATACCGTTGTCTTTGCCTTGCTCGCAATAATGGATAGGCTCGGCTCTAAAAATGCCTGTTTGGCCTCTTCCGGCAATTGCAAGTTCACGGATATTTTCTGTCCAGGATGATTGGTAAACTCAGCAGTTTCAATAAACTCTTTACCTTCCTGTTTCATATGAGAATAAACGATGGTACTGAGCTTAGCATTGTACTCTTCTACATCATCCAGCTCGGCAACATCTGGTTCATTCTTCGAGCTTTCTGCTAACTTGTATACTATTTTGGATTGCACAGGGACTACCTCTCTCGTTCCATTCGTCGCTTCCTTGTCGCAAGCAGTAATAAATGATACACAGAGGAGCAAACCTACTGTAGTGCCTATCTTTCGTATGGTTTGTTTTCTCATATTAACTCCCTTACATGGTATAGAAATGAATTATTATTGGCAGGATAAGTTAAAAAAAGCGGGGAATTCTGATGAAACATCATCATTTATTTATCTTAAGCATATTCACTTTCATACTTATCATTTCATCCTCGCCCTGCGCCTGTGCTGAACCGCAAATGCTGAACCCGATTAGTGATCTCGGTAAAATTCACAAGATCAGCACACCAGCTTCACACCACCTAGGGCTTTACATTTTCTCTCTTTACAAGCTACAGTAAATGGCAATTTCACTCAGCTTTCTTCCTTTCAGAACTTGCATTCGTCGTCTTCGCTTCCGTATCGAGTTCCCGGATACTCCGGTTTAATTTAGATATAGAGTTATCTAGCTTATCAAGACGTGAACCTATCGTCTGCAATACATAACGAAGCAAAATAACACACACTGCCATCGGAAATCCTATATTCGTAACCAAATATACAACTTCCTCCAGGTTTAAGTTTTCCATAGCTTATTCCTCCTTTTACTACAAAGGAAATAAGAATGGCACTTTTACAACCTGATCCCATAAAAAAAGCCGGCCCTGTTGTTATCAGAACCGACCTTCTGTATTTGGAATTAGCGATTGCCAGCTGAGCCGCCTTCACTATTATCTGCTTTATTCGTACCTTTACTCTTATAAGGTTTAGGCTTATTGTTGGCCCGGCGTTCACCCGCTTGCCAGCGATTCCATCCTTTTTTCCCAGTGCCTCGTCCTGTTCCACCCTTGCCCTTTGCATTACTCATCCAATCACTCCAGCTCTATTCCTATGGTTATGCCTGAACTATACAGGAAAAACAGCCATAAGTACAGCAAAGACGCGAAAAGCAACCGCCCTGCTTCTCACGTCTTAGTGATGATTCATAGGTGTTATAACTGCTCTATAACCAAGGAAGCTGTCTTTTCTCCGTTTGCAATGCAGTCCGGGATACCAACACCGTAATAGGAGCAGCCTGCAAGAAGAATACCCGGGAAGTGCTCTGACATTTTCTGTTCCAGCGAATGGACCAGCTCATGATGCTTCCGGTGATAATTCGGCATATCTTCATGCCATACTCTCACATTATGTGTTATTGGATTCTCTTCTATAGCAAGACTATTACGCACATCTTCCGAAGCCACCTGCAGCAATTCTTCCTGAGACATATCCTTCATCTGTTCGTAGGCTGGATTTGCGCTTTTGTAAAAGAGTCTGACGAGCAGCTGACTATGCTTCGAAGTATGCTTCCACTTCCGGCTCGTCCATGTGCAGGCATTGCAGACAAGCTCACTATTCCCCGATGTGATAAAACCGGTACCGTTCGCAGGAAGCCGCTCATCTGGAACATCATAACCAAGGTAAATACTGATCATGGAGGAACTGAGCAGCTGCTCCATGTCTGCATCCAATTGTTCTTGCTGAAGCATGTCCTGAGCAGCCTTATGCGGCACCGCAAGAATGACTTGATCCGCAGTGAGGCCTTCTCCTTCCTGAACTGAAATAGAGTAGGTTCCTTCCTGCTGATTCCGCTCTATTTTAGTAACAGCTGTATTCTTTCGTATCGTTACCTCGGTCAGCTCCCGTTCATAAGCTTGAATGAGCTCTGCCATCCCACCTTCAAAGGATAGAAACTTCTTACCTTCTTTGGGTCCCTTCAGCTTGCTCCGATGTGCATCCAGCCCGCGGATCAAACTTCCATACTCGTTCTTGTATTCCAATAAATAAGGCATCGTCGAGGCTAACGTCAGTTCATGAATATCCCCAGAATACACGCCGGAAATAACAGGAGCAATCTGCTTCTCCACAAATTCAGTGCCGAGGAAAGCCTCCAAAAAGTCTCCCAAAGAGTCCTGCTTCGTAAACGTTTCATTCGGGGTATAAAGATCTTTTAACGCCGCTACCTTCCCTTCTGCCGATACCAGTGTCGTACTAGCAAGAGATTCTATGCTCATTGGAATCCCAAACATCGCGTCCTCTGGAATTTGCTTGAGCTCTCCATCCGTATGGATAAATGAAGTCCCCGTTTCGTTGTATACCACGCGTTCTTGGAGCTGTAAGGCTTCAATCGTATCAAAAATTTGCTGTTTGCGTGTAACCACGGAATCTGCACCCGTCTCCATCGTAAAATTGCCATCGTGTGCGGTGCGAATTTTTCCGCCAAGCTGCTCGGCAGCTTCGAATAAAACAACACGAGCTGAAAGCCCGCCGTTCCGGATTTCTTTTTGTAACGTATACGCTGCGGATAATCCGGTAATTCCGCCTCCGATCACGGCTATTGTCTTCAAAAAAGTTCACCTTCTATATCTCAAGTCTATGGTTCATCTATAAAGTAATCATGCAGTTAAAGTATGCTAAAAGTATACCATACCCGGTTCGCTGATTCTTATGATAAAACATACGAAAGAACCTTCATAAGAATGAAGATCCTTTTGAAAGTGAACATCGAAAAAATATCTACTAGTCCTATCACAGTATGATATCTCTGTCATTTGGCGGCAATAATAACCGCTCCCATTACGATAACTCCCACTCCAATCCAGCGATTTAGGGGTACGCTTTCCCCGAAAAAGTACCAAGCTGCCACGATCCCTATCGCGTAAGCAAGACTTTGAAGCGGATAGGCAAGGCTTAGCGGCAACCTAGATAGTACGATAAACCACAGTCCCGTAGCCAAGCCATAAAACATCATGCCAAGCAGGATCATTGGTGAGAACAGAACAGACAGCAAATTGCCGAGATGAATGCCGCCCTGCTGCTGCAGTCCGATTTTCCAAACGAGCTGGCCGGAGACGAGAAGAATGATGTTGAGAAAAAGGATGAAATAGGCCATATTAACGAATCACCTCTCTACTCCGATCCTGAGGTACAGCAGCAGGATGACCAAGAGATGGCAAGCAAACTTGGTTAGTTGAGCGGTTCAAATTCGGCTTAGAATCCTCTGCCGCTTTTTCTGCCACCTGCCTTTCAAGCTGTTGAATGCGATCTTCCTGTAGCCCCAGCGTTTGAGTCAGCACAACGACCCGGTGCGTAAGTGATGAGACCGCGATCGTCAAGTGTAGCAGGATGAACAGCAAAGCTACGACGCTTAGCAGATAAAGCAGCGACGGGGCATAGTAAATATCTATCCGTACCGCCAGCTCGTCCAAAAGGGATGGAAACAAGGATAACACCATCATGATTGCGCTCATTAGAAGCCAGAGCAGAGCGTACTGTTCCTTTAACTTTCGATTGCGTATTAAAAAAAGGATTGTGGTGACATACGCTACGCTGATACAAAAGCTGACGAAATAAATATTAAGTTTCATAGCGATTTTCCCACGCTCTCTTTTTCATGGTTTTCATGAGTAGGACAGACAGGATCACCTTGGACATGTAGTACACGGATTTCATCGCCGATATGCTCGATACGCCGCCTTGACGTTCATTCATTACGACAGGAACTTCTGTAAAAGACAGCTCCCGGTTATACATCAGCATCAATGCTTCCACTTCGGGATAGTCGGTCGGATACTCACGGGCGAACAGGGAAATTGCTCGTTTTCCGCAGAAGCGGTAGCCCGAGGTTGGGTCGGTAACGACCTGTCCAGTGAGCTTGGTCAAGAGGGCGGACAGCAGACCGATACCCATTTTACGGGCAAAGGTCGACTGAAATCCTTCCTTATTAATGAAACGAGAACCGATGACCATATCAGCACCAGTCTCGAGCATAGCGTCCATAAGCTGATTTAGATCCCTCGGATTGTGCTGTCCATCTCCATCAATCTGCACAGCGTAGTCATAGTGATGTTCTGCCGCATAACGGTAACCGGTTTGCACTGCACCGCCGATGCCCAGATTGCAAGTCAGGTCGATGACGCTCGCACCGGCAGCACAGGCAATCCGGCCTGTGTCGTCGTTCGATCCGTCGTTAATGACAAGCACGTCCACATAAGGTGCGTCCTGACGAATCTGACGAATCACTTGTCCAATGCCTTCCGCCTCGTTATAAGCAGGGACGATGACAAGCACTTTGAGCGAACAATTAGGAAGGATCGGTTGATCCGTCATAGATAACAGCTCCTTTCTGTGAATGTGAGGCCTTTACATATTTATTCCAGAACCAACGTATCATAGCGACACCTATAATCGTGTCCAGCATGATGATGAGTGGCATGGTCGTATAGTTATATCGGTATTCCGGTACAAAAGCTAATCGAGTTACCGTCATAACTACCAAAATCAGCGTGAGCAGCGTCAAAGGTTTTCTCCACTTTCGGATGGCACCAATCAGGGCCAGCGGACAAAAGTATACAAGTCCCATATGAAGCAGGCTGCCCAGCGGACTTGGGAGCACCGTGTATATCGGGTTATGGCCGCTACCAAAGTACATATTCGAATAGATGTATTTTAGCTTGCCAACGGTGTACCATTTTACAAACGTCCATGTATGCTCTGTAAAGCCGACCTTCAGCCGTTCTTTTGCGACTTCCATTTGGGTTTTGCCTTGGCGGTCGACGAGGCCGTCATCGTAGTTTTTATCTGGGTAGGTACCGGCATGAAATGGATTAACCTGTGTAGAGGCAATCACGACCTCGTTCAGAGTCACCATGTTGCGGATCACCCAAGGCGAGAGGACAATCCCCGTACCAATACACGTGAACAAAAGTAGCTTCAGCGTGAGCTTGAAATTCTTTTTCCAGAAAAAATAAAACACATATACCGGTGCAATCAGGATTAGAAATTCCGGACGTGTCAGCACTAGCAGCCCCATTGCTGCTCCGCTCAACAAAGCGAGGGTTCGCGTTTTCTTATCGAAGGCAGAAAGCTGCAATCGGATATAAAGCATTAGAAAAAAGCACGCTAGTGTTTCGGTGAGAACGGCGCCATTGCTCCAAATGAACGGTGGGTATACGCTGCATATGAGCAGCACGATCATCGAAACCGTTTGGCCCGCGAGTTTTCGGGCAGTCGAGTATATTAGCCCCAGGGTAACGAGACTGATTCCGACCTGAATATAACGAATGTACGGAAAGGGGTCATTATTTTGATAATCGACCATTTTATAAACTGCCGCCATAAAGAGCGGATATCCGGGCGTAACCTGGGCGTTTGGCTCGGTATTCTTATAGGCGTAGATTCCATCTTCAAGCAGCTGACGCACCATGATGTCGTAATTCACAGTGTCATGCGATACTTTATGATTGACTGAAACGAGAAAATCGAGCCGCAAAAAAGTAGCAAGTGCAAAGATCAATACGATCATCGTAATGAGCAGTGTTTTTTTATGTGTAAGTATCTTAGACGCAATTGTGTTCATTATTGTGTCTTGCTCCTTCCTGAAGTGATATGTCAGAGACGGCGGATTAGCCTTTACTTGACGTCCTCTTGCATATCAAGACTACAGGAGACTTCTTAACTGTTCTTATCCAAATGCTTAATAAACCCTTAAGTTTTTCAGTGCATTCTATTACATTCGGTTCCTTTTATATCTTCATAGGTAATCTCGTCTCAAAAACGGTCTGACTGGATGAGCTATCCACGGAGATTTGTCCTCCGTGCACTTCGAAGATACTCTTCGTGATGGCAAGTCCAAGTCCAGTGCCACCCGTAGCTTTGGAACGGGATTGTTCTACGCGGTAAAAACGTTCAAAAATATACGGAAGGTCCCTCTTCGGTATCGGTTCCCCATAATTGCAAATCCGCACAATAACATACCTATCGTCTTTTTCGATGTAAATGTCGATATATTTGCCACTGCTTGCGTATTTAATGCTATTGGAGATGAGGTTTTCGTAGGCCCGAACCAGTTGGTCTCCATCCGCCTTAATCAGCATCGGCTGATCGGGTACGTGGGTCCTAATGGTCATATTCGCCTGCTCAAGACTCGGAACGAACTCCTCAACCAGTTGCTCAATTAACCCTGTCAAATCCAGTTCCCGTAAGTTTAGGGGCATACCGTTATTGATACGTGTGTATTCAAATAGATCATCAATTAATTTTTTAAGACTCAGCGACTTTTCATAGGCGATATTCATGTAATAGCGAAGCTCTACTTCGCTCGTGTAACGGTCTTTATCAATGATTTCTAGAAATCCGAGAATGGAAGTGAGAGGGGTCCGAAGGTCGTGGGAAACCCCGGTAATCAGATCATTTTTCGTTTTCTCCGCATTTCGCTCCTCTTGAATAGAACGGTTCAGCTGCTCACTCATCGCGTTGATGCTTTCCGCAATCCTGCCAAGCTCATGGTTTTCCCTAACCGGAATCTGATGGTCGAAATTCCCCTTGGCGATCTTCGCAAGCCCACCATTGATTTCCTCTAAATACGTATGAATTTGCTCTGACAAGTTGTTCATGTTTTCCGCGATTGTACCGAGTTCATCGGCTGCTTTTACTTTAGCGGTTTTTTGTAGCTTTCCATCGGCCATCTCCTCCAAAGCGCTCGCAAGCTCCTTGGCACGATCAACAAGTGGCCGGGTTGCAACCATATAGGATAAAAGAAAAAAAGCCGGGCCAACTATGATGATGGTGTTTTGAGATCCAATATGGTTGATGATCCAGGCGAGGGGCATATTATATGGCGGAAGCTTGATCACATAAGAAGCTAGCAGACCTCCTAGCAGCACGAACAGCAGCGTAAGCGCCATGCATCCAAGGAATACGACGAGAAATTTCCAGCGAATACTGATGTATACCTTAGTGTTCATGATCCACTACACCTCCTTGGCCGATTTCATTTTGTAACCAATCCCCCAAACGGTTTTAATGTACTGGGGATGCTGGGTATCCTTCTCGATCTTTTCGCGGAGCTTGCGAATATGAACCATAACCGTGTTTTTCGATTCCATGAATGGCTCATTCCAAACTTCCTCGTATATTTTGTCCATGCTCAATACGATCCCTTGATTGACAGCCAAAAGCTTTAAAATATCAAATTCGCGGGGTGTCAGCTTTACCTCTTGATCGCCGATCATCACCGTATGGGTGGCAGTATTAATCATAAGATCATCAATTACGATCTGATTTTCGGCCGAAACACTGTTGTTATTGTTATTCAACAGCTTGTACCGACGCAGCTGCGATTTGACCCGGGCCACTAGTTCGAGCGGATTGAACGGCTTCGTGACATAATCGTCAGCACCGATACTCAGGCCTGAAATTTTATCGATATCCTGACTTTTTGCGGACAACATAATGATAGGTGTGTTGTTCTTCTCACGAATTTTCATGCATGCTTGAATTCCGTCCATTTGGGGCATCATGACATCAAGAATAATCAGGTCCACCGGGGAACAGCGTAAGATTTCGAGAGCTTCCAAGCCATTGGATGCCTTATATAGAACGTATCCTTCATTCTTTAAATAGATTTCAATCAGTTCAATAATCTCTTTCTCATCATCAACAAGTAAGATAGCTTCTCTTGACATAATGCGTTCACACCTCTTTGATATTGTAAAATCCACAATTTCTCTTATGTATTTAATGATATACCTAAACCCTTAACATTACGGTCGTAAAATTCTTAACATTCGCTTAAATTCATTATAACGATTCACCTTAGAATGAGTATTCCTACGCTTTTTATACTTAATAAGGAGAGTTCAGGGACAAGCGTCTCTGCTATTCTGATATACAACTTCATTGCAACCAATACATGTTATGGATTGTTTATATTTTTAAAGTAGATGTTATTTGCTATCTCTGGAGGAATGAAGATATGAACGAACGAGATCATCTAGAGTATTTATCCGCAAAAACGGTTCTGAAAGAAGACCCATATCCCAAGAGAGTTACAGCTGATCGGCTCCTTCTTGGACTTTTCATCACGGATGCGATTATCTGCTTATTGTATTTTTTAGGCATTCCGATTTTTGGTTGGGGAACCTTTGCTGCTTGTCTAATGCTCATTAACCTTCTGCTCTACTTTATCGCTGTAATTATGGGGAAGCGATTCATTTTACTCTTATTTCTTATACCTGCTGCTATCTTTGTCGTTATGTTTACTTTCCTACTCTATGGGTTCGCAACGTTGGATACAAGTCAATATTAGCTCTACATATAAGCTGTAGAATGAATAATCCACAGGAGGAGAGTCAATGAAATACACTGTAACCACTTTAGGAGAATCTATATATTCTTATGACTTCTACCAGTCATTACTTGGAGGACTGCTGTTAAAAGAACTGAGCAGGTATAGTTATATGGATCATGGCACTTACGACTCTGCTGAAGATGTGATCGGAATGGACGATTTAGAATGGAAAGATAAAAACCATCTTGTATTCCACACTCCATCTGGAGATCTAAACTTGAAGCTCAATTAACTATACTTAACTATTCTCAATTCGTAATCATCATCTTTCGTAAATAAATATATAAATTACATATGACAGGAGGTCGAGAGCATTGCAGAGCAACGATTCGTACTATAAATCAGAGACAGAGAAGGCCCCAGGGGCTCCCGTAGTTAGCGTCAAAAGTTGGATGCTTACCATTTTCCTTTTAGCAATACCCATTGTGAATATCATTCTTTTATTTGTTTGGGGTTTTGGAAATAATACCAATCCCAGTAAAGCCAATTATGCCAAAGCATCATTACTTTGGATGGCTATTGTATTAGCAATCTATCTCATTATATTCATCATCACGATCACGACCTCTTTATCATGAATCATTAATTCATGATAAAGCTGAAAAGCCCTTCCTTATATAAGGAAGGGCTTTTTGTATACTTGATTTACGCCATGATTTTGCAAATATCATTCGTGAATGCTACAGGATCTTCAACCTGTAAGCCTTCAATTAAGAGTGCCTGATTGTACAATACGCTAGTGTACACAGCGAATTTATCTTTGTCATTCTCAAATGCTTGCTTAAGTGAGTTAAACACTTCATGGTTCGCATTGATTTCGAGCACTTTGTCAGCTTTGACTTGCTGTCCATCGGCATTCGGCATCGCATTCAGCACTTTTTCCATCTCAATCGTAATCTCGCCATCAGCAGACAAGCAGACCGGATGTGATTTCAAACGTTTAGAGGCTTTAACTTTTTTCACTTTACCGCCAAGTAGCTCCTGCATTTGCTCGAACAATTCTTTGTTCTCGGTTTCCTTCGCTTCCGCTTCCTGCTCATTCGCATCCGCTTCAAATCCAAGATCACCGCTCGATACGGAACGGAATTCTTTCTCCTGATAGTTCATCAGCATCTTGATTGCGAACTCATCCACATCGTCCGTGAAGTAAAGAATTTCATAGCCTTTATCTGCAACTAGTTCCGTTTGCGGTAAACGATCAATACGCTCTACGGACTCGCCTGTAGCGTAGTAAATATATTTCTGATCTTCCGGCATACGGGATACGTATTCAGCCAAGCTCACAAGCTTCTTCTCTTTGGAAGAGTAGAACAGCAGCAGATCTTGAATGTCGCCCTTATTCATACCGTAATCGTTATATACGCCGAATTTCAGCTGTCTACCAAAGGATTCATAGAACTTCTCGTAATTGTCGCGCTCATCTTTAAGCATGGATTGCAGCGCAGATTTCACTTTATTTTTGATGTTCTTCGCAATCAGTTTCAGCTGACGATCATGTTGCAATAGCTCACGAGAAATATTGAGTGATAGATCCTCGGAGTCTACCATCCCTTTCACGAAGCTGAAATAATCCGGCAGCAGGTCACCACACTTGTCCATGATCAGAACCCCGTTGGAGTAAAGTTCAAGACCTTTTTCATACTCTTTCGTGTAGTAATCAAATGGTGTTTTCTCTGGAATAAAGAGAATCGCGTTATATACAACCGCACCGTCCGCACTAATATGAAAGTGTTTCAGTGGTTTGTCGAAACCGTAACGTTTTTCAAAATAAAAATTCTCATAATCTTCATTAGTGAGCTCGTTTTTATTTTTACGCCAGATTGGCACCATACTGTTGACGGTTTGCTCTTCCGTCACTTCTTCAAACTCGTTCTCTGCATCTTCTTTCGGTTTCTGTGTCTTCACATCCATCTTGATCGGATAGCGAATGAAATCAGAATACTTCTTGATGATGGTTCTGAGACGGTACTCTTCCAAGTACTCATCATAAGAATCTTCTTCGGTGTTCTCACGAATATGAAGAATAATATCCGTACCTACACTGTCTTTCTCAGCCGTTTCAATGGTGTATCCATCTGCACCTTTGGACTCCCACTTGTAAGCTTGCTCGCTTCCCCATGCTTTGGTAATGACAGTAATCTCGTCGGCAACCATGAATGCAGAATAAAAACCTACCCCGAACTGACCAATAATGTTGTGTCCGTCCTTCAGTTCATTCTCATTCTTGAATGCAAAAGAACCGCTGTTCGCGATAATCCCGAGGTTGTTCTCCAGATCTTCTTGTGTCATCCCGATTCCTGTATCGGAAATGGTTAATGTGCGGTTTTCTTTGTCTGCTGTAATTTTAATAAAGTAGTCTTCAGATTGGAACGTAAGTTGATCCTCTACCAAAGCCTTATAGTACATTTTATCAATCGCATCACTAGCGTTAGAAATCAGTTCCCGTAAAAAAATTTCCTTCTGGGTGTAAATGGAGTTAATCATCATCTCAAGCAAACGCTTGGATTCCGCTTGGAATTGTTTCGTTGTCATGAATAGTCTCCCTTCTACTCTTCAACCTATTTTTTAGCACTCTAATAGGCAGAGTGCTAACTCTCCCTTTTATATACCATATTCCATTTTTTGATGTCAAGTTTCTCCTACCTCTGCAGAAGATAGCTTAGAAAAAAATCGAAGACTGCAAGCAGTCCTCGATCTGTTCATTCAATCTCTATCGCGCTCTCCCGAATAATAAGCTTCGTCGGGATCGTAACTTTTAAACACATTTCCCTCTCATTAATGAGACGTTCCTGCAAGAGAGAGACCGCTGTCTCTCCCATAAATTCCGTATTGAGCCGGATCGTCGTCAGCGGTGGCACCATGAACTGAGCAGCTGATATATCATTAAATCCGACAACACTAATATCCTCAGGTATACGGTAACCCAGTTCAGAACATGCTTTGTATAATCCAACCGCAATCGTGTCATTCGCAACAAATACGGCCGTTGGCTTCTCCTCCAGTTCCAGTAGCTGCTTCAAAAGCAAGTATCCGTCCTTTGGATTATAGCCTCCGATCTTAATATAGTCCTCACAATACAAATCCTTGCTCTTCAAATAATTCTCAAATACTTCCTGACGCAAATCATAATAATGATTGCCATGCTTATCCGTATCCACACCGCCGATAAAACCAATCTTCGTATGACCAAGCTCCAAAAGATAGTTCAATACTTTCTTCGTCGCCTTATGAAAATCAATAACAACCGAATCGAATAGATCATCGTCCGGTGAAGAATCGATAAATACGACGGGCTTCTGGAAACTAGCAATGCGCTCTATATCTTCTCGTACAAAAAATCCGAGACAAATAATGCCGTCAATCGCCCGAAGCTGATCCGCATGATCTCCGCTTCGGATGCGCTGCATCTTAAGCCCTTCTGACTCAAGCTTCTTCTCTAGAGCGACACGAATCGAAAGATAGTATGTATCATTCAATTCCTCTTCTAGCGAATAGGAATAATAAAGGCCAATCTTAAACTTCCGTTTTCGTCTTTTCTTGCTCGAGATGTGATAAGACAATTGTTCTGCCGCCTCAAAGACTCGCTGTCTCGTCTCATCGGTGACGTTCAATGTATCATCATAATTTAACACCCTAGACACTGTCGCAATGGACACATTGGCTATATCCGCAATTTCTTTAATTGTCGCCATTCTACCGCCTACTCATCTTATTTGGTATAAAGTTCAGCTTCGTTTCCGCCATAATAATCGCAATGAGGATGATAACACTGCCGAGTACCATACGTGCCGTAAGCACCTCATTCAGAATAAGAACAGAAAACAGGGTACCGAACAGCGCTTCCGTTGACAAAATAATAGCTGCCTTCGTTTCCGTTGTATACTTTTGTGCTATCGTCTGTAGCAAGAAAGCAATCGTAGTGCTGAAAATGCCTAGATAAGCTGCTGCGAGCAGCCCCTTGCTGTCCATGTTAACTTGGAGTAATTCTCCTTGAAACAGAACAACGATGAAAGATAACACAAATGCAGTAATCATCTGGACAATCGTAAGCCCGATCGGAGAATGCTTTTTGACGTATTCACATGTGAAAAAGATATGAAATGCAAAGCAGACCGCACAAAGCAGGGTTAACGCATCTCCATAATTCAAGCTAAGATTCATTTCAATAGATAGTACCCCCACGCCAATGACCGCGAGTACCGCACCGATTAATCCGTATTTATCCAGCTTTCTCCGATATAATACATAACCGATAAAGGGGACGATCACTACGTTGACGGCAGTTAAAAAAGCATTCTTTGACGGAGTCGTATGCTGCAAACCTACGGTCTGCAGCGTAAAAGCAAGAAAAAGAAATACGCCAAGCACGATGCCAGCTCCAATTGCCGATCGATTCAGCATCCGTAAATGCTTCATAAAAATAATCGACATCAAGCTTGCTCCTATTAAGAATCGGATCGCCATCACTTGATACGGTGTCAACGATTCTAATGAGACTGCTCCGGCGACAAAGCCAGTGCCCCAGATGACAGCTACAAGGAGCAAACCGATTTCACCAGCATATTTTCTCATGTAAGATCCTCCAGAGGTATAGTAAATTGTTCGGCTAACATGAGAAATACACTCGATGTCCATGTGAAGGCCGGATCAACCAAGCCTTTTCCGTTAAAAGGATCAAAGTTCTCTGCCATACCGCCGACCAGCGTAAGTTCCATAAATTTGAAAGCTAGCCGAGTTGCAAGTTCATTATATCCACTATCTCGGAGTGCATCAATGAATAAATAGGTTACAGGCGCCCAGATCGGCCCGAGCCAATAACCGTTCTCCTTGTACAACGGACTAACATGACTTTCCGTACACAACCCGTATGTTGTTTCGAATCTGTTAGCAAGAGTGTTCGCAAGATCATCGGCAATATTTCGAGGCAGCCTATATCCGATCACAAGCGGCATCATTAAGATCAAACTATCTTGATGCTCAATGATGCGATCTTCTGGTGCATATCTCGCAACAAAACGCCCATTTGAATACAATCTCTCCATTAGAAGTTCATATAACTGATCAGCCTTATCCTTCCACTCTCTTGCCTCTTCCTTCTGCTGCAGTTCTGTGGCCATGCTGCTAAGTAAGTCCATCTGCCGTATTAAATGTGCTGCCAAATCGGGTGCCTCCACAGGAATACCATCATGGAAGATAGACGCATTATCCCATCCCGAATCGTTCCCGTGATTGTAAACCGGCAGCCGAGAAGTATCGGTGCGCCGATGCTCTAGCCAATAATTGGTCGCTCTCTTCAAGCTGTCATATACACGAGCTACAACCACCGGGTCATTAAAAAAGGGATGCTGCTTCCTCATATTATTAAATGCCCATGCATGAATTGGCGGCTTGCAGCAGTTAAAGGACAAAAACTTGTCATTGATGAAGTCCGCGTATATTCCGGAATGATCTTGATGGGTGATAAAGATATCCAACTGAGCCATGGCCAGCTCCGGATAGTTGCTGCTTAGCATCATCGCATTAAAACAATTGTCCCAGCTCCATATGTTGAACATCCAATTCTTCGACATGTACATTGCATAGTTAGTAAGCTGTCCTTCTGCATGAACTACACAGGACCAGGTAATATAGCTGGCAAGCTTACGCGAAGGCCCATATCGCTCCGAAACTTTTGACATATTCTGCAGCCAACGCTCATACTCGCGCTCAACTCGCTGACATGCCTGCGCGTAATCGTCATATGTTGTTTTTGGCCATATCGTCTTATAACTCTCAATGGCGAAATTACACTCCCCATCGTTATGATTAAGAGTGATCTCAATCCCCTCATTACCCACTACTTTCCATGGTGCGCGAATATCTGCTTCTCCATCCAGCAAGCTGAACATCAGCTTAATCTCTTTGGAATACAAATGATATTCCCACTGATTCGGGCCATAAGGCATAAGGCTGTCATAACGGGATTTTGTAGCAATCAGTTGGAGCGATACCCCTACTAACTGACCGCGAATAATGTTTTCATCGCTGATGCAAAGTTCAGCGTACGCTGAATGATTATGACGATGAACGATACGAAGCCTTGTCTCTGTCACCTCAAGATCGTAGCTAACGGGCAAGCCGCCCTTCATCAGCTGCAACGAGAAGATTATGCTCGGGGCTTCATCCCCCCCATGCAAATCTCGCAGCACCAGTTCATTTGTGGTTCTATCTATGGAAAAAGCAAAGTAAGAACCATATCGACTGAATGGTATGTTCGAAATATCCAAAGACACTTTCCTCACCCCTATTCTTCGTAGCGAATCTTACTTGCCATCATTTCCGTACCTTGGGTAATCACTGACCACTCCACATCAAGTTCAAAAGGCTGGAGCCCCAGTTTATATGCTGGAAGCTGTTCTTGGCCGCAACTATTGCTTCCTAATCCTGATTGCATGTAATCCATATGAATGACCTGATAAGGTGCCTTCTCGATCTCATGTCGATGTTTCGCCCGCTCGAGTGCTTCCGCCTTGTAATCATGTACAGTCATTTCGCAGCCTTGATTTGTCTTGAACATAAGCGATGTCTCATCACCAGACATACTGAACCACTTCACATCTGTACGATTTCCGTTCTCTTGTGGATAAACATACGGTGTATGAAGATCTTCAACATTTGCACTGTACACTCCCATAAGGGATGCTTCTTTGCTGTCGATATAATTTTCTCCATAACCTCTACCGTACCAGGTCAACCGCTCAAGTCCCTTAGAGACATGAAGCTCGATGCCGATTCGTGGCAACATCGCAGGCACTTCCTTGCAGCGAATGACAGGAATGCCAGATAGACGAAGATGTATGGTTCCGTCCGCATACACCCTATAGAGATATACCGTCTCAAAGCCGAAACCTTGGTTCAGTGCGCTAAAATAAGTCGATATCTTCACTTCCGCATAGCTACCGCAGTCTTTCACTTCAAAGCTTGCCAATTGTTCGCTGGATAGATGTAAGAAATATTTCTGTTTCCAATCCTCAACTTTATACATATCGTTATCAATCGTTGCTCGCCACATCGTCATCCGCGGACCTCGCTCGATTAAGCCAATTCCCTTACTGCGGTAATGATCTAAATATCCGTATACATGATGGAATACAGCTTCAAACTGATCATTTGAGATCGTCGTGTATACTGCATCCTGCGTAATACTTACCGATCCTGTTGTTGTGCGCAGGGACAATTCCTCTTGATACTCCGGGAGCTTAAACTGTGCGCCAGCGCAGACGTATCCCTTATCAGCATAAGGTGCATCTTCCTTCAAAACATGCTCTAAAACTAAGTAATAATCGGTATTCGGTAGAACCTCTTCAACTGTATATGGCAGCTTAAACTTCCTTTTTTCATCTGGACGTACATCGCCGAGCTCCTCGCTGCCCTGCATCAGCACCTGATCATCATATACAATCTTCCATTTCATTAATAAATGCGATAGATCAACGAAATCATAAACGTTCTCAACCTCTATTAATCCGTCCGCCAAATCGACAACATAGGTTTTCACTGGCTCAATTATCTTCTTGTATTCCAACAGCGCAGGTGAAGGTGTACGATCAGGAAATACTAAGCCATCAATGCAGAAGTTTCCGTTCGTTGGCTCATCTCCAAAATCCCCGCCGTAGGCGTAATATGTATTTCCATCTTCATCATGCTGTAGGATTCCATGGTCGCACCATTCCCAGATGAAGCCGCCCTGAAGCCGCTTATATTGCCGGAACACCTCTTGGTACTCCTTTAATCCTCCAGGACCATTGCCCATAGCATGGCCGTATTCGCACAAAATGTGGGGTTTCTTGCCCTCCTCATTCCGCCCGATCTCCTTAAGCGCCTCTAGCCGAGTATACATCGTAGAATAAACGTCACTCGCAACGGCTTTAGGGTCACCCTCATAATGAACAAGCCGAGTATCATCGAGTCGTTTGCACGCATGGTACATGGCCGCAAAGTTGCTGCCAAAGCTGGACTCGTTGCCAAGTGACCACATAATAATAGATGGATGATTCCGATCACGCAGCACCATTCGTTCCGCCCGGTCAACGAAAGATTGCTCCCACAGCTGATTATCCGCCAGCCAATCAAAATTGCCTGTCAGCTCAAAACCGTGGCATTCCAGGTCTGCTTCATCAATGACATACAATCCGTATTGATCACACAAATCATAAAATACTTCGTTGTTCGGATAGTGCGAAGTACGGACGGCATTAATATTATGCTGCTTCATCAACAAGATGTCCTGAAGCATGCTTGCCTCACTAACCGTGCGTCCTTCCACTGGATCATGATCGTGGCGATTAACACCGTTTAACATGATCGCTCTTCCATTGACCGTCATGCATCCGTCTATGATTTCAATCATGCGGAAGCCGATGCGAAGTGGAATGATTTCAGTGATTTGTTCACCATCATAGAGCGTAATCAGTAGCTGATACAGATTCGGCGTTTCCGCCGTCCATTGCTTAGGGGCATGAATATGTTCCATGAGCTCGGCGTTATATTGGGATTCCCCTGCGACGGAGACCTTCTGCCGGAATTGATTCACGATGGTTCCCTGATCATCCAGCAGCTCGCATGCGATAACAAAATTTTTCTCAGAAACCGAAACATTGCTGAGTTTCACATGTACCAACAGTTCGCTGTCTCGATACGACTTATCAAAATGTGTCTCGATGTAGCAATCTTCTATCGCTGCTTCAGGCATCTGGTACAACTCCACGCTGCGGAATATACCGCTCATCCACCACATATCTTGATCTTCCAAATAGGTGCCATCAGACCATTGATACACGCGTACCGTAATTTGGTTATCACCGGCTGACACATACGATGTAATATCAAATTCGGACGGAAGACGACTTACCTTGCTGTAACCCACAAATTCCCCGTTTACCCATAGGTCAAAAGCGCTGTCCACTCCATTAAATTTCAATATTTCCCGGTAGCCCGGCGTCAGCTCATTTAGCCGAAATGACCGTTTATAAATCCCTGTAGGATTATCTGTTGGGACAAAAGGCGGGTTGATCGGAAACATGTAATATAGATCGGTATAACTCATCTTCCCGTACCCTTTCATCTGCCAGCAGGATGGCACGGCTATTTCTTCCCAGCTACTTGTATCATAGTCCTCATGATAAAAATGTGCAGGCGACAATTCCGGTGCTTCCAGATAAAGAAATTGCCACGGTCCGTCGAGGCTCTGATAGCCAACACTGTAGCTTTTATCCATAGATAAAGCCTGTTCTTTTGAGCTGTATCTGTGAAAGCTAGCAGCTGCGTCTTTACGATTGATGTGTGAAAGGTGAATATCTTCCCATCGTTTATATGTTCTTTTCATTGTATAAGTCCTCCCCACTACCATTCTAAGAAGTTATTTGATGGCACCACTGATGCCTTCAACAATATATTTTTGTGCATATAAAAACCCGATTATCGGCGGGATAATCATGAGAATCGTAATCGCCATGATCGGAAGAATCTGCAGTTCATGGACTCCCTTGAACGATGCAAGACCCAGCGCCAATGTATACTTAGATCGATCCTGTAGGAAAATAAGCGGTCCTAAATAGTCATTCCATACAGACAACATGTTCAGGACAGCAATCAGCGTCAGCGGGGCCTTCATAATCGGCACGAAGATTTTCCAATAGGTTTGGAAATCGTTCGCTCCATCAATTTTGGCCGCATGTTCCAAATCCTTCGGTACATTCATCAGAAACTGCCGCAGTAAAAAAATGAAGTACGCTGATCCAAAAAAAGAAGGCACAATAAGCGGTTTTAGTGTATTAATCCACCCAAATAAATTGAACTGCATGTATAACGGAATCATTGTCACATCCCAAGGAATCATCATCGTGGCAAGTAGTAAGATGAAAAGTCCGTTCTTGAACTTGAAATCGTACCTGGCGAAACCAAACGCAATTAACGAACAAGAGAGCACAGAACCAAGGGTTGTTAGGACAGTAATCGCGACGGAATTCACCAGATACAGTCCAAAAGGCTGAGCTTTCCATGCATTGATGAAATTAACGAATTGCAACTCACTTGGAAAAAAGGTCGGAGGATATTGATTCACTTCAGCATCTGTCTTTAAAGCCGTAAGTACAATCCATACAAAAGGAAAAAGGAAGTAGATTGCGAATCCGATTAGTAGGATATAAACAACGACTTTATGCCATATCGACATTTTCATTTCTTTTTCCCTCCTTTTTTCCGTTCACTCTTCACTTCATTCTCGTAAAAGACCCAAGCGGAGGAAGATTTGAAAATAAGCGCCGTCAATAGCAGAATGATGATGAACATGAACCATGCATTCGCACTGGCATATCCCAGCTTGTGATGCTTAAACGCATTGTTGTACACGAACAACCCGTAGAAATAGGTGGATTTGAGCGGTCCACCGCTTGTTAATAGTAGAACAAGGGTTAATTGCTGCATCGCAGAGATCGTTGACGTAATTAAATTAAAGAACAGAGTCGGCGTAATGAGCGGGAGCGTGATGCTGATAAATTGGCGAAGGGGACCTGCTCCGTCAATCGCTGCAGACTCGTATAAATCCGGCGGAATGCTCTTGATGTTCGTATAGAAGATCAGCATCATCGTTCCGACTCCCCATGCGCTGGCGATAACAATCGTAATGATGGCGCTGTTCGGATCGATCAACCACTTCGGACCCTCGATACCGACCAAGGACAAGGCATAGTTCAAAATGCCGTACTTGCTGTTAAAAATCCAACCCCAGATAATTGAAACCGCAACGCCGGACACAACGGCCGGCAAATAAAAAATGGTACGGAAGATCTTAACCCCTTTGACAGATTGGGTGATCAGCATGGCAAGTATCAATGAGGTAATTAAGCTTAACGGCACATAGAAAAGTGCAAATTTCAGAGTGATTGCTATCGATTTATAGAACTGAGGATCGTCAGAAAACATCTTGATATAGTTGTCAAACCAAATAAACTTAGGTTCCGAAGTTACCGGCCAATCATAAAAACTCATGACTAACGAAACGCATAATGGCCCAATCGTAAATAGCAGTACACCTACGATCCACGGAGATATAAATAAAAACGGAGTCCATTTTTCCAATCTGCGAATTCTTTTAAGACGTTTGACAGCATGTTCCATAACGAACCTCCCGATACACCTCTTGATCAAACTATAATTTTTTTGGAGACTAATGATTCAATACATCGGTCAGAAAGAGAGGGGGCTTAGGCACCCCTTTGCTCGCTCCTTCTCTCTACCGCTACTGCTGTGCAATTTCATCCAGTACTGCTTTCGGGTCCATCATCGTGCTTGGATTAAAGATCTCCTCGAACACTAATCCAAGGCTTTCAGCTGTTTCACTCCAGTTCTCGACCTTAAATGAGGCTGGGGTGTACCCTTCGCTTTTTTCCAGCATGCTATAGAACACTTTCTTGATTTCATCCTCCTGGAGCTTTTCACTTTCGACCACACTTTTTAGGACAGGCAGTTCGTAATCAATACGTGCCTTATTCGCTTCATCATTCGTCCAGAATTTAATGAACTCCCAAGCAGCCTCTTTACTCTTAGAGTCCTTCGACATCGAAATCCCGGAGGAAGACACAATACTGACAGCGCTTCCATTATTAAAAGAAGGCAACTCGACGACACCAAAATTAATCCCGGCTTCTTTCAAACTCCCAATAGACCAAGCTCCGTTCGTGAACATCGCGACTTTGCCTGATTTCATCTCTGTTGCGCCAGAACCTTCCGTCGTAATCGCATATCCTTCCTTCAGCATGTTCTGGAACATACTCAACACTTCGATCGATTTGCCGCTGTTCACATTCCCTTGTAAGCTGCCTGCATCATCAACGTAAGCCGTTCCATTCCCCCATAAGAACATTTCAAAATCATACGGATCAGGTGTGCCCGAGAATGCAAAGCCGCTTACGCTGTCTGCCGGGTTATTTAGCTTCTTAGCCGTTTCCTGCAGATCATTCCATGTCCAGCCGCTCTTAGGATAAGGAACTCCCGCTTGGTCAAATAAATCCTTGTTGTAATAAACAACATGCGTCGTATATCCAACAGGAAGACCTAACACTTGACCATCCGCTGTATTATAATTCCACAGTGTTTCATAGTAATTTTCTTTAAATTCGGCACCTTCCTTCTCGAGGTATGCATCTAGCGGTTCCAGAGCATCTTTGTAGGTCGGATAATTCCACATGTACATCACATCCGGCGCGTCTTTGGCTCCCATACCGGCCGCAATCTTCGTATCGTATTCGCTACCATAAGCCTCTAGGCTAACTTTGATGTCTGGATGAGCTGCATTAAATTCATCGACCAACTGCTGCTGAAGCGTCAAATTCTCATCGGAGTCCCATGTAGCAAACCGGACGACCGATTTCCCCGTTTGTTTTCCCCCTTCTACTGATTCCGTGGTCCCCCCTCCGCATCCAGATAGAAATACTGAAAATAGAATGGCGAGAACAAACATAGACCTACCCTTCGTTTTTTGCATGAGAAGCACCCCTTGATCGTATTGGATTGCCAAATCATAGATAACTGACGAGTCTGAACCATGGTGTGTATAGAGCAAGTTAGCACAAGGAAGAAGTTGTAATTTATTATATTTTTTAACTTAGTAAAAAGTCAACATATTTTAC
>NZ_JAGXCY010000069.1 GCF_018310695.1 Paenibacillus sp. Marseille-Q4541 | reverse complement strand
CCCGCCATACTTCTCTGTATTCAAACTGTCCTGGGCCAATTGGGATCTTTACAAGGTATCCTTCTTCATCCTTACATTTGGTGCAACGGTAAGTTACACGATCGGGGGATTCCTCGTTATGAATCGAGGTGAGCAAACTCGCTCTCCTTTTGAGCTCTTCCAGATCTATTCCTTTCAGCTCGTCCTTCATACTCTTCACCTGATCCATCCCCCTTCCATGGTTCATCCATTCCTCTTGATTTCCAGTTTTTCAATATCCCGTTCACATAGCTTAAAGTTCTTCTCCCCTGAAGCACGGCTCGTTTAATGGCTTCTTTATACCAAACGATGGTATATGTGTTTACGAGATCATCTATTTGATCTTTCAGGATCGAACTGATTGTCCCAAACCCTTCTTCTTCAAAAATTCGATAAGGATTAATGGATGAATCATTTTGACTACTACTACCAGAAATCTGTTCTAGTTCTATTCCCTTCTCTTCAGTTCTCTTCAGTTCAGTTCTCTTCTCTTCTAGAGGAATTTTTGGGAAACTGTCGGAACTTCCGGGAAAGTCCGGGAATTTGGAACGAGTTCGCTTGTGTAATCCTTGCTGATGTTTATCAAAATTAAGAATCTGAATGACCCTTTCTCCGTCCACTTCGTACCAGTTAATAAGTCCGTGTGTCGCTAATTCTTCAAGCGCAGCAGCTACTTCCTCTTTCTTTTTATCAAGCATCGGTACAACCAGTGCCTTTACCTTTGAAGGTGAACCTGCCAGTCTACCGAAGTCGTCAGTATGTGGAATCATCCATGTAAATAGCAGCATGGAAAATATGTTAGGCAAATCATTCACTTTCTCAGAAATGGAGATAACTTTAGATATCATTCGTTTCTCAGCCATCCCATCAATTCCCCTTCCCTTCCTTACTACCCCCATCATTTCCGGGAATTTCCGGGAAATGCTTGGAAACATGTTTAAGGACTGTGTTAATAGCTCTAGCTATGAATTTTCGTGCTCTTATACCATTTGGATCTTCATCTAGCCAATCGTGGCACTCAGAACAAAGGTGTAATAAGTCGGTAACCTTCGTTTTATGGTCTAATTGTTTTCGTCCAGTAAGATGTGCCCGTTCAGTAGCTATGGCTTTCCCACACAACTCACATAATCCAAAGGAGCGTTCTTTTAGTTCGCGATCCACTTGAGGACTGATATCCCCCATTTGTTTCTGTGTTTCTTTGATCCGCTTTAGTTTCCCCGGCTTAGGTACCGGTCTATGATCAAACATCCGGACCGCCTCCTATATATGTGTTTAGATCGACACGCAGCCTAAGACGTAATTCGTGTAAATGCTCTGTCATAGATGCAAACTCGTTACGCCATAAATGCATGGATTCATATGCTTCTGCTTCAACAACTCTTAGATCAAGTACTGCCAGTTCAGCAGCGTTTGTCTTATCCCCCTTAAGGGCATCACGCTTGGCTTCCGCATACACTCGTTTTCTAGTATTGTAGATCCGCTTGTAATCGCCATCTTTGTAAGCTGACACTCGGCCCATAAGCATATGAGCCTTAGTCAGATACTGTATTTTCTTTACAATACCGCCTGGGCTGTCATCATCGTATTCCTTAGCAATAGCCCTGTACCGTTTGATTTCTTTGATATACGCCGCTGTCTGGTCCTCCATAGAGACACCGCCTTAAAACGGTAAATCATCATCAGCGATGTCGATTGGCTTCCCGTCACCAGAGAACGGATCTTGGTTGTTTTGCTCACTAGAAGGAGGACTGCTTTGATTTCTGTTTCCACTCTCCAGGAATCTAACGTTATCCGCGATAATTTCAGTTACGTATACACGCTTGCCTTCATTGTTTTCGTAGTTCCGTATCTGGATTCTGCCTTCGACCGCAGTGAGTCTTCCTTTACGTAAGTAATTCGCGCAAGTCTCTGCAAGCTGTCTCCATGTGACAACTGGAATAAAATCAGCTTCTCTTTCTCCACCAGCTGCAGAAAAAGGACGATCAACTGCTAAAGTGAATTGTGTTACCGCTACCCCCGCAGGGGTATATCTCAACTCCGGATCCTTAGTTAAACGTCCGATCAAAATAACTCGATTAAGCAAATGTGTTTCCCCCTTATATTTGAATGCTTGTCCATTCGAAAAATGGAGGCATATTTACATTCCTGAAGAATATTGATATATTAATCACTAACAAAATTTGTTTTGAGAGTTAATGGCTTCAGCTGCCCCACAGCTGGAGTCATTTTTCGTTTGTTCCTCTCCTATAACGATCGTTAAAGCACCGATCGAATCAGCCCAACAGCTCATGGTGCAGTAAATACCAATTGATCCAACCTTAAATACTTGTTGCCCCTCGTAGATAGCCTTTTGACAATTCTTGTTACCACAACAATTCACTTTAAGTAGTACCTTTTGCTTTCGAAGCCTACGCACCTGTACTCTTAGTAATGCAATATTCCGCGGATCTTTCTCAATCTCGAGCTTACGGTACAGTTGATTCAACTCATTGCGTGCTTTCCTGCGTTTATTCCGACATACCATACGATCAGTTCCTTTCCTTAAGAGATAACGTATAGAAGAACAACCACATATTAAACAGCAACCATGCCACGAAAAGGCACCACATTGTTTGCCTTCACCCTTTCCCAGTTAGCTTCTTGGATCTGATTCTCGTATTTCAATATTTGTAATCGATCATTGTATTTGAGATACTGGCGTCGAGCATGAACCGCGATATTGTGATAGCAATCTGCTTTCATCCGCTCTTCCAACTGAAGAAAAAATCCGCATATACTTACCAATTGCTGAATATTGTTCATATACAAGCCCCCTTATTGTTAACCAGCTCGTCTTACTGGTCTCCATGCATTCACGTAAGAGATTACTTCTTGTAGATCCTGGCGAAGTACATCTTTGTAACTTGGCACTCCCCAGCGGTCCTTAATTTCCTTATAGAGCTGACGGAATAAATTTCCTCGCTCATCTTTGTCTGGCTCAATGGAACAAACCTTTTTACTTACCGCTTGCTGTAGTCTCCGTTGTTGTCCACTGTCTAAAGTGATTTGAGTTTCAAGCTTACGACCAATCGTTTCTAACTTACTTTCAATCTGAGGTAACTTGTCCATCACATCAGCTGTTTGTCTTAATGCGATTGCAATAGCTGCGTTAGAATCCAGTACAGGGATGTTATTTGTTAGTTGGTTTCGCATACGCTTGAACTCTTCTAAAAATTTAACTTTCATTTTCATTGCTTCCGAAGTTACATATCCCATAGCAACAATTGCGAAGGCATCTTCTGTAAGATCAAATTTCGAATACCATTGATCGTTTTGAGGATGTTGGTAATGGGTCCGCTCAAAGTTGAGCACACCCCACTCTTCTTCGCCAGCCTCATTTAACTTTTGAAGTTGAACCTCAATGTCACGTACTACATTTTTATGACCCTTATTGAATTTCTCTGCTATGGTCAAACTGTCAGTTACCGTATTTCCGTTTTTTATAAATACTAATAAAGAATCCATATACCAATGCCCCTCTCTCTATCCCCGTTGATGTTCACCTTTCATTTGGGTAACCTCATATTCTTTTAGCCACTCCGGTTTAATACGACGTTGCATTCCAACCTTAATACTTTTTAGCTCCCCCGATTTAAGGAGCCTTCTGACAGATGAATCACTGATTTTAAAGTGTTTCATTACCTCAGGGATCGTTAACATCTCTTGACTAAACATGCACTTACTCACCCCATTTCTAAATATATGTTAGACATCAATGTGCTTCCTGAAAAATATCTAACAATAAGTTAGGATTGTTTTCAAAAAAAACGATGTCTCTTACTCTGCATTCAAAAACATCAGCTAATTCAGATGCTTCTTGCATCGATACAGACTCAGGACGATTCTCCATCCGAGTGTAGGTACTTATGCATACCTTCATGCTATCAGCGATTTTAGTTTTTGTTAGCTTTCTATAAGCTCGCCATTCTCTTATAGTTCTTCTATGTTGGTGATGAGTTGTCATCCGTGAAATCTCACCTCCTTCGCTGTGATGTGTTACCAATATATCCTAACTTAAAGTTAACTGTCAAACTAAAAAACAAAAAAATTAAGTATAAGTTAGAATTTTTGTGGAAATACAAAATGAATAATGGTACGATGACAGTACAAATAGTGCGACGAGGGAGTTATCGTGAAGAAAATTAACTTTTCAGAAAATTTAAAAAAATATAGAGAAGCAAAAGGAATATCGAAAGAAGAATTAGGTACGAGATTAGGGGTCTCAGGAGTAACGGTCGGTTACTGGGAAAATGGAAGAAACGAGCCTAGAATGGGGAAAGTCGAACAAATAGCTCAAGTTTTAGATGTAACAACAGACGATTTGCTATTTGATGATTCCTCAAATTCATCAGAAGTAATAAACATAAGCAATGATCAGCAGCAGCTAAGCAACGAACAAAGAAAGGCAATTGAATTACTATTGTCTCTACCAGAAGAAGAAGTTAAAATGTTTAGCTTGCTTATGCAAAGATCAATAAAAGATTAATAAGGACAGAAGGTGGTTTCATGTCTAGAAAATATAAAAATGTTAGAGAAAGAAACGGAAAATTTTATTATCGATATGATAGTAAAGATCCTGCAACAGGAAAAAGGATTCAAAAAGAAATCGGGGGATTTGCAACTGCTAAAGAAGCAGAGCGTGAAGGAATAAAGATACAAGCTGAAAAAATACATGGAATATACATTGACGAAAAAAAGATTACTCTTGCGGAATGGATTGATGAATGGCTAGAGATTTACAAAGCTACTGGTAAGGTAAAACAAAGAACAGTCGATCAGCGCAAGAGCACTCTAAACGCAGCTAAAAAAATTGCTGGCGGTTTAAAACTTATAGAGATTACCCCTTTGTTTTATCAAACTTTATTAAATGATTTAATAAACAGCAGCAAAAATTACTCCTACGGCTATATTAAGAATTTTCACACTGTAATGAATATGCTATTCACTGAAGCAGTAAAGAAAGAAATAATAAAAAAAGATCCTACAGCAAACATAGAGATTCCAAGAAAAAAATTGACTGTAGATGAGTTAGAGAACTTGGTTGAACTTCCAGAGTATTTAGAAAAAGAAGAGTTAGCAAAATTATTTATACATGCAAAGAATGAAATTGATCGTCCACAATTGTTCAGAGCCATTTATATATTAGCGTACACAGGCATGCGGATCGGTGAACTATGCGCATTGAAATTAACCGATATAGATGAACTCCATAAAAGAATTTCTATTACTAAAACTTTATATGTACCAAGAGGGATAGATGAATATGTACTGAACACTCCAAAAAATCATGCATCAATTCGAAAAATAGATATTAGTAGTAGGGTCCTAACTATAATAAAAGAACAAATTGCATGGAGAAATAAATTTAAAATGGAATATCGCAAATGGTTTTATGATGGACCTGACTTTCTTTTTATAAATGAGAATCGCCACATGGGCTGTCCATACCCTCCTGGCGAGCTTAGAAAGCATATGGCTGAAGTTGTATCTAAGGCCGGTCTTCCCCCGTCTATAACCCCCCATTCTCTTCGTCACACGTATACATCCCTAATGGCAGAGGCCGGAGTTGAGCTGCCTGCTATACAAAAGCTGTTAGGACATTCGAGTGACGAGATAACAGAAACTGTTTATTTGCATGTTACAAACGCGAGAAAACGAGCTGCCGTCGAGAAATTAGACGCATTAATGGATAATCTGTGGTAAAGAGTCGAGTGTTGTGGGGAATTTGTGGGACAACCCTTCACTAATCCTTTATTTATCAAGCTTTCAGAATTAAAGGTTTTTATCACGGAGATAA
>NZ_JAGXCY010000068.1 GCF_018310695.1 Paenibacillus sp. Marseille-Q4541 | reverse complement strand
AGTTCCGCTGGGTCCTGATTTTGCGTTTCGGTTACCATGACTAGCTTGCTTCCTGACAAACCACTCGAAAATATTTCCCATACGGCTGCATCAAATATATAAGTCGATTTCTGCAACATCACGCTCTGTTCATCCATCTGCCCCTGTACCCGCTGCCAGGTTGCCAGATGAACCAGATTGCGATTTTCGATCATGACACCTTTCGGCTGTCCTGTCGTACCCGAGGTATAGATGACATATGCTAAATTTGGCGCCGAGGCAATCAGAGGAAGATTATCTTCTACCTGATCCTGCTCCTCCGTCAAATCAATGACCGTCTTCCCTTCCAGCGGAAGATTCTCTCTCTTCACTCCCGGCCCCAACAGTACGACTTCCACTCCACTGTCGTTCAGCATATAGCGTATCCGGTCCGCTGGATGCTCCGGATCAATCGGGAGATAAGCTCCGCCTGCTTTGAGTACACCATATATGCCGACCAGCATGTCGAGTGAGCGACCCGTAATAAGACCTACAATGTTGTCAGGTCCTACCCCTTTATTTCGTAACAAATGTCCTAGGTAATTCGCCCGGGCATTTAGTTCTCGGTAATGTAGATTCTCCTCTTCAAATACGGCTGCAATCCGCTCAGGTACACGTGCTGCCTGTTCCTCGAAAAGCTCAATCACCGTTTTATGGGAAGGGTAGTCCACTTCTGTATCATTAAAGAGGTGCAGCACCTGCTGCTGTTCCTCCTCGTTCATCATGGTTAGCTTATGCAAAGCTTCTGTCGGGTTCAGCAGAACATGGGAGAGCAGAACATCAAAATGCTCCGCCATGCGTTCGATTGTCTCCTGCTGAAACAAGTCTGTGCAGTACTCCCAGTGCAGCTTATACCCTTCATCCACTTCTTCCATACTTACGGTTAAGTCGAAGGTAGCAGCAACACTATCTGTGCCCACCTGCACTAGTGGACTTGTACCGAGAGTAAATTGTGAACTTTCATTATTTTGTAGAGCAAATACCACATCAAAGATGGGATTACGTGAAATATCTCTTTCCAGCACCACATTATCTACCAAAAGTTCAAACGGATATTCCTGATTCTCATAGGCTTTCAAGCACTTTTCCTTAATCTGTGCTACAAAGTCAATAAATGTTTGATCCGCTTGCATTTTTCCTTTGATCGCCAGCGTATTAACGAACATCCCGAGCATGTGCTCTGACTCTGGATGCACCCTTCCTGCAATCGGGCTTCCTACCACGATCTCTTCCTGCCTGCTGTAACGACCCATGAGCTGCATAAAAGCAGACAGCAAAACCATATATTCTGTTGCACCTATTTTTTGGGCGAGCTCCTTCGCTGCCTTTTTATGTTCCACAGTTAAACGAGTTACTAAGCTCTTTCCTATATGACTTTGGTACTGTGGCCTAGCAAAATCCGTCTTCATATCCAGCACAGGAATATCACCTGAGAATTCTTCCAGCCAGTAAGTTTCTTGCTTCTGTAAATCCCGTGCATTCTGCCATGCAGTATAGTCTTTATACTGGACCCTAAGTTCAGGAAGCTCCATTCCTTGATACAAGCTAGACAAATCAGCAAACAGTATACTTCTAGATGCCTCATCAAAAATAATATGATGAATATCAAGCATCATTGTGAATTCATTGTCCGTGGATTTAATTACCTGTACTCTCATTAGCGGTGCTTTGCCTAAATCAAAGGAACGGATAAATTGACGGAACAAGTCCGGAATTTGTTCGGTGTGTGCTTCTATATAATGTAAGTCTAGTTCAGAAGTATCCTCTATCACTTGGAAGAAGTTTTCTTTGTCATGAACAAAACGTGTTCTCAACAAATCATGCCGTTTACAAAGCTGTGTAAGAGCTTGCTCTAAACGACCTAGATCTAGTTGCCCTTGTACTCTAAACATAGTAGGAATATTGTAAGTAATACTTTCATCTTGCATTTGGTGAATGACAAAAATCCTCTTTTGAACAGAACTCATTTCATAAGTTTTCATTTTAGGTTGGATGGTAATAGGTTGATAGACTTCCGCATCTGCTGAGGAAGCAACTATTATTTGAGCAATTTTCCTCACTGTAGGTGAATGGAGCAATTCTCTTAGAGGTAATCGTATGCTGAATTTTTGTTCCAAAGCATGGACTAAACGTGTTGCCCGAAGCGAGTGACCTCCTAATTCAAAGAAACTGTCATCAATGCCCACACGTCCTGCATTTAGAATTGCTTGAAATATGTCCACAATATGGGTTTCAAGTTCATTACGTGGAGCCACATAACGCTCATGTCCAATAATCTTAGGTTCTGGTAATGCCTTTTTATCAAGTTTTCCGTTTCTAGTGAGTGGAAGTGTCGTCAGTTCGTTTATAGATGAAGGTATCATGTATGTAGGTAGAGTTTTGCCTAGTTGTTCCCGAATGACCTTCAAATCAATAACCTTGCTCCCTACCACATAAGCACACAGGTATTTCTCACCTCGATCTTCCCGGGATATAACAGCCGCATCATAAATACCGTCTATTTCACGCAGCCTGTTCTCAATTTCCCCGAGTTCAATCCGGTATCCCCGTATTTTCACCTGATCCCCAATCCGGCCAAGATATTCAATATTTCCATCACTCGAAAAGCGTGCTAAATCTCCCGTACGATAGATTCGTTCTCCCGGTTTGAATGGATTTTCTACAAACTTTTCAGCAGTAAGTTCAGGCAGATTCAAATACCCTCTGGCTACCCCTGCTCCCCCAATACATAGTTCCCCAGGCATGCCGATACCGCATAATTGATCTCCATCCAATATATAAATTTGTGTGTTCAAGATCGGTTTGCCAATGGGTACAATTCCGGTTTGCTCGTAGGAATCGAATGTGTATGAGGTAGCCGTGACCGTACACTCGGTTGGCCCATATAAATTACCTAATTTCTCAAGGCCATTTCCAGTTACCTGCATAAATTTAGTAAGCAGATCAGACGTTATGGGCTCAGCGGCCAAATAAATACGATCTGCCGCTTGCAGCGCTTCTTCACAGTGATGGATCTCAGCATATTCCAGGAGTGTTCGCAGCATGGAAGGGATTAAAGCAATCTGTGCATTCGGCATGATATCCAGCAAAGGACCAGGTTCTTTATTTTCAGATTCTGTAATCATTCTGAGTTTACTGCCGGATAGAAGCGTCGAAAAAATCTCCCAAGCAGATCCGTCAAAGGCATATGTCGTTTTTTGGATCATGACGGTATCCTTATTGTAGTTTCCATTGCTGATTTGCCAGATTGCTTGATTTACCAAATTACGATGCTCCACCATCACCCCTTTGGGTTGTCCTGTCGTACCGGACGTGTAGATCACGTATGCTAAATCATGAGGCTTCGTGATTCCAACAGGATTTGTAACTTCTTCTGGCAAATATTCCGTGAGATCTATGAGAACTGTACTATGAGGCAACTCTTGACATGCTTTTTGACCGCCAGGACCCACCAAAATAATTGATGAACCGCTATCTTGCAGCATATAGGTAATCCGTTCTGTCGGATGCTCCGGATCAATCGGTAAATAGGCAGCCCCTGCTTTTAATATCCCAAACATTCCTACGATCATCTCGATCGATCGCTCAGAAATTATACCGATGATATCGTCTGCTCCTGCACCCAGTCTTCTTAATCTTCTACCCACCTGATTGGCCCGCTCATTCAGCTCTCGATAGGATAAGGATTGTTCCTGGAATACAACGGCAATATGATCGGGGGTTCGTTCTACTTGTTCTTCGAATATCGAAATTACATTGTTATCCGAATATTCATCATTAGTGTCATTGAATTCCTGGAGAAGAGTGTACCGTTCATGATCACTCATTATGTCAAGATCATTCAGTTTTTTTAACGGGTGAAGGGCAGCATTCATCGCTAGTGTGTTAAAATGAGCAGCCATTCTCTCAATAGATTCCCTTTTGAATAAATCTGAACAGTACTCCCATTCAAGTTCATAACCATCTTCACTTTCTTCTATACTAACCGTGAGATCAAAGGTCGATCCTACACGATTTTCACGGATGCTAATTAAATCAGCACCACCGAGATTCATTCTTTTCTTATCATTGTTCTGCATCACGAACATGACATCGAAAATAGGATTTCTGGAAAGATCTCTTTCGATTTCTAGCTTCTCTACAAGATTCTCGAATGGATACTCCTGATTTTCATAAGCTCTCAAGCATTTTTCTTTCATCTGCAGAACGAGTTCTGTAAAAGTTTGACCTTCATGCAGTTCTCCCTTAATAGCCAAGGTGTTAACAAACATCCCTAACATGTGCTCTGTCTGTGGATGTAACCTGCCTGCAATTGGACTTCCTATGACGATACTCTCTTGTCTGCTGTAGCGCCTGAGCAGCTGCATGAATATAGAGAGCAAGATCATATATTCCGTAGCTCCTGTGTTTTTGCTTACATTCTTTACTGCTTCCTTATGCTCTTTGGAAAGCCGAGTAAACACACTTGATCCCCGATTACTTTGAAGCTGCGGTCTTGGGAAATCCGTATGCAGCTGCAATACAGGGACATCGTTTGAAAATTCATTAAGCCAGTACTTCTCTTGTTCTTTTAGATCTCTTTGATTCTGCCAGACACTGTAGTCCTTATACTGTACGCTGAGTTCAGGTAAGGATTCGCCATTGTATAGTTTGGTCAGATCCTCTAGCAGGATGCTTGCCGAAGCATCATCATAGATAATGTGGTGAATATCAAGGAACAACAGCGTTTCGTCATATTTGGTTTTGACCACCTTTCCCCGTAAGAGCGGAGCAATACTCATATCAAAAGGCTGTACAAAATCCTTGAATAAATCAGAAACTTCGTCAGTGTGATTTTCTTCGTAATCCAAGGCTATCTGGGATTTATCCTCAATAACTTGATAGAAATGATCCTGTTCATGGTAAAAATGTGTGCGAAGCAATTCATGACGCTCACCAAGCTTGAAAAATGCCTGCTTCAACCGTTCTACGTTTACTTCACCCGAAACTTTCAATAATGTCGGAATATTATATGCAACACTGTCACCCTGCATTTGCTGTATTACATATAATCTCTTTTGGACTGAGCTCATTTCATACTGCCGATGTGCTTGCACCTGAACAGGAATGGGCTCCACCCGAGAAGACTCAGGTCTCATTACAGCCATTTCAGCAATGTTTCTAACGGTTTGACCGATAAGTATATCCCGAATTCCAAAACGTATGCCAAGTCGCTCCTCCAGCTGATTTACCAATTTCGTTGCACGCAGTGAATGACCACCAAGCTCAAAAAATGGATCATCGATACCGATCTCTTTAACCCCGAGTATATTTTGAAATGCTTGCGCAATAACGTTTTCTATTTTATTCCTTGGTGCAATGTATGGATAAGAGCTAACATGTATTGGCTTCGGAAGTGCTTTTTTATCCAGCTTACCGTTTCTTGTCACCGGTAATTTTTCAATTTGCATAATATGAGAAGGTACCATATATAAAGGAAGTCGCTCGGACAGTTGATCCTTCAGTACTTGGATATTAAGTTCTTTCTGTGAAACAACATAAGCGCATAGGGACTTGTCCCCATCCTGCTCTACAGCTATAACAGCCGCATTATCAACACCATCAAAAGCCCTAAGCTGACTCGTGATTTCACCCAGTTCAATTCTGTAACCTCTGATTTTCACTTGCTCGTCCATTCTTCCTAGATATTCAATCGTCCCGGAATCAGTCCAAAAGGCTAGGTCTCCCGTTCGATAAATTCGTTCATCAGGGTGGTACGGGTTATCCACGAATTTTTCAGCGGTCAGTTCCGGTCTGTTTAAGTAACCACGTGTTACACCTGTACCTCCAATACATAATTCTCCAGGCATACCAACCCCACACAATTGATTGTCATTTAAAATATAGATATGCATATTAGCAAGCGGCCTACCTATATGAATTTTGGTTAGTATTTCATCGGATGGTACGTCATACGAGGTTGCAAATACAGTGGCTTCCGTTGGACCATACGAATTCACTAACCTTGTCGTCCCACCACTTTTATTATTGAATTGATTCGCTAAAACTACCGGCAACGCTTCACCAGAAAGCTGAATTCTACGTAACGATTTCACTAACTTGCTATCTACAAAGGGCAGAAACCCTTCCAGAACCGACGGTACGAAAGAGGTACGAGTAACCTGTTGTTGATAAATTAATTGAGCGATTTTTTTCGGGCTCTTTTTCATCTTCTGGAGGGAGTAGCACCAGCTTTGCACCAGCCATATAACCTACGAATAGTTCCCAGATCGACAAATCAAAAGCATAGGTCGTTTTCTGCAAAATAACCTCATCTGGTAGATATTCATCTTCCAGCATCCAGAAAACAAAATTTACTAAATTTCGATTTTCGACCATAACTCCTTTTGGATTACCCGTTGTACCTGATGTGTATATCACATAAGCGAGATGTTCAGGAAGGGCGTAATGATCTAGATTCGCAGTTTCTCCCTCTTCGAAAGTACCTAGATCAATGATATGAATATCCTCTAATTGACTCACTTTCTCCTGACTACATGGCCCAGTGAGTAAAACAGGAGATTTACTATCTGATAACATGAATTTCATCCGTGAAATCGGCATTTCCGGATCAATGGGTAAATAAGCCCCCCCTGCCTTAAGAACACCGTATATTCCAACAATCATTTCTACTGATCTTTGGGCCATTATTCCTACGATAGTATCCGGCATGACTCCTTCTTCTCTTAGTCTTCTTCCAACTTGGTTCGCCCTAGCATTGAGCTCTCGGTATGTAAGAGTGATACCTTTAAACTCTAATGCTATATGATCTGGGTTCCGTTCAACTTGTTGCTCAAACAGTTCAATCATTGTTTTATCTTCAGGATAATCGCGTTTGCTCTCATTAAAATGATATAGAACTTCCTTTGACTCCGATTCGTCTATCAATGAAATCTCATGAAGAGGATCAAATGGTCTTGAAGCCATCTGCAGCGCAATACCCAAAACCCTTCTATGCACTCGGTTTATTAAGTTTTCCTGAAAAAGTTCGGAATTGAATTGATAAAGGAAAGATATACTGTTTTCGGACATGCTAATGCCTACGGTGGTCGTTTGTTCCCCCGACTGTACATTTTCATTTAGATAAAGACGTTCAAATAGCAGAATATCTCCATAATCGGAATCCATATTACTAACTTCCAATTCATCCATAAGGGACCAATGTTCACACATCATTCTCATAAATGAGCTTGATGTCTGCTGTTTATCTACCTCATATTCAATCGCAACGAACGTTCCCCTTTTATTAAGGATATGAATTGACTCTGACTGATTACCAGAAATTTGACTCTTATAGAAACACCAAGCAGCAGCAAATAATTTCAGAACATCAATACCATTTATAATCGTAAATCGTTTAATATTGTCGAATCTTTTCCCATCCAGGCTGTATTCAATTTCAAATTTCTTAGGATTCGTATACTCGCTCATCAAACTCTTCATTTCATCTCTCCTAATAAATAACGATTATTTGCTGAAAAATGGATGTGCATTAAGAACTAGGACCTTTTGTTTATCATTCGAATATTAAGC
>NZ_JAGXCY010000067.1 GCF_018310695.1 Paenibacillus sp. Marseille-Q4541 | reverse complement strand
AGATACATTAATAACATTTACCTTCTTTCTTTTTTTGGCATTGGGGATATTCAATTTATTATATTCGCGTTAAGACATGTCTTATGACATTCGAGAAAAATTACACATTTTAATTACTCGATAAGTAACTATTCATCATTGGTATAATAACCATTCATCACTACAGAGCCATTGATTGGAAGTTCTTTAATGATGATCTTTGCTACATGATTTCCATCTTTAAGATTATCTGTGATAAAACCAGTATGAGTAATATCAAAAGGAACATTAGTGTTAATGGTTTTGATTAATTCTTCATCAATATAAACTTCATACACTCCTCCAGAAGCATGTCCTAGATGTGATATCCCAAACATATTGCCTTTAAATTCAACTTTTAAACTAGAACCTATCTTCCGGCCCTCTATAGCGCCATCCTCTGTCAAACTGAAATTATTCTGTTCTAACAATCTAGTATAATGCAATTCTTTAAACAAATTCGAATCTGCATATAAACGATTTGTTGGCATCTTGAAATCATCTTTTTCAGACGAATTTACAATAGAATTGTATATTTTGCTTGCGTATATCTCGTACCCCTTATCATTGGGATGAACGCCATCGTCTGTAAATGTTTCATATGGCTTTCCGGTTTTCTCAAACGCTTGCTTTAAATCTACATTGATAATACCGTAATATGCAGATAATTCTTTTATTGTTTCAATAGTCTCTGTTTTTGATAAGCTGCTCTCCGTTAAAGATACAATAAGAGCATTAGGATATTTTTGTTTTATGTGTATTATTAATTGTTCGTAAATTGCTTGATATTCGCTTATCTCTAATTTCCCTTGATCGTTTTGTCCATAACATAAAAAGATTACATCTGGGTCTACATTCGATTTATTGTAGATATTTACTAATCCATCAAATGCTGTACCGCCACCAATAGTTATCAATTGGCCGTATGAGTTGACTTCGTGTTCATTTTTTAGTTTTTTTTCTAATAGGATATTCCAGTTGCTGTCGGTAGAAGAAGCTCCCGTACTCTGCCCAATGCTATCTCCAACAATTAGATAATTCACACCAAATTTATTTGCGATTTTATCACTGAAACTCCAATTGTCGTAAAGACTTGAAGCTGAGAACGACGATGATGTATTTCTTTCTGATGCACTTACATTCTTTTCTGTTATGTAACTTGTAGCAATATAAACTGCTAGGGGTGCAACTATCATTACAGCTAATGGGAGTATTGTGACCTGTCTCGATTTTTTGTTTTCTTTGTTCCTATTTTTCATTGCTAAACATCCTCCATTATCCCTACCTTTGATACAAATTGTATCATTTGCCCTAGATAAAATCAATTAAATTAATTATTAGTAATAGGCTTATATTCGCAGATGATGTTCACTTACCTTACATATCAAATTAATTTCACAATATATTAAAGGATATTACGCAATTTATTCCTCTATAAAGGAAGCGATTCAAATGAATGAAGATCCATTAACTCTAATTGAACGCCTTCTTGGACTTGGTGAGAAGTATGGGATAACTCCTGTGCTTCTTTTTATTTCTATACTCTCATTAATCTATGTACTTCGCATGGTGCTCAAAGGGGATTTGGTTCCTCGTTGGATGCTTGATAAAGTTGAAGAAGATAGAGATGAAGCAATGGAAATACTTAAAGGTCAAGAAACAGGCGCACTCAAAGAAGTATTAGAGTTTATGAAGAAAATTAAAGTCAACTACAAAGATTCATCTGGTGGGAGTGATTAATCATGAAATGCTTAGTTAAATGGTTAATGAAAAAGCTCCCCGTACATCAAGAGAAAGCGAAAGAAATAATGGAACAATCAGATAAAAACAGAATTACGATAGCCAGATATAAAGATATTAATCGGGAGCTACAAGTTGTAATTGAACAGAATCACGTAGCAAAACACCTCATCTATGATAAAGGGGATAATCATGCAAGCCATTGATATTATTTTATTGACGTTGTACCTCCTCTCTCTTACTTGTTCCATCTATGTTATCTCCGCACATCGTAAATACTTTAAGGAACGTTTTAAAGCAGGCGTAGTCAATTTGTTTATGATTGCTATGCTATTCTTCCTCAGTGCTTACACCATTAAAATGTGTTCAGTTATTTTGATCAGATTAGCAGTTGTATTTGAATGGAATTACCCTCTACTTGAAACAATTCAACTATACATATGGTTTGTGGCTCAACTTGGTACAACTACAGGATTGATTAGTTTGGCGATTTTAACGTGGACTAAACGATATGACTTATTCGTTTATTTGCGGAAAGTTGATAAGAAAGGAGAATGATAAATTGATTCAAAAAGGAAACTTTCTCTTACTCGACAAGTCGGAGTTTCGTGAGTGGTTAAAGAAACAAAATGTAGCTCGTCCAATTGAATATTTACAAGTACACCATACTTATCTCCCCAATTACACCACACGTAGGAATCAAGATCCATTCAAATGTTTAGAGGGTATGAGAAATAGTCATCTGTCTCAAGGATGGGCAGCTACAGGTCAGAATATATCAGTCTTAGAAGATGGTCGAATAGCAATTAGCCTAGATAGAAATTTGAATAGGATTCCAGCTGGCATTAAGGGATTCAATAGTAAATGTATCTGTGTAGAAATAGTAGCTGACTTTAATGTAGGTGGAGATAAAATTACCGAGCTTCAAAAAGAGTCTGTCGTCCACCTTTACGCTTGTTTAGCTGAAAAGTTTAATATACCGATTAACACTACTCACATTGTATATCACGCCTGGGTGTCTGTAACAGGAGAGCGATTGTCAGATTATATTCCAGGAAGGTCTAGTAAGACATGTCCGGGTACAGCATTCTGGGGTGACGGGAACACAATTGCTGCAGCTAATAAAAACTTTATCCCTCAGATCAAAGCAGAGTATCAACGTTTAACTAATCCAGTTGTAAAGGATGAAGATCAACCAATGACTAAGGAAGAAAAATTAGCATTTGATGAGTTACAAGCAACAGTTAAAAGCTTAAGTAAACAACTAGAGTCACTTGTGAACAGTAAAGATGTATTAAAAAAAGGTTCACAAGAACAAGGTTCATACATAAAGAAAGTCGATGAACGTGTCGCTAAGTTGGAAAGTTTAAATTCATTGCCTGCTCCTCCCTCCTATGCTCAGACTGCTATTGATCATTTTGAGAAGTCTTATGACAAAGACGGTAATCAAGTTTTAAATACACCAGACGGTCGAAGCAAGGTTTTTTATGATATCGCAACTATTATGTATCGTTACCTCAATAAATAATTAAAACTAAATTAGGAGTTGTTACATATGAGTAAATTTAAAACTTATGAGTTTTGGACAATTGTAATACCTGCGTTCCTGTTTATGATTCAGGCAGTTGGGAATGTTTTTGGTTTAGAATTGACCTCTGAGCAATACGATCAATTGATGATAGCCATCAATGGTGTTCTAGCATTCCTCCTAGCTGCAGGTGTTATTATTAAGACTGTGAAGGCGAATGAAGCTAAGAAATCAATTAAAGACGAAGTAAATGAGCTTGATAAGTAGTTAAGATGAAATGGTAATTTTATAAAGAAAACAGGCTTAAAAAACGTTGATTTGACGCGGTTTTCAGACATACATATTTAGAAATTGACTGAAAATACAACTATACCCCTCTTTAGGATGAGATTTTCCTATTGAGGGGTATTTTTTTCGTTTATAAATTATTTTTATTTTTAACTTGTAATGAATTACAATAAATCATACAATTTAACTATAACATGAGACAGAAAGGGACAGGTTATGGAATACGATATTAAAGACGTTGCGTTATATCTTCGTAAATCTCGTGGTGAAGAAGAAACTGATCTCGATAAACACAGGCACATACTAGTTGAGTTATGTGAACAAAGTGGATGGCGATATATAGAATATTCAGAAATAGGTAACTCTGAAACAATTGAGTACAGACCTAAATTCAAACAATTGCTTAAAGATCTTGAAGATAACATGTTTGATGCGGTTGCTGTAGTTGATTATGACCGTTTAGGTAGAGGTGATTTAGAAGATCAGGCTTTAATTAAACGTGTATTTAGAGACTCAGAAACATTTATTATCACACCTGAAAAGATTTATAATCTCGTTGATGATTCCGACGATCTAATGGTTGATGTGAAGGGTTTGTTAGCACGACAAGAATATAAAGCCATCAAAAAGAGGCTAACAAGAGGCAAAAAGCTCGGTGCAAGACAAGGTAAGTGGACAAATGGTATCCCTCCCTTCCCTTACGTTTATGATCCGAGTAGAAAAGGGTTGGTCGTAGATTCTGAAAGTCATGAAACTTACAAATTGATGAAGCAGCTATTCTTGAATGGAGAGTCGTTGCAAAGAATTTCATTTCATTTAAATAATCTTGGAATCCCTTCGCCTAAAGGTAGCACCTGGCATGACAATAGCATTAGACGAATTCTTATAGATGAGACTCATCTAGGAAAGATCATTACTAATAAAGTTGAAGGTTCTGCGCACAAAAACAAAAAGACTAAAGACCTGAAATATTTTAATAAAGATGAATGGATTGTCATCGAGAATTGTCATGAAAAAGTTAAAACTCCTGAAGAACATCAAGAAATTATTTCTAAGATAAAAGTGAGAAATAAATTCGCTCCTGCAGCTAGACGTGGAGCGTTCATACTCTCAGGATTAGTTAAATGCGGATACTGTGGCTATGGAATGCAAATTCAAGGTAAGAACCAAAAACAAGATCTGATTAAACCATGCAACAAACCTGATCCGTATGGAAACAGATGTAGTAATCGTGGAAATAAAGTTGAGACCATTATCCGCGCACTACTGATCGAACTCGAACAAAGAAAGTTTGAACTTGAAGAGGAAGTATCAACTCCTCAAAGCTTAATCAACTACGACAAATTAATCGATACCACAATTAAAAAGATTGAAAAAGTTAACAAAGCAATAAAGCGGATTAAGGAATTATATGAAGAAGGAGAATATGAAAAAGAGGAATATCAAGAACGGATGGATGACCGGAAACTTGAGCTCAATAAGTTGCAATCTGATCTTACTGATTATGAAATTCTAAAATCTAAGCAAGAAGCCATGAACAACGAGGAAAGAATTAAGCGATATCAAAGTGCTATCAATGTGCTAAAAAACCCCGATTTAGATGCTGAAACAAAGAATAAAGTATTAAAAGAAGTGATAGATAAAATTGTTTATTATAAGAAAAATACAGGGGATAATCCAAAAATCGAGGTTACTTATAAGTAGAGGTATAATTTAAAAACATGACACCAATGACAAGTTGACTTAAGCCCCACTAGGAATAGCCTACGGACAAGAATATTGGTTTACCTTCTCTTTTTGCTTTACTGAATGCTTCCTCACCCCAAGGGAACCAATCGACTGGGTTATGAGCGTGTTGGAGTAAATATGGAGATTTCTCGTTAATGAGCCGGTTGGGTCTACGTTTATGTTTTTCAGTATTATCTAACATCATAATTCATCCTCTCTAAAAAAAATAAAAACAGGGAGAATTCTCTCCCTGTTATATCTTACCTGTCTTATTAGCTCATTAAACACTCTGCTTAAATTCTTTCTGGCTTCATTAGAAGGCTCGTTATTGATCGAGATATTTGCTTATTAACTCTTCGTCCTTCCTTCTCACTCAAATATAGCTATAGTAAAGATTTAGGGGAGAGTCTCCTCCCCATATTTTATTTACTTGTCTCGGCCTTCTGAGCAGGTAGCTGAATCATTGGAGTGTTAGATCCACTCACATATGGTAATACTCCATCCCATTTCTTAATTGTTTCATACTGTACTAACTCATCCGTTAATGATTGTTGCAACTCTTTATTTGCCTTAGCTTGGCCTTCAGCTTCGATTAATAATTTATCTGCATTACCTTGTGCTTCAACTCTTTTTCTTTCTGCTTCTTTCTTAGCAATCTCTAGTTCGGTATTCTTACGTTCAAGTTCTTGAGAAGCTTCTACTCGTTTATCAATTGCTTCTTGTGTTTTAGCATCTGGTTGAGGCACTCCTACTGTTACATTTGAGACAATGAAACCGAGTTCTTTTACATCATCAGAAAAGCGCTGCTGGACATCAACTGCTGCATCAGATGATTTTTCTCCATAGACATCTATTACTGTAAACTTAGAAATACCTTTACGTGCAGCATCACGGAATCTTGTTTTCAAATATGTGTCTTCAATTTCTTCTATGCTAATAGGTCCAAATTTATTGAAAATAGATGATACCTTATCGGGCTCTACCTGGTAGTTGTAAGCAAAATCGATGGTGATACTTTTACCATCAGAAGTTGCGATCTGGATGTCTTTGTATTCCACTGTTTGAATACGAATTGGATATTTAGTAACCTTGTCAAAAGCTCCTACTATCTTCCAGCCTTGGCTTAGTGTATTATCTTTTACTCCTCCATTAGGGGAATACACTACGCCTACATATCCATTAGGAATACGTGTTATAAACATACTCACGACTAATGCTACAATAATAATTACTACACCTACTACAATTGCACCAACTTTAAACGTCTTCAGATTCTTCATCATTCGCATTCTCCTCTTTAGTAAATTGTCCATATTTCTTAGTGACTTTTTCCCCAACCTTATTGAAAATTGGAGTTAACAACATCCAAACCACAAAAGCTAAAAATACCACTAATATAATCCCACCAATAAACGGCATAGCATCACTTCCTAATTAGCGTTCTTTAAATATATGTATCAAAATTATTGCTAACCACATCCAATGCTACTTTTAATCCTAAAATTGTTTCAATATATTTAACTGGATCAGTCTCAGTGCAATAACTGACTAGCGTTTCAATTTCAAAAGCAACATTGTCTCTTAGATGAGTCAGCAATTCAGATATAATAAAGATAATAATTACTAATTAAAAAAGCCTCCCCATCAGAACGCTTCTTCATTTTAGTTATGTAATTAATTGTAACTCTCAACATCAGCCCTCAGCACATCACGAAATTCGAATCATTCCCCGTCCGAAAAATAGAGATAACTTCAATAAGTTTTATGATTTTGTTCCAAGTTTTTTAGTGGGGAGTGTATCATATCTATTGCATCCTCTCTAGAACAAATAAAACAGGGAGAATCATCTCCCTGTTTTATCTTCTCCTGCCTTATTAGCTCATTACACAACTTGTTCGGGTTTCCTCTTGCTTCTTGAGATAGTTTATTCTGGAATATAATGTATAAATGTTTCTTTAACTTTCTGTCTCCAGAGCTTCATGCACCTTACTTTCTAAATCTGTGCCAATCTCCTTATTGAAACAGGAGATTGGCACTCTGGATATTTATCTTGTTATGTCATTCATATTGCAAGTGAAGTTCACTTCTTATATAGTAAACTTTCGGATTGCTACACACTACACTTTCTACATTACTTAACTAATCGTATTGCTATGGCTTGCTTTAACTTTCTTTAACTTTCTTTAACTTCTTTTAATTGTATTTCAAAAACTATCAGCCTCTAAGTATGAATGAAACACCATATCCTCTGCGGTGTCATTTTTCACATATTGTACAATAGAACAAAAACCCGAACCTAATCAAAAGGATCAGATTCGAGTTTTACCTACTGTGTAAATAATCTTATTGGATAGGCCGACAATGTTTATGGCAAATTTCTAATTTTATTTAATTCCAAATAAACCATTATTTCTTTGGCATGCTTCGCCATCTCTTCATCATAAGGTCTTTCTCTTGCTTCCGCGACCTCGTTCTCTCCGGCTACTCAATCCAGAAAGTCTTGAATAGTTCAGTGCCATTAAGAGAACTGTATTTTGATTCTCTCTAGTTAATTATACCTATCAAATGTAAACTATAAGACCTAGAAATTATGTTTTTAAATAGGAAAATCAGAAAACAAATAACACAATTCCATATAAACAACGAGATTTTTTAACATAATGTTCTTTAAAAAGAACTATTCAATTTAAAATTTCATTAAAAAATACAATAAAGATTAAATATATAGTTATTTAGTATTAATTCCTCCTTTATATTT
>NZ_JAGXCY010000066.1 GCF_018310695.1 Paenibacillus sp. Marseille-Q4541 | reverse complement strand
GAATAAATCACTTAAAACTAATTAACATAAGGGTGATTGTCGGATGGAAAAAAGGCTTGGGGAGTTAATAAAAGAATTTCGAATAATCAATAATCTCTCGCAGAATGACCTAGCAAAAGGAATTTGCACCCAGGCTCTCATTAGTAAAATTGAAAAAGGGGATACGATTCCTTCTGTTGATATATTCATGAAAATAACAAAGAGACTAAACGTCACTTTGGATTATTTCATTGAAAGATTAAACTTTTCCAATTACGATTATGTTCATGAGTTTTACTACCAAGTTCGAAAATTACTCAGAGAGCGAAATTATGAAGAATTAAACACGCTTATAGAGATTGAAAAAAGAAACCCAAATAGAAAAAACGTATTCCATGAGCAGTTTATAAAGTGGCAGGAAGGAATCTGTCTTTACTATCTAAAAAATGATGTAATTCAAAGTCAAAAAATACTAAAAGAAGCTTTATATCTTATTAATAGTAATGAAGGTAACAAAGAAAGAAACATAGAGATAATAAATAGTATAGGTATTATCTACTTTGAAGATCAGCAATATGATCTTTCTATCTCTTATCTAGAAGAAGCACTACGATTACTTAAAAATTCAATTTATATTGTCGATAAGACAATCCATTCGAAGATTTACTATAATACTGCTAAATGTTTAACACGGCTTAATCAATTTACCGAATCTAATATTTATTGCGAAATTGGGATAAAACATTGTTTGAAAATAGATAGTAATTATCTTCTGGGTGAATTGTACTATCATCGTGGTTATAATTTTGCTTTGATGTGTATGTATCAGGATGCTCTTATAAATTTCCAAAAAGCTTTATCATTATTTGAAATACAGTCTCAATTTTCGTTCCTTGATACAACCTTAAAGCAAATTGAAAAGGTAAACCTACAAATTGAGGATACTTCAGGCTTTTATATAAGTAATCCTTCTGGTTAAGCCATTCGGATTCCTTCGATAGTTGATAATCTAAAGAACGAAAAATTGCCTTGTAACTCTAGTAATAAAAAATCCACCCAATTTGGGTGGATGGTATTTTACTTTTTCCTAGATCTTATACTAGGGAGAAGTGTGATCTTATTGTCCACTTCTTATATTTTTCACAGATTGAAGTTCTAATGTGTAATTTTGATAGATACGCTCCCCTCCTTTTCCTATAGGTGATTGTGCCATTAATCCTACTTTTACGATATCGTCTACCGGTAGACTGAAAAAACGCATCATATCGTATCTCTTGCCATCTAAGGAGTAATGAAATGCAAATGAATTACCAGATCGTGCTAATTGAAACCAAACTTCGTTACCATCTATGTTACAACCATTTGCATCATCTGATGTTTGGTTCGTTACTACACTCACTACAGCGTGAGTATCAAAATCGGTTAACTCCAAACAAGCTTTTGCCCAAACGGTAGAGTTCTTCAAAACCATAATGGAAGCAGCATCGTATGTATCTTTGAAATCATGGCTTACTTTTACTCTCATAACAAAATCTCCAGAAACTTCAGTATAATAAAATGGGGCATTGGTAAGAGACTCAGGTGTTATTCCTTCTTCTCCAATAGGCCCACTGTTACAAAAAAAGTCAGTTTTCTCTGGAGCATACATGATTATCTTATCTTCTTCAAAGCGGATACTGCTTTCGTTTAACCAATTATAAGTTTGAAACAGTTCTTTACCCATCCATCATTCCTCCTCATATTTAAGTTGCTTCATTCTATACTATTACTATTTTGATATTGGAGATTCCTTCCTTACTTCAAACTAAACAGCCGGTTAGGGTAATAAGTTTGTTTCTTATAGGCGGGGACCTTTAAAACTTTCCATCTAGCTTGACCTTATTAACAGTTACTCGAGAAAATGGCAGCCGAATTGGCTGCCGTTAAGTCTGATTATATTGAGCTATCGTTTTCCGTAGCGTAACCCGAGGCTTGACCTCCTGGAAGGTTAATTTCGGAGAAACTTAAATTATTTGTTTTCTAGTCATTGTTTCACGAGGTGCTTGATTTCTAATGCAATTACTGTCATTGCTCTTTATAATGAAACCAATCAAAATATGCAGTTGTTCCAAGTGAAGAATAATTATACATTCCGAAAAACACCCCGGTGAATCCACCTGCAACTTCAGTCGATAACAAATGTGTTTCTGCTTCACCTAGCAGATTCCATTCATGATCATTTCCTTGATAATAAAACTGATATTTATCTGGTAATGCTCGAATTTTTAATTCAATGACATTCCCCAGAACAGGTAAAGAAATCTTTTCATCACTGATACTGCCGACCTGTCGTTTCAGTGTAACGAAATGCCTACCATCAAGCATAGTTAAACCAAGCGCATAATGGTAACTATCGTCCATAAAAACAGTTAGCCCTGCATCTGCACCTTCCGCTGGTTGAAATTCCATTTTTACAGAAACCTCGCAGTTCCAATGCTGTTGTCTGCGTGCAATTAACGCGGGTGTACCTGTTCTCTCCTTCAATTGAACACTGCGTCCATTTAGAGCAAGCCAACCTGGCCGTTCACTTAATGACCAGTCTACCTTTTCGGAGTTCCGTAGAAAATTCCAATGCATCCCTAAGCTCGGTTCATCGAAATGATCTATTTCTGAATTATTCTCCCAATAAACCGGAGACAAAGTTTCTGCTTCCATCTCCAGTTCCACAACACCATTGTTGCCGATCATCGGCCATCCATCTTCAGACCAATGTACTGGGGCCAAAAATGTCTCTCTCCCTAGATGATGCCGAGGGGGATATCCTACTGGGCGAATACCGAGGAATACTGCCCACCAGATACCGTCATGCGCTTCGACCAAGTCGGCATGTCCAGTTGCTTGAATGGGATGTCCTAGACTCCGATGAGACAATATCGGATTCATTGGACCCGATTCAAATGGGCCATAAGGGGTTTTGGCCCTTGCTATAGTCTCCATATGTCCGTATTCCGTTCCGCCTTCCGCACACATCAAATAATAGTATCCATTTCGTTTGAATAGATGCGGACCTTCTGGAAATTTCCCACCAGTTCCTGACCATATTAGACGCGACTCGCTTAATTTAGTACCTGTCTCTATATCAATCTCACATTGGTAGATGCCCATACCAGATTGGGTCCCTGTACTTGTAAAGTAAACTTTTCCATCTTCATCAAAATACAAAGAAGGATCAATCCCTTCCTGATCTACATAGATAGGGTCAGACCAATCTCCTGAAGGATCATTTGTCCATACATAGAAATGTCCACCGTAGTCCTGATTCGTAGTAACCATGTAAAATCTGCCTTGGTGATAACGGATTGTAGGGGCCCAGACCCCGCCCGAAACGCCTGACTTTTCCAACTGAAGTTGACTTTCTCGGGTTAAACAATACCCTAGCTGGCGCCAATGAACGAGATCCTTGCTGTGCCAAATTGGTATCCCGGGAAAATATGCAAAGGAACTGTTCACTAGATAATAATCTTCGCCAACTCGACAAACGCTCGGATCTGGATAGAAGCCTGGAATGACTGGATTGTTATACTTCATTTGAGATCTCCTTTTCACGTGCAGATATAATTTATCATTTCATGTCTTAAAAATTAACTGAAAACGTTTTCGATGTCAAGGAAACCTTACACAGAATGACTTTGTCATACAAATATCCTATCCATTAATGCAATAAAGCCGCCCATCTTGCGGGCAGCTTCATCTTACATGCATCTAAACTACCATTTCCCATTAAATAGGATGATACGCTAACTAGAGTTCTTTTAACTTTGCGATGTCTTCGTCTGTACGGTTTCCATGAATCTCAATATTTGAAAGTTCTTTTTCAATTTGATTGTATTCAGCCTCCGTAAGCTTCACTTCAGCTGCCCCCAGATTTTCCTGAATACGTTCTAACTTTCGTGAACCGGGAATGGGTACGATAAAATCTTTTTTATGCAACATCCAAGCGAGAGATATCTGTGCCGGGGTAGCTTTTTTCGATTCTGCAAACCGGGTTATCAAATCTAGTAACGGCTGATTCGCAATTAAGTTATCCCGATCAAAGCGAGTGATGACCCTTCTCACATCATCGCCCTCATATTTCGTATCATTATTAATTTTACCGGACAAAAATCCACTGGCTAGAGGCGAAAACGGAACAAAACCAATACCTAGTTCTTCACAGGTAGGAATAACATCTTTTTCGAACATTCGCTCCATGATGGAATACTCACTCTGAATCGCAGTCAGCGGTGTAACCGCATGGGCTCGTCTAATTTCTTCTTCAGTTGATTGGGATTGACCCCAAGCAAGTATCTTGCCCTCTTTGATCAGTTCACCCATGCTAAATGCAACTTCTTCTACGGGAATCTCCTTATTAACTCTATGCTGATAATATAGGTCAATATGATCTGTCCCGAGTCTTTTCAAGGAAGCTTCCACATGAGTCCGTGCCTGTTGCAATGTTGACTCTTTTGAAGAAGTAGTGCTATCTTTCTTAACTCGAAACTTAGTGGCAAGGATAACTTTATCGCGGATAGGCTTTAGCGCTTCCCCTACAAGTTCTTCATTGGAACCATTGCCATATCCTTCGGCTGTATCAAAAAAAGTGCAACCCAAATCATACGCCTGACGGATTAGCCGAATTGATTCGTTTCTGTCCGGTCCACTGCCATATCCGTGGCTGAACCCCATACAACCCAAACCAATTGATGAAACCTCTAAACCTCTTAGGAAACGCTTTTTCATACCCTTCACCCTTTCTATTTACTACAAATTCCAGTAATGATTTGGCTACTAAGCTTATCTGACCATATACTCTATGTTAATTGTTTAAACGAAAAATTTCTAATACCTATGATGAATCTTTTATGATGCCTAATATGTATCGTATAATAATCTGGAAACTATCCATCAGATGAAATATGGAAGGATGATTAAGAAATGGATGTTCGTGTTTTCAAGTATTTTTTAACAGTGGCTAAAGTAGGTAACATCACAAAAGCAGCTGAAATCCTTCATATTACACAGCCAACTTTAAGCAGGCAGCTTATGGACCTTGAAGAAGAACTGGGTACTCAATTATTTATACGGGGTAAGAGGCAGATTTCACTAACAGATAGTGGACTTCTGTATCAGCAACGGGTAAAAGAAATCGTTTCACTCTTAGATAAGACTGAAAGAGACCTCGTAGAACAAAAAGATTTAATTGGCGGAGTTGTTTCAGTGGGATGTGTAGAGTCCACTGTATCGAGAGCGTTGCCAGAGTTATTAGAGGAATTTTCTAATCGGCACCCTATGGTACAGTATGAATTGTACAGTGCAGATGGAGATGATATTAGGGAGAAACTTGACAGAGGGAATATTGATATCGGTATATTATTGGAACCGATTGAAACTGCGAAATATGACTATATTCGGTTGCCTTATGAGGAAAAGTGGGGGATTCTGATGAGACGTGATGATCCTCTTGCTCAAAAAGCATCTATCGGTATTCATGATATTCTTTCTTTACCTTTAATTCCACCCCGACGTACCATTGTACAAAATGAGATTGCAAGCTGGCTTGGTGTTGAGAATGATAGTCTCAATATTTTTGCATCACATAATCTATTGACTAATGCTATGCTATTGGTAGAACAGAAACTTGGATATGCAATATGTGTGAGTGGATCTTATACAATTCGGGAAAGTAATCGTACTTGTTTTGTTCCATTTGAACCTGAGCGTATTACAAGTCATGTACTCGCTTGGAAAAAGAACAAGATTTTCAGTTCAGCTACTGCACATTTTATTCAATTTATTAAGGATACATATCATTCATAATATACAAAATCAATCAATAATTAAAATAAAATAGCTTTCCATAATTGGAGTATTTTCAAAGCGGAACTCTTCGGGTGACGAATGATTAATAACTCCCCAAACACTTAATCATGCAATATTTGTACATTCGTCACTACGGATTTTTCGTTCATATCAAAGACAAGCCACTCACTATCGATAGAAATGAATCCACGCTCACTACCAAGGTAATATACTAACCGGTTAGGTGCTTCGAAATAAGAAGTGTCCGTTTCTTTCCCAAGTATAGATTCTACTGCTAATACATCCATGCCCACAAATTCGTATTGTGATAGCATGTCATCTACCATCCACACTCGCTCCTCTTGTTCAAGAGTCCATTTCACTTTCGTAAAATGAGATTGTTGTTCATTCATCCACAAATGATATATAGCAACTGTACAAATCGCTAAACATATCACTAGTGCTGTATGCGTAGTCCATCCAACCTCTTTCCGAATGAACATATATATCACAACTAATAAGATGACAGGGAGCATTAAAGCTGAAACACTAAACACGTGTAAACCACTATGCATTATATCTATCCACCAGAAATAGGCCAAGTATAAGAGAATGAATACAAACACATAGGCTCTCCACAATATCTTCAAAGCTTAGCCCCCCTTTTGACTGTAATAACTACTTATCTAAGGCAATGCAGTATGCATATTAGAAATCAGATATTCTCATTTAAATTCATTCTTAGTAAGATTATCAAACGCCAGCATTAAGCTTCTATAGATAAGTCTTTCCAAATTGTATCCCACTTTTTCTCCTGCATTCGATCAGTATATAATGAATGTAACTTGCTATTAATTTGATAGTATGGAGTAGGTTTAACCATCTTTTCAAACAAATCCTCTAGTCCATATGGAGCCATTATTTTAAGTTCACGATTACACATTTTCACAGCTATTGCAGTAGGTATTTCTGTAAAATGAGCAACGCCATCAAAGGAAGAGTTATAAGGCTCAAATCCATTTTTCAAATGCATTCTTGCTTGATTTTTTACTGACCAAGGCTGGTTAGGTACTATAATGTCTAATTTTTCCTCTAAATCTTTTTCTGTTTCCCACAATGTATCCGTGCTATCAAAATAGATAACATCAATATCATTGATTGGTGTATTTATGCGATGTAAAACGTCCCATACTTTATTTCTAATGAGTCCCGCTGAAATCCAAGCATCATTTAAATTTAATTTTTCAACGGCTTTTAATAACGATATTATGTAGTCGTCATTTTTTATAATTTCTATCAATCTATTTTCATAATTAGTCACATTTATTCTCCTTTAATCATTTACTTTTTTGAACATTATAAACCTATGGAATTCGCCCGATTCTACTACATATTTTCGAGTATTTTTGGTAAGTCAAATAGAATCTTTATCGTTCGTATATGTTCCTGCCCCTTAATCTCATTTTTTCTATTCAACCAAATTCCCTTCATATCAATCTTCTCACACGGAAATATGTCTGTCTCCAAATTATCTCCAATATAAATTCGATCAGCAGGATGTTCTTGAGCCATACTACAGGCATACCTGAATATTTCTGTATTTGGTTTGGATACCCCTATATCCCCAGCAGCTATAACAATCTCAAAATAATCAAAAATACCGATTTTCTTCAGCTTTTGTCTCTGCTGCGTAGAATCTCCATTAGTGATTATTCCCAAGCGATACTCTTTATGTGCTTCTAAACAAGGAATTACATCTTCAAAAGGTTTCCAATTCTCCTCAAAAAGATTGAGATGAATCTGAAAATAATGTTGAGCTTTGCCATCCATCAATACTTAATTCAAAAAAATGAAATAGTTCCTTAACCCTTTCAATTTTCTGTTCTTCAAAGGATAACTCCCCTAACAAAAATCTTCCAAAATGTCTTTTGCCAATTGCACACCAAGCGTTATAGAAGTCATCTGAATTGCATATTGACTGCTCTGGAAATTGAGTGAAAAGGAAATTTACAGCTAGATATTCAGCTGACTTGAAATCAAATAATGTTTCATCTAGATCAAAGAAAATCATTGTATTCATCTTCTATGCTTATTTTGTTCTATGGAAAAGTACTGATTTCATATTTTATTTGCGGATTTTTGATATACCCTGCTCGGTACAAAAAGAAAAAGCAGCTGATCGTTCTGATCTGCTGCCTTCATTCTTTAAAGAAACTCTAATCCATTCGTTGATCTAATAGTTGTTTACCTATTTTAACATCTTAAGAAGGAAGATTTAGTTGCCACGATACTCCAAACCGATCATTAACCCAACCAAACCGCTGACTAAAACCATAATCACCAATTGGCATAAGTGCTTGTCCATCCTCTATCAGTTTATGATAAAGATTGTTGATCTCTTCCTCTGTATCACAGGTAACAAAAATAGAGAATGAGGGAGTAAAGGAAAACTGATGCTTCAAATTACTATCAATACACATAAATTCTTGTCCTTTTATGGAAAAAGTAGCTTGTTTTACCGTTCCTTCGTCTCCAGTTTCATTCGCACCATAGTGAACAATACTCGTAATTTTTGAATCTGCAAAGGTGGATAAATAATAATTCATTGCTTCTTCCGCTTTACCATCTTGAAACATTAAGAAGGGTGTAACTTTCTCCATAAAAAAATCTCCTTTAACCACAAATTTTATAGCCTTCACTAATTTTAGTTAATGATGCCATACCATAAATAAAAAAACAATCAGGCACCTGCTTATTCTATCTCAAGTCAGTTTAGATGTTAGACTTTTCTAGCTCATGCCATGGAATACCTAATAGAATCGGAGGCTTATAAATAGGTCTTATCCATTGATATGAGAGGTCTAGAAGAAGCTCCCCCCTAGCTGAAAATCACCTTTCTTATCTAGCTTCATTTTCCATTTCCTATTGGCTACTGCAATCCCTTAGGCAAGAAAAAATGACAAAAGACGGCGCCATGATATTGGCACCGTCTTTTTATTGAATCAATTTCTGAGATGTGGTTTGATTTATTTATTACGCTTCTCTTTATTCTTTATCAATAAATAGAAGGACGCGAAGACAGCACCCATTGTTCCACAAATGATATCAAACATCGTATCGGGCAAACTGCCATTTTGCGATTTGAGTCCAAATAGATGGTCTACGGTAAACTCATAAATCTCCCACATTCCAGCCATTGCAACAGAAAAGAAGAGAGAGAACCAGATGATAATATTGGAAGGCAGGCTACCCAGACCTTTACGCTTAGCCATCTTAACAATAATGAATTGTCCTGCGAAGAATAGGATAACTCCTGACAGCAAATGTTCAATCTTGTCTAGATAAGGGATGACAGCATACATATTAAATAAGTTTGCGAGCATCATCGTTATCGTAATAAAGATCAGCACCGAGAATCGGAGTGCTTGAGGCAGTTCGCTTTTGGTCCATGTGATTAAGCCCCTAAAGAGCAACAGCACGAAAATGATAAGACCGGCTTGAAACGACTTGCCATAATTGCCAGTCACACCAAAATAAATAATCGATACTGCACATATGATGTACAGAATCATTTCAAATACAACATTAAACTTATGATTTCTAGAAGTATCTTGCATATCAGTTCCTTTCTGAATCAAATCTTATAAAAAATTTTAATGTTATCTTATTCTACTGAGCATTGTCAAACCTAACACCTTCCACTAACTTATACACTGATTTTTAATACAAATATTAGGATCCTGACTATTTCGAAAAATTCACGTCTGCAAGTGATTTCTGCCCTTCCTATCAGCGTATCCAAATAAGTTGAAACTAACACTAGGAATATGGCAGTGCATTTTACGAAACGATAATACAAAAAAAGCCGCCATTATGGCGACTCATAAGCGACTATGTTCTTTTCCACCAATAGTACTTCCGGCAATATCCATTTACTTTTTAGAATTTCACGGGTAAAGATGCTAAACTTTGTGAAGAAAGAGAAAAGTTCCAGTTAATTTCTTCTTTAGGAATACGAAGTTCCAAATCTGGAAGTCGTTTAAATAAGGTAGTAAAGGCAACGTCTCCCTCAACTCGGGCTAAGGGTGCACCCAGACACATATGAATCCCATGTCCAAAGGCTAGATGGCGTTTGATCTGGCGTTCAATATCTAGTTCCTCCGACTGAGCAAATTGTAGCTCATCTCGATTCGCTGATTTTAACAAAGGAATAACGATATCCCCTTTTTCAATCTTTTGTCCCGCTAGTTCAAGGTCTTCTGTTGCAAAACGAGGCCCTGAACTTGTTGCAGGTCCATTGAATCGCAAGAGTTCTTCAACTGCAGATGGAACTAAACTCAAGTTACTTTTAAGTTTTCCCAGCTGATCGGGATGTGTTAGAAGAATGTAAGAACCCGTTGCAATCAGATTTGAAGTCGTCTCATGCCCCGCAAAAATCAGAAGCGTAATCATAGAAATCAGTTCATGTTCATTCAAACGATCCCCTTCCTCTTCGATGGCAATCAATTGACTTATCAAATCCTCGGACGGATTTTTTCGTTTATCAGCCACAAGCTGAGCCGTATAATCAGCAAAATCTTGTAAGTGCTCTGCTACCTTTGGATCCTGTTTCCCAAAACCAAGACCATGAGCAATCGCCTCAGACCACACATGGATTTGTGCCCGGTCATTATGAGGAATTCCAAGCATTTCCGAAATAACGTTAATTGGAAATGGGTACGCATAGTCATTGACTATGTCCATTTCTCCCTTTGCTTGTACCTGATCAATTAGTTCATCCGCAATCTCTTGGACCCGTGGTCGTAAGCTTTCCATATATCTTGGAGTAAAAGCTTTAGAAATTAAACTGCGTAGTCTTTTGTGATCAGGGTCATCAACAAAAAGCATGGACTTTCCCGTAAAAAAGGTTTGTGGTTCAGAAGAATCGATCTCGTTCGAGAGATTTTTTCTAATGTCTTCCTGGCTATGAATCGAATTCATATCTACCGTAAATCGGGAATGATCTTTTAATACTTGCATTGCTTCTTCCATCCTCGTAACGATCCAAGTTTGGCCCGAACCACCCATAGGATTTGGAATAGAAATAACCGGACCTTTTGCACGCATTTGAGCGAATATTGTAAAGTGATCTTTCACACTTTCTTCACTAAAAAGATTGAATTCCGAACTTTCTGAAGATACATTCATTTTCGAATTATTCATAACAATCTTCCCTTCTGTTAAAAATGGATGATTACTTCGCACCTGTTTAACATAGTGGTAACAACAACATTCCAAATTTCAGTGGTACGTGAAACATAGATTCCATGTCATTCTACTAAATCCATAATCCCTCTTATTTAGTAAGTTAGGGGATTTTGTTTTGAATTTCATTAAATTATATACGCTTAGTATAGTATTATC
>NZ_JAGXCY010000065.1 GCF_018310695.1 Paenibacillus sp. Marseille-Q4541 | reverse complement strand
ACACTATATTGAGCCTTGTTAATCCAAAAATGATTTATATACAAAAATGATTTATATACAAAAATGATTTATATATATGAAATGAGAGTAGAAGATTTATCTCTACTTGGTTCACTCACAAATGTTGAGTTATTGGGGCTTAAATGGAATACAAAAGCTAACAATTTATGGGACTTACAAAAAAACAATACTTTAAAATCTTTGTGGATAAAAGACTCTCAAAATTAAATGACATAACTCCAATACAGAGAAGTACCAGTTTAGAGTTGTTAGAATTATCGGGTGGCGATTGGAATTCATTAAAACTAAATAGCCTTGAACCACTAAGATTCTGTAGCAATTTAAAATATCTTGGACTTTCAAATATTAAAGTTCAAGGTAATCCCCATGATGGATTGGGACCTATCCGGTTTGCCTCTCGGCTACAATAAAGTTGCTTTATTCTGCGACTAACTCGGACGGGAATCCAGTGAAATTTTGCAAGAAATGCAGCTCAGTAAGCGCGAAAACCGTTGATAAAGCTATTTCTACAGTGAAGTTAGGATTTCGGGGAAAGTTACGTAGAGAATTGAATCGACAAAAGCAAACTGTATAAAAAGTGTTTTTGAAAAGTGGGCATTCCAACTCAATTTGAATTGGAATGCCCACTTACTGTTTTTGGGAACCTGAATACATAGTTCCATATGTAGTTGAATATCAATTTTTGAGCAGGCTTCGGAAGCGCTCATTTTTTAAAGAAAATATAACTAGCCACGCCAAAATTTGTACTCATGAATTCAACAAAAAATCTTCAATATCCTATTACTGTTCCGTTCCTTTTTCTAGAGCGTGAGCAATACTAATCTCCACAAAGTTCAGCACTTCGTCGGATACGGGATATAGTCCTGACTCCATTGTAGAGAGCTTCCTTACTTCCCAAAACTTCTCCATCAATTTTTCGTCTCCATTAAAGGTTTCGTGTGATAACTTCATTAACTCGCAGGCAATGTTATAACCTTCATCAGATTCAGGTGGAACAGATTGCTGTATGCACTGCTCAATCCGGCGCAGCAAAGAGACATATTGCTGAGTGGTCTGGTCATTACTGCTGAGATTGGGTAGTGCTTTTTGTAGAAATGCACTTTCGTCATCGTTGAAGTAATCGATCCACTGTTTAGAAATGGGCTGTACGTTATGGACCAGATGAGAAACCCGATCCCAGGAGAGTGTACCTTCTAGATCTATCATGTTGATCAAAGACGTAGTATTTGCAATACTGCCCTGAAGAGAGGTGAGCTGCTCCTGAAGATGATTATAATGTGCGATTAGAATATGACGAAAAGATAGCTTGTCCATTACATTTTGAATGTCTTCAAGAGGTAGTGATAGTGATTTAAGCAACGTTATCTTTTCGAGAGTGAATAAATCTTCCTCTGAATAATAACGGCGACCGTTATCTTCCTTATAACTCGGTGTTAAGAGACCGATTTGATCATAATAACGTAGCGTTCTAACGGATATGTTCCGCTGTTTGGATATCTGTCCTGTTGTCCATCTACTCATGTTGTTTCTTTCCTCCCTCAAAAAATGCTTGCAGGTGACGTAACGTCACCAAATATCATTAAATTATATCACAGAGGATTGAGGGATTAAGGATGACTAGAACAGAAATATGGAAGAAGATGGATCAGTGGACATGGCGTGAGTTCATTGCATTACTCACACTTGAATTCGTATTCGTAATGTTCGTTATCAAAAACGGGATACAGTCAATGTATGAGAGATGGTTTGGGAATACACTTTATTCAGGGACTCTTACAGGGCTTACCATCGCGATTACACTTTTGTTAGGATTATATTTTGTTGCTTTACGTCCGAAAAAGATGTCGTGGACAGAGGTAGGAGTAAAGGGATTTCCTGCGAGAGATTGGTGGAGGATTGTGCTCTGGACACTGGTTCTCATCATATTCAGTTTGATGGCAGTTTATCTCACGAGTTTTCTTGGAAATACCGTGGATAACAGCAAAACAGAGAGTCTGCGGCAAAGTGTCACATTATTTACCATAATAATTGGTATTGCTTCGGCAGGGATCGTGTCACCAGTCTATGAGGAAATATTTTACCGTGGATTTATATATCGTTGGCTACGGACTCGAGTTAGTATGAGATGGGCGATTATGATTAGCTCGCTAATCTTTACTCTTGCACACTTTCCCACTATGAATGCCATGCCCGTGAATTTTATTAGCGGGGTTGTGTTTGCATGGACCTATGAACGGACGGGATCGGTCGTGCCTGGTATGATCGTTCATGGTGTGTTTAATACGATTGCTGTGTTGTTAACAGTGACGAGTTAGAATATCGGACAAGATGACTTGAGTTAGGCCAGACAAGGATTAAAGTCATATAAATAAAAAGACGAAGCCAGTTATGGCTCCGTCTTTATTAGGTTCGCATACTTTTTTAAACTTAGATAATAAGGTCCTTTTTACAGTTGAACTATTGAACCGAAAATACAGTCTCTAGCTCAGGGATGTATTTCTTGACTATATTTTTGACTTCCACCGGTCCTTTAGCCTCAGCTGGAGTTTCACCTTCGGATACGACTAAGTACGGTTTGATGGTTACGGTACTCGGTAGAGTCTTGAAGGGTTCAAAGCGCATATTATAAGATTCGCTTAAGGGGTGACCACCGAGGGGCTTCAGTTGAACGCCATTTTCATCCACAATGTCATACTGAAGAGCGATGGCGCCCCCGTCATCACCCTTGTATTTCGAAGGGATGGAAGCGAGCATTTCTTCTACGCTCTGACCCGGTTTGGTTTTGTACTCAACGGATAACTGCGTTGTAATTGGAGTGATTTCCAGCTTATTGATCTGCAAGTTAATGTTATCGTGATGCTTGGTCTCCTCTGAAGTAAGAACGGTAACGGACGTTGATTTTGTAACAGGCAGAACGAATTGGAACGGGACATCGTAACCCTTTAATGTTACATTTACAGTCAAGTCAAACTGATCAGGGAACTGGACAGACTGGTTTATGCTTGTATTGTTGGTAACCTGAACCATTATGCTGGAAGCAGTCTCACCGTCCATGTGTTCGTAATCCCAGGCCAGAGGTTGGCCATTATAGAGAACCTCAAACGTATCCACCGCCCCTTTATTGGCATCGGAAGGCGGCGAATTAGGCTCAGAAGCCAGACGGTTTCCAGGAGTGGTTATGTTCATAAGAATTCGGGTCCCGTCAAATAACAACGTTGGAATATTCATAGTCACATTGCCATGGGTCACGCTTTGGTTTACGTTTGTGATGAAATCCTCGGCTTGTTGAACACCGGGATCTCCGTTGTTTTCGCCCCATAATGAATAGATTTGTCCCAGAACCGGAATTTGCTTGAGTGTATCAGCCATTACGGGAGATACAAAGCCGGAACCAATGATGGTAACTCCAAGGATTGTAGCGGCTGCAGTGGATACCCACCATTTATTAATAGTTCTTGAACCCTTTATCTTGCTCTGAATGGGGGAAATGTAATGATCGGTTTCCCTGATGATTTGGTATGTCTCATTCAGCTTGGAGCGTGTAATATCCGATAACTGATCGGGAAGTAGGCTTTGGCAGTTCTTTAATTGTTCTTCTAACTTCGTGTTCACCATGTCGTAACTCCCTTTTCTTGATTGATTTGAGATGAATGTTTTAGCTTTTTGCGGGCGCGATGCAGCCGGGTCTTCACGGCTACCGTAGATATTTCGAGAATGTCGGAAATTTGACTGATCGGCATGTCATGTAAATAATGAAGGAGAATGACAATCCGTAGGTTTTCCTCAAGATGTTGAACGGCATCCCACAATTCGATTTTCTCATAATCCTTGGAAGTGGAAGGGACGTCAGGAAGCTCTCCGTAAGGGAGCGCTCTTGATCTGCTTTTGATGATTTTGTTGCATTCATTAATTAGAATCCGGAAGATCCACGTTTTGAAAAAAGTGGGCTCTCTGAGCGTATGGATGGACTTAAAGGCTTTAAGCATCGTCTCCTGCAGGGCATCTGCACAATCTTCGTCTTTGTTGACGATGGACCTTGCTGTTCTATATAAAGATAACTCTATCTCTTGCATCAACTGCACAAATGCTTCAGGATCCCCGGCTTTGGCTTTGACGACTATAGGTTCTATATGCAATGGTTCACCTGCTTTCTTACTTGAAGTATAGAATGTTTGTAACGTTACATATATTAGATCTCGTAGGTAGCTAGAAGGTTACATGAAAAGAAAACCAACTGCAATGGTTCACCTGCTTTCTTGACTAGAAGTGTAGAAAGTTTGTAACGTTACATATATTAGATCGGGTAGATAGCTAGAAGGTTACAGCTCGTGTTTATTCCACAGTGGATAAGGAATTCTGGACCACCCAATCGTTCGAGATTCATCAGATTTCTTGTTTTACTAAGGTCCAACTTATGAAAAAAAACCAGTGCGACAGCCTGATGTTCAGACTGCTGCACTGGTTTTTTAACTATCTTTCTCCGTTTGCCCATTTGTTGCCCTGCGGCCCTGCGGTAGCAGTTAATAGCCTATAGTTGTTCAGCTCACTCACAGAAAAGGGTTAATATTCATGATAGCTCCAGTGGATCGGTCCAAAGTTACATGAAACCTGCCATCGCTAGTGAGATTGCCTTCGGAAGAAGGGATAATATCAAATACAATTAACGAGTCACTGTAGGGATGCTCTGTTGTTGTGATTTGTACTTCTTGAACACTAACGTCTAGGAATGGTTGAGCCAATTGAATCGCTTTCTCTTTACTTTGGTCTATTGAAATCCATTGATCTTTTTGTGTTTCATTGTTATTTTTTAATTCTTTCCATGCTTTCATGTTGTCGATACCGATTATTTTATTATTATTCCCAACCCATACACGCATATTGTCGTCTGTGGTTACATAAGTTGCGGTGGGTACTTCTCTCTCATCTTGTATAAGTGAAAATCCAGTCAGATTAAAATACTTCTGCAATACCAGAGTAGCTTCTTCCGCAGTATTGACTGTCAGGCTTTGGCTTTGGCCACCTCCAGGCTGCGATAGTTTTACCACTTCCACCGTTTCTTTCAATTGGGCATTCATTGTTTGATCTGTTATTGTAACACTTTCGGTTGGTGCTTGCGCACTTACTAATGAGAATGAGCAGAGAGTTAATGCCGTTCCTAATCCTAATATAGATAAGCGAATAGAATTTTTCTTAGAATGTTTAATCATGAGTATTCTCCTTTTTAGATGCTTGTAATTACCCGATAATCCGACCAAACCTGGATATCTCCGGGCTCTTTGCATAATGCTCCAATAAATTAATGATCGTTTGGTCGTACGATGCTTTGTGTTCAGCATGGATGTGGGATGTATCAACAGATTTCTTCGTTCATAACGATTGCAAATATGATCGAGCTTTATTGTGTTCGTAACGTTACGTATATATTAGATCTCGCAGGTAGCTAGAAGGTTACATGAAAAAAACAATTGTAAGGGTTCACCAGCTTTCTTGATTAAACATTTTAGTATGTTCGTAACGTTACGTATATATTAGATCGGGTAGGTAGCTAGAAGGTTACATGGAAAAGAAACATTGTTTGTGAGACAGGGACCAAACAAGGATAAGGCAAGCAAGCTTGCATCCAAGCTAAAAGTTCCGCACAAGCATGTTGAGATGCGGAACGCTAACGGGCAGGATCATTTGATCATAATTATTCTTTACCTTCATATGGATGTGCTTATTTAGTATCATTAACACAGCAAAAGTTTTAACATAAATTGTAATAAATTATATTTTTTGATATCGAAAGGAGCTACAATGGCTAAAACGAAACGCGGTAAAGGCTTGTGGAATACACCTTCAAAAGGTAGAGGTACCTGTCCGGTTTGCCTCTCGACTAGAATAAAGTTACTTTATTCTGCGACTAACTCGGACGGAAATCCAGTGAAAGTCTGCAAGAAATGCAGCTCAGTAAGCGCGAAAACCGCTGATAAAGCTGTTTCTACAGTGAATTTAGGATTTCGGGGAAAGCTACGTAGAAAGTTGAATCGACTAAAACGAACTGTATAAAAGTGTTTTTGAAAAGTGGGCATTCCAACTCAATTTGAATTGGAATGCCCACTTTACTGTTTTTGGGAACATGAATACGACTCATAGGCAAAATAGTTCCATATGTGGTTGGCTACAACCTACCTGATAAGCACAGTTTACTCTTCGTTTCTTGCCTGCTTTGCTTTTTTATTTTTATGATAAATTCAGCTAAGAGCTCATACGATGTGTAAGAAGGAGTAATTAACATCATGAAATAAAGGGGAGATGCGATTTTGTTATCTTTCTTACTTTTTGTCTTTGCCGTGGCTGCTGCCATTGCGAGTGTAGATACGACATGCGGGCTTAACGTTCTTGGGAGTCTTGACAGTACGAAGGTCAGCAAAACCAAATATGCGTTAGTCTACATCTTCTTCAGCACGATAGGAGGGGTGTTAACCGGACTTCTCATCGGAGGAGCCAATGTACTACTCAAAGGTATTCATCTTGATTTCTACTATCAGCCTGTAATTGTTATCGTCTTTGCTGTTTTCATTGTTCTTGAACTAAGTAACAAAGCAGGACTCCTACCTTCCGGCAATTTCATCGTACCTTCGAAGTGGATTAAGGATGCAGGATACCAAACAGCAGCTTTATGGGGACATATTCTAGGTATGGGTTTCATAACTTTGCAAGCCGGTGTCTTATTCCATTGTTACGTTCTGATTTCTTTATTTGCAGCTCCCTGGTGGCTCAGCGTCGTAGCTGGATTTTGTTTTGGCATCGTCAGAGGGACGGTATTCAGTCTTCCGTTTATTCGAACGATTGTTTATCAAATGCTAGAGAAAAGAGTGTCCCGATACACAGCTCTTACAGCAGCACGACTAACTGCCTCTTACCTGCTCCTCATTGGTTCCATTATTCTCATTATCATAAACTAAATCCTGTAAAAAGGAGTCTGACTGAGTATGAATGAGATTGCGGCCGTCTTTGTTTCATTTCCTATGTTTCTTTCGATCGTCAGTTATATATGGAGTAAAGTCTTCCGTGATCCACATCATTTCCCAGGTAATTCCCATACTCACCTTATCTTGATTATGATGCAATTCATATCGGTTACGCTCCTTTTTGGAGTATCTTCGGTGGCTGGACTACTATTTATATCTCTTCTGTATTTCATTCAAGGCATTGGAGTCGTGTACTTTTTGCTTCGCAATGGAAAGGTAGATTGCGGATGTTTTGGCTCACAAATTCCTTCTAAGCTAAGTTATCGGCTTGCGGCAGGCAATGGGTTGATGACCATCATAAGTCTATATTTGTTTCTATTCAGCCTGACACAGGGGGATACTGGATTCTTTTCTCTATCGCTAGAGGGTCTCATTGTAGAGCTAATGATGATGTTAATAGCGCTGCTGTGTATCGTCGGTGTGCCAGACGCTATCTATGCTATTCGTGCTTATCGTGCTATAGCCGCTACCTATTACGCCAAAATAATGAAATAGAAGGAGTTCAGTCATGTCTACTTTCTTCTGGGTTTCTTATTTGATTTTATGGCTGTTAGTCATTCCACTTGTCATTCTAAATCTCGTATTGTTCAGACAGCTAGGCATTATGATTATGGGAACGGCGAGAGGTGTAAACCAGTCTGGAATACCTGTGGGTAAAAGACTCCCTGTTGCTACCACTTTTCATATAGATGGGACGGAGTGGTCTACAGATGAACTGCTCGGAACCTCAGCCCTGATCTTATTTGGTTCTCCCACCTGTAGAGAGTGTGCTGAAATATTGCCTGATTTTCATCGGATAGCCGAGTTGAATCAAGTAAAGCCTGTTCTTATGTTGTTTTCAACTCCTGAGCTTGCTTCCGATTATGTTCGTAAAATTCAGTACAATGATGACGTTTATATCGTAAGTTCTGAATTAGCACATCATCTAGACGTTCAAGTGACGCCATTTGCCTATGCAATTGATCCGCGAGGTGTTATTAGACATAAAGGGTTAGTAAACAGCCGTGATCAACTGGAGAGTTACATGAAATCTACGAGAGTTTCCTAGGCTGGAGGTGTAACATGTGGCGTAAAGCAATGAACAGAGACGAACAAACGCAAGATTCCATTAGTCGGATTACGCGAAGAATGACACGCAGAACCTGGTTAAACCGGATCTCTCAACAAATAGCGTTGACGCTGGCCAAAATTTTAATTAATCCGAGGGAAGATGTAGCGAAAATATCTTTTCGGGCAGGTGCTTGTTCACCTCCGCATGGTCAATTTTGCAGTGGCTGCGGTGCTGATGGTTCGTGTCCCTCGACTTATGTTACTTGTACGACTTACAATGCGTTAAATGGGTGTAAGGGGTTATGCCCACATCCTTCTGGCTGGTGGTATACAAGCGATCCGGTAGGACTTAGGGCCAAATGTATGGATTGTGTGAGTCAGTATGTAAGTCCATATAGCGGAAACGGATGGTGTTATAAAGGTTCGCAGATTGAAGGACAATATGTAATCTGTGGTTGTAAGTCTACTGTGCAATACTAGTTTATATTGTTAATCATGTTGAATGTACTGAAAAAAGAAGAGCATCCGTAACCTGATTCTATATCAGGTTACGGATGCTCTTTGCTTTATATATAACTTTGGCATTAATTCACGAGCTCAATAAATTTGCTAGCCGCATGGGAAAGGGGTAAGTTGCGCATCGTCATGAGTCCTACTTGGGAAGGTGGCATCTGGATATCTAATTGGATTTCAAAGAGAGATCCTTCTTCCAGTTCCTTGGATATGAATTCTTTGGTTACGTAGGAAATCCCCAAACCTTTACGTGCGAACTCGATTAATAAATCGACACTGCCTACCTCAATTTCAGGTTTAATTTGATATCCGTAACTTTGAAATAGTTCTGTGATGGCCATTCTTACTCGGCTATTCCGTGAAAATAAGATGATGGGATACTGAAGAAGTAAATCTAATGAGAGTACTTTATTTTTCAGTTCAGCATAATGAGCTCCCGCGACAAAGCAATCTTGCAGCTGAATTCCCCCCATTACTTCGATTTGAGGATCAACAATAGGCATGCGAACGACGCCCAAATCAATTTTTCCTTCTTTCAAAAAAGCGATGGTTTCAGGGGTCGTACCATGGTTTAGATGTAATTTGATACCGGGATATTTCTGATGATAGTGTTCTAAGTATGGAAGCATATAGTGCTTGAACAAAGAGTCACTGCCGCCAATTCGTAGCTCTCCACTGTCTAGATTTTTAAGTGCTGCCATTTTTTCTTCTGCTAATGAAATTAAGATCTGGGACTGTTCAATATAGGAATAGAGCGTAGCACCTTCTTGCGTTAAGGAAACCCCTTTTGAGTTTCGGTAAAACAAGGTGATCCCGAAGCTCTCTTCCAATTGTTTAATGGCGTGACTAACACTTGGCTGTGTAATAAACAACGATTTGGCAGCACTAGACAAACTTCCGGTCTTCGCGGCCCAATAGAAAACTTTATATAATTCGTAATTGATCATAGACGTCATCTATATCTCCTGTGAAATATATTAATTACCTGTATACGTGTTATTCGTATTATAGTGGATTACAGGAATCGAAACCAGAGCTAATCACTTAGCTTAGTTGAAAGGAGAAGTAAAATGGAGGCTACCACATTTGTATTGTTTGGAGCGACAGGGGATTTAGCGAAAAGAAAAATATACCCTGCATTGTATAATTTGTTCATCGATCAGAAACTACCTCAATCCTTCTCCGTATTCGGTCTTGGAAGAAGAGAAGTGTCAAATAAAGATTTTCAAGCGAAGGTAGAGCAATCGATCCGAATGTTCTCCAGGCGCGAAGTAATAGATCTGGAAGTATTGAATAAATTTTTACGTGCATTCCGCTATAGTGTTCTGGATGTAAGCCATAAGGAAGATTATTATAAATTACTGCATTTGGTTGAAAATCAGGAAAAAGAGCATGGAAATGTATCTAATCGTATGTTTTATTTATCCGTAGGACCTGAATTTTTTGAAACCATCGCAGCTAATATTCAGGAAAGCGGGCTTGGTTCCGTAACAGGCTGGAAGCGCCTGATGATTGAAAAGCCTTTTGGTCATGATTTGCAATCTGCTCGAGAATTGAATGAAAATCTGTCAAAAGCTTTTTCGGAAGATGAGATATTTAGAATCGATCATTATCTGGGTAAGCCGATGGTACAGAAGCTCGAGGTTCTGCAGAACAATAATCCCGTCTTTAAAGCGCTGTGGGATCATCGTTATATAGCCAATATTCAAATTACCTCGAATGAAACCGTAGGTGTTGAGGAACGAGCAGGTTATTACGATCATGTGGGCGCAGTAAGAGACATGTTCCAGAATCATATGCTCCAGCTGCTCATGATGCTGACGACTCACTCTCCGAACAACACAACGACAGATGATGTCCGGATGAAGAAGAAACTAGTGATGGAATCTCTGGAACACCTCCGCAAAGAAGATGTCAAATCTTCTGTTGTGCGCGGACAATATGGAGAAGGAGTCATTGATGGAAAGAAAGTGGTAGGTTATACATCTGAACCTAACATTCCTAAGGACTCGAATAATGATACATTTATCGCAGCAAAGCTAAAAATAGATGATTATTTTTGGCGTGGGGTTCCGTTTTATATTCGAACAGGTAAAAGAATGAAAGAGAAATCAACTCGAATTGTAATTGAGTTCAAAGAACCGTTAAAACAGGCAGGAGCATCCACTGATAATAGAACGCCTAATCTTCTTGTCTTTGAGATCAGTCCGGAAGAAAAAATTACTCTTCATTTAAATACAAGAGATTCACTAAACAAAGAACAGTTTAAACCCCTGTATATGGACTTTCATGAAAGCCAGGAAAATCCGCCGGAGGCATATGAAAATTTGATTGGGGACGCATTATTCGGAGATTCAACATACTTTGCACACTGGGAAGAAGTTGAGTTGTCATGGAAATGGGTTCAGCCAATTTTGGATTCATATAAAGAGAACCTTGTTCCCCTTCATTTGTATGCGGCCGGGACGTATGGTCCACGTGAATCAGATGAGCTGCTTATGCAGGATGGAAATCATTGGTGGTTTGATGATGAAACAGATTCAAGCATAGAAGAGCAGCTAGTTCGTTTACAGAAAGATCCAGTGCTTCAATAGGGAACTTACATATTCGGTTACGGATATATTTGAAACCTATCCTTTTATACCAAAAAAATGGAGGTAATATCATTATGAAATTTTTTATTGACACAGCGAATCTGGTAGATATCAAAAAAGCTTATAAAATTGGCGTTTTGTCTGGTGTTACGACTAATCCATCTTTGGTTGCTAAAGAAGGTGTGAAATTTGAAGATCGTATCGCTGAGATTTTGCGTGAAGTGCCTGAGGTTGAATCCGTTTCGGCTGAAGTAACGCCTGATGCAGAAACAGCTGAGGATATGATCGCTCAAGCGAATGAACTGATCAAAATCAATAATAATGATAAAAATATTACGATTAAACTTCCGATGACACTGGCGGGATTAGAAGCTTGCCGTTACTTGACGAAAAAAGGAGTGAAAACAAACGTAACGTTAATTTTCACTGTGAACCAAGCGCTTCTGGCTGCACGAGATTGTGCAAAGAATGTATTCCCATTCCTTTGGGGTTTCGGTGATATTTCGGGAGAAGGTGTTCTCCTTGTTTTGAAAATCTCTGAGTTGTTCCATAACCCTAAATTTGATAAAAAAAA
>NZ_JAGXCY010000064.1 GCF_018310695.1 Paenibacillus sp. Marseille-Q4541 | reverse complement strand
ATCTTTGAGTTATCAAATGTTATATCTAAAAAATACTGATTAATATTTATTAGTTCTTATTAATATTTAGTACTATACGAATATGTTTTTATAATGTCAATATTTATTTTAAATTGGGCTGATGTAAGCTAACAGACAGTATTGATCAACTATAGAAATTATTTAGCTATTATTGCATTCAGATAATGTTGAAATTATGAGTGAATGAGAAAATGATGTTTGTGGTAGATGGAATTGGAGGGAAGGGGAATGTCTTTTATTAAAGGAATAGAATTATGCCGTCGATTTCATATCGAGATCGTTGAGCCTGTAATGACGAATAATTACTCTTTCTTGTCTTATTCATCGGCGCTAATTGGTCCTGGTAGCGAAGTTCTCGGATATGATACGGAAATGTCGACTGACCACGATTGGGTACCCCGGGTATATCTTTTTCTTGATCAACTAGATATCTGGTATTCAGAACACATACAATCAACTTTGCACGAACGAGCTCCAGAACAGTTCTATGGCTTTCCCATTGACTTAAGGAAGAGTGTAATTACTACGGTTCCGAGGTTCATCGAAAGTTACCTGGCTGTTAACAAAGATGAACGATTAGAACCGATAGATTGGCTAATGTTTCCTTCGCAGTCACTTCTCGAAATAACACGTGGGGAAGTTTATAGGGACGATAATGGTCAACTTTCCATATTACGCAAACAATTCGAATATTATCCTCACGATATTTGGTTATACCTTATGGCATCAGGTTGGCAGCGAATCGGTCAAGAAGAACATCTGATGCTTCGTTCGGGTTTTATAGGCGACGAACTTGGCTCGGCTATTATCGCATCACGCCTTGTCCGAGATATTATGAATCTTTGCTTTCTCATGGAGCGTCAATATGCACCCTATCCAAAATGGTTTGGTACTGCATTTAAACGTTTGAAATGTTCTGACCAAATATTTCCTTACCTTTGGACCGCTCAAACGGCAGTTACATGGAGAGAACGTGAGCATGCTTTGAATAATGTTTACAAACATCTATCAAGTATGCACAACGGACTAGGAATCACTGAAAAGATTCCTCATGAAGTTTCATACTTTTTTGATCGTCCCTTTAAAGTAATGAACGGTGAAGAAATTGCTAACCTCATCACAAATCAAATTGTGGATACAGACATTCAACAGTTATCCAAAAAACATTTGATTGGTAATATAGACCAAATCACAGACAACACAGATTTCAGAAATATGAATAAGTGGTCTGAGGGAGAAGGAGAATACGCAAGAAACGCTTTAAAAAAACTATATAAGCCCCGTTTGTAAGGATCAATATTTCAAATCCAAGAGGCTTCGACGGCGACCATTAAGCTAACGATAAATCATGATTCTTACCTGAATTTCTGTTAGAAATTCATCTTTATTTATTGTATCTCTGTTGTCGATTTCATATATTTCAAAAGGGTCACCAAGTAACTGGTGTCCTTTTTCTTTTGCAAAGGAAAGAACATCAAATATTTTATCTGAGCTTTGACGGTAGTCTCCTCGATAATAAAGAGAAAGATATTTACCTGCAGGGAGAACAAAATCGTATTCTGGGTCATCATAATTGAGAATAAAAAAGACAGAGTTAAATACGTCCTTTACACCCATGTATAGGTCCTCAACTGATACTGATGCTCCAAAGAGTTGATTACCGAAATCATGTATTATACTTTCATGCTTTTTATGTAGCTTTTTAATAGCAAAATCCATTTCTTCATCCCTGGTAATACGTGTGTCTAAATGCAAGCAAGGACGTTCCGGAAATGATTTTATTAAGAATTTACCTGTTGTAATTTGCATAGCGGAAGTTAGTACATTTATTCTTTCCTGGATCATATGTTGCTTAGTCTGAAGACTACGTAACTGTTCACGAATTAGATCTTGTTCTTTATGTAATAAATAGAGAGTATTGTCAATACTTTGGTGATCCAAATAATCTTTTATTTGTTGCATAGTAAAATCCAATTGGCGAAGATCACGGATAATGTTTAACTTGTATATGTCATTAAGACCGTAAAGTCTATATCCGTTAGTATCACGTCGAGGTACCAAAACACCTATTTTTTCATAATATCGCAAAGAATCTACACCGATTCCATATAACTTTGATATTTCATTGATCTTATAATAATTTTTCAATTTATTTATACCTTTCAAAATTTCTTACTTACTACAGCTTGACCCTAGTATTATACCAGGGTTTAGTGTGGTTTATACAAGATGAAAATTGTAAAACACCATGAAGTTGGAGTGAGTGCTTTGATTCAACAAGAGAGATTTGATCTAGTATTTGATCTTATGAAAGTATCCTTTCCCGAAATAGAGTATCGTGACTATAAAAGTCAAAAAAAGTTACTGTCCGATCGGCGTTACCACCTTCTGACAGAGGAGAATAAGCAGGGCGAAGTCATTGCATTTCTTGCAGGATGGGAGTTTGATACTTTTAGATACGTAGAGAATATTGCTGTTTCCCCATCGATACGGGGAGGGGGAATAGGTAAGCAATTAATGGAACGTTTTATGAAACAGTCTACTTTGCCAATCATATTGGAAGTCGAGGAGCCTCAAGATGAGTTGAAGCGGAGAAGAGTTCGATTTTATGAACGTCTTGGATTTTATTTAGGAGATTTTAAATATGTTCAGCCACCCCTGCGTGATGGGATGTCAGGTTTGCCTTTATGCATTATGAGTTATCCAGAGAGACTTACAGATTCCCAATTTAAATGTGTGAGAAATGTACTTTACAGGGAAGTGTACAACTTTCAGAAATGATTTAAAGCTATTATCATTGAAATGTTGTAATACTTCATGTGAATCGACCCAAACCCACTTTGTAATATTTATGAGGAGTCTATCTTTAATATATCTTGACAGGAATATTCCTTATTGAGTATATTGAGTTTGAGAGAAGACAAAACGAGAAACCATTAAATACAGAGGTGAGCACCATGTCATGAAAACATCCGGAATGGACATAACGATGCTGAGTGCTTTAGCTGAAACAAATCGTATGAATATCGTTCAATTGTTACGAGAGGGTCCTCTGGCCGTGGGAGAAATCGCCGAACAGCTGGGAATTCGCCAACCACAAGCGTCGAAGCATTTAAAAGTGCTCAGCGATTGCGGAATTGTGGAAGTACAAGTAGATGCGAACCGCCGGATCTACTCACTCCGGCCAGAGCCCTTCCAAGCGATGGATTTCTGGCTACAATCCTTCCGTCACATTATGGAAGAAAGATTAGATAACTTGGACAATTACCTCCGTGAGCTGCAGAACAAGCAAAAACCATAACAGCATTTTATTAGGAGGAATAAAAACTATGTCAAACAACGAAATGGTTTCGAGCGTAGAGAACGATCGAGTCCTGGTACTGGAGCGCGTATTTGATGCGCCGCGTGATCTCGTATTCCAGATGTTTAAGGAACCTGAGCATCTCAAACGTTGGTGGGGACCGAAGGGATGGGAGATACCGGTTTGTAACATCGATTTTCGTCCGGGAGGCGTATGGCACTACTGCATGAAGTGTGTTGATCAGGATCAAGGTCAATTTTACGGTATGGAATCATGGGGAAAAGGCGTTTATAAGGAAATTGTGGAGCCAGAGACGATTATCTACAACGACTACTTCTCGGATGCGGAAGGGAATATAAACGAGTCTATGCCATCGGCTCTAATTACCATAGAATTTATCGACTTGAGCGGCAAAACAAAATTGGTGAATCGTTCCAAATACCCATCGGCTGAGGCCCTGAAAAACGTTATGGACATGGGCATGCTACAAGGAATCACTGAAACCTGGAATCGCCTGGGCGAACTGTTGGAGTCGCTTAAGTAAAGATCTCGAAAGCACCGGATACCATTGTTAGTTTGATTGAGAATTTTGGGTCTAACCCGGAAAATAATCCATATGAGGAGTGTTTAAAAATGATTAATAAAATTGGCCAAGTAATGTTGTATGTGAGTAACCAAGACGAATCCAAAGGTTTTTGGACAGAAAAACTAGGATTTGAGGTCATTACTGAAGAAATCAATGGTCCGATGAAATGGATCGAAGTAGCTCCTAAGGGTGCAGCAACTAGCATTGTTCTTCATAATAAGGAATTCGTAGCTCAAATGAATCCTGAAATGAATCTAGGAACACCATCTCTCATGTACTTCACAGATAACTTTGATCAATTATATAGTGATTTGAAAAGCAAAAATGTAACGGTTGGAGAAATTGTTGAACTTCCGACTGGCAGAGTCTTTAACTTCGCGGATAATGAACAAAATTACTTTGCAGTAATGGAAAAATAGAATAATAAAAACGAAGAAACCATGTAACGAACCATCGAACATCTAGTTAAGGAAATTTATCGATTTTTAATTCTGTCTGTGAACAAAAACATAGTCCCTTTAGAGGTCGCCTATATGGCGGCTTTTTTGTTTGAAAGGAACAAGTTAGAGGAATCATTACGTAGTGATTGTGATCATAGTCATTGCGGTGCCACATTCTGCTTATCATAAATAATCAAAACCATGGGAAACCGGAAACCGTAAGCGCACTAATGACCCGTTCATAACATTCACCTCACATCAATTGAAATGGGGAAGCTTCCATTACCACATATAACCTTAATAAATCAATAGCTCGATCGGGTACTTTTCATGTATTTCACCGAGTTGTCAGAAAGAGTTGATCCTTTCTTGAACGTTTAGGGACGAAGATATGTCAGTGATTGAAATGCAATAAGAAACAGATATAATCAGGTACGTCTAGTACTTTGATTACATTACATTATATACCAGGCTCCATTAGGCTCATTAGCGCTCGCTTCAGTCAGTAACAAGCGATAGCAAAACGAAATGATCATTCACACCTTACTTTGTGAATTTTTTCTCTTTCCTCATACGAAGATAAGGAACGTCTAATAGACGGAACAAGTACCGATAACTTTGAGTCTGGCCAAACCTGATATTGAATGTAGTTTATCGACTAGCGGTTTTAGACCTAGCACCTTACGAAAATGAATCAGAGTTTGAAAGGAGGAAGTAAAGAATGGCAATTGATACGGTTCTATGGAGTAAGTTGGTTACAGGGATGACCCTGGGGTTCCACGTTATTTTTGCGACACTTGGTGTCGGTGTACCGTTAATGATCGCTATTGCTGAGTTTATCGGGATTCGTAAGAAGGATCCTCATTACATACTTATGGCGAAGAGGTGGTCACGAGGCTTTGTCATTTCTGTGGCAGTTGGTGTCGTAACAGGGACAGCGATTTCCTTACAGCTGGCTCTAGTATGGCCGAATTTTATGAAACTGGCGGGTAATGTTATTGCACTTCCGTTATTTATGGAAGTGTTCGCCTTCTTTTTTGAAGCTATCTTCCTAGGCATTTATTTGTATACATGGGAGCGGTTCAAAAATCCGTATATTCATTGGCTGCTGACAATTCCAATTGTCGTCGGGGCTGGTATGTCTGCTGTTTTTATTACGACGGTGAACGGATTCATGAACCAGCCTGGAGGCTTTCTGATGGAAGCGGGCCAATTCACAGCCGTGAACCCCGTGCAAGCAATGCTGAATACGGCGACCTTCTCCAAGGTGTTCCATGTGTTAAGCTCAGCCTATTTGACAGGAGCAGCCTTGTTAGCCGGAATAGCAGCCTTTACAATGCTCAGAAAAGGCGTGTCCCCATACCACAAAAAAGCCTTGAATCTTATGATGGCGGTAGTTTTGCTGTTCGGCATGCTGAACACATTTGCGGGAGATGTATCCGCCAAGTTTTTAGCCGAACATCAGCCAGAGAAGCTTGCAGCGGCCGAATGGCATTTTGAGACTGAAAGCGGCGCGGATTTGATTTTAATGGGATGGCTTAATGCAGAGCATGAAATTATAGGGGCCCTTCATTTACCGAAACTGCTCAGCTTCTTGGCCTTTGGAGACTTCAATGCAGAAGTAACGGGTTTGGAGGAATTCCCGCTCGATGAGCGTCCGCCACTTCTTGTGCATTACTTGTTTGATTTAATGGCCGGAATCGGATTTGCTTTGTTAGCAATTTCGCTCCTGTACTTCCTATTCGTGTTTTGGAAAAAGCGTAATGAGCTTAACAAGTGGCTGCTTCGTATCATTGCACTGAGCGCACCGCTTGCTTTTCTGGGGGTTGAGATGGGCTGGTTCTATGCAGAAATTGGGCGCCAGCCGTGGATTATCCGAGGATATATGCGTGTAGAGGAAGCGGCTACTTCTTCACCGCATGTGAGGATTTTATTTTTCCTGTTCTTACTCCTATACATCGTATTGGGCACCGTATGCGTTCTTGTGTTAAGACGCTTGTTTAACAATAATCCGGCTGAACTCGAGATGGAGAAATGGATGAAAGAGAAACCTAGTCAATCTACCGAAAAGGGGGAGGCTTCATAATGAGTTACGAATTGATTGGCATCTCGGTACTCTGGCTGTTCTTGTACGGCTATTTAATTGTAGCTTCCATTGATTTTGGGGCGGGTTTCTTTGCCTTCTATGCACGCTTGACGAAGCAGGATCACCTGATTAATCGTCTGATCTCCCGTTATTTATCACCAGTATGGGAGATTACCAATGTATTTTTTGTCTTTTTCTACATCGGCATCGTCGGATTTTTTCCGGATACGGCTTATTATTATGGCTCCGCACTGCTTGTTCCAGGGAGCATTGCAGTTATCCTGCTTGCGATTCGTGGTTCATTCTATGCTTTTGAAAATTACGGTTCCAAAAATAGTATCATTTATCTGTTTTTATACGGAGCCACAGGATTGCTTATTCCGGCTTCGTTATCAGTGGCGCTAACACTGTCTGAAGGCGGCTTTATCGTAAAGCAGGGAGAGACGGTTTCTCTGGATTACTGGGCACTGTTTACAAATCCTTTATCTTGGAGCATCGTTGGACTAGCGATCGTTTCAGTTTTGTTCATTAGCGCCTCATTTCTAACATTTTATGCTTCTCGGGCAGAGGATAAATCTGCATTGAAGCTGATGCGCAATTATGCCTTGTTCTGGAGCACACCGACGATTATTTTTGCTTTGACAGCATTTATTTATTTGGGTCAACACAATGAGCGGCATTTTCAAAATATGATGAATCTATGGTGGCTACTAGCGCTTTCCGTTGCTTTCTTCATGATTGCGATGTGGCTGTTATATAACGGACGCCGGTACGGATTAGCGTTTATATGCATTATGCTGCAATTTTTTAGCGCCTTTTTCGCTTACGGCATTGGGCAATACCCTTATATTCTTGATCCATACATCACAATTCAGAGCAGCGCCACATCACCATCGATGGGCTTGGCTCTAGTTATTGTATTTATTGGTGGTCTGTGCCTGTTGATCCCTTCACTTATTCTAGTCTTCAAACTTTTCCTGTTTGATGCGGATTATGTAAAAGGAAAAAAATAAAACGGATTGTTCCATAATGTCTGTGAGGGGTTCCCTTGCAGGCATTCATATATAAAGGAGGAGAGTTCTGTGAAGAGGAAATCCAGTCTGATCTCTCAGCAAATGTCTTTACAAAGGAAAAATATGATTCTCCTTTCTATCCTTTCTCTGGCGCTTGGTGTAGCTATTATTAGCCAGGCCGCATTACTTGCTGAAGCAGTCCAGCGGATTTTTGTGGAGAGAGCTTCCTTTTCATCGGTTGTTATGCTGCTTAGTATACTGCTGGCTGTTATGGCTGTACGCACACTGTTATCTTATGGAAATGGGAAAATTGGCTTGCATATGGCTTCCCGTGCAAAGACGAATATGCGAGCAGCAGTGCTACAAAACCTAACCCATGCTTCCATGTCTTCATCCCTTAGTGGGCAGACGGGAGGAAAGGTCAGCATTGCTTTGGATGCTGTGGATGAAGCTGACAGTTATTTCAGTCAGTACATGCCGCGTATGCTAGAAGCAGCTATGATCCCGATTTTGATTTTAATCGTTACGTTTATCCAACATCCCAACTCAGGTTTCATTATGCTGTTTACAGCTCCGTTTATCCCGTTGTTTATGATTTTGGTGGGGCTGAAAACGAAGAACAAATCAGAAGAAAAATATGCCCAACTGGCCGAGTTTTCTGGGACGTTTCTTGATTCTCTTCAAGGGCTGGTTACATTGAAAATATTTGGACGTGCTCACCGCCAGCAGCAGGAAATTGAACGCAGCAGTCTAGGTTACCGTGATGCCACGATGGATATTTTGAAGATCGCGTTCACGAATACCTTCATGCTGGAATCGATTGTAATGCTAAGCATTGGCGTTGTTGCGCTGGAACTTGCGATTCAGTTGCTCGTTTTCAAATCGATGACGTTCCATACCGCCTTTTTCATTTTGTTGCTTGTTCCTGAGTTTTACAGCCTGCTGAAAAATACGGGAACGGCCTTCCACAGCGGTCGTACAAGCATGGGAGCGGTACGTAAGGTGGAAACCATGCTTGCAGAATCGAACGCCAAAAGCACTCAAACCGAGAGCGGAGAGGGAGTGGACTCAAACGAAAGAAACGATTGGATGGTGGAGCCGGAAGGGTTCGGACGAGTCCATACAAAGGTGTCTCCAATGCCACCATCCATTGAACTGGACAATGTCCGGTTTAAGTATGCACCTGATTCATTTGAGCTTGAGGTAGGCCAAATCTCGATTGGGTCAGGAGAACACATTGCCATTGTTGGCAAAAGCGGCTCCGGAAAAACGACCTTGCTCCATCTCCTTTCCGGCTTATTGCAACCAGTGACGGGAGAGGTACTGGTGAACGGAAAACCACTCTCGCAATACGATGAGTCTGCATGGTTTGAACATGTCGGCTACATAACACAACATCCGTATATTTTTGCAGGCACATTTGCAGAAAATATTGCAATTGGTGCTAGTCGGAACGTCTCTAGAGCAGAAATTGAGCAGGCGGCGGAGGAAGCCGGACTTGTTGCGGTTGTAGCGCATTTGGAGCAGGGATTGGATACCTTTGTTGGTGAAGGGGGCAGGGGACTGTCTGGTGGAGAAAAACAAAGGCTTGCTTTGGCACGCGCTTTTTTGAAGCGACCTGCCATCATTTTGTTTGATGAACCCACAGTGGGACTGGATTTGCACACCGAGTGGGTACTGCAACGCTCCATTGCCACACTGGCAAAAACGGCGACGATGATTACGGTAGCTCACCGGTTATATACGATTCAACATGCAGACAAAATTTTGTTTATGGACAATGGAGTGTTATTGGGTTCGGGGCGGCATGACGAGCTTTTAGAGCAACTTCCACATTATGCTGAGATGGTTGATGCTCAACGAAAAGGAGGGTTAGCATGAATGAACTAGCTATTCTGTCAAAGGCGATGATTCAGGAGCGCAAAGATATCGTACTATCGATTTTGGGCGGATTTATCGCGGGTATAGCCGGCGTGGCCCTTTTTTCAGCGAGCGGGTATCTCATTTCGCAAACGGTCTTTGCGCCACCGCTTTATACATTGATTATACTCACCTCACTGGTCAAGCTGCTTGGTCTGCTTCGAGCGGCGAGTCGTTACGGAGAACGCTTGTATTCTCACCGGGCGACGTTCTCCATGCTTAGCCGTTTGCGCACATCCTTTTTTGCCAAGCTTATTCCTTTAGCGCCTGGTATATTGAACAGAAATCGAAGTGGGGATCTGCTTGCCCGGATCGTTGGAGATGTGGAAAGTTTGCAAAATTATTTTTTGCGCGTCGCTTATCCTCCAATCATTGTCGTCATGGTTTTTTTGGCTACGATGTTATTTACTTCTGTCTTTTCATTCTGGATTACGTGCTTGTTTGTACTAGGCATGCTGGCAACGGCATTGATTGTGCCGGGAATAGTTTTGCGAGGCCAGCGGAAAATACATGGACGGGTTCGGCAGCAACGGGCATTGCTTTCCACGGAAGTAACTGAAGTATTGTATGGTTTCCGGGATTTGAAAGTATACGGGCAATTGGCACAACGAGAGCAGCAGCTACAGCAGACTTCTGCTGTATTAGCAACTGAGCAACAAAGAGCAGCCGGGCACTTGCTTCTCGGGCAATCGATGCACGCCTTTGTTACTTTTCTCGTTTCCTGGGGCGTACTGGCGCTCGGCGCCATTTTAATTATGAACGGAGAGCTTGCTGGCGTGTTTCTTGCCATGCTGGTCATGGCTTCACTTACAGTATTTGAAGAAGCGACAGTTATGGCTACATTACCCGTGTATAAGCAGGATAGCGAACACGCAGCTAAACGACTGACCGAAACGGTACAAACCTCAGATGTACAGTCTTCGCAACAAGGTAGCGCGTTATCAGTTGATCATCCCGTTTCGATCGAGCTATCTGGTGTTACGTTTCAATATGAAGGGGAATGGAGACCCGCGCTGAGTGATATTAACCTGCATATGTTACCTGGCTCCAAAACGGCGATTGTCGGACCAAGCGGATCAGGAAAGTCCACAATTATTGAATTGCTGCTCAAGCTGCGTACAACATCGGCTGGCGAAATACGATTAAACGATGCTTCATTGAAGGAACTGGATGAGAGGAGCATTTGGCAATCCGCTAATGTGGTGTTGCAGCATAGTCATTTCTTCCAGGGAACGATCCGGGATAACCTCCTGCTGAATGGAGAAGAGTATTCTGACGAACAATTGCTGGATATGCTGGCTAAAGTACAGCTGCCGAATACATCTTTGACTGATATGGTGTATGAAAAAGGGGAGAATATGTCGGATGGGGAGAAGCAGCGGCTGGCTCTTGCTCGTGCGATGCTACACAAAGGACAGTTTTGGCTTCTGGACGAACCAACGTCCTCGATGGATTACGTGACAGAGCAACGCGTATTGCAGCATCTTTTTGTACAGGCGGCTGAAGATACGCTTCTCTTAATTTGTCATCGGCTTACTGGACTGGAAGAGATGGATCAGATTGTGGTCATGGACCAAGGCAGAGTAGTGGAAACGGGTTCCTATTCGGAGTTGATGGACCAAAGAGGCTATTTTTATGAGATGAAGAAAATTGAGCGGCAAATGATCGGAGAAATTTGAGTGTAAAAGAGCAAGTTATGCTTTGATCATGGCGAGCGCAAGTATGAATCAGGTGCAAAAAGAACGGCTTTCGTTACTACTCCGAAAGCCGTTCTTAGCCTGTTTAACGATTGCGTGTCTGAATGGACAAGTCATAGAGCGGGAAGATAAAAAGTAATAAATTTAATACCATCCATAAGAACTTTTGTTCTGTACTTTCTGATAGAATGATGTAGGTAGTACCTAGTAATTAGAGAGAAAATCTATAGGAGGGAATTGCCCTAAGCTCGCACCGATTAAAGTTGGCTTGTTAGCAATTATGATATATACAATAATTTACTATGTATTTTGTTAGTTATTTACATAAATTATAATATCTGTTATTTTTTTCTTGGAGGTGATATCGAAATTTACTAATTAGTAAATGCGTTATCTACTATATTTACTTTCAAGGAGGATAATAATGAAAAGACGAACAAAAGTATTTTTAGCAAGTGTTACAGCATTTACTGCTTTTAGTACTACTGCTTTTGGATGGAGCTATTCAGATTATTCTAAAGGTTCTTATGTCCCTAAATCTGGTACGGGTGTACCTTCGCTAGTTACAAGTAGTGGAGTTACTCGTCTAGCAACATGGGTCAGTTTCAAATTTGACGCTACCAACCGTACTAGTATATTGGACTATAATGATGGCGGAGATAATCCAGGTACTGCCTGTGACAATTCAAAAGCTTATTTTACGCTAGATCAGACTGCCGTCCCAGATTCAAATAATCTTGAAATTGATGCTGATGAAATACTAACAAATTTACCTAGTCCTAAGTTGGATATTGAAGATAATAATTTTTTTGGACAAGATGATGAATCCGAGGTTACAGCTTTAGGAACTATCAATACAACTACAACTTATTATATGGAAACAAGATGGAATGATTTAAGGGATGGTGGTTCTGGAGATAGTGGTAAAATCCAGGCTCAAATGGGGATCAGTGAGAAAGGACTTACTGACTATAATAATTGCACTCAATCCACTGCAATTCAACATACCTTTACTTATGGGGACAACTTAGGCTCAATGCCCACAGCTCTATCCAATACGCAAGAGGTTGAGAATACAGTGATTAATACTTCTGAGAGTGAAACCTCATTCGACGCTATTTCACAATACAAAGCCATAGATTCGACTAATATAACAGAATATGTGAACAATAATAAAAACACTGCCAGTGATTTAGGCGAGAAAAATATTGAAGATATCGCCGTAACTATTACTTTTGATACTCCTGTTGATTTTTCTGTAGTGAAAGAGCTTGCAGCTACTAGTAACCTGAATGTAGAATATATAGAAGCAAGAGGTATTGACGAAAACGGAGATAGAGTTACGTCCTTTAGTCAAGGACTTAATGAAGTCTCTATGAAGAGCGAAAATGTTGTTATAGATTTTAAAGGATATACTGCTCTGCAAGCTAAAGTAGATTCCTCTTCTTTAAAATCACTGACAAACACAGACAAAATTTATTCTGCTGATGTTAGTGGCGATAATTCTATTACTAACTCACAAACCGACAGCTACCCTGTTTCTTTAACATGGTTAAGAGAAGATTACCAAGCTAAATAATATCTGAATTAAGGAGGATTAGATGATTTATATAATTTTGTGTATATTAATATCTATCTTATCCTTATATCTTTTGAAAAGAATTGGTTTTAAATATTATTTAAGCTCTGCTGTCAGTTTGCTGACTCTGCTATCATTCATAG
>NZ_JAGXCY010000063.1 GCF_018310695.1 Paenibacillus sp. Marseille-Q4541 | reverse complement strand
CCGCCCGCCATAGTTCTCCCTCCTTTCCATAAAAATAAGCGCCCCTATTGGGACGCCTATTTCTCTTTTGTTTTATTTAGTTGTTTCTGATGGATATCCAGAGCGGCATTAGCTTCAGCTATATCATCATCATCCATATTTTCAAGATCGGCATATGTTATTCCAATATCGGAAAGGATTAACCTCCAATATGACCATCGTTCACGAGCGCGCTTCTCAGCTTCCACCTTACTGATCGTCACCCTTGTCACCATCCTCATCTTCACCAGAAATAAATGCATAGGCAGCATTAATGACTTCCGAATACTCTTTATAAGTTTCGAAATCATCAATTTTCATTTTTGGTTCAACAATAACATGCTTCAACATTTCTTCTGCTAACCGTTCTTCCATAACTACACCGTGTTTGTTCTTTGATGAGTCATTAATCTTTGAAACAATACGTACACCTGGATGCTGAAATTTATATTTATTACCTTTTTTACTTTCGAAATTCTTTTGTTTAAATGATGGCATTGATGTTTGCCCCTCTCTTTTATCTTACGTCATAGATAGATCCATACATTGGAATTCATACTCACGGTCTCCGGATTCAGCTCCATATTCCCGATCAGCAGGTTTCTTGATAAACGCTTCCGTTGCTGTATTCGTTTCTTTAGGATCTCCGTTATAAACTACGGATACAGGGACAAGTTTTCCGCTGTTCGCAAGAGAATTAAGATAAGCCACTTGAGGGCTTGACGATTGCAAAGTAACTGTGATTGTCCCAAGTGGATTATGCACTTTACTTCGCACTGTATCTCCCTGAGCACCTACGGTAGTTGTCCAGTTTTCTTCATCTTTCACCACAGTAACCATATCTTCAGAAAAACCAGTTAAATACACACCACCTACAACTGCTACTACCTGCTTCGGATCATACGTTTTTGCTCCCACTTTTCATCCCTCCTTATCATGAAAATTGAATAACACCTTTGATTTCTGTATCATGAATAGCCCCAGCTAGAACGAAATTAAATTTCCCATCTAAATACTTCCTCTGCTGAATATAAGCAGGGTCAACCGAACTTCTAGGAGGAAACGTTGTAGAAAAACGAGGAAGGCCATCGTCATCCTGGGCAATCATGCCGTTATTAGCAGCACGCTGAAGCACAGTCCGAACCGCGCTCTCCATCTGAATAATACCCGTGTCATCATAGCTGATTTTTTGATTAGCCTGTTGTGCCTTATTAAAAAGATCCTGCACTGCATATTGAATACTGAATACCACATAATCCTGAGAGTGAATGTTATCAATGTACTCTCCACTGACGGCTTTCCCCTCACTTGTTACATTTGTTCCTGCTTTAGCAACATAAGTATTGGCTCCAAGATCGTGTATTGCTTTCAGCTCCGTTGCATTAATCTCAAGAGGCAAAATACCAGGTAGTGTCCATCCTTTCCAAGTCACACTTCCTACCGGCAGGCTTCCTACAAACCCTATCCAAATAGCCTCTGGATATTTAGCGATTTCGGAAGCAATATGATAAAACCCTTCGGTTCGGTTATACTGCTTTGCTTTGATCATTGCTAGGTCGGCTTTATTAGATGTACGAAAGAAGAACTGACGCGATTTACTCGCTTCGACCTTATCCCCAATCGCTATAATGTCTTCTACTACCGTGCTCGTCGTCAGCGCAAAGTACCAGTCTTTGAGAAGCATGATATCCATGAAGTCAGCAAGAGTAACCGGTGTAGCACCTGTCTTCCGTGAAGCGATTGCTATTTCCGATGGTGCATTTTTAGCACCAAATAAAGCGGCGGCAGCCTTATACTCTTCAGTACTAATCGCATAATCTGCTTTAACAGACAATAGATCTGAATAATTTTTAAAATCCTTACCCGCTGCACTCGAACCAATAATGAGGGGCTTACCAAATCCATCAAGGATTGGTGTGGGTGACAGTACGGATATAGAAACTGTTACATCTGACAAAGACATTCATTTCACCCTTTCGTTACTTCGATTTGTTCAATCCATTCAAGTGGAGATTCCACAATATCTGTAGCACGCAGTTCAATTTCAAAACCATGACGGCGTTCCCACTCTTCACCAATATTAATATCACGATTCTGTACTTCTCCGATATCAATAACGACGATATCCAAAGTCTTCAGTGCATGATATCCAGTCCCTTTGAACCAGTCACTCGCTTTCATCGCATTCACTAAGCTGTCGTCAACCGTATCCGCATATGACAAAAAAGAGACAGTGAAAGTCACCGTCTCCTGTCTAATCTGCTTATCTCCTTGTTGCGTAAAAATCGGTTGCCCTTCTCCTTCGCCACCAAATCCATCAGGAAAGTTATAAGTCATAAAACTTCCTTCTGGCAACTTCCCGCCACCGTTCAATTGGATAAGAGGTATATCTATAGCGGATTTCAATCCGCGTACAATTACTGACCGAATCTCACTATACGGGAGCATTAGCAACTACCTTTCTGAGTACATATTGATTGACATCACTATACTCGCGTTCAGGCGATTCCACGACCCGAAACTGTGTTCCTGCATGATTAATGAGATCCCCGTCGGTATGATTGTACACTGTAAACAGCATACGGTCAGACTCTGAATAATTCCCACCCTCCGCAGCACGAAGTTTGGCACTAATAGGCTGGATACTTCCTTTTAATTTCTTGGGATTAGCATTCGCCGGGATCCACACTCCATCGGCATCGTAATCCCCTTCTCCGTTACGTTTCAACGTATAACTTTGTCCGTATTTACGAAGTATGCTTTTGAATTGAAATGTTCTCATTATTCTTTCCCCTTAGCAACAATATCCCATGTGAGAGACTCGAGTAAGTCCTGATCTCGCTGTAGTAATTTATTGCCTTCTTTATCTTTGACATATTGAGCAGATAACAGGGGCTGTTTTATCCTTTGGAAATTCTTATAAGTCTTCACAAAACCAATTTTACCTATGTTTCTAAAGAGCATTTCTGCTCTCATGCGGCCAAAAGCAATCTTTGTAACCCCTGATTTAACTTCTTTATTTATAGCAGAACGTGATTTCTTTTTACCTGTCGAGATAAATGGCCTTGCAGGTATATTCATCTTTTCAGAACCGTATTCGTGTACCCCTGCAATCATCGCAAGTTCTGCGTCACCTTGCATCCCTACACGAACCACTTTTTCAGTTAGCGGCTTCAATCGTCTCTCAAGTTCATTAAGATCTTCTAAGCCGGTAATCTGAACATTCGCCTTACTTGCTCTACTTCTTCTCGCCATTTCATCACCTCACATCTCTGGTCTTATGTGTGGAGCAATAAGGGCCTTTACTGCAGAAGGCATATCACTTTCAGCAATTGAATACGAAACAGAGATATCTCCTACCCGCTCTGATTGAACACCAGGCTCGCGCTGCAGGTGCTTGATCATCAAAATACAGGCGTATTCCAATGTCTCCGGCAGTGTGGATGGATTATTGTCAGTTGCATCTCCTGGTAGGACGTAACCTGCCTGATAAGTTACGGTGATAGAACGGATCTCACAAGGCCATCCACGTTCCCGATATAAGATGCCTGAATCGAGTGATTCAACCCCGGTCAACTCACCATAAGGTCCTGAAATACTTGTTATGACATGTACAGGATACTGCGGAAGCCGGATGTATTTTCCCGGCAGCCCAGTAACCTTGCTAATGTGTGTCTGGAGTTTAAATACTCTTCGGCAAAATTCTTCAATCATCGTTGAGGCTACAATAATTAAGGGCAGGAGTTCATCATCCTGTGAATTATCTTCTGCCTCTATTCCCATCATTAGTTTTGCCTTACTCAGTGTTGTCAACATCCCCTAACCCCCACTAGGTAAGAGTGATTTGTCCATAAATCAGAGATTCATTGTCCCACTTTTGGATATCATTTCGGATGACAGCGCGTAGTTCAGTTGTACGTCTTCTCCACGCATCCCCGCCCTCAGTAGTGGAATCAAGTTCAAAGAATTGTCTGTTAAATAATATGATTGCTTGCTTCAGATCACCGATAAACATCGGCGCTTTGATCGTGGCACTTCCTTCGCTCGGGAGATAACGGTTAGCAATAACAACAACTGGACGGCCCCGAAACAACTTACGACCAGGCTGAGAGATATCATCAGTCAAAAGATATCTTCCATTCGAATCTTTTTGCTCGTCCATCCAGTTATAACCATCTTGGTTTGTATAAATGGCAGAACTCTGACTGATTGCTGGGTCCAACGTAACATTAAGCGTCTTTTTAATTGCATCCACGTTAGCAAGTGCGGTCTTAGTCCATGTGGCCATAAGGCTCGTGATAAGAGTGTTATCAGTTACGACTTTCTTTCGCCCTAACCAGCTTGTAATATAGGAAAGCAAATTCTGATCAGTATCTTGTAACAAGTTATTTGTAATCGGCAGAAACCCACCACGATCTTGTAGCTTATAATCAATTGGTCGGAATTTAGGCCCATCAATTTCAGGTACTGGAGCATATTCAGCCATAACAGCGAATGGAGTCATCGTTGAATAGCTTTCGAGAACCCGCGATCCGCTTAGAGCTGATACATTTTCAACAGTAACGTATTGAGAAAGATCATCTAGACTGCGAATAACCTTATGAATACCGGTTTGTACATCCTTCGGAACCAAAATAGATAAATCTCCATCCGGGATAGCTGGGTTTGTTTGACCTTCATTCTGTACTGTACGGCGCTCATATTCCTTAATAACACTACGCATATCTTCCGAAATAGATTGTCGGCGCAGCCCCCGAAGGAAAATACCTCGGTATTCGGACTCCAATTCAACATCCTCACGGCTCTCGAGAGAGTTTGCATGATTCCCAGCTTGTTCAGCCCCGCCTGCTCCTAAACCGGATCTTTCTTCATCATCCAGCTGCACTTCAAGATCAAACCTCTTTTTTAATGATCGCACTTCGTTAGTAATTGCTTCAGCTTCATCGAGTTTGTCCTGACTTAACAATGAACGAGCTTCTGTACTTCTTGAATTAATCTTGTCCAATAATTCACGCAGTTCTCTTCTCACTTATTCTTCACCTCATATATTTATTTGTAATAAAAAAAGACCTTTACAGGTCTAGTTCAAGTAGCATTTTTTGTTTTCTATATTGGGATGCTGCCCGTTTCTCTTCTGACTTGAAATCATCAAGCGAACGTGCCGAAACTTCATTCGACGGATAAGCTGGAAATGCCACAGGTGATATTTCAAACAACTCCGCATTAAGAATTGAACGTTTATAGAGCTTCCCACCATTTTCACGGTTCTCTGAGCTCCATTTATCCTTGGTAACTCGCATTCCAAAGGAGACTCCATCAACATCTCCGCGCTTGATCGTCTCATACACGTCGTTTCCTATTGTTGTATTTGGTAGATCCAATTCAAATCGTAATTCCTTGTCATCACTAAATACTCGCAGTGTTCCACTCCGTGTATTTCCAAGAACTTGAGAGGTATCATGGGACCATAGACCAACTACACCACGAGATTCAAGACTTTCTTGGAATGCTCCTGCTGATATTTGCTCCACAAAGGTATCTCCATAATAATCCCGCATCTCTTGGCTGTCTGTATCATACTTGATTGCTCCGGTAATGGTCCGCTTACTCGCTTGCCCCTCCACCACTTCCGTCTCCCGGATCTCCATTAGTGTTGGAATTGCTCTCGTCTCCCTGGTCGGACTCATCGTTTTTTTTTGGTCCAGCCTCATCACCCCCCTTCATATATTGTTGTCCTGCTAGTTCTAGTGGAATAAAATTACCGTTTGCATATAGTCGGTCTCCACCAGGTAAAGGCGCCATATCCTCGCGTCTTCTTGCCTCATTAGGAGCTAAAAAACCACCCTGAATCCCGGTTCTATATGCCTCATAACGGGTCTTGAGGTCAGCTCGAAGCAGTGCATCTATATTAAACTTTGTATAGAACCCTATATCGAGTTCACGATCCATAAAAAGCTTATAAGTACATTCCTGCTCATATGTCGTTAAAATAGGCTGCTGACTTTCCGTATAGTACGCTAATTGTTGCTGTTCTACATTTGCATATGTGGCTTTTGATAGATCATTCAGCTGATGCATTTTCACACCAAAGGCATTAGCGATCTGCCGGATCGTAAGCTCCGTGTTTTGGAGAAACTGTGCATCTGCCATACTTAAAGACATTGGTGTAAAGGTATATCCTAATGGTAAAAGTGCTGTTCTATGGCTATTTTCAAGCCCAGAAGCCATACTTTCAAAGTTGTCTAAGAATACTTTCTTCGCAGGTTCATCTAAACTGCCTGTGTATTGTATTAATCCCTTTACCTGAAGCCCTTGTTTGTAGAAGTTGTTAATAAATTGAGTAGCTGCAGATGCATTTTCTACCGAGCATCGAAGGTAATCCAGCGTATTAACACCGACAAGACCGTCAATCGTAACGCTTCCCTTAAAATGAAGCACCTCATCAGGCAATAATTTGCGTTTTCCAGTGCCCGTATCGACCTCATACCACATTCTCGTTTTGTTACTCATAATAGGCACTTTTGAACCCAACAAGCCTGCGTCATCAATCCATACAGTCACTTTTTTTGAATCTATGGGCCAAATTGCTACTACTTCTCCAGTTTTCCGGTCGAATTCAATGTTCGCATAAGCATTCCCAAAGGATCGGTGCGCCTCCATCGTCTTCCAAAAGTCCGCAGCTGACATAAATGGATTAGGGCGCAGCTTTAATAACCGCGCTAAGCTATGCTGTGCGGTTTGGCTTATTCCATCTTCATCTTCACGATAGATCTTCATTGGCAACTTTGATAAAGAATCGGAGAGGATTTTCACACAAGCGTAAACCGTGTCCACCTTTAAGGCGTTCCAGTCCTTTACATTGATCTCACCAGGTTTTACATCTAATCCAAGCATCTCAAGTAGACGTCGATCCTGGAGATTAACTTCAACGCCCATCGATGACCTCTTGGAGAACCCCTTTCGTAACCTCTGGGGTATGTCTCTTAACTTCACATATTCACCCCCTCCCTACCTTTTCCAGAGTTTCGCTAAGAAATCGCCTGAACTAAATTCAGAAACGTCAGGTGGTCCTTTATCCTCTCCAAACATAGCTCGTACAAAAGCATTAATAATGGCTGCCACAGGGTCAATCCGTTGGCGAGATTTCGCTTTATCCAGCATAATATTAAGGTTTGCATCTTGACGGGTAATCGCATTGCCAATCGCCCAAGCAATGACTGGATTGCCGTCATGAATGATCTTCTTCTCTAGCGCCTTATCCCTAAAGGTTTTTGTCGGCTCTCCTAATGTTTTGATACCCTGACGTATTTCAACTGGAATAAATCCTTCAGTCTCCATGTCCTGTGCAAACTGGGTCGCATTATAAGGGTCAAAACAGTTTTCCTGAATGCTCCATCCATTTTCCTCAATCTGCTTCATTACATGGACCTTGATGAAGTTGTAATCAACTACTGATCCAGGAGTAGTTGTTATCCATCCCTCCCTGACCCACTTACTATATGGAACCTTGTCTGTCTTCTCTTTCTGCGCAAGAGTTTCTTCCGGCATAAACGAGTGACCTTTGACCGCGTAGTTTCCATCCTCAAGAGGAAAGACAAAACCGATACTCGTTAAGTCAATCTTCGATGATAAGTCAACGCCAAGGAACCCAATCTGGCTGCGCAGATCGGGGAACGGTTTGTTTTTATCAGCCGTACAACTCTTCCAACGGTCTGCACGAATGTATTTTTTCTCGCCGGTAGCCATCCAAACATTCATATTCTTGGTCAAAAAATCATCCATAGCTTCAGGTTTTTCTAAAGCTTCTTGCAACCTAGCCCGAATATTATTTAGCCCCGCTGGATAAGAGGCCGCGATCGGGTTTGCTTTTATCCAGGAATCTTCATCCCGGATGTCATCAATCAGATTTCCCTCATCATCTTTGTCTAGCTCATTCACCATTGCAAAGTACTGTTCATTCTCTGCCTGGTCCGCAGGATCCAGTAGTCTAGTTACATAATCATACTCAACCCGATAACATGGACCGTTTATATCACCTGCTGTCGTAATCGTCATAAGAAGCGGCTGCGGACGTGCTACCATCCCTGAATCCAGTACATCATAAATCTCAGTCGTTTCATGAGCATGATATTCATCAATAATAGCTGCTTGCGGATTTAAACCGTCACCCGTTTTACCATCATCCTTGGAGAGTGGCCTGATTACGGATTCCGTTTTTAAATGTGTGATTCTCCCATAAGCCTCTTTCCATTTACCCTTGAGTTCAGGACACTGGTCTAACATAGCCTTTGTTTCTTTGTAAACAATTTTGGCCTGTTCTGTCTTAGTTGCCCCTATGTACACCTCACTCATGCCCTCACCAAATGCCATCGCTTCATACGATGCTACACCTGCGAGACTTTGAGACTTTGCATTCTTACGGCCAACCTGCCAATAAGCTTTCCTGAATCTCCGATAACCAGTGATTGGGTCAACCCAACCATAGATATTCCCAAAGACAAACACCTGAATATCATGAGGTTCAATACGCTCTCCCTTAAGAACTCCCTTTGTATGACGGAATAAGCTCAACCATTCAAAAAATCGCATGGCTTTATCTTCGTCAAAAATATAAGGGAAGCCAGAAGAACCGGACCTATCAATATCCCTTAAAAATCGTTCACATGCCTGCTTATGTTTAATGCAAGCTGGGAATATTCCATTCAAGGCATCATGGCAATAATGAATCATCCACTGTTTTAACCCTAGCGTCGTCATACGTCACCAAACCTTTGATCAAAAGGTGAAGGTTCTCCCTTGGCAGGTGCTTTAGGAACAACTAACCGACAGCGTGAAGCAATTGTAAGACCCAGATCAGACGCTGCTTGACGGCATTGCTTAAATAATTTATCTTGCGTATTCAGTAAATCAGAAAAAACCTCACTCGCCATCTCAAGTGTGGTTGTATTAGGAATGAGTTCTCCATCTATTTGATCTGACTCGTTGACGTCATAAATACGAATTGGATCACGGTATAAGAGTTGATCAGTTATCTTAAGATAAAGTGCTCTGGAGATTATGTATCTCGCTAGAGCATCAACATCCAAGTTCGATATGATCTCAATTTTCTGTAGCTCTGCTGCTATTTTATTGAACTCTTTTTTATGTTCCTTTGATAAATAAGAAGGCGCCCGGACTTTGTCAGCGGGCGCCTTAATCTCTTGTTTTTTTCGTTCCTCGATTTCCTTTTTTGTTAAGTTCTTATTACCCTTTATGAGCAACAAATTGATCGGTTGCCTCTGACCAGCCATTTTCAGGACCTCCTATTCTGGAAATTTCCCGTGGGGAATTTTTTTTAAGTTAACTGGGACGGCGGTCTACAAAACGTTTCTTTAAAAACATTTTCGACCACCCCCCGGGTCATTTTTCTCTTGTCTCCAGCTTCTCCATTAAGGATTCAGACTTCTCAAGTAGTTCAACTAAATATTCTGCCTTTTCAATCGCACTATCCAATTGACATGTATCCACATCAACTTCCACTTTGATTCGTTCTTCCATTACCAAACCCTCCATCTTCTTGTACAGTCTTGGTATCGTGACACGTTTTGCAAAGCGACTGCCAATTCTTCCTATTCCAGAACAGCTTTTGATTGCCTCTGTGCGGGATTATATGGTCTACTACAGTAGCAGCAATAGGAATCCCTTTATCTAAACATCTCACACACAGGGGGTGCCTTCCTAAATGCTCTAGCCTGGATGCTCTCCACTTACTACCATATCCCCTTTGTGCTGCGGAACCTCTTTCTTCATCATACTTCTTTCGTTCTGCTACTCTATGCTTATCACATCTGGCTCCCATAGTTGTGAGTTCTCTACATCCAGGATGACCACAAGGACGTCTTGGTTTATATGTCAATTCGATCACAACCTTAATAAAATTAAAAAAAACACCCAAGCCTGATAGACTGGATGCGTACCGTATTAGATGCTACACAAAATCATTATTTTCTAAATGCATTTTTATAGCCCTTTGTAATTGATAGATAGAGGTGCTAAGACTAGGATATTCTTCATAATCAGGATTAATATCCTTGTACACTGAGCTAATTAGTATTATTGCTTTTCCAAGTGTTTCTCTTTGCTCGTGATTTATAAACTGAAAATCGCCCATCATTGGCCCCCCATCTATTCTAACTACAACTATCAATTAAATGCTCATTGAACATTTTCAACTTGAAATATAAATTTGCAAAATCTATCGTAAATAAAATTGTATGGAATAATATCAAAGCCATTTGAATAACCCCTCATTGTTCGATGAAAAGTACTTTTTTCATTATCTTGAATATGCCCGATAATTCCTAACGATGCAGGATATTCAATGAGTTCACCATATTGAGCTTTGAAATATTCTCTTTGAGATCTATCATCAAAATACTCCACATAATCTCTTAATTGATTATGAAGATCATTTACCTCTGCCTTGAAACCACTCCTTACTTGACCAACATTCTTCAGAATACTTCTTTTAGCACGTTTATAATCAACGATCTTCCATTGGTGTCTCAATTGATCATATGCAATTAAATCAGGCTTATAATCTACAGGGTTGCAATTGTTTATGTTTTTTAATATTGATTGATGTATGGGTTTTATTAGGTTTAATGTTTTTTCTAAAACAACTGGATGCCGTTCAAAAAAATTGTCGATATCTAGTTCAGGGGTGCTTGGATTAAATACCAAAGTCTTCATCTCGTTTTTAACTTGCGTAAGGTAATCCACGAGCAAAAATTGATTCGAATAATTTCTATCTACATTTATTTGACGGTCTGAGTATACATATGAGTTTACGAAATCAATACTGTATTGATCTACACTATCGAAAATATCTATAAAGTGCTCATATGACATGTATAGAGAATAATCAAAGTTTACGTAAATTTCATCTGTACGAATACTAGTATTCACAAAGGTTACTGGAACACTTGGTACCCCTGATTTGAACTCAATCAATTTCATTTTCGAAAAAATATCTTTATCGGTAAATTTAACAACAACCTGATCAACATCAGATTTACTTATAACATAAAACACTGTTTTTTTGGGTGGGTAATAAAATAACTGTACGTGAGATTTCGACTTGCTCTTAAACGGTTCCGGCAGCAGTTCTCTAATGTTAGAAACTACTCCCATCTGTTCATATATCGTTATTTGTTTCTCAACATTCTTTAAAAATCTTTCGTTAAACTCCTTCAGTAAACTCTCAACAATTACGCTATGATGATATTTGAAGCTGATTGACATATCTCATCCCCCTTTGCCTATTGCCTAGTTATTACGACAAAAGTCGAGGGAATCCTTTTATTACCGGCATTATTGACGCTGCCGGAGCGCTCTCGATCCATCCCTTAACCGCTGAGATCACGGCTCATTGTGAGGAGGCAACACATGCAGGAATGGAGTATTATAAAGGTTATCAAGAAAATTTTATCTTTCCCTCTTGGAATCGAACCAAGGACTTCCTTCCGATACTCCTGCCATTGAGTTAAGGGAATATGTTATACGGCCGCCGCTACGCTAAGTATTTCTGTCGTCTCGATGGCCTTTGGCAAAAAGAAAAACACCCCGAAGGGTGCTTTGAATTTTTAGTATTCAATCATCTTCATTAGATGAGAGCACCAAAAACTTAGTGAAATTTCTTATTACTCTAAAAGAACTTAAAATGGAAAAGATAAAAGCGTATATCCACACCCCTAAAAATATTCTATTGATTATACCCATTGAATCTTGAACCAAAAACAATCCAAGTACTGAAAGAAGAGAAGTAAGGAACAAAGCCACGATTGCACTTATTAAATATTTAATTAGTTTGGTGTAAGCTCCCATCTGTTTAAGTACCTTAACAAGCTTATTCGAACCTAGTGAAGGCAACAGGGTAACAGCAGCGGCTAAAAAACCCACAGCGATAGAACCAATACTTATAGTACTGTTCAGAATATCCTTAAAGTTTGCAATATCACTTGGTATTAACTTAAAATAGATCACTACAAAAGGTCCTAACAAGGATAAAATTAAGGGGTATAACTTTTCTAACATATAATCAGTCCTTATCAATTTTATTATTGATATATAGACGGTCCAGGTTTATTTTATTCTTGTTGTAGCCAACAACTATCTCATCCATCAACATTACTTCAGTTACTTTTTTATTTTTTGACACTGAATACCTCTTAGTATGGACAATTCTATTCTGGATGAGATCAATGGTATCTGGTTCTCCATTAGCTTCGCCCTTAACTTCTAACTTCGAAATACTATCTTGGAATTTCAATAGGTGCTTAACCTTTTCCAAAACGTTTTCCTTTTTCAAGTCCGGTCCGCCTACAGTTACTTTTATATTTTCTCCTTGGAATAGTTTTGCCAAGGCTAAGTCAGCGTTAAATGAGCCGTTTTTATTATTCAGAAATTTAAAGTTCGAAGGTTTGGAAATTTTATAATCGATACTCTTAACCATATTGATCTTTCCTAATCTCTTCAATGCATCGGGGTCAATAACTAATTCTAGTTCAAGATCATCATCTCCTACTAATTTACCCAGATATTTCGCAAACGCAGTGGTACCCATTCCCGATCTAGTCCTATGCAGAACCAAGACATTGTTAATAGGATTATATAAAAAGACCGTATCGAATATCGGTCCCTGATCATCATTTGAGGCTAAGGTTTCCCTTTTTCCGCCTAAATCCCCTATATGCGCTTCATCAAGAGTATTTATTTTCTCAACGTATCCTACCCAAAGCTTATTTTCATGCTTCACCTGTCTAACGCGAGCGTAAAAGTCAAAAACAGGAACGTTATTGACACCACCTGTTTTTCGTATGGCAGCTTCACTAGCAAATGCCTTAGCAATTTCTGACTTATCACTAGTAGATACTGTATAAAAATCAAAGTTACATATTTTTGTGGCCAAAATCTTATTCCCCCTGAATTAGATGATAGGAAAATTTACCTAATTCAAAGGGTATATCATTATTCGGCAGCAATCAACAAATATTTACCATCGTCGGACCTTTCGCTAATACCATGGTATGAAATCCGATTTAATGAAAAAAGGCCGTCTCGATCACGATAAAGAAGGAAGTGTTTACAAATAATTACCCCACCTACTGATGGACAATCGATGGTAAGCCTATTTTTTTCTAAACCTAAACGTGATAAGTGGGTTGAATCTAAAAGAGGCGGCCGAAGGCTCGTTTGGCCACTTGCCGACCACCTCTTTATCATTATTCCGATCCCTTAATCCTGAAAGCCGACCAGATAAGCATAATCAGAATATCATGTGTTTTTTACTCGCTCGCTGGTACGTCCGGTGCTATCTCGGAAAGTATTGACCTTGACAGGATTCGAACCTGCCTATACCATGAAGGCCATAATAAAATTGCAGTGATCTTATCTGCATTCCCCGCTTGCTACATCACCGGCGATATACGCCTAGGCACGAAGCCCACAATGTAACCGAGTCCTGCGACGATAAGGGGTAGCAGGGACACCCGAGCGATTAAGCTCTATGTCCCTACTATAATTTGTACTAACCTTCATAATTTCGTCAGCTTTCTGTCATAAAACAGTCAATTTACCGTCAGATTTTTGACTAGATAATACCGCAGTCCTTAAGGGTATTCGCTACAGATAACAAACCTTTCTCAATTCTTCGATCTATTGTACTTTCACTCATAATTGATCTGAACTGTGCAACTGTATTTTTGCGTCTTTCTGACTTAAGATACCGGTGTCTGATAATGTTTCTTGCTTCGCTGTCCAGGATCGCATCGATGGCCGTCTTAACGACTTCAATCTTCACTTGGTATGTTTCGAGCTTG
>NZ_JAGXCY010000062.1 GCF_018310695.1 Paenibacillus sp. Marseille-Q4541 | reverse complement strand
GCATACTATATATAGTTGTGTTGTTTTTTTATGCACTATATATAGAAAGGGATGGTGAGATGGAAATCGAAGAGTTTCAAAAATGGATTAAAGAATATTATCACAACCGTGGTTGGTCCGATTTGAACATTTTTATTCGAATTGGATTTTTGTCTGAAGAAACCGGAGAAGTGGCAAGAGCGATCCGAGCCCTTGAGATTGGAAGAGATCGTCCAGATGAAAACGAAGTTTCATATGAAGATAGAAAAAATGAGCTGACGGAAGAACTTGGGGATGTCCTAGGTAATTTAATCATAATCGCCAACAAATATGAAATTAATTTTAAAGATATTTTATATGCTCATAAAGAGAAGCTATCTAAACGATATGCGGAAGAGTAAATTACATAAGGAGGCAATGTATTGTGAAAATTCAAAGTATCGCCGTATTTTGTGGTTCGAGTACCGGTCATGATCCTGTCTACATGGAGACAGCAAGACTTCTAGGGGAACGTTTGGCTAATGAAGGGATTACTTTGGTATATGGTGGATCGAAGGTAGGATGTATGGGGGCAGTTGCAGATTCATGTCTTCATGCGGGAGGGAAAGTAATTGGTGTAATACCAGAGAAACTTAAAAATGTTGAAATCGCACATACGGGCTTAACCGAGATCCACGTTGTTACGACTATGCATGAGCGTAAAGCGAAGATGGCCGATTTAGCAGACGCTTTTATAGCATTACCCGGTGGTGCCGGGACACTAGAAGAATGGTTTGAAGTATTTACATGGGCACAACTTGGATATCATCAAAAACCTTGTAGTCTTTTGAATGTGAACTCATTCTACGATCCATTAGTTACGATGTTACAGCATACCATCACAGAAGGCTTTATGAAGGAAGCCTACTCCGATTTAATCATCCATGAGACGACGATAGATGATCTGTTACAATCTCTTCTTAACTATTCACATCATTATGAGGACAAATGGGTGTCTAAATAATCTTTTAATAAAGAGAAGCTGGCGAATAGTATAGCCAGCTTCTCTTTATTTTTCTTAGTGTATCAGTAGGGCTAATTCTCACGGGAATTCAGCAGCGATTGGCTTTAGGATCAATGTAGTAATGGAAGATATTCAATTCTTATGAAATATTCAAGGCGGCATCTCGTAAGTTCAAATTGAACTTACGAGATGCCTTTACTATTGCTCTACGCTAAAAAAGGGAAAGCGTTCTAAATTTCTTTTATTCCAACTTCCCAAGTCAGACAATTACTTTGAATTTTGTCACAATTAGGTTGATTGAATAGCCATAGTGAGCTATATGGTAAACCACCCCTTTTCTGTAAACTATGAATTGTGAATTTAGCTTGTCATAAATTGAAGGGGGAGGAATGAAATGAATAATAGTATGGTTGGCACCATACCTGATCACTTTGTAATAAATTCAGGAGGAGTCATGAGCTGGGTGTATACAGATTTATGAAAAAGGAGTGCTTACAATTAATAAATGTTAAACAGAGTAAAGCTTTTCTTCTTGGTACGCTCATTCTGATTATTTTGTGCATTACAATTTATGACCTTGATCCATCCATTGCTGCTGCTTCTAGTTCTGCTGACCAGAACTCCGCTACTCCACTGCAGCCCCTTATTGATGAGGCGAGTGAAGGCTCTGTTCTCTTTCTCCCTGAAGGAGATTATGCTGGCCCTATCATTGTAGACAAAAAAATTACCATTGTAGGGAAAGGAAAAGTAAATGTCATCAATACAAAAAACAAACCTGCTATAGAGATTTCCGCAAATAATGCTGCATTAAAAAACTTATCGATCAGCCATACATATCAGGGTAGGGAAGCTGGAGTTCTTGTAAAAGCAGACTACGTTATCTTAAAGGGCTTAACCATTCACACAGAAGGGTATGGCATCATGCTTCGCGATGCTCATTATAATCTCATTCAGAATAATATCATTAGAGGAGCTCAAGTGGAGTCGCTAGAAAACGTAAATAAAGGTAACGGAATTGATCTCTACCAATCCAATCATAATGAGATTCAGAATAATCAGATTTCTTATGTAATGGATGCTATTTACATCGAGAATAGCCAATATGCCAATGTTGAATCTAATCAGATTGGGAAAGTACGATATGCAATTCACTGCATGTACGTTAATCGTTCTTCTGTCTTAAACAATGTGGGGGAAAACAATGTCACAGGTGCTATGGTGATGGGGGTTAAAAACTCTACCATATCAGGGAATACCTTTCGAAAACAGGATGGGAACGTGAATGCCCAAGGCATGTTATTGTTTGATGTACAAGACTCGTTGATTGAGAACAATACATTAGAAGGAAATAGAGTTGGAATCTACATTCAAAATTCATCTAATAACCAAATAAACAAAAATGCGGTTAACAAAAATTTCGTAGGTATTCAATCACTTAGTAGTAAAGACAATGTGATTGAATTTAATGATTTCATATCAAACGTTATTGAAGCAGTTGCAATGGAAAGTATGAATAACAAAATGCAGTACAATTACTGGGATTCTTTTCAAGGTATTGACGTAGAAGGGGATGGGCATAGTGACGTCTCGTATCATATCAATCCTTTTTATCAAAATTTAGTGCAACGTAATTCATCCTACCAATTGTTTTTTCAATCCCCTGGTTTGTCCTTTCTAAGTGACATGTTTACACAGGACAAAAATACATGGTCAAGGGATGAGTCACCTTCAATGCACATTAATAATCAAGCTTTCATCAAAACTAGTGAATCTAACGCAAAAAGTGGATTTGTTTTCATTACAGGTATATTGCTGTTCGTCAGTGCTATTTATACTATTTTATATTTGGGGGTAAGACGTTCATGAAAAACTGGAAAATGGGTCTAATAACAATCATTATAATTATTTTAACGGCTTGTGGAAGTAATAAGTATGAGGCTGTAGCAATTAACGAAGAAGTTGATATTTGTGTAATATGCAATATGCAGGTTAAGGATGACGCTTTTGCTACTCAGTTAACGACAAAAGACGGTAAAAACTATAAATTTGATGATATTGGTTGTATGAATGAATGGAAAAAACAAAACGGCACTGAGAATATCGGAATGGATTATGTGCGAGATTATAACGACAAAGAATGGATTGAATTCGATAAAGCCTTTTATGTCTATGAAAAGTCGATCCGCACACCGATGGCTTATGGGATTGTTAGCTTTAAGGATAAGAAATCAGCAGATACTTTTATTGAGGAACAAGGCATTGGAACAATTCTGACCGCAGCAGATTTAGCAAATCATGAGTGGCTTCAGAATGAAGAGATGATGAATATGGATATGTCAGATGAAGGACACAGTCACGAGATGACAGATGACTCCGTGCAAAATCATGATATGAACGAGGACTCAGATCACAACGAATGAAAGAACAGGAGCAGTGGTCATGAGAAACATGGTTCAAATAGCAAGAAGAGAGATAAAAATGGGATTCCGTAACCCTTGGTCCTACTCATTTCTTACTCTCTTCACTATTTTTAGTTTAAGTTTAATGTTGATTCATTCTCAGAACATCGTAGAAGGCTATTCGGGGGTCACCGGTTCTATGTTAACCCTTGTCTTATATCTTTTACCTCTCATGACGCTTTTTATAGGTTCATTTTCGTTAACAGGGGAAAAAGAAGACGGGAGCTGGAAACTACTTTCAACATATCCGATAAGTACCCTTTCCTTTATCTTAGGAAAGTATGTCGGTATCTCAGCGGTATTACTAACCATCGTCGCATTTGGGTATGGATTGATGGGTGTCATTAGTGGTTTGACTGACAATAGTATAGCTTTCAAAACGTTCTTTCTTTTTATTATTTTTTCTGCGGGTTTAATTCTGCTTTTCTTATCTCTAGCGTTAATAGTAGGATCATTATCTAAAAATCGCTGGCAGGCACTCACGATTTCTGTTTCAATATGGTTTTTTACTGTTATCGGTTGGCAGACTTTGCTTATTGCCTTTTTAGGGTTGCTACCATATTTGTGGGTAAAACCTGTTCTTATAACGTTGACCATACTAAATCCGGCCGAACTCATCCGGTTATTTGTGGTCATTAAGCTGGGAGGCGGAGCAGTGTTAGGACCCGAGTATTACAATTGGGTTCAGTGGATTCAGCAACCAAGCGGGACAGGGATATTCGTTTCCATTGTCTTGATTTGGATCACCTTTTCTATTGCGATAGTATACTGGATTTGGGAAAGAGGTAGATCCCATGGATGAATTATTGAAAGTATCTCAGTTAACTAAGTATATAAAAAAACAGTGTATTGTAGAAAATCTCTCTTTTACTCTTTCATCAGGCCATGTTCTTGCGCTTTGTGGCGGTAATGGAGCAGGTAAGAGTACTGTTTTGCGATTAATCACTGGGGTTTCCCAGCCGACTTCCGGAGAAGTTACTGTAAACCATATAAATAAGAAAATGAATGAAATGGAGTATGCTAGGCAGTTAGGATACATGCCTGATGATTATCAATTTCAACAGGGACTTACGGCATATGAGAACCTGTCATTTTGGGCATCCTTGCGACGAGTGCCGAACAATCGAATTAATGAGGTTCTAGCCCTGGTTGGTTTGGAAGAGAAAAAGAATAAAAAAGTAAATACGTTTTCTAAAGGGATGCGTCAACGTATTTTATTTGCTCAAGCGATTTTAGGAAAACCTGAACTATTAATTATGGATGAACCTACAAATGGGTTAGATCCTTATTGGATGAAGGAGTTTGCTCAGATATTGTTAGAGATGAAAAAAGACGGACAGACAGTCATCTTCTCAACTCACCAACTTGATATAGCAGAAGAAATAGCGGATCGAGTCATTTTTTTAAACAAAGGAAAACATGTAGGAGAGGGTCCTGTATCTCATTTCAGGGAACAATATGGCTCACTTTCCGCTGCATTTCATCATAGCCTTGGAATGAAATGAGGTCGTAAATTGAAATATCCCAGTAATCGAGTACGTAATTCTGTTACGATAATGATCATTTTTTTAGGAGTTGTTGCTATATTTTGGGCTGTCATGGAAACAGCGGAAATCAATAAAGCACGTTCCCTTGAGGGGAAGTTTAAAGTTGGAATGACCGCTCCTAATTTTGACGTGAAAAATATGAAAGGTCATGAAGTAAAGTTATCCGATTATCAAGGGAAAAAAGTGATTATGAACTTTTGGGCTTCTTGGTGTGAACCTTGCGTTAGAGAAATGCCGATCATTTATGACTTCTATCAATCAAGAGACGATCATATCGAAGTCTTATTTATTAATGTTGGAGAGTCTAAAGGAACTATAAACGAGTTCTTAACTCTTCATCATTTTGATTTTCCAGTAATTATAGATGCCACCGGAACTCTATCAAAACGATATCGTATCAGCGGTTTACCTTCTACTGTCATTATTAACAAGGAAGGAAACCTTGATCAAGTCATTACAGGGGAGCTTTCGGATTCAGCTTTATTGGAATCTTGACACAGCAGTAACCCCCTAGATTCTAAATCTAGGGGGTATTATTTTTTATTCTTTTAATGATGTTTACCGCTTTGGTATGTTTCAGACCTCCGATCGTACCATTAGGCTTGACGTTTCCACCATATCAGAAACTCCGTAAACACAATACTGCAATACCATTACATACAATGAGCCCAATGATTTGATTAGACAGACCATATTCTAATCCTTTATGAAGTGTAATTCCCCAGGTCATTAATTTTTCATCAATCAGCTTATAATTTTCATAGTGATAGTCTGCAAGCACAGCGCCAGAGTAGGCTACTAACAACAATATACTTTTGTTTTCCAAGGCAACTCATGACTCTATAAACTTGAATTTTAGCCTTATGACAAATAATATTAATCAATAGACATATTTAGGATAAGGGAAGTGAGTTAGATAAAATGCATCAGCTACATACAATACGAAAGGTTCAAGAAGAGGAGAGTAGTCAGGTCATAGAGTTTATGATGAAGATACGTAAAGAAATCTTTCCTATGTTATCCCAGGATGAACTTCCACAAGACCTGCTCCATTTTAATGAATACTATACCAGGCAGGAAAGTTCAGCGATTTTCGCTGCTATTATTGAGGATGGAACCGTGGTAGGAACTATCGGGATTTATCAATATGATGGAAGATTTGATCAGTTACAGGAGTTCTATCATCATAGTAGAACGGCAGAAATCGTAAAGTGCTATATTGATCCTCAATATAGGCGGTTAGGATTAGGGTCTATATTATTTAATCAAGCTTTACGTTTTTGTAGAGAAGCTGCATATGAAAAACTCTATTTGCATACCCATCCGTTTCTTCCGGGTGCGATCCCATTTTGGAAGTCGAAGGGCTTTGAAGAAAGGTTAGCTGAGGACGATCCGATATGGAAAACCTTGCATATGGACATGCAACTATGATACACAGATATATGGTATTAAATTAACTGCGAAGAGGGAGCACACGAAGTGAAAAAAATTCAAAGGAATATGATCTTATCTATCTGCTTACTAATGATTTTCGTAACTGGCTGTCAGGGAGGTAGTGGATCAGCAAAAGAACAAGGTACACGTGATGAAATCGTATATGCGAGTACAAAAGACATAAGAGACATAAACCCTCACTTATATAGTGGAGAAATGTCTGCCCAAAACATGGTGTTTGAATCGCTTGTTATAAATACCGACGAGGGTGTAAAACCTGCGTTAGCTGAGAATTGGGAGATTTCAGAAGACGGATTAGAATATACTTTTCATTTAAGAAAAGATGTTACTTTTACGGATGGAGAACCTTTCAATGCAGAGGCTGTCAAGTTAAATATGGATGCGGTCTTAGATAATAAGGAGCGTCATGCTTGGCTTGATATGGTGAACGAGATCAAAGAGAACGTGGTAGTTGATGAATATACATATAAACTTGTATTAAAGCATCCATACTATCCAGCACTAACAGAATTAGGACTTACTCGTCCCTTCCGTTTCATTTCCCCTAAATCTTTTATAGGTGGAAAGACGAAAGATGGGGTTAGCAGTTATGCAGGAACTGGGCCTTATATTTTATCTGAACATAAAGAAGGACAATATGCTGTATTTACCGCTAATCAAAACTATTGGGGAGCAAAACCAAAAGTGAACTCCATTAAGTGGAAGGTTATGCCAGACCCACAAACGATTCTACTTGCACTTCAAAAAGGAGAAGTTGATCTGATCTTTGGGGCTGACGGAGATATGATTGATATTGACTCATTCAAAGCATTAGAAGAACAAGGTGAGTATGAGACAGAAATAAGTAAGCCAATTGCTTCGAGAGCAATTCTATTAAACTCGAATAAGCCAATCACAGGTGATGAAAAAGTTCGTGAGGCGTTCCAATACGCAATTGATAAAGATTCCATCGCAGATGAGATTTTAAATGGGTCTGAATCTGTTGCAGATACATTACTTTCACCAACGGTTCCTTATAGTGATGTGAATTTAGCAGTGAGAAAGTATGACCCAGATCAAGCGAACAAACTTTTAGACGAAGCAGGTTGGACAATAGGTAAAGCCGATTATCGATATAAGGATGGGAAAAAGTTAGAGCTTTCCATCTACTATAACTCGGATAATGCGCAAGAAAAAACAATTAGTGAATTCATCCAAAATGATTTGAAAAATATAGGGGTAGATTTAAAAATAATTGGCGAAGAAAAACAAGCATTTTTAGATCGACAAAAGTCAGGTGAATTTGATCTGATGTACTCCTTATCGTGGGGGACACCATATGACCCTCAGTCTTACCTGTCTTCTTGGAGAATCCCAGCACATGGTGATTATCAAGCACAGATCGGTCTGGATAAAAAAGAATGGTTAGATGATACGATTACTGCTGTGATGATTGAGTCGAATGAGGAGAAGCGTAAGGAGATGTACACTGAGATTCTCACTTATATACATGATGAAGGTGTGTATATTCCGCTTACTTATTCACGTACAAAAGCGGTCCATGTTCCCGAGTTAAAAGGTGTAACATTTAATGTTTCCCAATATGAGATACCATTCGAAAAGATGTATTTCGAAGAATAATAATTAAAGGTGGAGGAGGCAGATTTAAAGATCTGTCTTTTCCATTATTCAGGGAGAATCAATAGATGGGAAATTACATTATAAAAAGATTGCTGAGCATGATACCAATCCTAGTAGGCATATCGTTTTTATCTTTTATCTTGATCAATCTTAGCCCAAGTGATCCAGCAGAAGTAGCACTTCGTGTCAATGAAGTAACGCCGACAGCAGGGGCAGTAGCAGAAATGCGTACTGAACTTGGCCTAGATAAGTCATTTATAGAAAGATATATAGGTTGGTTTACAAATAGTTTGCATGGTGATTTTGGTAACAGTTATATTACGAACAAGCCGGTTAGTAACGAAATGAAACTAGCGATTCCAGCAACTCTTCATTTAGCATTGGTGTCGCTCTTGATCATACTTGTCGTTAGCATTACAGCGGCTGTACTGTGTACCGTTTACGAGGGGACGATAATCGATCGACTCATAAGAGGTATTGTATTTCTATCTGAGGCGATCCCTAGTTTTTGGATTGGATTACTACTCATGTGGTTATTCGCTGTAAAGTTGAACTTGTTACCGACGAGCGGGATGGAGTCGCCAGGTTCTGTAATTCTTCCAGCAGTTACCCTTTCCCTCGCCTATATCTCCACTTACGTAAGACTTTTGCGTAATAACATGGTACAGAATAAACTTGAAAATTATGTGCTCTACGCAAGGGCTCGTGGTTTAAAAGAACGAAAGATACTTCAGCATATTTTTAAAAACTCTCTTCAATCCTCGATCGCTGCACTAGGAATGTCTATTCCAAAGCTAATCGCAGGTACCGTAATTGTGGAAAATATTTTTGCGTGGCCAGGAGTAGGACGCTTATGTATTACCGCAATATTTAATCATGATTATCCGATTATTCAAGCATATGTCCTTCTTATGGCGGTGTTATTTGTAGGTTTTAATCTGCTCGTAGATATCATTACTATGTTATTAGATCCAAGAATAAGAAAAGAGGCTTAACGGTGGGGGTAATAAACAGATTTAAAAAAGATCGTCTTGCTATGGTATGTATGGGTTTTTTATTTATTGTGATGATAGCAGGGGTGTTTGCACCACTTATTGCACCGCATAGTCCGATAGAAATGAATATAAAAGAGAAATTTTCAGGAATAAGTATGACGTATCCACTCGGCACAGATCAGCTCGGCCGTTGTATTCTCTCAAGATTACTGTACGGTATTCGCACCACTGTTTTTACTTCTTTATTAGCAATGGCGGTAACGATTTTCATTGGCACGTTGCTTGGGGTGATTGCCGGAATTTCACGTGGTAAAGTGGATGAAATGATGATGAGAATATGTGATATTTTTTTATCTTTCCCGAGTGAAGTCATGATTCTTGCAATCGTGGGTGTGATGGGTCCGGGTTTGTCTAATATAATTTTAGCAAGCATTATCGCCAAATGGGCTTGGTATACTCGAATGATTCGTACCATTATTATAAAGTACAGAGACAAAAATTATATTCAGTTTGCTAAAGTATCAGGTTGCAGCACAGGTCATATTGTGAGAACACATATTTTACCTGGGGCAGCCGGAGAAATCGCAGTTTTAGCTACTCTTGATTCTGGATCTGTCATATTAATCATTTCAGCTCTCTCTTTCTTGGGATTAGGAGTACAAGCTCCCACACCTGAGTGGGGTATGATGCTAAATGAAGCAAAAAATGTGATGATTGTTCATCCATATCAAATGCTGGCTCCCGGAATTGCGATATTATTAGTCGTAGCGGCATTTAATTTCGTGGGGGATAGTTTACAAGATGCATTCGACACGAAGCGTGGAAATAAGATGGGGTGACATCAATTGAGTGTGTTAGAAATAATCAACTTAACTATTACAGATGAACGAAAAAATGAAGTCATTGTGAAGGATGTGAATTTTACGTTAGAACGTAATGATTGTCTCGGTATTGTAGGAGAAAGTGGCAGCGGCAAATCAATCACTTCAAAGGCAATATTAGGACTAGTACCATCTTGGCTAAAGGTAACAGGCACTGTTCAATTTGATGGCAAAGATTTAGTACAAATGAAAACCAAAGAGATCCGGAAAATTAGAGGCAAGCGAATATGTATGATCCTACAAGATGCAATGTCTGCGTTTGACCCTTTATATACAATAGGAAGTCAAATGATCGAGAGCTTGTGTGAAAACCTCGAAATTTCGAAACAAGAAGCAGAATTACTATCCATTGTTGAGCTGGAGAAGATGCGTATCAAAGAGCCTGCGCAAGTTCTAAAAAAATACCCGCATCAACTTTCAGGCGGTATGCTTCAGCGCTGTATGATTGCCATAGCGATGGCGGTTAAGCCTGATATTATTATTGCAGATGAACCTACTACTGCACTTGATTCCATAAATCAAAATGAGGTTGTAACCGAGTTTGAGAGACTGAGAAGTGAACTAGATACCTCAGTGATTTTTATTTCTCATGACCTTGGCGTTATACAAAGATTAGCACAAACGGTACTTGTCATGAAGGAAGGAAAACAAGTGGAATATGGAAAAGTGGAAGAAGTGTTTTTACGACCGAAACATGAGTATACGCGGTTTTTAATTCACACGAGAGTGCAATTAACGAAGTCCTTTTCAGATGCGATGAGAAAGGATCATATATGATGCTTGAAGTAAAGAATGTTTATATAAGCTATAAAAAAACGGGGAATCGTTTTAAAAAAGAAAAATTGAATGTTATTAATGGGGTCTCGTTTTCTATACGAGCAGGGGAATGTGTAGGTTTAGTTGGAGAAAGCGGCAGCGGAAAAAGTACACTAAGTCGATTAATATTAGGTATTGAAAAAGCGGATCAAGGTAGCATCCTTATTGAAGGTAAAGAGGTATCGAATTGGATCAAAGCCAATAAGGGACAAATGAGCGTCGTTTTTCAAGATTATACTTCATCTGCGAATCCGCGCTACAAAGTAAGCGATGTAATAGGCGAACTACTTCATGCCTTTGGGAAAAAGGAAGGGATTAAAGATAAAGTGGAATCTTTAATAGAAAAAGTGGGGCTCCCTTTATCGATTGCAAGTCGTTATCCACATGAATTAAGTGGTGGACAATTACAAAGGGTGTGCATCGCTAGAGCGATTAGTGCAAATCCTAAACTATTAGTTCTCGATGAAGCTATTAGTTCCTTGGACGTTTCTACACAGTCTCAAATCATGGAGTTAATCTACAATCTTAAAGATAGCATGAATATGACGATTCTTTTCATTGCTCACGATCTGCAAGCTGTAACACATTTGTGTGATAGGGTCATGTTTTTACAGAATGGTCAAATCATAGAACAAGTTGCATCCAGCAATCTTTCAGAAGTTCAAAATGAGTACGCACAAAGACTGCTGCATTCGGTTATTCAATTTAACGCGTAATCCGTATAGCGTAAGAGTCGTTTACTATATCAGTCATCTTAAACCGTTGATCTTTAACATAAGATTAACGGTTTTTTTGTTTTTTCATGAACCGGTTAACCGAGCTAACGTCTAGGTTTGTGGAATGGTGAAAAAGGAATCCAGATCCTTATCACGTATAAGTATAGAAAGGATAAATAGAACAGAGGTCATTACTTTATTCCAGGGGGATATACATGAATAAAACTTCCAAGTCAGAAAAGGAAATAAAAATCAATCCTGCTCAGTTACAGTCACTATTACAGGGGATTGAACAGAATGACTTGTTACAGTTAATATCGTGGGAATGCGTTCCACTTGGAGAAAACAAGCAAGAAAGTTCGGTTTTCAGGGTGTTATGTACTATTAATCGCTATTTAGGACCAAATAAAACGCTATGGGATACAAGATTTCAAAATTTAGATAATAGAAACGTATTGGTTTGTTTTAAACCTGAGACAGTGGTAGTTCGAGATCAATCATTTATAACAGTGATATAAAATTTAACCATCCTCTGTGGAATACGAGATAGGGAAGTGTTCACGTTGTTGTAGCAAGTACCAAATTGGGTAAAGGACAGGAGGGGAAATTAGTCCTGATTTGGATCATCCTCAACTAAACTGCATGGGAGATGGACTTCATGAAAAATGTATTCGTATTAGGTGGGACTGGATTTCTAGGTTACTTTACTGTTAAAGAATTATTGAAACGGGGATATAAAGTATCAACTATATCGCGTCATTCTATGCCAACAGAGGATCTTTTGCCTCGTGAAGTGGAGTACCGAGTAGGAGATATCAATGACATGTCAGATGAAGACATTCAGGAAATGCTAAAGGGCGTCGACGGATTTATATATGCTGCCGGTGCGGATGAACGGACATTGCCTGAGGCTCCTGCGGTGAAATTTTTCTATGAGGCAAACGTACTTCCTACTCAGCGTATCGCCAGATTAGCTAAACAAGCAGGTGTGAAAAAGTTTGTATTACTGAGCTCGTACTTTGCACATTTTGCGGAAGAGTGGTCCGATATTCCTTTAAAACATAATGCTTATCCCCGCTCTCGAATGCTACAGGAGGAAATAGCATGTATGGAAGGTCAGGAAGGGATGGATGTAATGAGTATTCGATTACCTTACATTTTTGGTGTGATGCCAGGTCGAATACCGCTGTGGAACATGTTTGTAACTAAATTGAAAGATCAGAAAGTTGTTCCAGTACTTGGAGGAGGTACAGCAATGGTCACTGCGCAGCAGGTTGCAGAAGCGACTATTGGGGCGATGGAGCACGGTGAACATTGTGGCAAGTATTCCATTTGTGGTCTGAACATGAAGCATAGCGAGTTTCACCAAATGGTAATGAATGCACTGGGACAAAAAGATAGTAGAGTAAAAGTTGTCCCACTAGAGCAGTTGAAGCCAGCTATGGAGCGGATAGATGAAAAAAACGCTGAAGCGGGTAAAGAGCAAGGTGTTCACATGAGCATGATGGCAGAGATTCAGAACCGAGATGCTTATCTAGATCCAGCAGATACTATGCCAATTCTGAAGTATAATGAATATGATATCCGCAAATCAATTGAGGAGACACTCCGCAAATGTGTTCAAGAATAGTTCGAATGTAAAAAAAGACTCTCATTCCGTATTTACGAATGTGAGTCTTTTTTGCTTACATATCTATCGTTCGGTATAAATTAACAGAAAATACTCACTATCGATTTTGAAACTTGTACGTAAGTGGGGTGTGACAGGAAGTAAAGCACACACTTCAACAATTTATGGAAGAGTGTTAAAATTAGAGCAAAATTCGGAGTGAGGATAAAATATGAGTAGTCGTAAACAAGCATTATTAGAAACTGCACTTGCACAATTTATTGAACATGGGTTTGCAAATACAACGATACAGATGATTTTAGACCAATCTGGCGTTTCAAAAGGAACCTTTTATAAATTTTTCAACTCGAAAGACGATTGTTTCTACGCCATTTTAGAACAGCGAATGCAAGAAGACATCGTCATTAGAAAAGAACTTGAAAACAACGATTATGCTTCCGACTTCGATTTGCTAGTGGATCAGATTGCGGTCCCAATGACTTTACCTAATAAAGAACGTGTGTGGGAGTTATACTGGTCTGGCTTTTATTCGGGTGAGATCAATTCATCTAATCTAGCTTACCTTCAGTTAAAGTGGTTATCGGAACGATTCATTCAGGTTTATGGAGCAGAAATTAGTATGTATGCTAACGAGGGCGCGATCCTATGTTATGGGATGCTGCACCAAATTGCCAATACTTGGAGAAGCTTTAATACAGAGAAACCTAATTGGCATGAAATCGTCCCCAAAATTTTGACTTATATTGAAATAATACTAAGAACGATGCATCAAAAAAATGAACATATTTTTGATTTGCAAACATTCACTTTCTTCAATTCAAACCATAATATAGTATTTAAAGATTGTAATAAAGAGGC
>NZ_JAGXCY010000061.1 GCF_018310695.1 Paenibacillus sp. Marseille-Q4541 | reverse complement strand
AGAACTTCAGCCTTCCAAGCTGATAGCGTGGGTTCGATTCCCATCACCCGCTTCACAGTAAACCCCTTCGCGAAAGCGAAGGGGTTTTTTTTATGTTTATATTTTCGCTGAAATGAAGATCTGATTATTCAGCTTGTTCTGATTTTGGCTCAAGTGAAAAGCTTTTGCGTCCATTGATCCCGAATGGTACATCACCCGCAATTGTAACTCGTCGCACAACACGGTGTGCATCACCATAATCATTAATTGCATAATGTTGTGTTGCCCGGTTATCCCAAATTACTACATCTCCTACAGCCCATCGCCAGCGAACAGTATTTTCAAGTCGTGTAACATGTTCTTGTAATATACTTAAAATTCGGTCGGAGTCTGCTGTTTTGAGTCCTGGAATTCTTCTTACGAAGTGTCCTAATAATAAGTGACGTTCCCCTGTTTCCGGATGTACCCTGACAATAGGATGTTCCGTTTGGTATAAAATAGAGGCAAAAACATTTTTATGACGCTGGATTTGCTCCTGTGTTACTTCGCTGCGTATGGTTGCTGCGTAATCATATGCATTCGTGTGAATCGCTCGAAGACTTCCTGCGAGTTCTTTTAGTTCAGGAGTTAAATCTTCATATGCCGCTGCTGTGTTAGCCCATACAGTGTCTCCTCCAGCTGGCGGAATAACGACAGCTCGTAAAATAGAAGCTTTAGGATAGGCTTCAACAAAGGTAACGTCGGTATGCCAGGAGTTAGCGCGGCCGCCATGAATGGAGTCAAGCTCAAGCACAGCACTTGTTCCATCTTTGACGGGAACGGTTGGGTGAGCATAAAGTTCTCCTAAACGTTTGGCAAAGTGCTCCTGACCTTCGTCATCTAATTGATGTTGCCCGCGGAAGAATAGAACTTTGTATGAGAGCAGAGCCTCTTGAATGGACTCGATAACAGCAGGTGAGAGATCAGCGGATAATTCGACACCTCTTACTTCAGCGCCAATTCTTCCAGCTACCGGAACGATTTCAAGCTGGACGACCTGGCTTTGGGTAAGATTACTCATGAATAAACTCCTCCTTGATATGTGGTCTGCCGCATAATAAAATTTGTAACTCCATTAAACTGATATGAGATGAATAGAAGAAGCCGAGCTTAGCATACAAAGTGAATGAAACAGTAAAATGTGTCGACTTAGTATGTAAGGGAATGAAGCAAACAAAGTAAAGAAGTATAGTAGCAATGTAAGTGGAGCATAGATGGCGAAGAAGGTAAGTCATACAGATCTTAGTAGCACATAGGTCTAAGAGATATACAGTCCAGGTGCATTGAACACTACAGAGGAACAATAGATGGCAGTATATCTATTGATTGCTAATCTTATTAACCTAGATAGGGACTTCGATGTTTAGTCAATTACTTGCGCTACAAATGAATCATTAATTGCTTTTGCAAAGTCAGGTTTCTTCTTCAGAAACTCATGATTTAGCAATATTTCGGAGGAGGCCTCTTGTGCTTTTAAAGCTTCAGGCGTATAAGCGGAGAGGTGATTGGCACTTCGTTCTAATACTATTTTGATAATTGGTGCGGGGATTTTAGAATATTTCTCATAAATTGCAGCGGCTTCATCCAGGTTATCGTGCTGCCATTCGAGCGCTTTTTTATACACTTTCAAATACTCAACCACAATGTCAGGGTGTTCCTTAGCAAAATCAGTCCTAGCGATCATGGAGACAGGTGCGTAGATTTCGTCTTTCACTTCAATGATCTTTGCTTTTTTCTGCTGCACATTTAAGGTTACATAAGGATCTAGAGTGACCCAGGCATCGAGTCTTCCTGTCTCAAAGGCGGCTAGAGCATCGTCTGCTTGCAGATTGATCTGCTTTACATCATCTTGCGACAAACCGTTTGCTTGTAAGATTTTAATTAAATACACATGAGAGGTTGTTCCTTTGGCCACACCAATCGTTTTACCTTTCAAATCGGCCACGGAAGAAATGTTGCTATCTGCAGGAACGATCAGGTTGTTCAGATTCTTACCATCTCCGATAAGCCCTACAATTTCAAAAGGCAATTGATTGGCTACGCCCGTAATGGTAGCTCCGTCACCCAGCCAGGAAAGGTCTACACGATTAGATACAAGGGCTTCTAGCAGCGGAGGGCCACTCGTGAATTTACTCCATTCGACTTTTGTACCTTGTGCCTCAAAGGCTTCGTCCACCCATCCTTTTTCCTGAGCGATTAGGAGGGGGCTAATTACTCCATTGAGAGCAAGATTAACAGTAACTGTTCCCTTAGATGAATTATTACCGGCCGCTACGGCTTCTCCAGATCCACTTGTGGATGGGGCAGTTGCGTTGTCGTTACTGCAAGCTGCAAGCACCATGATTAGAACGGATACCAGTGTGACAAGATTCGATTTTTTTATTGGACTGCGTGTCATTTTTTTATCTCCCATCCTGGGTTGTGGTTCTGGGTATTGAATAGCAGTAGCCCGTGAAAAGTGATGGACTAAAAAGGGCGGTCCCCGGCTATAGATACCCGTTCCGCGATTCGGCGATTCGGAAAATAATCGGAAGCTGCATAATGCTGGGTTGCCCGGTTATCCCATAAGGCGATGGAATTAGCTTCCCAGTGGAAGCGTACCTGAAATTCTGGAATGTGAGCTTGGCGAAATAAGTAATTCAGCAGTTTTTCACTTTCCTCTTCTGCAAGCCCTACAATGCGTACAGTAAAGGCAGCGTTTACGAATAATGTTTTTCTTCCTGTCTCAGGATGAGTCCGTACGACTGGATGTTCAGCGGCCGGGAACTCGGTTTGCTTGGCTTCTAGCACATCGGGCGGAAGATGGCGGCCAAAGGTAGAGGTGAAATCATGTATGGCTGTTAGTCCATCGATGTGTTCCTTCACCTCATCCGGCAAATTATCATAGGCGGCCCCCATATCAGCCCATAAAGTATCTCCTCCTAGAGGAGGAACTTCAGATAAACGAAGGACTGAGCCAAGAGCAGGTTCCAGACGCCAAGTGACATCGGCATGCCAAACATTTTCGTTCCCAGTCATATTGGCATTCTTCTCAAAGCGGGTAATTTCTTCGGCACTTCCTTGAGGTAGAAAAGGGTGTCTCTCGAGCGCTCCCCATTCTTTGGCAAAAGCGACTTGCTGTTCACTTGTAATTTGCTGATTACGGAAGAAGAGGACCTTCCATTCCAGGAAAGCACGATGAAGTTCTGCTTTTAAATCTGAGCCAAGAGGAGTTCCCAAGTCGACACCTTCGATCTCAGCTCCAAGCAGGGGACCCAAAGGTTTGAGTGTAAACAAAGTGTAGGGATGTTCTTCTTGATTGCCGTTCGGAAATCTATTTAATTGCCTCGCACCTGCCTTTAATTCTCTTACTGGGGCGTAACTTCGGGATAAATAACCGGTTTGATTCATCGTGTACACCTCTCTTAATATAATGTATTCCCACCTGTTTAGTGGTATTTAGATGCAAAAAAAAGACGACAGAATTTAGAGATCTCAGGGCAGTAAGTCCTGATCTCCAAATCTCTGGTCGTCCAGTTGATTCAGCATCGGGTCGCTAGTAAAGCGACTGTTATTTGACTTGTGATGAGCCAAATCTTATCGTCTTCAAACAAACTTGTCAACCCTTATTTTTATAAAAAATAGAAAAGTATGTAAATTTATTATGCTCTTAAATGGTCAATTTTTTCAGCAAAATGAGAAAACGGAAATAATGTTAAGGAAACATCACTGTATATATCTTAATCCACACTGAAATTATGGGGTATTGACAACGTCCTTTTTATTCTGATAAGATAGGCCAAATTATAACCAGTTATTTACAAATAAATGATTTTTACGAATTAACTGGACCACCAGAGATTCGGCAAGCATGATTTGTGCTGTCGGTCTCTTTTTTTATGGTTAGAAACGAAACACAATAGGCTACTAAAATGAATCGGGGGACTCCGGATGTCTAATGTATTAAGCTCAATACTAGAGGTTAGTCAGGTCAGCAAAACATTTCGAAATGAACAAGGAGATACACATGTGCTAGATTCGATAGATCTGGCCGTGAAAGAAGGAGATTTTACAACCGTCATTGGCCCCAGTGGATGTGGGAAAAGTACGCTACTTAAGATTATTGCCGGGCTTGATCTGGATTACGATGGGGAAATACTGCTGAAAGGAAAAAGAGTAGAACGTCCTTCTCAGGAGAAAGGATTTATTTTTCAAGAACCGAGATTGTTCCCTTGGCTGACTGTGGAGCAAAACATAGCTGCAGATCTGTCTCTCAAAAATCAGGAAACAAGGGATGGCGTAAACCGGCTGATCGAATTAGTTAAGCTAAGTGGCTTTGAGAAAGCATATCCCCGGCAGTTATCAGGGGGGATGTCTCAGCGGGTAGCTATTGCTCGTGCTCTTCTACGAAGACCAGAGGTATTACTGTTGGATGAGCCTTTTGGAGCACTGGATGCTTTCACCAGAAGTCATATGCAGGAGGCACTGCTTGATATATGGCAAACGAATAAAACAGCGATGGTACTTGTCACACATGACATTGATGAAGCAGTATTTTTATCCACTCGTGTGGTCGTAATGGACCGCCGTCCCGGACGGGTAAAATCCATTGTCCCGATTGATCTTCCGTACCCTCGAAAAAGAACAAGTCGTTCCTTTACAGAACTGCGTACTCACGTACTGGATGAGCTCGATCATCGGGAAGAACAGGAGGCGTATAGTATTTAATTGGTCATTGACTTGAAAATTTATTGTGAAGGGAAGAAGTAGAGATGGCTCTACCGCTTGCAGCACGTAAAAATACGGCCGTTCAGCAGAGGGGAGACCGAGCTGTTGGATTTAGATTTGGAGGCAAATGGCGACTCTTCCTGCGAGGGGCACTGCTCCCCGCCGGTATTCTTATTCTCTGGCAAATCCTGAGTGGAACAGGTGCAATTTCACAGCAGATGTTCTCATCACCTTGGCTGATTATAAAACAGTACATTCAGCTTACCGGTTCGGGGGAGTTACCGCATCATCTACGGATCAGTGTGGTAAGAGCTTCTCTTGGTTTTTTACTGGGTGCAAGCAGTGGATTGATACTCGGGATGTTGGTCGGCATGTACAGATCCTTTGAAGAAGTACTGAATCCAACCGTTCAAATGATCAGAACAATCCCTCTCCTTGCTATAACCCCTTTATTTATTATGTGGTTTGGTTTTGGAGAACTATCTAAAATATTACTGATTTCGATGGGCGCCTTTTTTCCGCTCTATGTAAATACGTTTCTTGGCGTACGTAATGTGGATGCAAAATTGTTTGATGTTTCCCGTGTAATGGAATTCAGCCGTTTTTCTCAAATGTTGAAACTCGTCATCCCTGCAGCACTGCCTAACATCCTGCTTGGGATTCGTTTATCGCTGAGTATTGCCTGGCTCTGCCTTGTCGTTGCTGAATTGCTCGGTGCAGATACGGGTGTTGGCTATATGATTCAGGATGCAAGGTCGTTTATGCAGACGGATGTGGTGTTTGTAGGAATTACGATTTTTGCTATCGTCGGGAAATTATCGGATTCGCTTGTCCGGATTTTAGAGAATCAATTACTACGCTGGCAGGATAGTTATAAGGGATAGGGATAATTGAAAAGGTAATTCAAAAGACCTCCCGGACCGAGCTGGCCCTGGAGGTCTTTTGTAATGCGAACTTTTTTAAAAACTTATTTACTTCGTTTCTTGATCCTCTAGTTCGGTAACTAAACGTTTCGCAAGCTGCTGTAGTACCACATCATCCATAGGTGGATTGTGAAGTCCAAACCGCACATCACGGTAATAGCGTTGTAAAGGACTGGTCTGGGAAAGGCTGTGCACACCTACGATACGCATCGCTTTATCTACAACAGAAAGTGCAGTTTGTATGGCAAAAACTTTAGCTGCCCCGAGATCGGGAGCGATTTGCCTCATGTTCTCCTCAGACGGAGACGGTCCGAGGTGCTCCCAACGTTCAGCAACACTGTATAAAAAATGTCTTGCCGTAGTCAGCTCAAGTTCAATCTGGCCAATCTTTTGCTGAATATGAGGCAGTTCTATAATGGGATGCGTCAAACTATTCGGCTGATAACTGGCTGCAAACTTGGCAGCTTCATTACGTGCGGCTTGTGCAATACCGAGATATACAGCGGGAATGTTAAGCAAATAGACATTGGGTATACCGGCTGGCTTCTGTGAACGATGCAGTACGAGTGCTTCTTTCGGCAGCAATACCTCATCTAGCACAAGATCATGACTGGCTGTTCCCCGCATGCCTGCCATATTCCAAGTGGGTTCAATAGAAACTCCGTCCATATCTTTATGAATCAAATATTCTGAAACCTCACCTGTATCCTCGTCTGTTGCGGATACGATAAAATAGGTGAGCGCTGTAGACAAAGAAGTAAATATCTTACGGCCACTCAGGATATATCCTCTGGTTGTATTTCGAGCTTTGGTCTGTGGTTTTCCTCCCCGCGAAGGGCTCCCTGTCGCGGTTTCTGAATCAGCTGCATTAATGAGAGTGTGAGCTGTAATTACATCATTACACAGGGCACGATAAGTGGTGTCTTTCCAAAGCCGATGGAAAGCAAGGTTAAACATCGTAATGTGGTGCCAGCCGATGGCTAGAGCAGTGGGTCCATCTACTGTGGCTATTTGTTCTTGGCACATTAGAAAGAGGGGGAGGGAAATCTGTGCGCCCCCAAATTCAGTCGGTATAGAATACGTATGATAACCTTCCGCAAGCAAAGCAGCTATCAGTCCTGAGTTCAGCTCATTGTTCTCATCAGCAAGCCTTGCCCCTTCGATGTGCCTAAGAGCCGTGTGACGTATGCGGATCAGCTTATCCTGATCGTCTTTAGATCTGATATAGGAGTCCTCGAATGATGACACGGATAACCATCCCCTTTACATGTATGGTGTATCAACAATAACCTGCTATTCGTTTTACTTTGTTCCGGTCACCTGTTTACGAATGTCATTCATCATCGTGATTGTATCCATGCTGGCATGGTTACCTAGAAGGATAATCGTTACTCCGTTGCCGAGGTCGCGCATAATTCCTGTAGAGTAACCTGTCCCAGAGCCATTATGGAAAACATTTAGGCCCTTGGTTGTTTCGCTTATCATCCAACCATAACCATAATCCTTCTCTGAGTAAGGAGTAAACATTTTTTCAAGAGATTCATCGCTTACTACTTTGCCATTCTTCAAAGCTTGGTCCCATTTTAGAAGGTCATCGACAGTAGAATAGAGCGTTCCTGTTCCTGATTGAGAAACGTAGTAATCGGCCGGCGTCCAGATTCCTTTCTGATCAACGAATCCCTTGATGGTATTTGTTGATTTCGTAGCTGTCCCGGTATCTTTCATCCCCAAAGGGGTAAACACATGTTTTTGTAAGTATGATCCGTATTCTTCACCGGTTACTTGTTCCAGAATGTAGGCTAATAGGATGAAGCCATTATTGCTGTAACGATACTCTGCTCCAGGCTCGGCCATTAGCTTTTTGGTACGAATTTCGTCCAGCGTATCCTCAAGCGTAATCCCTTCTTCTCGTGTGAAATTGGAAGGCAGCCCGGAAGTGTGAGAAAGGAGCATATGCAAGGTAATCTCATCTCCGCGATCTATTCCCTTCACGTATTTGGACAACTTGTCCGTTAGGGAGAGTTTTCCAGCTTCTACTTGCTGCATGATGGCGGCAGCTGTAAAGCCTTTGGTAATGGAAGCAATTCGGGATTTTTGGTCCGGCTTTACGAGTATATTTTCTTTTGATAGCCCATATCCCTTACGCAGCTCTACTTCTCCGTCCGTAGCTACGAGTGCTATTCCAGAAAATCCTGATTTCAGCAAATAAGAATCGATGAATACTGCTTCTTTACGAACTTCAGTCACTCGGTCTGACTTCAAAACAATGTTCATGTGAGTGGATGTATTTGTTAGCTGGAGTGTTGACTTCATTGCATCGGATAGAGAACGAAGCGGGATCATCAGTGTCCCGCCCATGTTTTTGGAAGCAGCAGGCAAGGTAAGGACGACATCATTTACTGTAATGATATTAGTCCCTCCTTGGTGGGAGATGATATCCCCGTTGCTCTCGATTTGCACGGTTTGGGTCGCTTGGTTCCATTTTACCTTCCCTTTAAGTGCGGCAGCCGCTTGTCTGAGAGGAGCGAACGTCGTTCCATTTTGCACAAAAGGGGGAAACTCCCATGTTACCGACTGTGAGTCAACTTCAATATTTGCAGGTTTCGTTACCATAGAGGAAGCAGAAGCAGCATAGACGGTCCCTGCTAGTGTTCCTGCTGGAGCAAGAACAAGGCCTGCAGCCAAAAGTAAAGTGAACAGTTTCTGAGCGTTCCTTGATGTATATCGTTTGGTAGAAATCATGAAGTGTTAAGTCCTCCTGACATGAATTTATTCAAAAAAGCCTTCTAGGCGAACAGCGTTCACATGAAGATACTGGTATTTATTTTAACGAATGTAAGAGTGGTAAACAACCCATATACTGGATGTCCTATTATAATAAGTCACCCATGAGAAAGGCTGCACGAAAACGCAAGCCGTAAGCCGCAAGCCGCAAGCCGCAAGCTGGAAGACGCAGAGGAGATCATAGAGCAGAGTAATAGAATTAAAATAAATAATAGGCAGTTCCATAATTGTAGGTTCACTATACTATTAATAAATTGTTTAAATAACTTGTATAAAAAAGCACGAATAGATCGTGTTTTTTATTTTACCTAGTTTTTTAACTCGGGTTATGTACTAGATTACTATTTATTTGCACTATTTAATAATTTGTGTCACTTTACTTAACATATTATAATAAAAATGATTGTTAAATTATCCAATAGTTGATAGAATCTGCTTAAGATTATCGAAGAGACGGAGGTAAAATGATATGAATAAAAAAATTGGTGTCATATTACTTATCTTTATTGTGTCTGTATTATCTGCTTGCGGTAATGAGGCGAGTCCATCTTCAGGTACTAGTGGTGAAGGGAAGACGACAGAAAAAATAAAATTCGCCACTGATGCGGCGTACGCACCAATGGAATTTATGGACAAGGGTGTAATTACGGGATTCGATATTGATTTTGTAGCAGCGGTCATGGATGAGGCTGGAATTGACTTTGAAGTGACGAATACAGGTTGGGATGCGATGTTAACAAGTGTTAAGCAAGGAACGGAATACAAAGCTGGGATTTCTAGTGTATCCATTACGGAAGAGCGTAAACAATCCTATGACTATTCCTTGCCTTATTTTGAATCGACGAACATGATCTTGTTTAAAGAAGGGGCAGGAATTACGAGTGCTCTTGATCTAAAGGACAAAAAAGTGGCAGTACAAGGTTCAACAACAGCGGATACGTTAATGACAGAAATTGTTGGCAAAAGCAATAGTAACTTAAAAAGACTAGACAGTAATGCGCTTGCACTGATGGAACTTTCTGGCGGTGGTGTGGATGCGGTTGTAGCGGACGTAGCGATTGTGCAGGAGTACATGAAAAACAACCCTGACAAGCCGTTTGACTCCGTACTTGATCCAGAGAACTTTGCTTCAGAATATTATGGCATTCTTTATCCCAAAGACAGTGAATTGAAAGCTAAGATTGACCCAGCAATCAAGGCGATCATTGAGAGCGGGAAATATGCAGAAGTCTACAAAAAATGGTTCGGTGAAGAACCGGATATGACTCGCTTGCAAGAAGAGATTAACAAGGCTTCGAAGTAAATCACCTCATAGCAGGAATCAACCGGAGAGCTTGTGTCAGCAATAGTGCCGGCACAGGCTCTTCTTATGCTTAAGAAGAAGGAGTGCTTGGTATGGATTTTCGCTTTGATATCGTCATTGAATACTTACCTTTAATTCTAGAAGGAACTCTACTCACTATTGGGTTATCGATCATATCAATACTGCTCGGTGCTATGCTCGGTTTTGTCGTCTCACTTGGTAAAATGTCCTCAAAGCTTTATCTTCAGTGGCCAGCCAGTTTATATATTAACTTCTTTCGAGGAACTCCGTTTTTCGTACAAATTCTCATTATCCACTTCGGTTTTGTGCCACTCATTCTTGGTGAGTCGAATGGCCTTATAGCGGGAGTTCTAGCCATGACACTGAATTCAGCAGCATATACGGCAGAGATCTACAGAGCGGGAATTCAATCCATCGACAAAGGTCAGTCTGAAGCAGCTTATTCTCTTGGTATGACCAAGTTTCAGGCGATGCGCCATATCGTTATTCCTCAAGCAATAAGAAGGATGATCCCTGCGTTTGGTAATGAGTTTATTGTGCTAGTCAAAGATTCTTCTTTACTTGCTGTTATATCAGTCCAAGAAATTATGTATTATAGCCAGATGATGAGCGGCCAATATTACGCCGTATGGGAACCTTATTTGACAGCGGCACTCCTTTATTTTGTTCTTACTTACGTTCTCAGCAAACTACTATATTATTTGGAGCGTCGACTAGTTTACTAATTTTTAAGAAAGAATGATCGTCATTCTATTGGAATATGAGATTCATCATAAAATATTGGTTCCTGTATGCCGATATATAGAATACTTTTGCAATGGTTGCTCAGATATACCTAATCTGAACTCATTTCATTTGTACTTTTGTATGTTTAAGCTAGAAGGGGGCTATTTTTTTGAACAAAACACCAAAGAAAAGCTTGATGTCGATAAGAGTGAAACTGATTTCTGCGTTTGTCCTCTTCTTGTTCATACCAAGTATTATTACCGCTGTATTTTCATTTAGGACAGCTGATAACGAGATTAGGGAGGCTGGCCAAGAAAACGGGAAGCAATCCATGACGCTGGTGAGTAAGCAGATTGACTCTCTGATTGAGGGCCAGAAGGCAAACATTGGGCTTATTTCAATGCAAACAAGTGGAACAGAGATTGTAAATAGAGATGCAAATGTACAGCAGTTGCTTGATAACATGAGAGATAGCAATCTACAGATCGAATCCATACTGCTTGTATCGGACGTAACAGGAAAACAAATGAAATCACCCGCAAAGAGTAACAATGCAGCGGTGAAAGATGTAGATTGGTACAAAGAAGCTTTGGAAACGAGTGAAACGGTCATTAGCGTACCGTACAAATCAGCGGTTACGGGTAATGTCGTTGTGACATTAGCAAGACGTTTATCTGATGGACAAGGGGTAGCCAGCATTCAGCTAGGTCTGAATTCCCTTGCATCTACAGTGAATGGAATGAAAATAGGAGAGGAAGGATCCATCTATCTTGTTGATCAAAAGGGGAATTACCTGGTAAGTACCCATTTTGGAGCGGGTTCCAGTGCAATTGAAACCTTATCGGATCAGATAGTAAATGCCCAGGATGGGGTTCTACAGTATTCTCTAGCGGGTCAGGACAAGTACGGTTACTTTATAACACATCCTACGACAGGGTGGAAGATCGTAGCGGAGGTAGATCCGGAAGAGTATATGAAAGCATCGGTCCCAATGGTACAAACACTAGCTATTGTGCTCTTGGTTTCAACCATTGTTGGACTTCTGATTATGATTCCAATTATTCGCAGTCTGCATAGGCCGATTAAGGCATTAGTTTCTGCTTCAAAGAATGTTGGTGATGGTGACTTAACGATCGACCTGTCTGTGAAGCGGCGAGATGAATACGGTCTGATGGCTGAAGGGTTTAATGCGATGACAGGTTCGCTCCGTGCTGTCCTGGGCGAAGTTAGTGATACTTCTCAGCAGTTAGCGGCTTCTTCTCAGCAGCTGGCAGCGAGTTCAGAGCAAACGACCAAGGCCACGGAACAGGTGGCCACCATTATGCAACAAACAGCTATCGGAGTAATGCACTCGAATCAAAGTCTTGCAGAGGCGAAGCAGCAGGTCGCTGAAATGTCTGTAGGTGTCAAAGAGATCACTCTGCAAGCAGAGGATGTTTCTATTGCTACAGAGCAGGTATCTATAGAATCTCAAGCAGGTATGGAACAGATCGAACAGGCGAGTATGCAAATGAAGCAAATTGGCACATCTGCGTCGAATCTGAATGATGTGATTGAAGGGCTTGGCAGTAAAACAGTGGAAATCCGTCAAATTGTAGAGATGATTACGAATATTGCGAAGCAAACCAATATTTTATCGTTAAATGCTTCGATTGAAGCTTCGAGAGCAGGAGAGCATGGCCGTGGATTCGCCGTCGTTGCCAAAGAGGTAAAGGAACTTGCAGAGCAATCTGCTGCCTCAGCAGCAAGTATAGCAAAGCTTACGCATGATATGGAGCAGGGAACAACGGAAGCGTCAGCCTCCATGTACTCAGCATCTCAGGAAATTGATAAAGGTATTGAAACTGTCATTGAAGCAGGTGATCGATTCAGATCAATACTGGTATCTATCCAACAAGTTGCAGCACAGATGGGTGCGGTTTCGGCGGCTTCTAAACAGATGGATACTTCAATGGACCAAGTAAATGAAGTGTTTGAAATTGCTCTAGCGATATCTGATGAAATCGCATCAGGCGCACAGGAAGGTTCGGCTGCTTCAGAAGAACAACTTGCGACCATGGAAGAGGTGGCATCCTCAGCAGCAGCTTTATCCAATATTGCTGATGAGCTGCAAGATATTATCCAACGTTTCAAATTATAAAGATAGCAATATGAGAAAAAGACGCATCATTCCGGTAAGAGGGATGATGTGTCTTCTTTCATTTACGCTATTATTCAGGGTGTAGGCGAGGGGATGATGGCCTGCCTTACGAAACCACCAGAGCGTGATAGCAGCTCACGTGCTTCTTCGGCATTCGTGCTGGTCATCAGCATAACAATGGCTGTCTTTACATGACCACCAGATTCGTTATAAGCAGTGTCGATCTCCTCTTCGGCTGCTCCGGTCGCTAGATGGATGATCCGCTTCGCTCGGATGACGAGCTTTTCGTTGGATGGATTCAGATCAACCATAAGATTTCGGTATACTTTACCAGAGCGAACCATGGCGGCTGTCGTCAACATATTAAGGATCAGCTTCTGGGAAGAGCCGGACTTCATCCGGGTCGAGCCCATAATGACTTCTGGTCCTATGACGGCCTCAATCATCGTGTCAGCATGAGGAATCATCGCTGAATCAGGATTGTTACAAAGTCCAACCACATAAGCACCGCTTGCTCGCGCTGCTTTCATCGCGCCCAGCACATAAGGCGTTCTTCCGCTCGCAGCTATACCGATTAAGACATCGAGTGGACCAATTTGGTGGGAGGAAATTTCCGATCTACCTAATTCCTCACTATCCTCTGCGCCTTCCACCGGCGTTCTTACTGCTTCAAAACCTCCAGCAATGAGTCCCTGCACAAGGGAAGGATCTGTTCCATATGTAGGAGGGCATTCGGAAGCGTCGAGAATGCCGATTCTTCCGCTTGTGCCAGCGCCGATATAGAAGAGGCGCCCTCCTGAGGCAAAACTCTCAACAATCTGATCAGCAACCTTCGCTATCTCAGGGAGTAAAGTTTCAATAACCCCGGCAATACCTTGATCTTCCTCATTAATTAATTTCATGATCTCCAGGGAACTCATTTGATCAATATGTTCTGTTCTCGGATTGGGCTGCTCTGTAATTAAACGGTGAAGTCCTTGTTTCATAAGTAACGGCCTCCTATTCTTACCTGGCTGATATGTAATTACTTCTGCTTCAAGTAGACCCTGTTTCTATCTATATCTACTTCTTTTATTATATTTTCTCTATTCACTGAACAGTTGCTGCGCAAGCAGGGCAGCGCCGTAAGCTGGCGTACGATTCTCGGAACTGACGATTGCTTGAATCCGAGGGAAAGTGGTCTGTACATTCTGGGTGAAACATGTCCTGAACAAGGGAGAGTGAAGAAAAATAGAACCTGCTAGAACGATATCTTCCTGAAGATAAGGGTGGGATTGCAGCAGTGCGATTGTTGTATTTGCGAGTGCAACGGCTTGGGATTGGATGATATTCTGTGCAAGTTCATCGCCGAGTTCGGCTGCCTCTATACAGAGCTTAGCTACTGAGGCGATTTGTTTTTTATCAAAAGGCAGACCGTAGATTACAGTTCGAAGTTCAGTGATATGACTTAGATTCCATGCTTCGCATAGTAGTGAGGTTAGCATCGTATTCGGGAGGACGCGATCATGACTCTTCATCACTCCCTGAAGGGTGTGAAGTCCGATCTGATATCCACTGCCCTCATCACCGAGTAGATGTCCCCAGCCACCTGTGCGGACAGCAGCACTATTTGGCGGAAATCCATAAACAATAGATCCTGTCCCTGCAATAACAAGGACTCCGGTACTTTTTCCGGTGGCGGCCATTAATGAGATCTCGCCTTCCGTTTGAATACTAATTCTAAAGGACATCTGTTGTTTTTGTTGATAACTTACTACTTGGTCTTGTATCACTTTTTTCTCATAATCGTGATATACACCTGACATACCAAGACAAATACCTTCACACAAATATTGTTTCTTATCTATCGTTTGAAAAACTTCATCGAGCACTTTTTCGAGTTCATTTGCTGCATTTTGGGGTGTGGTAGCATATGGATTTGTCGAACCACTGCGGGATCTAGCAACAATTGACTGATCTTCAAGCATGGCTATAACCTCTGTTTTGGAACCGCCTCCATCCACGCCAATAAAGACTTTCATGAAAATGTCTCCATTCCAATTTTTTATAGATTATAGGGTATATTTGTAAGGA
>NZ_JAGXCY010000060.1 GCF_018310695.1 Paenibacillus sp. Marseille-Q4541 | reverse complement strand
ACGGTATTGTATTCAGTTCGTAATAGTTAATTAGATGCACAAACAGTAAATTCACTGATGAGTAGATGAGTATTCTAAAAATTAAACATTTGCGGGAGGAATTTTATAATGTCTCTATTTAAAAGATTTCGTGATTTGACCATGTCCAATATTAATGCACTGATTGACAAAGCTGAAGACCCAATCAAAATGACGGATCAATACATTCGTGATATGCAGAGCGATCTGGAAGATGCCGAAAAAGCAGTAGCTGCACAAATTGCCATTGAGAAGAAGTTTAAAGCTCTTTATGAAGAACAAGAAGCACTAGTGAAGAAAAGAGAAGAACAGGCTCACACGGCTGCTAAAGCACAAAATATTGACCTCGCACGTCGAGCTTTGGAAGAGAAGAAAAATGCGGAAGCAAAACTTACCGAATACAAAACAAGTTATGATCAGAATAAAGCATCTGCAGACAATCTTCGTTCAAAACTGGATGAAATGCGGAAACAGTTAACTGAAATGAAAAATAAAAGAGAAACGTTGGTTGCTCGTTATAATGCGGCCAAAGCTCAAAGTGAAATTAATAAAGCTATGAGTGGTTTTGGTTCAGATACAGCTGCATCTGGAATGAAGCGAATGGAAGAGAAAATGCTTCAAGCAGAAGCACAGGCTGAGGCAAGCAATGAAATGAACAGCAAAGAGAAATCACTTGATGAAGAGTTTGAAAACATGGGAAAAGACAAGGAAGTAGAAGATGAACTGGCAGCCCTGCTGAAACAGTATGAAGATAAATAAACAAGCATGACAACCATGGATAATGAATAAAGTATGATATTTAACACTTTATTCCATGTTACGGAGGGGAAACGATGCAGTTTCTCCTTCGTTTTTCATGAGGAGAGCAAACTGACACTATTGGAGGATGTTATATCTAATGGAATTTATGGATATTTTGCGCATGCTGGTATGGACAGGGGCAGGAGCGGTACTGCTGTTTATTCTCATGTATGTTGATTCATTATTTACCAAGTACAAAGATTTTACGGAAGTAAAAGCAGGCAATATGGCTGTAACCACAAGATTGGTCATGAAATTGTTTGCACAGGGCTATATTTTGTCGTCATCCTTATCTGTTTCTTTTCATTTAGGAGATGCACTTATTGTATCTGTAGTTTCATTTATTATATTGCTCATTATCGAGGGTGTCGTTCATGTACTGATCCGCCGGTTCGCCTCCTTTGATATCGACGGAGGAATGCAACAAGGTAAGATCGGTTATGGATTATTTTCAGGTACACTGCACGTAGTAGGGGCGCTGATCATCTCAGCATCTCTGTAATAGAAATTCCAGCAGAAATAGGAGTTAGATGTAGATGAGTATATGGAAGAGAGTAACAAACCTATTATCCAAACCAAAGCCAGCTGTGGTGGAGAAAAGTATGCTACAGCTCAGCCCGGGAGATATTTGCGAAGTATCACTAGTTACTTATGAAGTCACTGGTAAGGTACAAAATCGGGGGAGAAATGCCACCCTGCTGACATTAAAAGATGGTAACACAATCGTTTATTTATACATCGAGGAAAGAGAACGTCTCACTTACGCACTATATAGCCCAATTGATGGGAGACTGGATCATCCGGAGGAAGTACCGACAACGATTGAACTGGATGACAGGGAGTATCACTTAGAAGAGCAATATGCGGGTCATGTGATGACCGTAGGCAAGACTCCTTTTTCTCAAAATGGAGAACAGCATGTTTGGCAGTTCCAGTCGGATGATAATCATCTCTTGCGTATTGAATGGCAGAATGGTCGATTTATGCTGTATGAAGGAGAAGATATCCTCCCGGCAGATGTTAAAGTCATTCGGGCAACCTAGGAGAGGTTATTCATGAACAAGCGTTTCTGGCACCTATTAAAAATCACACTGGTACTCAGTTTAGTTGTATCGTTATTATCTGGCTGCGGAGCACCTGCTGTGAAAGATACGTACCCGCTTGAATCGGTGAACGGCAGCGGAAATTCGACTTCTTATGTGTACCGGGCGGCGAATCTCACCGTACCGGAAGTAGCAAATGAACTTATGGAGGATCAAACTCCGGACGAAGTATCTCCACAAGATACAGAGCGAATGTTCCTTGTGTATCCTCGTGAGCTCTATCATTTGCAGAAGGATCCGGATAAACCAGAAGATACTTTGATTGAAGTCGATTCCAAGGAATATGTACAGCAGAATTACAGCTCATCTTTCTTGCAGGGTTATATTACAGCTTCGATTCTTGACAGTATGTTTGATGTACTGCGAGGATCAGGCAATTACCGAGGTTATACAACCGCGAAAACGTACAAACCTGCTCAGGGGCAATTCAGGACAGCTACCGACAATGACAAGAAAATTGCCCCTCCACTTACAACGAACCGAAGTGGATCGATTATTCGTAGAGGTCTTGGAGAAACATCCAACACGAAAAAATCAGACGGGGATAGTGTTCTTAATCGGGACAGCTCCTCTTCGAAATCAAATAGTAAGGGAAAGATTGAAAGAGGAAAAAGCAGTGGGTCGAGTATATTCAGCTCCCCTAAGAAAAGTTCTAGGCCGAAGACCAAGTTTGGCTCTGGCCGAATATCAAGGCGAAGATAGAAAAAGTAGAAACCCGGACACGGGAAATGTCCGGGTTTTATTTTTTTATGATCCATATGATATTAACGTCTTGCTTCACGAACATGTCTGGATTTTCTGGATTTAGGAATCGTCGCAGCTGGCTGTTTACGAATCCATTTAACATAGGAGGCAATGGTAGGTTCTAATAACAAAGATTTTATAGTGGTTAATCCCAGCACGACAAGTTCTACATTCGTAAATAAATAATGAATCTGTTTATGGCATGGAATGCATAGGTGAGCTGTCGGCATATCTGTACCCCCTTCTTCACGAGGGGTAAGATGATGGACAGTCGTTACAGGGACTTTTCTTTTGCAGAGTTCGCAAATACGCTCCTCATTCTGGGATTGCAAGGGTAGCACCTCCTACTTAAGTTAGAGTGATTTAAAATAACGTACTCTATTCATGTATTTAAACTACAAGACGAGAGCAATTCCCTCTTATATGATGTCTATCTTGCAAGGATGGGGAGATGAAGATACACTTTATCCTAGGACATATGATGACGAGGAGAGCAATGGTGAATAACTATACAACGAATCCGAAATTTAACCGAAAAGCCATTCAAGTGGATGCTGCTCAGCAGCTCGTGGCGGATAAAGTAACATTAATAGATACAGAACATGTAACCATGGATGAAGCGCATGGCCGAATCATATGCGAGGATGTAAGGGCTCCGCATCCTTATCCATTTTTCCGAAGATCGGTTATGGATGGTTATGCGCTGCGAAGCGAAGATTCGAGAGAAGCTAGCAGCGAAAATCGGACGATGCTTACCATTATTGATGAAATTCCTTGCGGTTATGCTTCTAATAAGGAGATTATACAAGGAACAGCAGCCCGTATTATGACCGGTGCCCAAGTGCCGGAAGGGGCTGACGCAGTCGTAATGCTGGAAGCAACGGAACAGCATACAGTGGAGGGGAAACCACATGTTGTATTCAAAAGTCCTATCCCTAAAGGAGCCAATATTACACCGATTGGGCTTGAAGTGTCTACAGGTGATCTGCTAATTAAAAAAGGTACCTTACTGACCGCTGGAGAAATATCAGTTCTTGCTACGTTTGGTATTCATCAAATACCGGTTTTCAGAAAACCCAAAGTAGGAATCTTTGCAACAGGAACAGAACTGCTGGCGATCGAAGAAGAGCTTCAACCTGGGAAAATCCGTAACAGCAATAGTCATATGCTTCTCTCTCAGGTTAGAGAGGCAGGAGGAGAGCCTTATCTGCTTGGGGCCATTGTTGACGATTTGAATCTGGCCCAGCAAAAACTGCAGGAAGCTCTGGAGAACTATGATGTTATCGTAACAACCGGCGGTGTATCTGTTGGAGATTACGATATTATGGGGGATCTTGTTCGTCAGGATGAGGTGGAAATGTTGTTCAATAAAGTGACCATGCGGCCCGGAAGCGTAACCACGGTAGCTTATATTCAGAACAAATTGCTTTTTGCACTATCGGGTAATCCAGGTGCTTGTTTTGTTGGGTTTGAGCTTTTTGTTCGTCCGACACTTCAACTCATGCAAGCTTCGGAGCAACCGTATCTTGCCAAGTGGACTGCAACTCTGGGTGCCGATTATAGCAGAGTGAACAACTTTACACGTTTTGTTCGCGGTAAGATTGAAATAAGGAATGGACAGGTATTTGCTACACCTGCCAAAGTAGACGAATCCAACGTGATGGTAACGATCAAGGACAGTGATTGTCTTATTATTGTACCTCCGGAAACGAAGGGATTCAGTGCTGGGGAATCGGTTGAGATATTGAAGCTTGGTAATCCCTATGGGTTCGGAGGATAGAGCGGGAAGGTATGGACATGTATACTTTTTGGAGCTCAGGAGCAGAAGGGAGTTTAATATAGAAGAGCTGCCTGGAAAGGCAGCTCTGTTTCACCGAGACGATGCGGATTCAACTGGACATCATATTATTCAATTCTTCGCTCAATAGCTTCCGACATCGTTTTGTCAGTCAGATGAGCATAAACTTCTGTCGTCTCCGTAGAAGCATGTCCGAGCTGTTCTTTAGTTTTATAAATATCATTCTGTAAATAATAATCCGTGGCAAAAGAATGCCGCAATTTATGGACGGTTAAGTATGGTTTGCCAAATCCTTTAGCATATTTGATGATCATGGCCTGAATTGCACGTTTAGTCATTCGTTTCCCTTCTTTCTGACCATTAGGGACGGTGACAAAAAGTGCTTTTTCTTTTTTGGGAGTGTGATAGCGAAGAGTACGAAGTTCCATATAGTTCATGAGATCGTCTTTGGCCTGCTCCCTGTAATAGACAGGATTTTTGAATGTCTCGTCGTTATTCCCTTTTCGGTACACGTAAAGTACCTTGTTATTTAAATCAAGATCATCCACGTTGAGATTCACAATCTCAGATACCCGAAGGCCTGAATTCAGAATCAAACTAGCAATACAGGCATCACGTTCCCTATTCATACTATGGGAGTATAAAGCCTGCTTATTTTTTTCCATATCCTTTGCATAACCTTCTAAAATATATCCGATGAACTCTAGAAGTTCATCTTCCTCAAGAATTTTCCCTTTTAGCTTGGCTGCCGTGTCTTTCGGTTTGTGAACCCGTTTAATTTCCACTTTGGCCATAATATTTCGTTTTAAGAGTGGATAAAATTCCTCGTCCTCAGCAATTTGACTGAGATAATGGAATAGAGAGCGCAGCGAGGATAATTTACGAGATATTGTAATTCGGGAGTTAGCCCCTTCTCTTTTGGTTGTCAAATAAATACGGTAGCCTGTAATGCTATCCATCCGCAGCATCTCCAGCTCCTTTAAAGTCACACTGGTATTGGATTCGGCTTGCGACAAACCTTCAGCGCGAAGCCAAGTGAAGAACGTATCATAATCACGGACATACTCCAGCAGGGTAGAAGGAGATAAGTCCGGCAATTTGTAGTCAATAAATTGCTGAACAAACCAGGGCATGGTGACGACACGTTCATCAAGTTTACGACGATCGGTTTCCTTTTGAATATGCATGTTTCGTAAGCCCCTTAGATTTTCGATTTTCACTACTATTTGTTTAGGAACAGGTGTCCTTATTTTACCACATTCGCTGTCGTTATGACTTGCTGCACCACTATGAAAGCTTTATAGTTATTTTATATGAAGAAAATAGAGGTGATATGATATGGAACTGAGCCTCACTATGGTACCACGCGATCAACAACAGATTGTTCGTCATCTGATGCAATTTTATTTATATGATTTTACGAAATATCTCGACATTGATGTGAATAGTAATGGAGTTTTTCCGGATTATCCGAATCTTGATGATTATTGGTCACATACGGATAAGTACCCTTTTCTTATTAAAAATGGCTCATCACCCGCAGGTTTTGCACTAGTGGATCAGCTATCAGGCAAGAAGGAGGGCGACTTTTATATGACGGAGTTTTTTGTCATGCAAAAATATCGTCGCAGCGGTGTTGGAACCTGGGCAGCAAATGAACTTTTCAGCCGATTTAGAGGTGAATGGAAGGTTTCACAGGTGAGAACCAATGTGGTGGCACAGGCTTTTTGGCGTAAAGTTATTGGCGGTTATACGAATGGTCAGTTTCGGGAAAGGTTTCATCCGGAAAACGGAAATCCAAGTCAGCATTTTGTAACTTAAGCAGAGTGTTTTTGGTTTGAGCTTACGTGGTAATATGAACATGTAGAGTCTGGCCTACACCAAAGAATATACGATTATAATTTCTTTCTATCATTTCACGAGGAGGCGTACGACATGGAACAGCGTTCTTACGGAAATACGGGAATGAAGGTAAGTGTATTGGGATTTGGCGGAGCTGAGATTGGAAAAGATACTTCGAAAGAGGAAGTCGATCGTCTGCTTGGGAGCGCCATTGAAGCAGGCCTTAATGTCATCGATACCGCAGAATGTTATGGTGACAGCGAAGAGCGAATTGGACAGGTGTTGCAACATCGAAGAGACAATGTATATTTGTTTACAAAATGCGGTCATGCGTCGGGGCTTCCTTATCCAGATTGGGATCCGGTATTGCTAAAGGAATCGATTGATCGAAGCCTCAAAAGACTAAACTCCGATTACGTGGATATGATTCATTTACACAGCTGCTCAGAGGAGGCTTTGAGAGAAGGATCTGTAATTGAAGTGCTGATCCGAGCAAAGGAAGCTGGAAAGACTCGGTTTATAGGGTATAGCGGAGATACTACCGATGCGTTATACGCAATCCAGACGGGAGTTTTTGATAGTCTAGAAACTTCTGTTAATATAGCGGATCAGGAAGCGATTGATCTTACGATTCCGGAAGCTCGTAAACGGGGTATGGGGGTCACGGCGAAACGTCCGATTGCGAATGTCGCCTGGACCTATGATACTTTGCAAGAAGCAGACTATCCTTTTGCATATTGGAACCGATTGCGTGAACTTCGTTATGAATTTTTGGATGAAGATAAGAGGCTGGCTGTCTCCAAAGCGTTGCAGTTTACACTATCCGTTCCCGGTGTCGATACGGCGATTGTGGGAACCAAGAAACCGGATCGCTGGCAGGAAAATGCCCAATTGTTGAATGATAATATGTTCACAGAAGCAGATTATGAGGCGATCAGGAATCGATGGAAAGAGATCGCATCAGCAGACTGGACGGGTAAAATATAAATTAAGCGATCATTTGTAGCCAGAAATGTAGATATAGAGATTTTCTTTGACGGAATAGAACCGTTAGAGAAAATCTCTTTTTTGTATGCTTTAATAAAATACCTAATCATTAAATGTAATCATATGAAAAATTCACATTAGAAGATTCGGGATATAATGGAGTTGTTATCAATATTTATTACACTATTTCAGTATATGAAAAATTCATAATAATAATTCGTTTTCTATATCTTTTGGAAATAACCCTTCGTTTTAGCGGTATCTATATTTTTATAAAAGGTGGACGGGACTCACTTCAACATAATTTACATTGACACTTGCCCGATTATCTGGAATGATATGTATTATTTTTTAATCATTCTAGTAATTGATTAGATTGAAGAAACAGGAGGCAGCATGAATAAGCATATGAAAGAGATCCATCCGCTTGCTTGGACGATTATCGTCGGAACGATTTTTGGTAGAATGGCGACGTCCATGAGTATTCCTTTTTTATCGATTTATTTGATCAAGACGATGGGTGCATCTCCGGCGGAAACCGGTATAGTAGTGGCAGTAAGCTCCCTTATCGGCGTATTCGCAAGTTTTTATGGAGGGTACATATCTGACCGAATTGGCCGAAGGAAGGTACTGCTTTTTTCGATATTTAGCTGGGCAATCGTATTTATCGGATTTGCGGCAGCGAATCAAATCTGGATATTTTTTGTAATGAATGCCTTAAATGGTTTATGCCGTGCTGTATTTGAACCTACCTCAAGGGCGATGTTATCTGATATTACGAAACCAGAAAATAAGCTCCTAGTATTTAATTTAAGGTATGCCGCTATTAATCTAGGCGTCGTCATCGGGCCGTTAATCGGATTACAGATGGGATCAGCCCAGACGGGAGTTCCATTTATCGCCGCTGGGGCAGTGTACATATTGTATGGGTTAGTCCTAGTCGTACAATTTGCGATAAGACCTGAACCATCTAAGGCATCCTCAGAAGCTGACGGGACTTCGGTATCTTTGAAAGAAGCATTCACCGTCACAAGCCGGGATCGAACTTTTATGTATGTACTTCTTGGTTCTATATTCTGCGTACTTGGGTATGGACATTTCAGTTCTACCTTAGCTCAGTTTCTGGAACTTAGTCCAAGGATCGAAGATGGTACGAAGTGGTTTACGTACATGCTTTCGATGAATGCAGTTGTGGTTCTCATCGTTCAATATCCGCTAGTTCGTATGTTCCGTAATTTTCCTCCTGCTGTATCACTCATAGTAGGGAACGTTTTTGTGACGGCAAGTCTTATATTATTTGGAATCTTTGACTCCTGGTGGGCGATGATGGCTGGTGTTGTTATTTTTACAATCGGTGAAGTTTTAATTTTTACATTGATGGACTTACTAGTGGATCGTATTGCGAAACCGGAACTTAAAGGAACTTATTTTGGAATGATTGGATTTAATAATATGGGGAATGTGTTAGCACCACTTATCGGTGGATCACTACTCACTGGTTTTTCTGCTGAGCAGCCATTATACATCTTTATCCCTATCGCGCTGATGACGGCATGCGGTATTCCTTTCTTACTGTTAGCTCACCTGAGGCTAAAAGAGCAAGCCCAGAGCTCGGTTAGTAATCATACGATAAAGGAGGCTACATAAATGACTTCTCAGATTATTGCAATGGGCGGTGGAGGTTTCTCAATGGAACCTGATAATCCGCTGCTCGATTCGTATATTCTGGCCCAATCTTCTTCTGATAAACCGAAAGTTTGCTTTGTACCTACAGCAAGTGGTGATGCGGATGGTTATGTGAAAAGGTTTTATGCTGCTTTTAATGAGCATACATGTATTCCATCTCACTTGTCCTTATACGCACCTCCTAGTCAGGATCTTGAAGACTTTGTCATGGACAAAGATATTATCTATGTCGGTGGCGGGAGTACTAGGAATTTACTCACTTTGTGGAAAGAATGGGGACTTGATCAAATTCTCGCAAAAGCTTGGAATCAAGGCATCATACTTGCAGGACTTAGCGCAGGATCCCTATGTTGGTACGAAGAAGGAATTACGGATTCCAATCAGGGAGGTTATTCCTCAATCCGTTGTCTTGGTTTACTTCCAGGCAGTCATAGCCCGCATTATGATAATACAAATCAAGGGAATTACACTTATAAACCGGCTTATCGCAAGTTGATTGAGAATAGAGATCTTGGTCAAGGAATCGCGGCTGATGACGGTGTTGCGCTCCATTATGTGGGCAAGAAGTTACATAAAATAGTAAGTTCTAGACGAAATGCATTTGCCTATCAAGTGTCATTAACAGATCAGAGTGTAATAGAAAAAAGACTAGAGCCCTATTATCTAGGCGAGTCTGATTTATTGTAGTTCTAGTGCTTTTTCAATTGAAGTATGGATCCACGGAAGAAGTGGATCTTTTTTTTTGTTTAAATTATTTTACCTTATATTGACAGGACATCATTGGATGCACTATTATAAATACCAACGGTCGGTATTAAAAAGGGGAGACTATTATGGCTAGAAATAAATATCCAGAACAGACATTGGAGCAAATACTTGTTGTCTCATCAAAACTGTTTACGGAAAAAGGATTCGAGAAAACAAGTATACAGGATATCATTGATGAACTTGGGATGTCCAAAGGAGCCATTTACCATCACTTCAAATCAAAAGAAGACATATTGGACGCGGTAATGGATAAACAGTTCAGTTATGCTGCACAGATGCTGGATGATCTTATTAGAAATACACAAGCTCCGAACGCGAGAGAAAAACTGGTAAGTATCTTAGAAAAGGTTGTAGCTGATCCAGATGCCCATTCCATTGATGGAGTGCTGAGTACACAGATTAAGAATCCTCAGTTTGTTGTGACAGGTATTCAAGAAGGTGTGAAGAAAGATGCTCCAATTATTGCAAGAATAATGATGGAGGGAAGAGAGGATGGATCCATCACAACGGATTTTCCAATTCAATGTGCCGAAGTCTTTATGCTTTTGGTGAATATCTGGATTAATCCATTATTGTTTGAACGGGGGCATGAGGAAACAGTGGATCGATTACGGTTTTTACAGCACATGATGAGAGTGCTTGGCGCAGATATTGTGAGCGATCAATTGCTTCAAAAAATTACAGAACGCCATTCGGATATTGGAGGATACAGTAGGGATGAGTAGTGGCTTCGCCGTAAAAACAGAGGACCTGTCGAAGGTTTTTGTTGATAAGGAAGTTATTCAATCTTGCACATTGTCTGTTCCACAAGGGGCAATTTACGGTTTTTTAGGGCCCAATGGTGCGGGGAAAACAACGGTAATGAAGATTCTACTCGGTTTACTTACACCAACAGCTGGAAAAGTAGAAGTGTTAGGCATGGACGTAACGGTAGACAGAAATGAAATCTTAACACAAGTCGGCAGTCTAATCGAAGTTCCCGTCTTTTTTGAACACCTTTCTGCTGAGGAAAACTTAAGCTTGCATCTTGCTTATATGAATGTGGAAGAAGCAGACATATCCAAGGCGTTGCAAATGGTAGGACTCGTGGGCACCGGATCAAAACCTGTATCTAAATTTTCTTTAGGGATGCGCCAGCGTCTCGCTATTGCAAGAGCATTCATTCATCATCCTAAACTTCTCATTCTTGACGAACCTATTAATGGGCTTGATCCTGTCGCCGTTCGAGAGATGAGAAACTTGTTTTTTACCCTTGTTCACGATCACGGCATGACGATTCTTTTATCTAGTCATATCATTTCAGAGATTGAACATATTGCAGACATCGTAGGAATTATTACAGAAGGAAGAGTAGAAAGGGAGATGTCTCTATTTGACATCAAGACACAGTTTGAGAATGGTCTAGAGGAATATTTTTTTGATATCGTGAGCGGAGGTAGCCGGTTTGCTTAAGATGATGAAATTGGAGATGAGAAGAAATCATCTTGGCTCTTATGTTACGGCCAGTATCATTTCTGGGTTTGTGCTTATTGGTTTTATGTATTTTGTCGCCTATGTTGCGCAGGTCGAGAATGAACCAGACTTTCAGACTTATCCAAATATTTTTTTATTCACTTCGATTGTCAGCATGATTATATTTTCGGTCTTGTCCTCCGTGATGTATGCTCGGTTTGTAATTGAGGAGTATAGCGGTACAAGATTGCTGCTTCTGTTCTCTTATCCGGTTAACCGAAAAAAAGTACTATTAGCAAAAGTGGGAATTGTGGTCTTATTTACTACGATTGCTATGATCATCTGCAATATTCCCGCAGTACTTATTTTTAGTCTAACGGAGTCATTCATACCTATCGTAAATGATACACTTTCAATTGGACTAGTAATATCCATCATAAAAATGATCTTAGTACTTTCTATCAGCGTAAATGGTATTTGCATCATCGCCATGAGAATCGGTTTTGTCAAAAAGTCTATCCCAACTACAATCGTCACGTCCTTCATTCTATCTGCGATGTTTGCAAATGTCATAATAGGCAGCTTTGGAAATGATCTTCTCCTTTTCTCCCTATTAATCGTCGTTGTTGCAGTAGGGGTCTTCATTCTTTGGGAACTGATGAACAAGGTAAACAGCATGGAGATCGACTGATAGCATGAACGTTTTATTTTAGGAGTGATAGTGTGTCTAATACGAGTGAATTTGAGATACGAAAAGAACAAACGATCACAGATTCAATTACCCATTTCATGATTGATTGGCTTTCAGATGATATCCGAATCTTTTCCACAGATCTAGACGACATTCGAATCGTTCAAAAAGCCAGCAGCAAATTTCCGGAAGGCAGGCTTTTTCATACAGACATCAAGTCTGATGAACTGCGGATTGTTGACGGAAGAAAAGAAACGATAAAAATTGGATTCTTATTTCACCGTTCCTTACTAGAAGTATATCTTCCCGTTAAGGTATGGAACTCGGTGAGAATAACAACTGTTGGCGGTGGAGTGTATTTCAATGATATTAGTGCTGTAAATTGTAAGTGCCGAATCACGTCTGGCAGAGCGGAGATATCAGGACATTTTAAGGATTTGGATCTAGGGATTGTAGGATCTAGTGTTACTGGGGAAAACTTAATCGTTGATAAGCTTCATATAAACTCGACTTCATCCAAACTAGAACTGTCAGGTGATTTCTTAGAGATCGATTCTCATAACAAGGGAAGAGGGATGACGGTTAGATCCGGCGTTGTACCCGAAAAAATAAGCTCTGTAGGCACGGGTGCAAAGGTTATCATCTCTATTCCTAACAATGACGGATTTGTTTTTAAGTTCAAAAAGTTATCAGGTAATTTCAAAAGTGACTTCCCCTTAATTTCGGAAGGTAAACAATATACTTATTTACATGCAAGAAGGTGTTATAGCGCTGAGGTTAGGGGAGGAGAGTTTTCATTACGGAAACAGTAAAGGAGGAGAAGCGAAGATGGCGGGCTTCATTGTAGGAACAAGTTTAGCGGTACTTGTATTGCTTACGGGAATCGTGGGTCTCCTAATCAGTAAACAAAAGAGAAAGAAGAACAAGTGGGCTTGGTGGCTCATCTTGTTTGGATGCTGTGCAATCATAAGTGCATTTATTAATGCAGGTTTAACGTAATCATTCCAAGTTAGAAATATAGGAGGTGCTTCTTGAGGACCTTTTCGTTTGATCGGAATTTCAACTTAATGATTGTTGGGCAGATTATTACACTTTTTGGAAGTTCAATTCTCAGATTTGCATTATCTCTATATATTCTAGATCTTACTGGCTCAGCCGAAACATTTGCATTGTTACTTGCGATATCAACAATTCCTACCGTTATTTTGTCTCCTATCGGTGGGGCAATTGCAGATCGGGTGAACCGTAGAAATCTTATGGTTATTTTTGATTTCCTCAGCTGCGCAGTTGTTGGGGGATTGGCGCTTATCCTTTATAACGGAAATCCGTCCATACCAGTAATCGGAGTCGTTATGACTTTACTAGGGGTAGTAAGTACCTTTTATCAGCCTACGGTTCAAGCGAGTATTCCAATATTGGTGGAAGAGAGCAAGCTCCTAAAGGCTAATGGTATAGTATCCGGGGTTTCCGCTATTACTAACTTTGCTGGCCCAGTACTTGGAGGGGTGTTGTACAGTCTATCCGGTATAGATTCGATTGTAATTATGACTTGTCTCAGTTTTTTTCTCGCCGCAGTGACGGAAATGTTTATACGCATGCCTTTTGTTAAAGAAACACAGACATACGGTGCCTTGAAAACAATATTGCTCGATCTTAAAGAAGGTGGGTCTTATATCTTTAAGAGAGACTCATTTTTAATGAAATTTATAGTTATTGCCGCATCAATGAATGTTTTTATAACACCGCTTTTTCTTGTAGGTATTCCCTATATTATCAAAATAATAATGGGTATGAACGATCAATTTTTTGGTTTTACACAAGGTGGAATTTCCCTAAGTATGATCTTTGCAGCAATAGCAGTGGGTCTAATATCTAGCAAATTACGGATAAATAACCTCTATTTATGGTTCGTTGGTTCCGGTGTGCTATTTATACCGATGTCCTTTTCTATTTATCCCTTGTTTTTAGGGATGAATAATGTGAATTATATTCAGTATATTATATTTTCCTTATGCGCCATGCTGATCATGTTCGTCATCACTATCATCAATATCTTCATTATGACGACATTACAACAGCAAACTCCTAACTTAATGCTAGGAAAGGTAATGGCCATTTTAACAGCGGTATCGACTTGTGCGGTACCTGTTGGACAGATCTTGTTTGGTGCTTTAATTGACAGATTTTCCACAAATGTATACGCATTGATTCTAGTCATTTCCTTGATCACAATTGGAATTGGGTTTGGAACTAAAAAATTGTTAAGAGATCCAGTGAAAGCTCCAGAAGAAGTCAACAATGCTCTTTCCTAAAGCTAAAAAAAGGATAGGATCCTAATTAAAGATGGTGAGGAATAAATATATGAAAGCTATACAATTGTTTTGTTTGCCTTATGCTGGAGGATCTTCTTTCATGTTTGAACCCGTGCAAACTTACATGCGGGAGTGGATTGAAGTCATTCCAATTGACTACGCAGGTCATGGATTACGGATAATGGAAGATTTTTATACAGATTTTCAACAAATGGTTAGCGATGTTGCTACTCAAATTATTGAGAGGTTAAATGGAAAGCCTTTTGCGATCCTAGGTTACAGCATGGGGAGTTTAATTGCCTATGAAGTGTACTACGAAATTTGTAAACGTACAGAGCGACGTCCAATACACCTCTTTTTCGCAGCTCATGTTCCGCCTGATTTTCACATTCGAACAGAAGAGTTAACCTATGCTTTAGCCTCAAAGCGATTGGAAGCTAATTTGGTCACGATGGGTGGAGGCAATGTACTGGTACAGCATCACAGAGAATTGCTAGAAATGATTACGCCAAGATACCATATCGATTTAACATTGTACTCTAATTATTTGTATTGCATGAAAGAGAATCTCATTGAAGCGAATATCACTATTATTTTCTCGGAGGAAGATAATAAAAATAATCAGATGTATGAATGGTCAAAACATACTTCTAAGTTCTGTCTCTTTCAAAAAGTGAAAGGAAATCATTTTTTTATCAATACGGAGACGGAAGAGATGGCGAAAATATTGAACAGAGTGCTGATAACAGAACTATCTATATAAAATAAAGTGATAGATATTTTTACCTATGAAAGATCAATGTTGGAAAATGTAGAAAAATAGTATTTAAACAGAACGTTTGTCGAATTTGTCGCAAAAAAAAGGACATTCGCATTTTTTGGAGAATAACTTGGTACAATACACCAAATTTTCCAATAAAGGGGATGTTTATTTTTGCGATTTATTCGTTTATTTAGATTTTACATAGGTCTTACATT
>NZ_JAGXCY010000005.1 GCF_018310695.1 Paenibacillus sp. Marseille-Q4541 | reverse complement strand
ACTAATCCTTTATTTATCAAGCTTTCAGAATTAAAGGTTTTTATCACGGAGATAAGGATTTTTTTGTAATCACTTTCATTGACAAACAAGAAGCACTATGTTTATCACTTTTTTCCATAAAAAAGGAGCAGGAAGAATTCGTTCTTCCTGCTCCTTAACCTATTCAAAATCGCCGATGAATCCTGATCTTACCATCCTTCATTTTCTTCTCAAGCCACTTTAACAAAAAGATTCGATATAGCGGTCTTGTCAATGGAAAAAGAAGTGTAAACCCAATAATATCGGTCAAAAACCCTGGAATGACAAGTAACATGCCCCCCACAAAAACACAAAGTCCGTCGAGCATCTTTCGACCCGGTACCTGACCATTTTGCATCTCTTTCTGGGAATCCTGAAGTACTTTGCGACCTTCAAATTGCATCATTGCCATACCAATCAGTGAAGTTAAAACAATTAATAATATCGTGTATCCAGCGCCGATTCTTTCACTTACCCATATAAATCCAAACAATTCCACACCGGGAATTATTAAAAGCGCAGCCCACATCCAGTTTCGCATGCATGGTTACTCCCTTCCCTACCTCAAAGCCTTACTTAAAGCATCGTACAGGTTTGGAAAGCTTTTATCAAGTCTAACAGGCCTAAAATCACGGTTCACCCAGGCATGTTGGGTTGTACCGGTAACAAGAAGTTCACCTGGCAGAACCGCTGATGGTAAAACAGGTCCTACGGAAGAAGGACTATGCTCTACGTCAGAAAGACTGTCGTCTCTTCTTACTTCGTATTCATAACTAAGCCGGACACTACTCATCTGATTAATTCTAGTCCACACGGTGACATAATCATCATATTTGGCTGGTCTTTTATATTTCAGGTCCAGACCGATCACTGGTAGAAGTACACCTTCTTCTTCCATACTACGATAAGTGAGCCCCAAGCTACGAATCATCTCGGTTCTGCCAATCTCAAACCAATTTACGTAGTTGGCGTGGTATACAACGCCCATCTGGTCACTTTCCTGATAACGAACGCGAAAACGTGCCCCATACCATGGGCTTTTCACATTATCTGCCGTTTCCTTAATCGGACTCATATACTTCCCACTTCCTTTACCGAGGTTTTAATGTGTAAAAAAGCAATGGAACCCATCGGCTCCATTGCTTCTTGTTGTCATTCTATGTTGATCAAAACGATTAGATTTGATCAATTTTAATCAAGTTCGTAGAACCGGAGCGACCAAGTGGAATACCTGCTGTAATCACAACAAGATCTCCTTCTTGCACGATACCGGATTTTTTACCACCTGCTACTGCATTTTCAAACAATCCGTCAGTAGTATCACAAGGGATACCTTTAACTGGAGTTACGCCCCAAGTCAAAGCGAGCTTACGCATCGTACGGTCTTCGTTCGTTACTGCTACGATTGGCGCTTCTGGACGGTATTTGGAAACCATACGAGCTGTGTGACCAGATTCCGTCGAAGTAATAATTGCTTTCGCATGCAGGTCAAATGCACTGATTGCTACAGACTGGCTGATCGCTTCCGTTACAGTTGTTTCTTGAGCGCTACGTTGTTTTTTGTAAAGGTCACGATAGTTCAGAGCTGATTCAGCTTTTTCAGCAATACGAGCCATTGTCAGAACAGATTCAACTGGGTATTTCCCTGCTGCTGTCTCACCAGACAACATGATTGCATCTGTACCGTCAAAGATCGCATTAGCCACGTCACTTGCTTCCGCACGAGTCGGGCGTGGGTTACGTTGCATGGAATCCAGCATTTGAGTCGCTGTAATTACCGGTTTACCGGCAATATTACATTTTTCAATCATGCGTTTTTGCACAATAGGAACATCTTCCGCTGGAATTTCTACACCAAGGTCACCACGAGCAACCATCAAGCCATCAGAAACTTCAAGAATTTCATCAAGGTTATCTACACCTTGTTGGTTCTCAATTTTGGAAATAATATGGATATGGCCTGCGTTATGCTTTTCAAGCAGTTCGCGAATTTCAAGTACGTCACTTGCTTTACGAACGAAGGAAGCCGCAATAAAATCGATGCCTTGTTCAATTCCGAAAATGATATCGTTTGCGTCTTTCTCGGTAATACCTGGTAGGGAAATGTTAACTCCCGGTACGTTGACACCTTTTTTACTCTTGATCGTACCGCCGTTAACGATACGGCATTTAATTTCAGTGCCATTCACTTCCACTACTGTCAAACCGATCAGACCGTCATCAATCAAAATTGTTGATCCTGGCGATACATCTCCTGGCAAGTCTGTGTAAGTAATGGAAATACGATCTTTGTTACCAAGGATTTCTTCGGTTGTAAGCGTAATAAACTCATCTTGAACCAACTCAATTGGTTCTACTTCAAGTTTACCTGTGCGAATCTCAGGTCCTTTGGTATCTAGCAGAATTGCAACGGTTTTGTTCAATTCTTCAGAAGCCTGACGAATTGTTTTGATACGACCTCCGTGCTCTTCATAATCACCGTGGGAGAAGTTCAAGCGAGATACGTTCATACCAGCCATGATCAACTTTTTTGTGTTCTCCAACGATTCACTGGAAGGACCAATGGTACATACAATTTTTGTTTTGCGCATTTTTGTAGTTTCCTCCGTTTTCAAGACTCTCTTTATATATCCTTTTCCAACAATTAAATCTACTACAAATTTCGTCATTTGTATAGGAACTTTGTCATATTAATCTTTGCCTAAAGCGGAATCTTCTAAAATTGGTTCTTCTAATTTTTCCATATTTTCCTGAAATTCACCTATTTTCCGGAACTTGTTGTACCGGTCTTGACGAAGTTGTTCTCCGGTCATAGATGATAATTCTGCAAGATGCTGTTCAAGTTTTTGCTTAATGGCCTCCGCCGTCGCTTCATAATCACGATGGGCGCCGCCCTTAGGCTCAGGCACAATATCTTCAACAACTTCCATTTCTATCAGATGCTGAGCTGTAATCTTCATAGCTTCTGCGGCTTGATCTGCCTTTGAAGCATCTTTCCACAGGATGGAAGCAGCTCCGTTAGGCGAAATTGCAGAATAAATTGCATGCTCCAGCATAAGAACCCGGTTACCCACAGCCATTGCTAGAGCCCCACCGCTTCCACCTTCACCAATAACGACACAAATGACAGGTACAGATAACTTGGCCATTTCAATCAGGTTACGAGCAATAGCTTCTGATTGACCTCGTTCCTCAGCCGTTTTACCTGGATAAGCACCCTTTGTATCCACAAAAGTAATAACAGGACGACCAAATTTGTCCGCCTGGCGCATCAAACGAAGTGCTTTTCGAAAACCTTCGGGATGAGCACTACCGAAAAATCGTGCAATATTATCTTTCGTGTCTTTACCTCGCTGCTGGCCAATAACCGTTACCGGTGTGCCACTAAGCCTAGCGAGACCACCGATGACTGCTAGATCATCACCAAACAATCGATCTCCGTGAAGCTCCATGAAATCGGTAAAAATAAGTGATATAAGATCCAGTGAAGTTGGGCGCTGATGATGTCTTGCAAGCTGCACTTTCTGTGGAGCCGTGATGGAAGAATAAATTTCTTCCTCAAGTTTCGTATACCGCTCTTCTAATCGGCTCACTTCTTCTGTAAAATCAATCCCTTTTTCAAGGCCGAACTGCTGAAGCTCTTCAATCTTCTTGCGCATCTCCGTAAGGGGCGCTTCATATGGCAACTCTCCCGCCAACTTACACCTCTCCCTTCACTTCATGCATGTCCAGTAATTTGGCTAGGGTCGTCCGCAAATCTTTACGGTTCACAACCATATCCAGTTGTCCATGCTGCAAGTTAAATTCAGCAGTCTGGAAGTCATCCGGCAATTTCTGGCGAATGGTTTGCTCAATCACAATTCGTCCGGCAAAACCGAAGATGGCTCCCGGTTCCGCTATATTAATATCTCCAAGCATAGCAAAGCTGGCGGACACGCCACCTGTTGTTGGATCCGTAATGACGGAAATGTATAGTCCGCCCTGCTCGTCCAATCTTGCGAGGGCACTACTTGTTTTGGCCATCTGCATAAGACTCAGAATACTTTCCTGCATCCGAGCTCCACCTGATGTGGAGAATATAATCAGTGGCAGGTTTTTTTCCGTCGCTTTTTCAATTGCCCGCGTAATCTTCTCACCGACAACCGAACCCATACTTCCTGAAAAAAAGTCAAAACTCATAACAGCAACTACTACGGGATGTCCGTCAATAGTACCTTCACCGGTGACAACAGCATCTTTGAGGCCTGATTTCATTGTCTGCTGTTCCAACTTTGTTTTGTAACCAGGAAACTCTAGAGGATCGACCGAAATCATATCTGCATCATATTCGGTAAAGCCCTCATCAAGTGTCATCTTGATCCGCTCCATTGCATTTAAACGCATATGATAGCCACAAGAAGGACAGACTTTCAAATTCTTCTCAAGCTCTTTGCTATATTGAATCGTGCCGCATTTACTGCACTTGTTCATGAGACCTTCTGGGATCTCACGTCTTGGGCGGTCCACTCCTTCAGGAGCATCATTCTGCCCTGTTCGCTCTGAAGGAATGGTCGCGTATTTCCGCTTCTTCTGGAATATATCTTTGAACACAACTACACCTCTTCAGCCGTAAATTTGATGGCTTGCCAGTCCAATAATGACCAGCCATTAACAACATAGCATGGGCTAGCAAAAAAAAGTGCCTATAAGCAAAAAAAAGAGGAGACAGACACACTGGCAAGGGAGTCGTTCGCTCTTTACTTTAAATCCCTGCTATTATGAATAGGTCCGCAAATAAGAATAGAACCCCATTGCTTCAACTATGAATGCAAGATGGAATTCAGTACTTCCTGAACCTCTTCAAGCTCACCGGAGGGAACGAGAATTTCATACTGTTGCTTGGATAAACTGATGGGACGGGCCTGTACCAGAAATCCTTCATCCGCAAGCCGAGTTTTAAGTCTTTCAGCAATTTTTGCTGTCGGTGCAATATATATCACCGTCCACATGCCATTTCCGCCCCCTAAGCCTCAAGTTCAAAGCTCGCATAATGGGTTAATGATAACATACCTCTCTTTTTTTCCGCAAGAAAGGCTTGGAGGCAGAATAATTCATGTGTCGTTCTACAATGTTCATGTAACTTTTGTTTTCGCCTATTTCCCCTTGAGTTAAACCTATATTTTATGGATTAAAAGGATAATTTTTGGCGCTAATGTTTTTGTGCGCAATCCGTGCAGAGGCCGCAGCGGCAAGTCCTGCAACGAGATCATCCAGAAAAACATGAATCCCCGAATTGTTATCATTCAGTTTTTCGATAATTCCTGTCTTCTCTTTGTCCAGATAACCAAAGCTCGTAAGCCCAATCATCCCGTACACACTAGTAATACCTAGAGCTAGAGTCTCGTCCACACCATAGAGTGGCTCATCAGCTTCTAGCAGTGCTTGAAGAGGCTGAGGCAACAACTTCTTCTCTGCGAGCTCATCCAGTGCAATTCCCGTATAGAGGGTATACTGCACTTCTCGTTTACATAAAACGGCACGCACACTCTCCACACACTCTTCTTCTCTCAGTTCCGGGTGAAACTTTTTTTGAAGGGCGAACACGATTTCTGCAATGGATTCAATCGTTACACCTCGTCGTTTCAGCATCGCTTCCGCAATCTCATATGACATCTGCTGATTCCCCCATCCCTATAGGCATGCTTGCCTCATTTTGAAAGGAACAGTATCAAAGTGAGAGCAAGCTTGCTACTTAAAAATGCACCAAATTTTAGGTGTTCCTAAGTGTATGCACCCGGGACGGAAATAGTTCGTAAAAAGTACGTAAATTGCTGTATGTCTAAAAAGATATAGCGTTCCTTTACTTTTACTTTACAATTACGGTTCCTTTTCCGAGCATTTCTTCTAAACCAGCAATGAGCTCTGGAGAAGGTTTGATACTGTAAGCGTCGCTTAAAGCTCTGTAGGATCTATGTTCTTCATAGAATAGCACGGTAGCCACAGGTCCCGGATGCTCTTGCAGCAGTGCCTTCAGCCTCGTAAGGACACCTGACTGTTCCGCTGCCGGTGTAACCTTCATGTAAACACGTTGTTTTACACGCACACGGGGTTTATTAGTGGACTCTAGGTTAGTCGATGCACTAACCGCCTCACCCGCCTCATTAGGCGCCAAAGCAGCACCTTCTGACACCGTATTTACCTTCGTATGACTGGGTACCACAGGAGCTTGCTCTGGCGAAGAAGCAACTCTTGTCTTCCCTTGAAAAGCGGGTTCAAATTTCTTATCACGACGTCCCGAGGTTCGCTGTTTTTGTATAGCAAGACGCCGCAAATTCTCACCAGATAATGGAGCTATTTCGTCGGCAAGAAGCTTGAATCCTTCATCCTGCAGTTGTACTTTGGCACGAATAGCAAGTAATTCTCCCTTGTCGATTAACTGTTGACTTTTTTTCCATACTTCTGGAAAAAGAACAACTTCCGTCCGTTCAATTTGGTCCTCAAGTTCCATGAAAGCCATTGATTTCCCTTGTTTTGTAGTTATCGGTTTAACCGATACCACCATGCCTGCCGTTACAATCACTGACTCATCAGGAGTATCTGCTAATTCCATAAGTTTGCTCGCTTCTTCTGTCTCAAGTACCTCGCTAAAATGATCAAGCGGATGACCTGAGAGATAAAGCCCAAGGAGTTCTCGCTCGAGCTCAAGCTGCTGTGACATGCTGTGACGTGGAATGTCCGGATACTCAATCTCCCAGTTAGGAGTTTCTACAAAATCGAAGAGCTGAATCTGTAAATCTTCCCTTTCTTTTCGCCACTTCAGTGCCGCTTCAACGACTTCATCGAGCATCGCAAGAAGCTGAGCCCGGTGCCCTGGAAGCTGATCAAACGCACCTGCCTGAATCAAGGATTCAATAACGCGTTTGTTACAAACCCTAAGGTCCACCCTTCTGCAAAAGTCGAGCAGACTTGCAAAAGGTCCTTCCTTACTTCGTACGGTCAGGATACTCTCCATCGCTTGCGTCCCAACATTTTTAATCGCAGCAAGACCAAAACGAATTCCACCGGCCCACTCCAGTTTTCCGGGTTCATCATTTGAAGAATCTACTGTTTGGCCGAAGACGGGTGTAAATAATATCCCGCTCTCATTCACGTCAGGTGGAAGTACAGGAATCCCCATTCGCCTACATTCGACAACATATTCTGCTACTTTTCGGTGATTCCCCATGACAGCAGTCAACATGGAAGCCATAAATGGAGCAGGATAATGTGCTTTTAAGTAAGCTGTCTGAAAAGCTAGTATTCCGTATGCTGCCGCATGAGCACGTGGAAATCCGTAGTTGGCAAAACGGACAATCATGTCATAGACGTGATCCGCTTCCTCCTTGCTGTATCCTTCAGCAAGGCTGCCTTTAACAAAATGTTCTCGTTCAAGATCGAGAACTTCTCTTTTTTTCTTGGATACCGCTCGGCGTAACAAATCCGCTTCTCCGAGAGAAAAACCGGCCATACTCGAAGCGATCTGCATGATCTGTTCCTGATACACAATGATCCCGTACGTATCTTCAAGAATTGGAATTAGATCCTTGTGCGGGTAATCCACTTCAATGAGCCCATGTTTACCCTGAATGTATTTCGGAATAAATTCCATCGGACCCGGACGATATAGAGCAAGAACAGAAATAATATCTTCAAAAACGGAAGGTTTCAGATCCTTAAGCACTCTGCGTACTCCAGCTGATTCCAATTGGAAAATCCCCGTCGTCTCACCGCTCCCCAGCATCTCATACGTCTTATGATCATCATCAGGGATAAACCGAAAATCCGGTGTCTCCCCTTCCTGCTCTTTAACCCAGCGAAGACAACGCTCAATAATTGACAAAGTTCGCAGTCCCAAAAAGTCCATCTTAAGCAAACCAATAGACTCCAGATTTTCCATTGAGTACTGCGTCAGTGCTGCCCCTTCGCTACCTTCCTGAAGAGGGACTGCATCAGTGAGTGGATCCCTTGAGATAACAACACCCGCTGCGTGCGTAGAAGCATGTCTCGGCATTCCCTCCACTTTTCTTGCCATATCAAGCAATTCTCTCGTTTTGGGCTTCGTTTCATAGAGCGCTTTAAGTTCCGGTGTAAGCTCAATTGCCTTGGTAATATTCATACCAATCTGCCCAGGGATTAGCTTGGCAGCTTTGTCCACCTCAGCATAAGGAATACCAAGCACTCTGCCCACATCTCTTACCGCTGCTCTTGCCGCCAGTGTTCCAAACGTAATAATCTGGGCAACATGCTCTCGTCCATATTTTCTAGAGACATAATCAATTACCTCGTCTCTGCGTTCGTCACTAAAATCGATATCTATATCAGGCATCGTAATCCGTTCCGGGTTGAGAAACCGTTCAAAGAGAAGGCGGTATTTGATTGGATCTACATTGGTGATCCGCAGTACATAAGCAACGAGACTGCCCGCAGACGAACCCCGTCCTGGGCCTGTTGCAATTCCTTCCTCATGAGCGTAAGCAATGAAATCCCATACGATTAAGAAGTAATCCGAGAAGCCCATCTCTTCGATTACACCAAGTTCATAATACAGTCTATCGAACAGCTCTTTCTTCCCTTTCTCACTGAGCCAGCGCTCCGTATCCTGATACCGGGAAGTCAGCCCTTCCTCACAAAGCTTCTTCAAGTATTCTCCTGGTGTGAGTCCATCGGGCAATGGTCTATAAGCTGGTAAAATAGAATTCCCAAATTCAAACTTCAAGTCCGTGCGGTCTGCGATCTGGACCGTGTTTGCTATGGCTTCGGGCACGTGTGGGAACAGTCTTTGCATCTGCTCGCTGCTCTTCAAATAAAGCTGGCTGGAAGGGATACGAAGCCGGTCTTCATCTTCCACGGTTTTCCCCGTACCTATACAAATTAAAACATCCTGAACTTCTGCATCTTCCTCAGATAAATAATGAGCATCATTCGTAGCAACAAGCGGAATCTCAAGCTCTTTCGAGAGTCGAATAAGCTCTGGATTGACACGCTTCTGTTCTGCAAGACCATGATCTTGGAGTTCAAGATAGAAACGGTCTCCAAAAATATCTTTATAACGAATAGCTGCCTCTCTAGCTTCGTCCGGACGGCCCATCAATAAATGCTGGGGAATTTCACCTCCAAGGCATGCACTTAAACAAATAATTCCCTCATTGTATTTTGCAAGGCTTTCCATATCTATTCGAGGTTTGTAATGAAATCCTTCCAGATGACCAATAGAACAAAGTTTCATCAAGTTCTGATAACCCGTCATATTCTGGGCAAGCAAAATCAAATGATGAATCGGCTGATCCTTACGATTTCCCCGATCATGACGGGAACCTGCTGTCATATAAGCTTCACAGCCTATAATGGGCTTGATGCCTTTAGCTACACATGCTTTATAAAAAGGGATTGCTCCGTACATAACCCCATGGTCAGTTAACGCCAGAGCTTTCATCCCGTCCTTCGCTGCTTTGTCCACGAGCTCTACAATCCGTGCAGCACCGTCAAGCAGGCTGTATTCGCTATGAACATGCAAATGCACAAATGAACTCATGTCTCTTACATCCTTTCCCTCACACATCGTAATTTCACGTATTTTATCTTTTCTATTTTATCATAACAAAGGAGGCTCCGCCCATAGAATAGAGTACAAGCAAGCTGTGTGCTTCCTTCAGAAGTAAATCTGCGAAGGAGAGCAGAAAGGAGACGGACAGAGATATGAGTTTTATGTCTAAAATTATCCTTGATTTCTTTATTGCTTTTGGCATCGTACTTGGTGGAGCCATGCTAGGCGGTATCGGAGCTGTAATCTCCTTACAGCCACCTACACAGACCATGCTGGATGTGGCAGGCAAAATCAAGATTTGGGCACTTGCCGCAGCCGTTGGCGGTACGATTGATCCCATGCGCGTCATAGAAAGCAATGTGCTGGACGGGAATTTATCACCGGCAATCAAACAGATTTTGTATCTTATCTTTGCTTTCCTCGGGGCCCATATGGGTACAGAGCTTGTCAAGTGGATTTGCACAATACGGAATTAGGAAGGAGGTAAGCGTTCCATGCGTGTACCCCCAACCTATCGTTTACGTCCTTTTATGCAGTTATCCGGTGTGTTTGTACTAGGTATGATTGTGGGATGCATTGTCTATAATGCCATCTTTCATGCAAGTTATAACGAGCTGTGGCTTGAAAATAAGGACCTGAAGATTCAGGAGGAGCAGTACATCGATGATATTAAAAATTTAAAGAAGTACAGCAAGAGACAGACCGTAATCAAGGAAATTAATATCCGTGCAGAAGAATCGGACAAGATTCCCGACTCGGTCTCCGTGAAAGAGATCATTCAGCTTTTAGGAGATGACCTTGAGGTACTGCGGGGAAGAGATGTATACAACATCGATGAATATAGTAAAATGACCCGAATTATGATGGATAAAAAAACATATACAGTAAGAGAGAAGCCCTATTCTGTGAAAATCACGACCATGCTTGTTATGGAAGGCGTACTCCAAGTATGGGTAGAGATCACGCCCTTGAACCGCTAATATTATTGCTTATATGATGGTAATATTTTCAATATAAAACTACGATTCATGATACAATGTGGACAGCATGATTTACACTTTCTACAAAAGGAGCTGTCTTTGCTACTCATGCTTGATATCATAAGATATGCATTGTTTGCCCTTCTTCTTGTCTCTACGGTAACTGCAGCATTTTCCAGTATTCGAAGCAGACGTACACGTGATCCGCAGCAAAAAGGTGTTATGCAGGCAACAACCAACATCTGGATGGGGATCATGCTCATTGTGCTGGCCTGTATCCAAATGTTCATGTTTCAAGGATCTACGGTTTCCGTCATTGTAGAAGCGCTCTTTCTTGTGCTTGGGGCATTTCATGTTTTTGCTGGTATTCGAAACCGCAGTTATTATTCCAATCAAAAAAGCGAAAAGTCTCCTGTGTAAGGAGGACTTTTCGCTTTTTGTTCTATACCCGATCAATGGATTGAAGTGTCATAATTGCTTTACATATCAGCTTTTCATCCTCGCGTATAATATCAATATCGAGTTTACAGTTACGTCTACTAAGTTCAAGTACGGATGGGACAATGCTAATCTTGTCTTCGATCTGAACAGGCCGGACAAAATAAGTCGTTATATTCTCCAGTACGTGATCACTGCCTGTTCTCTCCTGTGCTGCTTTATAGCCTGCTTGTGTCATTAAATTGACAAGAACCCCTTCCGAGATCGTACCAAGATCCGTTGCCATCTGAGGGATAACAATTCCATCATACCTAATATCTCCTTCGGGTCCCCGTTCTTCTACAAACCCGTTCCAGATCAAATGGTCAAATGTTTCTCCAAGCTGTGGCTGTTTCTGTGCTTCCCGCATGGCATCAAGTACTTCTCTACGTTTGACGGAAGTAATCAGCTTACGATTCCGATCTACAATAGGTAAATAATCAATCCCCTCCGAAGCCATGAGCTGAGCCGCAGAAGCAAGGGATGTTTTGAGTGTGGCTGTGACGGGTTTACGTACCACACTTTTATCTATTGCCTGATCATGCTCCAGCTCGATGACATCCTTGCGACTTATAATCCCTATGACCCGGTTCCACTCATCAACAACAGGAAAACGAAGTTCACCTGTTTCAAGGACCAATCGGCTGAAGTCTGTAGCCGTACTACTTAGTTTAAGGAAGTAGGCTCTAGGCCTGTCCCCCACAATATCTTCGACCAGCATGATTTTCTTCTTAATAAGACGATCAAAAATGGCCCGGTTAATCATCGATGCAACTGTGAAGGTGTCATGACGGGATGAAATAATAGGCAGGCTCAGCTCATTGGCTAGCCGTATCACCTCGGAGTTCGTTTCAAATCCACCCGTGATCAGTACTCCTGCCCCCTGACTCAGTGCCAGGGTATGAGCATTATCCCGGTTCCCTACAATGAGTAAGCTACCTGCATCAATATATTTGGCCATAGCCTCTTCCTTCATTGCACCAATCACATACTTATGTAAAGGTTTAGACAGTCCGTCACTACCACCGAGTGCGTATCCTTCTACAATCTCCACCACATCACCGAACGTAAGCTGCTCTGATGCACCACGTAGTCTTTTCTCTACACGTACGGTTCCGACTCTTTCTCTTGTTACGACAAGTCCTGCATTTTCGGCTTCCTTAACTGCACGATATGCCGTCCCCTCACTTACTCCCATTTCTTTAGCAAGTCCACGAACTGAAATTTTTGTTCCGATCTTCAGCTGTCCTATGTACTCCAGAAGCTGTGCATGCTTCGTAACGGTTTCTTCATGACCTTCCACTCTGTTACACCCCTTTTTGTCCGAACTGTACTAGTCTGTATTCATTATATCATGAACAGAAGGAAATACCCAAAAAAAGGTTTTTGAAAAGAATAATGAAAAAGGGTTGTCCTGTCGCCATTTCTACTGGCTTACAGAACAACCCTCACTGTGAAAGATTCACTGTGAGCGCTCCTTAGCAGGAACGATTTTCACTTTTTTCCCACTCTCCTTATCATCCGACCACTTCAATTCCCACTGACGAAGTTTTGATCTTCGTACCCGGTCGAGTGCTTTCTTCTTCTCCTCATCCACGCCGAGAATAAAGTGCAGATTAGCTCCGATAACCAGAAGGGCAAAGCCCAGCCAAGTGGCACTAAACGCCGCATTCCAGCCTGTGAACGATAGATTCGGCAACGCATACAAGATCATCCCGCCTGCAATCAGCATGTAGATGACGTGTTTTGCTTTTGATAATTTTAATTTCCCTACCATATTTTCACTCCTTCTTCACATGAATCTATATATCTATTCTATGAGTGAAGAAATCAAAATATGTGGACAAATTATAGAGAGCGAGAAAATGAAAGAATCGATCTAGATCTAATTAGTTAGCAGGTCCGCCATAAAGATGTTGGAGACTCTCCATAATGATCTTGTTTACATCTTCAATTACCGTGCTCAAACGACGCTCCGCTTCGAATAATCTGCGAATACTCAGGTTCAGACTTAGTACTTCAAATGATTTTTCCATCTGTTCCATTTCTTCTTGAGCCGGCATATCGCCCGTCATCATCCGTTGTTGGATTTCATTTTGTCGTCTACGGAAGTCCTCTAGCATACGCTTACTCTCTGGATCTGCATCCACCAATTTCATTGCCGCTGTAATTTCCTGTACTTCTTCACTTTCTTTCAGTGCTTTTGCAAGTTCGTTAGCTTTGTCATGAACGTTCATTATTTGTTCCTCCTAGCTGATTTTTCATTTTGATTTCAATTTTTTGATCAGAATAAGGCAAGTTAAACAATTTTAAAAAGTAGGTCAATCACCAAGGGATATATGTCCTCATATGATGAAGCACATGCATTGTTCTATTTACCATTCCATCTTCAAACAACAGACATCTTGTTTGCCCCCTGGAAGGAGATCCACGATGTCCAAGAAAAAAGTAGCGATCCAAATAAGCGGATCTGGCCTCCTGCAGGATGACGTCGTGATGCTCGGGGATAAATTGCTCAAACAATGGAAAATCCCCACCGGACGTCCGTTAATACTTGCATTTGGAAGTTTCAATCATGAAGTAACCGTTCTTTCCGTCCCGAAATACGAAGGGATGCGAATGAGTCCGTCTTTGGCCAAGAAACTCGGACTCGTTCCTCAAACTGTCCTCCAGATTCGTTATCATGCTGACAGCAGTACGCTACGCATTGGACCGCTTATTAGCGTTCTAATCAGCCGTGACCACCCGAATCAGCTTGATAAGCCTTTTGGTTCCATTACCATGTTCTGTAGAGAACTGGTCGGTGCGTGTCAAAAACAAGGAGCGTATGTGTATTTCATTACGCCCGATCACATCGGAACGGTGACAGGAAAAATCGAAGGCTGGATTTATGATGACGGCTGGAAAAAAACAGTCATGCCAATAGCTGATGTTGTAAATAATCGGCTTACTTCACGCAAACTTGAGAACAAACCTAGCGTACAGCATTTTGTGAAGGAAGTAAAATCCCGCTACGGAACACTAACGTACAATGAGAAATTTCTCGATAAGCACGAAGTGTTCGAAGCACTCAAAAAAAATGTAGGACTAAAACGGTATTTGCCGGAGTCACACTTACTCAGATCATTTGCTGTGCTCAAAAGTATGTGTCTGACTTACCCCGTCGTTTTTCTTAAACCTGTTCGGGGCAGCCTTGGCAAGGGAATCATACGTATTTCTAGGCAAGCCGACGGCTCCTATCAGACTCATGCCACCTTAGTAGGCGGAGTTCAGAAACAAGTATACCCGAACCTTGCTAAACTCTTTGCCGGTATATCAGGAAAAATGAAAACGACAAAATATCAGATTCAGCAAGGACTACATCTAATTGAGATCAGCAAAAGGCCGGTGGACTTCCGAGCCTTGGTTCAGAAGAACAATACGGGAAAGTGGAAGGTTACTTCTATTGTTGCCCGCATAGCTGGAGGAAGTCATTTTGTATCGAATCTGGCCAGAGGCGGATCACTCAGCACCGTGAAAGATGCGGTGAACAAGACCCTTCTGCCCCTAGAAGTCAAAAAAAATGCCATCGCACAGATGAACAGAGCTGCACTTGAAATTGCTGCAGGAATCGAGGAAACCATTCCAGCCCATTTTGGAGAACTCGGTATTGATCTTGCTATGGATACATCAGGAAAAATTTGGCTCATCGAAGTAAACTCAAAACCATCCAAGAATGATAATACACCGCTCACTGATGCCAAGACACGTCCTTCAGTAAAAGCCATGCTGGAGTATTCTTCCTTTCTGGCAGGTTTCTAAATCCACGTAAAGAGAGGAGGAACAATGAAATATGCATGAAACATTGGGTACTCTTGGTGTTCTAGTGAATGAACGAGAAGGTTCACCTCCTTTCGCGGATGAAGCCTTTTGCCGGAAGTTATGTCTAGAAAGTGATAAATTCGATATGAATGTTGTCATCCTCACCCCGAAAGGGTCTGAGCCGAACGGAAAGTATCAAGGATATCGATATGTGAATGACCACTGGATCAAGGAAACGTTTGATGTTCCAGACCTGATCTACGATCGTTGTTTGGCTCCCGTTCCTGGTGTGTTTCGGCGAAGATTAAACCAGGCAAATAAATCCTCTTCCCACAAAGTTCGATATCTTTCCAGAGCTCTGCCAGGAAAGTGGCGTGTTTATCAGTCTCTTCGGTCATGTGAAGGACTGCATGCACATTTACCTGAAACCGAATTATATGAGTCCAAAGATCAACTAAGAAATTGGCTTCAGAAGTATCCCAAAGGTGTCTTTCTGAAACCCCAGTCTGGTTCACACGGAAAAAGTACGGTGCTGGTTCAGTGGGTTCCGTCCGAACAAATCCTCTTTGTTCAAGGACGTACTCGGTCCAATCGTTACTTTGAGAAACGTTTCTCTCATCTAAATTCCGGTTTTCTTCAACTACATCGTATTCTTAGTGTTAAACCTTATATTATCCAGCCCTTTTTACCACTAATGAATCAGGATGTTAAACCGTTCGATTTAAGAGCGCTTGTTCAAAAAAATGGTGCCGGCAAATGGGACCTTAGCGGTCTGATGATTCGCGAAGGAACAGCCGGCAGTCTCACCTCAAATCTTCATGGAGGCGGAAGAGCACTGGAAGCTCAATCCTTCCTTGAGCGTGAATACGGAAAAGAAACTACGACTCTCCTCTTTACGCAAGCAGCAGAGTTATCGGCTCTCATTCCGTGTATTCTAGAAAGCCGCTATGGACGACTTAGCGAACTAGGCATTGATTTTGGAATCGACCGAAGTGGTCACCTATGGATTCTTGAAGTGAACTCGAAACCTGGCCGCGCTGCCTTCCTTCTCTCCGGTGATTCCGAGAGTGCAGATAGAGCCTGTAATAAACCGCTGGAGTACGCTCGTTACTTACTGCTCCATTCTCATTAATTCGGTTTGTCGCAAGTAAACCAAGAATAGACGAATACTTCCAGCACAAGCTGGCCTGATCCGTAAATATTCATATCACTGATCCTTTGCGTTTCAGGATAGGAGGATAAAAATCCATGAGTCTGACATTATGCAACTTGCATTTTACAAAACGGCCGGAGAAAACTATTTATCTTTCCAATGCCCTCATTAAAAATTTTCAATTGACCGGCAAAAAAAATATTCATATCCGACTTGGAAAAAATCGAATTCCCGTCCTCTTGAAAACTGTGAAAAAGAACGGGAAACACATTTATCTTACTAGTGCGGTTCGTAGCGCCATCCAAGTTCCAAATAACGGTGGTATCTTAATAAAAAGTGTTGAAGGTGATGAGGTACAGCTCGGACCGCTGATTGGTATTTTATCTGATGGTCCCTTATCTGCTACCAAACCTTTTGGATCAAGAACGGGATTTGTGAAACAGCTGCTTAAAGCGGGAAATCAAAAATCCTATACTTTCGGATTTACACCAAGAGATATTGATTGGAGTAACGAATCTGTATACGGTTATTTTCTAAATGATAGTGGAGGGTTTGTCAGACGACATGTTCCCCTTCCTGATGTTGTATACAATCGTCTGCCGAGCAGGCGTTCTGATTTCTCTCATGCCACAAACCAGATTCGGGATCGTTTTGAACGTAAAAATATCCCCTTTTTCAATTGGAGCTTCTTCAACAAATCAGATATCTACAAATTGATTGAAGATGATCAAACCGTAAATGGTTATGTGCCTGAATCCCACCTTGATCCAAGTATGGATCTCATTAAGGAAATGCTCGAGCGGCATCAAATTGTGTACTATAAGCCTTCTTCCGGAAGCCTGGGTCAAGGTATCTTTAGATTGACCTATTTGCCGAGTCGCGGATATTTTTGTCGTTATCGAAAAGCGAGTGGCAATGTACTTCTTCGCTTCAAAACTTTTAAGGGTCTTTCGCGGATGTTACAGACAAGGCTTGGATCACAAGCTCACGACTATGTTGCACAACAAGGAATAAGGCTCGTTGAAATTGATCGCTGCCCTATTGATTTTCGGTTTCACATGCACAAGAATGGTAAAAACGAATGGGTTGTCGTTGGCATCGGAGCTAAAAAAGCCGGTCGCGGCTCAATCACGACTCATATTAAAAACGGTGGATCACTGATGACACCGGAGCAAGCACTCAGCAAAGCGTTTGGGAGCAGGTCATCCGAGGTTCTTCAAAAGTCAAAGGAAGTCGCTATTAAACTAGCTGAGGCCATTGAATTTCATCACAAGCACGTCCTCGGTGAAATTGGTTTTGATCTCGGCATTGATCAGGAGGAACACGTATGGATGTTCGAAGCGAACGCGAAACCCGGTCGGTCGATCTTCCGTCATCCTCTGCTCAGAACAGAGGGGAAAGCATCGGTGGAACACATATTAGATCACTGTTTATACCTCAGTCAGTTCCATCGGAGGGAAGATACATGAATAGTGATGGCCGAGACATGAAACCGGTCATCGCTATCCTAACCATGCAAGACAAGAAGCTTTGTTTCCGGGGGAACCGTAACAATTTCCGCGATATTATCAAGACTGGTGAAGAGCTTGGATGTTCTGTCTATATCGTAACCGTCCGTGACCTGAAACTTTCTGCTAAAGAAATTAAAGGCTATAGGTATGATGACTATACGAAGGAATGGATTGAAGGCCTATTCCCTCTTCCCCATGTTGTCTATAATCGCATTCCTCAGCGAGAAGATGAAGAGGATCCGATTGTTCAAAAGAAAATACAAGAATGTCTGAACCATCCAGACGTAACCCTGTTCAATCCGTTTTTTTTCAACAAATGGGATCTGTTTGAATGGCTCAATAAAGTCAAATCAACCCGTGATTTTATCCCCTACACCAAAAGACTTCGAACAAGTCGGGGTCTTGGCAGGATACTGGAGAAATATCCTTATGTTTATTTGAAGCCGGAAAGCGGCAAAGCAGGAAAAGGAATTATGAAACTGACTTTTCACAAAGATGATAAGCTTCCCTTCAGACTTCGGATACAAGATGAGAAGAAAAGCGTTACTTACAAAGCTGCCACCCTGCAAAAACTGTGGAACAAAATAAAATTAGAAACAGAAAACAGTAATTACATCGTTCAGCAAGGAATCGAGCTTGCAACCTATAAAGGTCGTCCTTTTGATCTCCGTGTACTTGTACAGAAGAACAGCAAAGGGGTCTGGAGTTTATCAGGTATAGGCGCTCGGCTTGCCGGACATAAAAGCATAACAACACATGTCCCCCGTGGAGGCAGCGTTGAAGATCCAGTCGAATTGCTAACCGAAGTATTCGGCGCTGAAGTTGCTGATCGAATTATGGTTCAGGTCAAAGAAACCGTAATGGTAATTGCCAAACAAGTAGAAAAAGCCGCAGGTCACAAGCTTGGTGAGATGTCCATGGACCTTGGAGTGGACCCGAGCGGAGGGATTTGCTTTTTTGAAGCTAATGCGAAACCGATGAAATTTGACGAACCAGGTATTCGCAAGCGATCGCTAGAACGAATTATTCACTACTGCACCTATCTTGCAAAACAAATGGAAAAATCTCGACAGTAACACTTTACAAATCAGACAATAGAGAAGGTGATCATATTATGCCGTCACCTGTCCTAGGCATATTAACCCTATATCTCAATGAGAATAAGTACCTCGAAGAGAAAAAAATATATGAAAAAATGATTGAGGAAGGCGAAAAGCTAGGCATTGATGTCTATGTATTCACACCTTCTGAAGTAAATTCCAGCAAAGAAATGATTTATGCTCTCATGTATCTACCTGAGCAAAAACGATGGATTCAAAAATGGCGCCCTTTTCCCGATCTCATCTTTGACCGCTGCCGCATTCAGCGAGGTGAAAGATTTCAGGAGCTACTGCGTTTTAGAAGAAAATATGCACATCTTCTTTTTCTAAACCGTCCTCTTCGAAATAAATGGACGATTCATCAGGTCTTGAACAAGAAGGCCATGTTTCGCCCCTTTTTACTTGATACAAAGATGTATCAAAACTCTACGGATGTAAAAACCATGCTGAAGAGCCACAAGCTTATCTATATGAAACCGATCAATGGTACAGGAGGACGCGGTATTTTACGAATTGAGCGAGTAGCGAAGGACCCAAACACCCTACTTATACAAGGTAGAGATCAGGATCGAAACATTATTTCACCCAAAAGAATCCGTTCTGAGAACCTATCGACGTTTCTAAAAAACTGCCACATGGGGAGTCGTTACATCATTCAAGAAGGGGTTCAATTGAAGCTTCCGAATGGCCGTGTTCATGATTATCGAATGTTGGTGCAGAAAAATAAAAACGGGGAATGGGAATTCACAGGCTGCGCTGGTAGAATCGGTGCAGAGCGAAGTGTAACTTCTAATCTGCATGGTGGAGGTATAGCAGCAGAGATGAACGATCTGCTCTCCAAGTGGATTGCTGATCCAGAGAAACGTAACGATGTGCGGGATACAGCTAAGGAATTTGGTGTTGAGGTAGCTAAGTATCTTGAGAAAACATATGGAGTCTTATGTGAACTGGCACTTGATCTCGCCATCGATAAGAATGGGAGAATTTTTCTGATTGAGGTAAATCCCAAGCCGGCACGGGAAGTATTCGCTAAAATAGGTCAGGATGAGGTATATCATCAGGCCATTATCAAACCTCTTGAGTACTCCTTATGGCTCTACAAACAAAAGAAAAAGTAGATTTCTTAAAAGATGTGCTAAAAACAAGCCGCATATGTTATACCTTGTCACTAGACCATGCAAGCGCTGGAGTGACAAGGATATAACTATGCGGCATTTTTTGATTGACCTATATTGAATTTTGTAAAGTTACCTTACTCTGCATTTTTATAAAGTGTGAGCAGCTCGGTAAAATCGTTAATAAATGCGCTTGAACCTTTTAACTCATCTTCTTTACCAAAACCGGCATATGCGCAGCCAATGACAGCCTGTCCATTTTCAACACCCGCCTCCACATCGGAAGAACGGTCTCCTACCATCCATGCATTATTAATCTGATGTTTATCAAGAAGTAATTTAACCAGATCTACTTTGGAAGCTGTACTAAATTCACCAGCACTATATAAATCATCAAACAATTCCGTAATTTGATGGATTTCCGCTACCCCTTTTACATAATGTTCTAGCCCGTTACTTGCTACAAACAGCTTAACCCCCATCTCATGCAGAGCTTGAAGCGTTTCCTTCACTCCTGGATAGAGAACACCCGAACCAGCTTTCAAATCTTCCAGTTCGAGCTGAAGAAGGAGCTCATCCGCGCGCAATTTAGCTGCCTCTGTAGAATTCGGGATGACTTTTTTCCAAATATCCGGAAGAAGCATCCCGAGACTTCCCAGCATGAGTTCATCTGGCGGTGTCGGCCCTTCATGATGACCTTCCTCCCTCAAGATGTCAAAAAGACGGTGATATACCGGTATGAGAAGCGACTCGGTTTGAAAAAGAGTTCCATCCATATCAAAAATCATTGCCTCCGGTTTTTTTAGAGAAACCGTTTGATTCATTTCTGCAGCATCCTTTCCGTATCCAAATGGGTTCTACTCACTATAACTGTACTTGTCTATGATACGCATTATGGATCAGTCATGTAAACCTGGGTTATGTAAAATTTAGTTTGATTCACAAAAGCTACATATATGACAGGAAAAAACAAGTGTCTTTTCCTTTTTTAACGGTTAATAAACAGAGTGTTTATGAATCAAGCATAACTAAAGGAGGGTCTGGAGAAATTATACTGTCTGGATAAACCGTGATTCCTTTTGCTGATAAATTTTATATACATAGGGCAAAAGAAAATACATCACATTGTTGAATTACAAACAGCAAGATATATAGGGAGGGAAGTTCAACTTGAATTATTACCAACAGAATAAAGAAGAGGTTCTCAAACAAGTAAATAGTTCCGAGCAAGGGATATCAAGTGCAGAAGCCCAAAAACGACTGGAGTCGGAAGGCCCCAATGAACTCAAGTCCAAGGACAAAGATCCGCTCTGGAAACTTTTTGTAGAGAACTTTAAGGACCCTATGGTCATTGTACTTCTTATTGCAGCTGCCGTTCAGCTTGTTCTCGGTCAATACATTGAATCTTTAATTATTTTTCTTGTCCTTGTTCTTAATGCCATCGTTAGTGTTGTGCAAACAAGAAAAGCAGAAAGTTCCTTAGACGCCCTTCGAAATCTCTCCGCACCAGAAGCAAAGGTCATCCGTGAAGGAGCACGTCTAACGTTACCAGCAAGGGAGCTTGTTCCCGGTGACATCGTGCTCTTGGAAGCTGGGGATTATGTACCAGCAGATGGACGGATCATTGAGTCCGGAAGCTTAAAAGTGAATGAAGGTATGCTGACAGGTGAATCCGAAGCAGTTGAAAAGCATACAGATCCAGTAGAAGGCGAAGTCGCTCTTGGAGATCGTCTCAACATGGTATTTAGTGGTGCACTTACGGTGTACGGCCGGGGAACTGTTGTCATTACAGGTACAGGAGAAAAAACGGAAATCGGGAAGATCGCTGGTCTAATTGAAAGCGCAGAGTCCAAACAAACTCCACTTCAGCGAAAACTGGATAAATTCAGTAAAAAGCTGGGGATCTTCATCCTTATTCTCTCTGTCATTATATTTGGAGTAGAAGCAGCACGTATCTACTTTTCAAATACTTCAGTAGATATGACTGCATCTATCCTCAATGCGCTCATGTTTGCTGTCGCTGTTGCGGTAGCTGCTATTCCAGAAGCCCTTTCTTCCATTGTCACCATCGTCCTTTCCGTCGGGACCAATAAAATGGCAAAACAGCATGCGATTATTCGCAAGCTACCCGCAGTTGAATCCTTAGGTTCTACTAGTGTCATTTGTACGGATAAAACCGGTACACTGACCCAAAACCGGATGACCGTTGTAGATTACTATATACCAGAAGGGACAAAAGAAGAATTCCCTAATGATCCGGACACTCTGTCTGATGCAGAACGCCGTCTTCTGCACATAGCCGTCCTCTGTAATGACTCTCATATCAATGAGGAAGGTAAAGAACTCGGTGATCCTACTGAGATTGCGCTCATCGCGTTCAGTAACAATAAAAACAAACATTATCGAGAAATTCGCGATCAATTTCCGCGAGAAGCAGAGATTCCTTTTGATTCGGACCGCAAGCTCATGTCTACCATTCATACCTTTGATGGACAAAAAACAATTCTGACAAAGGGTGGACCTGACGTACTATTCAGCCGATGTAACCGTGTATTTATAAACGGTGAAGAAAAAGCGATTACGGATGAACTACTAGAACAATTCCGTCAACAAAACGAGGATTTTTCCAAGCGGGCCCTTCGCGTGCTTGCTTATGCTTACAAAACCATCCCAAATGATACGACCCGAGCAGATGTGGATGATGAATATGATCTTGTCCTTGTCGGTCTTACTGCAATGATTGACCCTCCACGCGAAGAGGTTTATGACTCCATTGTTGAGTCCAAAAAAGCAGGAATTCGAACCGTAATGATTACCGGAGACCATAAGACAACAGCTCAAGCCATCGGACAGGATATCGGTCTCATGAGTGAAGGGGATTTCGCTGTTACAGGTCAAGAGCTTGATGCGATGTCAGAGCAGGAACTTGATGAAAAGTTAGAGCATATCTCCGTGTATGCCCGTGTTTCACCAGAGAATAAAATTCGAATCGTTCGTGCTTGGCAGAAAAAAGGTCAAATTACTGCAATGACAGGTGACGGAGTCAATGATGCACCTGCATTGAAACAAGCAGACATCGGTGTTGCTATGGGCAGTGGTACTGACGTAGCCAAAGATTCAGCTGCGATGATACTCACAGACGACAACTTTGTATCCATTGTCAATGCGGTTGGAGTAGGACGAACTGTTTTTGATAATATCAAGAAAGCCATCGCGTATCTTTTCGCCGGAAACCTCGGCGCAATCATTGCAATTCTGTTTGCGCTGATTGTGGATTGGATCAATCCATTTACGGCCATTCAGCTGTTGTTCATTAACCTCGCGAACGATTCCCTCCCTGCCATTGCACTTGGTATGGAAAAAGCAGAACCTAATGTGATGTCACGGAAACCACGCGATATTAACGAGGGGATCTTTGCTGGAGGAACACTCGGAGCAGTCATTACACGCGGCGTACTTATCGGGATTGCCGTTATTATTTCCCAGTACATTGGTCTTGGTCATTCCCCAGAAATGAGTGTTGCCATGGCCTTTACTACATTGATTTTGGCTCGTACCCTGCAAACCTTTGCGGCTCGTTCCAGTCAGCAGACTATTTTCCAAGTCGGGATCTTCTCCAATAAATACGTAATTGGCGCTGTACTCGTATGTTTTGTTCTGTACAGCATTACATTAATTCCTGCGATACGTGGCATCTTCTCCATTCCAGCTACATTTGGATGGAATGAGTTCCTCATTGCTGGAGGACTTGCACTTGGTTCCGTATTGCTGATGGAAGTATTTAAATTTTTTCGAGTCGGAATGGGCAAGAAAGAAACATCTATTTCCTAAAACAATGTAAAATAGGCAGCCACTATAACGTGGCTGCCTATAATTATTTAGCACTCCTATATTGAAACAAGAATTTCAATAGAAAATTCATAAAAGTTACACAATGTCGGCGAAGGCTTTTCTAGTCTTAAAGTCTGCACCTTTATAATACATATCCGCTACAAGCAAGTTCGGACCACAGCAATGAGCTGCATCACAGAAACAGTTAACTGTCTGATTCAGCGGATGATTTGTCGTCCATTCTTCAAAGATATCATCTAGCTTCTGATTTTTAATATTGCCAAAGGCAGGGATATCTGCAAAATCAGTAACATACACATTTCCTGTGAACATGTTCACGTTAACCCGGTTTCGACCATCTGGATCGTTTCGAACGGTTACGTTCGGCTCTTTGTGCAACCTCGAGATGAGCTTTCGGTCCTCTTCTCCCCCATTGCATGCATAGAAAGGAAGCGTTCCAAACAACATCCACATGTCTTTATCTCTGGCATCCAGCAGACCATGGATACTGTTACGCATGTCATCTAATGAGAGTACAGGTAGGGATGCCGCAAAATTAGAAGCATACATAGGATGCACTTCATGACGTTTAGCCCCCATCTGCCCGATTAAACGATGAATTCCCGCAAGTTTATCATGCGTACGATAATTGATCATCGATTCAGCTGATATAAACATTCCTTGCTCACTCAGCTTCAAAGAATTCTCCATCATTTTATCGTACATTCTTGCTGCCACCTCATAACTTACCGGCCGCTGGCTGTTTGTAAAACCAACCTCATGTAAATCCTTGGCACTTAAATAGTTAAAGGAGATATGCATGACGTCGAGATACGGCAGCATTTTCTCATAACGACTGAGATCAAGTGTCAAGTTAGAATTGATCTGGGATCTTATGCCTCTCTCTTTGGCATATTTCAGCAGAGGAACAATCATCTCATCTACTGTTTTTTCGAGAAAACTAGGCTCCCCACCAGTCAAACTAATGGTTTCAAGGTGCTCTACCTGATCCAGCGCCTTAATCATCTCGGAGACAGGAAGCGAAGGAGCCTCCTTCATTACAAGCATATCTCCGACAGCGCAATGTTCGCACCGCATATTACACAAGTGAGTTACCGTCATCTCTACACTTGTCAGCTTATGGTTGCCATATTTTCGAAGGGACGTAATCGGGTCCCAAGGATCATACGCCGGAGAAATAATTTTTGAAGCATTTGATTCATGATTTAATAAAGTCAATTTAATTCACCTTACTTCCTAAAATAAACGGATAGCTACCCAGCAATCCTAAAATAATAATTTACCGTGTTTCATGTTACCCACTCGAACAAAAAGCGCCTTGCTATGTAAACTGAGGCTCTTCTGAAGTGAACGACAGGGCCATCTCTTCGCCTACCCCCGTAATCATTACCGATAATTGATGGAGCAAATCGAGATCGTAAGGAGCATCTAACTTTCTACCTTCCTGATCTTTAATGATTCGAACGACAGGGCGATGTGGCGCTTCACGATGTATGCGAACAACGACAGCAGTATCACCCGTTGTAAGCTGTACCGTGAGCCCCACCGGATAAATAGCTACATAGTCCCTAAAAACCTCCAAAATTCGTTGATCGTAAAGCGTGCCTGTGCCAGCAAACAGCATCTCAACCGCTTGATGAGGAAGCAGTGCATTTTGATAGACACGATTGGTCGTCATGGCATCATAAGAGTCAGTTAAGGCAAGCAACTTGCCATACTCGTGTATTTCATGTCCTCTTAGCCCCTGAGGATAACCTTGACCATCCAGCCGTTCATGGTGCTGAAGTGCACAGTGTGCGGATAGAAGCGGAATACCGGGTTCATCCTTCAAAAGCCTGAATCCATATAACGTATGATTCTTTACAATTTCATATTCCTCTTGGCTTAGTTTACCGGGTTTCTGCAAAATGTGAGAAGGAATTTGGGTCTTGCCAATATCATGCAGCAAAGCACCAAGCCCAAGCTCCATCAGTTTGCTTTGCTCGTAACCGAGAGCTTTGGCAAGAATCAAGGAATAGATGCAAACATTAAGGGAATGGTCATACAAAGCATGATCCATGGTATGCATGCCTGACATCATGATCATGACATCTGAGTGGGAGCTAATATCTTCAAGAATCATTTCCATTACATCGGTAAAAACTTTACCTAGATAAGGATATTGATTTTTCATTTTACCACCCGATAGAATGGAAAACTGTTTTTTAATCTCCTTCAAAGCACGGATTCGGGTCTCTTCTCGGAGCAATTCAGGAAACTCAATATCCTCTGTACCTGGATCATGGATATATACATAACTAATTCCCAACTGAGAAAGTCGCTTGATCAAATGGGAAGTCAGTTCAATTTGTTCGCCCAATAAAACGATGCCCTCTTCATTATATATTCGCTTGCCGAGTTTCATCCCGGGCTCAAGCATAGTAATGGATACAAGACGCAAGGTCAACCTCTCCTGCCTACATCAAAATGCTCTTTAACAGTTCATCAGCTACCATGGACCGAGTGCCAACGAGGCAGTGAACTTTCATCCAACGCCTGTGGTCTTTGCAGCTCCATCCCAACCAAATCCCTAATAAATTCAGGTAATCGAAAGGAAAGATCCGAACCTAAAGAAAGACTTTCATAACCGATATTAAACGTAAACATATCCAAAGTTCCTACTCTATACACCTGATCATCATCAAGTGCAATGCCCTGGACACGTAATTCTGTAATCTTTTTATATGGTGGTTTAGAATTATCATAGTGTACTTCAGCGCCATCCAGACAAAGGACCCCCATCTGATAACCACGGAAGCCAAATCCCTTAAACACAAGATCCCTGTATTCTGGTAAAAGACTTTGCTCCAGAGCCTTTCTCAGATTTGACCCTTTTAACTGAATTGTACACGCATTAATGGGAGATGGACATAGAGAATGTAACATACCTTCCGTAATATTTCCTTCTGGAAGTGGGCCCATAAGCTGACCAGCATTCACAACCGATAGTTCTGCGCCTGTAAATTGTCGTACTGCCTGGGCCAGTAAATTACCAAACGGAGACTCCTCGTCCCAAGCAATAGGCAGTTCCCTGTCTGTGATGGCCACAGTCCGGCTTAGTTTAATCTCAGCCTCTTTGCGATGTGTGAGAATAGCAGCCGTTACCCTTTCATCAAGTAGTTCCTCATTCACCGGAAAACAACCGCCGGAAAGCAAAGAAAAACGCTCCTGTCCTGGATTACGTTCAAAGGTAACTTTGCCCACATACTGGCCATACTTCCCTGCCCCGCAAACCACAGTTCCGTTAATCTTCAGCGGTTCTTCAAGAAGATGGTGCGTATGTCCTCCTAAAATAACATCGATCCCCTCTATTATTTCGGCTATTCTTTCATCCATCATAATACCAAGATGAGACATCACAATGACTATATCTACCTGATCTCGTATCTCAGCTGTCTGACGTCTTAACGTTTCAACCGGATCGAGGGCTTCCAGTCCAAGCAGTTCATAAAAAGCGTTAAACGGAGCTGTAGCCCCGAGCAGACCTATACGGATACCACCTTTATTCATTATATGATAAGGCTCCATCCATGAAGGAGGTTTACCTGTGCTTTTTAATAGAAGATTACCGCATACGATAGGACACAAAAGTCCTGCATAAGCTTGATTAAGAACATCTATTGTAAAAGTTAGACCTTCATTATTACCGATCGTAACCGCATCATATCCGGACATATTTAGGATGTCGACATTTGCCCCACCCATACTTCCTTCCGTCTCGACCGCCGCCCGGTCCATATGGTCTCCTATGTCAAGAACCAACCATTCTTCTCCGGATGAAGATTGTTTTTTGGTTTCGCTAATCATCGCTGCTATGGATCCCATTTTGTTAAAGTGACTGTGAATATCATTCGTATGAAGAATGGTAAGTATTTGCTTCTTCAGATGGTTCATCTTCTTTCCCTCCTCCGGAAAAATGAATCAGTCTAGTCCTTATCTCCCATGTGTCATCTAATAGATAAGAATAACATTTTCAAGTAAGATATGATATATTAAAAGGGTTTATCAAGCAAATTGAGGTGAAAGAAATTGAATATAACTGTTTTATTATTTGCAGGAATTGCGGAAAGAATCGGTCAATCCAGAATTGATCTTACGATAGAAGTACCCTATACGGCGGGACAAGTAAAACAAGAACTTATGAATCAGTATCCGAATGCCTCCGAACTTGTTCAGAGTGCGATTATCGCGATTAATCAGGAGTATGCTCCTTCTCACGTCATTATCAAAGAAGAGGATGAGATTGCCCTCATTCCGCCTGTTTCCGGCGGTGACGGTACTTCTTCCGGCTCAGCTGGAAGTGAAGATCTCCATGCCAGCTCAGATGGATTATACACGATTGGCCATGCCCCATTATCGGTAGAATCGACAACAGAGAAAGTAATTACTCCGAACCACGGAGCAACCATATCCTTTGTAGGCACCACGAGAGAAATGACAGGGGATCAGCGAACGGTTCATCTTGAATATGAGGCCTATATTCCCATGGCTTTGTCCACCATGCAAACCATAGGTCAGGAAATTGATCAGCGCTGGCCAGGAACGCTTTGTGCCATTTCTCATCGGCTGGGTAAAGTTGATATTGCAGAAATTAGCGTTATTATCGCGGTTTCTTCTCCCCACCGAGCAGATTGCTACGATGCAAGCAGATATGCAATTGAACGCTTGAAGGAAATCGTTCCTATTTGGAAAAAAGAGGTGTGGGAAGATGGATCGGAATGGAAGGGTCATCAGACTGGGCCATGGAACCCACAGACATGACCATTTCAGTAAACAAGTCATTGTCATACCATTTTTTTCTTGTTATGATAATCTCAAATTAAATGCTTAAAGGTGGTTTATTTATTTGAGATTACATGTCTCCGATCTTAAGCCTGGTCAGTTGCTGGAATGCGACACATTTAACCAGTCCGGTGTTCAGCTGATGCCAGCAGGCTCTCTCCTAAGCGATTCTGATATTAATAAGCTTAAATTGCATGGTATTGATTATGTTGATATCGCAGAAAGTATGCAACCGCCTGTTTTTCCTACTCCTGTGTTTACCTCATCGCCGGCCGAATCACTTATGAAGCTTGTCCCCATATTTGATACGACGATGGCAGGAACAGCAACCATTTTTAAGCAAGCTATGAACTCTGGGACCATTGCCATGAATGAAGTCGATGATCTGCTTCAACCGATGACCGAGCATCTTGTCGATCAGAAGGATGTTGTATCCCTGCTCCTGCTTCTAGATCGGGATGATGAGTATACTTATAATCACTCCGTACAAGTAGGGATTCTCACTTACTATATCGCATCTTGGCTTGGTTATTCAGCAGATGATTGCTATACCATTTCGAAGGCTGGATATCTCATTGATATCGGTAAATCCGTCGTTCCGCAGCATTTACTGCACAAACCTGGCAAACTTAGTGCAGAAGAGTTTCGTATCATGAAAAAGCATGCCAAGCAAGGTTATGATATTATCCTCGAATCAACTGGCAGTGAACTCCTTGCCCTTCCAGCACTTCAGCATCATGAGCGTGAAGATGGTAGCGGATATCCTTATGGACTGCGTAAAGACGATATTCACCCCTATTCGCGCATTGCAGCTGTTGCTGACGTATACAGTGCCATGACTTCTAATCGTGTGTATCAATCAAAACAGGAGTATATTTCTGTTCTATGCGAATTGTACGGTCTCAGTTTTGGTCAATTGAATGCAGAGGTTACCCAAAGTTTCATCAAACATTTACTGCCTAATTTTATCGGTAAAAGAGTTCTGCTTACATCCGGCGACACCGGAATGATTGTTATGAATAATCCTAATGACTATTTTAGGCCACTTGTAAAATGCTCCCGTGGATTTATTGATCTAGCCAAACAAAGAGATATCGCAATCGTAGAAATCTATATTTAGCAACATGTAGAAATTCGTTACATAAGTGCTTTACCCCGCTTTAATCAGCCATAGAAATATCGTAAGAACGAAGCAATCACGAGTATTCTTAGTCTCAACAAAAAATAAATAGATGCCAAAAAAAGAGGAGCCCAAATGGGCTCTTCTTTTTTTGGTTAGAGGTATCACTTATCAAACGTATTAGTTTCTTAGTTGAACTTCTCCAGAAATATTTAGGACGGTTCAATCATAATAACAAGAAAAGGCCGAGGATTGGATCCTCGGCCTTTATCATTCGTTTCCTAACTAAAAGGATGCTTAAAGTTCAACGCCCTGTAACGAAGTCTCGGAAAGCCTTATGGATGAAGGCTTAACCGATGGAACCTTCCATCTCGAACTTGATGAGACGATTCATCTCAACCGCATATTCCATTGGAAGTTCTTTCGTAAACGGCTCGATGAAGCCCATTACGATCATTTGTGTTGCTTCTGCTTCTGACAAGCCACGGCTCATCAGATAGAAAAGCTGCTCTTCAGATACTTTGGAAACTGTAGCTTCATGCTCCAAAGTAATGTTGTCGTTCATGATCTCATTATAAGGAATGGTATCAGAAGTCGACTCATTATCCAGAATGAGCGTATCACACTTGATGTTGGATTTTGCACCTTCAGCGTTACGTCCGAATGATGCAAGACCACGATACGTTACTTTACCACCATGTTTACTGATGGATTTCGATACGATCGTAGAAGTAGTATCCGGAGCAAGGTGAATCATTTTTGCACCAGCATCCTGATGTTGATCTTTACCTGCTACAGCAATGGAAAGTACAGAACCTTTCGCACCGCGGCCTTTAAGAATAACAGCCGGGTATTTCATCGTCAGTTTGGAACCAATGTTACCATCGACCCATTCCATCGTTGCATTTTCTTCTGCAACAGCACGTTTCGTAACCAAGTTATAAATGTTTGGTGCCCAGTTTTGAATCGTTGTATAACGAACGCGAGCGTTCTTCTTCGCAATGATCTCAACAACCGCACTGTGCAGGGAGTTCGTGCTATATACAGGAGCTGTACAACCTTCAACATAGTGAACGAAGCTATCTTCGTCAGCAATGATCAGCGTACGCTCGAATTGACCCATATTTTCGGAGTTAATCCGGAAGTATGCTTGAAGAGGCACTTCACATTTCACGCCTTTTGGTACGTAGATAAAGCTTCCGCCAGACCATACCGCACTGTTTAGAGCAGCAAATTTGTTATCTGCCGGAGGAATTACCGTAGCGAAGTACTCTCTCAAAATTTCAGGATGTTCTCTGAGCGCAGTATCAGTATCCATGAAGATTACACCTTGATCTTCAAGTTCTTTCTGCATGTTGTGGTATACAACCTCAGACTCATACTGTGCAGATACACCTGCAAGGAACTTTTGTTCCGCTTCAGGAATACCCAATTTATCAAAAGTTTCTTTAATTTCAGTAGGAACTTCTTCCCATGTCTTTCCTTGCTTTTCAGAAGGTCTAACATAGTACTGGATTTCATTGAAGTCGAGACCATCAAGGTCTCCACCCCAATTTGGCATATCCATTTTATAAAATTGTTTTAAAGACTTCAGACGGAACTCAAGCATCCATTCTGGTTCTTCTTTAATACGGGAAATTTCTCTTACTACCTCTTCTGTCAGACCTTTACCCGTTTGAAAAATGGATTTGTGTTCATCACGAAAGCCATATTTATATTCTTCCATTTCAGGAGCTTTTTTTGCCATCGGGGTCTACCTCCCTATCGTTATTGTGATTTGTGATCCTCATCAATCCCTTTACGCAGAGCATTCCATGCAAGCGTTGCACACTTGATACGTGCTGGGAATTTATTAACACCGGATAGGGCTTCAATATCTTCGTATTCGTCAAATTCTTGTTCCTCTCCTTGCATCAAGGACGAGAAACGCTCTGCCAAGTTCAAAGCTTCTTCCATCGATTTGCCTTTAATAGCCTCTGTCATCATGGAAGCAGAAGACATACTGATCGAACAGCCATCTCCTGAATACTTTGCATCCTCAACAATTCCGTCTTTAACTTTAAGCTGCAATGAAATCCGGTCACCGCAAGTCGGGTTATTTAAATCTACTGTGACTGCGTCATCAGCAAAGGTTCCCCGATTTCGCGGATTTTTATAGTGGTCCATTATTACGCGCCGATACAGATCATCAAGTTGCATCACTAAAATACTCCTTTGTCTGGATTAAGGCGCTGACAAGACGATCTACGTCTTGCTCTGTATTATATAGATAAAAGCTAGCACGTGCAGTGGAACCTACTTCCAGCCAGCGCATAAGCGGCTGACAGCAATGGTGCCCAGCACGTATTGCTACTCCGCTTGCGTCAAGTACAGTAGCCACATCATGAGGATGAACATCATCTAGATTAAAGGTTGCCAGTCCAACATGACGTTTCTTTGGACCATAGATCGTAATTCCTTCAATCTCGGATAACCGATCCATAGCATAATTAGCTAAAACACTCTCATGCTTCGCAATTTCATCCATGCCAATTTCCTCAAGGAAATCAATAGCTGCACCTAAACCTACTGCCCCAGCAATAATTGGAGTTCCCCCTTCAAATTTCCAAGGGAGTTCTTTCCAGGTAGATTCATATAATCCTACATCATCAATCATTTCGCCGCCAAACTCGACCGGTTCCATGGACTCAAGCAGCGCCTTCTTGCCATAAAGTGCACCGATGCCGGTCGGGCCACACATTTTGTGTCCGGACAAAGCATAAAAATCACAGTCCAGATCTTGAACGTCAACCTTCATATGAGGAGTACTTTGAGCCCCATCGATGACCATAACCGCGCCATGAAGATGAGCAATCTCAGCAATTTCCTTCACAGGGTTGATCACCCCAAGGACATTAGATACATATGCCATAGATACAATTTTGGTTCTTGGCGTAATGGTTGATTCTGCATCAGCTAGCAATACACTACCATCTGGCTGAAGTGGAATATATTTTAGAACAGCACCGGTTCGCGAAGCTAGTTGCTGCCACGGAATTAGGTTACTGTGATGTTCCATTGGAGTAATAACAATCTCATCACCTTCAGACAATACAGAAGGACCATAAGAGGAAGCAACGATATTAAGTGCCGTTGTTGTACCTCTCGTAAAAATGATCTCTTGCGTACGTCTTGCATTGATGAATTTTGCTACTTTCTCACGGGCACCTTCATAAGCATCCGTTGCACGGCTGCCAAGGGTATGAACACCGCGGTGCACGTTTGAGTTTTCCCACTCATAGTAGTGTTTCATTGCTTCAATAACAGCGAGCGGCTTCTGGGAAGTCGCTGCGTTATCTAAATATACTAACGGATGCCCGTTGATCTCCTGATGGAGGATGGGGAACTGTTTCCGAATCTCTTCGGCGTTCATTGTCCTAGTTTCCTTTCAACGAGAGATTGCAATTGAACTTGCAATTCTTCCATTGGAATATCAGAAACAACAGGAGCCAAAAATCCGTAAATAATGAGTCTTTCCGCATCCGTACGGGAAATACCACGGGACATCAAATAATAGATTTGTTCTTGGTTAACTTGACCTACAGAAGCAGCATGACCTGCTGTAACATCATCTTCATCAATGAGAAGAATTGGGTTCGCATCTCCGCGTGCTTTCGGGCTCAGCATAAGAACACGTTCTGTTTGCTGACCATCGGCTTTGGTTGCACCCTTCTCGATTTTGGTAATACCGTTGATGATTGCAGTGGCTTCTTCTCTCATAACAGCACGAGTAATCATCTGGCTAGCAGAGCTTTTACCGAAATGTTTCGCTTGCGTAGTATAGTTCAGTTTCTGAGAACCTGCACCTACTGCAATCGTTTTTTGATCGGAAGTGGAGCCATTGCCTTTCAGCACGGAAAGTGTATCACTCGCTGTATCACCAATGTTCATCTCACCAACGATCCATTCGATAGAAGCGTCGTTCTCTACTACTGCACGGCGGAACGAAACGTCTGTCACTTGATCACCAAATTGATGAACGGTTGCAAAACGGACTTTTGCTCCCGCTTTAACAAACACTTCGACTACACCGATATGCGATACCTTCGCATCCAGTGGTCCAGACACATAGTTATCAACATAACTTACCGAACTGTTCGTATCTGCAATAATCAGAATGTGTGGTGCAAATGTTGCAGTACCATCATCAGACAACAGAATAGCCTGAACTGGTTTATCAATCACCACATTACGAGGAACATAGAGGAAGATCCCTCCGTTCCAGATTGCAGAATGAAGCGCCGTAAGCTGGTGCTCATCAGTTTTCACTGCAGTGTGAAGATGTTTCTTAACAAGGTCTTCATGTTCGCGTACAGCTGTCTCAAGATCCATAAAGATAACACCTTGATCTGCTAGCTCTTTGGATAGATTACTGTATACGACACCGGAATTACGCTGAATGAGCAAAGTTCCGTCTTCTTCTTCCTTGATAAGGGAGCGAATCGCTTCTGGAGCATCTCCTAAAGTCATCGCGTTTGCTGCTTTATATTGTCCATATGCTGAAATATTCCAGCGTTCAATTTTAGTTTTTTCCAGTTTCGGAAGCGCAAGGCTACCAGCAAGTTCAAGCGCTGCTTGGCGCTGATCTGTCAGCCAAGCCGGCTCATTTCTGCTTTCGGATAACGCACGAAGCGCTACGGAATCAACCGGAAGAATGGTTTGTGTTGTCATTTACTTTTGTCCTCCTCCGTTAATCTTTTACGCTTCTTGACCTACAGTCTCATCTTCAATACCCAGTTCTTCTTTAATCCAGTCATAACCTTCTGCTTCTAGACGCTCAGCAAGTTCTGGACCACCGGATTTTACGATGCGTCCTTGCATCATAACGTGAACATAATCTGGTTTGATGTAGTTAAGCAAACGTTGGTAGTGAGTGATGATCAGGAATCCGCGATCTTCGCTCTTCATTGCGTTTACGCCATTTGCTACAATGCGAAGTGCATCGATATCAAGACCGGAGTCAATCTCATCAAGAATGACAAGTGTCGGATCAAGGAGCATCATTTGCAAAATTTCATTACGTTTCTTCTCACCACCGGAGAAGCCTTCGTTCAGGTAACGATGAGCAAACTCAGGATTCATTTCGAGTTCTTTCATTTTACCTTCCATTTGACGGATAAATTTGATAAGGGAAATTTCACTTCCTTCTTCACGACGTGCATTGATTGCACTACGCAAGAAGTCAGAGTTTGTTACCCCAGCGATCTCACTTGGATATTGCATAGCAAGGAACATCCCTGCACGAGCACGCTCGTCAACTTCCATCTCAAGTACATCTTCACCGTTCAATGTTACCGCACCGCCGGTAACTTCATACTTAGGGTGTCCCATAAGTGCGGAAGCAAGAGTACTTTTACCTGTTCCGTTAGGTCCCATGATTGCGTGGATTTCTCCACCTTTCATGCTAAGGTTAATTCCTTTCAGAATTTCCTTACCTTCTATTTCTGCTTTAAGTCCTTCAATGACGAAATTTGTAGCCATATGTGCCTTAACCTCCAATGAAATAATTTCTCACTCGAAATCATAATGTTTATCTAAATAGGGTCTCCCCTTGATTTCCAGCTTCACTTTATAAAGCGTCACTTTATAATAATTCTAAACTGATTCTCAATGATTCTCAAGTCATTTATGTTAAAAAGTTTACAGACTTCGTGTACAAAATACCCTTATCTGCATAAATCAACAAAACAAAAGAGAAACATTTAGATTGGAAACACCTGATACATATGAATTCTATATTAAATATGGGACTGAATCAAATTAGATCCGCTTTTTTCACGAATTAATTATCTATCCTTCATATATACCAAAAAGACCGACCTAAATGGTCAGTCTTTTTAAAGTTTTGACATTTATTTTTGTTATTAACCGAGGTAAGAACGAAGCATCCACATATGTTTCTCTAAGTCTGCTTGGAAACCAGTCAACATATCTGCTGTAGGCTCGTCGCCAGCTTCACCTGCTGCTTCAATACCTTCTGCATACTCTTCCGACAATGTAGCGAAATCTTCAATAATATTTTGTACCATTGTTTTTGGATCTTCGCCGCCCGTTGCTTCTTGAATGGAAGCAATCTCAAGATATTCTTTCATTGTTGCTGCGGGGCTTCCTTTAATAGTAAGGAGACGCTCTGCAATTGCATCCATCTGAAGAGTAACTTCATTATATAATTCTTCGAATTTCACATGCAATGTGAAGAAGTTAGGACCTTTTACATACCAGTGATAATTATGAATTTTCACATACATTACGTTTAAGTTCGCGACTTCGCGGTTCAAAATTTGTTCTACGCCTGCTTTAGTTTGGGTTTTGTTCGTTGACTTAGCCATTAATATCCCATCCTTTATCTTATTATATAATGTGAGTTTCCAATCCTTATGTAGATTAGAAATCATTTTATTTGGTGAAGATCGGAAGTTTCTTTTCCTCTCTTCGCTGCTACTTTAGATTTACCCTCCATGTTACTTGATGAAACAACTCTATCTTGCTCTCGAAAAGAAAACTAGACTTTTAGAACGGATGAAGGTACCAAAATAATGCTACAAAATTGTAAGTGAATCCGATATACTGATATACCAAGTAAAGAAGTTGGGTTTGTTCTTTATCATATACTTTAGCGGAGGTGCCTACCTTGTCTTCATATCATCCTTTAACTCTTGATGAAGCTATGCAACTGTCTCAGAAAGTACTGGATTTATTTGATGCTAACAGCGAACTTACTTGCCGGGAAATAGGTGACGGTAACCTGAATCTCGTTTTTCATGTTACCGATATAAATTCCAGCAAAAGTGTTATCGTTAAACAGGCCTTACCCTATGCGAAAATTGTTGGCGAATCTTGGCCACTATCACTAGACCGTGCAAGAATTGAACGTGAGCTTCTTCAGGAAGAGTACAGACTCTGCCCAGGCTCTGTTCCGGAAGTATATTATTATGATGATGAACTTGCCCTTACAATCATGGAAGATCTCAGTGATCATGTCATTATGAGAAAAGGTTTAATAGAAGGAAACCATTATCCTTTGTTTGCGAAACATATCGGACAATTTATGGCTCGGACTCTTTTCTACACATCTGACCTAGCAATGGATCAGTCTCTTAAGAAGGAAAGTGTCAAAAAATTCGTAAACCCTGATCAATGTAAAATTACCGAAGATCTTATTTTTGAAGAACCTTATCGTATTTCAGAACGCAACAGTTACTCCCCTATTATTGAAGATGAGGCTGAAGCGCTACGTACGGACACAGAACTACACTTGGAAATTGCGATTTTACGTGAAAAGTTCCTAACCCAAACGCAAGCCTTGCTGCATGGAGATCTTCATACAGGAAGTATTTTTATCACACCAGAATCTACAAAAGTAATAGACCCCGAATTTGGTTATTATGGTCCGATGGGTTTTGACATCGGTGCGGTTCTTGCTAATCTACTTCTACACTATGCGTCTGTACCCGGCTGGATTTCAGAAGGCGTTGCTGCCGCAACACGGGAAGAAGAATTGCTCGATATGGTTCAGGATGTATGGAATGAGTTTGAACTCCATTTCCGTGCGCTGTGGGAACAAGATGTTCAGGACTATATGGCTCGCACAAAAGGTTATCAAGAACTGTATATTACAAGGCTCCTTCAAGATAGCGCCGGATTTGCTGGCAGCAAAATGATTCGCCGTATTGTCGGACTTGCCCATGCAGCAGACATCGATACGATTGAAGATGCAGCCCTAAGAGAACAGGCTGAACGTAAAGCACTCACCATTGGTAAAAGTCTGGTGAAAAATCACCGTCAGATTACATCAATCTCTGAATTTATGAATCTTATTTCTGATGCAAGTAAAGGAAAGGTAGGACAACGATGAGCACTTACAGCACGAATACTGAATTCAATCCGTTAATTTCACTAAACTGGAGAGGGGACCGACTCGAACTCCTCGATCAGAGACTGTTGCCAGAATCCATAGTCATGCTTGACCTGTTCACACCGGAAGAAATATGGGATTCGATTCATGCCATGAAAGTACGCGGTGCTCCAGCTATCGGTATCGCAGCAGCATTTGGAGTTGTACTGGGAGCACGCAAATATCAAGAAGGAAATACAGAGGAATGGCTCATCAAAGTAAAGGAAGTATGTGATTATCTCGCAACTTCTCGGCCTACAGCGGTGAATCTTTTCTGGGCGCTCGACCGTATGTATGCGGTAGCCGTAAAGCGGAGTCAAGATTCTAATCACCTTTCCATTTCGGAATTAAATGAGACTCTTGAACAAGAAGCAATAACGATCCGTACAGAAGATGAAGAAGTATGCAGACGGATTGGCGAAAATGCCTTGCCTTTATTCCAAGATGGTATGGGTGTACTTACACACTGTAACGCCGGAGGGTTAGCGACAGCAAAATACGGTACGGCAACAGCTCCGATGTATCTTGCCAAGGAACAAGGAATAAATCTCAAAATTTTTGCAGACGAAACTCGCCCTGTACTTCAAGGTGCACGTCTGACTGCATTTGAATTGCAACAAGCTGGAATCGATGTCACTCTTATTACGGATAATATGGCGGGAATGGTCATGTCCAAGGGATGGATCCAAGCAGTTATAGTTGGTACAGACCGTGTAGCCGCAAACGGCGATGTAGCCAACAAGATCGGTACATACAGTGTAGCTGTTCTTGCAAAAGCTCATGGAATCCCATTCTATGTAGCATGCCCGATGTCAACCATTGACCTGAATACGCCGTCAGGCGCTCATATCCCTATTGAGGAACGAGCTGCTGAAGAAGTGACAGAAGGATTCGGTAAGCGAACCGCTCCACAAGGAATTAAAGTGTTCAACCCTGCATTTGACGTGACACCAAGCGAGTATGTGACTGCTATTATTACGGAAAAAGGGATCGTACGAGCACCTTTTGACCAAAATTTAAAGGCTTTGTATTCTGATAATCAGGCGTAAATAGAAATAGATTTACATAAAAAAGCAGCCCCTCTACTGGGGACTGCTTTTTTTATGCACTGGATAAGAAGCGCCTCCATTACATCATTCTAATAAGTGCCTCCACCCCAGTCATGCCTGGTACGATACCTAGCTTCTCGGCTTCGTGTGTTACGGATTCCATTGGCGCTGCTAGTAATTCTGCAACGGTTTTAACTCCGACTGCTCTTGCTGCAATAATTTGTCGTTGTCCCAGACGTTCATTAAGTAAACCCACATCGAGCGCTCCGCACATAATATACCCCTTTGATGTCGAAACGGTAATAAGCGTCGTTTTAGGTAACTTCACTTCCACTGCTGTTAGGGTATAATCTCCAACTTGAACCGGTTCTAATGTAACCATTTGCGAAAAACACCCCCTTCACTTTTACGTCTCGACATCATATTCCTAGGTCTTTCAAACTGCGTGGACAGTAGCGGAGTAATATTTTTTTGTCAAAACGTGTCCATAAACCTATTAAAATATCAACTATCCTGATTAATTAATGGTTCCTTTGTAACATTATATGTCTATCGCACTATTATTTTTTGCATTTTAATGATATAGTTAGATAAATACATATCCATAAAATGTAACAGAAATCTGCGGTGTGGGGTAATCAAAACATGAACAATTCATTATTTTCATCAAACATAAATCATGAACAAGGTTTTCTTTTTAATGTAGATATCATGATTCATAGTCGTTCCAATGCCTATGCACTGCAAGCTTTGCTCGAAATTCTCAATGCTCAGGATGGGATCAGTGACTTTCGTATACAGTCCGGCATTGAGCTGGGGGCAATCATCAAACAAGCTCTACAACAAAACTCCTCTCCAGAAACAGACAAGTATCCGACCACTCCGCAACAGAGTGGCTACATTCATCCTGAACCCATGAAGCATAGAAGCTATTCCAATACAGTGAATCAGGCAGTAAGAGGACAAGTCTCTCCTTTGCATCCAGAACAATCCATACCTGCTTCTACAAGTCCTACCGACGATTGGATTAACTCAGCAATGCAAGCGGGCAGACTCATTCGAATAGATATACGAGACAAAAAAGGGCTTCAAAAAAGTATTCCGTGTCGAATTTTGAATTATGATCGTGGAACCAATTTGGTTAGTGTATATCATGTAGACGAGAAACAAGTCTACTCCATTCACACTTCTGAAATTGAAAAATACGTATAAAAAAACGGTTCGTCTCTTTAAAGAGACAAACCGTTTTTTTATTTTTTCAAGGCGGAAACAACTAAGCATATCCAACCTGCAATAAAACACACCCCGCCAAGCGGAGTAATTGCTCCTAATGGACCTAGTCCACTTACACTTAGAGCATACAAACTTCCAGAAAACAGAATGATACCAATAAACAGCAGCCTTGCTGCCCAAACAAGTAGTTTGCTTTCCCCAAAAAGTTTCGCAATGACTCCGATCAAAATAAGTCCAAGCGCATGTATCATATGGTATTGGACACCTGTCTCGTATACCGAAATCTTGTCCTCCCCAATGATAGGTTCTAGCATATGCGCTCCAAATGCACCGATCATAACGGAAAGCATTGAAAAAATAGCACCGATACCAATCCATTTTCTTGCCATGCTTACTTTTCACTCCTTGTTCCTATCGTCTTCCTTTCATCTTACATCAATTGGTTTATGATAAGCTAGATCTAGGGTGAGGTTTGTCACTAAACTGCAACATTCAGAGATTTTGCTAATAGCTTCGTTTTTCTTGCATTTTTAAAGAATTTATGGAAAAGTAAAAGTTAAAACTGCATATAAGGAGTAGTTGAATGGATAATAATGAAGAAGATCGTAAAACCTTGGATACAAAACAAGAAGAACTACTTGAAGTGAATAATCCTTATGGAACATTTCAACCCCCAGCGGCGCCATTGAAGCATTCTGGACCAGGAATTGCGTCTCTCGTGATCGGAATCCTCGCGCTCATTGCTTATACCGTTATTCTTGCCCTTGCTCCAGCGGCGGCAGCAGAAATTATGGAGAATCCAACTCCGGAAGCGATGCTAGATAGCTTTTATGTGATTATGATCGGAATTATGATTTTTATCGGATTAACTTTTAATCTAGTAGGTGTCATTTTGGCCATTATTGGACTTTCTCTTAAAAACCGAAAGAAAATTTTCCCAACCATTGGAATGATCATCAATGGTGTTGTATTATTAATCGTTGTTGGCTTCTTCAGTCTTAGTTTTATCTAAAAAATATGTCATAGCGTTTTGCTACGTAAGTCTATATGCTTTATACTAAGAACGTATGCAAAATGAATTTAATAAAAAGGGGATTATAATGTCGCGAATTAAAATTTTTGCGGACAGCACCAGTGATTTGCCTAAGGCTTGGGCCCAGCAACATGAGGTTGGTATTGTTCCTCTTTATGCCGTGTTTGGCGATGAATCGTTAAAAGATGGTGTTGATATTAGCCCCGAAGAGCTTTATGCAAGGGTAGGTCGTGAAGGCCGTCTTCCAAAAACGGCTGCACCTTCACCTGCTGATTTTATGGCTTCTTTTGGTCCATACATAGATCAGGGCTATAGTATTTTATATATCAGCCTCTCGTCAGAGCTTTCTTCTACGTATCAAAATGCTTTACTCGCATCAGGTGAATATCCTGAAGGAAGTGTTACTGTATTTGACTCCCTTAATCTGTCATCAGGAATTGGCGTACTTGTTATGCAAGCTGTTCGCGCTGCAGAACAAGGGAAATCTGTTTCTGAAATTGTTGACCTGCTGACCGGGATGAGACCTAAAGTAGACACCGAGTTTGTCATCGATACCCTTGATTATCTATACATGGGCGGCCGTTGTTCAGGAATGCAAAATCTGATAGGCAGTCTGCTCAAAATCAGACCTGTAATCAAGGTTATTAATGGGAAAATGACCCCTGCTTATAAAGTCAGAGGAAAACGGGAAAAAGCCATCGATCAAATGCTGACGAATGCACTTAGCAAGGCGGATGAAATGGATAACGATACGATTATCGTCGTACATTCCATGTGTGAAGAAGACGCTCTTATGCTCCAGAAGACTTTAAAAGAACAAACTAAAGCTAAGCATGTAGAACTATCTACTGCAGGTTGCGTAATTTCGAGCCATTGTGGGCCTAAAACCATTGGACTTATCTACGTAAAAGCATAGCCCAATAAACACCTTTTCCATTTGGAAAAGGTGTTTTCTTTTATCTTACAACGATAAAATTAGAAGCGGACTAATAGGTTTTTGTTTTCAACTCATCCAAACTTTTAAACGTATAGCCCTGTGCTCTTGCCGCATCAATAATTTGACCTAGCGCTTCCGTATTATCTTTAGACACGGAATGGAGTAAGATAACCGCTCCGGGATGAAGCTGCTTCATAACTTGATCATAAGCATACTGAGCGCCATGCTGCACCTTCGTATCCCAGTCTTTATAAGCGACGGACCAAAACACATTGATATAACCTTGATTTTTGCTGACAGTTAACGAACGATCACTAAAGATTCCGCGAGGTGGACGAAGATAAGGGATTTCCTTTCCTGTCAGAGCAACGACTTCCTGTTTGACCTTATCCAGCTCTTCTATAATTTTGGCATCTGGAGTTACGCTCATATCCGGATGACTCCAGGAATGATTTCCGACAATATGCCCCTCCTGACTCATTCTTCGTACTAAATCAGGCTTATCTTTTAAATAATGCCCTGTTACGAAAAAGGCCGCTGGAACCTTCTTTTCTTTAAGAACATCAAGAATTGCAGGTGTATATCCGTTCTCATATCCATTATCAAACGTCAGATACAATTCCTTCTGTTTGGTGTCTCCAAGAAATATCGCTTCGTTTTTCATAAGAATTTCCTTAAAACCTTCCTCATTAATGGACGGAAGCTGGCCATCTTTGCTTTTTTTGAAACCGAAGTGAAACGCATCTCTTACAGGGGAAGCCTGTATATTATGGATACCGGCACCGGACATGATCAAGATGATCATCATGCTCGCCATAAACCACTTTTTCATCATGAATCCGCTCCTATCATCTACACATTATTGTTCTTAAGATAATATGAGCAAGAATTCAACTTTTTATGTCATCCCTTGTAAGTTAGAGCTTACCTTCGGTAATCCTTCCGATTCTCCTGCTCTGAAATAATCTGTAACAGTTCACGAACAACATTCGATTTTCCTGAGTGAGACAGCCAGCTTCGAGCTGCTTCAATAGCCTGAATCTGCCCATGACCTTCGTCCTTCCATGTTAGTAGTTCTACAATTTTAATCAGGAGAGCCATCATCTCTGTGTTGTCCTGTTCATTTTGTTCTGCCCGGATTTTTTGGAAAAGCGCTTCTTTTTCCCAGTCCAGTAAAATTTCCTGTCCAATGGTTGGTTTCATCAGCGTATATCCTTGCTGACAAGTCGCACAGCGTACGGTAGCCATCTGTTCTTCCACAAATTGAACGAGAATCGATTCGTTACATTCTAGACACTTAAACTGAACATTTATATGTAAGGGTCCTTTTTTCTCTACCATAGTAGTGCCTCCTCCAATACTTTTCATCAATTCATTTCTACTTGACCTGAATGATGTTTACCCCGAAATCCAACTTTTAAATCCGATTAGAATTGTTCTTCGTGGTATAATGGAAAATATATGAAATTGATGGTAGCTTTCAAGTATTTTTAATATTAGGAGGATTACAGATTGGGAGCAAGTACAAAATTCACATTACGAACATCCAGTCTTTCACCACGCGTTATCTGGCTTACCGGCTTATCGGGTTCAGGCAAAACGACACTAGCCACTCACCTCAAGCAAGTCTGGGCAGAACAGGGAGTACCCTGTTACATTCTCGACGGGGACCAGGTACGCCGGGGTCTTAATCAGGACCTTGGTTTTAGCCCGGCCGACCGCAAAGAAAATCTACGACGAATAGGCGAGGTTTCCAAGCTGTTTCTTGATGCGGGACTTTACGTCATTGCTGCATTCATTTCACCGCATGAAGAAGATCGTCAAATGGTAAAAGAAATGTTTGCACCCGGACAATTTGTTGAGGTTTACGTCCAGTGTCCACTGGAAGTTTGTGAAGCAAGAGATCCAAAAGGTTTATACAACAAAGCAAGAAAAGGGGAAATCCCTCATTTTACAGGTGTATCCGCACCCTACGACATACCAAATAAGCCCGATATCGTCATCGATACCGAGCTCCTGGATGTAGAAACTTCAATTACACGGCTCCTACAAGAACTGGACAACCTTTAGAAGATCGTCCTCCAGACGAGTGGTGATGGTTAAAAGATCATGTCGCCTTCGTCTGGTAGGATAACAGCTGTCCGAAAGCCCCTTCTTCATCACTTGCCAATCCTTCATATTCTCCTTGTTGCATGACCCTTCCTTCCTCAAGTACAATGACCTGATCTGCATTTCGAATGGTCGATAATCGATGAGCAATAACAATAATGGTCATCGATCCTTTGAGTGCATCCAAAGCATCCTGAATGTGCAGCTCATTTTGACTATCCAGTGCACTCGTAGCCTCATCCAGTATCAGAACGGAAGGATTCCGCAAAATAGCCCTCGCCAGTACAATGCGTTGCCGTTCTCCCCCGGATAAACGTACACCGCGGTCCCCAATGACCGTATCCAGCCCCTGTGGCAGCTTTTTGACAAACCCAGCAGCAGCAAACTCTAGAGACTCCCATAACTCTTCTTCTGTGGCACCAGGCCTGACCAGTAACAAATTATCACGGATACTCGAATGAAATAAAAAAGGATCTTGCGAGACATAACTGATGGATTGTCTCCAGCTCATACGCTGCTCCTCATGCAGAGGAGCGTGATCCAGCAATATTTCTCCTTCTGTTGGCTCTATAAGGCCCATCAGAAGATCAATGAATGTACTCTTCCCCGCACCAGATCGACCTACGACTGCTGTCATCCCATTAACAGGAATAAAAGCATTGATTCCATGAAGTGCATCTTTCTTTTGACCAGGATAACGATAAGACAACTGCCCATATCGAATTCCATGCTTTAGAAGGATGGGCATTCTATCTGAATAATCAGATTCATTTTCGGTAAAGTCCTTGTTCTCCCTCGCCCCCTCACATTCTCTTTGGAGCTGCATCAAACTACGAAATGCGGGAATCATAGACACAATATATTCTATACTTGTTTGAATCATTGAGAATCTCGGCCACAGCCTGGTGAAAATTACGATTAATAGCAGCAACGACTCCCCTTGAGATGCAAAGAGATGTATAGAAGAGTAAACAAATAAAGCAATGATGATGACAGCTGAGATCTGATAGATAAGTTGTGTAGCAGAATTCAATTTGATAAAATCGACCATATTTTGTTCCATCCTCAGGCACAATGCCCGAAATCCTTGAACATGCTGCTTTTCAAGCCCGTTGCTCTTAATGTCTTTCATGCCATTAAAATGCTCTACAATTTCGGACATATATTGCTGAGATAAATCGGAAGTGTGGTCACCAAGCTTTTTGGCTTTGTGTACAAAAGGGCGCAGTAAAAAGAAAAGTAGCGCTGCGCTACCTAATACGAGCAAAGTCAGTTTCGGAGACAACCAGAAGGCAAAGCCAATCTGTATTAGTGTAAAAATAGATGCGGATGTCAGTCTTAGGAGAAGTGTAGTACCCTGGCTGACACGAGCCAGCTCAGAAGTCAAAATGTGACTAAAATCCGATTTACGCTTGCTCATAAACAGCTCCCACTTCGACTGTAATAGAAGCTGATAAGTTTCATAACGAAGTGTATGTACAAAATGCTGCTGTATTTGCGAACTCAGAATGGTCTGATTACGCTGTAACAAAGCTTGGGAAGCTATAATACTGACAAAGATAATCAACACTACAGCAAGCTGGGAGTCTTGGGGAATGTATTGCAATAGAGATTTTAACCATTCTAGTGGCAGCGATCCACCAAACCCTGTGCCTAAAATGCCAATTGCCGCCAGCATAGGAACGAGCATATAGATGCCTACCCCTTCTAGAATACTGATGACGACCATACAGATCACATTGACAATCAGTTTACCGCCTGTAATGGCGTAGAGCTTTTTCATGTAAAGTTTTAATTCATTCATGTTTTTTCTCCCTTACTTCACTGTTTGGCACGACGCCAGATCCATAAGAACGGACGTAAAGGTACATATAAAAAATGCAGCATACGAGGCAATGGCAACAATACCGCGTCCTGTGGACCCGGATACAAACGCCCTAGCAGCATAAATAATTTTCGTTTTGGGGATTTGATGTAGATTAAATATTGTTTCAGTTTTTGTGTTTGTGGGATTTTGGCATCATTTATCAGTTCAAAAGCGTACTCTGCCCATCTAATCGAAACCCGGTCTTCGGATAACAATCTCATGTCATTACGCAGCGGAGTGTTCAAAAGATGTGCACATAAATAGAAAGCTTGACCCGCATAATACTTTGCTTCATGTTCTTCCATTGAAAATGTTAAATCTTCGGTTAACTGATGATTACGGATGATATGATCAATATCTGTCAACCAGCGCAGCCGAAACCATCCATGTCTTGCTCCATGACTAATCAAATACATAAAGAGGTCTTCTTTTCCTAAATGGGATACTTCACGGTTTACGATCTTCGTCGTACGTCTTCTTTTCCACAAATCTGCGAAAGGTACATTCCTCGCTCCTGATGGGTTCAGGCTCCAATGAATTTCGACCTGTGTTTTGAGCTTAGGATGGATTAGCGGTATATGGTGGTCCTTCCATTTCCAGCTGCCGAGAATATAGGGTTCTTCATATTGTTTAACATAACCTAGTCCTTCAAGCAGAGAAAGTACGACATCAACATCCTTGTGTTTCACAAGTAAGTCAAGATCTTTTGATGTCCGGTGTGCCAGATCCCCGTATAATTCTTGAGAAAGTACGGGTCCCTTTAAAGTGAGTACATCAATCCCCGCACCTTCCATTGAGGACAATAAACGCTCCAATTCAGCAGTCAGCTTCATCATAAAAAAAGTGTTTGTCATCACGCCATGGGCTAATTGCTTCATTATTTCAGGAGGAATATGGCTACTCATCCTCTGTAATTTCGGATAGATCAATGGATATACCCGGTGATGTAAAATAAGTTCCATAAACTGATCCCAATTCAATTGCTCCAGATATTTAATGTCAATCTCATCATCATCTTTAATCTGTAACAACTTGCACATCAATTGAAATTCAACGGTCGTCGCTTGTTCTAGAAGCTCATTTTGATCAGCCTTCATGTTTTATAACACACCCTCTGTTCACATGCTTTGATTGTTTCGCAAATTTGTTTACAACGGTGAAATTCTCTATTCCTTCTGCCCCAGTTACATATAAAGTTCCACATCGCAGCCAGGCATGTGCTATCAGCTGCTGATGCTCGTTTTTCGCAATGCCAAAATACAATGTACTTTCAATATTACGCCTTTTCAGCATCTTCATTGCCGCTATGCCAGAGACCATACACTCACTTTTCCAAGGGGTATGTTTGCTCACCATGTATATGACCTTTGAAATATGCAAAGCAGTTCGTTCTTTCACCGGATGTCTTTCATAAGTTGTTTCCTGCTGCTCCGTCCCTAAGAGAGGTGCTATTCTAGCGAAGGGCAGGAAATTCATAACTCTCGCATATCCCAAAAATAATATTGCCTCTACTATCATTCGTTTTACAGCCCATTTTTGCTTGAGAAAAGATCGAAACAGAACTGTTCTCATTGTTCTCATCCTAACTTTCCTGTAATTTGATGAGTCCTTCAGCGTATAGCTGCTGCATAAAAGAATGCACGTGCTTCTCACATTGATCGGCAGATATCGTAAACTCTGTGGTAAGAGCATGAACTATATTTGAAATCGTATTGCCTTCTGTCAAGAGCTCCCAAATGCGCCCCCCTGTTTTACCAAGGTTATAGTATTTACCCGATTGAATCGACATCATGACTTTGTCACCGTTCATATCACTAACTACATAGCCCTCTTCTTGAATGTATGTTTCCGTCAGCTGAACCACGTTTTCTGTCATATCGATGTGCTCACTCCTTTATTTACCGTTTCCAACACGGTTTCTACTAGATCATTCACGGTTCTTCCATTTAGTGGCCTTGATATCCGTTTCATCGGAATTACCCCTGCAAGCTGAGTGACACTTGAAAAATGCCACTGAAGCATTTTCATTCTTTTTATAAGCGCTAAACGATAGGTATGAGCTTGCAGCAAATGAATTCCTGACAAAGCGTAGATGGGCTCCACTGAAATTTTGTTTTCCGTTGTAGGAAGGAGTTCGAATACACCAGCAAGAGGAACCTCATGTACATGAAATTTTTCTCTTCGCGGTACAGCATATTTGAATTCATCCATGATGATTTCGTATCCTTTAGACTCCATATGTAACATATCCATACTCAGTGCATTTAACTTTTGCTGGGGATAAGCAGGAGAAACGATAGGTCCAGCAGACTCTTTTGTATAATGTACCGCAACAACGTCATCACTAAGAAGCGGATATCCGTTATTAGCGAGCGCTGCAGATAATGTGGATTTACCGGCTCCGGAATCACCTAAAAATGCATAGGCAAATCCATCTATGAGAACTGCACTTCCATGCAGTGGTAACGTTCTACGTTGCATTAAAATAGCGCCCATGCAGGTCCCAAGCAAGTATAATCTCACTCTTGCCATGCTCACACCTTGATAAGGCGAGACGATAATTCGTTCCCCTCCCATTACTTGAAACAGGGAAAGATCAGGAATTTCAAATAAAAGAGCCTCGTTCTGATATTGAAAATTACGTTCGGCAATGTGCCACTCCTGAGCTTCATGTTCCAGTTCGCCACACTCGATACGTACATCAACATCGTCTGTTGATACAAGCTCGATTTCCGTTAATTCAGGTAAAATAATTTCACTCCAAATGCTGAGACCAAACGCTTTATACGTATGTTTCTTTTTTTCTAAAATAATTATGAAAACCTCCTTACGTGAGCATTGCTCTATGAGTCTGCTTTTCACTACTTTCGTTTGTGTAGGCAGATAGAATACATTTTTGTTATCAGTAGAGAAATCAGCAGTCCATCCCTCTACTGATAACGCATGCTTCTACTCATAAGTAAAAAAACTCCAAACTAGTTTAGCTAGGTGTTACTGGATCATATTGATCGGCATCATGTTCTGTTACCCAATCAATTTGTCTGTACCCTTTTCCTGCTTTTGTGCTACTCACATCCAGTACTTCCAAGCAAGGTACTTGCCACTCTTTTTTCTCTGTCAACATACTATCACCTCCCTTCATAGCAGGAGGATCTTCCTTCCCGCCTCCATCTAATAAGCTGTCGCCTAAAACTGATTTAAAAAGCGGTATACAATGAGGCTGTGCATCAGTAATCGGACTTCCGGATCCCAAGCCATTTCCGGTCTCGGTTCTTTGATCTTGGCAATCCCCTTTTCAATCTGTGCAGTATTCAAATAATTCGATACACTACTATCCTTACTTAACTTGACAAGCTCCGATCTAAATTCACCCCACTGAGGACGAATACGTTGAATCCAATCAGCTGGCTGAATTCCGCGAACACTCTGGTTTAATCTCACTTTATCAGGAAGGCGAGTTGCCATAGAGCGGCGTAGCAATGCCCGATCTCTACCTTTCTGCACGTATTGCTCCAGCGGAACCGACAGACAGAAACGTACCACTCTCGGATCGCTCGTAGGATCTCTCTCAAGTAGTCCATAACGAAGGGATAGTTTAGTTGCGGTTGCTCCATTTTTGTTCGCGATCGACAGATTACTGAACTTTTCTTGTCTGGCTTGAACTGCATCAACCAGATTCGTATTGGTATTAGTTATGTAACGATTGCTGCCACTGTATATCTGCATTTTCTCAGCAAAATCTGGATGAATCAGTTCAGGTAATACAGGTCTCTCCTTCTTTTTATGAAAGTGTGTCTGAATAGAAGGAAATGCCTTACTCCCGATCATCGGAAGCAATTTTGATCTTGGGACTTCCGCTTGTCGGCTATATAACTGAAGTTCTTTTGCCAAATGGAATAAATGACCTTTGCGGAGAAGCTGCGCGTAATACTCGAGAGCTGGACCCCAAGAAATCGTAAAGTTCCCTCTTGCTCCAGTAAGTAAAACACCTACATCATCCTTTTGAGCTTGTTCATAAAATCCGCGGATCCAAAAAGAATTATCAAAAAACTTATACGGCATTTCAACGAGACTCAGCCATTCATTTACTTCAGATAATGGGCTCTTACCGGCAAAATCCATATAATGTTCTTGAATGTTCCCGATATGCTCCACAGTAGAACGGATATAAGGAGTCTCATCCGCGATAAGCCGGTTTGAAGTCCAGTCTACAAATCCGGATACAGGGATGTAGCTATAGGCTTGAAGAGTTTTACCCTGCCTTCCAAGTAAGGGAGAAGCAAAGCTGGCAACGGTTCCGGAATCAAGTCCGCCGCTAAGTGCAGCACCCACTTGTTTGAACGTACGCAATCGACTGGAAACCGCTTCTTCAAACACTTCTCGAAAAGCCTCTTCATATTCTTCATCTGAATTCAAAATCAGTGGCTGGACTTGATCAAGCTGCTCATACCTATTGATGCTTACCATTCCACGTGCGCTGACCGTAATACTATGTGCAGGAGGAATCTGCTTTACATTTTGATAAGCGGTCGCATGAATATCGTACGATTCAAACATGCCGTTTATCGCTAAAAACTCTGCCATCCATTGTTCATTCAGTTGTTTATGAAAGGAAGGCAACTTAAAAAGCGGAGAAATCATACTGCAAAAAGCAAATCGCTCTGCATCCTGAATGTAATAAAAGGTCCGATGGCCTGATACATCTCTGGCGCCAAATAACCTTTCTTTTTTCTCATCCCAGATCATAAAAGTAAAATCACCAATGAGATGTTTAGGAGCATGTTCGCCCCACTTCTCATAAGCCAATAGAATCAGCTCACTGTCCGTTATGCGTTTTCTCACATCATAGGGAACATCTAACTTTCCAAACAGTTCCAATCGGTTATCCAGAATAGCATCCGCCGTAATAGCGAGCCCGCTTTCTTCTTCATAAAAAGGAAGGTCTTCCTGAATTGATTCCGGCGTGACCCACTGGGCATGGCAACTCATAAAGACATGTCCATCACTCCAAGAATGGATTCGATCCCAATGATAATGGTTAAACGACTGCATAACAGGGTCCATTTCCCCCAGCAAAATACGCTGACTGAAGTGCATACATCCTGTAATTGCACTCATGATTTCTCCCTCCTTCCGCCTAGGTATCCCTGAACGAGAGACGCTAACTTGTTCCCAAACGGGAGTAAAGACTTCAGCTTATTCACTTTTCTTCTTATCTGATTCAGCTGATATTCCAGCTGTTTCTTGTCCGTATGACTTTTGGAGAGTCGGTTCTCGAGCAGTCTGATTCTCGTTTCCAACTGAGAAATTTGTGTGAGTGCGTGTTGGTATGCATTATCTTCTATCTGTATAGCTGACTCGTAATCCATTGTAGAACCAGTGATGCGACTAGCACCCTTCTTGTTATGTATCGTCTCGTATTCACTCTGCCAGTGATATCCGCTTACTTTCGTAAAGTGTGCTTCTATGTGTTGCATAAGAGCTTGATCTGGTTCCGGTTGGTACTTTTGTCCTGTTATCTGCTCCGCTTCAGCAAGTTCAGTGCTGTATCCCAATTCCGTGAATATTTGTGCCCCAAGTACTCGGCAGTAGGTATCGATCTCCTCTATGGTGAGCTCTGTTTTCCATGCATCAATAGAATCGCCGTGAGCTTCCTTATGCTGAAGCAAAAAGGGATCTCCGACTCCCATGCTGTAAAACAAATCGGCTTTGTCCTCACTTACCGGATCTCCATATCTCTCCATTCTTTCTTTATAAGGGATACCGGTAAAACAACATATTTTACGTAACTCTTCTGATGGATTCATTGCCATATCTTCATATTTAAGGATGTATGTATTGTCGTTTTTTTGCTTGAAATAATGGTAATATCGGAAAAGACCTACGGTAAGGTCTACGATCTTCATACTGGGCTCTGACTTGTTCAAATCTTGAACTAACGAAAATGGATCTCCTGTATAACGGTTTACCTTTTTGTAGGAAGCCGCGACAGCAAGTGGATTACGAAATAAACCAATACGTCTTGAGCCTGGGAATAGAACATCCAAGAACTCAAGTAATATATAATATCTAGGTGATTTATCTACAATCCATTTAGCTCTGTTCTTCTCCATCAGACCACCATAAACTTCCGATGCAAACGCTCTGGCTGCATCATGGTAAACCTCTGGAGGTAAAATACCATTATAGAATTGTTTGACAATTCCGCTCCCCCCGTATGGACGAGATGGAGCAATTTTAAGATCAGCTAGACTAAGTAAATACCACATTTCCTGAGCAGCATACACTTCTGTATGATTCTGTATCATGGCAGTGGCCAGAGAACTACCGCTTCTCGGAGTACAAAGTAAAAATATGAGCTGATTGTCCTGGAAGTCTTTCAAAAATGTGCATCTCCTTTCTGACGAAAAACTTACAAGAATCATGAAGATGCTAACAAAAGTAAAAACATTGTCGATACATTTTGTATGTTTATCAATACTTTATGATACAATTTGTATCATGTCAATGACTGTTTTCAGCCCCTTTCATAAATTCACGGAGCCGTTTTTTCAAAGATTCTCGCGTAAATCGGATATAAAGGAAGTCTATTCCCCTATTTAAGAAAACAGTACATCGGAAAAACATAAAAAAAACCGCCTACGACGAAGATGTGCTCTTCGACATAGGCGGTTTTCACTATTCCTATTCTAATTCATTTGCAGACGATGGTAGAAAGGAAGTAGCTCTGCTACCACTTGATCCATCGTTCCTTCAACCTCTGTTTTGCTAACAGGCATATCATTGAGTGCAGAAATTTGAACTGGGAACTCCTGCTCAATCTCGCAAAGTTCAATAGATTCATTAAATTTAGCAGGATGCGCTGTAGCTAAAGAAACGACAACTTCACCTGCTGCGAGTGTGCGTTCCGCTGCTGTAACTCCGCAGGCAGAATGAGGATCAAGCAAATATTTCTCATTCTCGTTATATTTTTTAATTGTCGCAAGACACTCGGCCCCAATGACACCGTATGCCGCAAATTCAGCTTGAACTTTACCCAGCAACTCTTGCGGAATTTGAATCTCTCCACTTTCCTGGAATTTGTTCATATATTCTGCTGTCTGTTCTGCATTCTCATCCAAAACATAATAGAGATATCTTTCAAAATTGCTGGCCACCTGAATATCCATGGATGGGCTATATGTGGTATGGAATCCGTCTGGTTTATAGACCCCTTCCTTCACGAAACGTTCCAGAATATTATTCTCGTTCGTTGCAAGCACAAGTTTACCAACGGGTAGACCCATACGAGAAGCAAGATATCCCGCAAAAATGTCGCCAAAGTTACCTGTTGGGACACTGAAATGCAGCGAAGTTCCTTTAAGTTCAGGGCGTAGATCCGTAACACGGAAATATGCGTAGAAATAATAAACCGTCTGAGCTAGAATTCGAACAATATTGATGGAGTTAATCGCGCACAAATGATGCTCAGATTTGAAATTCACATCTGCAAAGAGCTGTTTGATCATGCGCTGACAATCATCAAAGTTACCTTCTACAGACAAATTAAGTACATTTTCATCCTGAACTGTTGTCATCTGAAGCTCTTGAACCTTACTTACTTTGCCATTCGGATGCAAAATACATATATTAATTCCTTCTTTGCCCCGCACTCCTTGAATAGCAGATGCCCCTGTGTCTCCAGAGGTAGCACCTAGGATATTAATCGGACGTTTATATTGTTTAGCCACGTAACTGTATAATTGCCCCATGAGCTGAAGCGCGATATCCTTAAAGGCAAACGTCGGGCCGTGGAACAATTCAAGTAAATATATATCATCCGTCAGTTGATGAACCGGAGTAACCTCTTGGTGACGAAACGTACTATAGCTTGCATAGACCATTTTTTTCAGTTCGTCTTCTGGAATTTCTTCATTCATATAATAGGAGAATATTTCGAGCATTAAGTCCTGGAAGGAAAGAGTTCTCCACTCTTCCAACTTATCACTGGAAATGACAGGTATGGTACTTGGTACAAGCAAACCTCCATCTGTAGCAAGTCCCATCAGGAATGCATCGATAAATCCTACTTCACTTACCTGTCCTCGAGTACTATGATATTGCATGCGTTTATTCCCTCCTGCACTTTTGACCATGCACGAAAGTGACGGTCCTATCTTCTTATCTTTTTAACCATCATACACTGATCCGCAGCAAAAGCGAATCATTTTCTTACAATTAACGTCAATGATTGGAACGAAAAATTTCACGCTGTCCCCTATTTTATATTCATGTCATCACATATCATCCATGCCCGTGAATATACTTAATTTACAAGCAGGCCAAACTGTGCCGCAATTTTCAGGGGGGGTGCCTAATATGCCGGATTCTCGCCATCCTTACTCATTTGTCGTTTCGAAAGAAGATTGGTCTCTTCACCGTAAAGGTTACCAAGATCAGCAGCGCCATCAGCAGAAGGTGAAGGAAATCATTAAGCAGAACCTGCCCGACCTTATTACTGAGGAAAATATCATTATGTCCGATGGCCAGCAGATCATTAAGGTTCCGATCAGAAGCCTAGATGAATATCGTTTCGTTTATAATTATCAAAAGCAAAAGCATGTTGGCCAAGGCGATGGAGATAGTCAAGTTGGTGATGTCATCGGTCGCGATCCTGCCAGTCAAAAACCAGGGAAAGGTGAAAAAGCAGGCGATCAACCAGGCCATGACATTGTAGAAGCTGAAATCAGCATGGAAGACCTAGAAAACATGTTATTCTCCGAGCTCTCTCTGCCCCATCTGAAACAAAAAGACAAAGAAGAAATTGAGACGAAAAGCATTATTTTTAACGATATCCGTAAAAAAGGAATGCAGTCCAACATCGATAAGAAACGGACGATCCTTGAAAACTTACGCCGAAATGCAACGACCGGAAATCCAGGGATCCATCATATCAGCCCAGATGATCTTCGCTATAAAACTTGGGACGATACCGTTATTCCTCACTCCAATGCAGTCATTATTGCGATGATGGATACATCCGGATCCATGGGTTCTTTCGAAAAATATTGTGCGCGAAGCTTCTTTTTCTGGATGACCCGTTTCTTGCGCAAACAATACGAAAAAGTTGAGATTGTCTTTCTCGCCCATCATACGGAAGCGAAAGAAGTAACGGAAGAAGAATTTTTCACCCGCGGAGAAAGTGGCGGAACAATCTGCTCTTCGGCCTATATTAAAGCACTTGAAATTATCGACCAGCGCTATCCGCCTTCCAGTTACAACATTTATCCGTTTCACTTCTCTGACGGTGACAATCTGACTAGCGATAATGAACGCTGTGTCAAGTTGATTGGCGAACTGCTCAAGCGGAGCAATATGTTCGGCTATGGTGAAGTCAATCAGTATAACCGCAGCAGTACACTCATGTCTGCCTATCGCAATATCAAGATGGACCAATTCATGTACTATGTCATCAAAGAGAAGGGCGAAGTATATAAAGCACTGCGTACCTTTTTTCATAATAAGGAAGGGGGCAGCGTTTCATGAGCAATGAGAGCGAAATGAAAGATCTTGAATACGCTATCGACGAAATCATGGAAATCGCAAACGGATTTGGGCTTGACTATTACTCCATGCGCTACGAAATCTGCCCTTCTGATATTATTTATACTTTTGGTGCCTATGGAATGCCGACCAGGTTCAGTCATTGGAGTTTCGGGAAAACTTTCCAAAAAATGAAGATGCAATACGATTTTGGACTCAGTAAAATTTATGAGCTCGTCATTAATTCGGATCCATGTTACGCTTTCCTACTGGACGGTAATTCGCTTATACAAAATAAACTGATCGTAGCGCATGTTCTTGCGCACTGTGACTTCTTCAAGAACAATGCCCGTTTCTCTATGTCAAACAGGAATATGGTCGAGAGTATGGCCGCTACTGCTGACCGTATTAAACAATATGAACTTGAATATGGTACAGATGCAGTCGAGTCCTTTATCGATGCGGTACTCGCCATTCAGGAGCATGTCGATCCACAGCTCATTAAACCTAGGCATCTTGATAAACAACGCTATATGGAACTCAAAATCAAAGAACAAAAAAATCCAGATCAAGACGTCCGTCCTCCCGGACGTTATGACGATCTATGGAATATCGGAGCAACGGCACCTCAGGGTCCTGATCCAAGTATCCATCAGGTGCACCGTTTTCCACCAGAACCTGAGAAAGATATCATGTGGTTCGTACAAGAATTTTCTGAAGTGTTATCTGACTGGCAAAGAGACATCATGAGCATGCTTCGTGAAGAGATGCTCTATTTCTGGCCACAGATGGAAACAAAGATTATGAACGAAGGCTGGGCTTCCTATTGGCATCAGCGCATCATCCGTGAACTTGACCTTACGAGTGATGAAGCAGTCGAATATGCGATGCTGAATGCCTCTGTCGTACAGCCTTCCAAACAAAGTCTTAACCCTTATTATCTCGGTCTCAAAATCTTCGAAGATATTGAAAAAAGATGGGATCGTCCAACGGCGTATGAACAGGAACGACTCGGCCGTAATCCCGGCGGGGGCCGGGCTAAAATGTTCGAAGTGCGTGAGTATGATTCGGATACCTCTTTCATTCGTAACTACATGACGAAACAACTGGTCGAAGATCTTGATCTATATGTGTTCGAGAAAAAAGGTCCCGATTGGAAAATCACCGATAAGTCATGGGAAAATATTCGAGACCAACTCATCTTTGCCCGTGTAAATGGAGGATCTCCTTATCTTGTTGTCAAAGATGCTGATTATCTTCGCACCGGCGAAATCGTATTGAAACACCAGTATGAAGGCATTGAACTTGATTTGAAATATATGGAGCGAACGCTTCCTTACGTATATAAATTATGGGGTCGTGCCGTTCATCTTGAAACGATCATTGATGATAAACCCGTTTCGTTTACATTTGATGGAAAAAAACTACACAGAAAATTACTAACTTAGCACTTTTCCCAGTTATAAGCCTGTTTTAACTCAAATATGGGTTGAAACAGGCTTTTTCATGGGGTAAATTGAATAATAGATGTGCTTTGCATCTAAAGCCCGTATACATACAAAGCCCATAAATATGTTATAATCAACTTTTGTCAGCGCCTTATAGTAAACGAGCGCTCATCACTAGAATTTTCTGCGATTGAATAAAGGAGCGAACAAACTTGACCAACATCGGTAGAAACGAACCGTGCCACTGTGGCAGTGGAAAAAAATATAAAAAATGCTGTCTCGAAAAAGACAAAGAACAACAGCGTAACGTTCGAGTAGCCACATCTGTCGAAGTGGTTACTGGTTCTAGACGAGCTGTTTCCACAACTGCCCAAACGGCAAAAGTAGTACCTGAAACATCTTCATCTGTAGCAGCTTCATCCGTACCATCTACAGACAAAGAACTTGACCTTACTGAATTACCATGGGAAAACGAAACGCACCGCGAGCTAGCCGCTTCGATTATTCCTGAACTAGCCAAGGAATATGCATTGTCTTACGATCAGCAAGCACAGCTGGCAAAGCTGTGGAGCGACTACAGCCAAAGCGAAGCACCACGCTATCGTAAACCGGGTGGTTATGCAGGGGCTCTAGAATACCTGATTGCAACAAAGCTTGGGAAGACAGTAAGTCAGGCTGAACTAGCAGCAAAACATGATGTTTCTGCTACCACTCTGTCCAAATGCGCAAATCAGCTTGCCGAGTTCTCTGATAACAAGTCCTTTGCACTGCAAACCGTGTAACTTGTAAAAAATATGGGCACATTCCCGAGGAAGTCGATCTTCTTCGGGATTTTTTTATTCAAAAGCAGCATATGAAACCGTGTTTACTTTCAACACTTCTTCATGATTGTCATATACGTATGTTAAGGTCAGCTCACCAATATATACTGAGGGAGAAATAGCTACTCCGATAATGGCAGTAAGCTGGTTATCCTCATTTATTTGATAATCGATATGATTCATGAGTAGCTCGTCCTGTTCATTTAATTCCGGATTCGAAGCAGCCCATTTGACTGCAGCAGCTGCTGCATCCTCTACCTGCTCCTCTTGTAAAGTTTGTCCGTTTACGACATGAATCTCTTCCACATATACACCGGTTCCGCTCGCTACCGGCAACGTAACGATGGCATCCTTCGTTCCATCGCCGGTTACATCTACGGATAACAACTCTACTGGAACAGCAGAAGATGCAACACTTTTCCATTCGAATTCGGCACTTTTTCCCTCCCAGTCCAGAAGAAACCCTGCATAAACACCTTCCGATTCGTTTTGCGAGTACAATCGGTTATCCGTTCCAGTTATTTCAGCGATCGGTAGAGACGGAAACGTAGTCCCTTTATCTTGTTCAACTTGTTCTGATTCCTGTGTATTTTCTAGCTTTTTTTCTTTATTTAACTCTATATTTGATGGGGATGTCCCCTTTAATTCTGCATAAACAACAACACTGCCAATCAGCATAATCGCTGTCAGCAACATAAGCGCCTTTAGTAATTTATTCAAAGAATTGTACCCCTTTATATTCATAGCAAATAAGTATATTTGTATTTTACATTCATCTTACCTTTACCATTATATAGTGCGTGTTCCTGTCATGATAGACATTCCGTTAAATTTGGACAAATTTCTTATAAAGAATCCGACAGACTGAAAAATAAAGCTGTATTTAACAAAAAAAGCACCTCTAGAATCTGAACTTCTTGCTGACTTACGTCACAATAGTTCATTCTGGAGATGCCTCTTTTTTTAATCAATGAATGGATATCTGGCTTGCTGTTGTTTGTCTAATAATCAGTTCGGAAGGTTCCATAATGACTGGAGGAGAAAAATCTGGGTTCTCTATCAAAGCAATGAGACATTCGATGGACCTGATTCCGATTGAATATATATTTTGGTTAATCGTTGTTAAATTGGGTTTAAAGACTTGGGCGTGATAGGTATTGTCAAAACCGATTACAGAGATATTCTCAGGCACACAAAGCCCATGTCTTTCTATTTCATAGATCGCTCCAAAAGCCGACAAATCTGATGTACAAACAACACCTGTAGGAGGTTCTTTCAACTGAAGCAGACGCCGCATTGCAGCTGCCCCTCCGTCAAAGGAGTAATCACAAACCTCTAGATATGATGTCAAATAAGGTAAATTGCAGCTTTTCAGTCCTTGCCTGTAACCTTCCAACCTCATATTGGCAATTGTTGGTCCAAGTGTACCTGAGATGTAAGCGATCTGCTCATGACCGAGCTCATACAAGTGTTTTACACTCATCTGAATGGCGTTCTGGTTATCTGTCATGATATACCCGGCACGTTTACCAACAATATCTGTATCCACAAACATCGTAGGAATGTCGGAATGAATGAGTTCATCTATACTCGGATTATCTCGTTCTACACCAAACACAACGACCCCATCCACATTTCGGCTGCGGCAATGTTTAATGAATGAATAATTGGGATCTTCAAACCGGGTAGATAGACGAACAAGATCGTATCCGCTATTTTCTAGCGCCGTTTTAATCCCCTCCAGCAGTTCCGCAACAAATGGGTTTGTAAATGGAACCGTGAGGAGAATGCCGACTGTCCAGGATCTTCTTTTCACCAGACCACGAGCGACAACATTCGGTTGGTAATGCAATTGCTCGATCACCAGATTTACTTTTTTGCGAGTTTTATCACTTACATCGGGATAATCATTCAGCACCTTGGAAACGGTAGCAACTGAGACCCCAGCTTCTTTGGCCACATCATGTATCGATGCCATTTGATCACCTCTATATCAATCATTATCTATCCGTTTTTTATTAGCTAGGCTCTAAGCTTTCAGCCTACATAATCTCCATTATAACGGAAAAGCATCAAACCTCATAGATCAAATGAATGCGCTTTCTTGTTCTTGCTTTCACACATGATGTTTCTGTAACTCTTTTAAATCTTGCGAGACCTCTTCCATCATCTGTACAAAAGCCATTAATTCTTTGGAAATGTGGACTTGTCTTTCAGTATTTCCTGTCGTATTGTCCGATTCTTTTCTTACTTGTGCAAGTTTCGTCATAATGCTGTCTAGTACTCCTTGTATTTGCTCCATAGCTTTGCGCGATCCTGTTGCGAGCTTACGGATTTCACCAGCAACAATTTCAAAACCTCTTCCGCTATCCCCAGCATGTGCCGCCTCTATTGCTGCATTGAGTCCAAGGAGATGGCTTTGATCCGATATTTCCCGAATCAGCGTGCCCATCTTTTGAATTTGATGCACTTCTTGATGCAGATCATCAATCAGTCCATGGGCTGATTCTTGTGACGCTGCTGTCTCTCCAGCCGTTCTTGAAATTACTTGTGTGTTACTATGTAGTTCGTCAATCATTCCGGTAAGCTTCTGGGATACTTCTGTAATCGCTTTTAACATCAATTCCTGATCTTTTACGATGTCATTAATCTTTTCTTTTTCCTTCGCTTCATAAGCCTCAAGTACGAGCTGTGAATCTAAATTAAACATCTTACTCAGTGCATGAATAACAGGATACCAGCTGTCAGGAAGCACTTCTTGCAAATTCTGGGTCGCTATGTCCAGATAAATCATATAACTCCCGAGGTAGAAATCGGTATTTAGCCCAATTCGAGAATGTACTAACCCAACCCGAATTCTTTTCTCAATAAATGCTTCATCAATGACCCCATCCGTTAAAGATATAAAATACCAACGTTGAGTTTCCTTCAGACGTTCGATGGTCGAATGCTTTTCAATCATTGTTCTTAGTTCTTCGATCTGACCAATATGATCGTATAGTCGATCTACAACCTTTTCCACAATTTGCTCGAAAACGGGACGATGTTTTTTAAGAAGCTCCAGTTCCTGATTAGTAAGCCCGATAAAATCAAGCTGTTTTTGTCTTTCTTTTGAAACATTCATCATCACCAATTGACTCCTCTTTCTTTCCATTTTATTCTAATATTAAACTTCTTTCACACTTTGACCATTATAGAACGAAAACACTAGGTAGGCATACTCCCAAAGTCCTATTTTAGTAAATCCTTCCTTTCAAAAAAATAAAAAGCGTTAACCTGGCTGCCAGATGGCCCGCCAAAAGTTAACGCTGCTATTAATAGAAAGTGGATGGATGAGAAAACCATGTACTACAGTCGAGCAAGGATTACACGAATAGCATTAACGGTTTAACAGGCTACCGACATAACGTAAAAGTTCGTTGGCGCAAACCGGGCAGTATCCGTGCTCATCAATGAGTCTTGTACTGACCTCGTTAATTCGCTTCAACTGAATTGCATCTGGTGTTTTGGTTGATGTTGTAATCTTCACAATATCTTTTAGATCGGCAAACAGTTTCTTCTCAATAGCTTCCCGCAGACGATCATGACTATTGTAATCAAACTTTTTATCTTTTCGAGAATATGCAGAAATTCGAATCAGAATTTCTTCACGGAACGCTTTTTTGGCATTTTCAGATACTCCGATCTGCTCTTCTATAGAGCGCATGAGGCGCTCATCCGGATCCATTGTTTCATCGGTCAAAGGATCGCGAATTTTGGACCAGTTGCAGAAAGCTTCAATGTTATCCAGGTAATTCTCAAACAATGTTTTAGCAGACTCTTCAAAAGAATAGACAAAGGCTTTTTGAACTTCTTTCTTCGCTAGCTCATCATACTCTTTACGTGCAATGGAGATGAAATTGAGGTATTTCTCACGTTCTTCCTTCGTGATCGAAGCATGCTGATCCAAGCCATCCTTAATTGCTCTTAGAATATCGAGTGCATTGATGCATTCCAGATCTTGTTTAATTAGAGCACTTGAGATTCGGTTAATGACATAACGGGGATCAATTCCAGTCATTCCTTCCTCAAGATACTCATTCTGCATTTCCTTGAGGTCTGCCTCTTTGTAACCTTCCACTTCCTGTCCGTCATACATACGCATTTTTTTAACAAGATCCATTCCTTGTTTCTTCGATTCTTTTAAACGAGTAAGTATGGAGAAAATCGCAGCTGTCTTGAGTGCATGCGGGGCAATATGCACATGGCGCATATCGCTTTGCTCAATCAGCTTTTTATAAATTTTTTCTTCTTCGGAAACCTTTAAGTTGTAAGGGACCGGCATAACGATCATCCGGGATTGCAGTGCTTCATTTTTTTTATTTGATATAAACGATTTATACTCGGATTCATTGGTATGAGCAACGATAAGCTCATCAGCGCTAATTAGGGCAAACCGACCTGCTTTGAAATTCCCTTCTTGAGTCAAAGAGAGTAAATTCCACAGAAACTTTTCATCGCATTTGAGCATTTCTTGAAATTCCATGAGACCACGATTGGCTTTATTCAGCTCTCCATCAAACCGGTACGCACGCGGATCAGATTCGGATCCGTATTCGGTAATAGTAGAGAAATCAATACTGCCGGTCAGGTCAGCAATATCTTGTGACTTTGGATCAGAAGGACTAAAAGTTCCGATACCCACACGGCTATCTTCCGAAATAAAGACACGTTCCACCCGTACTTCTTCAATGTCACCATCGTATTCTGTTCGAACTCTCATCTGGCAAGATGGGCACAAATTCCCTTCAATACGAACGCCTAGTTCTTTTTCCACTTCAGGTCTTAGCTCTAACGGAATCAAATGCAGTGGATCTTCATGCATAGGGCATCCCTCAATAGCATAAACTGCCCCTTTTTCCGTGCGGGAAAATTGTTCAAGTCCACGTTTTAGCAACGTAACGAGTGTCGATTTCCCCCCACTTACCGGACCCATTAATAGCAAAATCCGTTTTCGAACATCAAGCCTTCTTGCAGCTGAATGAAAGTACTCTTCAACAAGCCTTTCTACACTGCGGTCTAGTCCAAAAATTTCTTGTTCAAAAAACTTGTATCGCTTATGCCCACCACTTTCTTCTACACCATATGACTTTATCATTTCGTACACCCTTGCGTGAGCAGTCATTGCTGGAGTAGGATCTTTTTGCAAAATCTGAATATAGTCTTTAAATGTCCCCGTCCATGACAATCGATCGGTTTCCGCTCGAAATTCAGCAACGCGTTCAAAAATATTCATGCGCTTTCGTACCTCCCATGGCTCCATAGTGATTCAGCATCCACTCCGAATAAGGTCCATTCCATTAACCTCTTGCTTACAGCTTTTCCTATGTGTCTAGCTCTTCCGCTGGCAGATTCTGATCACTGAAGTGGAAGAAGTCCGACATTTAAATCTAAAAAAAAGTGTATTACATACCTATGCGTTAATTCGGATAAGTTGCCACTTTTTTTGTGACAGGTCCCCCCTTTTCATCCAAAAAACCAGACAGGGCAGGCAAAGAAAAATATTGAAATCCTTCTGTATGTTATACTAAGGTGAAAATAATGAGCAACGTTATACTTGTACATGTATGAATAAACATGCGAAATTAGAAGTGGTAAATTCATAAAGGAGTTTGATAAAGGATGGCCGTTGGGTATGAAACTGAATTATATGAACCCGTAAAATCCTTTTTCGAGAAGCAAGGGTATCATATTAAGGCCGAAGTCAGATATTGTGATCTTGTGGGAGTAAAAGAAGGAATGACTGAGCCACTCATCGTAGAGATCAAGAAGTCGTTTAATCTGTCCCTTTTACTTCAGGGAATGCAGCGGTTAAAGACAAGTAACAACGTCTATCTCGCTGTAGAACGCAATCGGGTAAAACGGGGTGCGGTAAATCAGCGATTTGGAGAAATTACGGATCTTTGCCAGAAACTTGGGCTGGGACTTATTACAGTGACCATTTATAAAACAAAACCTGCACTTGTAGATATATTATGTGAACCACAGCAACAAATGAAATCAAAAAAGTCCATCCGCAAACAAAAATTGCTGCGTGAGTTCGAAGGTCGGAGCGGGGATTACAACCTTGGAGGCAGCCACCAAAAAAAGCTCGTCACCGCTTACCGGGAAAGAGCTTTAAAAATAGCTTATGCGCTCGAACCTTTACCCTTCTCTTCTCCTGCTCAGCTCGCAAGAGCAACCGGAATTAGTACCACTGCTGCCATTCTACAGAACAATTACTATGGTTGGTTTGAACGCATCGAAAGAGGTCGCTATACGCTTACTACCGCAGGAAGAGAAGCATTAACGACCTATAATAATGTCCTGCAACAGAACATTCCGGATCAAACCAATTATTTTATTGCTGAGGAAGTCGATACTGATGATTACTCTGCGAAATGAAGACAGCTTGTCTGATAAAAAAAAGGCTGAATTCCTTCCCTAATTAGGGAGAAATTCAGCCTTCTTCATTTGATTTCTAATTAGAAACGTGCAGCTGCTTCCGCAACACTTCTCAAACCGTCTTGTACGATTTGTGCAGCACGGTCAGGGAATGCATTATGTCCTTCAATGATGTGAACTTCAAGATCCTGGATACCCCAGAAACCGAAAGCAGAAGATACATATTTCACAGCAAGTTCGCTTGCTGCTGCAGGACCTTCAGAATAAACGCCACCACGTGCGTTCAGAAGAGCAACTTTTTTGTCGCCTGCAAGGCCTACTGGACCTTCAGCTGTATATTTGAATGTTACGCCTGCTTGGCTCAGGTAAGAAATGTAGTTTACGAGTGGTGCAGGAACAGTGAAGTTCCAAAGCGGGAATGCTACAACCACTTTATCAGCTTCAAAGAATTGTTTTTGGTAGAAAGCAGCTAGATCTGCAGCTTCTTGCTCTGCAGGTGTAGTTTCGATACCTTTTGCTACTTTAAAAGTACCTGTTGCTGCATCGTTACCGTATGCAGGAAGGTTAGCTGCATATAGATCCAGCTCAACGATTTGGTCTGCTGGGTTTGCTTCTTTGTATGCATTGTAAAATGCGTCGTACATTTGTACACTTACTGCTTGATCCGCTGGGCGGTCGTTTGCTTTGATAAATAGAATTTTAGACATGTGATAGTTCTCCCCCATATTTATAAATAGTTTTGCTGTAACAAATAATCTATCTATATACTCTTTCAATATTAACAAGTGATATATGATTTGCTACAGTCATGATCGTCACTTAACTGAGAAAGTTAATGCAACTGACTAATACATATTCTATATAAAAATGTTAGTGAGTGCAACTACTTATTTCAAATGGAAAATATTAATACAAAAAAAGAGGAACACCCTTAGCAACTTGGGCGTTCCTTATCTTCTAGCCGTAAACTCCTGTATTGCTTCACTGATCAAATTCATACCTAGAAGTAATTCTTCTCTTCCAGGTCTACTAAAGTTGATTCGAATATATTCATCGGTCTGTTTTCCAGGTGAACATCTGCTTCCTGGCAAAAAGGCAACGCCCCGCCTTATAGAAGCTCTCAGCAACGCTTCGCTACTTAGCCCGTTTGGTAACTGAATCCACAAATACATTCCTCCAGATGGAGGATGGTATTTCACTTCTTTGAATCCCGGTCTTTTTAAAAGCTCAAGCATGAGCTTTAATCTCACTTCATACTCCCTATTTAATAATGCTAGATGATCCTTCCATCGAAATGAAGACTCATGGAGTAAATGATATAGGATTTGTTGGTTCATGGGACTTGATTGCCAGTCGGCCATTTGTTTTAAAGAAGACATACCTTTAATCAATGTCTTATCCCCAACAGCCCAGCCTGTTCGAAGAGCAGGTGCGATTGTTTTACTGAAAGAACCAATGTATAGCACCTGATTTCCACCATCCATTACATCCAGTGCGTATAGAGCAGGATAAGATTCCGAGAAGCAGGCAGCCGCCTCTTCCGTTCCAAAATGTAGTTCACCATAAGAATCATCTTCGATAATAAGCACTTCATATTTGCGGCATAATTCTAATACTGCCTTACGTCGTTCCAGACTCCATAAAATCCCGGTTGGATTCGAAAAGCTAGGCGCAGCAAAAAGCAGTTTCGGTTTCGCTCTTTGAAACTGCGCTTCCAAGCAATCAGGTAATATTCCTTCTAGGTCATTCTCCACCGCTATAATATCAGCACCTTGCATTTCCAACACCTGAAGGCAGCCTGGAGACGTGGGATTCTCGACCACAACAGAATCACCTGTATCCACAAGCAGCCTTGTAATGAGATCAATGGCTTGCTGTGTTCCCGTCGTGAGTAAAATCTGATCGGCGGCCGTCTGCATACCTCTTCTCTGCTTCCAATCTTCGCTAATCCAGCTTCTTAACGGAGCGTATCCCTCTGGCTCCCCATATTGCAGAACCGAAGGATCGGAAGAAAGTACTTTGCGGGCCGCTTCCCCAAGTCGCTTAATTGGAAAAAACTCTTCCGCTGGTAATTCCTCTGCTAGAGAAATAAAAGAGCTCTGTCGCTGTTCCTTATTCACCCTATTCAGATGAGAAGACAGCAATTTTGAGGAGCGGGAAGCAAAGGAAAATTCCATGTCAGCCCTCCATATCTTTTCATTCGATTCATGCCCCTTGTGCATTCATCAACAAGAATTGGGACGTATACAGGTTATTCGCTACCACGAATCAATATGCCTTCAACAAATATTCATTTATGCATGCTGCTTTTTAGACTTCGTGTAGAGCGTAAACTGCTCAATAGCTTGTGCTCTGCTGGATACGCCAAGTTTCGTATATATCTTCCGTAAGTAGTTATCAACGGATCTACGACTCACATCAATCTCACTTGCGATCTTGTCGTAGGTAATCCCTTGAACAATCCTTTCCATAATGAACTTCTCCATATCCGTAAGCTGAATGTCCATATCCAGTTCCGTTTCCCCAAGTTGTGTCCAATCTTCATTTTGAAGCCATGTCAAAGGGATCGTGGCTAGTCCTTCACGTAAACCCGTAATTAAATGAATCAATTTCAAAGGTGAAGACTGCTTAGACATTACTCCGCTTGCACCAAGTCCAATATATTTTTTAAACAGATTCAAATTATCTTCATCTGTCATTACGATGATATGGGTGTTCGCTGAAACTTGCTTCATTTGTTCTATAAATTGATCAGCCTCTCCATCAGGCAATTTATAATCCATAAGAACTAGATCAGGAACAAGATTGCTCACTTCTTCCAGTCCTTCTCTTCCTGTTGAAACCATTGCTTTCACCGTCAGATCTTGATGTTCTTCCAAAATTAGCTTTGTACCCAGCATGCTGGTCGGGTGAATGTCTATCAAGACCACCTGCCATACCTTTCTCATAAAAGCTCCTCCTAGTGACTTAGTTGATATATTGTTTAGAAAGATCGTTAGATCGATGTTCTAGCCTAATTCATGACTTACGAGCCTTATGTGCGACAATGTATGTTTAGAGGAAGCTTATTATATAAATCTATCAGAAAATCATAAATTGTCGAAAAATGCATCCCTCTTAAGTCCTTAATTTGGTCTATATATGAAATTGTATCCTAGGACTTCCTTCCGATGCAATCTCTTTTTCTTTATTTCCCTTAAGAAGTTCATTTTTGCGGAAATGATAGGCCCATGATAGAATGAGGACTGGAAAAAATATAGAATATGGTCGTTTATTGCGAGGAGTGGTGAAAAATGAATCCATCTACAGAGCAGTCACCGAGCCATCACACTAGGCAAGCTGCAAGTAAGAACAAACGCTCAGTCCGTATGTTCCTGATCTTATGGATCCTTATTATCGCTGTGGGCGTTTGGGCAGCCTATTCCTATAGTAATCACTTAAAACATCAAATGGTGAATGAGATGAAAACCTATACGAATGAACAGTTAACGGCTGTCAAACAAGATTATCAGACACAGATGACGGAAATTGCGGCAGAGATTACAACAATCCAGGAACAAGTCAAAACCTTTAACGAGCTGCTCACTTTTACGAAAGACAATGCCGGAAATACGTCAGATAACAGCAATCAGCTGTACACTGAGCTCAGGGAAGTCAAAAAACAACTGGATACACTCCAGAAAAAAATGGACTTGCTGAAATGATATTAACGACAAAAAGACTAAACCGTTTCCTGATGCTCGCGACAGCTCCGTTTGTCGGGATCATTTTCTGTCTCCTGGTGCTGCAGCAGCCCCTAGCTATGGACTTTAGTGAGCCCACAGAACACTATGTATCTTCAAATGATATTTGGAACCGAACGGAAGAAATCAAAAGTGACCTGAACGTAGCAAAGACGCTTGCCGAGAGCACATCTTCTTCACTCCAGAAAACAACCGAACTTTATAAAAGTACAAGCAAAACGATGGAAAGCATTGCGAATATGACGGCAGCACAAGCCAAAAAACCGGAAGCCGTTTACAATCGTCGTATACAGACTAAGCTCGGGGTTCCGAGTGAAGTCATCGACAGTGATCGTATTCGCATTGAACTTTATAAAGTAAACCCTGGGACTTACCAAGGATATGCTATGAAAATAAAGCTGAAGGATCCTTCCGCCATGCAAATGGCATTAGACGATGAACTTGGATCCTCCCAGACAACACTTCAGGCAGCCCTGCGCAGTGGAGCGGTCGCCGGGATCAATGCCGGTGGTTATGCAGATAGCGGTGGGGAAAGATTCCCGCTCGGCACCACGGTACAGGATGGAAAATATGTGACAGGATTTCATCCGAGTGTTAAAGACCTGTCTTTTGTCGGAATGAATAAAGAAGGTAAGCTCATTGGAGGAAGGTTCTTTAACAAGTATGCACTCGATCAACAGGAACCTATTTTCGGTGCTACTTTTGTTCCCATGCTGATGAAGAATGGAAACAAGACGGTCATCCCTTCTAAATGGAAGAATACACCTCGCCTTGCCCCACGTACCGTCATAGGCAACTATAAAGACGATCAGCTCCTCATTCTCGTTGTAGACGGTTATGACGAAAAAGGCAGCTCAGGAGCAACCTTGGAGGAACTACAGCACAAAATGTATACTCTAGGCGTTCAGGATGCTTATAATCTCGATGGAGGGGGCTCTGCCTCCCTAATTCTGGATGGTCGAGTGGTGAATCAGCCATCTGATGGAAATCTCAGAAAAGTTCCGACTCATTTTTTGTTTTATGAATAGGGAAAAGATTCCTTTTTTATTCAAGTATAGGTATAATAAGGGATACGAGATTACAGGAGGTGGATGACATGTCATTCTCGTTGACTTTCTGGATCATCACCCTAGTACTTGTACTTTACTTAGTAGGTATTTTGACATCCTCCTATAATGATGACAAGACAAAGGGCCTTTAGAAACAGCAAAAAAAAGCTCACCTCAAACGAGGCGAGCTTTTTTTTGTAAGGCAAGACGTAACATATATATCACGCCTGCAATTCGTGTCCTATGGACACATTAGGCGTTCTCTTGAAGCCCCGTCATTTCTGTGAGGCACGATCCGCAAATATAACGATCTTTGAATTCACTCACTTCTTCCATAGATCCACAAAAAATACATTTCGGACGATAACGCTCAAGGATGATATGATCTCCTTGCACTAAAATCTCCACGGGATCTCCTTCATTCATCTGATACCGTTTGCGCAAAGATTTCGGCAGCACGATTCTTCCAAGTTGATCTACTTTGCGTACTACTCCAGCAGGTTTCATTAACAGTACACACTCCTGTTCAAAAATATTTCTAGGTACAATTGTACTATGTTTATACATTCGCTACGTTTTTGTCGAATCCTGCAAGAAATTAATAATTTTATTAACTTTCTTTTAGGAACCATTTTTTCGAAAGTTGATTACCAGAGTATACCAAATTACTCGATTCCCGGGAAATCTAGTTGTCTTAGTGCCTCATATACGATAATTGCCGCAGAATTGGACAAATTGAGAGATCTGACTGCATCTGACATCGGCATACGCATACAAGTTTCCGGATTACCAGCGATCAGCTCTGGTGGAAGACCTTTTGTTTCTTTTCCAAAAACTAGGAAGTCCCCGTCCTGAAATTGAAAGTCACTGTACCGATTCTTCGCTTTGGTTGTTGCATAAAAAAACCGATTTTCGGCATATTTCTGCTGTACTTCTTCAAAAGAATTATGATACTCGATATTTACTGCATGCCAGTAGTCCAGTCCTGCGCGTTTCAAAGTACGATCATCAGTATTGAAACCTAACGGATGGACAAGATGAAGATGAGTTCCTGTTGCAGCACAAGTTCTTGCTATATTGCCGGTATTCGCCGGAATCTCGGGTTCCACTAATACGATGTGTAATGCCATCTGACTCAATTCTCCTCTTGTATGAACTGTATAAGAATTAAATTATAATATAAAAGAAAGTCTCCCACAAATTTTTGAGGGAGACTTTTGAAAATTTCATCAATAATTCATATTTTATCCGTTTACTTTCTGAAATTCTTTCATAAAATCTGTAAGTGCCTTTACACTTTCATAAGGAACTGCATTATAAATAGAAGCTCGAAGCCCACCTACACTACGGTGTCCTTTAATTCCGATAAATCCTTCTTTTTCCGATTGTTTGATAAACTCTTTCTCCAAAGATTCATCAGCTAGACGGAAAGTTACGTTCATTCTAGAGCGGTTCTCAGCATCTACACAACCTTGGTAAAAACCTTGGCTTTCATCGATAGATTGATAGATTGCTCCTGCCTTCGCTTCATTTGCTTGCTCAACTTGGGCGAGTCCACCTTTTTCTTCAATCCATTTCAAAACTTCATTTACCAAATATACCCCAAAAGATGGAGGTGTATTGTATAGGGAATTGTTCCCTTGGAAGGTATCATAACGAAGCATCGTTGGAATTGTTTTTGGAGAATTCGTTACTAGCTCCTCTTTCGCAATTACGACCGTTACCCCGGATGGACCCAAGTTCTTTTGAGCTCCAGCATAGATCATATCAAATTTATTCATATCAAGCGGTCTGCTTAAAATATCACTGGACATATCTACTATAAGTGGAGTACTACCCGTATCTGGGAAATACTTAAACTGAGTTCCCTCGATCGTTTCATTAGACGTCATATGCAAATATGCTGCGTTGTCAGCAAGCTCGATACTAGACAGATCTGGTAACTTCATATACTTGCTGCTCTCACCAGATGCTGCGATATGTGTCTCGCCAATGAGCTTCGCTTCAGCAATAGCTTTCTTTGCCCAGCTGCCTGTATTAACATAACTACCTGTTAAGCCCGCAGACAGAAAATTCATAGGAATCATTGCAAATTGCGTACTAGCTCCACCTTGTAAAAATAATACTTTATAACCCTTTGGATTTCCAAGAAGAGATAATAGGCGTTCCTGAGCCTCATTATGTACCGCTTCATAAACTTCTCCGCGATGAGACATTTCCATAATAGACATGCCTGTTCCTTGATAGTCTACGAGTTCGGCTTGCGCACGCTCGAGCACCTCTAATGGTAATGCTGCTGGTCCTGCATTGAAATTAAATGCTCTTTTATTCAATATGATAACCGCCCTTCTCTCCTTGTTTTCTTTATATGACATCTAATGATACGTATGATTATCGCTATGATAGCAATAAACGTTCGTGATATCAAGTGCTATTGGACCTCGTATACGTCAGTTTTATTACAAATTATGAAACCCCCGGGAATCGTTGTTCCCGGGGGTTCCATAATGCATTATAAATGATAGGAGTGCAGATTAGCAGTCGAAGTACAAGCTATATTCATGTGGATGAACACGAATCGCAACTGCTTTTGCTTCAGAACGTTTCAAATTAATGTAGTTATCGATGAAGTCTTTCGTAAATACGCCGCCTTCAGTCAAGAATTCACTATCAGAAGCAAGAGCATCTAGTGCTTCCTCTAGGGAAGTAGGTACGCTGCGAATGTTCGCTTTGTCATCATCAGACAATTCATAGATGTTTTTGTCAACTGGACCGTATCCTAGCTCGGTTGGGTTGATTTTGCGTTTGATTCCGTCTAGACCTGCCATAAGCATTGCCGCAAACGCAAGGTAAGGGTTTGCTGTGGAGTCAGGTGTACGGAATTCAATACGACAACCTTTAGGAGTTACTGCTGCTACTGGAATACGTACAGCTGCAGAACGGTTACCTTTGGAATATACAAGGTTTACTGGAGCTTCATAACCTGGTACAAGACGTTTGAATGAGTTCGTACTTGGGTTAGTCAAAGCAATCAGTGCCGGTGCATGGTACAAGATACCGCCGATGTAATGCAATGCCATTTCGCTCAGGTTTGCATATCCACCTTTTTCATAGAACAAAGGAGTATCGCCATCAAAGATGGATTGGTGAACGTGCATTCCGCTACCGTTGTCACCAAACAGTGGTTTCGGCATAAATGTTGCAGTCTTGCCATATTGACGCGCTGTGTTATGTACAATGTATTTATATACGAGAAGGTTATCAGCAGTTTTCTTCAATGTATCAAAACGGAAGTTAATTTCCGCTTGACCTGCTGTTGCTACTTCATGATGGTGACGTTCTACGCGCATACCAACTTCTTCAAGCAAACGGGACATTTCACTACGAATGTCTTGTTGTGTATCCATTGGAGCTACTGGAACATATCCACCTTTAGTGCGGACTTTAAATCCAAGGTTTCCGCCTTCTTCTTTACGGTTCGTATTCCAACCTGCTTCTTCAGAATCCACGAAGAAAGAAGCGCTGTTTGTTCCGCTTTCGTAACGTACATCATCAAAAATGAAGAATTCAGATTCTGGGGCGAAGTTCGCACGAGTACCAATTCCTGTTTGTTGCAGATATTCTTCTGCTTTTACAGCGATACTGCGCGGGTCACGTTCATAACGCTCACCGTCTGGAGTAAATATATCACACATAATGTTAATTGTAGGATGTTGAGTAAATGGATCGATAAAAGTGGATTCTGGATCTGGCATCATAACCATGTCAGATTCTTCGATACCGCGGAAGCCTGGAATGGAAGATCCATCAAATGCTACCCCGTTAACAAATGTTTCTTCATCCACTTCGGTAGATGGCAAACTGATATGATGTGCGCGTCCAGATAAATCTACAAAACGAAAATCGACCCACTCAATGTTGTTTTCCTGGATAGTTTTCAATACATTTTCAACAGACATGTGTTCTTCCTCCCAAATTTTCCGAACATTAAACAACCATAACCTTGTGAATGTTCATTAATCTAATTTTCAACTGAGGTAAGTATAAATCCCAAATCTTACATCGTCAATACTTATGTAAGGTATTTTTTATGCTAGTGTGAGAAATGCTCACACTTTAATGAAAATATTGGAATATAAACAAATAGCCTAAACCCACGTTTTCCAGAACATGGATTTAGGCTATTATTAAGCTCAAAAACCTTACATCAAATATTATCAATTAATTCAATAATTTTCATTATTATTAATTATTTTTCATTAAAATTAATAATGTGTCTTACTAAATAGTTGTTAAAGGTGTTTTCTTTGTGCTGAATGTTTTACCGACAATCGGAGCAAGCTTCTCCAAATCTTGTAGGAGACCAGCGAATTGGTCAGGGAATAGAGACTGCACGCCGTCGCCTGTCATTGAATTATCCGGATCTGTGTGCATTTCAATAATGAGTCCATCTGCTCCTGCAGCCACAGATGCCTTCGTCATCGGTTCTACGAGTTCTCTACGTCCTGTGCCATGACTTGGATCAGAGATTACCGGCAAATGGCTGAGGTCTTTAAGAACAGGGATGGCAGACAAATCCAGTGTATTACGCGTATAAGTCTCAAATGTACGAATGCCTCGCTCACACAGCATTACGTTTGGATTGCCCCCTGCAAGAATGTATTCAGCAGCGTTGAGCAGCTCATCATACGTTGCGCTGAATCCCCGTTTTAGCAGAACGGGTTTGCCACAAGTGCCCAGCTTCCGTAAAAGATCAAAGTTTTGCATGTTCCGTGTACCTACTTGAAGAATATCTGCATATTCCGCGCAAATATCAACGTACTCTGGTGTCATGACTTCGGTAATTGTCAGAAGGTCATGTTTTTTTCCTGCTTCTGCCATCATGATCAGACCTTCTACACCAACGCCTTGGAAGCTGTAAGGTCCAGTACGAGGTTTAAATGCTCCTCCGCGAAGCACTTGACCACCTGCTGCTTTAACAAGGCCAGCAATCTCATCAATTTGCTCTGCGGATTCAACTGCACAAGGTCCTCCCATGACAACCAGTTCTCCGCCGCCAATATTTACTCCCTTAATAGAAATGACTGTATCTTCGGGATGAAAGTCCCGACTTGCTAGTTTGTATGATTTCGAAATTTTAACCACGTTCTCTACACCTTTCATTTGTCGTAAATGTTCAGCGAGTTTAGGTTCTACTGTACCTATAAGTCCGATTACCGTGCGATCGCTCCCACGGGAAAGATGAACCTGTAATCCTTCTTTCTCAATCACAGCGATAATATCCTGAATTTGTTCTTCCGGTGTGGTATTCCCTGTAATGACGATCATGTTATGATTCTCCACCTTTCGATTGTGAATTCATATGCTCTATAATGGAACTTAATAATTATTCACTCACTATTACGCTTAAACGCTTGTTCGCTTTTAAGCTTTTATCCGTTAAAGCAACTATACATGATTTATATTCAGACGTCAACCTTTGATTAGTTTATGCTGTTCATTATTAATTGGTACTGATTATTGAAATATTACTAGCATTTCACTCCCTACTCCCACGCCTTACTTCACACACTACTAATACAAAAAAGAAGAAAACCTGTGAGAGACCGGTCTTCTTCTTTTTGTTAATAAATCAGTTTATGATTTAGATTTCACTTTCACAGGTGGGAGCAGTTTCTTCATGTTAATGGTACGTTTAATCTCCCATGTCTCGGGGTCATTTACATCGTATTGTTCCAAATACGTAATAACCTCTTTAGTAATCGGTGTTGGCGTCGAAGCACCCGAAGTAACCGCTACTTTGTTCACGCCTTTAAGCCATTCCTGCTTAATTTCTGTCACATCTGATATGCGATAAGCTGTCACGCCTGCAATCTCCTCAGATACCTGAGCAAGACGGTTTGAGTTGTTACTACGAGGGTCGCCTACCACAATGACAAGATCCGATTGTCCCGCTTGTTCGGCTACTGCCTCTTGGCGTACCTGCGTAGCAAGACAAATTTCATTGTGAACTTCTGCTCCAGGAAATTTCTCGAGCAGTTTCTTCATAATGATCTTAATATCCCACTGACTCATAGTCGTCTGGTTAGTAATTATGATTTTTCCTTTTGGAATATCAAGATGTTCGATTTCTTCTTCTTTCTCAATCAGATGAACCGCTTGAGGCGCAATACCGATAGCTCCTTCAGGTTCGGGATGTCCTTTTTTACCGATATAAATGATCTGGTAGCCTTCTTCTGACTTTTCCTTGATCAAATCATGCGTTTTGGTAACGTCAGGACAAGTTGCATCTACGGTAGTGAGTCCTTTGTCCCGGGCAATCTTACGTACCTCAGGAGAGACACCGTGGGCTGTAAAAATAACGGTGCCCTTGTCTACCTGTTTCAATATTTCGAGACGGTTTGGTCCGTCGAGTGTGATAATACCTTCATCTTCAAAAGAATTGGTTACATGGCTGTTGTGCACAATCATGCCCAGTATATAAATCGGTCTTGGTAGATCCAGATTGCTTGCTGCTTGTCGAGCCAGCACCATAGCGTCTACCACACCATAACAATATCCACGTGGTGATATTCGTAGTACTTCCATGTTGCCACCTGCTTTCTTCTATACGATAGTGACTATTATACCTTATTCCAGAGGGGGAGCCAACACCAATGGAATCCAGACAATAAAAGTCGTACCTTCATCCAGCTTGGTCAGAACTTCTACCGAACCACCATGTTCTTCAATAATCCATTTGGCAATCGAAAGTCCAAGTCCGGTCCCTTTTGTAACTCCCCGTGATTCATCTGCTCTGTAGAATCGATCGAAAATATAAGGAACTTCATTTTTATCCATTCCTATGCCGGTATCACTAATCTTAAGACCCACCTGTCCGTTATAAATAACAGCGTCCAGTGACACACTACCCTCCGGTGTATATTTAAAGGCATTCTCAATAAAGATAAACAACATTTGCTGTAAGTAATCTTTATTTCCGAGTACATATACTCCGTTCAGCACTTCCATGTCACTATAACTCCAATCGGCGGTCCGTTCCAAATGCTGCGCTCTTCGTGCCACTTCTTTCACCAGAATAGAAAGTGGAATCGGATTCAGCTCAATTGTCTGTCCTGTATCAGCCCTTGCAAGCGACAACATATCATTGACGAGACGACTCATTCGTCTACCTTCATCCGAAATATCATCAATGGCTTCTAAGGTGATCTCTTTTTTCATGTCATCCGTCATCTGTTTACTACCCTCTGCCTCAGGATCCCACAACTTCTTCAGAAAATCGGTATTCCCCCGGATCGTCGTAAGTGGTGTTCTCAGTTCATGAGAGGCATCGGATACAAACCGTCTTTGGGCCGCATACGCATCCTCAAGCTCTTTGAAGAAACCCTCCGTTCGGGCAAGCATTTTATTTACAGTTCCAATGAGTTTACCGATCTCATCTTGAGGTCCATCATATTCAATCCTTACACTAAGGTCGTTGCCTGATTGGATTCCGTTGGCTGCATCAATGACGTGAACGAGCGGACGCATCGACTTGCGTGCCAGAAACAGCCCGACGCTCATAGCAAGGATAAGGGTAATTATAGAGACATATACGAGAATAAACAGCAGTCGATCCATCAGCTTGTCTTCTGACGCTGTAATAGAACCGACCTGAAGCAATCCGCTTACTTGTTCTGAAGTTCCTTTCACCGTATAAGTGAATGGGAATTGATAGACTAGAAAAGGAATTTTGTCGACCGTCATCCGTTTCCAACCTTCATTTGCTTTTGCATCTTCTATAGTTGGAGGGACCTGAAAGTTGAAATCCCAAAGATTTTTTGAAGTAACCACTTTATTATTACCGTAATTATAAAGCTGTACATAGATTTGCAAATCAGCAAGCTGATTCGCTTCCTCTGGTAACAATAAGTTAAGTTCTTCGGTGAAATCTGAGTTAGGTATAACAACGACCCCTAATTTCTGACTAAGACTCTTCGTTTGTCTCAAAATCTCATTTTCAACATCTTGATACGCGTAGTGGTACACAAGCGCATAAATGATAGAACCAAAAAGCAACAGCACGGCAGCAAGTAAGCCTGAATACCATAAAGTCAGCCGTAACCGGATGGACATACTAGGAGTCTCCTCTCAAAATGTAACCCGCACCGCGAATAGTCTGAATTACACGTTTTCCTCCATGTTCTTCTGTTTTTTGACGCAACATGGCGATATAAACCTCAAGCACGTTAGATTCACCGCTATAGTCGAATCCCCATATTTTATCCATAATTAAATCTCTAGATAACACCCGTTTAGGGTTTTGCATGAACAGATACAGGAGTTCAAATTCTTTTGCTGTCAAATCAAGACGTTGTCCTGAACGCCGTACCTCACGAGAATCATAATCGAGCACAATATCTTCAAAGCTCAGACGGTTGCTACTCTCTCCGCTTGTCTCTGACTTACGCCGAAGGAGAGCCCGTACTCGGGCAAGCAGCTCTTCCAGTGCAAAAGGCTTGACCAGGTAGTCATCTGCTCCGAGATCAAGTCCCTTAACGCGCTGTTCAATTTCATCTTTGGCTGTAAGCATAAGGATGGGGACGTTGCTTCCCCCTTCACGAAGTCTTCTACATACTTCAAATCCATCTACCTTAGGCATCATGACATCGAGCACCACGACATCTGGGTCGGCCTCCAGCATTTTTTGCAGTCCCTCTGCTCCGTTTGCAGCGGTAAGTACGTCGTACCCCTCAAAAGCCAAACCTCTTCTAAGCATGGATATAATTTTTTCGTCATCATCAATAATTAATATTGTTGAACGCACCCCAGCATCTCCTTTTTCTCTATACCATCTTTTACTTATATTGTATCAGGCAATGTACAAGCATGCACCTTCCATAGTAGCAAAAAGCGAAGGGGGTGTCCCCTTCGCTACTTGTTACAGATCCACATAACTCAATTCCTATTATGGCTGCACGCTTTGAGAGTTTTCCTCAGTTTCAAATTCATTTTTGTTGCCAATCGTAACTTTAATCTCGATATCATTTCCGTTACGGTTTACGTTGAGCGTAATTTGGTCACCCACTTTTTGCGTCTGAATTTGGTTAATCAAATCTTGCGATGTCGCATACTTCTTACCGTTAATTCCTGTAATAATATCGTAAGGACGAAGATCTGCTGTATAAGCAGGAGATTGATAGATCAAATTAGTAACTACAGAACCTTCCGTAAGCTCGGTACCCATTTGTTTTGCTACTTCTGGAGTTAGATTCATCAAAGATGCACCGATAAATGGTACTGGTTCTTTTGGAATTTCTTCATTGTTTTTCAGTTTTTCTACTACCTCTTGAATGACGCTAGACGGGATTGCAAAACCAATTCCTTGTGCATCGGCACTAACAGCCACATTCATACCAATGACTTCACCATTCAAGTTCAGCAGAGGTCCACCGGAGTTACCAGGGTTAATGGACGCGTCTGTTTGAAGCAGATTATTGTATTCGTTCGGTTGACCTGTAGATTCATCATTGATTGTAATCGTACGATCTTTCGCACTAAGTACACCGGCAGTTACGGTATGTTCAAAACCTTCTGGGTTCCCGATAGCCACGAGCCAGTCACCTACTTTGGTGTTATCAGAATTACCAAGGGCTGCTACAGGGAAATCGTCACCTTCAATTTTCAATACAGCAAGGTCTAAATCTTTGCTACTACCCAGAAGTTTTGCTTCATAAGGTTTGTTATTATTCTCAAGTGTAACCTGAATTACATCTGCACCGGAGATTACATGCTCATTCGTAAGGATGTATCCATCTTTTTCAAAAATAAATCCGGAACCAATACCGAGCGGAACGAGTTGTTCACTCGAAGAAGAACCTCCGTTGTTGCTATTGTTATTATTGTTATTACTGCTGCCACTGTTACCGCCAAAGAAATATTGATAAAGAGGATCGTTATAATATGGATTTGTTTGTCTAGAACTGCTAGAACCTGACTTCGATAAAGTTTCAATCTTTACAACTGCTGGACTTGCTTTGCTAACGACACTGGATATATCTGTGGATCCCAATGGAAGCGAAGTAGTCACGCCTGAATTATTACCCGTATTAGACGATCCGTTGTTGCTATCAGAAGACGAGTTATCTGACGTTTGATTATTTGTTGCATTCGATAATGCTGCATCTGGAGTAAACAGATTCATACGATCTGCCGTAAACATTAGCAGTGATATTACGAGCATACCTGCAAAAAATGAAGTGACACCCGTTTTAAAATTCGATTTAGGCTTGCCGTTGTATTTCCAGTTCCGACTTCCTCCATCTCCGTTTCCACTCTGACCATTCATTTCGGCATTTGCATTCGTGTTGCTACTGGAGCGAGTAAATCCACTAGAGTTACGTTCCAGCATGGTTGGTACTGGCTTGATAGGTTCGGGAGCTGTTATTTCCACATCTCTAACTTCATTTGAACTGTCTTCTTGTCCGTCGGAGTTGATGGATTGAAAAGGTCCATATGAATAGTAGTATGATCCACCGTTGTTCTCAGGAGAACGTTGTTGATCATTTTTATTGTGTTCACGTCCATCTTCTTCACGGTTGTAAGAATTGTTGTTGTTATTCTCGCTCATTATGTTTTCCTCCTAAAATCCCTTGCTCACAAGAGATATTGTTTAACTGTCTTTATTTTGTACTTTAAACCTTAAGCACACATTAAAAACAATTAAAAAGGAGATAAAACCCTGTAAAAATGTTGAAAATGAATATTGATCTTTTTATGTATTGACCCATCCTTTACGATGAGCATAAATAGCCAGCTGTGTCCGATCATCCATTTCGCATTTCATGAGCAAGTTGCTTACATGTGTTTTGACGGTTTTGATGCTGATATGAAGTTCTTCCGATATATCCTTGTTACTTTTGCCTTCTGCAATCAGAAGAAGTACTTCACGTTCACGCTCCGTCATTCCCGAATCATCATCCCGAACTGTTTTCTGTCTGAGACCACGAGTTAGCGCTTGAGAAATATCATTTGTCATCACAGGCATACCTCTCTTAGCACCCTGCAGCGCGTACACAAGTTCTTCAGCTGAAATTGTTTTGAGAACATAACTAACTGCACCTGATTCAATCGCTTCCAGCACTAAATGATCCTCTAGGAAACTTGTCAAAATAATAATTTTCATCCCTGGAAATTCAGACAGAATAGCGCGAGTCGCTTCCACTCCATTCATGACTGGCATCATTAAATCCATAAGTATAAGTTCAGGCAAATTTTCATGAGTCGATTCCCGTAGCATTTGCAAAGCATGCTGGCCATCTTTCCCTTCAGTCACGACTTCAAAAGAAGGATCCAAGCTTATGTAAGTTTTCAGTCCCATTCTTACCATGTCATGATCATCTACAATCATAATTTTTGTCTTTTCCATCGTCATCCCCATTTCCCCCTTTCTAATTACACAAGGAATGCATCATCTTATGAGTCAGCTTTAAACTTCGGAATATGCACCCTTATTGTTGTTCCTGCACCTGGATGCGTTATGATATCAATATGCCCGCCTAATTTTTCTGCACGTTCTTTCATCGTCATAAGTCCGTAAGAGCCGTGTCTACCTGCTTCTTGTGGCCGGAAACCTTTGCCATTATCACTCACACTAAATACAATTTGCCGATCTTCTTCTCTGAGTGACAGACTGACAAGACTAGCTCCGGCATGCTTCACAATATTGGCCATGGCCTCTTGAATGATAAGAAACATTTGATGCTCGATTGCATCCGATAGCTCCCCGAGAAACTCCTGTTCCTTTACACCCTTCAGTCCATTTTGTCTGCAATAGTCAGGAAACCAAACATCGAGTGCCTCCTCGAGGCTTCTGTCCTCCAGTTCCACTGGTCTTAACTGAGCGATGAGTGCTCTCATCTGCTTTTGAGCTGTCTGCGACATGGTAATCAATTGTTCAAGTACAACATATCCTTGATCCTGATTATGTTTAAGTAAGGAAGGAAGAGCTGAGGCCGACATATGCATGGCAAACAACTGCTGACTCACTGTATCATGCAAATCTCGTGCCATTCTTCTCCTTTCCTCTAGAACAGCAACTTCCGCAGCTTTTTCTTTCTCAACGACTTCTTGCTCTCCAAGCCTCTGCACCCATTTCATTCTTTCTTCAATTGCATTCATCATCGCGTTAAATTGTGGATATATCCCTGAAAATGAAGAATCCTCTCCAGCAGAAATACGAGTAGAAAGATTGCCTTTGGTTACTTGCAACATATTTAAATTCAATACATCGATCTTTCGCTGTATACGCAGCCCCGCAACATAACCAATGATCAGAGTAGAAGCCACAATCATACTGAGATAATACACCCAGGTTTGCGGCTTCATCACTCCTTCATGCCCTGTTCGAAAAGCAGTATAGAAAATCCCCAGCGTAACTGCACTATTCATTAAGAAAAACAACAACAGTTCCCATTTGGCTGTTCTAAATATCATTTTCATATGGCTTATCCTATCGAGTTCACTTTGACATCACCGATAAACACACTAATAACAATACGCACTTTTTTCCCTGCATCCCTGTAACCTGGAGTTTCCGCAATCGCGTTGCCCATAAAACCACTTTTGGTATTACTCAGTACGTTCATATCTCCAATAAAAGAGTTCGAAGTCACCATAATACCAACATCCATATCCTTTGGAGCAAATACTTTGATATCTCCAATAAAGCTCGAAATATGAATACGTGTTTCTCCATACGGTATTTGTGCTTTCGTTAAATCAATAACTGTATCTCCAATAAACTGTGATAAATTCATTGGTTTCAGTTCGTAATAATCATCCCCAAGACGAATATCACCGATAAAGGCCGATTTGTTTATTTTCCCTTGATGAAAGCTTGTTTCGTCACTATGATACGAATTCCCGTATTTGTTATGTTCTTTGGAAGATCCAAAGTTCACTTTCCCTTGTGTCTTATTATCGTATTCGTTACCATATCCTTGAAATTCCTGCTTGGTTTCATTATGAAAAGTGGTTCCAAACTTTTGTTCGAACTGTCGATCAAAATCAGAGTAGGGTGGCTCAGGCTCTTTAGGCGGTACAGGAGGAACATAATATTCTTCTTTTTTTGTTTTATTATGTTTGCGATCCCTTCTTCTTGGACTCAACAAAACATAAAGCCCCCCTCCAATGAGTGCAATAGGTACAGCATAACGAAAGAGATCTCCGATAGAGAAAAAATAATATCCAAAATTATTTCCCAAGAAATGAGCACCTAAGATCAGCAGAATAAAACCGCCAATATAGTTTCTTTCTTTAATGTTACTAAGACCGAGGTAAAGAAAAATAACCGGCCAAAATGTGGAGAATAAATATCCGAGACTGAAATCTCCACCTCCCCATATGTGCAAGAACACCATAAAACCTATTCCAATTAGCAGCGCAGCTCCAATTAATCGGTTTACCATATCCGTACTTCCCTTCTCCTTGTTTTACATGCCCTTTTTGATTATGTACTCATTGTAAAGGATATTTTAATAAATAATGAGCGGCGCGGGAATGAACTTCACCTCCGTCTGCAGACCGATGTGGTATCCAAAAGATGTAAAAAAACAGACCCTGAAGATTTTATCCTTCAGAGTCTGTTTCTTTATTTCATTATTTTTGTTGGCCTTGTTGACCTTGTTGACCTTGTTGACCTTGTTGTTTACTTCCTGTGTTCTCCACAGCAAACTCAGCGTTGAATTTTTCATTCGGAGTTTGGAAGTTATCTTGTACCTTTGCAGCTGAAGATTGTTTTACTTTGCCAGCTGCAGAGTTGGTTTCTTGTCCAAACTCAGCATCGAATTTCTCGTTTGGAGTTTGAAAACCTTGAGAATTTTGAGAACCTTGAGAATTCGCTTTTTTCATTTTGATTCACCTCCCTCTCCTGCAAGTGAAGGTCACTTGCGACCTGAGGTATCGCTTTACCCCAGTCAGTATTATGTGAGGAATGGTCGTTTCTTATTCATGTAAAAGAAAAAGGAGCTTACTCATGTAGTTTTACTACATGAGTAAGCTCCTTAAGACCTAAACATCAAATCTCTTCATTTAGTAGGGCATCCGGAATACTTTGATTCACCATCAAAGCTTCACCAAGTTGCTCCAACATTTGTTCTGTGCATTTTCCCTTTCCTTGCTTAATCACTTGAACCTCTACTTTCTTTTTACCCCATTCCTTATATACAGCCTTGATCGTCGGAAAATACAGATCAATTTTGGACCCTTTAATAGCAGATCCAGTATCAGCTACAATGCCATAACCGTAGTCAGGGATATAAAGTATGGTCCCAAGTGGGAAAAGAGCGGGGTCTGCAGCAATTGTTGAAACCCCCTGTTTGTCTCGATGTACTTTGACACCAGAGAAAGTAATGCCATATAGCGGATGATTCGGGCCTTTTCCAGTTGATTCATATCCCGCAGTATAACCTGTTGCCGTCACACTTACTGTATCAAGCACCTGTTCATTTCGTGGAGCCAGTACTTCTTTTGCTTTATCCGGCTCTCTCCCTTGTGCAATAAAGGCGCTGGCAAAGTCATAGCTTGAAAAACAAATCAGCAGGATCAGCAAGAAAGCTGAACATCGCCGAATCATAGGGTGTACCATAGGTTCAATTCCTCCCTTTCTCTAGCAGAGGGTCCCCATATGGTACATAAAATATTCTTCCGTTCTATAATTGCAAAGTCACAATTTCTAGACTTGGTGAGAACTAATTTCTTCTTTTAGCATTTGAACGACTTCCGCAAGCGGTTTTGCTCCCAAATCCCCTTCTCCACGTTTACGGATGGAGACACTGCCATCGTTCATTTCATTTTCACCAACAATAAACATGTAAGGAATTTTCTCCAGCTGAGCTTCACGGATTTTATAGCCGAGTTTCTCATTGCGAAGATCCGCTTCTACAGTAATTCCACCACGTCTAAATTGTTCTTCTACTTCACGAGCATATTTCTCAAAATGAACAGATACCGGAATAACTTTTGCCTGTACCGGGGACAACCAAAGCGGCAGATTTCCTGCATAATTCTCAAGCAAGAATGCAGTGAAACGTTCCATAGTACCCAAAATACCGCGGTGAATAACAACCGGACGGTGTTTTTGACCATCGTCTCCTACATATTCAAGCTCAAAACGTTCAGGAAGCAAGAAGTCCAGTTGTACAGTGGACAATGTTTCTTCTTTACCAAGCGCAGTTTTAACTTGAACATCCAGTTTAGGACCGTAGAAGGCAGCTTCTCCTTCTGCTTCGTAGAATGGCATATCCAAACCTTCAACTACTTCTTTCAACATACGTTGCGACATTTCCCACATTGCATCATTCGGGAAATATTTCTCAGTATCCTGAGGATCACGATAGGACAAACGGAAACGATAGTCGTGAATTCCAAAGTCTTTGTATGCAATCATGATCAGCTCAATTACACGAGCAAATTCTTCTTTAATCTGATCTGGACGACAGAAAATATGAGAGTCATTCAATGTCATGGCACGTACACGGTGTAAGCCAGTGAGGGCTCCTGACATTTCATAGCGATGTTGCATTCCAAGCTCTGCAATACGAACTGGCAGATCACGGTAACTGTGCATTTCACTCTTATACACCATCATATGATGAGGGCAGTTCATTGGACGAAGAACAAGTTCCTCATTATCCAGTACCATTCTCGGGAACATATCTTCCTCATAGTGCTCCAAATGACCAGATGTTTTGTATAGCTCTACATTTCCCAGAACAGGAGTGTATACGTGCTTGTAGCCGAGGCTTTCTTCCAGGTCTACAATATAGCGTTCCAAAGTACGACGAAGTTTCGCTCCATTAGGTAACCAGATTGGAAGTCCTTGACCTACAAGCTGAGAGAAAGTAAACATGTTGAGTTCTTTTCCGAGCTTACGGTGATCGCGTTTTTTCGCTTCTTCCAAGTAGTGGAGATGTTCTTCAAGCTGTGCTTTTTTAGCAAAAGCAGTTCCGTATACCCGTTGGAGCATTTTATTCTTGCTGTCTCCACGCCAGTAGGCACCCGCCACATTCATCAGCTTAAATACTTTGATCTTACCAGTGGAAGGAACATGAGGCCCGCGGCAAAGATCGAAGAATTCACCTTGTTCATAGATGGAGATAACACTCTCTTCAGGCAAGTCACGAATGAGCTCCAGCTTATACGGATCTTGAACTTCTTCAAAAATACGAAGAGCTTCTTCGCGGCTCACTTCTTTTCGCACAATGGGAAGATTCTCGTTTACGATTCTTTCCATTTCTTTTTCGATCTTCTGCAGATCTTCTGGGTTCAGAGCATGCTCCAAGTCCATGTCATAATAGAATCCATCTTCAATAACAGGACCTACTCCTAAAAATACTTCCTTACTGCCAAAAAGTCGTTTTACTGCTTGCGCAAGTAAATGTGCAGTACTGTGACGAAGTACCTCAAGTCCTTCTGGAGAATCATAAGTTACAATTTCCACAAGTGCCCCATCACGAAGTGGTGTAGCGAGATCAACAACAATTCCATCTTGTTTTCCTGCTAGTGCATTTTTCTTAAGTCCACTGCTAATGGAAGCAGCAACATCAAGAATGTTAGCTCCGTTCTCATACTCACGAACAGAACCATCCGGTAGTTTAATACTTACTGACATTTTGTTCTTCCTCCTTTATCCTTTTGGATGCCAGGGAACGATGCTTATGTTTATTGCAAACGCAAAAAACACCCGTCCCGGCAAAGGGACGAGTGTTATATACTCGTGGTTCCACCCTAATTCAGTTATCTCATATGCTGTACATTCGTACATTATAGGACAACCCTCATTGAAGCATGCATGATAACGGGCATGAATCCGGCGATTCTTACTAGTATGCATAAATGCAACGTTCTAAACCGCAGCTACAAAGGGGTAAGACACAGTCGGTATCCGGAAGAAATTACAGCCAAGTTTCTTCTCTCTGTACGGTCCGGTTTCTGGGAATCATATCTTTGTCAATGCTTTTAATACCAGTTATTATAATTCCAAAGTTTCCTCTTCGTCAAGCGGCAGCTGCCCTGTTTCCTTCATCCCGCGGCAAAGTTTGCAGTTCTGGCAAATTTCCACTCGATCTTCGAAAATTTGTGTGATGGACCGAATAACCGGAAAGTCTGGCGTCCGGGTATGAAGTTTCATTTTTTTAGGCGAGATGGAGATGAGCCTGCTGATAATCATATCTTCTACTTCCATTTCAAGTTCTATACCTGGCATTTCCATTATGACGCTATCATCTGGAGGGAGTGCCATAGGTCTCTTATACTCATCAAACAAAACAAACTCATGTTTATCTCTGTGAACGACATGGATTAGCGGAACTTTCGTTTCCTGAAAATAAACAAAATATTTCAAAAGGCTCATAAATTCCTCGTACTGCCGATCCATATAAAATTCATCCAATGCATACTCAACGATTTCATGAAGTTCATTTTTGTAATTCTGCAGTCGGAAACGAAGAGTTCCTTCCAGATGTATAACAGGAATTTCCTTTAATCCCTCAATGAGTCCCTCTGTTAATTTATCATGTCTCCGTTCCCTTGTTCCCTGATCGCTCTCAAATCTCGATTTGAGGAGGGGCTCACATATTAATTTAACCCGTTCTAGTTCATCAGAGTCCATATTTACACATTCCCTGGCTAAAATCCGTTCCAACTGCTCTTTTTCTTTTTGATCAATAATATAATCAGCAAGGCCGGATGCCATTATCTCATACATACGAGGTAATCCTTCCTTGAAACCGGGGTGACTCTCCGTTCCTTTACAAATCCAGGCAGCCTTGCCCTCAACCTTGCGAAAAGCAAATCGAAAACCTTGTTTGCTTATATGTAATCCTCTTGTTTTATTTTTAATGAAATGATAAAAACAATCTTCCGCCACTTGTCCTTTCACTTCCGTCCATACCGCGAACAATTCCACAAGACTCACTCCCTTCTCGTTCTTTAAATATTATATGGTCCGTTAGAATGGGATATACGAAGCGGCTTTATGGAAAGAATGTCATGTTTTCTCAGGATAGCGAAAAGAAAAACGAATTTGGAGTCGAAACAAATTTGTGTTATTATTTTTATAACAGTATCTTGCAGAGAGGGGGATGGGATGAAAAAAGTAGATTTTATTAAACGTTTATTATTCGTCGTTCTATGTTTATTTTTGCTTATTTCCTATCAAATCCCCATCCTCGAAAAATCAGCAGTTGGGTCACATTCCAATATGATGAACGAATCAACTATGGAACCCATGGACCTACCAGGAGACAGTCACCCCAAAGCTATGATACGGGAATCTGTACCCTCGCATAAAATGTCTGCTGTACACCCTTTGCAACTTCTATTTACGATACTGTCTATTTTTATGATATTCCGGGTTCCCATTATAGAGCCGCCTTTCAAGGTGTTTTATGACAATATAAAACGCAGGCTTTATCTTATGCCCATTAAATTCACTTCCATGTTTGTTGCTGCATAAAGAAAGAACTCTAAACAGATCCTTTATGTACTTGCGCTATGATTTTTTCATAACCCTAAACAAACAATAGGAGGATTCACCCTATATGGAAATTCGTGAGACAGACCTGCCCGGTATCGGGCGTAAATTTCAAGCCACAACAAGCAGTGGCGACAAAATCATTGTAGTGATTCATGATGACGGCAGACGTGAGATGTATCACTTTGAATATGAAGATCCCGATCAAAGTATTTCCATGATTACACTAGAGGACTATGAAGCAAGACAGCTCGCTGCCATTGTAGGCGGAATGACTTACAAACCAAAACAGCTTGAGCGTATGGAGATGACCCTTGATGATCTCATCATCGAATGGTACAAAATTGACGCTAATTACAGTTGTGTTGGTAAATCCATTGGCGAACTAGACATTCGTCAGAACTCAGGTGCAACCATTATTGCTGTAATTGATAAAAATAGTCACAACAAACACGTAAGCCCCGGACCAGATGTCCGCATTCCAGCAGATTCCACGTTAGTAGCTGTTGGAGAAAGACATCAACAACAAAAACTAAAACAAATCTTAAAGGACGGAAGTTGGTGAACCGATGGATCATTTAGTACTTGAAGTCGGTTTGGCAATTGCACTTATCGCGGCTGCCGGACTGATTTCCTCGAAACTGCGGTTTTCCGTCATACCCTTCTATATTTTAATTGGTATGGCGGTAGGACCGCACGCCGCACAGATATGGCATCTTGATTTTCGTTTTATTGAAAGTGAACCTTTAATATCATTCCTCGGACGTATTGGTGTTCTCTTCCTGCTTTTCTATCTAGGACTCGAATTCTCAGTGGGACGACTCATTAAATCAGGAAAATCCATTGCGATTGGCGGAAGTATATATATAGGAATTAACTTTACGCTTGGACTCATCTTAGGCTTCATGTCAGGTTTCCCAGTAGCAGAAGCGCTGATTATTGCAGGGATTACCACGATCTCCTCCAGTGCAATTGTCGCCAAAGTACTCGTTGATCTGAAGCGAACAGCGAATCCGGAAACCGAGATGATTCTTGGAATTATTATGTTTGAAGATGTATTCCTCGCCGTATACATTTCCATTCTTTCAGGACTTGTTCTCAGTGATTCCTCTTCGATCGGCGGAGTCATTGTAAGTGCCCTGATTGCGCTTGGTTATATGCTCGTCGTTATCATTGTTGGACGAAAACTCGTTCCTTTGCTTAATAAATTGCTTAACATCCGTAATAATGAATTATTTGGCCTCGTTATCTTTGGTTCATTATTCCTCGTTGCAGGTTTCTCTGAAACCATTCACGTTGCGGAAGCCATCGGTGCCCTTCTCGTGGGACTGGTTCTTGCGGAAACAACTCACGCGAAGCGTATCGAACATTTGATTATGCCATTCAAAGATTTCTTCGGTGCCATTTTCTTCTTTAGTTTCGGATTATCAATTGATCCGTTGGCACTGGGTGGAGAAGCAGTGTGGCTAGCCCTTATCGCCGTTATCATTACACTTATTGGTAATTTCGTGGCCGGAATGCTTGCTGGACGAAGTGCGGGACTTTCTACTAAAGCTTCATCTAATATCGGGCTTACTATCGTATCCCGTGGTGAGTTTTCCATCATTTTGGCTAACATGGCTCAAGCGGGAGGACTCATGGCGATTATCCAGCCGTTTGCTGCAATCTATGTATTGATCCTTGCCATTTTAGGGCCACTGCTTACAAAAGAATCGAAACACATCTATCGTGCACTCGATAAAGTATTCAAGTTCAAAGATTCAAAGAAGAAACCAAGATCTGAAATGTTAAAAGAAAAAACAATCGAATAAATATTGAATCAAAAGTATGAGTTACAAGGAGGAACCAAGATGAACCAGCCTCCACACTCAATTCAATCCCCTTCTGTCAAACCATCCATAAAAATATGGATGAAAAAATTGCTACTTGTGATACTTGGGGGAATTCTTGCTTCCATTGGGCTCGAATTATTTTTGCATCCAAATCAATTAATTGTTGGTGGTGTGACAGGAATCTCTGCCATGTTCGCCTATCAAACTGAGATGAGATTAGGATTGTTTTTATTTCTTTTTAATCTGCCTTTTATACTTCTTTCTTACCGAAGGGTACAAAGACAATATGCCATCCTGACCGTTCTTGGGCTGGTTGTCCTATCGCTCAGCTCCCTTATGCTCCATTCTTTACCTGCTCTCATTGAACACCCACTGCTAGCAGCGGCTGGCGGTGGATTGTTCCTTGGGATTGGGATCGGGATGGTCCTCTATGAAGGAGGAACGCTCGATACTTTGGCGATAAGACCGGTAGATCATGCGAAAGTAAATGGAAGTCGCAATAAATATCGGCTTGAACGAATAATTATGGTTGTGAACTTACTAGTGCTTACCGCAGCAGGTATTACTTTCGGAGCAGAACAAGCGATGTATTCTATCGTTGCCTATCTTATCGCTTTTGAAGGTGTTCATTTTTCATTAAGGGGCTTTACCTTTAATCGTAAAATATGCATTGTCAGCGTGGAAAAGCAGCGGATTGAACAATCGATCAAGACTCGTTTATACCGAGAACCAGAATCCCATCATCAAATCATGGAAATACCAGGTCAAAGCACAGATGAAATAGAACAACTACCTGTGCTTTATTACAAAATACACCTGTTTGAGTCTCGCCGAGTCAAATCGATTGTACGCTCTGTCGATCCTCACGCTAGTATTTTGTTCGATACAGATATGGATACCGTTGTAGAACACACATCAGATTAAAAAAAGCCCCCGGATCAAAAGTTCCGGGGGCTTTCTTATAGAGCGCACAACATTTCTAAAATGCTGTGCGCTTTATTTTTATAACCAAAAATAAAATAATTAGTTCTGCATGACAAAATCATTCTCTACTAAGCTATCCGGACCATCAAAAACACGAAGTATTTCGTATTTCGTATTTCGTTGAGCAGGTATATTCCCTGTCTCACGAATCAGTTCCAGAATCGATTGGATATTTACTTTATGTGTTGCACCGGCAGCAGATACGACATTCTCTTCGATCATTGTGCTACCGAAATCGTTACAACCATATCTCAAGGAAAGTTTACCGACTTCAGGCCCCATTGTTACCCAAGAAGACTGAATATTTTTAATGTTATCGAGGAACAAACGACTGATCGCTACCGTTTTTAGATAAGCTTCAGGTGTTTGACGCTCTAATTTGAGATTTGTGTTATCTGGCTGGAATGTCCATGGAATAAAGGCAAGGAACCCCTCTGAATCATATCCATTCTGAATACACTCGTCCTGAGCATCACGAACACGTTGTAAATGTAGTGCCCGTTCTTCCATTGTTTCACCGAGGCCAATTACCATAGTAGCTGTAGTGTTCATTCCAATCTTATGTGCGGTTTGCATTACGTCCATCCAGTCACGCCAAGATCCTTTTAGACGACTAATTTTTCGGCGAGTTCGGTCATCCAAAATCTCCGCTCCTCCGCCGGGAAGAGAATCAAGACCTGCTTCATGAATTTGGCGAACAACTTCCTCAAGAGAAAGCCCGTCCGATACTTCTTTCATTTTCATGATCTCGGCTGGCGAGAAGGAATGCATTGTAATATTAGGGAATCGTTCCTTAATACCACGAAGCAAATCGGTGTAGTAACTGAAAGGTAAATTCGGATTGGTACCACCCTGCATTAGAATTTCAGTTCCGTCAACCTCTTCGGTTTCCTTGATTTTTTGAAAAATCAGCTCGTCCGGTAATACATACCCTTCATCAGAACCGGGTCTACGATAAAACGCACAAAAACGGCAGTATACGTCACACACGTTGGTGTAGTTAATATTTCTGCCTATAACAAAGGTGGTGATTGGTTCGGGATGCATCCGTTTCGTAATGACATGGGCTGCTTCACCTATTTTTTCAACTTCATCAGATTCAAACAAAGCAATTGCGTCTTCTACATTTAGACGCTCACCATTCAACGCTTTATTTAAGATATGGTTCACCGCGCTCATACGGCAGCCTCCCTTATCGTTAGGAATGTAACAATAATATGAATATTGTCTTGTCTATCGTAACATATGATCCATGTGAAAAGAAGCACCTAATCTTAGCATGCTTCTTTTCACAACCCCATTTCGTTATTAGGAAGAAGATAACGCCTGGTCCAAGTCAGCAATTAAATCATCAATATCTTCAAGTCCAACGGAAAAACGAAGCAGACCATCCGTTATTCCTCTCTCTAGTCTGAAGTCTTTTGGCATTGCAGCATGAGACATCATTGCCGGGTAAGATAATATACTCTCTACCGCACCTAGACTTACGGCAACAAGCGGAAGACGAACTTTATTCAGAACAGCTTTCGCTCGGTCTCCAGAGCCTACATCAAATGACACAACCGCACCGTAGCCGGTAGACTGTTTCTCATGAATTTCTCGTCCCGGATGATCCAGTAGTCCAGGATAATAAACAGCAGGGTTATCAGAACGATTCGTTAGCCATGCCGCAAGTTTCGCAGCACTGATCTCAGAATGAGCCATACGTGCTCCGAGTGTCTTCATCCCTCTCATCAATAACCAAGATTCTTGTGCCCCAAGTACGGTTCCTAGTCCATTTTGAAGTTGTTTTAACTGCGTACCAATGGCTTCCGTTCTTGCAACAGCGAGACCAGCAAGTACATCACTATGTCCACCGAGAAATTTAGTTGCACTATGTAGAACGATATCTACTCCCTGCTCTATCGGCTTTTGATAATAAGGTGTCATGAACGTATTATCAAGCAGCGTGAGTAGTCCTTTTTCCTTCGCCCATGCGGTAATCCCAGCCACATCTGTAATACGTAAAGTCGGATTCGAAGGAGTTTCCATATAAACCGCTTTGGTATTCGGACGATAAGCGGCTTTTACTTTTTCCAGATCTGTCATATCTACAAATGTAGTCTCAATATTCATCCGTGTTAAAATACTGCTTAGTAACCGATACGTTCCTCCATATACGTCTTCTGTCGCGATCACATGATCCCCTGCAGACAAAATCATGAGTGAACTTGAAATCGCAGCCATTCCAGAAGAATAAGCAAAGCCGCGCACTCCACCTTCTAAAAGAGCAATATAGTCTTCTAGTGCCTGCCGCGTTGGATTTCCCGAACGGCTGTAATCATGGGTTGGAGGTGAAAAAATATCATGGTGGTGAAACGTTGATGCTTGATAAATAGGGACGCTCGAAGCGCCGGTTGTTTCATCAATCTCTGCTCCAAAATGCAGTAGTTTGGTGTCAAATTTATAGGTGTTATTATTATTTTCTTTCTTAGCCATGTACCGCACTTCCTTCCAATTCTACGATCGCCAAGTTAAATGCATTGTCCAAGTCCTGAATGATATCATCAATATGTTCAATTCCTACCGAGAAACGAAGTAATCTATCATCAAGTCCTACTGCATTACGAATTTCTTCAGGAATATCAGCATGAGTCTGCACAGCAGGATATGTCATAAGCGACTCTACACCGCCCAAGCTTTCTGCAAAAGCAATGAGTTTGATATGTCTCAAAATCGGCTCTACATATCGGCCTTCTTTCACTTTAAAGGAAAGGATACCTGTATTTCCGCTGGACTGGCGATTCTGAACCTCATAGGAAGGGTGATCTGGCAAGGCTGGGTAATATACGTCAGTAATGAGTTCATGAGAAAGCAGAAACTCTGCTACTTTTGTTGCATTATATTCATGGCGTTCCATACGAAGAGCAAGCGTCTTCATTCCACGCATGAGCTGATAGCTGTCGCTTGGAGATAATACGGCGCCGATGGAATTGTGTAAAAATGCGATTTCTTCAGAAATTTCTTTTCCTTTCGTAACAATAAGCCCTGCCAATACATCGTTATGTCCCCCGAGATATTTGGTGGCACTATGCATAACAATGTCTGCACCAAGTTCAAGCGGCCGCTGAAAGAAAGGAGTAAGCAACGTATTGTCTACAATGGACAAAATTCCATGTTGTTTAGCCCATGTACAGACTTTTTCAATATCCGTAATCATCATAAGCGGATTGGTTGGTGTTTCAATAAAGATCGCTTTCGTATTGTCTTGCCGTACTTTCTCCAGTGCATCTAGATCATTCGTATCCACGTAGCTTGCCGTTACTCCATTCTTGGACAAGATCCGTTCTACAAGACGATAGGTCCCACCGTATAGGTCAAGTGAAATAATCAGATGATCTCCCTGCCCGAACTTGGCAAAAATCGTCATGATTGCTGCCATACCTGAGCTGCACGCAAAACCTGCATCCCCCGATTCCAATTCCGCCGCAGCTTCCTCGAGTACTTTCCGAGTTGGGTTTGTTGTACGAATGTAATCAAAACCCGTGCTTTGTCCAAGCTGTGGATGTCTAAATGCAGTCGATTGATAAATAGGAAAATTTACGGCCCCTGTCACCGGTTCCTTGACTGATCCGATTTGTGCTAGTTTGCTTTCTAATCTCAGTTTGTTCACTTCCATAGCGTGATGTCCCCCTCATAGATAAAGACTAGATTTGTGGTCCAATGTTGTCGTAAGGCGTTGCTTGGTAAACATAATAGTTGAGCCAGTTCGAGAACAAAAGATTCGCATGTGCTCTCCAGCCGGATAACGGTACCTTGTTAGGATCATCATTCGGGAAGTAATTGTTAGGCAATTTCACATCTAACCCTTTTTCCTTATCGCGATCATATTCCCACTTTAATGATAAAGGATCATATTCGGAATGCCCAGTCACAAAAATCTGTCTGCCATCTTCGCTTGCAACAATATATACGCCCGCTTCTTCCGACTCTGATAAAATATCGAGTCCTGCTACTTTCTCTATATCTTCTCGGCGTACTTCGGTATGACGGGAATGCGGAGCAAGGAATAACTCGTCGAATCCCCGGAGCAATTTCACATGCGATTTACTCAGTGTGTGTGGAAACACACCGAAACATTTTTCGGGAAGTGCCACTTTAGGTACGTTAAAATGGTGATACAGCCCTGCTTGGGAAGCCCAACAGATATGCATAGTAGAGGTGACATGCGTTTGGGACCAGTTAAAAATCTGCTGGATTTCTTCCCAATAAGTCACTTCCTCAAATTCCATCTGTTCTACAGGAGCACCCGTAATAATCAATCCGTCAAATCGCAAATCCTTTACTTCATCAAAGGTTTTGTAGAACATATCGAGATATTCCTGTGATGTATTTTTGGAAACATGCGATTTCGGATGAATTAACACTACATCCACTTGAATAGGAGTATTTCCGATAAGTCTAAGTAATTGAGTCTCGGTCGTCTCTTTCGTAGGCATGAGGTTCAGTATACCAATACGTAAAGGCCGTATATCCTGTCTGTATGCATGAGTTTCATCCATTACGAATATATTCTCGCTCGCGAGAATTTCTTTGGCTGGTAAAGCATCAGGAATTTTAATGGGCATGGGTATTCCTCCTTAAGAACATTTTGTCAGAATAGAGTGAGAGGTTATTAAGGAAGCGAATTCATTCATCCACGGAAGATAAACAAAAACGACCTATCTCATTATATCGAGAAAGGTCGTCTATCCGTATACGATAATGCGCCTCTCTCATCTCTCAGTTGCGTTCCATGCCTAATATGGCATAAAACGACCGCAAGAATTAGCACCGTGCGTTCACACGCCGGTTGCCGGGTTTCATCGGGCTAGTCCCTCCACCTACTCTTGATAAGATTTCGCTTTATTCAATTTGTAAATAATAATTGTTAAACAATACTGTATAGCATGAAGCATCTATTCGTCAAGATCTGGATTTATAATGAATCTTTGGAAACAAGGTACATCTATGAAAATTCGGACATAAGATAAGCCATCCACATTTATAGCTTGATTGCTGAAAAAGACCACGTTATACTAAGAATCAATGTCAATTTAAACATAATGGGGTGACGAAAATGGAAGGCGACCCGAGGCCTGACTGGCAGCCGAATGATAATAACAGCATAGGATGTACCATCAGCTTGCCGGCTAACGGGACGCGTAATTCCTGATGTCTACCTTTTTTTCGTATTCGTTACCGGCACTGATGTTCACATTCCTTAGTTATTCAGCTTGTCCCGCTTAAATTCCGGGAGTTTACTTAAGGAGTGGTTCGAATGAAAATTAGATTTGTTAACCAAGGAGTTTTTACTCCACTTGATAATATTGAAGATACACTTACTCCACCTGAAGAAGGTTTTTACTGGATCGATGCTGATGTAGACGATCTTGCGATCCTTCAACCGTTATTCCACATGCATGATCTTGCTGTAGAAGACTGTTTGAGTGATGAAGAGCAACGTCCGAAGTTAGAAATCTATGAAAGTCACTATTTTATTGTTGTAAACAGTATTCGTTTTGACGATGAGGAAATATTTTTGCGTGCGGTCAATGTTTTCCTTGGAAGACATTATATCATTACGGTAACGAAGCAAAAAGTGAATGAGCTGCGAACGCTGAAACCTATTCTTTGGGAACAAGAGGTTAATTCTCCAGACCGATTTTTATATCTGCTTATTGACTCCATCGTAGACAACTATTTTACAGTAGGTGATCGGCTCGAAGCACGGATTGAGAAGCTGGAAGAAGATATTCTCATGCACACTAAGAAAAGTCATTTGAGTGAAATTATAGGTCTGCGAAGTGAGATTTTATGGCTTAAAAAGGGACTTGGACCTCAAAAAGAAGTAATCAATACACTCAATAAAAAGGATCTACGCCTGATTGATGATCAGCTACAGAAGTATTTTAGCGATATCTATGAGAATGCAGTAAAAATATCTGAAACCTTTGACACGTACAGAGATCTGATGGGGAACTTACGAGAAGCCTACCAGTCTAGTATCTCCAACCGGGCCAATGAAATTATGCGTGTGTTTACGGCGATAACAACCGTGTTTATGCCGCTGACGCTCATTACCGGGATTTATGGGATGAACTTTACGAATATGCCAGAGCTTGATTATAAATATGCTTATTTTATTGTCATTGGTATTATAGCGGCACTTGGGATCACAATGTATCTAATTTTCCGCAAGAAGGATTGGATTTAACATCTCCACCTTCAGTTCATCAAATCTTCATCTTCTCTTCATGTGAAAACCATAAAAAAGGTCCCTCATTTACTTTGAAGGACCTTTTTTATATGTAATGATGATATTACACTTTCTCACCTTGAACTCAAAAAAAGATGTCCAATTATGTATTGTAACTCCCCTTTCCTTATCCTACCTGCCTGCTGGATTCCGTCTGTCTTCGATATCGAATACGAACCATTCTAAGTCGCTCATATAGTTGATCAAGAGGGCCCATTCCTGTAGGATCTTCACCATATACCTTGTGTAGTATCGGTTTTAAGAAACTTGTCCCAAGCTCATCATATGCATTCCAGATCAGTTCCTGCTCATCATCTGTCATCCAAACGAGTTCTTTAGCGATTAGAATTTCTGTATCATACCCACTCTTCTCAAGTTCTTCCAAAAAATCAACCAGCTCTCTGCGTCCAAGCCCAGAAATAGTACTGATCTCATCAAGGGACTGTCCACTGGTTATTCCTGTTAAGACCGATTTCTTGAGATTGAACTTCTCAAGTTCCTGTTTATACTTCTGCTCTTTTTGTTTATAATTCCAAGACTCATATTCCTCTTCCTTAAGCTCAGTATATACCCAGTCTAGTGGAAAGCCGTGTGCTCTCGTTTCTTTTGTCGTCATGTCGAGTATTTCCTGACCATATTCAGCCGTTTTGTTCTCACCTACCCCAGGTAATTCTCGCAACTCCTCCAGGGTGAAAGGTACAAAGGCACTAATCATTCGTAGCAAGCGATTGCTTGCAATAAAATAAGGAGCTTTACGTTCCGTTGATGCCTTTTTTCTCCTCCAAGCACATAAAGCTTGATATAATTCCTCTCGGCCATATAATTCACTATAACATTGCAGCTTCTGTGTATTCAGACTCCTCTGTTTGTATTCTTCTGTTTCATGAAAAATGCCTTCAATGAGTGGTCTATAACCCTCGCTCATCTTAATTGCTAGCTGAAAACGATAAATATGCATCATCTCATTCCAAGAATCGCCTTCATACCAAATATCGACCTGATCCTCACCCATCGTGTTGCTACTCCATCCAAGCTGCCACAAATCTTCTTCTTCACCAATCCATAATTGTGCATACTTTGCTCCACTCGTCTCCGATGTAGCAGACAATTGGTTCATAAATACAATTTTCATTTTCATGCTTGCCTCCTTTCAAAATCAGTTCAGCATCTAGAATAAACACAAAAAAGCACCCCTCCCACATATCCATGTGAGAGAGGTGCTTCCTCAAGTAATTCCGTACTGTTCTGTTATCAATCACTATACCATAAATGGTATATATTACAATAATAATTTTACGCTTCTTCCAAAGCCAGCTTAGCCAGGGCGAGTGAACCGCAAATACCAGCATTGTCCCCAAGCTCCGGATAGACTACATATTCGTCAATGTTTTCGATGATGCTAGGGTGCTGTACATAACCCGCCAAGAGGGACTTCAATTGACGTCTTACCTCAGGGAATAATTGCTCCTGCTTCATAACACCGCCGCCCATAATAATCTTTTGCGGGGAAAGGATAAGTACATAGTTGACCAAAGCTTGAGCTAGATAATAAGCTTCCATCTCCCAAGCAGGGTGATCAACAGGTAATTCTACACCTTGTTTTCCCCAACGTTTAAGGATCGCAGGTCCTGCTGCAATTCCTTCCAGGCAATCGCCATGGAATGGACAGAAACCTTCAAACGTATCATTCGGATGACGTCTTACACTAATATGTCCCATTTCAGGATGTGATAGTCCATGAACCATCTGTCCATCAACAACGGCTCCAGCACCGATACCTGTACCTACCGTAATGTAAATACAGCTGTCCAGACCCTTTGCAGCACCCCAAGTGTATTCACCTAGTGCGGCTCCATTTACATCCGTATCGAATTGCATTGGCACATCAAAATGCTCTTTGAGCTTCCCAATGATATCATACCCGCCCCAAAACGGTTTAGGTGTAGTGGTAATATGTCCATAAGTAGGACTATTTTTAATTGGATCAATCGGTCCAAATGAACCTACACCAAGTGCGTCAAATTGTTTTCCTTCAAAAAATGCAATGACTTGGGCCATCGTTTCTTCAGGGGTTGTCGTTGGAAAACTTACTCGTTCAATCACTTCACCCTGTTCATTTCCGATCCCACATACAAATTTTGTTCCTCCAGCTTCAATAGCTCCTAATACACGCACATTAACACCCTCCGTATCGTTCTAAGTTGAGATCAATTTTGCCAATCTCTTATTCAGCGTAGATTTCCAGCTATCTGCTAGCGTATCCACAGAAAGAAGCCTCTCTATCGCCTGAATATCTTGTTTGCTATGATGCATGATGCGATTGGCTTCCATCACACTTACGCTTCCACTTTCTCTGGAAGTAAGAACAAGTTCATCCTCAGCAGATACATGACCTTCTTCAAGAACACGAAAATAATATCCTGTAATTCCTGTAGTCTGAAACTGCAAGGGAAGCTCTTTACAGTTGTATTTCACACCTAGCTTAAAACATGGAACACGGGGTTGACTCACCTGAACCGTTGACTCACCGAGTTTCAATATATCACCGATATGTATGTCCTGCTCATTGCATCCGGATACGGTAATATTCTCACCGAATGCCCCAGGCTTCAAGGTTTGTTCAAGAAAAGTTTCGTAATCAGGATAGGCAAGATAATTAAACACGCATACTGCTTTATCTACACCGCCATGGTGTACCTGATCCGCTTGCTCGTCCCCTACAAATCCGGTTTTCGATAAGTATGTACTTCCTGGTACAGGATGTTTATATATTGCTGAGTAAAAATCCTGTTTGCCATTCTCCATCCGAGTCTTAATTCCAATATTTAGAGACACAAGCTGATATGAAACCGACTGTATATTACTCAAAATTTTACGCCCCCACTTCTTATAAATAACCAAGAAGTCCTGTAATCGCTTTACTATATTGGCACAGGCTTTATATAATAATCACCCGAAATTACTTTTAGGTCAATGCCTAAATTCACAAAAAAAGGATACGGATAAGAAATTACCCGTATCCTATGCAAAGTTTCTAGCTAGTGGCAACTCCGATAAGGGAGCATAGACTTTTCATTTCAAGTTCTTCGAATTTAGCAATGACCTGATGGTGGTCCAGACTTAGAATGCAACTTTCCAGCGAGCAAGCAACAGGAACTTCCAAATGAATCTCAGCCAGTTTTCGCGAGAGATGTAACATTTCCATGTCATTCTCAATCTTCTTACGAATGGAAGGACTAAGTTCATCCATATGCTCGAGAATTCCTTCGATGGATTCATATTCCTGAACGAGCTTCATGGCTGTCTTCTCACCAATGCCCCTCACACCAGGATAATTATCACTCGCATCACCCATAAGTCCCTTCATATCAATGATTTGACGAGGACGTAGTCCTTTCTCCTCATACAAGGAATCAGGTGTGTACACTTTGTAATTGCCATGTCCTTTTTTCATAATAATAACACTGGTGCGGTCATTAACGAGCTGGAGAAGATCGTGATCTCCAGATAAAATCATCACGTTCATATCCAATTCTTCGTTATATGAACGACTTAATGTACCGATGCAGTCGTCTGCTTCAAATCCAGAAGCACTAATATTAGGGATTCCGAGACTGTCCATAACTTCTTTGATCATCGTAAATTGTGGAATCAGATCATCTGGAGCCTCCGGACGATTACCTTTATATGCAGCATAGTGCTCGCCTCGGAATGTACCTCCGCCCAAATCCCAACAGCATACTACATGTGTCGGATTAAAGGTCTGAACTGCATCCCAAAAATAACGAATAAAACCGTATACTGCGTTGGTAGCTAGGCCATCTTTGGTTCGACGAATATATCCACCTGAAGCTGTTGCAAAATACGCACGAAATAATACGGCCATTCCGTCAACTATCAATACCGATTGATCTTTTGTTTCATTACTCACTTATGATAACGCTCCTGTTCTATTCCATACCTATATTTAAACTACCTGTATTATAGCACAGGCTAGCGCAGGTTTGGGGGTAAAACAATGGAAACACTACGATCGTTATTGATGAAGATCTGAAATCTCGTTAAGACCAAGTTTGCTGAAATTGTTCTTCCTTAAAACCAACGGTCACTGTGCTTTCATCCGTCACAATCGGGCGTTTAATCAACCTGCCATTCGAAGACAGTAGCTTCAGTTGTTCCTCTGAACTCATTTGTTTCAGTTTGTCCTTTAGGTTCATTTCCTTATAAACTTCTCCACTTGTGTTAAAGAACTTTTTCAGTTCAAGACCACTATTTTGGACCAGAGATGCTAATTCATCTGCAGTAGGCGGCTCTTCAAAAATCGGGATCAGCGTTAGCTCATGTCCCGCTTGTTCCAACCATTTCACAGCTTTGCGGCAAGTACCGCATTTAGAATATTGATATACTTTTAGTTTACTCATGCCATTTAACCTCCTGAAACCATATCATTTTGTTACTCTACTTCTTTTTCTTTCTCTGATTCAAGCTGTTGCTTTAATTGTGCCAAATCTTTAGGAAGTGGTGCTATATACGTCACTCTTTCTCCTGTAATCGGATGAGTAAAAGAAAGTTTACTTGCATGTAGTGCCTGTCTGCTCATCCAATCATTCACCTCTATTGCCTGATTGAGATCAAACTCTGCCGTTATCAACCGATCTACACCATAAAAAGTATCCCCGATTAATGGACAGCCAATCGAGCTCATGTGTACTCTTATTTGATGAGTTCGACCGCTTTCTAGTTTGATCTGTACCATGCTTCCCCGTACGTAACGTTCCAACATATTGTACAGTGTGCGAGCAGGATAACCATCCGGTGTGACAATACGCCGGTGAGGCTCAAGCGGATCTCGGTCGATGGGTCCTTCAATGACTCCTTCAGAAGGACTCGGATGACCATGCACCATCGCTATATAATACTTGTCCACTGTGCCTTGTATCATTTGTTCGGAAATATGCTGATGGACATACGGGTTTTTGGCAACACACAATACGCCTGATGTGTCCTGATCTAACCTATGAACAGGCCGGAAACGGACCTGTTCCCCTTTTTCATGCCAGTAATGCACGACTCCATTGGCAAGCGTTCCTGTATAGTGACCATGTGTCGGATGAACGATCAATCCTGCGGGTTTGTTGACGATCAAGAGATGCTCGTCTTCAAATAGAATATCGAATGGAATAAACTCCGGCAAAATATCATCCGAAGTCTCTTTTTCCATTCTCAATTCGATACGGTCTCCACCCTTAACTTTTTCACTGATGTAAACTCGCTTACCGTTTAAATGAATACCGCACTCCGTCAGTTTGAGTCTTGACATTAACTTGCGTGAGACCCCTAGCCTTTTTTGCAAGACTGTTTTTAAGAGCATCCCTTCATCTTGAGGAAGAACATCATATACTATCGGTTCATAATAGGATGTCATTTGCTGCGAAACACCTTTTTGCTACGAATATATTCTACATCAGGAACTCCTGAACGAACATTCGCTGTACGGGCAATGACAAAGAAATAATCAGACAGACGATTCATATAGAGTCTAACTGCAGGATTAATTTCAGTATGAGAACCTAACGTTACTACACGGCGTTCTGCTCTTCGTCCTACCGTCCGGCATACATGAAGTGCAGAGGAGAACGCACAGCCCCCTGGAATAATAAAACGTTCGATTTGTGGATTCTCTGCTTGATGAAGATCGATCCACTGTTCCAAACGCTCTGCCATCTCGCCGGATACTTTGTAATTTCCTTCTTCCAGTTTGACAAAAGCAAGATCTGAACCACAATCAAATAACTCTTGCTGAATGGTTTCAAGTTCTTCTTTCAAATCTGCATACTTTTCATCCTGAATGATGATACTGATGGCCTGTCCAACAAAACTATTCAATTCATCAATGGTACCGTAGGCCTCAATCCGGTCGTCATCTTTTGGAACTCTCGCACCTATTACGGATGTCTGTCCTTTATCCCCTGATTTTGTATAAATCTTCATCACTGACCTCCATTTAAAATCTGATTTTATTCCTGCTAATTTCTGATGCAATGCCGGAAGTAAGCGTAAATACCTGATCACTTCCCGTAGCAATCAAACGGTTCATTTCAGCCATGGAGGAAGTAAATAATTTTTCCTCCTCCGAGGGATGAAAACTTCCATACATCTCATTTGTAATAATCAGCAATAACCCTTGATAAGAACATATCACTTCTTTTAACTGTTCCACCCTCGCTTTAACACGAAGCTGATCTGCACTGTTCCAACAATTTTTGATCTCGCTTATCATCCAGCAGGTCAAACTATCAATAATAACAATACGACGATCTGCCAAAAAAAAATTGGATTCCTTGTTAATATGGTCAAGTGTATCTGGAAGCGATTGATGGGAAGACATATGTATCTTGCGCAGTCTGGACGGGGCTCTCATCTTCTCGGGCAAAGGTTTTGCATATTGATCTGTTATATAAATCCCTTCCCGTGCAAGTGTCGAGGCATGGGAAAGGGCAAACTGGGTTTTGCCGCTACATACTCCGCCTGTTACCATAATGAGCATCCCTCTACCCCCTGCCTTCTGATATTCTGTGCTTTCGGTTCATTTGTATTATTTCAATTCAACCATATACTTCAAAACTTCTTTTGCTAATGCTTCATTGGATGCAGATACCGGAATGGTCGCAAATAAGTTTTGGGCAGGATAGTTCAATTCTTTAAACAGAGCCATTTCTTCAACAGGGATTCCAAACAAATGATCGCCCATTATCATATCTTGTGACATTTTTCCATTCTCATCCACACTGTATGTACCGCCTTCAAAAAAACCACGGCTATACTTTTGCTGATCAAAGGTATCCTCAAGCGCAATATGGGATCCTTGCGAACCAAATGATTTCATGTCATTTTCAGGCATAATAATGATATCATTGGACCTTCCAACGTATTCAAGCAGAAGTTTTTGCTGGTTATAGATCGGACTAGTAGTAACTTTTACAGTAACTTTATCCCCGAACTTCGCCTGTAGCTTAGATTCCAACACTGCTTCAATATCAGCAATATTCCCCTGATCATCTGTCATAAAAATCTGAAATGTAGCTTCCTCATCTTTGCCGCATGCCGTCAATATAACCATTAATAATAGTACAATGATAGTATAACTGCTTCTTCTAGACACGTGAGTAACTCCTCCTTTTCCCCTTATTTCACATCATATCACAATAATGCTTCACAAAAAAAGAAGACCCTAAAAAGGGTCTTCTTCTCGAAAACAACTCACGCATTTATGCTTTCTTAGGGTAAGCCTTCATATATTCATTGATCTTTAAATCTAGCAAGCTGCTGATTTCGATCACCACATCTGAAGTAAAGGACTTCTCTTCCAAAAAGATTCGTTCCATCTTGCTGCGCAGGATATGGATTTCGTCTTCCAAGGAAAGATTGCGTGAAGATGCTTTCTCCGAGTTTGTAAGCCAAGAGGTGCTGCTTTCGCTATCAACAGCATATTGACCCCGGTATGTCGGCAAATCATATTCGGCACAAAACAAGGTAAATCCCTCCCTAGAAATCTATATCCTTACAGATTATAGCATAAAAACAAATAGACCGATGTACTAAAAGTGACATTTTTCGGAAAAAGTTGATTTGTTTTCATTTTAAAGATTATTCTATCTGTTGACAATAGAAATATCTATTTCCTATTACCCTCTTGTTCTATTTTATAAACAAAATTCCCGATTCTTTCTAGAGCTTCGTTTAATTGTGCAAGAGATGTCGCATAGGAACATCGTAAGAAACCTTCTCCACCTGATCCAAATACAGTGCCAGGTACAGCTGCTACCTTGCCTTCGGTTAATAACCTATGAGCAAATTCTTCAGAAGATAGTCCCGTTTTGCGTATGCTAGGGAATGCATAAAATGCACCCTGCGGCTCATGGCAATCTAGCCCGATGTCTCTGAATCCCTGAACGATTAATCGACGGCGCTGATTATAGGATTCCACCATACGATCCTTCTCCTCGATACCATTTCGCAAAGCTTCTAATGCTGCGATTTGTCCCATCGAAGGAGCACACATTACCGTATACTGATGAATTTTAAGCATAGCTGATATCAGTTCCGAATTCCCGCACACATAACCAATTCTCCAGCCAGTCATCGCAAATGCCTTAGAGAACCCACTCACGAGGATCGTGCGGTCGCGCATACCCGGTATAGAAGGAAAACTAACATGTTTTTGGTTATAAGTAAGTTCTGCATAAATTTCATCAGCTATTACGATTAAATCATGTCTTTCAACAACTTCGGCAATAGGGAGCCAGTCTTCATACGTCATTGTTGCGCCTGTAGGATTGCTCGGATAACACAGAATAAGTACTTTTGATTTAGGCGTAATTTGAGCTTCTAGCGCTTCCGCTGTAAGTTTGAAGTCATTTTCTGCTACCGTTTCAACCCCTACGGGTACACCCCCGCCAAGAGAAATAATAGGCGAATAGGCAACATAACAAGGTTCAGGCACCAAAATTTCATCTCCAGCAACGATGAGAGCACGTAGCGCCAAATCAATCGCTTCACTTCCACCTACAGTAACAATGATTTCATCTGCCGGATCGTATGGAGTATGAAATCCTCGTTCCAAGTACTCGCTGATTGCTTCTCTCAGTTCTATCATTCCCGCATTGGAAGTGTAGCTTGTAAAACCACGCTCGAGGGAATAGACGGAGGCTTCTCGCATATGCCATGGTGTGATAAAATCTGGTTCCCCTACACCAAGTGATATGACCCCTTTGTTCGGACCAACGAGATCAAAAAACTTACGAATACCTGATGGCGGTATTTGCTGAACACCTGGATTAAGATACGAACTCATACTTTTCGAACCAGACTTATTGTCTTTTTGCTGATCTTGATTAACTATCATCTCTCATACTTCCTTTTACGGCGAAATAGGGAGCCGTTTGTCTTCCTGATGTGGCTCAAAAATGATGCCGTCTTGTTTATATTTTTTAAGAATAAAATTTGTCTTGGTCGATAATACCGAATCAATCGTAGACAGTCTTTCTGATACAAAATTGGCTACTTCACGTAAATTGCGGCCTTCAATCTCAACAAGAAGATCGTATGCTCCAGACATTAAGTAAACCGATTTCACTTGTGGATACAAATAAATGCGTTCTGCAATCCCTTCAAATCCACGGCCACGTTCAGGACTTATCTGAACTTCAATCAAAGCTGTTACTTTTTCATCATCAACTTTTTCCCAGTTAACAACGGTCGCGTACTTTACGATTACGTTTTCTTTTTCAAGTTCGGCTACCGCTTTTTTGATCTCTTCTTCCGAAGTTCCAAGCAATGTAGCTAGGAGAGCCGGTGTTCTTCTGGCATCTTCCTTCAATAAATCGAGCACTTTTAATTTCAAATCATTAAGTTCTGTCATGCATTTCCCTCCAGAGAGCATCTTTTACGGGTCCGTCTTACGGGCCATGCAACTGCTTTTCGTTAAGCAGATTAAATATAATATGACATGAATTTGGTATTACTGCAAATAAAAAAACCAACGCTACTTTACATTTCTTAAGCGCGTTGGTTTCCTTTTGTTAAATCAGAGTTCAATTAGCTGTAATATGGATTACCGTGTTGATGCTGCTGGTCATAGGCACTTGTAGGTGTTCCATAGGGTTGACCTATTGGGGAATTCGAAGCACTATGGATATTCTTTTGCTGTAAAAATTGTTCGCATTTCTGCTTCGTCTGATTTGCCATTTGGATTTGTTTATCGATATCCATTTTCAGGGCTTTACCTGGAGGTGGATACATATTGTTTTGCTGCATAACGCTGTAAAGATCCCCTTGTAATTTAAGCGTGTTATTCGTCAGGCTAGTGAACATTTGGCGAACCACTGGACAGTTAGATTCTGTTGTTGCCGTTGTATATTCACGCACTGTTCTTTTTAGATCTGACAAGATTGTATATGCCAAATCTGCCTCGGGCATGAATGAACTGTTAGATGGTGTATTCATAATTTATTGCCTCCTTATCTCCACTTTTTATAATGTTCTTTAATTGGAAGGTTGTGTGGGAGCAAGCGATTGATGCTGCTGTAAAGCTCCAATAAGCATGTTCGCGTTTTGCTGATGCAACTGAATCTGCTGTTGTAAAACTTGCTTAAGCATAGGATTTTGTGTACTGGATGCAGTCGCAGCACATTGTTTAATCAACAAGTCTTCATTTGATAGGCTGTCTGCGATGTAATCCAATTCTTTTGAACTTATGGGTTGCATTTGATGGGATTGCATTGGTGTTACCTCCTCTGGTCATAATCTCCAATTTTGTACGTTTGATAGCTTTCCCCTATCATGGAACTTTTATGTACAGCTAGACACGCAAGAGCTTACGAATATAAACCCAGCTGATAACCGGAGAAAAACCAAGGATAATCATGAGCCAAGTCATGGTTTTGCTTGAGTCATGAATAGATAGGACCAGGATAAAGACAAGAATTCCTGCAATTCTCCCTGCAGTTAGACAAATTTCACGCAAAACGACAAGTTCGACTCTTTTTGACACTGTTTCTTCACTCGTTCCCATCAGATCAAAAACAGAGGAGATCATTGGTAGCACATAAAAAGGCATAAATAGTGCCGAGCCAATGCCGAGTACTAGCAAAGTGCTATAATTAACAGCCCATAACAAAGGTAAACTTAACAAAAAGAGCAGCATAGCCCCCACTAAAGAACCATAATACCGATGAGAAGGCTTGTACCATTTTCCAACGAAGTGGTAACTTACAAGCGCAACAACAGAAGTAATGAGATAGAACTGACCCAGTTTAACCTCTTGAGTGGTTGCAATATATACAAGGAGGTTCACAAGAAAAGAAAACACACCTTCCCTTACTCCTTGCGCAGCAAGCGCGGGAGCCGCATGGCGCCATGGACTATTTGTATCCTGAAGTTGACGTACAGGCTCAGCCCAGGAGTAAGTTCCTTCTGTCTTTCTTTTTTTGAGGAAGAAGCTGACAACGACACCCACACCAAAAATAATCATCGAAATCATAAATATGATTCTGTACCCTTGATTCGCAGTTGACAAAGAGATCACAAGTCCAGATGCCCAAGGTCCTATAATTCCTACCAATGAACCAATGAGCCCAACCCATCCATTAAACAAATCGCGGTTATCTCGATCCGTTACTTCAAAATAAACGACATTAAATGAGATCCAGAAAAGTCCAAGCGAAGCACCTAGCAATAGTCCTAAAGGCCAGATATAAAATACCGCTTGCTGATCCAGTTGTAACACGACTAGATAAAAGACTGCTGATAATAAAATACCGATTCTGATCACATTCATTTTGTTATGTTCTTTGACCCATTTTCCGGCCAGCCAGAAGGTTAGGATGAGTCCGATCTGTTGACTAATTGTAAACCAGCCAATCATCGTGAAGTCCTGACGGCTTTTCCACAAAAACACATTGATAAATGTACCAGATAGGGCACTCGCAAGCACAAACAAACCGTTCACGAAGAGAAGCAGCCTGGATTGTTGGTCCAGTAAAGCTTTTTTCACGTCGTTTCCTCCTTACGTGCTTCTTACTATTAGGATGTCGGACTACCATAAGTAGTCAAAACTAATATGTCCCCTCTTGGCTTAAAACTTGTCTCTCTTTACTAATTACGCAAAATTGGAAAAACAAAAAAAGAACACATGCAGTGAAGCTGCATGTGTTCTCATATGAAAATAATTCCAATTATTTACTTTGACTCAATCGTTTTACCATACGTAATCTATCTTCGGATGCCAAACTTTGTGTTGTTTGAAAACAAGATGGACATACATAAATATTTAAACCAAAAGGAGCTTCTAAAGGAGGCATTAAAGACTGAATTTTGGTGAAGCTGTCTCTTGTAACCGTCTGCACTCCCGTATGAAGCATGAACTCTCGGCAGTTTGGACATTCTGGAGCCTCTTCTTGTACATCGAGAATGGATTGTACAGCCGAAGAATACTTAGCCATATCAATGCCAGAGTCTTCATATTGATCAAGAACCCTAGCGGTAGGAAGAATCGTATCCGTTTCATCCTCCCACAGATTACTATAATCTTCTTCGTCCTCTTCAGTACTTATCGTTTCTTCTTTTAAAAGTTCTTCTTCTTCTGTAAGAGTAAGATTCACAGTTCGATACCCTTCTAAATTCACTTTGGTCTGTTCCGCTGCTTCACTCTCACGATGTGGCAAATCGGCAGTGATTTCAGATTCTTCCTGGTCCTGTACTGCGGAAAGAGGATTATGACAATAAGGGCATTCTTCTTCAGGGCCCAGTTCCTCATCCCATACGATTTCTGTTTGACACCATGGACATACTGTTGTTTCCATTTTATTCATCCTTTCATACTATCCCATTTCATCTTAGCCCATTACCCGTTCAACATATACACGATTCCAGCTGCAAAAAAAATGATGGCCGCAGCAAACAAAATCCGGGTCAAATTTTTCATAGATCCTCCTGTTACAATAGAACCTTATTATTTCAATTCAACAACGGTCACACCGGAACCGCCTTCTCCATAATTTCCAAGACGATAACTTTTGACGTTTTTATGTTTTCTTAAATAATCTTGAATTCCAGTACGGAGTACACCTGTTCCTTTACCGTGAATCAAATAAACTTGTCCGAGGTTTGATAAAAATGCTTCATCAATAAAGCGATCTGCATCAACCAGTGCTTCCTCAAGATTAGCTCCCCGCAAATCAAGTTCTGATTTCACGTTATCGTCCCGAGTTCGTTTCACAGCTGTGACATGACGCTGTATTTGCCCTGACGCTTTTTGTGCTGTTTCTATTAGTTCCAAATCCGAAACAGCCACTTTCATTTTCATAATCCCTAGTTGAACAAGCGCTTCTTTACCCGACAACTCAACTACATGCCCTTTCTGATTAAGGCTTGTTACTTTGACTTCATCACCGAGACCAATGGTTTTTGTCGTCCCTGCCGCTTTTTTCACTTTTTTCTTACGCTCAGCAGGCTCAGCTTCTTCTAGACCTTTACGAGCGGCAATCAGTTTATGTTCTTTGACAGAAGCCCCTTCTTCAAGTGCCATCTTTCTCAGATCATGTATGATCTTTTCGGATTCTTGACGCGCTTTAGCTACAACATCCCTAGCTTCTTGTTCTGCCTTTTGCATCCACTTTTCACGTTGTTCTTCGAGCTTCGTAATCTCTTGTTCATGCTGATTCCGAAGTTGTTCGAGCTCAGCACGAATTTTCAGAGCTTTTTCATGTTCCTGTTCCGCTTTAAGACGGTTATCTTCGAGCGAAGCGATCATATTCTCTACACGCTGATCTTCTTCCTTCACTTCACCGCGTGCATAATTCAAAATATCAGACTGCAGACCAAGGCGTTCTGCAATAGCAAATGCGTTACTACGACCTGGCACGCCAATTAGAAGACGATACGTTGGACTAAGTGAGGCTACATCAAACTCCATACTAGCGTTGATGATTCCTTTACGTTCATAAGCATAAGCTTTCAGTTCACTGTAATGAGTAGTCGCTATCATACGACAACCTGTAGCGTGAATATGCTCAAGTATGGAGATGGCAAGAGCGGAACCTTCTGCAGGGTCTGTTCCTGCTCCCAGCTCATCCAGAAGCACCAAACTTTTCGGAGTCATTTGTGACAGAATACGAATGATGTTGGTCATGTGACTTGAGAAAGTACTAAGACTTTGCTCAATACTTTGTTCATCGCCAATATCAGCATAAATAGCGTCAAAAACACAAAGCTGACTTCCGTCTTCCGCCGGTACGAATAAGCCGGACATCGCCATGAGGCTAAGTAATCCAACTGTTTTAAGCGTTACCGTTTTACCACCTGTGTTAGGACCCGTTACAATAATCGAACTGTAAGAGTTCCCAAGTTCAAGATCAGTAGGCACAACTTTATCAAGCGGAATCAATGGGTGACGTCCTTTTTTGATCTTCATGAATCCTCGATCGTTCATCTTTGGCAATGTAGCTTTCATCTCTCTGGCAACACGTGCTTTCGCAAAGATGAAATCCAATGTTCCAAGCAATTCGACATCTTCGATCAACCAATCGGATTGCTCGCCAACAAGAGCCGTCAATTTTTGCAAAATCACTTCTATTTCGCGCTCTTCACGTAAACGTGTCTCTCGCAGTTTGTTGTTCATCGCTACAATGGATTCCGGTTCTATAAATAAAGTAGCTCCTGAACCAGATTGATCGTGAACAATGCCTCCAAAGTGAGCACGATATTCCGCTTTTACGGGAATAACAAATCGATCTCCGCGAATGGTAATGAGTTGATCTTGCAGCATTTTAGAAACACTGGAAGAACGAATCATGGAATCAAGTTTTTCTCTAATCCGTGATTCTCCCGACCGCAGCTCTCGTCGAATTTGAGACAACGCAGCACTTGCCGAATCCATCACTTCTGCGGAATCATCGATACAGGACTTAATTGCATCTTCCAGTGGTTTTTGCTCAGAAAGTTGTTCACTCAAGAACAGTAACTTGTCTATTGCTAGCTCATCTTCCATACTGTGCAGAATTCGTTTCAGTCGACGTGCCGTATGAACCGTATTGAAGATCGCAAGTAGTTCATGAGGACTTAATGTACCTCCGATCCGAGCTCTTTTCACCGCAGCAGTAATATCAGTCACTCCGGTAAAAGAAGGGATCCCTTTCAAACGATCCACAGCCACTGCTTGATCCGTTCCCGTAAGTAAAGATTTCACTTCTTCCAGATCACTAACGGGCATCAGATTTTCTGCTTTATGTTTACCAATCTCTGTTTGTGTGTATAGAGATATTGTATTTAAAATTTTACGATATTCTAACGTATGCAAAATTTTCGAATCCAATGTGACAACTCCTCTCAGGCTCTATATTCATTATAGCGAAAGAGCAGGAATTGCGCCATTTGAGAAATCAATTCCGCACATAATTTGTGTTGAATTGCTACATAATAGGATTAGCATACCAAGGAATACATCAAATTTAAGGAGGATATATTTTATGTCAATTTTAGGGGCAATTGTTCGTTTTATCGTGGCTGCAGTCGTATTGCTGCTCGTAAGTTGGATCGTACCTGGCTTCTCCGTGAGCGGTTTCGGTAGCGCCATTCTGCTAGCACTGGTCATTGCACTGCTTGGATGGGTGGTCGAAAGTATTTTCGGTAAAAGAGTATCCCCATTTGGACGCGGGATTGTTGGATTCCTCGTTAGTGCTCTTGTCATTTGGGTATCCCAATACATCGTTTCTAACGTATCCGCAAGTATTCTCGGTGCGCTTTTGGCGGCACTTGTGATTGGGATCATTGATATTTTTGTACCCACTCCATTCGATGCTGCAAAAACCAAACGTAAATAATGAAATGAGTACAATAAAAGCCTTCTTCTTATGAGGAAGGCTTTTATTTATTGTTTTTTTGTTATAAAATTCAAAAATATGACTTAGGAAGAATGTACATCCCTAGTTCAACTACGGTATCATTAGAAGACATGCATCTAACAATAAATTCATATCTAGGGGGCCTCATTCATGAAGAAAACAATCGTTCTGCTACTGAGCGCGATGCTACTACTTGTGCTTGCAGCTTGCGGTCAAGACTCTGAATCCGGATCAGGAAGCGCAATTACCGATCCAGAAGTCGCAGCAAGTGATGAAATCGTTATTAAAGCTACGAACTACGAATTTGATCAACCAGAATATCATGTAAAAAAAGGCGTTCCTGTACGTGTCGTTTATGAAAACGAAGAAGGAAACCACGGAATTATCGTTCCCGGTCTCAATCTGCAACTGGATAGCAAAAAAAATTCTGCTGTCGTAACACCTGAAGAAGCTGGCGAATTCGAAATCGCTTGTTCCGTTTTTTGTGGAAGTGGACACTCGTCTATGGTCTCTAAAATTATTGTAGAAGAATAATGGAAGCAAAGAAAGACCCTCGCTCACGGTATAAGTAGCCTGAAACGAGGGTCTTTTCACGTTGTATTCATCTATTCTAGCTTTGATCCTGCTCAATAAGTTCGATCCATTCATTATATTCTGTCTGAAGTTTAGCGTACTCTTCTTGTAATTTACGATAGTCATCTGCCAAATCCTCTGATTTGTCTTGATGCATCTCGCGCTCCACCTCAAGAAGCCTCAGCTGATGAGCTGTTACTTCATAACGCTCCATTACATCTTGAAGTTCGGTTTCAAGCGCTTGTTTTTCACTTTCTAGAGACGAATAACGGGAGATGGCCTCATTTTTCTCGTAAGACAATTCAAGCACTCTGTCATTGCCAGCGGCAATTTGCTGCTGCCAACTCTTCACTTCATTCTCTAAATGCTGGCGGTTCGCTTCCCAATCAGCTTGCTGATTAACAAGCTCTTGATAACGACGTTGAAGTTCTTCATTCTCTTGGTATAGTTCTTCCTGCAGACTTGTCCACTCTTGTTCTTTGACTTCCCAGCCCTTAAGTTGGTTCCGAAGTTGCTTCTCCTCATCTTCAAAGCGTCCACGTTCCTTGCGCAGTTTGGATTCAGCTTCTGCAAGTTCCTCAAACCTTAATTGCCATTCAATCGCTTCTTCCTCTGCTTTATCAAGTGAGGCCTGTCGTTTGTTCACTTCTTCTTTCGCTACTTTCAACTCTACTTCAAGAGCATCCAACTGTTTACGAGTTTGGGATTGCTCGTGCTCGTACTGCTGAGCGACTTGAAGAGTATTTTGGGCCTCAAGCACAGCTTCATCGTATTTAGTTTGCAGTTCAGTATGCTGCTTCTCAAGTGTAGATAGTTGTATCCTTAGCTCATCTGCGATCGTTATCGATTTCTGTGATTCACCTTGTGCTGCACTCAACTGATCCTGCAAGTCACGCAGACGTGCTTCCGTTCCTTCCAATTGATCAGCAGCCTCCAGAACATTCGTCTCCAGCTCACTGATGTCTTGCTGTCTTTGTTCAGCAATCGTTCTCCAGCTTTTTTCGCTTTCAGACAGTGCTGCAATTTCACTTTGCAATTTACGGGTTGCTGCATGAGCTTGTTCAAGCACTTTTTGTAATCTACGCTGTTCTTCTTCTGCTCTTGCTCCCGCTTGTTTCATTTTGTTCATTTCCTGCTGACTTGCAGCTTGTTGTTCTTGTAATTTACGAAGTTGTGCAGTACTTGCTGATTCACGATCAACAGCTTCCTGTACTTTCTTTTTAAGCTCTTCTGTTCTTTCTTGAGCTTTAACTCCATCCTGTTCTGCTGTACGGAGTTTTATCTGCAGCGCGGTACTGCTTTCTTTAATTTCCGAAATCTGTTGCTCAAGCTCTTGAATTCGGCGAGTATATTTGGAGATTTTTTCTTCCGCTGTTGTAGCGAGAGACTCAAGCTCCTGAACTCGAGACTGTTCCTGCTCTAATTTAGCCGCTAATTGTTTGCGTTGTTCTTCTTCCCCGGAAAGATGGTTAATCGCTTCCTCAAGCTGTGTGCTTGCTTCTGCTCTTTCTATCTCCAGGCTCTCCTGCAAATCAGCGAGCTCTTGAAGCAGCTTTTGCTCTTTCTTATTGTGTTCATCCATCAATTTTTGTTTCGTTTCGTTCAGCTCGGTTCTGTATAACTCATAAGCTTCGGTCTCTGCCTTCTCTGCTTCTTCCAAAGCAATGCGTTCAGCCTCTTGCACCTGCGATTCCATTTCTCTCTTCAATTCTTGCAACTGTTCTTCCGATCTTTCGCGTTCAGACTCAAGATCATTATTTGCTTGTTGAAGTCGTTGTTCTAATTGTTTCGTACGCTCCACAGAATCAGATTTAATAGATTCTAATGCTTTCGCGTGCTTCTCCTCGGCTTCGGTGAGCATATCCATGACTTCATTGATACTCTTCTCCGCTTCTGCCTGAGCCTCCGCTTTAACTGCTTCGATATCAGAGACTTGTTGCTCTTTCATCTGCTCAAGCTTCACTCGCAACTGTTCCTCAGCTTGACGAATCTGCTCACTAGCCGCAGCCTGAACCTCATGAGTTTCAGATTCAACCAATTCCTGCATCGTACGTAATTCTTCAGCTGCTTGTTGTTTATAGTCCTGAAGTGCCTTTGCTGCCGCTGCACGTTCCTGTTCCTTCAATTCCAGCTTCGATTCCAAGTCCTTCTTCAACTGATGCCAGTTGCTCTCCAGCTCCAGCTGCTTACGTTTCTGCTGTTCAGTGAGATCTTGCACTTTCGCTTGAAGTTGTTTATCCCAATTTTGTTTATCTGTCTGGAGTCGTTTATCCCAGTTTTCTTTTTCTGTTTGAAGCTGCTTCTCAAAGTTTTGTTTATCCGCCTGGAATTTGGTCTCAAGTGCTTTACGCTCTTGAATTACTTTATTCAGTTCAGCAGAACGCTGACTAAGCTGAACATTCAAATCTTTCATTTTGGCATCTGCTTCATCCTGCAGTTTCTTTTGCTTCTGTTCTGCCTGAGCAAGCAGTTCTTTCCGCCGCGCTTCCAGTCCCTCTGTATACTCTTTTTGCTTCTGAGAAAGCTGTTGCTGCCACTTTTTCTCGTTCTGCTCTAGACGAGCAGTAAGATCCGTATTATTAAGCTTAGCCTGTTTCAGTTCTTCCTCACGAAGTGATGCCTTCGCAAGCGCATCTTCAAGCTGCGCTTTCATTGTCTTCTGTTCTTGATTCCGTACATTTTCAAGTTGGGCCAGTGCCTGCTGAGCCGTTTGTTTTTCTTTCTCGGTATCTTTTACTGCAGCCTCTAGCTGTTGTAATCGTTCCGTTTGCTCTTCATACGTATTTTTAAGTTTGTTCAGCTCAGATCCGAGCTGAGTACGTTCACCAGTCACCATTTTCAGTTCATTCTTTACTTGCTGAACTTGGAGTGACTCTTCTGCCATATGTACTGCAGTGAGAACTGCCAGCCTCGGAGTATCCAGTCTGGAATGATTTTTAGAGATGGTGTTCATTCTTTCATCGACCATATTGGCCACTTGTTTCATATATTCGGCACTGCTGCCGACCAATTTATAGGAAGTCCCGTAGATTTCTACGGTGACGCGTGTACGATCAGGTGTAGTCACAGTTGTGCCCTCCTTCATGTCTGTATGTTGATTCTTGATGATGTAACCCTATTAGGTATAGAGCTTCGTTATACAGTTTAAGTATAAAGATCCCTAAACAAAAAGTCACATCGAAACCTTTATCTTTAAGGATTCGATGTGACTTAGAGCAATTCCTTCAATTATTTTATCGAAAATAAAGGAGAAACTTGGAAACCATAAATACTAAGCCCATCATATCCCTATTTCCGGAGTTCAGCTCCAAAACGGGTAGCAAGATCTTCTACCACTTTACTATGAACGGCTGTAATTTCTTCTTCTGTCAACGTATGTTCTTGATGACGATAAGTCAGTGCAAGAGCAACACTTTTCTTGCCAAGACCGAGTTTTTCACCTGTAAAGATATCGAACACCTGAACAGATTGCAACAAGTCTCCTGCCGATTCGCGAATGGAGGAAAGCATCGCCCCTGCTTCTACATTTTCCTCAACCACTACTGCGATATCACGCTCAACCGCAGGGAAACGAGGAAGTTCACGATATACAAGTGTCGGTCTAGCATATTCATAAATAGCTTCAAGCGATAATTCGGCAACATACGTATCTGCTAGATCATAACTATTTTGAATTTCTGGGTGAACTTGACCCATTGTTCCAAGGAAGATTGCATCCTTGCCTTCAACATTCAAATACATAGAAGCAGAACGTCCTGGATGGAAATCCTTCGGCTCATTTGCAGTGAAAGTCACGTTTTTATCAAGACCAAGGTATGCAAAAATGGACTCAAGCGCGCCTTTAAGGTCAAAGAAATCCACTTTTTGTACCGTTGTATTCCACTGCTTTTCTACACGATTACCACTGAGAAGCAAAGACAGCGCAGGAATTTCACGAGGCTGCTTCGTCATGCTTTCTTTTTCCTCTGTGTAAAAAACATTTCCGATCTCGAACAGTGCCAGGCTATCCTGTTTTCGATTCCGATTATACTCTGCTGCCGTTAGCATCTGTGGCAAGATACTCGTTCTAAGAACACTTTGCTCTTCACTCATCGGCATAGCCAGTTTAACGGAATGATTTCCTTTCGTAAGTTCTGAGAATAGTGAACCACGCACTGGATTTACGAAAGAATAACTAACAACTTCATGATATCCTCCGTTTGAAAGAAGACCGCGAAGCGCACGACGAATCGTTTGTGCTTTCGTGAATGATCCCGGTGTTGTAGGGCCTTCAATGACCGTAGTAGGAATGAGATCATAGCCGTATAGACGTGCTACTTCTTCAATCAGATCTACATCACGTGTAATATCACCGCGACGCGTAGGAACCGTTACTTTCAGTTCATCTCCTGACAATACTTCATATGCAAAATGAAGACGGTCGAAAATCGCTTTGATTTCTTCCGTTGATAAAGCTGTTCCCAAATAATTATTCACTTTATCTGTTGATAAAGATATTGCAAGTTCTTCTACTTGAGCCGGTGTAGATTCCACAATACCAGGGTGTACTGTACCCCCTGCATACTGAGCCATCAGAGATGCTGCACGATTAAGTGCGGGGATGACTGCATTCGGATCCACGTTTTTCTCAAAACGAAGACTCGATTCGGAACGAAGTCCAAGATCACGAGACGTTTTACGTACCGTAGTTCCGTCGAATTTAGCTGATTCGAGCAAAAGGTTCACTGTATCACTCGTTACTTCGGAGTTCTCTCCACCCATAACTCCTGCGATCGCAGCTGGTTTTTCTCCATCGGTAATGAGCAGCATCGTTTCTTTCAACTTGCGCTCTTGACCGTCAAGTGTCACCATCTTCTCGCCTTCTACTGCCGTACGTACTACAATATTACCCCCTGCAAGCTGATCTGCATCAAATGCATGTAGCGGTTGGCCGTATTCAAGCATCACGTAATTCGTAATATCAACAATATTGTTAATTGGACGAATGCCAGCTGCCATAAGGCGGTTTTGCATCCACTGCGGAGAAGGAGCAATTTGAACTCCTGTAATATAACGAGCAGCATAGTGCGTACACAATTCCGGCGAATTTACGGTTACCGAAATATGTTCCGCTGCTGGGGTACCCGATTCATTCAGTTGTTCTTCCGGCTTCGGTAAAGTAATCTCTCTGCCAAGAATCGCGCTTACTTCATAAGCTGCACCAATCATGGACAATGCATCCGAACGGTTTGGTGTCAAATCAAGCTCAAGTACATGATCGTTAAGACCCAGTACTTGTTCAATCGGCGTACCTGCTTCAAGCTCAGAAGGAAGAACAAGAATCCCTTCTTGCTGTTCTTTTGGAAGCATCTTGTCATTTAAGCCAAGCTCTTTCGCGGAGCAAATCATCCCTTGGGACAACACGCCGCGCAGCTTCGCCTTTTTAATATCCAGACCACCCGGGAGCTTCGCTCCAACAAGAGCGACTGGCACTTTTTGGCCCGCGTCTACGTTTTTGGCTCCACATACGATTTGCAGTTCTTCTTCAAGACCCGCATCCACCTTACAGATATTTAGTTTATCTGCATCCGGATGTTTCTCTTTGCTTATTACGTAGCCAACAACTACTTTATTTACGCCTTGGTTGCGGTTCTCCACAACATCAATTTCAATACCCGCTCTTGTAATACGCTCTGCTAAATCTTCCGGAGCTACATTTTCAAGAGATATATAATCAGACAACCACTCTGTAGATACTCTCACGGACGTTCACTTCCTTCTATAAAAATAGGTTTTTTCCATTACTTCGTGTAATCTATAATCTTGCAAATTGCTTCAAGAAAGTCATATCACTGTTATAAAAATGACGGATATCATCTACGCCATATTTCAGCATTGCTATACGCTCAACACCCATACCAAATGCAAAACCACTGTATTCAGCCGGATCGTATCCGCCCATCTCAAGTACTTTCGGATGAACCATTCCAGCTCCTAGAATTTCAATCCAACCCGTTTGCTTACACAGTCGGCATCCGTCACCGCCGCACTTGATACAAGTTACATCAACTTCTACACTCGGTTCTGTAAAAGGGAAGAAACTTGGGCGAAGTCTAATCTCCGTATGAGCACCAAACATTTCGCGAACAAATTGCAGCAGTGTACCTTTCAGGTCACTCATACGAATATTTTTACCAACAACGATACCCTCTACTTGATGGAACTGGAAGGAATGCGTCGCGTCATCATCGTCACGACGGTATACTTTACCGGGTACAATTACTTTTACCGGAGATTCCCCTTGCATCGCTTGCATGGTACGAACCTGAACCGGAGAAGTATGAGTTCTCATGAGGAGATCTTCCGTAATGTAGAAAGAATCCTGCATATCGCGGGCTGGATGGTTTTTCGGCAAGTTGAGCGCTTCAAAGTTAAAATAATCTGTTTCCACTTCGGGTCCTTCGGCCACTTTATAACCAAGTCCAACGAAGATGTCTTCCAAATCTTGAATGACTTTCGTCAAAGGATGAAGTCCACCCTCAGGCATACGGCGTCCTGGTAAACTAATATCGATCTTTTCTTTCGCAAGACGTCTAGCTGTCTCTTCCTTCTGGAAAGCTGCCTGTTTTTCCTCAATAACGGTCTCAATTGCACCACGCACTTCATTAGCCACTTGACCAATGACCGGACGTTCTTCTGCACTGAGTGCACCCATACCGCGCAAAATTTCAGTAAGTGCTCCTTTTTTACCCAAGTATTTAACACGTATTTCACCAAGTGCCTTATCATCGACTACGCTTGCGAGCTCGGCAAGAGCTTCGCCTTGTAGTGCTTCCAATCTTTCTTTCATGATGCGGATACTCCCTTCGCAATTCTCAAATTTTGACCAATAAAAAAGGCCTTTTCTCCCCCAAAAAAGGGACGAAAAGACCGTGGTACCACCCTTGTTAGATTCATGTACGACTAAGATAAGCCCAAGGGTTTATGATAAAACCCGCTAGTCTGTACGATATCAATCTCACTTTAGCACGTTTGTAACGGTCGTGAACCGGTATCCTCTACTGGTCTAAGTACAGTCTTATAGAACTCTACCGTACGTTCAAGGAACTGCTCCGGAGCGAACTTCAGACAGCCTGATTTTATAGAAACGCTCTCAATCACTGGCGCTTCTTCCCTGTATAAAAGCACTGCTTACTCTTCTCCATCGATGCATTTATCATCTGCAGTAAAGCAAAAATCACTTAATTCCTGATGTTTGCTACATCATTATACGAAAATCCTTACGCTCTCGCAAGTCTCACCGCCTATTTGGCGTTACTTTTCACCGCTATTCATACTTTGATTCCCTTTTACGATCCAAAAGAGCAAGAGCAGCTCGAATCTCACGAATTTCTCCCATGGTTTTCGTGTCCAAAGAATAAGAGTTCATGTCTTTTTCTTGCCCGTTCTGTTCGCTTGGCCGGGATAGCAATTCGTCAAGACGATGAAGCAGCTGCAAACGATCATTCTCATCATCCTGTTCAGCGCCAGTTAGCGGCTGGCTTGCCCTGCTTTGCTCATATTCTGCCATCGTTCCGTCGTAGATTCTCATCTCTTTTCCTTTACTCATGTCCAGCACCTGATTTGCCAGCTTCCTAACAAGAGTACGGTCATGGGACACAAATACCATCGCTCCGTTATAGTTTAAAAGGGCCTCTTCCATGACTTCCCGGGTCTCAATATCGAGATAGTTCGTCGGTTCATCCAGTACAAGTAAATTGGCACCGCTGAAATATAAACGAATAAAGGCAACTCTACATTGTTCTCCCTTACTGAGATCCTCTATCCGCTTGTAGACATCATCTTTTGAGAAAAGGAAATTCCCAAGTACGGTTCGTGCTTCTGTCTGTGTCATGTAAGGATTGGATAACAAACTATCCAGCACCGTCATGTGTGGTGAAAGTCCTTCTAACTCTTGCGAAAAATAACCGATACTTGTCTTCGGATGCACGGTAACGGTTCCTATGTGAGGGGATAACTCTCCAATAATCAGCTTTAACAATGTCGTTTTACCAACCCCATTGGGCCCTTGTAAAGTAAGCCTCTTTCCACGCTGAACCGATAGATTGATATCCTTCAACAAGGGTACAGTATCTTCTACAGCGTAGCTAAAATCCACATGTTCCAGCTGTACAAACGTCCTTGCTTCAAAACTGCCTTCCTTTAGTTCCATATTCACTTTGGGGCCGTCTTTTGGACGTTCTACACGGTCATTGTCCAGTCGCTCCAGCTGCTTCTGCTTGGCATGATATCTGGAAATATTCTTATTCGCTCTCGCCTTGTAGTAACTGGCTGCTATCTTAGATTCCGTTACTTCCCCTGCCCCCTTGTGTGCTTTATTGAACCACTCTTGATATTTTCGGATCGATTCTTCCAGCGCTTTTTTAGCTAGTTCTTGTTTGCGGTATTTCACTTCTTGTTCCTTACGTTCCCGCTGTTTATGGTTTAGATAATCTTCATATCCACCTACATATTTCTGGGTACCCGAGGGAGTGAGCTCCCATATTGCAGTTGCTACATGATCTAGGAAAGTTCGGTCATGCGATACAAAAATTAGCGTTCCTTGGTAAGATAGCAGCCATTCTTCCAGCCAAATCAAACTTTGCTGGTCCAGATGATTTGTCGGCTCATCCAGAATAAGTAGTTTCGGTTGTCTCGTCAGGAGTGCAGCAAGACGCAGCCTCGTTTTTTGTCCCCCGCTGAGAGATTCAAACGGTAAATCCCATACTCGTTCCGGTATTCGCAGGTTTGTCATCATTTTCTCAAGTTCTGCTTCTCGTCCGTAACCTCCACTATCTTCGAATTGCTCTATACATTCTCCATAGCGCGCCAGCCATTCCATATCTTCCGCATTTCTCATTTGCTCTTCCATGTCCAAAAGCGCTAGCTTACGTTCTCCCCATACTCCACCTTCAAGAAAAGCAACTTCTTTGACCGTTTGATTCGGCTTCACTTCAAAATTCTGACGCAGAAAGCCTATTTCCTCTGGCGCGAGCCGGATTGATATTTGGCCTTCTGTCGCTCCTTCACTACCCGTCAGGATGCGGAGCAATGTGGTTTTGCCTGAGCCGTTAAGGCCGAATAAGGCCACACGCTCTTGCTCTATAACTTCAAGATTCACATTTTCAAACAACGGTTTCCCATTCCACTCTTTTGCTATATTTCGCATATGAATAAGTGTTGTCGCCATCTCTATACCCTCTTTCTTTGTCAAAAATAAAACACCGCAGGTAGAATAACCTGCGGCTGACAACCCCAAAGGGATAACGTGGCATATAAAAACAGCTGGTGCTCGTTTGTGGCTGCTAAAGACGGATCAACTGCGTAATCACAAATGATGCAGACAGTCTTCTTTCTTCTTTTTCACAGCACAAATAACCATACGAACCCCACTACTGAAAATAGACACACGAATCCTGGGTTAGTCAGCCGCATGCAGCTGCCTGCTTCACCGTCGGTTTGCAGTTACCCTGTAGAAATTCAGTGTCTTACTTCATGGGACGTATGGTTACCTCTCATTCATCATTAATTGTTATTTAGTATAACATGATTTCACAAGATACAAAATATGCAAGTGACTATTTTTCAAAAAAAAGCAGCCCTCCCCATAGGAAGAACAGCTATTTTTTATTCTTGACATTATTTTTTTAATTTATCCCAAGCGATGAATAACTATGTATTCTTTACTCATTACGGAATTCTCAAAAATTATAAATTGAAATGATTAAAGAGACTGTGCTCGAAACCACTTCAGAAAAGCATCGGCTACCTGTTTACCTGCTTCTCCGTTTGGATGTGGATCAAATTCGGAGCTCATGTACTTCGAATCAATCCGATGTTCTTCCGGAACCGGACATGACAGCACTTCGGCTATATCAAACACATAATCTGTTCCTTCAGGGGGGCTGGTCCGAATCGTTTCATTTACAGTTCGCCAGACCGCTTCTCTCGTCTCTATAAAATTGAATGGAGGCACTGTAAACAAGATAACCCGAACCCCGTCTTGTTCAGAATTTTGCTTCAACTTTCTTATGATGGTCGATAAGTCATCGATCAATTCTTGGGCACTTCGATTTCCGATATCGATATCATTGACGCCGAGAGCTACCGCTACGATATCGCCCTGTTTTGATTTTGCAAGCCACGAACCGTCCGCTGCCGCATCATAAGCTCTGGCCCATCCGGAACCTACATTCCATATCCCGTAGTCGGCACCAAGCCCATCCGCGATACGAGCTACCCAGTATTCGTAACCGTCTTGTAGCGTTCTTACTCCCTGGGTAATGGAATCTCCCACAAAAACAACTCTTTCCTTCACCTGTTTTTTGTAGCCTATAAAAGCAGGCATTACCAGACGATTTTCTGATGCTGTAAACGAGTCAGCCTGTACCTCATGCGCCTTATGACCGTCCGCTTCAAAGGCAGAAACGAGTATCCCTTCGGTATTGTAAGGGAAAGATCTCCCACCATCAGTCGAGATCGTCCAACTAAACACCAATTCCTGCCCAGGTGGAAGATCCAGGAGCACTGGATCACTCCAAAACTGTTCTGCAGGAACCACCTCTTTACTATCTTTTCCGTCAAAACTCACTTTAGATGCCGTGCCCGGTATGATGCTGCCATCTCGGTTCATTCCACCGACCGCCACATAAGCGCTTTCAATCTTCCAATTGCCACCTGGCATACTTCCCCTAGCTACCTTCCCGCCATCCCAAGTCGAGTCTACTCCATTGCTGTGCCAAAATTTCAATTCAAGCAGGCCTGTTTCCCTGAGTTTAATATACGTTCGATATGTACGTGTGAACGCAGTTTCCTGCTCCATAATAAAATTTGTAGCCGTTGAGACGACGGTTGCCGATACATATTCGCCTAACATGTTTCATCCACCCTCTTATCTATTACGTAAAGACTTGGAAAACCCTCCATCATTATACTAAAGCTTTATTTATAATCAATATAAATTGATTTACTGACCAAGGCCTACTAAACAAAATAAAAAACCCTTGCCAGAGGCAAGGGTTTCATTATGAAGCGGGTGATGGGAATCGAACCCACGCTATCAGCTTGGAAGGCTGAAGTTCTACCATTGAACTACACCCGCGTATAAATATCGGGATGACACGATTTGAACATGCGACCCCCTGGTCCCAAACCAGGTGCTCTACCAAGCTGAGCTACATCCCGTCAAATGAATGTACGCCATTCATTAGTGACAAGAATTAATATATCACGATTTTACATACCATGCAATACCTTATTTTTAATTTTGATTTTCTTATAAATCCAAAGCACATGCAATAGCAGATATCAGAGATTAATGCATGTGCTGTTTATTAATTTTGTCTGATTTTTTAGCTACGCTGTAGCTTTTAGAAACTTCAACTCAAAATCAGTTGATTTCAAAGGCTTACTAAAAAAATACCCCTGTGCTTCATGACAGTGCTGTTCCTGCAAAAAAAGAAGTTGGTCTTCGTTCTCTACACCTTCCGCAGTCACTTTTAGTTGTAGATGCTTAGCCATAGAAGTAATCGTAGACACGATGGCTTTATTATTACGATCTTCCATCAGTTCTCGAACAAAGGATTGATCAATCTTAAGTCGGTCTATAGGTAAATTTTTTAGATAATGAAGTGAGCTGTACCCTGTTCCAAAATCATCGATACTGATCTGTACTCCAAGCAACTTAATACTTTCGAGTACTTTCATTCCTTGGGTGATATCAAACATCGTACTTTCAGTAATCTCAAGTTCTAAATAACGCGGATCAAGTCCAGTATCCATTAAGACCCGCTGAATTCGTTCAGCGAGTTGCACCTCCTGAAATTGCTGGATAGACAAGTTTACAGAGACAGACAGCGGTTTATACCCTTGCTTTTGCCACACCTGGTTTTGTAAACAAGCTTCTTTCAGCACCCATTCTCCTAAGGGGACGATCAGTCCGCTTTCTTCAGCAATAGGTATAAAATCGATGGGAGAGATCCTGCCTCTCTCGGGATGATTCCACCGAACAAGAGCCTCTACTCCGACTACTTCACTTGTACTGAGATCAATTTGCGGCTGATATTCAAGATAGAATTCTTCGCGTTCAAGTCCTTTTCGAATGTCGTGCTCCAACTGCAGACTCTCTTGCGCTTCACTTTTCATAGATGAAGTATAGCGATTTAAATCTTGTCCTTGGTCCTTAGCAAAATGTAATGCCGTATTTGCGTTTCGAAGTAACTCATCTGGCAATACACCGTCATATGGAAATAAACTAAGACCGGCCGAAGGAGTAATGTAAAGTTCGCGTTCTTTAATGCTCATCGGTTCTTTCACATGCTTCAGAAGCTCATAAATTCGTTTATGTAATATCTCAATATTTTCAAAATCGGTCATAACAATGGCATATCTGTCTCCCCCGAGAGAAAATACTTCGCTTTTACATCCTTTATATTGCAGCAACCGTTCTCCCGTCTGCTTCAAAAGTTGGTCTCCAAGTCTATAGCCAAGAGAATCGTTGATAGTCTTAAATCGGTTAATGTTAATAACGAGCACACCAAGCTGTTCATCCTTTGCCTGTGCATCCGCGATACATCCGCTTACATAACGCAGCAGTGATCTACGATTTCTAAGCCCCGTAGTCTCATCATAATGAGCCAAATAATTTAGCTGCTCTCTCGTTTCCTTTTGCAGTTCCAATGGACTCACAATATAAACGTTAAAATAAACATTTTGAAAAACAATGTAGGCGATCAGCTGAAAGACCATAGAAATTACAAAGGACACGTCGGATACAAAATGGACTTGGAGTAAAAAACATTGGCTGATAATACAAAAGTATACCCCTAGCATCAGCTGAAAGTTAACTGCCTTTGTCCTCTTCTTCCTGGATATGAAAAGTCCGGCTAAAGCGAGCAAGAAAAACAACAGCAGCGAGCTATGAACAACATAATGGATAGGATTTATCATTTTGGACCAAGGATTCACCCTGCTGAAGAAGTACTCCGTAGTACCATTATTCTGAAGAACAAACATAAGAAAACTAAGATACAACACACCTAAAGTCAGACACGTCCATTTTGGAATCGGTTTCTGCTCTGGCTTAGGTGGCATAAATCCTAAAAACAACATTCCTAGAACACAGATCAGACGAGCCATAAAAATGACCAGTAGCACATCTGTGGAGTCGACCATTAGTTCATAGCCAATTGTGATTCTACTGTAGTGAAGAAACAGAAGCAGTTCGAGCATTCCCCCGGCGAAGAAAACAAATGAAATGTATTGTCCGTTCCGGTTTCGATCTCCTTTTGCGAGCATTCGCCCTTGATTATAAGCAGAAAAACAAATAATCATAGAAATTAAGGAAATCAACAGACTTAATAGATGAAAGAATTCTTGACTTACTCTTGATGATAATGAACTTGGTATCCATGGAGTCAGCAGACATATAAGAATACCCGCACCCGCAATTTTGATGGATCTGAGATATCCATTTTTTAAGTTCATAACATTTTCATTGCCTCCCAATTCATCTATCCACATGATAGAACTCATTGAACTACCATATATTTGATTTAATATGACATGTTTCTACAATATTCTCTCATATTTACTGGACTATAATACCATTTATATAGGAAAACGTGTATCTTTTTTTATGAATATAGGTACATAGGAACGCAAACACAAGGTCTAAAGAATCACAAACATCTATAATAGACGAAAAAAAACGCTCCTCGTAAGATTAACGGAGAGCGTTTTTTAATCGGGTCCATAATTAGCACAGAAACTGTTGCTTATTATTTTTCGAAGCTAACTTCAGGAGTTGTCAGCGTGTCGTAGAATTCTACAACCCGGTCTTTATCTTCAGAAGCTCGAAGCGCCATTGCAGAACGCGGATGTTCGTCAAGATGACCTGTCACCATATAAGGAAGAAGGTAACCCCATTCTTCTTTTTCGCGCAAAGGAACTAACCAGTTTTCTAGCACATTGAGTACAGGACGCAATTTGTACTTTGTACCTTTCAGGTGAGCTATCAGCAGTTCTGTCGGACAATTGCCGGCAGCACGTCCCATGCCATATACGGATGCATCTAGGAGCTCTACACCGAGTTCAGAAGCAACCAAGGTATTAGAGAAAGCAAGCTGCATATTGTTATGGGTATGTACACCTAAACGTTTATTCGGAAGATGCTTTTTAAATTTCTCAACGAGGTATTTGATGTCGCTATGATCTAGACTTCCGTACGAGTCTACAATATAAACTACATCAACAACACTTTCATTAATCATTTCGAAAGCTTCCAGAAGCTCATTTTCCATTACATTAGAGAGGGCCATAATGTTCAAGGTAGTCTCATAACCACGATCATGGAATGTCTGTACGAGTTCTAGACCTTTATCCACATCCTTTATATAACAAGCCACACGGATGAGATCAAGCATACTTTCACTACGAGGCAGGATGTCTGCTTCATCCACTCTGCCAATATCAACGAGAGCAGATAGTTTTGTATTCCCTTTTTGCGGGATTACTTTACGTAGGAAATCATCATTCAAGAAACGCCAAGGTCCTGCTTTATCTGCTCCCTTAAGTAACTTGGGTGAGTTTTTATATCCAATCTCCATGTACTCTACGCCTGCTTCATTGAGCCCTTCATAAAGTCCTTGTACAAACTCTACGCTGAAATCCCAGTTGTTTACGAGACCTCCGTCCCTAATGGTGCAATCTACAATTTTGCTTGTATTCGTCATTGTCTTCATGCATAAGCTCCTTTAGTTAGCCTTGTGTATTTCTACCATGATACTTGAACGTGGAAGGAAAAGTAAAGGGAAGGTTGACCTATTGATGCGTCTTCCAATCCTTATCTATTTTAAGAAGCGCTTCCGGACTTACTTTTCGCTCTCCATACCTTACTTCGTTGTAGAGAGGAATTAGGTCGCTAGGAACATTACTTTTGCTATCCTTTCGTCTTTTGCTGTTTTTTTCTGCCGCAGCAGCCATAGCAGCCTCAGCATTTATCTTCTCCAGTTCGTGCTTAATTTCAAACGGAGTAAGATGTGAAGGAAGCTCATATCCTTGGCCTTTTGCTCGCATGACGTAATCCCGATAATAATATCGAATACGCTGCTGCGGATCGGAAGGCACGGAACCTTTTTGAAAGAAACGAAACCAATTCTTCTTAGGCCGTTCTTCAATGGTTTCCTCAATGTCAACGTACGCAGGTTTGGGAGGTGTAGCCGGAGCTATTTTCCCTTTGCGGGCATCAAGATATCGAAGTAGTTTCTGAAACATTTTCCAGACCTTAAAAAGAATAAAACCTAAGAAAACCATGACTGCTAACACAGCGATGCCTTTCATTATCCACTCCCAGAAAGGAGCTGTCTCTTTATAAATCTTATCATCCTCCGGAAATAGTAAGGGCGGAGCTTGTGGGAGGTCTGGAGATACAGGCATCTGTTCCTGCGGAGGCTCTCCCCCGAATTGTCTGCTTAGCCAAGTGGTAAACATACTCCATAGATAACTAGCCAATTCGGACAAACGCTGAAGCGTTCCTAGTATTAGAACCACAGCAAGAAAGATCAGAATCCGATGTTGATTATGCTTTATAAAGCTTCGTACGAGAGGTTTATGACCTACTGGATCAAGCGAAACCTTACGCATTTCTTGCGTATGACGAGTCCAAATAAACAGAATGAATCCAGCCAGTCCACAGATATAAACACTCAGTCTAGCTTCGGTCAGCTGGGGTACATTGCTTGATATTAGGCTAAGGATAACTAAGGTGAGAAGTCCAAACAGCTGGTATTTTACAGAGATCGAGACTGAATCCTGGATATACTTTTGTAAATAAAATCCGCGATATCCTGCAACTGCACCCGTAATAGAACCTGCTATTATTAAGATGAGGCTATCATCCATTGGCCATAACATAAAGCCACCAACCGTAATTAGCATTCCCGTGAGAGTAGACACAAAAGAAGCAATCCGAATGCGATTATTGAAAAGAGCCTTCCCTCCCAATATCCCCGCACTTATCGCGATAAAATAAATACTCAGTACAATTAAGGGGGGAAGGTGAAGAACAAAAACAGAGAATACGACAATAAGTGCATAAGCATACATTAATTCAGCAATCCCTTGCCATAACGCTTGAACAGGTAAAGAAAAAGGTTGATGTTTGTTACTCATTTTCTCCCCCCTCATTCTCTATGAAAAGGACAGTAACTCGGTTCCCGGTTGATCTAAGTCTTGTTAACTGCACTTCCATCGCGGAAGACACGTAGGCGGTAATCAACAGATAATCCAGCTGAACTTCTTCAGCCTCTTGCCGGTCTGCCTCATTTCGAAGCATTTGCTCCATCGGCATGAGACACTTCAGTTGAACTTCAGCCATCGCCTGCAATATATACTCTGCATGAATAGAACCATAATCGGCATCAATTCGAATATTCGCATCTGATTTTTCAGAATAGGCATTGTGCGCAAATCCCGTCTTAAGACCTCTTCCCGCTGCATAACTGACAGCTGTAGCTGCATAGGATAATCCCTTCTCAGCGAGTTCTGGTCTTGTTACAACACTCCACATGTCTTCCGATTCCTGAATGTTATAAAGAATCATGGTCTGTGGATCTGAACTAAATCCTTGTTTGAACACCTGGAGCTCACCGGTTCTAGCTGTAGCACTCCAGTGAATACGATTCATAGGATCACTCGCACCATAGGGCCGAACCCCTACGATTAAGAACGGATCTTCCACGATCCAACGGGATACTTCCAGTTCTCCCTGCCATACTTCAAAGTTGGAAGGCATCTCATGATCGGCTAGGATGGATGGATAAACGATGAGTGAAATCGTTACCGGTAATTTACGGCTAGTAGAAAATAAATTTAAAAGGTCTCCGCCGGTCATCGTAACCGACTCCATTTGAAAGATTCCCCGATTCTGGCATATTACAAAATGTCTACGGGAAATTTTCGTAAAGGGCTTCATCGTGAATAAACTTTGATGATTTTGATAAATATTTCCTTTACTGATTCCCAATTCTTCACCGGTCTGAAATGAAAATGAAGCAGGCATCATCGCCTCCAGACGAAGCCAAGGAATTGAAAGTCTTTTTTCATTAGCAATCTTTTCTGTCATGACCAATTGATCGCCCGCATAACACCGTTCTTTTTCAAACTCTCTGGTATACGTGACGCGCTTCAGGACAGAAACCCCAAGAATAGCCACTTCCAGCAAAATAAGCAGAAACCCGACAACGATAAACCATAAGAGATCCATCAGCTAGCCTATACTGCTTTCTGAACTCATGTTCTCACTGGGCACAGGAATCTGCTCAATTATACTTTGAAGTAAAGCCTCAGCCTTTCCTTCCTGTTGTCTGGATCTTTGGTGAAACACAAGTCTATGGGATAAAACAGGCAGAGCAAGCGCCTTGATATCATCAGGCAACACATAATCCCTGTTCCGGATGGCTGCGCGTGCTTGTGAGGCTCTCAGCAGTGCCTGTGTTCCCCGCGGGCTAACACCAAGCGCAATGTCAGGATGACGTCTTGTAGCCTCTGCTATGGCAATCATATACTGGAGAAGATCCTCTTGTACTTGAACGGATTGAAACGCTTGTTGAGCGGAAATGATTTTATCCTGTGTGATAACAGGAGATACGGACGTTTGGAATCCGCCTTCTAAGGTACGTTTTAATATTTCAACACCTTCCAAATGGGCCGGATAACCGAGTTTCATTTTGAGCATAAATCGATCCATTTGCGCTTCTGGTAAAGGAAAAGTACCCTGATTATCAACCGGATTCTGTGTCGCTATAACGATAAATGGCTTCGATAGAACGTGAGTTTGTCCATCTACACTAATTTGCCGCTCCTCCATACACTCAAGCAAACTGGACTGCGTTCTAGGAGTCGCTCTGTTAATTTCATCTGCAAGCACAATATTCGCAAATAGTGGACCAGGGCGAAATTCGAACTCCCCCTCTTTTTGATTATAAAAATGGATACCCGTCAAATCCGACGGGAGCAGATCAGGGGTAAACTGAATTCGGCGAAAAGAACATTCCATAGAAGCAGCTACTGTTTTGGCTAGCATCGTTTTACCTGTACCCGGAACGTCTTCTAACAAAATATGTCCGGAAGCAATAAGGGCTGTCAGCAGTAGATCCACCGCTTCCTCTTTTCCAATTATATATTTTGCAATATTGACTTTCATTTCCTCAGCCATTTGAGCAATCTCATTGATTCCAGCTTCGACCATAGAAAAACCTCCTTTGTTTTCATCCCTCGGAAACGTTTTCATTAATGTAAAGTATTTTATCACAATACAGGAAACCATGCATTTATTTGGAATAAAAAAGGTACACCCCTCGCTTAAAGGAGGGCTGTACCTATCCATGTATATACTACAACTTCATTACTTATGGCTGGTCTCTACGGTAAAGTTCGCGGCTCTTATAACCTGCTTTCAGAATCATCTTCATTTCTTCTCGGCGTTTGGCTTTGGTTGCCTCTTGTTTCACACTATACACATAACGAGCCCAGTCCTTGCGATACCCCGGGGTCAGCGTTTGGTATAATGCCAACAGATCTGGCGTATCCTCCAAGTCTTTCTCCACGCTTGGAATGAATTCAATATAATCGTCTACACATTGACTAGCCTTCGAAGAAGTCATGTTTTTCCCCTTTGCATCCTCTTTAAACCCTACTACAGTAAAGACATCATCCAGTCCGACCATACGCGCAAATTTAATATCACTTGATCCAACATACCCTTCCTCATCACTTCCTATCCCAGATAACAGATCATCGCGATGAATGAACGTGTCGTACACTTTATTTCCCTTTTTCGGATAGGCCGCAAAGAGGTATCCACTCGGGTTCAGGTGCTCGCTGGTAATGACACGGTCGACAAGTTCTTTTAATGACTCCATATCGAGTACAAAAGCGAATATAAGATCATACGACGGCTCCTTAAGCACCGTATCATAGCTTGTCAGCTCTGCAAAATAGTCCGTTCCTTCCGGCTGATTCAGTATGGCCACTTGCTTATATTTGTGAAGCTTCAGCTTCTCTACGATTGATTTAGACAAATATGCTTCATCCTCTACAATGGATTTGAATGTTCTACATCTATTTCATTATAGCCTGAACGGTCTATCATAATGAATGCAGAAAGAGGCTTGCTTCTTTACGATAATAAAAAAACGCCCAGATAGGCGTTTCTTGGATCCTTTTTTCGAAAAGAGCGTTACGTTGTCAGAGCTAGGTTTTTTAGAATAAACTCCTCGACTACCTTGGCTACACCATCATTCATATTCGTATCCGTAACATAGTCGGCCAGTTGTTTTATTTCGTCCGGTGCATTGCCCATCGCGACACCAAGACCTGCGAATTCGATCATAGCAACATCATTGTATCCATCACCCATCGCAATGACTTCAGATTGCTCGATACCAAGCTGCTGGATCAGATGATTTAAACTAGTTCCTTTATTAACACCATCTTCCGTAAACTCCAGAAAAAAGGGCTTCGAGCGCATAACGTTTAGCTGACCTGCCATTTTCGTTTTTAACTTCTTCTCAACTTCAATAAGTCTATCCGGGTCTGCTACCATGAGCACCTTAACGACAGGTACCTGCACAGCTTCCACGAAGCTGGACACTTCCACAACCTTCATCCCAGTAATGTTCGATTCAATCATAGTATATTCATTCGCTGATGCCGTCACAATCTCATCCCCTACATAGGTGAGCGCAGATACACCTTCCTCTACACTCAGTTCATATAGGGTATGTGCCATCTGAGGTGTCAATGTGCTGCTGAAAGGTTCTTCTTTGGACTTCCAATTTATAATCTTGGCCCCGTTGAACGACAGGATATAGCTTCCAAAACGCACTAGTTCCAGCTCTTCTGCAAGTTCCCTCATGGCATACGTTGGCCGTCCTGATGCGAGAACCACTTTAACGCCTGCTTCTTGCGCTTCCATCAGTGCCTGCTTATTACGTACGGAGATCGTTCCATCATCTTGAAGGAGTGTATCATCCAAATCTAACACAATCATTTTATATTTCATTCTCCAGCATCCCTTTACATTATCTTATAGAGTATTTATATCTACTATATCATGTCTGACTTATTAGCTCTATCGATTAAGAGATAACTTCACAGAAGAGACTAAAGATAGTGATAGAGAACGGAATGAACATTTTTGTACAAAAAAAAGGCACTCCCTTAAAGGGAATGCCTTTTCTCAATTAGCTTCAGATTCCGCAACTTTTTTTACATTCTCCAAAAATTGTACCACGACCTTATCTGTTGCGAATATCATGAACAGCTTGATATACCACTTCAATGCTTTATTGGTAGCTGTGTATTTAAGCCTCGTCTTATGAGTATCAACACGGTGCAGCTCATATAAAGCTGTGATCTCAAAGCTATTCGCCAACGTGAATCCAATTTTCAACTTCTTGTCATTTTGATGATTGGTGTACTCTAACACATGAACATCATATTCTTGGATGCGATTGCCTTCTTTATACTTTTGACAATATACACTGCCTACAACTTCATCTGTGAGCTTAATTGGCCTTTGCTCTACCACTTGAGGCATAATCTTCTGCATCTGTTCCAAAGGACCATCCAAGTAAGACCATACATGCTCAATGGAACTATTTATCTCGATTTCGCTTGACCATTGTTTCAAAAAAGCTACCCCCGTCTGACCTACTGTTATACTACACGTTCATCACTTAATATCCACTCTACGATCGTGCGGACCATTACACCGGTTGCTCCTTTTGGATTCACCCCACGTTCTTTGGTAAGAAAAGCTGTACCTGCAATATCTAGATGAATCCAAGGCATTCCATCAGCAAAAGTTCCAATGAATAATCCAGCCGTACTGGAAGCTGCATTTCTTCCTGTACTGTTACGTAAGTCAGCAACGTCGCTTCTGAGCATTTCTTGAAACTCGGGATATGCTGGAAGTGGCCAAACTTTCTCACCTGTTCGTCGGGAAGCAGAAATAAAACTGTTCAAGAAAGTTTCGTCATTAGATACAGCGCCGGTAGCCACATCACCGAGTGCTGAAACGACTGCTCCCGTTAATGTTGCCACATCAATAAGGCGGGTCGCTCCCAACTCCTTAGCATAAGTCATTCCGTCAGCAAGCACCACTCTTCCTTCCGCATCTGTGTTCAGAATTTCAACGGTTCTGCCGCTAAGTGTTGTAATGACATCCCCTGGCTTGAAGGCACCTCCCGAAGGCATATTTTCAGCCGTTGGAATGACGACCAGTACGTTACGTTTAGGACGAGTGATACAAAGTGCTTCGAGTACTCCAAGGACAGTCGCTGCACCGCCCATATCACTAATCATCTCTTCCATGCCAACACGTGGCTTTAGTGAAATACCTCCGGTATCAAATGTAATTCCTTTGCCCACTAGACCAACAATTTCTCCGTCCCAGGACTCCTTCCCCTGATACTTGATCACAATCATTCTAGGGGGATGAATACTGCCTTTACCTACAGAAAAGAGTCCACCCATCCCCTTCTTCTCCAATTTTTTTTCATCCATAATGGAATACTCAAGCCCATGTTTATTTGCCAGGTCCTCTGCAGCTCGGGCGAGATCTTCAGGTACCAGCATATTTCCAGGAAGATTCGTAATATCTCTGGCATAGATTGTTCCTTCAGCATAAGCCTTTCCATCCGACATACCTTTCTCCCATTCTTTTTGAAAATTAGGAATTGTTATTTTTTCTTGATGAAAAATAACTTTCCCTGGCCCTATATATGCTTTTTGATTCTGCTTATAATTTTTCCTCCGGTAAGTTCCTAGAATAAAACCTTCGGTTAATGCGTGCGCTACTGTTGCTACATCCTGAGTAGCAGAATAAGAAACGAGTGAAGATGGCATAGCAAATACAACTTGATCAGCACTAACTTGCATTGAGGCTTTGGCAGCCTTAGCAGCTAGATTACGGAGTTCTTCCGCACTCATTGGATGCTCACCTGTCCCAACCAATACTAATGTTGCAGCAGAATTCCCCTGCTTTACAGGTATCGTAAACATCTGATTCTCCGAACCGTTAAAAAGCCCTCTTTCCTTGACCGAAGTTATCGCTTGCTTCCATGATTCAGGAAAATGACCTGTGATCCATTCTGCCTCAGACACCAAACATATGACGGCATGTGCTTCGATTGATTCTACAGGTACTTCTGTTTTCCATATGGTTTCTAATGAGTAGCGAGTCAATTTGTCCATCTCCAATCTATGTAAACTAGAATTCATTTCATATTGTATATACCGTTCTAATCCATACTACTCCAATAATATACCCGTCATTACCTATATAAAAACAAAAATAGACCAGAAGCTGGCAGAGCTCCTGATCTATTTTCATCTATAACAGATAACGGTTTGCATTTTATACCAAGGGAAGTAAAATTCTAAACTTTGTTCCTTCTCCTGCTTTGCTATCCACTGCTATCGTCCCACCATGATTTTTGATGATTCGATAGCTGACAGACAGACCAAGGCCCGTTCCCGTTTCTTTGGTTGTAAAAAATGGATCAAACAACCGAACGAGCGTGTTATGGTCCATCCCTTGACCGTTATCTCTTATTGAGATTACAACTTGTTTACCTTCCTGATGTGTATTGATCTGGATCATTCCTGAATGTTCTTCTCCTACATTCTCAATCGCATCCATCGCATTTTTCACCATGTTTAGCATCACCTGCTTGATCTGCTTCACATCAATGGAGACATAAAGAGGGGTCAGATCGTTGTTCAGCTGGATCTCACAACCTTTCATCAGACCCTCGCTCTCCGTCAGGAGAACGATCTCCTTCAGTAAAGACTGGACAGGAATTACTGTTTTCTGAGGTGCTGAAGGCTTAGACGAGTTTAAAAATTCATAAATAATATCGTTCGCTCGGTCAATCTCCGTCAGAATAATTTTTGCATATTCGTCTTTGCCCAGTTGGATAAGATGAGGGCGGAGCAATTGAATAAAGCCACGAATAGCCGTGAGCGGGTTGCGAATCTCATGAGCAATGGAAGCAGAGATTTGTCCAAGCATCGCAAGCTTGTCATTTTGGTAGGCGGTTTGTTCAATTTGTTTGAAGTCCGAAACGTCTTTCACACTCAGTAGAAAATTCCCATCCATCTGATCTCCATAGGTAATCGTAATCAGCCAATGTTTTCCATACTCATCGAGAAGCTCATGATAGCGCTTACGCTGGAAGATGGTCTCTCTGTATATCCTGAGAATCTTCTTCTTTTTAAACCGGCTGATGTAAGGATGTTGAACTAACTGAAGGACATCACACCCAAGTAACTGATGCCTTGGCAGCTCCAGCAATTTTGCCATCTGTACATTGATAAAAGTAAGAAAACCTTCGCTATCAAACAGCATGATTCCACTGTCCAAATGTTCCAGAATGTTCTCATAGTTACTATTATCAAGATGCCTTAGTGGAAAAGCGTCATTCGCAGAAATCAAAGTGTCCTGAAACTCACTGATCATACTCAGGTTCCCCCTTTTTCACGTAAATGGAACTTGCCGATCGGACTAGCAATTGTCACTGAACAGTGAGACCGTCTACCGTGAAGTGTAGTGTCTTCCATCAGAAAGACACCTTTGGTCTTTCAAAAGACGAAATGGAATGAGATGAAGCGTTAGCCCAGAATTTACAATCCTTCTTTACGAAACGTTTATAATGTAAACAAGAATATGAAAGAGATCATACAATACGGAATTGCAGAAGTGTGGGGGTTATACAATGGTGTGAATGTATATCTAGGAGTTTATTGCACCTTTTAAGGAAGTCTATTTTATCATAGACAAGATTGCCAAGCCTAGTCAATCAGAGATACTGTCGAATAAACAGAAAATAGTGTGCTAAACCCTTTTCGATAAGTTAGAAGAACTATAAACTCCTTTAATAAAAAGCCCCCGCCCTTAGGCAGAGGCTACATTTTTGTGCAAACGGGGTTATCTTCCTGTTTGATTATGTTTCAACTTTGACCGTTTTTTGCTCATGACAGCCAGTCTGCGTTTCAACTCGCTCTCCCATTTCTCATCATTTATATTTTTGGCAATGGATAGCAAGTCAAGAGAAGTATCGATTTGTCTTTGGACAACTTCCAATGGATCCTCGTTTTCACGATTTACACAATTCTCATAAATCGTGTCTTCATCTTCCATCACATAGTCCTGGAAATCAATCTCCGATGCCCCATCACCATGTGCATACTCTGCCAATATTTCATATTCATTTTCTACTTTGTAATGGACTTCTACCCGATGACATACCGGACAAAAGAGCAGGGGAACATTGTGGACCTGCGTACGGTAATGTTTTAATGTTCCCTTCGTTCCAATCATACTTGCTCCACAACAAAAACTCATTTGTTCACCCTCCTTGTAGACACGCACCGGATGCATTGTTTACATTATGTTCAATAGCGTATTCTTTTACCCTATTCGTTATGTCTGTTCGTTTTCCTCTTTATAAAGAAAAAATGATTCTATACTCGTTATAACACGTATTTACGAGTACTTAAACGCGTTTTTTGTAAATTTCAAGAAATACTGTCTTATTTGGCGAAAAAAGCCCCCACAGCATTAAAAATACTGTAAGGGCCTGTCTAATATCGGTAAAAAATGCTGAATTTACAAGTTGCTATCGCTTGGTTTCCAGTCATTGCACAGATGTCACGTGGAGCATTGATCTATATTATGTGACTGTGGATAGAGTCCGCACTTACTCCACTGATTACTGTAACTTCAGTAGGGCAAAAAGTGGAATCTAGTGGATAAAAGAAAAATACTAGCCATTTATTGCGGTAGTCAGAAAGTTGAACTTTACCCAACTCTTAATCATCATCCGACACTGTTTCCATTACAAAATCAGGAGTTGCCTATTAAATCCTATCATTCCACTCTTTTAAAATCAAGATATTATCATAATTTCTTTATTACAATAAGAACAATCATATCGTTGAAGTAATTATTAAAATATAAAGAGCAGAATATTCTCTTTCTCAGTTACTTATGCTGAGTGAAGAGGTATAAACTGCTCTCTATGGATCACTATATTATAAGGAAGAAACTCGGTTCAACTTATCTATTTTACGATATATTTTACGATTAAATCTCCCATTTCTGAAGTACTGATCGCTTTGCTCTTATCTACAGCAATATCGCTAGTACGATGACCATCATCCAGTACTTTTGCTACCGCTTTTTCGATTGCATCAGCAGCATCCTCATACCCAAAAGTCATTCGGAACATTAATGCAACAGACAAGATCGTAGCGATTGGATTCGCTGCTCCCTGTCCAGCAATATCTGGCGCCGAACCATGGACTGGTTCGTACAATCCAAAGCTGCCTTCTCCCAGCGATGCAGATGCTAGCATACCAATGGAACCCGTCAGCATAGCCGCTTCATCACTCAGAATATCGCCAAACATATTCTCTGTTACAATAACATCAAAGCTTGCTGGTCTGCGAAGAAGCTGCATCGCACAGTTATCAACAAGGACATGTTCTACTTCCACATCGGGATAGTCTGGCGCTACACGATTTACAACTTCACGCCACAGTCTTGATGTTTCCAAAACATTTGCCTTATCAACGGAAGCAAGTCTCTTCTTCCGTTTTTGAGCGATTTCAAATGCCTGTCTAACGATACGCTCTACTTCAGTGACGTTGTATACACAAGTATCAACTGCTTCTTCTCCTTGCTCCCCTTGTCTGCGGAGCTTCTCGCCGAAATAAATCCCACCAGTCAGTTCTCTAACAACCATCAAATCAGTGCCTTCCAGAACTTCAGGCTTCAGAGTAGAAGCATCTTTCAAACAGTCAAAAACAACAGCAGGACGCAGGTTAGAAAAAAGTCCGAGTGCCTTACGGATCCCAAGCAATCCTGTTTCTGGTCTAAGTTCTTTTGGATTGTTGTCCCACTGAGGGCCACCTACTGCTCCAAGCAATACGGCATCTGCACTCTGACATACTTCGAGCGTTTCTTCTGGAAGCGGTGTTCCCTTTTGATCAATGGCAATTCCACCGAACAAGGCATGGCTTGTTTCAAAAGTATAACCGAATATTTCTTCAGTCCGTTTCAACACTTTCTCAGCTTCTGCCACAACCTCAGGCCCAATACCATCTCCTGAAATGACCGCTATCTTTTTCACTTCTGACATGACAACACGCTCCGTTTCCATATGTAGAATATAAATTTTCAATTTTTTCTCGTCATAAACTTCTATATATCTTTGTAACATACCTAAGGTAGATTTGACCAAGATATAGAATCTATTGCTTTAATAGGTTTAGACTATAACTAAAATAAGTTGATTGAAGCTTATTTAACCGTTTACAATAATAGTGAAAAATAAATTGCATTCCCATGAGGGAGGATGAGTGTATTATGCAATATGATTACTTAGGGAAATCAGGTCTGAAGGTAAGTAAATTATGTCTTGGAACGATGAATTTCGGACCTGAAACAGATGAAAAAGAAGCATTCCGGATTATGGATGCAGCTCTTGATGCAGGCATCAATTTTTTTGATACAGCAAATATTTACGGATGGGGCGAAAATTCCGGATTAACGGAAAAAATTATCGGTAAATGGTTTCAACAAGGTGGAGGTCGCCGCGAAAAAGTGGTCCTTGCCACGAAAGTTTATGGTTCCATGCACGATCAAACTGATGGGCCAAACGATGAATCCGGTTTATCCGCCTATAAAATTCGTCGTCACCTAGAGGGATCCTTGCAGCGCCTTCAAACCGATCATATTGAACTTTATCAAATGCACCACGTAGATCCTGCTATTTCATGGGAAGAACTCTGGGGTGCATTTGAAGTGGGCATTTCCCAAGGGAAAATCGGTTATGTTGGCTCAAGTAACTTTGCAGCCTGGCAAATTGCGCTGGCCCAAAGTGCAGCGAAAAACCGGCATTTTCTTGGACTTATCTCTGAACAACATAAATACAGCTTGAATTGTCGTTTACCTGAACTCGAGGTACTTCCTGCAGCGAAAAATCTTGGTCTTGGTATCATTCCATGGAGTCCTCTTGATGGAGGATTGCTTGGTCGTAATGCCCTTAAGAAACTAGAAGGTAGCAGAAGTGGTGGGAATACCGCACGTATCGATCAACACCGGGAACAGCTTGAACAATTCTCTGACCTCTGCCGAGAGCTCGGGGAACCTCAAGACAATGTCGCATTAGCATGGCTTCTTGCAAATCCAGCAGTTACTGCCCCGATCATTGGGCCACGTACGCTAGAGCAATTTGAAAGCACGCTGGATGCTCTCGAAGTGAAGCTGGGTGAATCGGTTATGAAGCGTCTTGACGAAATTTTCCCCGGCCCTGGAGGACAAGCTCCCAACGCATACGCTTGGTAAACAAATAAACTTTGCAGTTATAAATAACAATAGTCATATATAAAGTGATATACAAAAAGTCCCCTTTAAGAACCTCCTCTCCGCTGAGAAAGATTCCTAAAGGGGCTTCTTTTATTAAAATAACTATGAACTATAGACTGACATTCACGCGTTCTGTAAATGTTTTACGTTTCTCAACAAGATGATTTAGGGCATCCACATAAGCACGAGCACTAGCTCCAAGAATATCGGTGCTAACTCCCCGCCCTTGTACCGTAACCTTATCCTGCTTTAATACCACGTGAACTTCACCAAGTGCATCTTTGCCGTGAGTAACGGACTTGATCGAATAATCTGCAAGAGTTACCTCTTCTCCACTCGCCTTATCAATCGCATTGTAAATGGCATCTACAGAGCCGTTTCCTTCTGCTTCCGAGGTCACAAGCTTACCTGATTCCAAGCGAAGACTGATTTTGGCTGTAGGAGTGGAAGCATCACCGTAAGTCACAAACATTTCTTCAAGGTGGAATACCTCAGGAGTATCGATTAGTTTTTCTTCTAACAAAGCGATCAGATCTTCATCCGACACTTCTTTTTTCTTATCCGCAAGGTCTTTAAACTGTGCAAAAGCACGGTTTACTTCTTCCTCATTGAGTTCAAACCCGAGCTCAATTAGTCTCTCACGGAAAGCGTGACGGCCTGAATGTTTTCCGAGAACAAGCTTGCTCTCTTTAAGACCAATCGTTTCAGGTGTCATAATTTCATAAGTCGTCTTTTCCTTAAGCATACCGTCTTGATGTATACCTGACTCATGCGCAAATGCATTAGCTCCAACAATCGCCTTGTTTCCAGGAACAACCATGCCTGTTAATCTGCTGACAAGTCGGCTGGTCCGGGCAATCTCAGATAACTGGAGAGTCGTTTTGGCACCAAAGAACTCTTGTCTTGTCTCTAGAGCCATAGCAATCTCTTCAATCGCCGTATTCCCAGCCCGTTCACCAATTCCGTTAACAGTGCCTTCTATCTGATCTGCTCCGTTCATAATGGCAGCCAGCGTATTTGCCGTGGCCATACCTAGATCATTATGGCAATGAGCACTCAGCTGAACCTTTTCCACATCCGGTACTTGCTCTTTCAGTATTCTGAAAATATTACCATACTCTTCTGGATACAAATAACCGACTGTATCCGGAATGTTGACGACCGCAGCCCCTTCTTGGACGGCCATTGTCGTTACTTCGACTAGGAAATCATGCTCTGTACGTCCAGCGTCTTCAAGCGAGAATTCAATTTTGGAGAAGTAACGTTTCGCATATCGAATGGCGGATCTTGCTGTATCAAGTACTTGGGCTTTGTCCATTCGTAGTTTGTGCTGACGATGGATTGGTGAAGTTGCCAGGAACAGGTGAATACAAGGATCTTGTGCTCCTTGAAGCGCTTTCCGAACTGCTTCTATATCTTGCTCTCGAGACCGAGAGAGTCCAATTACTGTCGAATTTTTCACCGCTTTTGCAATAGCATTTACTGCTGCTAGGTCACCCGGGGAGGCAGCCGGAAAACCTGCTTCCATTCGGTCAACCCCTAGTTTCTCAAGCTGATAAGCTATCTCCAGTTTTTCACGGGTATTCAGATTGACGCCAGGAGATTGCTCTCCGTCGCGCAGCGTTGTATCAAAGATATGAATTTTGCGCACACCCAGCACCTCCAAAAAAGTATGTGTTTAACCTCCTATAGCGGCTCACGCTAAATAGCACGGCCGCTTAAGGAGAAATATTTCAGTTCGTTGTTTTCACAATTACGATATGATCTTATTTATGAATCCAATGCATCATTTCACGCAATTGACCGCCAACTACTTCAATCGGATGGTTTGCTTCATTACGGCGAGTAGCTGTCAGGAATGCACGACCTGATTGGTTCTCAAGAATGAAGTCACGTGCAAATTTACCTTGTTGGATGTCGCTCAGTACTGCTTTCATTGCTGCTTTTGTATCTTCAGTAACAACACGTGGTCCTGTAACGTAGTCACCGTATTCAGCTGTGTTACTGATGGAGTCACGCATGCTTGCAAGACCACCTTCATACATCAGGTCAACAATCAATTTCAGTTCGTGCAAACATTCGAAGTATGCCATTTCTGGTGCATAACCCGCTTCTGTCAACGTTTCGAATCCCGCTTTTACAAGCGCACTTACACCACCGCACAATACTGCTTGTTCACCGAACAAGTCAGTTTCGGTTTCTTCACGGAAAGAAGTTTCAATAACTCCTGCACGAGTACAACCAATACCTTTTGCATAAGCAAGACCAATTTCTTTCGCTTTACCCGTTGCATCTTGCTCAATTGCGATCAGACCAGGTACGCCAAATCCTTCTACATACGTACGACGAACCATATGACCTGGAGATTTAGGAGCTACAAGCAATACATCGCTATCTTGTGGAGCTACGATTTGACCAAAATGAACGTTAAAACCATGAGAGAACATCAAAGCTGCGCCCTTTTTCAGGTTAGGTTCAATTTCGTTTTTGTAAACAGAAGCTTGTGTTTCGTCCGGCATCAAGATTTGAACTACATCTGCACGACTTGTAGCTTCTGCTACGGAAAGTACTTCAAAACCATCATTTTGAGCTGTTTGGAACGATTTTCCTTCACGTAGACCGATTACTACACTCAGTCCACTGTCACGCAAGTTTTGTGCCTGAGCATGTCCTTGGCTACCATATCCGATTACGGCGATGGTTTTACCTTTCAATACACTAAGTTCTGCATCCTGTTCATAGTACGTTGTAACTGCCATTGTTAAAGTCCTCCTTTGTATTGTAAAGAAACCCTGCATGAATGAGCGGGTGTTTCAAGGGACTTATCTCCTTCTACCCATTGTCATCTCTAGTGATTGAGTATTGATCCCCTCAAACCCCCGCTCATTCTTCAGGACTGTGCTTTTTTGTCGCGGTAAATGACTAAAATATATTTGTAAAAAACGGTAATAAATTAGTTATCATTTCCTGTGTCTTTTGTACTTAATTCTGTTTAAAACATTAAAAATCACAATTATTAATTCATTATTTAAAATAATTATACATTCCCTCTGATCATTGCTGTGACTCCGGTTCTGGATAATTCACGGATCCCATACGGTTTCAACAACTCAATCATAGCATCAATCTTCTCGGTATCTCCTACAACCTGAACCATTAGACTGGTATTTCCGATATCGACAACCGAAGCGCGGAATGTCTCAACAAGACCCATAACCTCAGGACGTTCAGAAGGATCAGCTTTTACTTTAATCAGTGCAAGTTCGCGTCCTACCATAGGATTAGAGCTAAGATTAACTACTTTTATTACATCAATTAATTTATATAACTGTTTTTCGATTTGCTCAAGTAACTTTTCATCTCCAAGCGTTACAATGACCATTCGAGATAAACCGACTTCTTCTGATTGACCTACGGTTATACTTTCGATGTTAAATCCACGGCGACCGAACAGACCTGATACCCGTTGAAGTACTCCTGGCTGATCGTTTACCAGCACGGCAATCGTATGTCTATTCATGATTTATGCATCTCCCATCAGCATTTGATCAATTGTCGAACCCTGCATTACCATCGGATATACGTTCTCATCCTTACTTACTACAAATTCAACAAGTACAGGACCATTGGTATTCATTGCTTCTTCCCATGCTTCCTTAGCTTCTTCTTTATTCGAAGCACGGAGACCTTTTACACCATATGCCTCAGCCAATTTAACGAAATCAGGGCTTCCCGAAAGATCAATATGACTAAAACGATTATCGTAAATCAGTTCCTGCCATTGTCTTACCATGCCGAGTACCTGATTATTAATAACAATAATCTTAACCGGAATATTGTTGATTGCACAAATAGCAAGCTCTTGGGAGCACATTTGCATTCCACCATCACCATTGATGGAAATGACCAACCGATCAGGATGAGCCATCTGAGCACCAATTGCAGAAGGGAATCCAAATCCCATCGTACCAAGCCCACCAGATGTAACAAATGAACGGGGCTGATTAAACTTATAATACTGAGCTGCCCACATCTGATGTTGACCTACATCTGTCGTTACGATTGCGCTGCCTTTTGTAGTGTCGTTCAACATTTCAATAACCCATTGTGGTTTCAGGACTTCTTCTGAATCTTTGTAATGATATAGTCGCTCGCCTTTCCAGTCCTTGATCTGTCCCCGCCAAGCATCTGCTTTATCAGCACGTGCTGCATCTTGATTAAGGATTTCCAGAACTGTTTTTACGTCACCTACAATCGGAATATCTGTAGCAACGTTTTTACCAATTTCAGCTGGATCAATATCAATGTGAACAATTTTCGCTTTCGGTGCAAACCCATCTAACTTCCCAGTTACACGGTCGTCAAATCTTGCACCAATATTGATCAGCAAATCTGCTTGTTGAATGGCATGATTCGCAGTGTATGTTCCATGCATTCCAGGCATCCCCATCCATAATTCATGTCCGCTTGGGAAGCCGCCCAATCCAAGAAGGGTTGTCGTAATCGGAATTTCTGTTTGATTGACAAACTCGTAAAGCGCCTCATGCCCTCCGGAATAAACGACTCCACCTCCAGCGAGAATGACTGGACGTTCTGCTTCCTGAATTGCTTGATGAAGTTTTTCCAACTGAATCCGGTTTGGAATCACTTTGGGATTGTAAGCTCGCATCTGTACAGGTTCAACTTGTGGTTTGAAAAGAGTCTTCGCCGAAGAGATATCTTTAGGAATATCAATGAGTACTGGACCTTTTCGACCTGTGTTTGCTATGTGGAATGCTTCGTGAATAACTCGAGGCAAATCTTCTACATCTCGTACCAGATAACTGTGTTTGGTAATTGGCATTGTAATCCCAGTAATATCTGCCTCTTGGAAAGCATCCGTGCCGATCAGACTGGAGATAACATTTCCTGTGATGACAACAAGTGGTACTGAATCCATGAATGCAGTTGCAATTCCAGTAACCAGGTTTGTTGCACCGGGACCCGACGTAGCAATACATACCCCCACTTTTCCACTTGCACGAGCATACCCATCTGCCGCATGGATAGCGCCTTGCTCATGACGTGTAAGGAGATGTTTGAAATCTTCGAATCCATACATCGCGTCATAAATATACAGTACAGCGCCGCCCGGATAACCAAACACACACTCAACACCTTCAAGGAGTAAGCTTCGTAGCAAGATATCCGAACCGGTAATGACTTCCGGTTTCATCCATTTCTCACGTAGTTGATCCGTTGACCGCATTTCAGGATTATGTGCATTCACTCTAAGATCTCCCCCTTCTAAAGGATTACATTGAACTAACATACTAGAAAACAAAAAAACCTTTCGTCTCTGGCGGACACAATATGTGCCTCGCAAGGGACGAAAGGTTGATTCTTCCGTGGTACCACCCAGCTTTGTCTGATTCCTCACAGAATCTGACCTTAGCAAGTAGAAGAATTGTAAGGTAAATAAACCACCCCATTCTTCTTACCTGACGTCTGTAACGTAGACATACGATTTTCCCTAATAAGCAAATGCCTTTCAGGAAAACAGCTCCGAGGTGAGCTCGTATATAAGGGATTACGGTGGAGCTTGCAGCAAATTCCGTCCACTCTCTGAGCATAAGCGCCCTTACAACTTCGTCCTCATCATTGCCGATAAACTATAGCGGTTAAATGTTAGGAACATTATATGATTCATTTATGGAAATAGTCAACACTTTATTTTTCTAATGTCTTACAGATTCTGGACAATCCTTGCTGTATCAACTGTTTTCACCTAAAAAATAGAACATGACCAAGCTGTGTAAACATATACTATTTCATCATTTGAGCTTGCTCCAAAGGAGGTTTTTTCCATGATCCGAAATCGGAGACCTAAGCAGGATGACACCGCTATCATGGAACTCATTAAAACGCAGCTGGTCCCTCTGTCACACATGAGCAAGCAGGACATAGATCAAGTTATTGTTGAAATCCCCCTGAGATTATCCAGAGGGATTACACTAGTATCTTCTTCCACCTATGAATCTAATTTATTCGGATTTGTACACTTTATGATGCACGGTAACCTGCTTTATATTGACATGATGGCAGTCTCACCTAAGCAACAGCGGAAACAACATGGTAAGGAACTTTTGCTTAAAGCAGAACATTTCGGAATATCCCGGGGTTGTAAAAAATCTAAAGTTATGGTGGATGAGGGGAACAACAAAGCGGTTCAATTTTACCAAAAATCAGGATACAAAATGATCCGTTATATTGACATTGGCCGTTGTTATGAGATGGAAAAGAATTTAGATGATTATTAGAGTTTAGTAGAAAAATTTATTTTTAAAACCGTAGCCTCCGCCGAAACCTGGCCCAGGTCCGGGTCCTGGGCCAGGGCCAGGTCCGGGTCCAAATCCGTATCCGCCCGGTTTTCCTCCATAGCCATATCCTCCACCAGGATAACCACCTCCAGGATAGCCGCCTCCGTTATAACCGCCCGGAAATCCGCCTCCGCCGAATGGACCACCAAATCCGCCACCTGCAAAAGGCAAAGTACCAATTGCCAGAAGATCAAACAATACTAAGGGAATTATTGCCCGTGTTCCAGCTTCTTTTCCGCCCACTGGTTCTAATATAAGTTTATTTCCAGACACAGATACTAGCTTACCAGACACCTGTGTACCATCTTTTCGTACGGCTACAATTTCCTGTCCGATCCATTTTTTAGCTTCATTTTCGCTCACTGATTTACTCATCTTTCTCCCTCCTTCTGAGTAGAATTCAAAATATTCTATTCGTAGACCACGAAGGTTGCTTGTTCCTATGTCCTGCATGTACAAAAAAAACCGAAGATGTACACATCATTGTGTACATCTTCGGTTTTACATACATAGACCATTCTATTAACTTATCGTTTACCTGGATCGTAAGGTTGTCCAAGCGCGGCTGGTGCAGAAGAGCGACCTACCGCTGCTACTAGAACGACAATCGTAAGAACATAAGGCAACATGAAAATAATTTCCTGGGGAATAGCCTGAGCCCATTCGAACAATTGGATATAGTTCCGAACGGCTTGTGACAATCCAAAGAACAAGGCAGCACCAAACGCGCCGATTGGATTCCATTTACCAAAGATCATGGCAGCAATAGCGATGTATCCTTGCCCGGAAATCGTATTGTGAGAAAATACGCCCGTTGTAGTCAAAGTCAGTGTTGCGCCACCGATTGCAGCTAGAGCCCCACTCACCATAACCGCAACATATCTGTATTTGGTCACGTTAATCCCCATTGTATCTGCCGCACTTGGATGCTCTCCAACAGAACGAAGACGGAGTCCATAAGGCGTTTTATACAAGAAATAGTACGCGATAATAACGAACAAAACAGCAAGAAATGTAGTTGGATAATGATTAATAAACACATTCCCAAAAAACGGAATTTCCGCTAATTTCACATCGAATAAAGTAGGATTCCACTTCGTGAACCCTTGAATGAGCGGAGTCTCCCCAGAACCATCAAATAGCAATTTCACCATATACAAAGTGCTACCTGCTGCCAAGAAGTTAATTACGATACCACTTATAATTTGGTCTGCTTTGAAAGTAATTGAAGCAACCGCGTGAATAAGTGATACCACAAGTCCGAATACAGCAGCTGCAACTAGCCCTACGAGTGCCGCTGTTCCGCCAGACATGCCCGCTTCTTGCGCATAATGAGTTGTTACACCCGCTGCAAAGGCACCAAAGATCATGAAACCCTCAATCCCGAGGTTCGTCACCCCGGAACGTTCGGAGAAAATACCGCCAAGAGCAGCAAATACAAGTGCTGTTGCAAAAACTAATGTCGTATTAATCAATTGTCCAGAAAGGGTTATGAAGTCCATTTTTACAACACCTTCTCTTTCTTGCGCTTGGAGTTAAAGGGCTTAAGTACCCAGCGCACAATCCCTTGTGCAGCAATAAAGAAGATGATCGAACCAATAACGATTCGGATCAGTTCCGGAGGAACGTCAGCCGCAAAGCTCATTCCGGAGGAACCATAGGTTAAGCCACCAAATAAAACGGCACCTAAAACAACACCAAACGGATGATTCATACCGATCAACGCAACTGCAATGCCATCAAATCCGATGCCCGGTGAACCTTGGAAGACCGTTTGATATCCGAATACGCCGAGAACTTGAAATGCTCCACCAAGACCAGCAAGCAAACCGCTGATAAACATGGCTTTTACCACATTACTATTTACTTTCATACCTGCATATTCCGCAGCATGATGGTTGAAACCAACTGCCCGAAGTTCAAAACCTTGCTTCGTTTTCCACATAAAAATATAGAACAGCACAGCTGCAAACAGAGCAATCAATGTTCCCCAGTGTACTCGTGAGTTATTCATGAGCTCGGATAGCCATCCGATCGCAATAGATGCACTAGGCTGAATTTGTTCTGAACGATTCTCACCAGCCATAAGTAAGTATTGTCTCACTACCAGATTCGCCAAATATAAGGCAATCCAGTTCATCATGATACTGGTAATAACTTCATTAACACCGCGTTTAGCTTTGAGATAACCAGCCACTGCAGCCCAAAGTCCACCTGCAACTGCTCCTGCAATCAGTGCAAGAGGAGCATGGATAAGAGCCGGCAAAGTAGTAAATTTAATACCAATAAACGTAGCTGCAGTCATACCTACAATAAACTGACCTTCAGCCCCGATGTTAAACAAACCTGCACGGGATGCAAAAGCAAAAGCAAGACCCGTCATAAGAAGCGGAGTCATCTCACGGATGGCTTCACCTAAATTGTAAGTACTTCCAAACACTTTATCGATAAGTGCGCCATAAGCCGTTATTGGGTTGTAACCACCAATTAACATAACAAGTGCACCCAGGACAAGACCCATTATAATAGCCACTAAAGGGTATATAAACGAGTCTTTAGTAAACCACTTTAGTACGTTATTCACCCGCTGCACCTCTCTTCTTCATGCTGCCTGCCATCATAAGCCCAAGTTCTTGGTCATTAGTTTCTTCTGGCAGTACTTCACCAACAATATTTCCTTCATAGATAACAGCAATCCGGTCAGAGACATTCATAATTTCATCTAACTCAAAAGAAATAAGAAGAACAGCTTTACCCTGATCACGCTGGGCAATAAGTTGTTTCTGTACAAATTCAATTGCACCAACATCCAAACCACGTGTTGGCTGCGCTGCAATAAGTAAATCAGGATTTTTGTTAACTTCTCTCGCAATAATAGCCTTTTGCTGATTACCGCCAGAGAGGGAACGCGATTTTGTCTCAATGCTAGGTGTTCTAACGTCAAAAGCTTCCACTAGTTTCACGGTATGCTTGTCTATTTCTTTGAAATTCAGAAAACCATTTTTGGAAAATGGAGCTTTATAATAGGATTCCAATACCATATTTTCACTGACGGAAAAGTCCAATACCAACCCATGTTTATGACGGTCTTCTGGAATATGGCCTACACCTGACTCAGATACTTTACGCGGAGATTCATTTTTAATCTCTTTACCATTTAACTTGATACTACCAGAATCTACTTTACGCAGACCCGTAATAGCCTCAATCAATTCACTTTGGCCATTACCGTCTACTCCAGCAATACCCACAATTTCGCCAGCTCGCACTTGTAGATTCAATTGATTAAGGACCGATATGTGATCTTTGTTTTTAGAAGTTAGATCACTAATTTCAAGAACAATCTCTTTAGGTTCAGCTTCTTTCTTATCAACCTTGAAAGTCACTTCACGTCCAACCATTTTGGCGGCAAGATCATTTGGAGAGGTTTCAGAAGTTTTCACCGAATCAATTACTTTACCACGGCGAATAATAGTAACCGTATCTGATATTTCCATAATTTCTTTCAATTTATGAGTAATCAGAATAATCGATTTTCCTTCAGCAACCAGTTTCTTCATGATGATGAGCAGTTCAGAAATTTCCTGAGGAGTCAGTACCGCTGTAGGCTCGTCAAAAATCAAAATTTCTGCACCACGATAAAGTGTTTTAAGAATCTCTACGCGTTGCTGCATTCCTACGGAGATATCTTCAATTTTTGCATTCGGATTTACTTGTAGACCATACATCTCAGATAACCGTTTAACCTCAGCTACTGCCTTTTTATAGTTAATACCAAGCCCTTTTTTCGGTTCGGAGCCCAGTATAATATTCTCAGCTACAGTAAAAGGTTGCACCAGCTTGAAATGCTGATGGACCATCCCAATTCCAAGTTCAATCGCTTTATTTGGACTATCAATCAATACAGGCTTGCCATTCACTTCAATGCTGCCTTCGTCAGGCTGATACAATCCGAATACAATATTCATTAACGTTGATTTGCCGGCACCATTCTCACCTAGCAGCGCATGGATTTCACCCTTGTGCAGCTGTAAGCTAATGGAGTCGTTGGCTACAATGCCTGGGAAGCGTTTAGTAATTTGCTTTAACTCTACGACAGGAGTTGCTGCACCCATGAGATCACCCTTATATAGAAATTTATTAGTAATGGTCCTAGACGTGACAACAAGGCTAGTTCTAATAACCAGCCTTGTCGTTACGCTTATTTACATAGCATCCATATTTTCACAAGGAAAACAGAATACATGAACAACTATTCTTTAGGAACTACAATTTCACCGCTGATGATTTTTTCTTTGTACTCATCAACGAGTTTCAGCACATCTTCAGGAACGTTAGCTGAAGATGTTTCAGCCACGCCTACACCGTTATCAGCAAGGTCAAGCTCTTCAACTCCACCTTTGAATGTACCGTTTACTACTTCAAGGGAAACTTTTTTAACCGCTTCGTCTACTTTTTTAATCATGGAAGTCAGTGTAATTTCGTCACCAAATTCGATAGATTGGTCTTTATCTACACCAATTACCCAAACATCTTGTCCTGATTTTTTACGGGAAAGACCTTCGTTAAATACGCCTGTTCCAGTTGCACCAGCTGCATGGAAAATAATATCTACGCCATCGTTATAAAGGGTAGCTGCTGCTGTTTTACCTTGGTCGGGCTTATCGAAGTTACCTGTGTAAGTTGGAACGAATTTAGCTTCAGGATTGACAGCTTTCACGCCTTCTCTGAATCCAACTTCGAATCTTTTAATAAGTGGGCTATCCATTCCACCTACGAATCCAACTTTGTTTGTTTTAGTCATTTTACCAGCAATAACACCTACGAGGTAAGAACCCTGTTCTTCTGCAAAAGTAACAGACTTCACGTTAGGCGCATCAACAACACTATCAATAATTGCCAAATGTGCATCTGGATTTTGTTCCGCTACTTTTTTCATGTCTTCTGCCAATTGGAAACCAATTCCCCAAGTCAGATCATACTTGTTTTGTACGAACTCGTTCAGGTTTGTGCTATATTCGCTGTCCGATTTACTTTGCAAATATTTAACTTCTGCACCTGATTCAGTTTTAACAGCTTCCAAAGCTTCCCAAGCAGATTGGTTAAAGGATTTATCATTTACGCCACCAACATCAGTAACCATACCGATTTTCGCCGATGTTTTTGCTGCTCCTTCGTTTCCACCGCTACCTTGCGAATTGGAATTGTTGTCATTACCGCAACCGGCAAGTACAACGGATGCTGCAAGGATCATGCTCAGAGACAAACTCAATACTTTCTTCATCTTGGAATTGTTCCCCCTTAAAATATTGCCTTCTTGATCTTTCACTTCTTTCACTGCTTGTCTCACATCAAAAGCCGTCGAAACATCGCCAGTTTAAGCGAATTGTGAAATTCAATAGGACTGTCCTACTAGGAGTGATTATACAATCATCCCCTTTTAAAATCCAGCAATTTCATCACTTAATTTAAAGATTTTAAGAAAAAAAAGGAATGTAAACGTTTTTACTTTCGTAATTTAACACGTTAACGTAAGATATATGTTACTTTTCTTACCATATAAGTAACTTTTACAACCTGATTCTTCATGTATTATTTGTACTATTCAAATGACTATGTAAAGAGATTCTTGCTAGTGTTAAGACAGAAGACCTAGTTCATGTATGCAATTAACCAGGTTCTTTCCATAAAAAAGCCGCCGAATCCGGCGGCAATCTGTTATTAAACTTATGCGTTCACTTTTTCTTTAGCTACAACAGCCAAAGAGTTGAATGCAGTAATATCATTTACTGCAAGATCAGCGAGCATTTTACGGTTCATGTCTACTCCAGCGAGTTTCAAACCGTGCATGAATTTGCTGTAAGACAAACCGTTCATGCGAGCTGCTGCGTTGATACGAACGATCCACAATTTACGGAAGTTACGTTTTGTTGTACGACGGTCACGGTATGCGTATACCATCGATTTCATAACTTGTTCGTTAGCTGTTTTAAAAATACGGTGTTTAGAACCGAAATAACCCTTAGCAAGTTTCAATACTTTTTTATGACGACGACGAACAACGAATCCGCCCTTTACTCTTGCCATATTAAAAGACCTCCCAGAAAATATAAGTGTGTAGTAGTTGAGTTGCTGCTTCGATGCAGCAAATCGGAATCATGACTATTTCAGGTTAGCCAAACCTTGTTTCAAACGTTTAACATCTCCAGGCGCCATAACAGGGCTGCCAGCTAGAACGCGTTTTGTGCGTTTGGATTTGTGGGAAAGCAAATGATTTCTGTATGCTTTATAACGTTTCACTTTACCAGTACCAGTAATTTTGAAACGACCCTTCAGACTGCTGTGAGTTTTCATTTTAGGCATTTTGTATTTCCTCCTCCAAGTTTAACTGGCTCAGGCTTTCGGAGCCAAAATCATAATCATGCTTCGACCTTCCAGTTTAGGTTGGCGCTCGATGCTGCTAATTTCAGCAACCTCTACTTTAACGCGTTCCAAAATCTTTTGGCCAATATCCGCATGGGCGATTTCACGTCCGCGGAAGCGGACGGAGCACTTCACTTTGTCGCCGTCCTTCAAGAACTTAACTACATTGCGAAGTTTTGTTTGGTAGTCGTGTTCCTCAATGTTAGAGCGGAACCACACTTCCTTGATGTCCACAATCTTTTGATTCTTGCGTGCTTCTTTTTCTTTCTTTTGTTGCTCATAGCGGAACTTACCGTAGTCCATAATGCGACATACCGGCGGTTTTGCCTGCGGTGCTACATTCACCAAGTCTAAGTTGAGATCTGCAGCCATCTGCAATGCCTCGCGAATTGGCGTAATACCAATTTGCTCTCCTTCAGCTCCAACCAAGCGAACTTCCTTCGCGCGAATTTCATCATTAATCATGTGTTCTTTACTAATAACTGTCCACCTCCATGTCGTAATCGATACCATACGAAAAATAAAGGGATGCCGGTAGGCTACCGACATCCCTGAACAATCAACAATTCTTCATGAAAAATCAAGTTCATAAATCATTGGGATCGTACCAGTCAGCTCCATGCCGAACAGGTGAGAAGTCGTACCTTCTGCTTATGATTCCGTCAAAACAATCACTTGATTACTATAACACAATGCATTTACATGGTCAAGCATAAATCTAATTATATTTTAACCTTGTTTACTTTGCATCTCTTCCAAGCGGACAACACGAGTGTGCTGAGTATGGCTCCATTGTTTATTGTTCTGAGTAAAGAACGCGTAGAGCGTTATTGGATACCAAGATAACAGGTAAATCGGGAACAAGATAAGTGATGTATATACCTTCTTCACCTTTACCTTCTCCAGTGCAAGAGACAACAAGAATGTCACGACGTTTGCAAGGATAGCCAAGAATCCTAGCCATATCGGCAAGTACCCATAGATGTTCGTAATGTTCGGACCTTTAAACAGCGTAATATCTACCAAGCTGATTGCTGTCATGATAAAAGTCAGCAATACTACATAAACGTTCGCGCTATAGATAGCTAGGTCAAATTTGACAAGGCTGCCTTGTTTGATACTTTTCCAAATAAGCGGGAAGAAATATCTTCTTGCAACCGTAAAGTGACCTTGCATCCAACGAAGACGTTGTCTAGCAGATGCTTTAAATGTGAGTGGCTTCTCATCAAATACCTTTGCATCGTAGTTGAAGACTGGATATACATCGCGTTCAACAGCACGCATTGTAAATTCAAGATCTTCTACAAGGGATGTTGCTCCCCAGCCCATATCTTTAAGCAACTTGCTTTCAAAACACATTCCCGTACCACCTAGAAAGTTAGCCATATTCAGGTTGTGACGAGACAACTGCCACAGACGGTTAATGTACCAATAAGAAATACCGTAAGCAGCTGTGATCCATGAATCTTCTGGATTCTTTGTATCGATATATCCTTGAATTACGCGAGCACCGCGGTTCAAGTCATCATTCATTTCCTTCAAGAAGTTAGTAGCTGCAAGGTTGTCAGCGTCAAACATAACAATGGCATCATACTGTCTAGGCATGCTCCAAAGTTCCTTCAGCATCCATTCAATCGCATACCCTTTACCACGTTGATCTGGATTCACTCTGACACACGCATTCATTCCATGCGCTCTAACAATTTCAGCGGTATTGTCCGTACAGTTGTCACAGATAACAAAGACATCGTACAACTCTTTCGGATAATCCAACTTTTTCATATTCTCAAGCAAAGCTCCAATAACTTGTGCCTCGTTGTGAGCAGCAACTAAAACAGCAAATGACTTGTTCGGCGGAAACTGTTGTTTCTTTTTCTTTTTAATCAAACCGAACAGAGAAAAACTAAACTGATACACAGCAAGAAACGCCAAGATGACTTGGAACGTTACAAATATCGTATTAAACATTTGTTCTCTGCTACCCCCTCTTTAATGTGAGCATCTCTTTTTTTACGCACATTCTTTTTTTTGCAGTACATGACCCTTTTTGTTTCATTTTTTATATCTTCACCACTATTCTTGACTGCCTACTCGATTTTGTATGCTTTCTGATGTTTTGTCAAAATCCCCAAATGACAGCATGATGTCAATTAAGCGTTCTTTTGGGCTAATTTCGCTACAAGAACTACATCAAGCCTTCATTCATAGCAGTTAGGTCTTATTTTCATCCGTTTACACGTTTTTTATTTGATCCGTTCACACTCCATTTTTATTTATTTCTAAATGTAGGAATATGATCTAAATCTTAAACGCAAAAAGTAGAAAGAATGTTTAAACAAAACTCTAACTTTTTTAAACAAGAAGTGGTCTCTTGAATCATTTTATATTTTTTTCTCAAGCAAAGTCAAAAGTACTGTTTTTTTGTAAGGTATACATGGGTTATTATTGAAAAGGATATCATTAAAAAATATGATAAACTAAAAAGTGAATACTCATTGTGGACGCAATTGATGCAGGGGGATGCTATTATGAGCCGTTTTTTCGTAAGACTACAAGCATTTGAACAGAAAATTTTTATGTGGATTAACGGACGTCTTCATAACCGTTTTCTGAATTTTCGGCTATACTACTTAACTCATATGGGCGGGGCGACTTTTACAATAGCAGTTTCTCTTCTCATTGCATTGTTTGCACCAGAACCATGGAAGCAAGCTGGTTATATGGCTTGTGCAGCCTTAGCGATTAGCCATATTCCGGTTGCTGCGGCAAAGAAACTTTATCCAAGAATTAGACCTTATCTTGCAATGCCAGGTACGAATACTTTTCGCAATCCTTTGTCAGATCATTCTTTTCCGTCGGGTCATACTACCGCAATCTTTTCAGTCACTGTACCTTTTATGATGATAGCGCCTGGTTTGACAATCGCTTTGCTGCCTATCGCGAGTATTGTCGGATTTTCAAGAATTTATCTCGGGTTACATTATCCTTCTGACGTTCTAGCCGGAGCAGTCATTGGAACTTCAGTTGCATTCGGGACGGTTGCATTTTGGCCATAATGTTTAGTATCTTTGAATGACAGAAAACAAAGAGCAAGGAACAGGTGAGCTGAGAGTGACCAAAAAAAGAGTGTTGTTATTATCTGAAGGTTTCGGAGCAGGACATACTCAAGCAGCATACGCGCTCTCGAGCAGTTTAAGAAAACTCTCATCTGATGTGCAGACGAAAGTGCTTGAATTAGGGAGCTTTCTCAACCCACATGTTGCGCCCTTCATTATAAATGCTTACAAAAGTACAATTACTAAACAACCCAAGCTTGTTGCACTTATGTATCGAAAACAGTATAAAAAACCTATTAATCGATTCGCAACGCTCGCACTGCATCGGCTGTTTTACACGCACACGAGAAGCATTGTAAGGCAGCTTAAACCTGATATCATTGTCTGTACTCACCCGATCCCTAGTGCAGTTATAGCTCGTCTGAAAAGGCTCGGAGTAGAGGTGCCGCTGTGCACCGTCATCACGGACTATGATGTTCATGGTACCTGGATCAGTCCAGAAGTCGATCGGTATCTTGTTTCTACCTCAGAAGTAAAACTTAAGCTTATAGATCGTGGTGTCCCAATGGATAAAATTCAGGTGACCGGTATACCCGTTCACCCTAATTTTTGGGAGCATCCAAGTCGTGATGACATCCGCATCAAATTTAAGCTTAAAAATATGCCTACTGTACTTGTGATGGATGGCGGCTGGGGGCTCATGACCGATGAAATTGTGAATGAGTACCTTGCTAAGTGGCAGCAAGATATTCAATTAATCTATGTACTCGGGAATAATGACAAAGCTCGGTCAAGCATGGAACAAAATCCACTCTATCAGAAGCCCAATATCCATATCATGGGTTTTACAAGAGAGATAGACAAGCTGATGGAAGTATCCGACGTACTTGTAACGAAGCCTGGAGGAATGACTTGTTCCGAAGGACTCGCAAAAGGAATTCCAATGTTATTTCATAATCCCCTGCCTGGTCAGGAAGAAGAAAATTGTCTATATTTCACGGACCAAGGTCTGGGAGAACCGATAACAACTTTAGAAGTTGTCGAAAAATGGATGACTCGTCTTCTCAGCGAATACGAAACCATTGTCGAAAAAAGAGAGCGCCACGTGCTGGAAATTGAAAAATTCCATCCCATGCAGAGTGCAAAGAGCATTATAGAAATGGTAGAAACAAGAAAGGTGCCTTCATGAAGGCACCTTTTATTTGTTTACTTTTTAAATTATGAAGACAAGCCAATAAATATTCCGAAGAATTAACAAAAGTTATTTGCTTGCATTTTCAGTTAAACGATACTTTTTTAAACGAGTTTCATTGTATTGTGCCAATGCTTCCTCACCAATAATAACCTCTACGCGGTGAATATTCATTCCTTTACCCATAAACTTCTGCTCATACTCTGTCATCACATGTTCTTCATTGATCTCATCACGGTGCAAATTGAGGGAAACATTGGTCATCTGAAGACCATAATCCGCAAAAGAATTCAGTGAAAACTCAAAAAGAGTTTCGGAATCTGTTTTGAAATGGATTTGACCGAGACTATTCAATACTTCTTTATACTTGTCCAGAAAACGCGGATGGGTAAGTCGTCTTCTCGCGTGTTTTGATTTTGGCCATGGATCACTGAAATTCAAATAGATCCGCTCGACTTCGCCTTTCTCAAAAACATCAAGGATATCTTCAATATTTGCCAGTGCCAATTTCAGGTTAGGAGGAGTTTCTACACCTTCCGGTTCCCAAACCAGTCTTGCCTTGTCACTTGCACGACGAACGAGCTCATCATACATATCGATTCCAATGTAATTGACATCCTTATTACGATAGCTCATCTGACTGATGAACTGGCCTTTCCCCATACCAAACTCTACGTGGATTGGCCGGTCATTACCGAATAACTCGGACCATTTTCCTTTATAATCAGCAGGATTCAGAATAACAAGGTCCTGTTGCTCCTCTAAACTTTCACGAATCCCTTTTCTGCCCCTTAAACGCATGTCTCTCCTCCGTTATATAAAAAAATTCATCGGCATTAATTGTGCCTAAATATCACTAAAAAGTAAAGATAAAAGAAAAAGGAATCACACGCTGTACCCAAATGGCACGGAGTATGATCCCTTTTTCATATATTTGGAATTGGGGTCCAACTACTTTAACAGTTCATAGTCTACCTTATCTTGGGTAGAAAAATCAAACGTCTTTTCGAAGGCTTTACGTATTTTTTTCTTAGCTACGGCTTCCACTTGAGGATTGCCATTAAATTTAACTCCAGTAAGTGCTAGTGCCTCATCCGCTGTTAGCTCAACCGTGACTTTGTTTTGTCCTGCTTTGTTTATTGAATTCATGTTAATCACCTCATTATTAGTATGGCCGAGACGAACAAAAAGTATGAATTCTAGCGAATAGTAAGCAACAATTTCAAGGTCCTGACCTTAGTTATAATATAACACTACTGTGTAAGGTTTTCAATAGGTAAGCGCTTTATTTTTAAAATTTGTCTGTGAATTTTATCCTTTTAAATAGAGAGAATTCCCTTTTTACAAAGCTTTTTGTTACAATAGGAAAAGTTATGATTGAGCTGAATCTGTACCTAAAAATCACGTAAATTTTCATATACAGCAGAAAAAAGTTAATAAAGGAGTCACCTTAATGAACTTACCAATAGCACCCTCACCACTGGAGTGGGGAGACAAACGATTCCATACTTGGAACTATGAGATGCGGGAGCAATTTGACAATAAAGTATTTAAAGTCATGCTTGATGCTGGTTTTACTTGTCCAAACCGTGATGGTTCAATTGCAAAAGGCGGATGTACTTTTTGCAGTGCAAGAGGTTCCGGCGACTTTGCTGGATCGAGAAGAAACGATTTGGTTACCCAATTTGATACCATTCGTGATCGCCAGCATCAAAAGTGGCCGAATGCTAAATACATTGGATATTTTCAGGCCTACACCAATACTTATGCTCCCGTAGAACAGCTTCGTGAGTATTATGAAGTCATCTTACAACAGCCTGGCGTGGTTGGCTTATCCATTGCAACGCGCCCGGATTGCTTACCTGATGACGTCGTAGAATATCTTGCTGAGCTCAATGAACGCACCTACCTCTGGATAGAGATGGGGCTTCAGACAATTCACGAATCTACATCTCAGCTCATTAATCGGGCGCATGATACGAAATGTTATGAAGACGCAGTAGCAAAACTCAGAAAACACAATATTCGGGTATGCACGCATATCATTCATGGACTTCCACAAGAGACACATGAAATGATGCTAGATACAACTCGTGCCGTAGCAAACATGGATGTCCAAGGGATAAAAATTCACCTCCTTCATTTGATGCGTAAGACACCGATGGTCAAACAATATGAAGCAGGTCTACTTCGTTTCCTTGAACAAGACGAATATGTAAAGCTCATTGTTGATTCACTTGAAATTTTGCCACCAGAAATGATAGTCCACCGACTGACTGGAGATGCTCCAAGAGATCTTTTGATCGGTCCTATGTGGTCCCAAAAAAAATGGGAAGTATTAAATGGTATTGACGCAGAGCTAAAAGCTCGTAATACTTGGCAAGGGAAATACTGGAGGAATTCTTAATATGGGCTTCCTTTCTGTTCTAAGTTGTGCACATAATTGGACAGCGGACAGGCTGCGCTATGGGGACACAGCTATTGATGCGACGGTCGGTACAGGAGCAGATACTTTATTCCTGGCACGTACCGTTGGGGCAAAGGGTCATATTTATGGATTCGATATCCAGGAGCAAGCCCTGAAGCTCGCTGACAGCAGATTTGCGGGGGTTGCCGATCAAGCAACACTTGCACCAGTCACTTTGTTACAAAAAAGCCATGGGGATATGAAATCTTATATCCCCTCTCACTTACATGGGCACATAGGAGCCGTCATGTTCAATCTCGGATATTTGCCGGTGGATCAAGCTGATCCTTCTGTTATTACGCTTACAGATACCACGATTACGGCTCTGGAAGCATCCCTTGATTTACTTAGACCAAAAGGAATTTTGACCGTTGTCTTATATCCTGGTCATAAAGGTGGAGACGAAGAAGCTCATGCTGTCAGTGAATGGGCAAGCAAACTTCCAGTTAAGATTGGACAAGCAGTTACATACAGGCAGTTACAGCGTGCTACTTCCCCCTATCTCATTGCAATTGAGAAGAAATAACAAAATTTAAGTGGGTAACAAAGCGACTAATATCATATCTTAAGGAGAGAATAATCATGCAAAAACCTTATCCGTTGCAATTTCAGCCCGAATTTAAAGAAAGAGTATGGGGCGGTCGTGCTTTAGAACAATTTGGCCTTGCGATTCCTGAAGGACATATTGGTGAAGGATGGATGATAGCTGACCATCCGAATGGGACAACGAAAGTGCTTAACGGAGATTTAGCTGGCTCTGGTCTTGACGAAATAAGAGAAACCTATGGTCGAAATTGGCTTGGAACGAAAGGCGTATCAGAACAAGGCGGCCGATTCCCCCTGCTGATCAAGCTGCTGGACTGTAATGATGATCTATCCATCCAGGTTCATCCAACCGATGATTATGCTGGTCTTCCAAAAGGAGAACTTGGCAAAACGGAAATGTGGTATGTCCTTGATGCAAAACCGGATGCTAAGATTATTTACGGATTAAAGGAAAATGTAACTCATGATGAGCTCCGTGATGCACTGGAAAATGGTACCGTTATGGATACACTACAAGAAGTGTCCGTTGAGGCTGGTGATTCCTTTTTTATCCCGGCGGGTACCGTTCATGCATTATGTGCAGGTGTCGTAGTTGCTGAAATCCAACAAAACTCGGATACAACTTACCGGATTTTTGATTATAATCGTCCTGGTCTAGATGGCAAACCTCGTGAACTTCATGTTGAAGATTCACTTAACGTAACCGTGTTCAAGAATACGGGTGCTACTTCTATGAAGACAAATCAGGCGGTTCCAGGTGAATGGCTGACCCTTGCTTCTTGCCCTTATTTTGTCGTTGAAAAAGGAATCGTGTCGGGTTCTTGGAACCTCACTACAAGCGAAGATAGCTTTACAATCCTCGTTATTTGTGAAGGATCCGGTCAATTAATCTGGGGCGAAAATGGAGATAATTCTAGCCTTGATTTGGAAGCAGGTCAATGTTACCTACTCCCTTCTAACCTTGGAAGTTACAAACTTGAAGGTAATACAACCGTATTGCGGTCTTATCTTCCCTAATATATAAATCCTATTTTCATTCACCTTGGAAGGAGAAATGGGTCATGCAGGAATACACTTTTCAAATGCTGGATAGTGACGAAGTCAATATCTTTGTCTACCGCTGGACTCCAGAAGATGAAGTGCCAGTTAAGGGGATTGTACAGATTGCGCATGGAATGTCTGAGACAGCAAAGCGTTATGAAGAGCTGGCCGATTGCTTGACCAAACACGGGTTCATCATTTACGCCAATGATCATCGCGGACACGGAAAAACCGCCATAGATCAAGGGATGTTAGGAGATGGTGGACCCGATGCCTTCAAGTGGATGACCAAAGATATGGGTGAACTGGGTGAGCTCATACAAAAAGAACATCCCGGATTGCCCGTCTTCTTACTAGGACATAGTATGGGGTCATTTCTCACACAAAAATTGATGTATGAAGGACCTCATATTTATGAGGGTTATATTTTATCCGGTACGAATGGAAAAAGAGGGCTTTTAGGTTTTGGTCAGCGTATCGCTCTCCTTCAAAGCGTTATGCAAGGTCAGGAACATCGCAGTCTACTTCTGAATGCAGTTGTATTTGGTGGATTTAACCGATCTTTCCGCCCTGCTGTCACTCCGTTTGACTGGTTATCAAACGACGTACATGAAGTAAAGAAGTTTATAGATGATCCGCTATGCGGCTCGCTATGTACTGCTCGTTTCTATCGAGGATTTTTCGAACTGCTCATGGAAATTCATCTTCCTCATCATTTGGCTAACATCCCTAAAGATAAACCCGTATATATCTTTTCCGGTGGGAAGGATCCCGTTGGCATGAATGGCAAAGGAGTCCTTAATCTGGTGGAAATGTATAAGAACCTTGAGATAAAGGATTTGGAGTACCGAATTTACCCCGAAGGACGACACGAGATGCTTCACGAAATCAATCGTAAAGAAGTAGAAGAGCATGTTGCGGATTGGCTTCTTCGTCATATGCCTACCTCTGAATAATTCAAGAAAAAGCCTTGCTGGCCATTGAACTCATCATTCAAATCGCCAAACAAGGCTTTTTCTTATTTCCACATGTTCTACATCTGCCAATTCATTCGTTCCCTCAAAGACGTAATATGGGAAGTATGGTGAAGACTGTGCCAGGAATAAAGGCGAACACATTCTCCTAGTGTTAAGGTCTTCTGTGAACCAGGATGATAGAATGTCCGATTAAAATCTTCAGGCATTAACGAATTCAACAAAATGATCCATCGTGTATGAAGCCCTTCAATAATGTTTAAAGAAGAATCAATGGGTTCACTTTTAGCATCAGGTAGTTCTGCCCACAATGTTTCCTCATAAGGTCGTATTGTTGGATTGTTTTCCGTCAAAGCAAGTTTAAACCTTATGAAACAGTTCATATGGCTGTCTGCGACATGATGAACGACTTGCCTTACGTTCCACCCATCTGGACGGTAAGGGGTGTTTAATTGCTCCTCAGACAAATTATTCACAGCCTCTTTGAGCTTCTGAGGAAGCAAGTTTATATTTTGAATCCACTCTTTAAGATTAGCATCATTAACAGGATCTAGTTTTTCCTGTCCAATCGGGTATCTTAAATCCTCAATTGTCATCATTAAGTTTCTCCTCCTCGGTCGAATAATAAAAAAAGAAGGACACGACTTTGCAAGTGATATGCACGCCTGTCCTTCTTTTTATTCTATATTTATTAGAATTATCCTTCGAGCAACAGTGATTCAGGATCTTCTAACAGCTCTTTCACTGCTACAAGGAAGCGCACCGCTTCGCTACCATCAATAATTCGGTGATCATAAGAAAGCGCAATGTACATCATTGGACGATTCTCCATACGCTCATCATCAATAGCTACAGGACGTACTTGAATCTTATGCATGCCCAGGATACCGACTTGAGGAGCGTTTAGAATTGGTGTAGACAGGAGAGATCCAAATACGCCACCATTGGTAATCGTAAATGTTCCTCCTTGCAACTCGTTCAGCGACAATGTGTTCGTGCGAGCTTTAGAAGCTAGTTCCCCGATGTTACGCTCAATTTCAGCAAAGCTTAAACGATCCGCATCGCGAACGACAGGGACAACAAGTCCTTCTTTCGCAGATACCGCAATACCGATGTCGTAGAATTTCTTAAGAATGATATCATCGCCATCAATTTCCGCGTTGACGGTTGGATACTGCTTAAGAGCACCAACAACAGCTTTTGTAAAGAAAGACATGAATCCGAGACCTACATCATGCTTTTCTTTAAATTTGTCTTTACGACGTTTGCGGACATCCAGTATAGCAGTCATGTCTACTTCATTAAATGTAGTCAGCATCGCAGCCGTTTGCTGTGCTTCTACAAGTCTCTTCGCAATGGTCGCACGACGGCGAGACATTTTTTGACGATCTACTGGTTTACTAAAGCTTGCTTGTTCTTTTGGAGCTGCTGGAGCACTAGCTGGTTTACTAGGAGCTGCTGCAGGAGCTGCTGGCACCGAACCGTGAGATTTCACATCGTCTTGGTAAATGCGTCCGATAGGATCGCGACCCTGTACCTGATCAAGATCAATACCGCGTTCACGAGCGAGTTTGCGTGCAGATGGCGAAGCTTTCGGGCTTCCATTCTCTCCGCCAACATCCTTTTGCTCACTTTTCACAGGAGCTTGTGTTGGCGCTGGAGCTGCTGGAGCCGGAGCTTCGGGAGCTGGTGCTGAAGTTGCCGCTGATTCTTTAGCACCTGCACCCGCTTCAAGCAACGCAATTGCTTCCCCAATTTGCACCGTATCTCCTTCCTGATGCAAGATACTGGTGATCACACCACTCTCTTCTGCACTAATTTCGATGTTTACCTTATCTGTTTCAACTTCTAGAAGTACATCCCCTTGACTTACAGAATCTCCTTCTTTAACGACCCATCTGGATATTGTCCCTTCCGTGATGGATTCTCCCATAGCCGGTACTTTAATTTCGCTCACAGCAAGCTACCTCCCCAGTGGAATGTTTTTCTTCGAATTTTGTTTTAATACTTTAGCCAAAATTTGCTGTTGTTCTTGTATATGGACATGCTGGAATCCCGTTGCCGGGCTTGAACGCTCAACACGTCCTGCATATTCTACCTTGGTGCCTTCTGGAGCAAGAGCACGCAGTCTAGGTTCCATATAAGTCCAAGCTCCCATATTTTTAGGCTCTTCCTGAGTCCATACTAATTGTTTCAGGTTGCGGAATCTAGCTAGAATACGTTTAATTTCCTGTTCAGGGAAAGGATATAATTGTTCTACTCGGATAATGTGGAGCCAAGACCAGTCTTGTTCCTTATCCTTCTCAATGGCTTCTTCCAGGTCAATAGCAATCTTACCACTACATAAGAGGACACGCTCAACACGGTCTGATTGAACGCCTAGGTTAGGCTGTTCCATTACAGTCTGGAAGCTACCTTGGCTAAGCAGACTCGCTGGTGATGCCACTCTAGGATTACGGATAAGACTCTTTGGCGACATTAACACAAGCGGTCTAGCATCATCCGTTTCTGTTAATGCAGCCTGCCGACGTAGCAGATGGAAATATTGCGCACTACTTGAAAGATTCGCAACAATCCAGTTATCATCCGCGCACATTTGCAGGAAACGTTCCAGTCTTGCACTCGTATGCTCAGGTCCTTGCCCTTCACTAGCATGAGGGAGCAACATCACCAGGCTTGAATTCTGGGACCATTTCGAACGGCCAGAAGATACAAACTGATCAAAGATAACTTGAGCACAGTTAGCAAAATCACCGAATTGTGCCTCCCAGATTACCAATGTCTCTGGTGAATACACATTATAACCATACTCAAAACCAACAACAGATTCTTCTGACAAAGGACTGTTATGAAGAGCAAAGGAAGCTTTGGCTTGCGGCAGACGATGAAGCAAATTGTACTCTTCACCCGTCTCTGCATCATGAAGCACAAGATTACGATGTGCAAAGGTTGCACGCTGTGCATCTTGACCCGTCATCCGAATTGGCTTACCGTCGGTAAGAATGGATGCAAATGCAAGTGTTTCAGCCAAACTCCAATCTACTTTTTCTCCTTCGTCCAGTGCATTCAGACGACGTTGCAAAATTCTTTGCAATTTCGGATATACTTTGAAGCCTTCCGGCCATTTTAATAGTTCCGCATTTATTTCACGAAGTTTCTCTATAGGTACCGCAGTCGTAGTGCTCGTCATTCTTTCTGGTTTATCCAGCTGTTTGCTACCAGCATCAACTTTGTCATGAACTTCTTCATGACTTACGTTCCCTTGCTTCACTTCTTCGTATGCCTGTTTCAGGACATTCTGAGCTTCAGCACGATACCGTGCCAGAAGATCTGATGCAAGTCCTTTCTTAACAAGACGCTCCGAATAGATTTCCGTTACAAGAGCGTGCTTTTTAACTTTTGCATAGACAACAGGTTGTGTCGTTTCCGGATCATCTGTCTCGTTGTGACCGTAACGACGGTAACCAATCAGATCTACTAAAAAGTCTTTCTTAAAACGATTGCGGTATTCCGATGCTAGTTTCATTGCAGCAATACATGCTTCCGGTTCATCCGCATTGACATGTACAATCGGAATTTCATATCCTTTAGCTAGATCGCTAGAATAAAGCGTGGATCGCGAATCATCGCTGTCCGTCGTGAATCCGACGCGGTTATTTACGATAACATGAAGAGTTCCACCATTCTGGTATCCCTTCAGTGCTTTGAAATTCAAAGTCTCAGCCACGATACCTTCACCAGGGAATGCAGCGTCACCATGCATCAAAATCGTAGCAGCTTTGGATACATCCTGTTTAGGATAACCAGACTCACGACGATCTTCCTGAGCAGCACGAGCAAAACCTTGAACAACCGGGTTTACATACTCTAAATGACTCGGGTTATTTGCCATCGTGATTTTGGCTTGAACAGTCTCGCCATTTTTGACATAACGAGTAGCTCCTAAATGATATTTCACATCTCCAGTCCAACCGTAGTTAACACCTGAAGATGATTCTGAAGGGACAAGATCCTTGTTCACTGCGTGATGGAATTTGGAAAAGATTTTACCATAAGGTTTCCCAAGAACATGTGCAAGTACATTCAGACGCCCCCGATGTGCCATACCCATTAAAATATGGCTTGAACCAGCATCAGTCATCGTTTCAATGAAGGAATCCAGCATCGGAACAAGCATGTCATTCCCTTCAATAGAGAACCACTTCTGACCTACAAAAGTCTTGTGCAAAAATTGTTCAAACTGTTCCACTTGCACCAAACGTTTCAATAGCGCTTTTCGTTCTTCTTCTGTTAGCTCTGCCTGTACTTTTCCAGACTCAATATATTCATTAAGCCACTTACGTTCTTCTTCATCCTGAATATGAGAAAATTCAAAGGCAATCGGACCTGTATATAATTCATTCAGACGCGCAATAGCGTCCAAAGCTGTTTTTGTGGTCGCATCTGCATTCTCCCAAATAATAGAAGCAGGCAATGATCGTAAATCTTGTTCGCTGAGTCCAAGTTGCTCAGGAGAAAGAAGATTTGTATTTACTTCCTCACTTATGCCAAGAGGATCAATATCCGCTTTTAAGTGACCAAATCTGCGAATATTTTGAACGAGCTTCCCCGCTGTAACCGCTTTCTGTAAAAGATGAATGTCTGCTACTCCGGAAGCAATTGTACTCCCAGACTCTTTAGAACTTGTTAGCTCTTCTACAGGAGGTGGGCCCCACTGCTGAAAAAGCGTGCGGTACTCAGCATCGACTGAATCCGGATTTACTGTATAAAGTTCGTACTGTTCTTGAACATAACCCATGTTAGGTCCGTAATAAGCTTTCCAAGGGCTTTGCATACTGCCATCTTCGTTAGCCATGAAATGTTCCCTCCGTCAATTATTTTGGATTGTTCCAGGACGGAATACCATATGAAATACACTCAATTAAAACGTATTATAAATAGTTAATATTAAATGAATATGAATCAGCCTAAATAAAATAAGAGAATCTTGACATGTAAATCGATGTTTTCTTCATCTTCGCATGCCTACTCAATAATGAATCGCTCTTCGGTCATTCTCATCTTATTTTACATTGCTACAAAGTCATGAATTACGGGCTCTCGCAATACAAACTCAGCGAGTTTCTTATTTTCATAAAGCAGATGTAATCTGGATGTTCATGTTCGCCCCAGGCGGTCACCTCATTTAATTTCTCGGCCTATCCAAAATGGATGGTTTTATTTTCTAATCTTATTCTATAAACATTTGCAGCGAAGAGCATTTCCAATTTTAAAGGTAATCGATGCATTTTTTAGATGAATCTAAATTAGATACATAAGCACCAAATATAAATACTACCAAAATACGCGTCAGAAAACAAAAAATAAAGCCTCTTATTATTGAAGAGGCTTTATTTATCCTTTGTATTAATCCACTTTTCACGATTTCAATGTAATTTATACTTGCAGCTGTTGACCAAATTGAGCCGTGTAGAGTCTACTGTATGCACCATTCCTATGAAGAAGTTCTTCATGTGATCCCTGCTCTTCAATTCCATTGGCCGTTACAACGACAATTCGGTCTGCGTTCTTGATCGTCGCAAGACGGTGAGCAATGACAAGCGTAGTTCTTCCTTCGGAAAGTTCTGTTAATGATTCTTGTATAGCAGCCTCTGTTTCTGTATCGAGTGCCGAAGTAGCCTCATCCAGAATAAGAATTTTCGGGTTCTTCAAAAACATACGAGCAATAGCCAGTCGCTGCTTCTGCCCCCCCGACAATTTCACTCCTCGCTCGCCAATTACCGTATCCAGCCCTTCCGGCATTCGATGAATCGTATCTGCCAGCTCTGCATGTTGAGCTGCTCTCCAGATTTCGTTATCATCGGCATCAAGATTACCGTATGCAATATTTTCCCTAATCGTCCCCGAGAAAAGGAAGACATCCTGCTGCACGATACCAATTTGCTTACGGAGGGAAGCTAGCGTCATACGAGTCGTATCCATTCCATCGATAGAGATTGATCCATGTGTTGCCTCATAGAATCTTGGAAGCAAACTGCATATCGTCGTTTTGCCCGCACCTGAGGGTCCTACAAAGGCAACCGTCTCTCCCGCACGAATCTTAAGATTGATCCCAGATAGAACTTGGGATTGTTCATCATAGGCAAAGGATACGTTTTTGTACTCAATATCTCCATGAAATTCAGGAGCTTTTACCGCGTCTTCACGATCCTTAACATCCGGTTCCGTATCCATCAGTTCCAGATATCTCTGGAAACCGGCAATCCCCTTAGGATAACTCTCGATGATGGCATTAATTTTATCGATAGGGCGAAAGAATACATTGGTTAACAACAAGAAGGCAATAAATTGACCTGAAGTAAGTTCTCCTTGCATAATAAACCAGGCACCGCAGATCAGAACAAACAGATTAATGCTACGAGTCAGCATGTAGCTGATCGTAATATTCTGAGCCATGATTTTGTAGCTAAACAATTTGGTAAGTCGGAACTCACCGTTGTCTTTCGAAAAACGTTCCTTCTCAAACCCTTCGTTGGCAAATGCTTGAACCACGCGAATACCACCAACCGTATTCTCAACTCGGGAGTTGAAGGTAGCAATATTGCCGTACATTTTGTGAAATGCCTTGGTCATTTTTGTATTGAAATATAGTGCCAGCCAAATGACGACAGGAACAATAATGAAGGTCATCACCGCTAGCTTCCAGTTAATATTCAGCATCAAAACGAAAGCCCCAATTAATGTCATCACCGCGATAAATAAATCTTCAGGGCCGTGGTGGGCCATCTCCCCGATCTCCATTAGATCATTCGTAATTCGGGACATCAAATTACCTGTCTTATTGTTATCAAAGAAACGAAATGACAGCTTTTGAATATGATCAAACATCCGGCTGCGCATATCCGTCTCAATGTTTATACCGAGCATATGTCCCCAGTACGTTACTACAAAATGAAGAAAAGCAGTAATGATATAGATGGTCAGGAGCCCTGTACAAGCGTATAAAATAGTTTCAAAGTCACCGCTCGGCAGTAGTTTATCTACAACGTAGTTTACTGCGAGCGGAAAACCTAGCTCCATTAAGCCTGCAATGACAGCACATACGAAATCAAGAATAAACAGTGGTTTGTATGGCTTGTAGTACGAAAAGAATCGGCGAAGCATGTAATCACTCATTCCCTTATTTTATGTATAAATTTTACTATAATCGCACTTATTTCAATCTGTAAAGGCTTTTAAGCCGGAACTGTATTGACTTTTTCCGTTTTCGTCGCAAACGTAATGAAGTTAAGTTGAATCTAAACTGGGAAACCTTAGTTTCATTCTCCCTCAATGTGGTAACCATAAAGCAAGACATAAATTCATTCAATCGTCTCAATCAAAGGAGGAATGATGCTTGGAACGCACAATAAAAATCGGAATCATCGGAAGCGGCGGTATTGCAAGAGCTCATGCGGAGGCATACAAACAACTTGATTATGTCGAAGTTGTAGCTGTCGCGGACATTATCCCTGGAAAGGCATCCTTATTCATAAATCAGACCAATCTTCCCATGGCTAAAGCTTATGATGATCATCTCCACCTGCTCGAACTGGATCTGGATGGGGTCAGTATCTGTACACCTAACTTCTCACATCACAGTATTACTATCGATTCTCTTAATGCAGGTAAACATGTCTTGGTGGAAAAACCGATGTCAGTTACCCTTGATCAAGGGATTGAAATGGTGGAAACCGCAAAACGGACTGGGAAGATGCTTTCTGTCGGATTTCAACCACGGTATGATCCAAACATGCAGGCAATTCGTAGTCTGATACAGGACGGTCAGCTTGGAAAAGTATATTTTGCTGAAGCAGGTGGTGGCCGCAGACGCGGTATGCCAGGAGGTACTTTTATAAGAAAAGATCTCGCGGGTGCAGGAGCTATGGCGGATATTGGCTGCTATTCTCTTGATATGGTCCTTCATGCACTAGGATATCCGAAGCCGCTTACGGTGTCAGCCTATACCTCCAATTATTTCGGTACCAATCCGAAGTATCATCCTGAAGCGAATATGTTTAACGTAGAAGATTTTGGAGCAGCTATGGTACGGCTGGAGGGCGATATCTTGCTCAGCTACAAAATCTCCTGGGCTATGCATATGGATACACTTGGACCCACCATGTTCCTAGGCACTGATGCGGGACTTAAAGTCACTCCTGCTGGAAGCGGACCGTGGAGCGGCGGATGGGAGGGCAGAGTAGGCAGTATGACCCTATACCATGATATTGCCGGTCATCATACAGAAAGCCCACTTCCGATCCAGCACCACCAGATCAATCTGTTCCATGCCAAAATTTTTGATTATGCAAGAGCGATTCAGGAACGTTTACCAGCGCCCATTCCGGGTGAACAAATTTTATACAACCAGGCTATTATTGACGGGGTCCTTCGTTCCTCGGCAGCCAAGCAAGAAGTCACTATTGAAATACCTGATGTTTAAGTGTAAATAAAAAGCCATCTTGTCCTATTTGGATAAGATGGCTTTTTTCATATCTGATCATCCCGTTGTTTCAATTGTCTAACACCAATAATAATTAATATAGAAATAAATATAACGCTACACCTCCTTGGACAGACGAAGCATATCCACGCAAGGTATACCATTCTCCACAATCGGCTCGCTATAATGTCTTACAAAAAAATCACGGTCAATTCCGGTAATTCGAAATCCTTCCCGCTGATAAAATCCCAGTTGATCCAGACTGGAATTGCCTGTGCCAATTTCAACTGTTTTAGCTCCTTGATCCTTCGCTTGCTGAACTGCATATCTAAGTAACGCTTTCCCGAGCCCCTTGCCCTGCCATTGTTCTTCTACTGCAAGATTTACAATTTCATAGGTTTCTGGCCTTGTATGAAGCAAGACCACGATCCCCCTAGGCTCATCCTGGACAAGTGCTACACTAACCTGTCCACGATCTATATATTCATCTACCACAGCTTTAGACGGGTCAGCAAGAAGTAGGATCTCATAAGGTACAGCCTCTTCCTTCAGCAGCGGACGGATGATGAACTCCATATCTGTTCCCCCTTGGTGCAATAAGATTAAATGAAATTTTGATCATTCTGTTATCGTTTACAAATGAACTTGCTCGAAATGCTCTACTTTTGGAAAAGGATCATAGTAGTGATGAAGTAATTGTTTCCATTCCAGGTAACCTTCCGAACCTCTGAACCCTATTGTATGATCCTCGAGCGTTTCCCAGCGGACTAGCAGCAAATACTGATGATCGGTCTCCATACACTTATATAGTTCATGACTAATATACCCACGCATATTTGAAATAATGGACGATGCCTTTGCAAAATCCAGTTCAAATGCTGATTCATTCCCCTTGGTAATATGCAGCATAGCACTTTCTAGAATCATTTCTCATCGTTCCTTGTATGTTTAATTAGTGAAAGCTTCGAGCTGCTTCATATGATGGCGGTCATGCCATATAAAATCTTCAACATAACTTTGTATCGTAAAAGGCTCACCATCAAGCCCTCTATATTCTTTTGTCCAGTCCTCGCAAGGTAACTCATGTAGAGCTCGAATAATCTGCTCCCGGTAATGAAGCGTTTCTTGCACAAGCTCCTCTATACTGATCGTATGTGCATATTCGCGAGCAGCCTCATTAAATATATCAAAATCCAGATGTTGGATTTGGAGCTGTTTCTCTTCCCCCGAAGCAATCAAAGAGATGGCACCTTCCCAAAAATATCGATCCCAACGCATCATATGGCTTACCAGTTCACGAACAGTCCATTTCCCCACTGCCAGCGGCGTGTCCCAAGGCGTATCCTTTTCCATACTCCATTTACGGAACCAGTCATGCCATTCATGAAAGGACCCAATCAAGGAATTCTTTTGTACCGTATTCACTCTTTCTCATCCCCTCGCAAGAAAAATAGATTCAGATAGATGATACCTCTGACTTATTCGGCAAAATACAAGAAAACCCCTGCTTTTCCATAAAAATATGGGTTAGGCTAAACGCGAACTTTCTATGATTTTGATGATTTCTGCCACAGCATCTTGTCTCTCATATTCCAGCATCCTCGATTGAATCTTTTCTTTATTTTGATCAAGTAAAAGAATGGATTGTAACAAAGTCTCTTCTGATAAATCCTCCTCTAATAAAACTTTTGCATATCCCGATGTCTCAAAAGATCTTGCATTCAAGAGCTGGTCTCCCCTGCTAACTTTCTCGGATAAAGGAATGAGCAGCATTGGTTTGTTCAGGGACAAAAATTCAAATATCGCATTCGAGCCTGCCCTAGAGATCACCAGATCCGCAAGAGCAAGTACATCTGGAAGCTCCTTCTGTAAATACTCAAACGCCTTGTATCCTTTTATCGAATTCATTCCTTCGTTCACTTGTCCTTTGCCGCAGAGATGTACAATCTGATACGTTTCCGTAAGCTTGGATACAATGACTTGGACAGTATCATTCATCTTTTTGGCACCAAGGCTTCCTCCCATAAACAGAAGGACAGGTTTCCCTTCTTCAAACCCGAGCCACCGTCTGGCTCGCTCCTTGTCCCCTTGCCGGAGTTCATCTCTGACGACCGCTCCTACATGGATAGCCTTCTTGCCTTTCAAATGTCCAGCGGCTTCCTGAAATGTTGTACAAATATGCGTAGCAAATGGAAGCGCGATTTGGTTCGCAAGACCAGGGGTTAGGTCAGATTCATGAATGACAACGGGTATTTTTCGCATCCAAGCTGCCAGAACAACAGGTACCGACACAAATCCACCTTTGGAGAATACAATCGAGGGCTTTACTTCTCCTAGGTATCGATAGGCCTCACCTACTCCCTTTAGTACTCGCAAGGGATCTTTCAAATTCTGAATACTGAGGTAACGACGCAGCTTTCCTGTTGCGATTCCTTTATAAGTTACACCTTCCACAGACTGAACCAGCTCTTTTTCGATCCCATCCCTGGAACCAATATAATGAACTGCATCCCCTTTTTGCAGAAAATATGGGATGAGTGCCAAATTCACTGTCACATGCCCGGCAGATCCACCTCCGGTAAAAACAATCTTTCTATGTTTCACCTATGCCTCACTCCTGTCACATTGCGTAAAATCCTACTTTATTAGATAATAATTACTGTTCGTGCTGTTTATTTATTGTTTCGGAGGAAACCAAATTATGGATACAAACAAAAATAACAAGGATCACCCGCTTCATCGCCTTATTAACCGTAAAGAGACACGTTCTGTAAAATGGGATGGGATTCAATCCCTTTTTGGTGTTGAGGAAGCAATCCCTCTATGGGTCGCAGATATGGACTTTACCGCGCCGGAGCCCGTACTACGTGCTGTTCGAGAAGTCGTTGATCATGGAATACTCGGGTATGCAACGCCTAGCAATTCCTTTCAGCAGTCCATTGCAGACTGGATGCAAAAACGTCATGGCTGGAATGTAAGTCCAGAATGGCTTGTGTATACACCTGGTATCGTACCGGCCCTGAATATGGCTGTTGAAGCCTTTACAGAGCCCGGCGATCACATTATTATCCAGCCTCCTGTTTACGGGCCATTTCATAAGCTTGCTTCAAATCATGGAAGAGAGCTCGTATTAAATCCGTTACTATATGATCAGCTCCATTATAAAATGGATCTAGCGCATTTGGAACAAGTAGCGCAGCATGAAAAAGCGAAACTGCTCGTTCTATGCAGCCCTCATAACCCGGTTGGGCGTGTGTGGAGCCAAGAAGAACTGCAAGGCGTTATGGAGATCGCTGTCAAGCACAATCTAATTGTTATTTCTGATGAGATCCACGCCGACCTCGTGTTCAAGAGTGGTCTTCATACTCCTTACGCTATGATATCAGAAGAAGCGAAGATGCATTCCATGATCTGTACTGCGGCAAGCAAAACGTTCAATATCGCAGGTTTGCATACGTCTAACGTAGTCATTGCAAGTGATGAGCTTCGTCAAAAGTTCAAGAAAGTGCTAGATAAGAATGCCCTCTCTTCCATGAATATTTTCGGTATTGCTGCAACAGAAGCGGCTTACCGTGAAGGAGAACCTTGGCTGACAGATACACTCGAATATATCTATGACAATATGGTGTATGTGGCCGATTATATTCAAACGAATCTCCCTGAATTAAAAGTCGTCATTCCCGAATCTACCTATCTGCTGTGGATTGACTTCCGGGAATTACAAATGCCACATAAAGAGCTGTATCAATTCCTGCTTCATAAAGCCGGTCTTGTCTTTAGCAGCGGTACCGATTTTGGAGAACATGGGGAAGGCTTTATGCGCATGAATGTGGCTTGCCCTAAAAGTTTGCTTGAAGAAGCGATGCACAAATTAAAAGAGGCTTTACAGGCTCGTTAGACCCATCTGAATTATTCAATAAAAAGAGTGGAAATCCGTCGCATGACGAATCTCCACTCTTTTTTATTTGTTTTTTCTTTTTTTCGGACATTTTATTTTACATTCTTCTTATGCTAAATATCACTTTTTTGCGATCATTTCACTATTTTGCACTCTTGATAATTAAGAAATACCTTTAAAAAACACTGTTTTTTAAACATTTCAATGTAGAATTTAGATAAATGTAAAACATAGAAATCTAAAGTAAATAAAATACATTAAAAATAAAGATTGACAATGAAAGCGCTTATTCAGTAGTATTTTGTTTACAACACAGACATTCACAGATGTTCACAGATATTTTAAAAGTGTTCATATCAAATTCATCATATGCACTTGAAGGGGAGGAATCAAAACCATGGGAATGAATAATCCCTTGGCTGTGAAACAGGCTGTTCGAAGTAAAGGAACCTTGCATTTTCTAAAAAGAGAATGGCACCGTAATAAGTACATTTATTTAATGCTCATTCCTGTCCTAGCGTACTATCTTATTTTTTGTTACGGACCCATGTATGGGATCCTCTTATCATTTCAGAGCGGCTATAGCCCGGCAAAAGGCATCATGGGCGGGAACTGGATCGGTTTTGATAACTTCACCATGTTCTTTGAAAGCTATAATTTCTGGAGACTGATGAGCAATACCCTTATTCTTAGCGTGCTGAGTCTCGTCATCGGTTTTCCTGCTCCTATTATTTTGGCTCTTCTGCTGCATGAAGTACGGAACAAGTATTTTAAAAGCGCCGTACAAACCGTCAGCTACCTTCCTCACTTTATTTCCGTGGTTGTTGTTGTTGGTATGCTGAAAACTTTCTCATCTCTTGACGGGGGATTATTTAATATCTTCCGTGGATTTTTCGGCTACGAGCCCATGATGTTTTTTACCGATAAAGACATGTTTCGTCCTATGTACATCCTCTCCAACGTATGGCAAGGCGCAGGATGGGCCTCTATTCTATTCCTTGCAGCACTTGCCGGCATTAATAGTGAGCAGTATGAAGCAGCCAAAATGGACGGCGCAGGTCGATGGAAACAATTATTGCATATTACGCTGCCCGGCATTATGCCTACTATCATCATTTTGCTAATCTTGCGGATGGGCAGTATTATGAATGCCGATTTCCAGAAAATTTTGCTTATGCAAACCGCAGCTACTTACGAAACATCCGATGTTATCTCCACTTTTGTATATAGGCAAGGGATGCTTCTTGGTGATCAGGCCTACTCGACTGCAATTGGTTTGTTTAACTCCGTGATCAATTTTGCCTTACTGCTTGGTGCCAATTACATCAGCCGGAAAGCAAATGAAACCAGTCTGTGGTAGAGAGGTGAACATAATATGAAAAAATCCGTTGGCGAAAATGTATTCGACGTTGTGAATTACTTGCTGCTGATTCTAGTCGTGCTGCTATGTGCTTACCCTATGCTTTACATTTTCAACTCTTCTATCAGTGATCCGCAGCAGTTGTTAGCCAGTCGGTCACTTATGCTGCTCCCTGAAGGATTCTCTGTAGAAGCCTACTCTAAAGTATTCCAGAATCCCAAAATATACAGCGGCTACATGAACACGTTGTTCTATGTCATTGTCGGTACGGCTGTGAACTTGCTAATGACCACACTTGCAGCCTATGCACTCTCCAGGCCAGATCTGTACGGGCGCAGCTTCTTCATGAAGCTGATTACCTTTACGATGTTTTTTGGCGGCGGGATGATCCCTACCTTCTTGCTGATTCAAAACTTAGGTCTCCTGGATACGAGACTGGCCATGATTTTGCCTGCAGCGATTAGCACGTTCAACTTTATCATCATGCGAACGAATTTTATGAGTATCCCACTTGCCTTAATTGAGTCAGCCAAAATCGATGGTGCGAATGACTTTCGGATTTTGTTTCAGATCGTCGTCCCCTTGTCCAAACCCATTCTGGCAGTAATGACACTTTATTACGCCGTGGATCACTGGAACGATTTTATGGGCCCTCTTTTGTACTTAAGATCTCAAGATCTATATCCGATTCAAATCGTTCTTCGAGATATTTTGCTCAGTAATAGTACCGAGGCCATGGGGTCTGCGAACGATACCGGGTTTGCGATAGGAGAAAACATCAAGTATGCCACGATCATTGTCTCCACACTTCCGATTCTACTCGTATATCCTTTTATTCAGCGGTATTTTGTTCAAGGTGCACTCATTGGAGCCATTAAAGAATAGAGCCAGGTACTTGCATTGTTCATTTGGTGCAGGTACTGCTTTATCCTATAGATTGTTAAGGAGGGTTTATATGAAAAAGAGGGTCATATCGTTAATGCTTGGGATGGTATTGACAACAGGGTTACTTGCTGGATGTAATGGTTCGAATGGTACTGAAGGTCCAAAGCCTGAAGAAGGCGAGCAGGCTATTACAGAGATTTCGCTACCGATAGTAACAGAACCACTGACGATCAACTACTGGAGAGCTAATGATGGAAAGATTGCTTCAGGCAATGGATTTTCCGATGTAAAAGCTTATCAAGAGAAAGAAAAACGTACCGGTATAAAAGTGAACTTCACTCATCCTCCGCTCGGTCAACAGAAGGATCAGTTTAATCTTCTTGTCACCGGTAACGAGCTTCCTGATATTATTTATTACAACTGGGCTGATGTATCCGGCGGACCAGAAAAGTTACTCGCTGATGGACGAATTGTAAGACTGAATGAATATATCGATCTCTACGCTCCAAACTTGAAGAAAATCATCGCCGAAGATGAAGAAGTTCGTAAGCAAATTTCTCTTGATGACGGTACGATCTTTATGTTCCCTTACTTGCGTACAGATGCAGTTAAACTGAATGCGACAACAGGGTTGATTCTTCGCCAGGATTGGCTTGATAAACTAAGCCTGAAAGCGCCTACAACAATTGACGAGTGGTACACTGTACTTAAAGCATTTAGAGAACAAGATCCAAATGGTAACGGTAAAAAAGATGAACTTCCTTTTACAGCCAACTGGGGTCCGGGCAACATGAGCAAATTGCTTGATTTCACTCCTGCCTTTGGTGTTCTCGGCTCCTTTCAGCTGAACGGCGATACTGTGGAATTCGGTCCTATTCAACCAGGGTATAAAGATTTCGTAACGACAATGAGAAAATGGTATGAAGAAGGTCTTATCGATCCTGAAGTCATGACCAACGATGGTAAAGCTTTTGATTACAAAATTACGAATAATCAAGCTGGTTCCTACTATGGCGGTGTCTTTAGCGGGATGGCGAAATATCTTAATATGATGGCGGAAAAAGATCCTAACTTCAATCTAGTCGGAGCTCCTTGGACTAAAGACAAGGACGGTGTATCCAGAAGTACATTCCGGTTTGATACCAAAGTGTTAACTTACGGTGAAGCCATCACTTCTTCTGTTGACAAAGATAAGCTGAAAGCGATCGTTCAGTGGATGGACTATAACTACAGTCCTGAAGGTCATGATCTCTTCAATTTTGGGATTGAGAATGAAAGCTATACCCGAAATGGTGATTCCATTGCATTTACAGACACCATTCTTAAAAACCCAAATGGCCTCACTTATGATCAGGCACTTGCTGGCTATGCCTTATCCATTATGGATGGGCCTATGAATCAAGATACTCGTTACCTCGATGCACTGATGACGTTTGACCAGCAGAAAGAAGCGAATAAGCTGTGGATGGAAGCAGATTATTCTAAAGCCTTGCCAACCCTTCGCAAAACGGAAGATGAAGCACGAAAAGAAGCACAAATTATGGGTCAGGTAAATACCTATATCGATGAAATGCTTACTAAATTCGTTCTAGGTTCTGAGCCACTCACCAGTTATGATACGTTTGTAGAAACGATTAAAGGAATGGGCATTGAAGAAGTAACTAAAATTTACCAAGATGCTTACGATCGTTACCAAGCTCGTTAATAACCATAAAAAAGAGAGTGAAGCCCAAGAAAAAACCTTGGCTCACTCTCTTTTTTTATATTTTATGAATGATAAGTTTCTTCTACTAGGGAGCTAAAAAAACGAATGTATTCTTCAACCAGCCCAGACATCAGTTCAGCAGATTTTCTCGGATCTGATATTTCTAGACCATGGCCCGCTTCAGGTACCTTATAGATCTTCAGATCAGGACAGGAAACAAGCTTCGCTCTGCTCTCTTCACTGAACAAAGAATCCTTGGTCCCGTAAATAACCATTCCAGCAGAATGCTGCATATACGTTAATGTACTATCGAGCGGTGTTAGATACAGATGACGAATGTTGCGATTAGAGAGATGCTTCGCTGTATATCCGGCGAGCAAGGTACCGAGACTCTTACTTACAAAAACAAGCTGCTCATACCCCTCACTCCAGCGTCTAACGGTCTGCAATACTTCATCTTCAAGGATAGAACGATGTTCTCTTTCCAGTGCCACACGCGCACTCTGGTATCCATACTCCAGGATCAGGGCATCCATACCCTGAGAGGTAGCACTTTGAACAGCGTAGTGCAGAACAGGCAGTTCGCAAGAATAATTTTGCCCAGGAAAGAAAACCACGAGCGTATTGGAACCTTGTGTAATATGTCTTAAGCGAACGTCATGTCCCCAAAAGGATTCTTCATAGATCAAATGATGTTCCAAGAACTGCACCTCTCCTCCTTGTGTAATCTATTTCATTATATAGGAAACCGGAAAATTATAGTAAATTAATTGATGGATTAAAAAAAGACCGTTTATTAAGACCCACTAAGTGGAAATCAATAAACGGTCATTCATTATAAGTTCAAGTATTCTTTAATACCATCAACAATGCCTTGAGCGACTTTATTCTGAAAATCTTCTTTAAACATGGCCGCTTCTTCTGCTTTATTGGATAGGAATCCAATTTCAAGCAGTGCAGCTGGCATCTTCGTATTTCTTAATACCGACAAGGAACCCTCTTTTACTTTTCGATCTTTAAAGCCAGTTGCACTTACCAAATGCTTGTGAATAATCGAAGCTAACGCTTTATCTTGCTTCTTGTAATAATAAGTCTCCGTTCCACTCGCAGATGCAGCAGCTGAATTGGCATGGATAGAGATGAAGACGTCTGCACCCAAATCGTTTGCAATTTTAGCCCGATCAGTAAGGGTAACAAAAGTATCATCATTTCTCGTAAGAATGACATCTACTCCTGACTCTTTTTTCAGTAGTTGCTCTACTTTCAGAATTAGACTAAGGTTCAAATCCTTCTCCAATTTGCCTCCGGCACCCACTGCGCCTGAATCATGATCTCCATGACCCGCATCGAGGACAATGATTTTCTTCCCACCTCCACCCACAGGAGGTGTTGTTGTAGGTGGGGTTGTTCCCGGTTCACTTGGATTTGGTGCAGGCGTCGTATCTGTATTCAAATCCACCATCAACAGGCCTGTCCCTTCTTGTGTCACATTGTATCCAGAAGCTTGATTCAAATCGATAACAATGCGCACCGTCGAAGGTTTGTCACTAAAGAGCGAGTATCTGATCTGCGATACCACCGGGTATCCTGTCACTTGTAATTTTCCTGATCCTTGCTGATTCAGATCTTGTCCAAAAGTAGTACTGAATTTCGTATTAGGAATATCAACGACGATTCGATCTGGACCTGTCATGGTAAACACTTTAGGTGTTACTTTGCCACTAGCAGCAATAAGAAGACGATTCTCGCTAAAGCTTATTCCGCTGACTTCCGTTAAGCCGCTAGGATTCGTTACAGAACCTCCATCGCCTTCATCCGGGTTGTTAGAGCCCGCTGGAGGTTGACTTCCTGATCCTGATCCGCTTTCATCTTGCAGATAAACGGTCTTCGTCGTATTATTCCAGCTTACCTTCATACCGAACTGTTCACCGACAAAGCGCAAAGGTACTAAAGTAGTTCCACTTCGAAGTATTGGCGCATTATCCAGCTTCACTGAACTATTATCTACGGTAGCATTTTTATCATTTACGACCATTTTAATAGAAGAGCCATTTTGTTGAATTGTAACTGTCCCTGTTTTTTGTTCCCACTTTACGGCATAGCCAAGTTCTTCTGCCACCATTCGGATCGGAATCATGACTGAACCTTGCACAATCTCGACTTTTGCATCCCCCGTCGTACCAAGCTGCTTATCATTTAGATAAATTTTAGCTTGTCCACCATCTGCATGACTGAGTCCAGGAATCACCCACAACCCTACAAACAACAACATGAATAGAACAATCTTCTTCAAACTCTCACACATCCTTTTGGTCGTCTAGTAAACTCACCGGCATCCTACATTTTTTTACATTCATACTATAATGAACGCGAAATTCCTATAATAGTTGCGACTTAGTGACCTTTTCTTTTCCAATCTGTCATAAAAATGAACCCAAAATTCCCATCTTTATATCGGTTTCTGCACCTTTTTTCTGAATAGATAAATTATTGTCGTAATCTAAACCTCTGCATTTAGCCTTTGGCGAAAAATGATATATCCTATCGATCCGCCTATTACATTCAGCAGAAGATCATCAATATCTCCCGTTCCTACTCTTAGTATGGTTTGCAAACATTCTAGTAGAAAGATAAAGCAGACAAAGAACAATATAAACTTTCCATAAGACCATGGGCGAAACATCGAAGCTGGAAGAAGATAACCGAGCGGAATAAAAACAGCGATATTTCCAATGAGATTTATTGCTGTGTCTACCATATTGCCTGGACCAAGGTTCCTCACATAGGCTGAGACGGTATGTAATGGAATCAGATTATAACGATAGTTGCTATGAACAGAGCGATGAAACCCAGCAAACATAAAATATGCCAACATTACCAGGTAAAGAAAGAGTATACATCGAATGAAAGTTTGTCTCTGCATGCACTACGCCTCCTTTCTCTCTATAAGAGACCATTAAGAGGCTCAAGGCTGCTCCATGTGGATCTTGTGTAGCCGAGCTGCATTCCAGCACGCTGCATGTTGCGGAAACTCGAAGATAGGTACGTGGCTTGTCCTACAATGAGAGAGCATCCAGCCTGAACTGCATCATTCATTCTCCGCTCGATGAGCAGCGACTGAATTCCTCTGTTTCGATAGGATGGCAATGTGGCTGCAAAAGTTAGTGAAGCCGTATCTCCTTTTATATATGATGCTGCTGAACCAACTGGTTCATTGTTCACATATGCTACGTAATATTTCCAGCCCTGTCTTCCATGAAGGATACGATTGTTATCTGCAACATGCTGTTTACCAGAGATCGGTAAGCCTGTACCCAAACAGTGGACAGTGGCATAATCATCAAATTGATCTAGATGAATTTCTTTAATTTGTAATACTTCCTTTTGTAATAACTCCTTGTGCAAAGAACGCTTTGGAAACTCATAAGTTCGATCTTCTTCAGCACATACAGCGTACAAAGTAGAGTGAAAGGAAGATTGGAAAAATCCGTGCCCAGCAAGAGATTTCAACAAAGTTGGTTCTGACTTGAAAGGCGTTAACTCCATATGCGGATTACGATCTCTTGAACGATAGAAGTCAATAATTTCGGTAAGATGGGGCTCCTCTTGCAGGCCAATCCCTTTCACTGTATTAAACTGCGGCCAAGGCATCTCCCTACTATAAAAAGCGACAGCTTCTCCAAAAAAACGAATCTCGATTCCCATTGGATTTCCCTGACGTTCCTCGATTGCCCTCATTCGGTCTGTCATATATTCGATTTCGGAACGTTCCAAGCGCTCGGCAACAGGTACATCCAATACATGTCTCCGCATGTTCTGACACCTTCCTCTTTTTTCTGCTCACTTTCGCCTTTGTTCTATCATAGTCCAAGACCAATATTTTGCCAATTCTTTCTAAACATTTTATAACAAAATATGTATGTATCATTTTATGTCGCCTTTCTTATATTAATCTAGATGAAAATATGACATGAATGAGGTACAAACAAAGATGGGCAATAATAAAATTCATAATATTACCTCTCAAAATAAAGGGGATCTGAAATGGTGGCAGCTTTCTCTTCTTGGCGTCGCATGTACGATTGGGACAGGCTATTTTTTAGGTTCTGCTCTTGCCATACAAGTAGGCGGACCTTCCGTTTTGCTCACTTTTTTGCTAGCTGCCTTAGGTACTTACTGTGTGTTTAATGCACTCGCCAGCATGACTGCTGCTTCTCCGGAACAAGGTTCATTTCGGTCCTATGCCAAACAAGCCTACGGACGATGGGCAGGCTTTAGCAGCGGATGGGGCTATTTTTCTTCGGAACTGCTCATCATGGGGAGTCAACTGACAGCCTTATCCCTCTTCACAAGGTTATGGTTTCCTGGAATCCCCATGTGGGTGTTTGCAGCTGGATATGCACTGCTTGGACTCATCGTCATTATGATAGGCAATAAGTTGTTTGATCCGCTGGAAAGTGCCGCAGCCATTATTAAAATTGCAGCGATCTTCATGTTCATCGCGCTTGGAGCAGCTGGATTATTTGGCTGGTTATCCGGCGGTATCAAACCGAATGCTCCGCTCTCCATTCAAGCCTTATTCCCTTCAGGGATAACTGGCGCATGGTCAGCCTTACTCTTCTCCTTCTACGCTTATGGAGGAGTGGAAGTGATGGGACTGATGGCCGTTCGCCTGAAGCAGCCACAAGAGGCTCCCAAAGCCGGCAGAATTATGATTATTTTGCTTGCCGTGATCTATATCGTGTCTTTATTTCTTGTTGTTACTATTGCTCCTTGGCAAAGTTATGGAACCAAAGAAAGTCCTTTTGTGCAGGCTCTGGCAACCTATAAACTGCCTTTTATTCCCCACCTGTTCAACGGTGTGCTTATTGTAGCCGGATTTTCAACGATGGTTGCATCTCTCTATGCTGTTACAACCATGCTGGTCACCCTTGCTCAAGACAAAGACGCCCCTCCCCTTTTCGCTAGAAAAGTGAAGGAACGCTTCCCAATTTATGCGTATGGATTAAACGCAGTGTTACTTATCATCTCTATTGTGACAGCACTGCTCGTGCCCGAAACCATCTATGAGTATATTACAACCGCTGCAGGGCTTATGCTGCTGTACAACTGGTCCTTTATTCTTGTTACATCAGGCAAACTATTACAAATGACGACGTTTGGGAAAGTCAAAAAATATACGGGTCTTACTCTAATTCTGCTGGCTGTAACAGGAACACTGTTTCATAAAGCGAGCAGACCGGGATTTTGGATCAGTTTTCTGTTCATTGCTTGTATTGGCATAGTGACCTTGTATATGCAGAAAAAGGTATGGAAATCAGGTGGGAACAAACGAGTAAAACCTGACCGAAAACTCATCCAAAATTTAAAGTTAAACAGGCATCGCTTTCCTGGAACCGTCAAAAAAATAAAACCTTAATTGCCTGTATACCAAAATGCAGCCCAAAGCCAAGTAAGGAAAGTCCAGAAACGACAGAAATGGTTTTTAAAAGAACAGGACTCAGATAACGGCGAAAGAAACTGGACATCGTGGCGACCGTCAGGTCCCACATAAAGATACCAAGCAGGATAGCGGAGCTAAATACGATGAGATGCCATAAACTGCCTGAGCCGGTTTCTTTGGCAAGAACCGATCCGTATATACCAAGCCAGAAGAGGATCGACATCGGATTAAACAGTGACATCCAGAAGCCGGACAAAAATGATTTACCCAAAGGCTCTCTTTCATTGAGCTCCGTCTCCTTAATCTGACCACGACTCAGAATACTCTCTATTCCTGTGTAGGTAAGTACAAAAAAACCAAACAACCATAGAAATGTTTGAATAAACGGGGCCTCCAGGAAATGAACCACTCCTAAATAAACTAGAAGCATGTACACCATATCAGCGAGCACAGCGCCAAGTCCAAAAAACCAGGAATGAAAAAAACCACGCCTGATGCCAATATTGAGCTGTGCCGCATTCAGTGGACCGATGGGTGCAGCAAGAGATACGCCCAGCAGTATGTATCCCAGAAAAACACTTGTAATCATAACGCCTCCTCCTCCTTGAATAAAAAGACAACCCTTAGTTCATCTTATTCAGTAGAGAAGGCATGTACGACAGAAAAAGAAAGGCGCAGAACATTCGGGGGGACACTTAATCCCGGACAACTCTGTGCTTTAAGTAGTATTTAAGGCCAGCACGGTCTACATCACTGAACTGCAGCGGATCTTGTTCCATCATGGCACGAAGACTTTGCACCGTTTTCCATACGGCTCCCGTAGTTTCATCACCTTGTTCGAGCAACTTCCCTTCCGCTTTACATATAAAATACATACCAATGGAATCAATAGGACCTTTCAATGTCTGATACACACAAAAAGGCTCGATACATTCGACCTCGAAATCCGGGTTGATACCTGATGTATCTATCCTTTTGGAAGCGCCCTCAATGCGGTTAACAAGGAGTCCGGTTTCTTCTTCCACTTCCCTGATTAACGCTTTGTGTACAGACTCATATTGCTCAATCCGTCCTCCTGGAAGTTCCAGAGATTCCTCCCCTGGCTTATTACGTGTTTGAATGACCAGCTCTGTTCCTTGTTTACCTTCTCTTTCTATAAAAGCTCTCGCATTAACATAAAACATGGACGTCCCTCCTCACAGGAAAACTCCCGATTCATCTTACGGTTCTCAAGTACCAACAGGTTGGTGTCTGCATCTTTCCTAAACACAGCCTCCGAGGATCGAATTTCCTCCTTATCGTTCACTGCAAAACTCGCTATTTCTCTAGGTACGTTCATATATTTTACTGCTTTATTGCCTTATACAAACACAAACATGCTGTAATGATCTGAATACCTGATGGAATCTGGTATCTTGCTGATCCGAGTAAATAAGGCCAGTTCCAATTGATCTCTATTTGCATTTCTGAACTGTTGTTCCATTTGATCATTCAGGTATTCCTGAGGCTGAACCAGTTTATCTTGTAGAAAAAAGCATAGGCACACTACCAATAATACCATATATATCCGTTTTTTCATGTTTTGGTTCTCCTGTTCTGTATTTTTTTATGTGAATCTATATACAAGACAGAAGTCCTTTTAAAAAAATAGCAAAAAAGGATGATCTGCAGATCATCCCTTTGTAAACATTGTGTATTTTAACTGAATGGATTATCAAGACATATAAATTTCGACTTATGAACCCATATTTCTGTTACAGCAGGCCAGCATACTCCAGCCCTTTGCGAATTCCGCTTTCATCTACGGAGCTTGTAACATGTTTCGCATATGATTTAACTTCATCGTTGGCATTTCCCATTGCGATCCCTAGTCCCACATAAGACAGCATTTCCACATCATTGAGCCCATCTCCAAAAGCAACAACTTCATCTTTTGTAATACCCAAGTGCTTGATCACCGCTTCAATACCTTTTGCCTTGGATCCACCAGCAGGAATTACATCCATTGCATAGGGATGCCATCTAACGAACTGAAGATCTTGAAAACCGGATTCCTCCGAAGTGTACAGATGTTCCTCATGCTCCTGACAATAGAGCAGCGCTTGATAGATCGGCGCTTCCTTCCAGTAAGAAGTTCGATAACCCGGGACCTCGACACGAAGGGTTTGGAAAGATTCTGCAATAAAGTCATGAAGCTCCACGTTCGAAAAGCTCGCCTCTGCTCCTTGCATTACAATCGGATGATTGTGGCTTAGAGCCGTATTCTCCAGTTTCTCCATTGTAGAAGTAGCAATGGAAGCCTCATAGACTGGCTTTCCTTTATAGACCACATAAGACCCGTTCAGACAGATGAATGAATCAAGGTCAAGCTGAGATAAATATTTTGTAATATAGTAGGGTGCTCTTCCCGTCGCAATAAACACATCGATCCCACGTGCTTTCAGCTGGTTTACAGCTTCTACTGCGTCTTGTGGAATGACCTTCTCATCATTCACTAACGTTCCATCGATATCAAAAAATACAGCTTTATACGTCATAATCAATTCCCTCCATTATCTCAATCCATGTCACGATCTCTTTAACATTCTCCAGTATGGTCCGTGTACATTTACTTTCTTCCGTAATCTGCTTTGATTTCTCCCCATAGCTTTGTTTGCCATTTCACGATTTTGTTACGATACGTATGGGTTCTGAGCCATTCTTCCGCACGATCTACCAATTCCCAAATTTGACGGGTTGAAGCATCCTTTTTGAGTGTGGTGGCCGCTTTTTTCTGTCTAACCCATTTCATTGCATTAACGGAATCGCTATAAATCGTCTTGTCGCTTCCTTGCTCTTGAAGGTAGGCTAGCGCATGAACTATGGCAAGAAATTCACCGATATTGTTGGTACCATTAGGAATAGGTCCGACACTGAACAACACTTCTCCTGTCTTCGTATCAACACCCTTATACTCCATAGGTCCTGGATTCCCTCTGGTTCCCACGTCAACCGATATGCTGTTGTAGTCTACTGGTTCAATCGAATCCGTAGTTGCAGCAGCTACCTTACGGAAGCTGGAACTTCCTGCAGACTTCTGTGATCCGCCTTGACCCCAGTAGCCCTTCCAGCCGGTAGTATAGGCTTTTTCCGCTTCGGCTTTGGATTCGAAGGCTTTATATTTGGCACCATTGACCCCGTTTACCTGCTGCTGGCATGCTGGCCAACTTGTATAAATTCCGGGAGTCTTGCCTTCCCAAACCACATAATACTTTTGCTTTGCCATATTCCCTGATTCCCTCCATACATACCATTCACATTACTTTCTACAATACCTTTTCAAAGGAAAAGATGCAAAGTCATCTGATGTTCTCTCATAAAAAAACACCTGAATATAAAGGTTCAGGTGTCGTCATATTTTAACTATTCATTTGCATTCGTTAGGCTCAGCATATGAACCGCACCCCGCTGAAACTCATACGAAATAGGAATAATTTCTGATTTCCAGCCCATCTGCTTCGCATAATTTATGATCGTTTCAACTAGAAAAGACCTGTCTCCATCCAGTTGTGTAATAGGATATATTCGAATCTCTTGTCTAGCTACGCGCATTAGCTCCGTGAGGGTTGCTAGATGAAACGCCTGAGAAAGTCTATCGCTGTACATAAACAAAAAATGGGCCGATAATACAAGATCAAACTGCTGATCCGTAAATGGCAGGCTAGGAAGCTCAGTCTCTACGTAGCAGTTCGGATGTTCAATCATATCATGGGTACAGAGTTCAAGAGCTTCATTTCGATGTACAGAGAGCTCTTGCAAATCCGAGAAATAGCTCCATACATAGCGATCTTTCACTTTGGACATTTGATCAATGGCATGATCTATATCGCGTTTCCCCTTCTCGTATAGCTCTTGAGATGGATAAGCATAAGCTATGTCCGCCGAAACGACCCGTCCTCCCTGACTGTTAGCCGTAGCCGTAAAAGAACAAGCTCCTCCTGGACAATCCAAAATCCGCAGCGACGCTATTTCTTCCGGTGTAATGTGGAACATGGAACAGTACTCCTCGAAAGTACGTCCAATAAAAATAATTCGATCCAGTTCAAGCCCTTTTTTGACTTCCATCCTATTCTCAGCTCACTCTCATTAAAATGAATACCACTCTACTCTACTCAGCTCAGCTCTCCTATATTTATGGATTCAAGACGTGAAGCTATTATCTTATTTCTTCATTCTTATAACAATTCCTGTAAATATGACTAATTCTCTCTAACGAAAAAAGTCCTTCTCCCTCATATATATAAGGGAGAAGGACTTGATAACGCTCTGCTCAATTTCTAATAACACATGAAGCTTAAGGGTACCCCTAGCTCACGATGTGCTTTACACCCTTACCTACTTCAAGCACATGCAGTTCAGGAACTACAAATCCCGGAACGACCAGGTGCTGATCAAGGAGATGCAGATCAATCCATTTATATATGTAGTTCTTATTTGTGCCCAAGAACTCACTATCTTTCTTGAAGATTGGGTGTGGATAGGGGAGTTCAAGAACAAAAAACATTCCCGTCTCATGCACCCGCATGTTAGGACCCAACGGCAATTCGACGATATTCTCAATCATCCATACTTGTTGCTCACTAATTACAGGTACACCCAGCTGTTCATATATCATTTTGGCAATCGTATATTCAGGTGTATCTTCTGCTTCGACACTGCCTCCAGGCAAAAACCAATACGGCTGATTTTGTTCTCGTTGTAACAAAATTTTGCCATCCTGAATAATTATCCCCCCTGTAGTTGTGTGATACTCGATGGATTCATGGTTGTAGGATATCATCATCACTATTCCTCCTTAAATACAGTCCAATGCTCATTTTACTTTTATCTTGTATACACTAAATCACTTCATTCAATTGGCAGGTCCAGAAATAGCTTCCCCTAATCCTTCTCTTACCATGTTCATAAAATAGTCAAGCTTATGTGGGTGGCAAGCGATGAGGTAAGGAGCCGATTCCATCTCCTTAAAAGGATGTCCATCATACTGAACAACAACGCCACCTGCTTCCTGAACCATCAAAATTCCGGAATACAGATCCTCTCCTTCTGAGTTGTACAATATAATTGCATCTAGCTGTCCTCTTGCCAGCATTGTCCACTGCAAGGTTGGTGCGAATAGACGCATCATCCGTCTCGTATGTATATCCACGTGTTGTCTTAACCGAACGGCTCTGTCGTCATTTTGCACTATATGGCCTTGAATCCACCCTACCGTAGCTTTTGTAAACGTTCTTGCTTCTTCTCCCATGTGTACTAGCACATCATTACACGTTGCACCCTGATTGCGAATAGAAACATATAGACGATCTACCATGGGCTCATAAATAACAGCTAACATAGGTTTTTTCTGAAACAATAACGTAATTGAACAAGAAAAAACCGGAAGCCCAATCGCATAATTATTCGTCCCATCGAGCGGATCAACCATCCACAACCAGTCGCAGATTAGTTTATTGTTGCCACTTTCCTCTGAAATCAGCTGATGATCGGGAAATGCCTGCTTGATTCTGCTCAATATGACCTTTTCCGCAAGCAAATCTACATAAGTAACAATATCGCCATGTTCGTCTTTTGCTTCTGCTGTCACATTTTTGTCAAAATGTTCGCGGATGATAGCTCCGGCTTCCTGTGCTGCTAGGATTGCCACCTTACGTGCCTGCTGCATGACTTTTTCATCCATATAATTCATGCAAACCTCATTTCATCACCATATTAGAAATCGCGATTAGTTTACTTATCATATCAATATTTCTATACATAAATGAACAAAATTCAACGTCAGTACTATAATAACAAGCTTCGCGATCAAATAGTTTGATTTTCGAAAGATTTTTTTTACGAATTTCAATTTTCCTCCTGAAATAATCTATATTATGTTTTTTATGGATAAAAAAAGAAGCTAAGTGGAGTACAAAGCTTCTTTTTCGCATTTATTAAATACATACATTAAAATTAAACATTATATAAATGTTCGTATTTAGATGAATTTCAGTTATAAAATGAAAGCGATTTTATACATACGCTTCATTCTAACTCCTTCAGCCTTCGCTCTACCATTACATATAATAAAAGATGCACCGTCAGGAATACACCTACCAAAATCCCTAGACCTTGTATATCCTGAACAAACTTAGCTACGATAAATCCGATGAAAATAAAAAAAATCCCTACGTAGATCATCCACATCGCACTATAACGATTGGCTTCTTCCCACATTCGCTGACTGCTCATTGAACGATTTGTACGATACCCGTAAAAGCTGTTTATTTTTTTCGGAGGTTTCCATTTCATTGCCACACCGATGATAACGAAAACGATCCCTACAAAGCTGAACACTACCAAATTATCCAAATCCATAGGTTCCCCTCCTCAATCCAACTTTACGATCATCTGATCACACTTCGGAATTCCTTTTCATTTGGTAGAAGATCTAGCATTAAACTTCTTGTTCATACATGATGATAACGCATATCTAGAACACCGTCATCCCCCATCGTCGCAATCAGATTATCCTCTACTTCATAGTATTTCAAATTCCTGACGTGCTTGAGTAACCATAATATCCACTCTATGCAATTCAATCAGATCAAAAGTATCTTTAATTAAGTCGACCAGTATATCTATTGATTCTTTGCCCTGTACTTGCCATAGATTCATCATTCTAGCTTCTGCGTTATCTGGTTTGATCGTCATCTGACTCAGCGTATAGGCAAGACTCTTCAGTTTGCCAGGATAGTACATTCTGTTCAAACAGCCTCGTACTCTAATGAAGGCTGCATAAGTTCATTCCTTCCGTGAATCTATGTCACATTCGTATCACTGGAAAATAGCAAAATATCTCCCCGTTGAATCCATCCGAGATTCGACCAAAATGCTCTACCGCCCTCATTCGTACCAATTACCATAATATGAGCGCGCTCTATGCCTGCATCCCTCAATCGGTTAAGGCATGTGTGCACGAGCGTTTTTGCTACCCCTTGTCCACGGTAGTCTGATTCCACCGCCAAATGATATAGGTAACCTCTTCTTCCATCATGACCAGCAAGCAAGGTTCCTACGATATTTCCATCCTGTACCGCTACATGACTAAATCCTTTATTACGTGCAAGATAATCCTCTATGGCTTCCCTGGAATCAGCATTGCTGATCCCCATGCCTTCTGTCCTTCTCCACAAAGCAATGCAAGGTTCATAATCTCCTGCATCCATCTCCCGATAATCCAATATCTTGGCCTCCCCCTATGGTCAATCAATGTGCTATCTTATCCTATCAAAGCTTCTTCCTTACCATTCACCATTTCACTCACCGCAACTGGAAATAAAGGTTCACTTAAGGTGAGTACCGCTTTTGCATACATTTGAATTTCCTTCTGGGCGTCATGCATCAGCCGTTGATTTAAGAAGTGACACACCGATTGCAAAGACGCTGTCCAATACCAGCGGATATACATGCCGTAGGAAGGGAGAAATAGTCTAGCCTGCTCTGCGCATACACCGGCCTCAAGAGCAGCTTCATATTTATCCATACCCATTTCTATATACTCTATTAACTCCTTGCTCAGTTTCTCTCCTTGCTCTTGAGGAAGTGGTTCTCCGCTCCCTTGTTTTGAATGTGCAGGCGCTCCTCTCCATTCACTATGAGAAGGAATATAAAATTCAGGTTCTTCCGTTATATATCTGCGGCTGGACTCATTCCACGCTTCTAGACTATCTCCCGTACCTTCCATATGGCTTGAGCCAATAATATATTTCCACCACTGTCTTGCTACCATCAGCGGCGCATAAATTTCAAATTGAACCATTACATGACGAAATGGCGAGGTATGACCTTCTCTAGCAAGAAACCGAATCAGTTTTCTATCTCTCTCTGTCAATTCTACGGATTCCTTGGCATAGGACACTCTAGCTGCATTGGCTACTGTGAGATCCGAACCCATATGATTAACCAGACGAACATACCCTTTATCCAGCACTTTTTCAAAAGACATGTTGATTCCACCCCTTTTATTCTAATCTCACTATTTTACTGTATTTCCCAAAAATGTGTCCATCCGTTTGCCAATAGATCTGTCCGGTATCCATATCAAAAATGCTTCTTTTGCATACACAAAAGAAGCATTCCCTCATTTTTTCTATTTCCGACGCCTGATGGACATATCAGTCAGATACCCAGCTGATCCTTACTACATTAAAGCGACAAGGTAAGTCCTCGTAAAATCAAATTTGCGTTAACCGGTTTACGCCCAATCTCACGTGACCAAACAGATAGTTGTCCTATATGATGAATCTCGTGAGCGATAACGTGGCGGACCACTTCAGCATAAGTGAAATTGAAAAACATTTTCTGGTCGGTATCATGTGACCAATGTTGAACCATTCGCTGTACATCCGGTCGGCACTGATCCGATAATGCTTTTATCGCCGCTAAGGAAGGATAATCATCATAAGAATAATGAAACTCAGGAACTCCTTGAAGCCCACGCATCCAAGCTTGTTCTATATCTACGATATGAAACAAGGTCCTAAGGATACTACCAAGTCCCCCTTCCCGAATCGTAGTAAGCTCTTCTTCATCGACTTGCTCACACCAGTTGAACCAGTCCTCACGAACTTGCCAGTTATATTCAAATAGCATCTTCAAGAACTATCGCCTCCTTTATTTGGGAAACAGGTAGCGTGCTATTTACTTCATTCATAAATAATAATCAAATCGTAACAATATCGTGATGACGATGCGGGTAATCCATTTGCTGGCGAATATGCTGTATATCTTCGTCTTCTAAGAACAGACCGGCGACATACAGTCCCAGATCAATCGATGTGGCCACGCCACCGCCGGTAAATACATTTTTATCTCGAACAAGACGGCATTTCACCACTTCCGCACAGTAAGGTACAAGTAGATCATACTGCATCGGATGTGTCGTTGCCCGCTTATCTGCAAGAAAACCTGCGGCTCCAAGCAGTAACGAACCTGTACATACAGAGATCTTAAATTTCACATTTTCTGCACGCTTAAGCCACTCGATAAATTCATCATCATACTGAAGCTTTCTTGTTCCCATGCCGCCAGGTATAAACAACATGTCATAGGCCGAGAGATCGGGCTTTACCTTAGTTACCTTGAGTGTCAACCCAAGTTCATCCGTTACTTCCTCCTGCAATCCGCATATATCCCATGTCGTGTCCTTCGTTTCAGGAAAATAGGCAAGTCTCGTGATAACATCATAAAACCCGACAAAATCCAGAAACGTAATCCCGTCAAAGACTACAAAAGCGATTTTCATAGGAAGCGCCTCTCTTCTAATAGGAATCTTTCAGTTGAATCTTCTCTCTATTATAAAATAATTTGGAAGTGATTTCATGTGAAAAAAGCACCCCCCTTAATAAAAGGAAGATGCATTTTTCAACGGATACCATGCCTCTACTATCTAATCCATTTAGGTTCAAAAGGATACGGACAGGTGGCATCAGCTACCTTGGCTTTGAGGGGAATCAGACATCCGCAATATTTGCATGTCGTACCATACTTAAACCCGTCACATGTACGGCATATCGCTAATCGTTCTTTGTACAGCTCTTGAATAGCTTGAGCCGACATACTTCCATCTGATAAAGCTGATGAATTCAATGATGCTTCATATTCCAGTGAAGCCAGTTGAGATTCGCTGACATGCACACTCGCCGTGCAACCTTTGCACTCGTTATCTGACCTTGTCGTCATTCCTCTTCCTTAGCCTTTCTCTGGCACAATGGTAAGTACTGCAACAGAAGCAGCTGGCAAAGTAAAGCTCACACTTCCCTGCTCAGCTACAATTCCTTCCAGCACTTTCGGAGCAACTTGGTTCGGGTTGTCGAATGAATTATGCGCATCCAGCTCATTAGGAGAAACCAGCACTTGACCGCTGACTGCCGCTTTCACCAAACCTTGAAGATCAAGCTCAATGTTCAGAGCATCCGCATGACTAAGGTTACAGGCAGATACATGAATATGACCTGTACTGTCTACAGAAGAAGATAAGCTAAGCTGTGGAATCTCCTCCGCTCCCATCGTATAGGATGGGCTGACAAAATGAGTTTCGAGTAGCTCGGCATCTTGATGCACTTTGTACATATCAAAAACATGATACGTAGGTGTCAGTACCATATTTGCGCCTTCAGTTAGAACCATCGCTTGTAGCACGTTCACGATCTGCGCAATATTCGTCATCTGTACGCGATCTGCATGTTCGTGGAACAAGTTGAGGTTAATTCCCGCTACGAGCGCATCTCGAAGTGTGTTCTGCTGATACAAAAATCCAGGATTGGTTCCTGGTTCTACGTCAAACCAAGTTCCCCATTCATCAATGATCAGCCCCACTTTTTTCTCAGGATCATATTTATCCATAATGGCTGAGTGCTTCACAATCAGTTCTTCCATGTAAAGGGTTGCTTTTAATGTAGTAAACCAATCCTCACTTGAGAATCCTGTTGCACTGCCTTTTTTCTCCCATAGTCCCGTTCCTGTCGTGTAATAATGAAGACTTAGCCCGTTCATGAGATGATGAGCTTCGCGCATGAGAACTTCGGTCCAGTGATAATCAGCGGTATTCGGGCCGCAGGCGATTTTATATACTGGCTCGGAACTGTAATTACGTACATAAGTCGAATATCTGCGGTACAGGTCTGCATAATATTCAGGGCGCATATTTCCTCCGCAACCCCAGCTCTCATTTCCGACGCCAAAATATTTTACATTCCACGGTTCTTCTTGCCCGTTCTCCGCACGAAGACTCGCCATCGGCGACTGACCGCCGTTATTCATGTACTCCACCCACTGCTGCATTTCGTAAACCGTACCGCTGCCGACGTTTCCGCAGATATAAGGTTCTGCTCCGATCAATTCACACAAACGCATAAATTCATGGGTACCAAAATGATTGTTTTCTTCAACGCCGCCCCAGTGCGTGTTCAGCATACGTGGACGATTCTCACGGGGGCCAATTCCATCTTCCCAGTGATATTCGTCAGCAAAACAGCCACCTGGCCAGCGCAAAACAGGTACTTTTAATTGTTTCAACGCTTCTATAACATCATTACGTATTCCATCGGTATTGGGAATCGGCGAATCTTCTCCAACCCATATTCCTTCATAAATGCAGCGTCCTAGATGTTCAGAGAATTGCCCGTAAATATTTTTGTTGATTTTGCTTTTGCGAGTCTCCGTATGTACGACAACTTTAACCATAATGATTACCTCCGGATGAATGAAATGTAGTGGTTTCCCATATCTTTCTAAAACTAATGAATTAATCATAATATAAATTCTATTTAATCACTTTTCAATAATTACATAATAAACCTATTACAATATCCGTGTAAACGCTTTTTTGTGATTTTATAGAAATAATAAAAACATTAATTCATATAAACATCAGTTTAACTCCATTACCAATTAAGACAAACAAGTTCCGGAAGGAATCAATTGACAAGTTTTCCATCCTACATTTAAGTTAACAACAAGCCTGACTTTCACGAATATCTCCATATCACTTACTGAAAGGTGTCCTTGTCCTAATGACGAAACTGTTCCCATTTCTTAAGCCTTATTTATTAGCTAGTTTACTCGCCCCTCTTCTTATGCTGCTGGAGGTTTCCATGGATCTGCTACAACCAAGACTTATGGCAAGTATCGTAGACGAAGGAATTATGAAAAACGATCTTTCCCATATTCGAGAAACTGGCCTTCTCATGATCGGAGTTGCACTCATCGGTCTGCTTGGCGGAGCTGGATGTACAATATTTTCGAGTATCGCCTCGCAGCACTTTGGCAAAGACCTTCGGATTCGTTTATTCGAACAAATACAGTCTTTTTCTTTTCGCAATCTGGATGAACGAAAGACAGGTTCCCTTATTACCCGTTTAACGAATGATGTGGTGCAGCTACAAACTTTTGTGCAGATGATTCTGCGGACTTTTGTCCGAACTCCGCTACTACTTATCGGAAGCTTGATCATGGCCATTCTGCTAAGTCCGAATCTAACAACAGTCTTGCTTGTTTCCGTACCTGTACTTTTTTTCATTCTATATCTACTAACAAAGCGTTCCTTTCCCTTGTTCACCAAAATGCAAACCAAGCTCGACAGTGTTAATACCGTGCTTCAAGAAAACCTTTCTGGCGTTCGGGTCATTAAAGCATTTGTTAGAATGGACTATGAGCAAGAGCGGTTCAATCGGACAAATGAAGACTATACTCAAGCAGCGATTCGTGCAAATCGGCTTATGGCACTCAGTATGCCGCTAATGACACTCGTTTTGAATGCAAGTATCGTTGCAGTTTTGTGGTTTGGAGGTCTGCAGTATTTTGAGGGCAGTCTTGAGATCGGCAAACTGATTGCCTTTATTAACTATGTGACCCAGCTTCTGATGTCGATGCTGATGCTAAGCAACATGCTAGTCTTCGTATCGAGAGCTAAAGTATCTGCAGATCGCGTAAATGAAGTCCTGAATACCCATTCCGAAATTGTAAACCCTCTTCATCCTGAAAATGTTCCTGCATCTCATGAAGGTTCTGTTCAATTTTCGAATGTTTCCTTCTCTTATAGTAATAGTGCGGATGATCTTGTCCTAAGAGATATCAGTTTTACAGCAGAACCTGGACAAACGGTAGCGATACTAGGGGCTACAGGTGCTGGTAAAACAACTCTTGTTCATCTGATTCCAAGACTATACGAAGTACATAGTGGAGAAATTCGGGTAGATGGTGTTCTATTGCAGGACTATGATCTTGATCTGCTTAGAAGCAAGGTTGCAGTGGTCATGCAACAAGCCATTCTGTTCAGCGGAACGATCAAAGATAATATTCGTTACGGACACCCCTCCGCTACCGATGATCAAATTGTTGCTGCAGCGAAGGCTGCCGAAGCCGCCTCTTTTATCGAACAACTGGAGCAAGGTTATGACACGATCCTCGGTCAAAAAGGGGTGAACCTGTCTGGTGGACAGAAGCAGCGGATTTCACTTGCCAGAGCACTGGTTACTGAGCCTTCGATCCTGATTCTTGACGATAGCACCAGCGCCGTAGATTTAAAGACAGAAGCTAAAATTTTAAAGGCGATTGAAACAGAGGCAAAAAGGATGACCAAACTAATCATTGCACAGCGGATATCATCGGTAACAAAAGCCGACCTCATTCTCGTCCTGAGTGATGGTGTTATGGCTGCAAAAGGTACACATGAAGAACTTTTGCGTACGAGTTCGGTATACCAAGATATTTATCGTTCGCAGCGTAAGGAGGATACCTCTCATGTCTAACCAGAGTCCCGCCCGCGGTCCCATGCATCAAGTGCCTAAAGTAAGAGCCAAAAACACAGGAGCTACCATAAGACGAGTATGGAATTACTTGAATAGACAACGTTCTGCGCTGCTGATGGTTTATGTTTTCACTATACTAAGTTCTCTTATTGCTCTTATGGGTCCCTACCTTATTGGTGTAACAATTGATGATTATATCGTCCCTAGAAATTATGAAGGACTTATTAAAATCTGCCTCATCATGCTTGGTATTCACGTAATCGGTGCGCTAGTGACTTGGGTGCAAGCCTATGTCATGACAGGCCTTTCACAGAAAACAGTTCTTCACTTGAGAAAAGACCTGTTCGCTAAATACCAGCAACTGCCCATCCCTTTTTTTGATCAGCGCAGTAATGGTGAACTGATGAGCCGCGCAACCAATGATATTGAAAATGTCTCTAATACACTTAATCAGAGTGTTACCCAGCTATTGAACAGTATCATTACGCTAGTAGGTTCACTTGTCATCATGATTAGTTTAAATGTACCGCTCACCTTCGTGGCTCTCCTTAGTATTCCGCTTGCCCTTGTAGCAACTAGGAACATTGCCAAGTTCACAAGAAAATACTTCAAAGATCAACAGCAGCATCTTGGGGAACTGAACGGTATGATTGAGGAAACCATTAGCGGACAAAAAGTCGTGAAACTGTATCGCCAAGAAGGAAAAGAAATTCATCGCTTCAGGGAGATTAGTGAGCGACTAAACCAAGTTGGAATCAAGGCACAAATGATGTCTGGCATGATGGGACCGTTCATGAATGTCATTAATAATCTCAGCTTTGCACTCATTGCTGCTGTCGGTGGCTGGCTCGTCTTTCAAGACTTGACCAAGGTCGGCATAGTTGTCAGTTTCTTGAGTTATTCTCGTCAATTTGGCCGTCCTGTTTCCGAACTCGCTAACCAGTACAATATGATTCAATCTGCTGTCGCTGGTGCAGAAAGGGTGTTTGAAATTATGGATATGCCTTCTGAGTACGAGGGAGATCGCGGAAAACGAGTGACTGAAACTCGTGGGGCCGTAAGCTTTAACCATGTATCTTTCCAATACCAACCCGAAAAGCCCATTTTACGAGACATTAGTTTTGAGGCAATGCCCGGCGAAAAAATCGCACTCGTTGGACCTACGGGAGCTGGCAAAACGTCTGTTGTTAATCTATTAACCCGTTTCTACGATATTGAGGATGGAGTCATCACGATCGATAACGAGGATATACGGCAGATCGACAAAGACCACCTCCGCAGACTCATCGGGATGGTGCTTCAGGACGCGCATGTCTTTTCTGGAACGATTCGAGAAAATATCCGCTTCGGCAAACTGGATGCAACTGATCAGGAAGTAGAACAGGCAGCTATGCTCGCGAATGCGGACAACTTTATAAAGCGCCTTCCCATGGGATATGAAACGCTACTAAGCACAGAAGGAAGTAATCTAAGTCACGGTCAGCGGCAACTGCTTACCATTGCAAGGGCCATTCTTGCTGACCCAGCCATTCTCATTCTCGATGAAGCTACGAGCAGTGTGGATACACGAACCGAAATGCATATTCAAGAGGCGATGAAACTGCTTATGAAGGGTAGAACCAGCTTTGTTATTGCCCATAGGCTAAGTACGATTCAGGACGCCGATTGTATTCTTTATCTAGAACAAGGCCGTCTTGTTGAACGAGGTACACATGAAGAACTACTGGCGGCAAAAGGACCCTACTATGATCTGTACCATAGTCAATTTCATCAAGTCGTATAAGAATGCGGAAGCTAACGTTTGTTTAAACTCGGAAGTTAAGTGGTAAAATAGAGTATTTGGATATGATATATCTACTTAAAATTACCGTATGCTGAAGAGGTGCAATATCATTGGATTCAAATGCAAAATCAATACCTAAGACAAGAACCTATATTGCGCAGCACCTCAAGAGAGCTTTTCGTATTAATAAAGCCCCTATCCCTTGGGGGCCGGCAGTGATTGCCGGACTCAGCTCCGGCATACCTCTTCTATGCGGAATTGCATTTCATGAGCCTGGATTAGGTTTGCTCGCAACTACGGGAGCTTTTGTGAATGTTTATATGAGAGATGAAACGGCAAGACATCGATTTTTGAAGTTGACCTGCATCTTACTGGGGCTTGTCATCAGTGTAATGCTGGGTACCCTTGCTGGCTCCTCCTTGATTGCAAGTGCTGTCGTACTGAGTCTTATTGGTGCAGCAGCTACTTTTTTATGTGGAGTGACGGGGGTTCTACTTCCCGCAGGGTATATGTTTGTGCTCGTATGTGGTATGGCAACTGCACTTCCCGCTGATCCCGGATCTTTTGCCGAGCGAGGGTTTGTCGTACTTCTTGGCGGCATTCCCGCTCTTGTATTATGCATGTTACCCATTGCTGTCCACCCATATGGCCCTGAGAAAAGAATGCTAGCGATGGTGTATGGAAAACTTGCAGATATGCTTGAGTCCTTAAATACAGACGATTACCCGCTACTCCGCTTGGAAACAGGAGAAATGATACAGCACACGAAGAAGAAGATCTATGCTAATTTTTGGAATCAGCGAAAGCAGACTTCGTCTCTTATTCAGCTCTACTATATAACAAAGGCTACAGATCAGTTGTTCTGGGCTATCGTTTCCTCAGAGAATAAGTTACTCGCGGCGCCTTCAGCCTATCCAAACATACTGAGAAAGATAGCCAATAGATTGCCGGATCGTTCTTCACCTTTAACAGAGAGCATTACGCAGATCAAAGAAACACCTAGTGAGGAAGATAAACTTCCCCCTGATTTGAGGAAGGCCATTCATTACGTAATTGAAGTAATCGAGCGCCCTCCAGTGAAGCTGGATGTTTCTATACATTCACTAGAAGCAGAGATTCAAACAAGGTGGAGTCTAAAAGACCTTTACAAGTACACTACGATTTTCTCTGCTTCTATGAAAATGGGTATACTCGTCCTTGCAGCATATACAATTGCCTTTATGATCGGTGCACCGCATCCTTCTTGGGTTCCTATCGGATGCGCATCAGTACTTATTGCTACAACTGCGACTGCTGGCTTTTACCGAGGAATTCAGCTCATGCTGGGAACATGCCTGGGGGGATTGCTCGCATCCATTCTGTTATTTTTAGAACCTACTGGTCTCATCGTCGCGCTCGTTGTTGCTCTGCTACAATTCACTATTAAAACATTAGTCGCCAAAAACTATGCACTGGCAGCAATTTTCATTACACCAATTTCTCTTCTGCTTGTAGCACTGGCTCATCCCGTTCATTCGCCGCTCGCTTTTGTGAACGCAAGAATTATTGACATTCTGCTTGGCTGCTCCATTGGTTTGATGGGGATGCTAGTGTTATCGCCTCATTCCGCTTCTAGACGGCTGAATCAGACTTTTGCAGCAGCTTTAAGCGCTCAAGCCAAATTACTTGAGGAATTTGCTAAAAGAGTTTCTTTACTTTCTACTTCACAAATACAGAATGACCAGCTGGAGAATAACGAAAAAGAACTGTATATCTTATCTAATATCGTCCTAATGTCTTTGAAAAGAACTAGTACCTTGTACGATAAAGCTTTTAATGAAATTACCCATCGGCCCTACCATATAGAAGAAGATTTTCCTTTGCTGATCCGTATTCAGAAAGTGGGTTATCTTGCAATTTTGACCGTTAGAAGTCATCCACAAGCCGAGAACAACAAGGAGCTGCACGAGTACAGCAGACTACTGTTGCAAATGTCAGACGATCTAAGGACAGGCAATACTTTCAGCCAGAAGAAAGAAACATCTGAAGATAGCTCTATCCCATCTTTCAACGGCCAGGAAACTTATGTTCCACTGTATGCCACGATTAAAGATCTTCACAATGAAATCATGTCTGCTAAACCAACTATGACCTTATAAGAATAAAAAAGCACACATCCCCTTACCAAGGATGTGTGCTTTTTTTAAATTTGATAGTTAGATCTCCACAGCGACGCCAGAATGGTCGGACACAATAGGACTATGCGCCCCATCCAGTACAACCTTAGAAGTTTTCACTGGAATTTGACGATTCGAGAACACATAATCAATTCGTAGTTTTTGCTTGTTCTCTTCCCAGCCCGCAATCGCTTTGACAACGGTATAGCCTTCGTCTTTCTGAGCGGCAAGCTCAAAGCAATCATGCCACCCGCTCTGAATTACATGAGTGTAACCCTCGCCCTCAATATGAGCCGCATTGTTGAAATCACCCATAATAAAAGCAGGAAGAGAATCCACGTGCTTGTCCAGCACAGCAAGAGAATGTTGCCACTGACGTTCAAATGGCTCCTCTTCATCATGCCACCAGCCGAAATGACCGTTCACAAACCAAGTATCCTTACCAGAAATTGCAGTTTTGATTCCTAGAAGTTTACGTGTACGGTAATTTTCATAATCCCGCATGTCCGATACATAGGATCCGAACGCTTCCTGAATAGGCGTCTTGGACAGAATAGCCAGCCCCTCATCGTATTTTTCAAATCCTACATGGACCTTAATGTACGTCCAGTAGTATTCGGTATGAAGCTGTTTACGAAGTACGTAGGCATAGTTATCTGCCTTAACAACCGTGCCTTCCTCCGCTTCATGAAAATAGGTAAGTTCGGAAGCAGGAAGTGCTTCTTCCTGCATGGATTGATTCACTTCCTGAAGTGCAATCACATCAAAATCGTGCTCGTTAATAAACTGAGCAAGCTGCTCTATTTTGACAAGCTGATTTTCTTCAATCCATGCATGCGTGTTCAATGTTAAAATTTTCAAAATCGCATCACCCTAATTTGTCTTGAATATCGGATTTTAGTACGTCCGCTTTGGGACCATAGATCGCTTGAATACCATTATCCTTTTTGATGAGCCCGAGTGCTCCAAGCTTCTTCCATTCCTCTTCATTACCCACCGCCTCAACGTCATTAACGGTAATCCGCAGACGCGTCATACAGGCATCAACATCGACGATGTTCTGTGGTCCGCCCAGAATCGTAATGATCTTAGAAGGAAGGTCGTCGCCTTCTGCTGCCTTTTCAGGAGCTGACACAGAACCGGCCCCCTCAGCTGCTTTATCGGACTCCTCATCCGTATAATTCCCAAGTCTTCCCGGAGTAGCCATTTTAAATTTACCAATCATGAAGTACGCAATAAAATAGGATACTCCGAAGAACACGGCAGTTGTTATTATAAAGTTAATAATATCGGCTACGAGACCAGCATTAATGGATAACGGGATTCGGGTCAACAGTTCTATCATACCAAATGAATGCAACCGAAGGTCAATCAGATCTGCCATACCAAAAGCAAGGCCGGTAATTACCGCATACACACCGTATAAAAGAGGTGCTGCAAACATAAACATAAATTCAAGTGGTTCGGTTACCCCTGTCAAAAATACAGCCAGTCCTGCGGACAAAAACATAGATTTGTATTTGGAACGTTTGTCTTTATCCACACGGCGATACATCGCAAGGGCAATCCCCATCAAAATACCAGCACCGGCGATCATTTGTCCTACTTTGAAACGTGCAGGAGTCACCGTGGAAAGTAGCTGTTGATAAGCAGCCGGATCTGTTCCTCGGAGATTAGCAAGATCACTCGCCCATGCAAGCCAGAGCGGATCTTGTCCTGCGACTGTTCCTCCGGCACCTGCCCCCGTAAGTACCGTATATATGCCTCCAAGCTCGGTGTAGTTTACTGGAATCGTAAGCATATGATGCAAACCGAATGGTAAGAGAACGCGCTCTAACGTACCATACAGGAATGGCGCGATAAAAGGAGCCGATTCACTAGATGCAGCAAGCCATTTACCAAAACTATTAATTCCTGTTTGGACGAATGGCCATACCGCAGCCATAATTACAGCAATAATAACGGACCATAAAATAACGACGAAAGGCACAAATCGCTTTCCGTTGAAGAACGCCAGTGCTTCTGGCAATTTACGATAATTATAATATTTGTTGAAGATCACGGCTCCCACGAAACCGGAGATAATTCCGACAAACACACCCATGTTCAGTGCAGGTGCCCCCAATATGGAAGTGAAATATCCCGATACGAGAATTTGCTGACCAAACAAAGTTGATGTTGTCGCACCCTCCTGGGTAAGCATCTCGTTGTTCACACCAAGAATGGTACCTGTCGTAATATTAATCAAGATAAAGGCAATGAGTGCAGCAAAAGCTCCTCCTGCGCGTTCCTTTGCCCAAGATCCGCCAATAGCAACCGCAAAGAGAATATGAAGGTTCGTAATGATTCCCCAGCCGAGATTCTCCATGACACCGCCCGCTGTCACGAGGAACTGAATATCTGCTCCGAACATGGCGAGCACTTTACCAAGCGAAATCATAATACCAGCAGCCGGCATAACGGCCACAACAACTAGTAACGCTTTACCAAACTTTTGCCAAAACTCAAAAGATAACAGTTTTTTCATATGCGTACCCTCTTGTTCTATTATTTCGCAACCTTCACTTTATCCATAATGATTCCCCATTAGCATAATTTGTATTGATATCGCATTCAGAAATCCCTTACATAAGTGTTCGCTCTAAAGTTACAGGACATAAGCAATCTCTGATCTAAAATCGCTTAAGCGTTTGCAACGTAGTTTTAAAGCATAACTCAAATTTATATCGGCTTCTTTGCAAAATCGTGCAATATTTGTGCAATCGGTTGCAGGATTATTATAAATAGCATCTCTTTCTTTTGGCAATACTTTTTTATTAATGCTACATTTCGAGAACGGTTTATCGTTGTTCATTTGGCAAGGTGTGTGTATGATATAGTCAAAAGAATATATTAAAGGAGCGTTACACGATGGCAGTAACAATTAAAGATATAGCGAAGCGTGCAAATGTTGCTACTTCCACCGTATCCCGTGTCATACAGGACAGTCCCAAGATTAGTGAGGCGACAAAGGCACGTGTCCGTAAAGAAATGAAAGCGCTCGGATATGAACCGAATTTCTCTGCTCAAAGTTTAGCTAACAAAATGACGCAATCGATCGGGATTATTATGCCTGAAGCCGATGTAGCCGTATTTCAGAATCCATTCTTCCTAGAAAGTATTCGGGGAATTAGTGATCTGGCGAATGAAAAAAATTTTACGATGGCGATTGTTACGGCAAGAACAGATGAAGAACTGCTGGTCCGTGTGAAAATGATGACCCGAGCCAACCGGGTTGATGGCTTTATTGTCCTCTATTCCAAACCGGAAGACCCGGTAATCGATTACTTCCATAACGAGAAAATCCCTTATACCGTGATCGGTAAACCGCAGCAATATGTAAGCGAGACAACTCATGTAGATAATGACAATTTTCAGGCGGGTAAAGACGTAGCGCAATATTTAATTCAACTGGGTCATGACAGCATTGCTTATGTCGGGGCGGATGTGAGCCGCACGGTTCATAAAGAAAGGGTCCGCGGGTATCAGGCAGCACTCGAGGAAGCAAACATCTCTGTGGATGAGACCTTTATCTTAGACCCCAACTTTTCAATAACAGATTTAGAATCACTGTTTCATCGTTCGATCCCTCCAACTGCCCTTATTGTTGGAGATGACATGCATGCTCTTCCCCTTCAAACTATGCTGAGTCAGCTCGGATTCTCCCTGCCTGAGGCTTGCTCTCTAGTCAGCTTCAACAACCTCAGTCTTGCTGAAATGTTGAATCCCCCACTTACTTCGGTAGATATTGATATCTTCAAATTAGGGTATCAGGCAGCCAAAAGTTTGATTGAGAAAATTTTAGATCCTAAAGAAATGACAAAACATATTATTGTCCCTCACCGGATTGTCGAGCGAGCTTCTTCTATACGCAATAGCAGGTGAAGATAAGTAAACTAATGATATAGACAGATCTGCTCAAATTAGAAAAGAACGGTCAAGCTCAAGATTTTGCAACAAGTGATCTCCCTTCTGTAACAGCGAAAAGTTTTGCTGAATCACAGAATATAAAGGTTACAGAATGAACATGCGGTTTTTCCTTACGTTCAAAGCAAAGTCTAATACGCAACCGTTCTTTTTTGGGTTGACAGGGCAAACGGTTGCACTATATACTGAAAACGCAATTAAATGACAGCACTTTCATGATGCTCCATTGCAAGCTTTTTGAAGCAGGTGATCAGGGCAATTCATATGATCACAGGTATGAATTTGATGATATAGAAAAGGCTTTACTAAGACGATGAGGTATTCAAGGTTTACAGCGATAACTAACACAGGAGTTGTGGATACTCACACTCCCTCAAGGAGGATTTATATGTCATATAACCGTATTTTTGACACTCACGCCTGGAAACTCACTACGACTACACTTCACAAGGAAGATTTGCGATTACAGGAAAGCATGACTTCTATCGGGAACGGATATATGGGGATGCGTGGGAATTTCGAAGAAACGTATTCCGGTGATCGCCATCAAGGCACCTATATTTCTGGTGTTTGGTATCCTGACAAGACGAAGGTGGGCTGGTGGAAGAACGGCTATCCCGAATATTTTGGTAAAGTCATTAATGCCATGAATTTCATAGGAATAAGAGTGCTCGTTAATGATCACGAAATCGATACTTACCAAGACAGAGTAACTGATTTTTATCAGGAATTGGATATGAAAGAAGGGATCTTGCGTCGTTCATTTACGGTAAATGATCAAGTACGCATTGAAACTGAACGTTTCTTGAGTGTTTCCTTCCTTGAGCTGTGTCTCATTCAATATCGTGTAACAAACTTGACCGACGAGAATATCAAAATTAATCTCATTCCCTACTTAGATGGCAACACCAAAAACGAGGACTCTAATTACGAGGAAACATTCTGGGTAGAGGCGGACCGTAAAGTCGGCGAACCTTATATCAGTCTTGCTGCCATGACGAAAGAAAATGCATTTGATATCGAGCGGTTTACAATCAATGCAACCATGGGGGTTGCAACGGACAACGTCCTTTCCAAAACAACAGAAGAAGCAGGCCTATACGCAGCTGTTCATTATGAATATGAAATTCCATCCGGAGCTTCAGCAGAGGTTCAAAAATTTGTTGTAGTTACAACCTCGCGGGATATGGAAAAAGAAGACCTAATTCCAACGGCTGAACGCCTCATGACGGAAGCGATGAATAAGGGATACAAACTCCTTCAAGAAGAGCATATTGAAGAATGGGCTAAGCGCTGGGAGAAAGCGGACATTACGATTGAAGGCGATGTAGAGGCACAGCAAGGGATTCGGTTTAACCTCTTCCAACTCTTCTCTACTTATTACGGACATGACGAGCGCCTTAACATCGGACCTAAAGGATTCACAGGTGAAAAATATGGCGGTGCAACCTACTGGGATACGGAAGCTTACGCTGTACCTATGTATCTCGCGCTTGCTGACAAACGCGTGACTGAGAATTTGCTCCGCTATCGTCATAATCAGCTGGACGGTGCGAAACATAATGCACGCCAGCAAGGCCTGAAAGGTGCACTCTATCCGATGGTTACCTTCACAGGAATAGAATGTCACAACGAGTGGGAAATCACATTTGAAGAGATTCACCGTAATGGAGCCATTGCCTACGCCGTCTATAACTATACGAATTATACCGGTGACAAGACGTACCTTCAAAACGAAGGAATTGAAGTACTTACCGAAATCAGCCGTTTCTGGGCGGATCGGGTGCATTTTTCAAAGCGTCATAACAAATATATGATCCACGGCGTAACCGGACCAAATGAGTATGAGAATAACGTAAACAACAACTGGTACACCAATACCATGGCAACATGGGTGCTTAAGTATACGATGGACAGTCTTAACGATATCAGTGAACAAAAAAAACATCAGCTCAATATCTCTGAAGAAGAACTTGCCCACTGGCAGGATATTGTAGATCGCATGTACTTCCCATATGACGAAGAGCTTGGTGTTTATGTACAGCATGATACATTCCTTGAGAAGGATCTGCGCCCGGTTTCTGCACTCGATAAGGCGGACCTTCCGCTGAATCAAAAATGGTCATGGGATAAAATTTTACGTTCTCCATTCATTAAACAAGCCGATGTACTGCAAGGAATCTATTTCTTCGGTGATCAGTTTACAATGGAAGAGAAAAAACGTAACTTCGATTTCTATGAGCCGATGACGGTTCATGAATCTTCACTCTCCCCTTCCATTCATGCGGTACTTGCTGCGGAACTTAAGATGGAAGAAAAAGCAGTGGAAATGTACAAACGTACGGCAAGACTCGATCTTGATAACTACAATAATGATACCGAAGATGGTCTGCATATCACTTCTATGACAGGCAGCTGGCTTGCTATTGTTCAAGGATTTGCCGGCATGCGTACGTACGGCGATACACTTCGATTCTCACCATTCTTGCCAAAGGGATGGACCAAATACAGCTTCCATATTAACTATAGAGAACGCCTGATTAACGTAAGCGTAGATCAAAATGAAGTGAAAATAACGCTTGTTTCGGGTGCGCCACTTACCATGGAACTATACGATAAAGAAGTGCTCATTACAGACGAAGAGCCATTGCATACAAAAACCGCTTCCTAAGCGTTTAAGAAAAAGGTGGAGAAAAGATGAAAGCCGTTATTTTCGACCTCGATGGGGTCATTACCGATACAGCAGAATATCATTATCTTGCATGGAAAAGTTTAGCGGATGAACTGAAGCTTCCTTTTGACAAATCATTTAATGAGAAGCTAAAAGGTGTTAGCCGGATGGAATCACTGGAACTCATTCTTTCTCTAGGTGATGTGACTTACTCCGATGAAGAGAAAAAGGCGCTGGCTGAGAAGAAAAATGATCTCTATAAAGAAATGATTGAGAAAGTCACACCTGCTGACTTGCTCCCAGGGATTGAATCGCTTCTAAAAGAGCTGCAAGAAGCCGGTATTAGCACTGCACTTGCTTCGGCAAGTAAGAATGCGCCATTTATTCTAGATCGTCTGGAAGTCACTCACTATTTTAATCATGTAGTCGATGTGAATTTAATCAAGCAAGGCAAGCCAGACCCGGAAATTTTCTTGACCGGTGCTTCCAAACTAGGGATTGCCCCCGAGAACTGTGTCGGTATTGAGGATGCAGAAGCAGGAATCGAATCGATTCTCTCTGCCGGAATGTATGCGGTTGGTGTAGGAACACCTGCACAAATGCAAAAAGCAGATCTGATCGTATCTTCCACTGCCGAGCTGTCACTCGCTGTACTGAAAGAGAACTTCAAGAAAAAGGCCTAACCTATATAAAAAGAGTCGCTGCCATATGGCAGCGACTCTTTTTATATTGCATTAGCCTTATTCTAGTCTTACGGAAGATTTCATCATTTAATTGAGATAGAATCCTTTTCCTTAGACATCGAGTAAGGGAGCTGGCTTTCTTTCCACGTCTTCTGTGGTGAAGAAGCGGATTTCGTGAAAGTAAGCTCACCGCCTACTTTCAAAACATCATGAGAAATGGAGAGGGATTCTACCTGCTCTTCATTCATCTGAATTTGACTTACATGAACCGCTTCAGCAGATTCACTACCTGCTTCCGGTAAAGAACGAATCACCAGCGTATTTCCATCCTCCAGATGAACGGTCATTTTGGCAAAGAGTGGTGATCCGAGAACATACTCAGGAACGCCCGGGCTCAGCGGATAAAATCCCATTGCTCCAAACAAATACCAGGCAGCCATACTACCATTGTCCTCGTCGCCTGGGAACCCGCTCGTTTCAGCGCTAAAGAGCTCATCCATTGCTTTTCTTACCCAATAGTTGGCTTCTTCCGGATAACCCAGAGCTGTATAAATGTACGGCAGATGGAAGCTTGGCTGATTACTAATCGCAAACTGCCCGAAATCTACGGCTGCCATCTCCGACATTTCATGAATTTCAAAACCGTAAGAACCCACTTTAAAGACAGGTGGTGACGTAAAGAGAAGATCCAGCTGTTTCTTCATCTCTTCTTTGCCTCCATATAAACCTGCTAGTCCAAGTAAGTCATGTTGTACAGCAAAGCTGCTTTGCCACGGACCTCCCTCACAATAAGGACCGCCCCACTCGTAAGCATCAAACGGAGTGATCCAAGAACCATCCGATTGTTTGCCTCTCATGAATCCAATTTCTTGGTCAAACAGCAGTTGATAATTACGAGAACGCTCCATTAGCATCTCATATTCTTCTGTCTTACCTAGTACTTTCGCGATCTGTGCAATACAAAAATCACCATAGGCATAATCCAGCGTATTACATACACTTTCGTGTGTATGGATGTCTGCTGGCAAGTACCCGTACTCCAAGTACTCGGTGAGGCCTTTTCGGCCGAGCCCCGGATGAGGAGGCGGGGTCACCGCATGTTTGTACAGGCCTTCAAATGCTGACTCCAGATCGAAATTTGTAATTCCCTTCATGACTGCATCGGCAAAAGATACATCAATGAGCGTTCCCGGCATGGAGCTTCGCTCGCCTGGAGATACCCATTTTGGCATCCATCCGCCTTCTTTATAGGCATTGACCCAGCCTTCCATCATCTCGCTCATAAAGGTCGGATACAAAAGACTATACAGCGGGAACGAGGTACGGTAGGTATCCCAGAACCCGATATCCGCATAAAGCGGCCCATCTTCTATCTTGCCATTATATGGGCTGTAATGAACTTTCTTGCCATCCGCATCATATTCATGAATTGCATGTGGGAATAGGGAAGTCCGGTACAGGGAAGAATAAAAAGTTCGCAGGTTACGCTCATCTTCCTGTTCGTTTACTCCTGCCGTCTCTACTTCAATGACGCCCAGTTGCTTCTCCCATCTCTCCTCAGCTTGCTGTGCTATATCCGCAAAAGATTGTTCACCCAGCTCACGCTCCATGTTGATCCATGCCTGTTCAATGCTAATCAGTGAAGTAGCAACAGAGACATGAACGATGCCATCTTCCGGTACTTCAAGTCCGGCATAGGCTCCAACTCGTTCCCCTTTTGCATCCTGAGCATTCGTAGAGACAGGCTTAAACTGCGCTGTAAAACAGCTGCTTTCTTGCTCTACTACAGGACAATCAAAGCGAATTACAAAGTATTGTTTCAAATGAACCGGGGTATCGCCTGCTTTTGCAGTCGTATATCCTGTAATCAACCCTTGCTTTGAATCAATGGTAAAAGCAGATTCCCCGACAAATGGAGCACATATGAATCTTGCTGTCTTTGCTGCCTCTAGGTCTGAAAACGTAAGTCGTATCTTTGCACAACGCTCCGTCGGCACAAGTTCAAATTGTGTCTGGTAACGCAGTAAATGAGTACTAATATAATCCGGTCTTGTGACCAGGTCACCTAGGCGGATGGAAGAAGAACGTTCCATCGCACCTAGTTTCAGTGGCCCTGTCTGAGGCATAAACACCATGTGTCCGTAATCACCAATCCACGGGCTCGGCTGATGAGTATAGCGGATTCCTTCGAGACGATTATGGTGAGGGCTGAAAAACCAGCCCCCGCCCGCTTCATTTGTCTGAAGCGTCCATGCGCCTGCTCCGAAAGGCATGCCCGTCAAAGGAAGTGTATTCCCATTGGAAAAAGGATAAGTTGAGTCCGTACCTTGAAGTGTATTCACATAATGAATTCGTTTCCCCACTCTATACAGCTCCTTTTCTGGCTTAGATTCGGTTGTACTTTTATACTTTAGCTGGTTTCCATCCGATACTTACGATCTCTGCCTTCTGTACTGGGAGGGAGAGTCCATTGTTATCATTCAAGAAAGCTACTTTCTCCAGCTGTTCTTCCAGAAGGTTACTCCGGTAAGCATCCGTACCCTTCGTTAACGATTCTAAGCTCAGTTCTTGCTGCTCACCCGTCAGATTCACCCAGCGAGATACGACATCTCCACTCACTTGACTCACCTTCAGTGAAGAGAATGCCATGCCTGTTCCGTTCCAAGACAAGAAACTGTGTGTAGCTGGAAGCGTACCTTCTTGCACAGGCAGCTGTTTTGTAAACCAAGGCGTGTTACGGGATGTCACTTCTTTGTATGCTCCTGAAGTAATCACATCGCCTTCATGAATAACAATGGAGAAGCTTGCTTTTTGTTCTCCGAGGCACTGCGCTTCCGGTGTTGGGAACACGCCCCAATCCCCTAGTTCTCCTACTGAACGAAGTACCGTTACTGCGATGGTATTTCGCTCGTTCAGAATTTCATATTCGTTAAGGCCATTTCCGATAATCGTAAGACCCTGAGTACCATCACTCATGCTGACATAAGACTGCATGTGCTGATCGTTGCTCGGATTTTCCCACTCCGGTGCAGGGATGTTTGGTCTCTCCGCACATTCAAAGATAGATTCCGCTTGATGAGATGTCGCCGTGAAATCAGTTGGGAACAATACGCGTACACGGTGATCCTTGGCCTGATTGAGAATCGTTGCATCCACATCGACTCTACGTGATGATTTCTCAAGGGATACGCGCAGAGTAACAGGAAGACTAACCTTAACGTCAGAACGTCCAGCTTTGCGGGCAGGGAAACCAACCAGTCCAGTCATCTCTTGTTCAAGAAGTTCATCAGCAGAAGCAGGGATCTGCATATCATGCACAATCTCCATAGCTACACGATAAGGCGTTTCTTCTACGATGCGGATGCTGGCTTGTGATCCTTTCGTCGTCAGTGGAACTTCGCCGTTTGGCTTTTTGAACATATATTCGTTTCCGATATCACCGGAATCTTCAATCACAGCAAGCCCTGTCTGAACTTGACCTGTCTTTTTGTTCGTCAGTTCAATAGATCCGTCTTCCGCAATATTCAGACGTACATATTCATTCTCCATGGAGCGTGCAGTAATGGACAAGTCGTCAGATGAAACTTTCGCATCTGCACCAAGAATGACCGGTGTTGCTGCATCCGTTAGGGAGAGAACACTGTTATTTGGTACAAAAGCAAACGAACGATATCCAACAGCAGGAACCTGTTCTGCTTCAAAAGTAAGCTTGATGCAGCGTGAAACGTAAGGCTGACGGAAACGATCTTTAGGCAGATCATATCCGAACTGAACACCTGCATCTTCAATTGTACAGATGATTTCACTGCCGTCTTCACTCACAAGACGTCCAGCAGGAATTGGCTGTTCTCTCAGTTCACGAGCAAGTACATTCGGGTAATTTTCAGAGAAATAACGACGATTTAGCTGAAGCGTAATCTCTACAACACCACTTCGCTCATCACCTGTTCCGTTAAATACGGTAAATGGAATACGGGATGGAACATCACCTGAGATCTCCACTGTTTCCTGCTCACTTCCAAGCTTCGTCGTATCGATTTCCCCGGCAATACCGCTCAGTGCATCATCAATAATTGCTTCGGTCATATGCTGTGCCTTTTCAAAACGAGTCACCATCTCACGGTGAACTTCATCCACACTGCAGCCACAGATGCTATCATGCGGATGGTTCTGCATCAGTGTTTTCCATGCATATTCCAGCAAGTGATGTGGATAAGTTTTTCCAGTCAGGTATGCCGCTGTTGACAATGGTTCAGCAACTTGCTCTAGCAGATTTTGTACTTTCGCATTCATCTGCTTGAGGTACACTCGGCTTGATGCCGTGTTAACAAGGGTATACCAGCCGTCGGTACGCTGGCTGCGCAGCTCACCATGAACTTTCTGAAGACGCTCAGGAAGTTCCTTTTGCAGAGCCTCTACATATTCATCAAAGCTTGCATGAACAAAATCTACATCCGGGTACAGTTCACGTGCTGTAGTCAGTGCAGCTGACAAATCAGTCTGAATCGGCTGATGATCACATCCGTTCATGAACAGCAGTTGTCCTGTCGATGCAAATTTTTCAGCACTAGACAGCGCTTTGTCCCAGTATATCTTCGCTTCTTCCGGATCAACAGGGACTTCCATTCCGTTACAGTACCAGTTCGCAAACAACACTCCGAGTACTTCGGAACCGTCAGGCGACTGCCATACCATCTCAGAGAACGGAGATTCATAACCGGCTTCTTCCGATACCATATTGTTAAATCCAGTTGGCTTAACGCCGCGGCCGAACACAGCTACATCAATTCCTGCTTGTTTCAACATTTGCGGTGCTTGTCCCATATTACCGAAGCTGTCCGGGAAATAGCCGAGTTTGGAAATATTTCCGTATTCGCGCGCGTCTTTATGTCCAATCTGCAAGTTTCTAACATTCGCTTCGCTGCTTGTCAAAAACTCATCCTGCAGGATATACCAAGGTCCGATATGAATGCGGCCTTCCTGAATGTAACGTTTCAGTTCCTCTTTCTTCTCAGGACGAATTTGCAAATAATCTTCGAGCATAATCGTCTGACCATCGAGGTGGAAACTGCGATATTCCGGATCCTTTTCCAGCGTTTCAAGCAGTGTATCCATAAGCTCGATTAACAGTTTGTGATGATATTCATACGGCATATACCATTCGCGGTCCCAGTGAGTATGTGAAATAACGTGAGCTGTTTTTTTGTTCATGTCAATATCCTCCTCAAGTAAAATCAAGATGTCATCGATTTGCGTGCAGACTTCAGTTTCTCTTGGTAGACGAACTGTGAAAAGATACTGTTCGCCCATGCGAACCAATCGCGTGTAAACTTCGCTGGATTATCTTTGTGGAAACCTTCATGCATATATCCCGTTCCTGCATCTGTGGAAATAAGGGTCTCAAGCAGTTGTTTTCTCTCATCTTCGGAAATGGAAGTGAGTCCTTGCATGGAAAGACTGATATGCCAGATGTACTCTTTTGGCGTATGCGGACTTCCGATGCCTGATGCAGCCGTTCCTGCATAATAATACGGATTCTCTTCACTCAAAATAAAACGGCGGGTATTTTGATATACCGGATCTTTTGCGTCTCTGTAACCAAGGTAAGGAATCGACAGCAAACTTGGTACATTGGCATCATCCATCAGGTTGTGGTTACCCATACCGTCTGTTTCATAAGCGTAAATCGGACCAAATTCTGGGTGTTCCACGATACCATATTTTTGAATACCTTCATCAATTTCAGTTGCAAGGTCTGCTACTTGTCCAGCCCAAGCGTTATCTCCGTATACGTCACGTGCAATTTCTTCTACATAACGAAGGACAACTACCGCAAACATATTAGATGGAATCAAATAGCCATACTGGCATGCATCGTCACTCGGACGGAAGCCGCACCAAGTCATACCTGTTTTAGCTACAGGAGTACCAAGCCCATTTTCCGGAAGTGTATCAGAAGGCATGCAATCATGACGCACAAAACGGTAAGATGAACTTTCCCGGTGAGTCTGCTCTGTTTTCCACAAGTTCGTAATGATGTCTACTGTCGTTTTGAATTCATCATTGAATAAGGAAGCATCGCCGGTTTCCTTCCAGTAGAGATAGCTCAGTTGCAGTGGATAGCACAAGGAATCAATCTCATATTTACGCTCCCATACCCAGCCATTCAGCTCTGTTTCGTCCTGATAATGCAGGTCTGAGATCGAAAGTTCTGTTTCGTTAAAAGCATTAGCATAAGGATCAATTTGGATATAACCAAGCTGTTTACGGACCAGCCCTTTGATAATGTTACGAATATCCTCATCTTCATTAGCCAGAGTCAGGTACTGAGTTACTTGAGCGCTGGAATCACGAAGCCACATTGCTGGAATATCACCTGTAAAAACATAAGAGGTTCCATCCTCATGAGTTTTCGTAGTCGTTGTCAGTGTATTTGGAAAACAATTGAGGAACAGTTCAAGCAGTTTTGGCTCCCCTGCAAGGATTGTTTTCGCTTCTTCCATTGTGCGTGTCACCGCTGTTGGCAATTGATTCATGTGTTGTTTCCCCTCTCCGTTGGTAAAAATGTTGAATTAGTTTTTCACTTTCAAGTTTTGCATCGTTTGTATTAGCTCTTTGACTATTCCTAGCTTGTAGCCCTGAATAAAATAACGAATATTGCTATCCTGATCTACATAAAGAACTACCGGACGGTTTGTGCCTCTCAGTCCAAAACTTTCCCCCATCCGTTTTGCCAGTTTCTGCAAAGATGTGAGCTCAGGATCTATGATCTTACAAGTTCCTGCAGGCAGTCCTTCTGTTTGCAGCATGGTATTGTCGTGCTCATCCTGCACATACAGACAAATCTGTGCGCCTTCCGCCTCCATCTCTGCTCTTAGCTCTCTCAGCTCACGAAGTAGATGTTTCGTCGGTTCCCGTTCCGGTTCCATCCATGCGAGAATTAGTCCGCTGGAGTTAGAAATGGTTTCTTCGCCCACTGTACTTGGAACTTGTGGAAATAACTCCGGCGTTAGATGACCAATGACCGGAACCTCTGTTTCTTGGTAACGGTAGATGAGCGTTCGCTGTACTTCCTGACCTGCGTGTACGGTGAAGAACTCCAAACGTACCTTCACGGAACCATCGCTAAGTCTTACTCCTGTCGTTAAGCGGTACTCACCTGACATCACTTCAATGGCTTTGTCGTATAGGTCTTTTTCTCCGTAAGGCATGTTCAGCGTCTGGTATACACCTTCTTCTAAACGAGCCAGTGTCACATTTTCAAAGTAAGACGCAGGCTCTCTTGCTCCTTCTGTTTCGATGAACCGAACAGCCCCCTTAGGGAAATCGTTCTCCGCTGTGACGACATCAGCGTAAACGCGCTTCCACTCCCCATCCAGCATATATTCAGGGTCCAAGTGATGAGGTTCCAGTCGTGCCGGAATCCCTATCGATCTTGCAGCTGCTACAAAAAGGATGTCCCTGCTACCAGAATCGGTCACTTTGAGGCGATACGCACCAGCTGGTGTAGCCATCCGAGGATAACGATCGAATCCGTCTACGACTTTCACCATGCTATCAATCCGGTCCGCAAGAAGTTTCGGATTGATAGCATATACGGACTGCTCCATCTCCGTAAATTGCTGCTGGAAATAGGTTCGGTAAGGAGCAAGCATCTCAAAGTACACCCGAGGGCATAACACATACTCATCAAAAAATGCAGCATCATTTGTTTGACCGGAGTATTGCTTAGACCCTTTTAAATGATCTTCCAGCATGGCTTTATTGCTATCCGCAAGATCCTTGTCTCGTAGTGATTCCAACAGACGTAAAGCAAGTTCCCGCCATTCTTCCGATGTATCTTTTAGAAAAGAAGCAAGTTCTTCTCCGTTTCCTTTCGCTAATTGAAGAACACGCTGTACTCGATCTTCAGGAAGACCACACTGCTCAGCAATTCGTGCAGCTTGTTCTGCTGAAATGAACTGCTCTTCAAAACGAGTTCTGATCTCCGTTCCTTCTCTTAGCCTTTCATCGTGCTTCGCCTGCTGTTCAGCCAAAACCGATTGTTCGGAAGCAGGAGCTGCCGGGGGCGGAACAAGATCAAATTCCACATATTCTTGCTGCTCATGATGAATAGATAACCTAAGCTCGAAGTCGGCAGTTTCCCGTACACTTGCTTTTATCCAGCCATAACGATCCGCTGTTTTTCCGTGTAAAATCAAGTCTCCGTAACCAGTCGTTAAGCTTACTCGTCCCTCTTCATTCGCCATGAGTGTGGCAATCGAGAAGAACTCTGCAGAGTTGTACACCTGAAAATGAACCTCAGCTTTAGGAAGCGGCTTTCCTTGTTCATCTGTCACAAGGACGGTAACTCTTCTTGTGGAAGCATACCGATCAAGCATGTTAATTTCTTCATACCATTCTTGTCTGGAACATACCTCTTCTGGTCCATGGTAATCCGCTGCAACACGAGTGTTTACAAGCATGGCTCGCTGTGCAGGTGCACGGAACCAGCCTTCATCAAGCATAGGTTCTGGCTCACACGCGCCTAAGAAATGCCATTCTCCGTCCGTCCAAGCTTCCACCCATGCATGATTGGAATCACAATGTACCCAGCGCGGAGTGTAACATTGTCTCGCCGGAATCCCGATACTTCGCAGCGCAGTTACCGCAAGCGTAGATTGCTCTCCGCAGCGTCCGAGCGCGGTTCGCATCAGGGTTAACGGTGATACGGTTCGCATATCACTGCCGACATAAGTCGCTTTTTCATGACACCAGTAATTCGTTTCTAGAACCGCTTCTTTCATTCCAAGTGAAGATACGCGGCCCTTCAAGTCTTCGTAAATTACACTGCGGCTATCATCGATATTCTCATTGTTCACCCGGTAAGGAAGCACAAAATGAAGGAAAATCTCGTTTGGAATTGCTGCCCCCCATGGCATTTCCTTGCGGACTTGAAGCGCCTTGCGTACATGGTTTAGAAAAAACACTCCATCGTAATCGGCCATATCATGAACAGGCATATAGGCATATAAAAATTTAAGAAGGATCTCCTCTTCCTCTGAAAGCAAAGCATTAAAGATATCAAACAAATCTTCCTGCCTTTCGCTCCCAAGGGCACGCTTCTCCTCAAATTTCCGCTCCAGTACAGTTGTATCCAATCCATATGCTGATAGTGTTGTCATTACAGCTCCTCCTTCGACTTTTTATAGAGCTAAGAGCCGTACATCTGTCTTAAGGGTTTTCTTTTCCATAATTATTTTCCAGGAAATACGTATTGCTGACATGATGTTTTTACCAATTCCTGCTCATTGCTATTTTCTACCTGTTAATCCTTCCAAGTCAATCCATCTTCCCTGATGTGAATGTGGCTGTCTCTGTCACTTGAAAGAACCTGAGCATGAAATCCAACACTTGTCGTCTCCAATTGAATATCCTCATTCCAAGGATCATCTGAGACTAGCAACTGAAGATCAGGGCAATACTTACCGTGCTCTTCATAGTAATTACGCTGGCGATAATAAACTTGTCGGAGCTGCCATTTCAACCGTTCATCAGGATGCGGGACGAATTCCTTATGAGAATTTGCTTTGTCTACAAAAACCACATACCCCCATAGTTCAGGGTAATGCATGTTCACAATCCCCATCGGGCTCCATACCCAGTTATCTTCTGGAAGTGGCCGCCCTGTTTCTGTATCCTTCCGCTTCACATAGGCTCCGTCAACAACATCTACTGTCCATTGAACTCGTGAAAAGTTAACCCTCCAGTATTCACCCGTAAGCGGTGCACGGCCATCTGCCGCACATTCTTTCAGAGTCTTCCATGGCATGGCTACCTCGAGTGTCCACTTTCGGTTATTCGCGCTTGGATTGTTTAGTTCACCATCAATATGTACAGCGGTCTGAAGTCCCTGTATATCCCAGCTGTTCACAGGTGGACCACCGTCCCTATATGGCTTGACTAACATGAGATCCCACACTGTATTTAAGGCATTCATCTCAAATTCATAGTACTGATGGCTATCTCCATCGGGATCAATAAAAATTTCAAAATCATTATCGTAAAAAATGACGGAATCCCGTTCTGTCAGCGTGGCCCAAATTTCATCTTCCACTAGTTCCGCACCGAAATACATATATTCGTCATCCCATTGCATCTTCACCCGAGTCTGCTTCGTAGGTAGTGGCTTTAGATCCCCTTCGATATCAACAAATTCCTCTGTCCATGGGACATTTGCCCAGAAAGGCTTGTCTAAACGTCCATCCAAATGAGGCTTAGTAACCGCTCTTTGACAGTAATAATGCTTCGGTGAGAATGGGATCTGAGGTACAGGAACACCACTCATTTTCAAGCGCAATCATCTCCACTTCTCCCATAATTCATCATTTTTTTGGTTCCAAATTAGAAGAAATTTGGTATGATGAATCTTATGAGTGTAATTTTTCAATTCGAGTACTCCTTAATATGAATCTATTTCCCACACACAATGACAACCAACAGGAGGCAGATAAAGAAATGCGAAACTATTTAAAGTCCGAATTGTTTTTGAAATATACCTTGTCTTACCTCTGTATCTTGTTGATTCCTTTACTTCTTCTCACCGTGCTTATGTACCACAATGCAGCCGGTAATTTGAGAGAAGAGATTGAACGATCCAATTTGAATCAGTTGACTCAAGCTAAGACAATCATTGATGGCCGGATGAAAGAACTGGATCAAATTGCTTCCCAAATGGCTTACGATCAGCAATTGACATCGTACCGTGCCCATCATCCTTACTACAGCTTTGAAGCTGTTCAGGCTCTTGAGAAATATCAATCTATCAGCTCTATCATTGGGGACATGTTTCTCTTCTTCCATGGAGACGATACGATCTACTCCGCGGACGGCACGTCCAGCCTGAATGTATTTACAGACCAGTTTGCTTTTCGAAACTGGAACCCTGATCAACTGATTGATGATATGAATAACGTTACGTTTCCTACAATTCGTCCTGCGGATATGGTTACTTTAAATACGACACGGCAGCAATCCCTTTTGTCTTATATGGTACCGATTACACCCAACAATCCTCATCCTTATGGAACTGTACTATTTCTTATTCCTGAGCAAGAGTTAACTGGACTAATCTCATCCATTCTCGGCAATTACCAAGGGATGACCTATATCTTTGATAACAATGGTCAGATACTCGCGAATAATCGCAATGGAGAAACACTTACTGATCCCGAAGCAGCTGAGATTGCAGGACTTGAATCTGGAATTCATAATCGGATTATTAATGACGAACAACACTCTGTTGTGACTGTCAAATCCGAAGACAACGGATGGAGTTATGTGACCCTCATGCCTAGCGATCAATTCTTCAGCAGTGTTATACATATACGCAGCTTCATTCTTATTTTGTTTACTGCTGTCTTACTTATTGGAACCATCATGGCCATTCTTTTTGCCAGAAAACAGGTTCATCCTATCTTTGATCTTGCTCAGTATGCTTACTCCACCTCTACGACTAGTAAGGACGTACCTTATGAAAGAAAAGGGAACGAGCTAGAACATATTCGCAGAGCACTTCAGGAGCAAAATCTCCGGGCCAATCTCCATGAACCTTATGCACGCAATCATTATTTATTAATGATGCTGAAATATGGTCAAAGCGGACGAATGATTCCGAAGAAACTGATGGATACCCTTGGGATCCAATTTGATCGCAGTCATTATTTCGCTTTAATTACGGAATGGAAGGATACATCGCTAACTCCACTGGTGCAACCAGAACGGATGAATACGGTCAGCCAGATGACAGACATGGAATTCCCTACTATGGGTGCAAGAGTATACGGAGTAGAGCTTACCCAAACCAACCAGATGGCATTTATCGTCGGTTTTGATGATGATCAGGTTGAAGGTTCTGCCGACAGATACCATCGCCTTGTCGAAGCGATTCATGAACGGATTACGAAACTCGTTGGCACACCGCCCGAAATGGGAGCTGGATCCTTTTATCAAGAAGCTACTTCGCTCAGCCAATCCTTTATCGAGGCATATTCTGCTCACGAATCAAGGCTGGTGAATGGTAATAACGTAATCGCCTTCTTTGAAGAATTATCTTTCTCACAAGATGAAGCGTTCTGGATCTCAAAGGATGTCTTGCTCAAGTTGTCTCAAAGTTTAAAACAAGGAAACTATGATGTAGCAAAACAAACGATTTCGACAGCGATTGAAACACTTCAATCTCAACAGATGCCACTACAGCTTATGCGATGCATTAGCTTTGATCTATTGAATATACTGCTGAAAACTGCGTCAGAACTAGGAATTCATAGTGTGATTCATGATATTCGCAATCCATCTGATTTCCATTCTACGCAAGACCTTGAACATTACTTACAAACGATAGCTTCGTTTATCTGTGTTCAGGTAGAGAGCAATGAAGAGACCGAAGAACGTTCTCTGATGGATCAGATTGTTACTTACATTGATGAACATTACACGGAATACGAGTTGAGCCTGGAAACAATCTCTCAGGAGTTCTCTATTTCCACTTCCTATTTCAGCCGATCCTTCAAAGAGAAGGTCGGAGTTAATTTCTCTCAATACATTTGGCAGAAACGAATGCAGGAAGTCATCCATCAACTGACGACTAGCAGCGATCCATTAAAAGAAATCATTACTCGAGTCGGATATCAAGATACGCCAAACTTCATTCGTAAGTTTAAAAAGGAAACAGGGCATACACCCGGTCAATATCGAAAACTGCATGCGTCCGCTGAGGACGATCAAGAGATTACTAATGTTCAGGAGCGGTAGCCGTCAGGCTTGCCGCTCCCTTTTTTATTACTAATTACTCTTTTTTACCGGTCTGATTCCAACGATCATAAGCAGCTTGGTAAATCTCTGCTATGCGATCTCCGCCCATCTTTTTAACTTGTGCTAAGTAACTATCCCAGCCCGTTAGTGGTTCTTGTCCAGTTACAAATTTCGCTTCCATTTGCTCAACATAAGTTTTTAAATCGGAGAGAAGACGTGATACTTCATCCTGCTCTTCTGGTAACAAATAAACAATCGGGTAGCCCACTCTTGCATAAGGAACTAATTTTTCTTCGTTTTCTTTATCGATCCATTCATCAAAGTCATTTTTCAGACCTAATTTAACTTCCTCATTTTCAAGACCAGGAGGCACAATACCATAGTTAGGTGTCAGGGTCGCACGTGTTTCCTCACGGTCAACACCCTCTTCTAACGGCAGCCACTTCTTCTCATGCGTTTCTTTATTTACATAATCCCATAGAGCGCCTTCTGGTCCACTTGCGAACATGGTAGCTCCTTCAACGGAATAAAGATAATCTACCCAGCGGATGCTTGCTTCTGGAGCAGGGTTCGTAAGGCTAAGGGCAAATGTACCTGTTGTAATACCTGGATGACTGCCATAGACTGGCTCATCTACCATGTCGCTTTTCAGGGGGTACATCATTTTATCGTCAGTACTAGGTTCTCCGCCCAACGTGAAGTATGGATGGTAGTCAGAGAATGCACCAATTTGATTATTTTTACCTTTGGATTTCTTCTGCTCATCCGTTTGAGAGAATGTTTCATGATCCAGAAGGTTTTCATTCCATAGGCGGTTCATGAAAGTAAGGTACTCACGGTAGCCTTCTTCCATTGGTGTGTAGTGAACTTTCCCTTCTTCATCCGCATAGTACTCCATGTTAGAGATGCCCCATGCTCCCAATAGGAACTGACGGATATCTGTAAGTTTTACGGAAGTTAACGGAATTTCATCTGCTTTACCATTGCCGTTAGGATCTTCTTCCTTCACTCTTTTCAGATAAGTGTAGAATTCCTCTGTCGTCTTCGGCAGTTCTTCAACCTTCAGTGCTTTCAGGAAATCACCGTTATACCAGATTGGACCTTGGTACCAGATGGATGAAAGATTAATGGAAGGCAAGGTGTAGATATGTCCGTCCGGTGTTGTAATGGATTTGCGAATCTCCGGATTTTCGTCCAGTAGTTTCTTGAGGTTCGGCGCGTAAGTGTCAATCAGATCCTCTAGAGGAAGCAAGACTCCTTGACTACCATAGGTTACTTCTTCGCCTGGTTTCAGATCAGCTCCGTAGAAAATATCCGGAAGGTCGCCACTAGCAAACACGAGATTCTTTTTCGTATCAAAACTATCCATAGGTGCATTTGCGAATTCAAATTTGATGTTAGTCAACTTCTCCATTTCATCAAATACAGCCATATCGTTCCAGTTCTGCATCCCTGTATCTTTACTCATCATCGTAAGGGTAATCGGTTCTTCCACGACCGGATATCCGTCCTTATTTACAACAGCTGCTGTATTGGATGATCCCGCTGAATCACCGGAAGATCCACATGCTGCAAGCAATGAACCGAGAAGTGTAATCGTAAGAGCAGTTGCTCCTGTTTTATATAACTTTTTATTCATTTAAATCCTACCTTCCTAATCTAGAGATGTAGTAATGAGATTTTTAACCGTTTACAATCAACCTTTTACAGAACCAATCATGACACCTTGAACAAAGAAACGTTGCAAGAATGGATAAACGATAATGATTGGAAGAGTGGATACGATAATAACTGCATATTTTACAAGCGCTGCAATTTCTGCCTTACTGTTCAGTGCAGAAGCAACGGTTGCATTAGCTCCACCTGTCTCAGCTGTCATCTCTTGCAAGACTAGAATCTGTCTAAGCACCATTTGAAGTGGATATTTATCTTCTGTATTCAGATAGATCAAAGCACTAAAGTAACTGTTCCAATGACCAACCCCGTAGAACAACGCCATAACCGCAATAATTGGCATGGAGAGCGGAATGACAATTTTGAAGAAGAGCCGGAGATTCGTACATCCATCAATCTGTGCAGCTTCCTGAAGTTCCCTCGGAATATTGGACAGGAAGAACGTACGCGACACGATAATATTCCAAATCGAAGCAGCAGAAGGTAAAATAAGTGCCCACATGCTGTCGATCATCCCAAGATCACGGATAAGCAGGTATGTAGGAATGAGTCCGCCACTGAAGAACATCGTGAACATGAACATCGCCATAAAGAAATTACGACCTACCATGTCTTTACGGCTCATAGCATAAGCCGCTGGAATCGTAACGGCTAGGTTAATTAGCGTACCTACCACCGTATAAATGATCGTATTCAGATAACCGTTCCATATTTTGCTATTCTCAAACACTTTGATATAACCTTCAAACGTAATTTCTTTCGGGAAAAGCCACATCTCTCCTGAGCTAACTACTCTCGGATCACTGATCGATGCACTCAAAATGTAAACAAGCGGGTATGCGACAAGCACAAAAGCAATCGTCAGATAGAGATAGTTACAAAACATAAAAATTTTGTCACGCTTCGTTTCTTTTACTCCAGACAACATTTACCCTTCACTCCCTTCTCTTACCATAGGCTGTTTTCACTTGTACGACGAGCAATCTGGTTCACCAGGACAAGCATAAATGCGTTGATGACAGAGTTAAACAATCCGACTGCTGTCGAGAAGCTGTACTGTGCATCAAGCAAACCTGATCGGTAAACAAACGTAGAGATGACATCAGAAGATGTCATATTGAGTGAATTCTGCAAGAGTAGAATTTTCTCAAACCCGACACCAAGCAAACCGCCCATATTCAGAATGAGCAAAATGGTAATGGTAGGCACAATCGCCGGAATGTTAATGAACCAAATCCGCTGGAAGCGGGAAGCTCCGTCAACAATTGCAGCTTCATGCTGCTGTGGATCTACCCCGGATAATGCCGCTAGGTAAATGATCGTTCCCCAGCCCGTACTTTGCCAAACCCCTGAGATAACATACATCGTCTTAAACCATGCTGGATCCGTCAGGAAATCGGGTGAACTAAAGCCTAGCCATTCAATCAGGTGAATGATGATCCCGGATGAGGGAGACAAGAAGGTAATGATCATCCCTGCCATTACAACGACCGAAATAAAATGCGGTGCGTAAGTAGCAGTCTGTACTGTCTTTTTGAACTTTCCATTCCTCACCTCATTGAAAGCCAATGCCAAAATGATCGGCAACGGGAAACCTACAGCCAGCTCATACAAGCTGATGCTGAGCGTATTCCATATCAAATCCCAGAAATAATAGGAATTGAAGAAACGCTCAAAGTGATCGAATCCAACCCAAGGACTTCCATTGATTCCGAGCGTAGGAATAAAGTTCTTAAATGCGATCTGAACTCCGTACATCGGTACATACTGGAAAATTAAAAAATAGAAGAAAGCCGGTGCGATTAGCACGTACAACTCCCAGTTTTGAAGGATTCTTTTCACGAGTCCCTTTCTCCGTGGGATCGCAGCCTTTGAAACTGATGCTGTCACTTGTCCATTTTGTTGCATCGAGTCACCTCTTTTCCAAAATATTGGCGCCTTTCCACTGAATGTTTGTAATCTTTCTTAACACCACATCACTATTCAGTTCTCCAAACTGATTCATCTGGATTTCCGTGTTTTATAGGATATAGAGCTTGCAAACGTGGACAGGAAAGGATTGATACCGCCTTCATGTAAAATACTACTCATTCCCCGCTTTTTCGACAATATGTCATTTTCGATTGTCTATTGGAATAAATAAGCAATGAAAACGCTATTACGTCGTTATCTTTCCTCACATAAAATCGCGCTTAATTGTGAAATAGTGTGTTTGATTTGTTTGAATTAGGAATTAATCCAGTATTCTGACGAAATGACAATTGAATTTTTACCTGACCTCCCATCTTTCATAGCAATGTCATAAGCAAATTCCACATATATACGTTGGTATATTTTGTGTTCCCCTCCTTTTTCGCCTATTGTAAGCGCTATATCATCCAAAATGATAAGTTTATCATTGATTAAGTTACCTTGCCAGTAAAGCTGATTCTATATATGAAAAAAGATCTTTCGGCCCTATTCGCCAAAAGATCCTTCCTGCCAGGTACTAATATCCACCTATGGATTGTAAACCAACAATGGTTTCACTCTATTTCTTATTCACCAAAACTAACCTAATCAGAAGTATTTAAATCTATAGTACAATTCACCTTCATAGTAAAAAGACTTGGCCCAAGGTAAAGTCTGCTTCATGAATACTTCTAGCCCTTCCATGTCTTTAGCTGAAAAGACGAGCTGACGAAAATAGGTAAGCAAAAAAGATTCGATAAATCCAAAAAACTCAGTACCCTGCTTCTCCACATTTGAGGAAATAAGGGTACTCCATTCCCAATTCGTCACTTCAATCACACCAAATGTATCGATAACATCATAATAGTCATAATTATCATCGCTCGTGTCTTCAATGACACTGGCCTCCATCGCTTCAAGAATCGGGAATTTTTCCTGTGATAGATCCAGAATGGTACAACGACAAGTAAAATCGCTAGCACCTCGAAAGAACAGATGTGCTTCATTCCGATTTTTCCCACGTGATACATAAATGGAATGATCTTTATGATACCTCTCAGCAAATAATTCTCGGTTCTCTTCCTCTCCTGTATACTCTATGTTTCTCGTATCTAGCGGGAAGTGATACTCCTTTTTTTCAGTAAATTCATATACTCTAGTGACGATCTCAGTAAAAGAACACCCTATCTCTGCAATCTTCTCGTCAGTCCACTGATTCACTTCAAACATACTTTCATACGGGTCCCCCTCTAAACCCATCAGTATGGCAAAAGCCGGTTCTGTTTTGTATCCATCTCTTTTGAGTGAACGAACCATCTGGCGAAATTCTTCGTCTGACAATCGCAGTATACGATCCTCGATGATCATATGGCGATAGGCATTCTGCTCCGTTACCGGAATCGGCTGACCGAAGATCTCGATCTCAAACTGATCAAGCTGCAAATTCGCCTTCATCCTTCGAATCCCCTGCACAACATGGTCCTTCAAAACAAAGCCAGACCGATTTCCGAATTCAAAACGCAGTAATTGCTCAAAATGGTGAAAATCATATACCTCGCAGATGATATCAAGATCACTGCCTTCAATATCAATATGAATGGGGATGGTACCCGTTAAGACGGGAGTAAAAGGTGATAGAATCTCCATCACTTTGTATTTTCTAAGCACTCGGTATGCTGCTTGCTGCACTTCACTGCCCTCAAGTAAATAATCAAGATTTCCAAAAGGAATATGATTCATTGTTGTTTTTTGCCCCCATATGTTTCTATGTCTGTTGTTGTGTATTGTATCTTTGATCGGCCAGCACAACGGAGCTATTTTTGTATCATTTATAATTTAGTTATGGTCTGCTTTTGTGTATCCTGTTTATCTTCGTCCCAGAGGGCATAGATTTCAAAGGTTCCGTCTTCAAAAAAATAAGTTAGCCGCTCCCTGAACCAATCCTGCATCGGATAGTCATTCAACTCACCGAGCGAAACCCACTGAAGCTCTCCTTCAGGAGGATCATTTCGCAACTCACCTTCGAATGAATCTGTAATATAATTAAATACCATGTACCGATACCGCTTATTCGGGTCTACAAATTCATCAAGCCCTTTGTATATCAAGTTGCTTACGGTAAGGCCTGTTTCTTCCTTTACTTCTCGTATTGCCCCTTCTGTCAAACTCTCCGGAAACTCTACTTTTCCTCCTGCAGCAATCCACCCTGGAAATCCTTTCTCATTAGGCCGGTTCATTAATAGGATTCGGTCCCCGTCTCGTACTACGCACATGGTGTACAATTTAACTTCAATATCATTTGATCGGTTTGACATTGTGTCGTCGTCTCCTTATATATATGTACTCTGTACACTATGATTCTAGCATCTTCTTCAACTGCTTGTTTCTGTATTCAAGAAAGTTTTTCATATACGATTGTAAAATAAAACGTTCCGCCAGCCTGCCCATCCATCCATAAGGAGCTTCAAAATGAAGCGTATCCCTCATGGATGTTTCATTCTGGTGAAGAACTTCAAATTCGTGAATGTGTATCAAGCTACGGAACGCACCTTGCTGCATTTGATCCGTAAACGTATAGGGAGGCTCAAAGTCGATAACCTTCGATGTGAGTCGCTGCCGCACAAAAAAATGAGTCGCCTCAAAGGTTACTATCTCTCCAGGGCCAATCAGCCCCTCATTAGCGGAAACAATCTTTTCTTGTGTATGATTCCATACCGTACGAGTGTGTAAATCCAAGTCTCTCGCTGCGTCAAAACAACACTCAATCGGTCTTTTAATTGTAATCTCTGTCTGAACACGAATCAGAAATACCACTCCTTTTATAATGCTCCAATAAAGTAAACGATTGAATCATGGTCTTCTGATCTACAAATTCCTTATACCTCGGCATGAGGAAAGGTTCATGATAGACAGCAACAATCGTAATCAAAATAAGCAGGATAGCGAGTCGTGCGTTACCTTGTATATTTCTCAATGTTGATAGAGGCATAATTCCCGCTCATCATCCGTGTCTCATTCCTCTATAAAGTTGTATTGGAAATGTCTAGTCTACATGAACATTAACGTGATGGATAGCCACTTTGTTTCGACAATTCCGATAACAAGTCCACAAAAAAACAACCGCCTCCAGCACAAGGCTGAAAGCGGCTATTTCTACGGTTTGATTGATTCTAAGCAAAAGCTTAGCTTGGTTGTTGTGCCCATTTGTCATAAGCACCCTGATAAATTTCAGCTACGCGTTCAGCGCCCATCTTTTTCAGTTGCTCTACATAACTATCCCATTTATCAAGAGATTCCTGACCTGTAATAAATTTAGCTTCCATTTCTTCTACATATTTATCCAGATCAGAACGCAGACGGGATGCTTCTTCTTGTTCTTCTGGTGTCAGATAGACGTTTGGATAAGGAACTCGAGCAATTGGAGCCAATTTCTCTGCTGTTTCTTTATCTACCCACTCATCAAATTCAGTTTTAAGTCCTAGATTTACTTCTGGAATCGTGATACCTGGCGAAACGATACCATAGTTAGGTGTCAACGTAGCACGGAACTCTTCGCGATCACCGCCACCTGGAATAGCCACTTCTTCTTTTTCTTTCGTATTTTCACCTACGTATTTCCACATCGTGCCTTCTGGGCCTTTATCAAACAAAGTGGATCCTTCATACGTGTACAGATAGTCAACCCAGCGCATTGTCGCTTCAGGAGCCGGATTCGTACTGGAAATGGCAAATGCACCTGTGCTCAGCCCCGTACTTTTACCATAGGCAGGCTTGTCCACCATATCACTCTTCAGTGGGATCATCATTTTGTCAGCTGTGTCCGGTTCACCGCCAAGCGTGAAGTATGGATGCCAGTCAGAGAATAGACCTACACGATCAGACTTCCCTTTTGATTTTTTCTGTTCGTCGGTTTGAGAGAATGTTTCTGGATCAAGCAGCTTTTCTTCCCACAAACGGTTCAGGTAAGTCAGATATCCACGATACCCTTCTTCCATCGGAGTGTAACGAACTTTGTTGTCGTCGTCCGTATAGATAACTTCATCATAAAGTCCAAAGGCACCCTCAAAATAGCGACGAATATCTTCTATTTTTACAGATACGAGCGGAATTTCATCTGCTTTACCGTTTCCATTCGGATCTTCTTCTTTAATACGTTTCAAGTACGTATAAAATTCTTCTGTAGTTTCTGGGAGTTTATCTACACCGAGTGCTTCTAGATATGCTCCGTTATACCAGATAGGTCCATGATTCCACACAGCCGTAAGGTCAATTCTTGGCAAAGAATAAATATGTCCATCCGGTGTAGTGATTGATTTTTTAATATCCGGATTTTCTTCCAATACTTTTTTAATATTAGGAGCATAATCTTCAATTAACTGTTCCAAAGGAATCAGAATTCCCTGAGTACCATAGTTGACTTCTTCTGCCTTCGTCAATTCTGCTGCATAGAACATATCCGGAAGATCACCGCTAGCGAAGACCAAGTTCTTTTTCGTATCAAAACTATCCATTGGTGCATTTCTAAATTCCAATTTAATATTTGTAAGTTTTTCCATTTCGTCAAATACGACCATGTCGTTCCAGTTTTGCATACCCGTATCTTTACCCATCATGGAGAGTGTAATCGGCTTTTCTACAATCGGAAACCCTTCTTTACTTACATTTGCTGCTGTATCAGACGGACCTGTACTGGCACTTTTAGGTGTACCACAACCTGCTAGAAGTGAGGTGAACAATGTCAAAGCCAAACCGGTTTTCAGAAGCTTTTTATTCATGAAATATCCTCCCTTTTCTCTGTTTCTCTACATAAATAAATAACAGGAATCAGCTCATAAGTTGAACCAATCATGACACCCAAATACAACTTGCCTTCTAAAAGACATACAAAAAGCAAAGCCTGAATCTTCGATGATGTGCAGTTATACTGCCGCCTTACTAGGTATGCCTCACCCCTTTGTTCTAATGAAATAAGCAGGTTTCTTCGCTTTCCCTTCGTTATATTACCTAACACATATAAAATCCAGTGTGGTAACAAAGAAAGCGCGAAATGAAGATGCAAAACCTTGATATGAAAGCAATGGAATCGCATTCATACAAAGTTTATCTATTCTCCTAAAATTCGTAAATACGTAATTTTCTCGCTATTAAAGCCGTTTATAGGCCATTCTTGTGTTATATTTAATGACATGACACTTAATTATTTAGCAAAATAGTGTGTTGAATTTGCTGCAATGTTAATCGTTGAAAGCAGAAAACAAATACAACCTATTGTCATAAGTTAGCTTACCATGTGTAAGAACACTTTCGACAGGTTAACAATTTCCTAATTTCTCTCTTTTTTCGTGTATAGAGTTCAAATTCATTGACATCTTTTTCCTTGCAGACTACATTTAGTGCGAATCACTCTCATTAATGCTAAATCTGAAGGAGGTAAAAATACACATGTCAGATTACATTCTCTGCGGTTATGTGACAAGCGCTGGGCTATCCGATGTAACAAAACAAGATGCAGCTAAGCTTACCCATATTCATGTTGCTTTCGCACACATTGTTAATGGAAGAATTCACTATGATAGCAGAGCTACCATTCAGCAAGTATTGAGGCTAAAAGCAATAAACCCTGATCTAAGAATATTGATTTCTGTTGGGGGGTGGAGTGCTGGAGGATTCTCGGAAGCAGCTGCTTCTGAGCAAAGCCGTATTCAAATAGCTGAATCTTGCGAAGAATTATTAAGTAAATATCCGTTCGATGGAATTGATCTTGACTGGGAGTACCCGTGTTATTCAGAAGCGGGGATTACATCCTCCCCAGCGGATAAAACCAATTTCACCCTGCTGCTGAAAACAATTAGGCAGAGGCTCGATCAGTACGGCGAACAGACAGGTCGTTACTACTTACTTACTATTGCTGCAGGAGCAGATCAATATTATGTAGATGGAACTGAAATGAACCTTGTTCACCCCTATCTCGATTATGTTCAACTTATGACTTACGATATGCGCGGCGGATTTCAGACACTAACCGGCCATCATACGAACCTCTACACTTCAACAGGAGATCTATTCCGTATTAGTGTAGATGCTTCTGTTCAAATATTCATGAATGCTGGGGTTCCGGCTCATAAACTTGTCATTGGTGCCGCTTTTTATTCAAGAATGTGGAAGAATGTCCCGAGTACAAACTCAGGATATCTACAAATGAGTCCATCATCCGGAGGTTACGGTCCAAACTACGGAAAACTTGTGCAGGAATACATCGGAGGCGGAACGTTTACAAGATACTGGGATGATGAAGCCAAAGCGCCTTTTCTGTTCGATGGGAGTACCTTTATCACTTATGATGATCCCGAATCCCTCTCCTATAAAAGCACTTATGTCAGAGAGAAAAATCTTGCTGGTATCATGTTCTGGGAGTATACATGTGACCCGACTTCAACCCTAATAACCGCGATGGATCAGGCATTACGACAGTAAAACAGGAAAAATGAGTGTTTGAAGAAAAAAGTGAAAAGTGGATTCATTCCGAAAAATGAATCCACTTTTTATTGTTATTTTCACATTTCTAATTGAACGATAATGACAATGATTTTACTCCTCGCCCAGCTCATTCCAGCGTAGAACTCCATATATGATGCAAAATATCAGAATGAAAAAAGAAAAGAAATACTTTTTGCTACACCGAGCATGACTATAAGATCTACAGGCGTTTGATCATTTCCAAAAAACTGACTTGCTCCTAAAATGAAGAGTACATAAAAATGCTGTTTTTCCTTTTCTGTGAATCTTAAGTAATCCGTATAAAAAGTAATGATACTGAATGGGGTAATCTCATACCCTATTGTTCTGATCCATACGTTGGTTAGGATCCCTATGTTTCCCGATATATATTTCGAGTGCAGTAATACCCCTGCGCGCTAGTTTGATGAACAACACCAAACCATAAATTCCTAGTCCAATACAGACGAGATACAATAGCTGAAAAAGTATGGCTACTATACTAAAACCGTACATTACTCCCATGCCTTGATCCATGGTTATATCCCCCACTTTTTTGTTAGACTGTAAAAATAAAAAGGACTTGCTTGCCTCGGCGCTCAAGTCCTTTCAAACATTTTTCCCTATTATACTATTAATATGGAAAAAATTATATGATTATTGCTATAGTTTTTAATCTAACTCTATCCAGTACCTTTCAATCGGTATCCCATCCAAATCGGCTTCCGATTCTAGAACACCGCCATTTTTCATAATCGTTTTTGCTGATCCCGTATTCTCTTTGTCACAGGTCACAAGTACCCTGCGAATTCCTAATTTCCGTGCCTCTTCTAGCCCAAGAGCCAAAATACGGGACGCATATCCTTTTTTTCTTTCACTCGGCCTGATTCCATATCCAATATGTCCACCGACTTCGAGAAGTCGCTGGCTCAGCTCATGCCGTACATTTACGGCACCTAGTACGGTTCGATCGGATCGAACTAGCCAAAAAGTCGAACTCTTGACTTTCAAATGAGTCAGATTCCTGCCCGTTTTTAAATCCTCCATTTCCATTAGAAACGTTTCATAATCCGTAGGATCTGATCGCAGCACAAACGGAACCATTTTTTCTTTCGTATTTCTCCACTCCGCAATCATTTCCAAATATTCCCGCTTATACTCTTGCGTTGGTTCTACTAAAAATGTATCCATCATGTTTTCCCTCCTAAATCCTCTTATTCATTATTAAGAGATCCCTTGTCAATGGCTTGGAACATATCCGAATACGCTGACTGAATATTTTTCTTGTTCTTCTTGTCATTGTTTAGCCCGAAGCCCCAATACTTCATTTCATTCCCAGACTCCGGGACAAGCGCAGTAGCGTATGTAAGATCAAATGTGTCCGGCGCATCTTCATAACTAATCCCTTCATAATAGAAAGGAACATAACCTCGTTCGGATTCCAAAAAGAACACCGGGATCTCTGCTCCCTTATATACTTTTGCAAACTCGGGTGCCGCTGCAGCCGATAAAAATTCTTTGCTTATGAAAATTGCATCCAAGTTATGCCCTATACTCGCTTCTTTCATTTGATGAAGATGTATTTTTTGAAATAAAATGTGTTTTTCCCTCACATCGGGCACTTCACCGACTATACCAATACTCAGTATCCTTCCATCGTAAGGTTTGCGATTGAATGAATCGGAAGAAGCAAAACTACACGACACAAGCAGATAGCTAAGTACAATAAAAAGAATAAACAAACCTGCTATGTTCGTTGTCGATTTCATAGGGTGTCCTCCGTTCATCAAAAAGTTCTCTCTACGTTACTTCCGCAAGAAGGGTTCCTCCACCCCTAATTTCTTCCATTATTACATAAATCCCTCTTTTAGTAGATTACTATTTCCCTTTCGCTTCCTTCATTCACATGCACAACTGCGTTATACTAATTCTTAGAATAGGACACAAATAGGAAGAGACCAAGCTGATATGGAGCGAATGCCTTATGTTATATCAATTATCAGAAACTTTAGCACAAGATATCGTGGATAAAATGATGAAGGATATTCCTTACAATATTAATATTATGAATGCACAAGGCATCATTATTGGAAGCGGAAACCGAAAGCGCGTCGGGACCGAACATCAAGGTGCTGTACGTGCTTTGTCCAGCGGTGAGATGATTGAAGTGTGGGAAGATGGTGAATACGAGAAAAAAGGGACCAACGAACCCATTGTTATTGGAAATTCCCGTGTTGGTGTCATTGGAATTACCGGTAATCCGGAAGAAGTACGTCCTTTTTGCAATATTGTCAGAACTACGGTTGTTCTTCTAATCGAACAAGGAATCGCCCTCCATACCATCCAAAATGAAGAGAAGCAGAAAAAAGCGTTACTCGAGATTTTGCTCCATCAACGTGGATTGTACACCCAGAAGCTGAGAAAAGAAGCGCTCTTCTATAAGATTAACTTAACGCTACCCACAACTGTCCTATACATTAAGGGACTTCGAGTAAACCAAGATCGATCCCATCTGCTGATGCTGCATCCCTCTTTTCTTATCGATGAAAGCACAAACACGTATATATTTCTTATTCAGTCGACAAGTGCAGTGGATGAAATGATAACACAGCTTCTTAAAGATGAGCGGTGCAAAATAAGTATGGGAAAACATGAACCTTTTATCGCAGACAGTTATCACCAGGCCCAATCCGCTATGCATGTTGCTGAAGCTCTTCAGCTGCAAAATCGCATGATTCCCTATCCTCAGGTTGAATTTCTGGTAAAACTAAGCCATGCGAATTTAACTCATTCGGAGCAGCTCATCATGAAGCTGGAAGACAAGGAGTCAGTAGATCTACTGGATACTCTGCGGACTTTCATTAATAATAATGGGAGCGTATCCTTGACGTCTACACATCTCAATATTCATCGCAATACCCTTCAATATCGACTAAAAAGAATTCACGACCTCACGGGTAAAGACCCCCGAAATGTATTTGAACTGTTTGAATTAACACATGGATTACTAGCTCTATTCAAGTAACACATGGTACAGTACAAAAACGCTAAGATTACGCTACTAAAAAGCACAACCAGTGCTCTTCGCAAGTGAAGAGTCCCGGTTGTGCTTTTCTATGAAACCACTCTATCCAATGTTATCTCTATCTCTCTATCTAAATTCCTAACTTCATTCGTGTTCTTTATATACTCATTCTGAGCAATCTGCCGATATTTTCACTGGTTCGCTCCACGTTCCGAGGACCTTCGGCAAGCAGCTTATCAATCTCAGACGCTCCAGGGACTATACCGAAGATCGCATCGATCCCTTCCTCGTACAATACTTCCACGCCTTCTCCAATATATCCAGCAAGTCCAATGACTCGAACTCCTTTTTCTTTTGCTGCTTTGGCAACGCCGTAAGGAGTTTTACCAAATTTCGTTTGGAAGTCTATTCCGCCTTCTCCCGTGAAGCAATAATCTGCTCCCGCAAGTTTTTCACGTAGCCCTGTGTACTCAATGACGATATCGATACCTCTTTGTAATGTTGCTTTTGTAAAAATAAGAAGTCCTGCGCCAAGGCCACCTGCCGCACCCGCCCCAGGAATATCACGAACATCCTTATTCAGCTGTGCTTTCACTACTTCCGCGTAATGGGCAAGATTCGTATCTAGCTCAAGAACCATTTCCGGCGTAGCGCCTTTTTGCGGGCCAAATACATGAGAAGCACCTGTCTCACCGCACAGTGGATTGGTTACATCACAAGCCACAATGATTTCTACTTGCTGTAGTCTTGGATCAAGTTCTGTGACATCGATGGAGTGAAGCTGACCTAAACTGCCCCCACCACGAGGAAGTGTGTTTCCTTCGCTATCGAGAAATTTTGTACCAAGCGCTTCCGCCATACCTGTTCCGCCATCATTTGTTGCGCTGCCACCAATGCCGATAATAATTTTCTTAATCCCCTGCTCGAGGCATTCGCGTATGAGCTCACCAGTTCCATAGGTGGTCGTAATCAGCGGATTTTTTGTTTCTTTGGTTACATAATGGATCCCGCTAGCCGAAGCCATTTCTATAGCAGCTGTTGTGCCGTCTCCCATAATACCATATCTCGCAGTTACCAGGTTTCCAAGAGGACCGATAACTTGTTTTTCGATCATTTTTCCGCCCGTAGCATCCACAAGAGATTGCACGGTGCCTTCTCCCCCATCAGCCATGGGAACATGCAAGTAATTTGCATCCGGAAAAGCTTTACGCAATCCTTTTTCCATCGCAACACACACTTCTTTAGCCGTCATACTTTCTTTAAAAGAATCAGGTGCGAGTACAAATGTTTGCTGTTTCATATGATCACCTCTTAACCTATTTTATGAAAAAAATCCGTACATGAGCGTTGCTACAATCGTCATCGTTCCACCAACAATGGCTTCGTAAGGTACGAGTCCCATCCGTTGTTTAATTGACATATTCATACTTCCTGCAGTGACATGGAAGTAGTTACCTTGTGGAAGGGAGTCAATAACCGTCGCCCCGGTGTGTACCATTGCTGCTGCGGCAAGAGGTGCTGTTCCCATATTAAGAATAGCTTCTCCAAAGGAACCTGTTGCTAAAATTACACCTGTTGATGTCGAAGCCGTTGCTGCCGCCATCAGAATACCGGCAATCGGAGCAAGGAAAGTCCCTGAAATTCCCGATGCTTCAATGATACTAACCACTTGAGTAGACAAATCAGAATTCGAGATCAGCCCTGCAATTCCCCCTGCACCAATCAAAATCAGCACGGTAGCTGTCATTTTGTTCAGACCGGATGCGGAATAATCCAATATCTTGTTTGCTTTTCCCATAGCGAGCATTCCAATTACACCAGCGATCGGTAGAATATAAAGTGCATCCACTTTAAAAGCTTCTAATGCATCGATACCAAGAATGGCTCCAATAGGGTTGATCATTAGCAGAATAATTGCAACGAGCGGAGCGACAATGGCTCTTTTGAGCGGCGGATAGGAAGACATGTCTGCTTCTCCTTTGCCAGCTGCCTCTTCTTCTGTTACCATAACCCCTTTTTTCTTCAATAACGTAGCGACAATAACGGTTACAGCAAGTCCGAATAAGGCAGGTACAAATCCTGCAATCATCACCTGACTAAGATCAAGATCAAAACCTCGCGCAGCCGCAATGGTATTCGGATTCGGTGAGATAATGTTTCCTGCCTTACCCCCACCTGAGAGTGCGAGCAGTAGGGCGATTTTCGAAATGCCCATTTTGTTACCTACAGATAAAGCGATAGGCGCCACGATCAAAACTGCTACCGGAATAAATACACCAACTGCGGTAATAATCATCGTTGCAAGTGCTAAAGCAAGTATCGCTTTGCCACCGCCAAACTTTTTCACGATGGCCTGAGCTATCGTTTCGGCAGCACCCGATTCCATCATAACACCAGCAAGTACACCCGCTGCGAGTACCCGAAGTACGGTGCCCATTACACTTTGTGTTCCGCTTACAAGTACGTTAATTGTTTCTTCCAGATTGGCTCCGCCGATAAGTGCACCAACGATGGCCCCTAGAAATAATGCATACACCGGATTCAGCTTTCTCAGGATAAGAATGATCGCAATGGCGAGCCCGGCAAGAGCCCCGATCCAGCTAATTGTTAATCCATCCATTGTGTATGACCCCCTATGTGTCAAATTTTAAATTTTTGAATGCGTATTCTGAATACGCTTTCAGTATAGAGGGGATTGAGAAAAATATATATTGGGAAAAGGACGATTTTTATTGTGCAACTGCACAATAGGGGCATGTTCTTCTCCGCAAGAAAGAAGCACTCATGAATATTTCATGGCGCTTCTTCATTCCAAGTAATTACTGCAAACTAATAACCATCACGAAGCGTCTCTTCTTTAATCTGCTTGTTATCCGGTGTCAATACTGCTTCAAAAGATACATATAAGTTTGTTATCTCCGGGTCTTTTGTAATCAGCTTTTGACTTGTAACATACGATTCCTCCGAGGCATAAGTCTGAATTTCAACAAACTTCCCTGGTGTTTCCTCACTCTCCATATAAAAAAGCTCATAGTCCACATAACGTTTATACAGCTCATCGGCACTTTTCATAATTTTTCTGTATTCCGCTAGCCGGGAGAGGTTCACATGATAGATGTACATTTTTACAAACATAATCTGCCTCCTGAGCTTTCGTCTTCGCACCTCATAAATAATAAAGCCCTGCCTTCAGATATTGGAATCTTCAAGACCGGGCTAACCTTCATTTGTATGATCATTTCTTCCAATTGACCTCACCTACATATACAGCGGTTCCTTCAATATAGACGTCGATTCCTTCAGGATTCCTCCTTACATCCACATGAACCCTTCCATCTTTACCAATTTCTTGACCCTGCTCAACGATGAACTGAACTTCATCCTTCTCATTATCCATATACTCCAAGTAATACGCACCCATCACACCCGAAGCTGTACCCGTAACTGCATCTTCTGTCGTTCCCGAGAATGGAGATGAAAAATGTCTAGCGTGCATCAGAGAAGACGAGTTCACTACCTCCATACAAAAAGGGTGTACTGACGCTTTTGGCATCTCTTTAAGTATATTCGGAAATTGATTATTATTCGGCTTCATTTCTCTGAAGCTAGATAACCTTTTGACCGGAATTAGTAACGTCCATGCTCCAGTTGAACCATATACGATAGGAAGAGTCATCTCCATTTCAGAAGGAGAAATCCCAATCGATGCTGAAAGTTCTTCTACCTTCCCTTCAAAAGGAAGAAACTGGGGACTGTGCTGTTTCATCTTAATATATAGTTTGTTATCTTTATTGGAAAACGACACTGGCAAAATGCCATCTTTCGTTTCTAGCGTGATCGAATCTACATCGCCAAACATGCCATTAGAGTGTAAACCATAGATAGACGCGATCGTTGCGTGTCCGCATAGACCGATTTCATGACCGGGTGTAAAGTATCGTAGTCTGATATCCGCTCGATTTGATTCTAGTACAAACACCGTTTCATTAAAGCCAACACGATGAGCAATAAGCTGCATTTCAGAATCGGATAGCCTATCTGCCTTAAAAACAACTCCCGCCGGGTTACCCTGATGAGGAATAGACGTAAATGAATCATAATGATAAACACGGAATTGCTCCACTACCTTACCCCCAGTCGTATTGTAGACATCTCACTACTTCACTTTCAGCCCTTCAATCTACTTCTCATTTTCGCGATGTTCTTAGCCGTCTCCTTCTTCACATCAAAAAAGAGCTATTTCCACGGAATGTGATGCCCGTTTTCATAGCTCTTTTCGTATGCTATCTCGTTACTATTGTGGTTGATATATGTACCATGTTGCAAATTTTTTTGTCTACCCAATTTATCTACTACAGGACTAACCTTTCAATAACTTCTTCTGCACATTGCTCTTCATATACAGAATGCCCTGCCCCAAAATCAATGACATGGTTATCGTATTCCTTCAAGATTTGTGTTACTGCATAAGCTTCAAACGGTTTCCAATACTTGTACACTTCTTCAAAACCAAATTGTTGTCGTAGTTCCTTTTCTTTCTCCTTGCTATAACCGATTTCTTCATAATACCTCCAGCGCACATCATCGACACTACACCAAGGATATTACACTTTTGAGATGCCATCTCCTTATAATGGTGTATTGTAATAGCAATTTACCAGCGAAAATAACCTAAATATCTCGGCTTTCCTTCATTACAAATGCTGGTTTTGTTACATATTCCATATACCTTACCGCCCCTTGATATTCAAGGTATACCTCATACCGAGCACGTATGGCACCCGATGTAATATAATCTAGAACCTTGTCCTTCTGCACCCATAGAACCTCGGAAGTTTCATCGGAAATACGTAGTTCTCCACCGACGCTTCTACATATAAAATCAAGCATCACCTTTGTTGGCACCTCGGTTTGACCATCATGCCACATATGCACCCCTGTGTTAGAATAGACTCCGATCAGATGCAGGACCTCAATGTGGACTCCACTCTCTTCCTCTACTTCCCGAATCAGACCATCCATCACGTTCTCGCCGACCTCTACTTGTCCTCCAGGAAAAACCCAGCCACCATGGTGTGTCTTTACCAGCAAGATCTGACCCATCCCATCTTCAACGATACCGCCTGCGGCAACGATGTGTGTTGGCATCTGCAAAAGAAATCTCTCCTTCCAAACCAGAAGATATTTCCCTAAGGAAATTAATTAAATGATCATACTCCCGCTTCCCTCATGCGTTCCAGAATACCGACAATCCGGAGACCTGTAATATCCTCAATCCGAATTCCATACTTCTCCTGAATTTTGGCGATTTGCCGCTGTATCTTCTCTTTTGAATCACAAAAGTCATACAACGTAGATTCATCTGATACAAACATACCATAATAATCCATCCCAAATATTTCTTTGAAAAGAATAATCCCTTCGGGCTCCAGATAGTTAATCTGATCGACACGGGTAAATACGATGCCAGATTTACTGCCTGGTCTTGGCAATTCATTTCCTTCTGCCTGATAGGCTTCAAAACTATTCTGTAAAGCTGCATAAGCTTCTTGTTTGGTATGACCTTTTCCACTCATCCAGTACCAGTTAATAATCCGGGCTTCCCATGTAAACGGCTCCTCCCCCGCACCAGGCAAACCCTGACCTGATAGCTGTCTACATTCAGTAGGATAGTCGTGAATGGACCAGTTTTTCTTGAAATAGGACGATATCAACTTGGAAGCAGTCTTCCAAGAACTCATCAGAAATTGTTGTCTCATTGCACAAGCACTCCCTATTTATAATATATATGCAAATCACATACACGGTTTTATGTTCTTCGTCACCATTCGCTAATATGCTCCGTTACCCCTATTATAACAAGACCAATCAGGTTTCACGAATAGGCCATCATTCACTATATTTAAGAAACCAAGTCCGGGGTTAAAAAATACTGTCCGCCTGCTTCTCACGACGGGTCTCCATTTCATTTTACGACATCCTTCCTCGTTGATCAGCGCTCTTTGTTACAATACAATGAAGACACACTCATTGTTTATGACAGATCATTTATTTACATATACCATCTATTCATAGGAGGCATTCCATGTCTAACACAGAAACTGCACCTCTCAAAATCATACGTCCCAAGCTGCCTAAACACCTTGAAACTCTAGACCTAACCCAAACGACGATCGACGACCGATCAGAATTAGCACAGTCAGTATGCGAGGAACAAGAGCTGTCTTACGTTACGGCGGACAAAGTACTTTTCGATCAAATGCAATTCCACCACGTAACCTTTAGCCATGTATCCTTTCCGCATGCAGAGCTAACCGATGTCGTGTTCTCCCATTGTGATTTATCTAACGTTGATTTTAGCGAGTCTGTCCTTCATCGGGTAAGATTTGAGCATTGCAAAATTATCGGTATGGACCTGACAGCTACCACACTTCGAAATATTGTATTTACAGATTGCGCCGGGGATTATGCTACCTTCCGATTCAGTAACATGAAACTGGTTTCTTTCCAAGACAACTCTTTGCTAAAATCGGACTTTTATCATTCGGAATTTACGAAGGTTGAATTTAGCCGCTGTATGCTGAACGAGGCACAGTTCTCTGGAACAAGTCTCAAAGGCATTGATCTCAGTAACACCGAATTTTTCAATCTGGGCGTCACACTTGAGGATCTTCAGGGATGCATTATTTCTCCTGCACAAGCCATTTTATTCACCAAAATTTTCGGACTCGTCATCAAAGAATAACAAGATAGAATGTTTTAAAACAAATATTAGCTTTAACAAGGAAATACCTGGACGATACACTTTCACTAAAATTAATAACGGTGATCGTAAGGAGTAATTTTATGTAGTTATTCACTCTGGAATCCACAATTTGGGACTTCAGGTAGCAACTCACCATCAGAAGAAGGCAGAACGTTATTGCTCGGGTCGGTTACAGGATTTTGCGCAGCAACGTGAAGAAGAAATTCGCCTGTTGCGTGAGTCGGAGGAGATAGACCGTATTCCATCTGTTATTCAAAAGTATGATGATGAGATCGAATTATACAGAGTACCGAAACCGCTTATGTTCCTTGAAGGAGCAGGGGCAGATGAATATCTGGAGGATATGTATGCTGCTCAAGAGTTTGCTTTACTGAATCGCCAAGGCATGTCCAAAGCAATTGCTGAATTTTTGCAACTCGACTACAGGAACCTAGACAAATTCACTACGATTCACAACTATATTCATCCCGAAGATAAGATGATTCGTAAGGGTGCGATCTCGGCGAAAAAAGGCGAGAAAGTTATTATCCCAATCAATATGCGGGACGGATCTATCATAGCCATCGGAAAAGGGAATCCAGACTGGAACTATTCCGCTCCCCATGGAGCTGGAAGATTAATGAGCCGCTCCCGTGCTAAAGACGTGATCCACATGAATGATTTCAAAGACACGATGCAAGATGTGTGGACCTCTTCCGTGAGTACGAAGACGCTCGATGAAGCACCCATGGCATATAAGCCAATAGAAGAGATTTTGGAGAATACGAAGGACGCACTAGACATTGTAGAGATTATTAAACCTCTATATAATTTCAAAGCAAGTAATTAAAAAGGGAGTGACAGCTCCCTTTTTTTGTTTGACTACAAGGTACAATCATCTTATGGAAGCTCGATCCGATCACCGGCTGATCTTGGTGAAGAAATGACTAGGAACTCTGCCTCTTCATGGGAACGATTAAATATTTGATGCGGCGTTCCTGCGTGAACTTCCATCCCTTCCTGTTGCGAAATGGAGCTGGTAACTCCGTCTATTTCCAGTTCTACTGTACCAGACAGAATGAAGAAAAATTGTCTTGCGGTCTCGTGGTAATGTCTTGTTTCACATGTCCCCGCAGGCATCTTTTCATGAATGATGCTTATATCCGGATCATTGACTAGCTTCCAACCATCACAGCCTTCTCCCCAGATATAATGTTCCGCGATGTCTTTACTTCTTATCACGATTTCATCACCTATGATTCCTCCATCACAGTAAGTCATCTCATTATTTAATATAGGTAAGGTTACGGATAATGTAGTTACAACCAGAGAACATGGTCACGAGCGTATCCGTTCCAAGCAGCAAGTAGAAACACATACACGGTCAGAACATAGCTCATAGAAGTCCAAGTTTCCTGCAGTCTCCCAGCTGAAACATTCAGCTCCACATACGAACTGAATAAGGGAATCTGTGCAATTCTAGCAAAGGTAATTCGATGGGCTAGGTTCATTTTCCGCCTCCTTTTCATTAGTCTAACCTCTAATTTCTGGGATATCTATATTTTATTATTGATCTCTTAAAAAAACACAAAAAAACCCACGCATCATGCGAGGGTTGTTAAAACTATATGTAGCATTTTCGATATCATCAAACTTATTAGCTAGCCACCATTTACTGCTGTTAAGTTAGCAAAGTAATATAAAAAGAATGCTACAATAAGGATTACTCCTACGATTACGCCGTAAGTTATTTTACTTTTACGCTTTTTTAGATGATCTCTGTTCTCTGCCATGATCTGTCTCTCCCTTATTGTTGTTGTTGCTAGATAATTAAACGTATCAAGGGATTTATAAACGATAGATTGGTAGATTGGACAAATACAGCATGGACCATCTTACCCTTCACTCAAAAAAACCTCTCACCTCATGCAAACATGCCTGTACCGAATCATTCAGAATTGCTACCACTTCATCAAAATCCAGCAGTTCAAGTGCCTCCCCCTTCGTTTCATCCATTTTTTCAAAATCACGATGTAAATCACGAATCAATTCTGGTAAGTAGCGGTAGTCGATTTCATCCACATGCACCGGTTCAATCTGAAATTCTCTTGGCTGGAGATCATAATAATCAGCTATTTTCCCATTTAAACGTAAGAAATCACGATAGGATTGGTGCTGAGCTTCTTTCTTTTTTTCTGGCGGCAGCCACTTTATTTTTTTCATATAAACTTCTTGCAACCAGATTTCATCCGAAATTAAATGACAATAATAACCCAAATGAAAATCAGTATATTGGTGCGTCAAATATTTGTGGTAGAAAGCCTGATCGTCTACAAAAGAAATGCCAGCTTCATTCTCACGAATAAAATGAGAGGATTTTTTCGGCTCATTCATATTTTTGTGAACGTCAGGTGCTATACCACCTAGTAGAAATTCATTCTCTGCTACTTTTAAATGCCTGCTAATTAGACTAGAAATACAATAATGCATCATTCGTGAACCCACAGTAATCCCCCTGACTCATCTCTTAACGTGTATCTATCAGATTTGCGCATATTTTCATAAAAGATCCCAAAATCCATTCGATTCAGATATAATTTATAATAATGAATTCGACTCATTGTTCATCTATACCCTTGAAAGGAGTGCTCGGTATCAGAACAATTGTTATCAGTGATTTACATGGGTGTTATGACGAGTTTAACGCCTTACTCCGCAAAGTAAAATATCAACCCGAGCAGGATCAGCTTATCCTTCTAGGTGATTACGTTGATCGCGGACCCCGCAGTAAAGAGGTAGTCGATCAAATTATGCAGCTGCAGCGCGAACATGGAATCGTTGTTATTAGAGGCAACCATGATCAGTTATTTTTGGACGCCATCCTAAAGAATGAAGACGCAAGATGGATCAGGAATGGTGCTCGTCAGACGCTAGAAAGTTATTGCGAAATATCCTTATCTCCCGAACAGCTAGATCAAGCAACATACGAAGAAGCAAAAGCTTATATTAAAACACACTTTTCCCATCATCTCGAATTCCTTACTTCTTTGCCTTACTATTATGAAACGGACACTCATCTCTTTGTACATGCCGGTATTAATCCCTTCTATACTGATTTTAAGGATCAACCAGAAGATGATTTCATTTGGATAAGGGAAATGTTTCATGACCAAGCTACCCATTTGGACAAAATGGTTGTCTTCGGACATACCCCTACCCTTCATTTACACGAGCGAGCAGACATCTGGTTTCAGGATGATAAGATCGGAATTGATGGGGCATGTGCTTATGGAAAACAATTAAATGCGCTTGAAATTATGGAGGATGGCAGCTACCGCGCATATATGATACCCGCAGGGACAGTGGCGGTCAGCAGTGAAACGATTACATAAATAAATGGATTACATTTAGTAATAAAAATTTTGGTAATGAATTGAAATACGAAATTGGCACCTCCCTTTTTCTTCCTTCCTGTTATAAAAAAACTTATCAGGGTATTAATTAGATAATACTAATTTACATAGGGCGAGATTTCAGGAGGTGTCACTTGAAGTGAAAGAAACAAAACCGTTTCCAAAAGAAGAAGGATTAGATAATACCCTGAGTGTGTTAAAAGAAGGCTATTTATACATCACCAACCGAACGATCGGATTTCAATCCGATCTATTTGAAACACGTCTCCTTGGAGAAAAAGCCATCTGTATGCGCGGTGAAGAAGCGGCTCAGCTTTTTTATGACAATGAAAAGTTCATCAGAGATGGTGCTGCTCCAAAACGTGTGTTAAAAACGTTGTTTGGAGAAAATGGCGTACAAACACTGGATGGGGATGAACATCACCACCGGAAAGCCATGTTCATGTCCCTTATGTCTCGTGAGGGTCTCCGCAAAATGAGAGAGATCACAAACAAACATTGGGGCCTTGCTGTGGGGCGCTGGGAAACAAAAAAAGAAATAGAAATCTATGAGGAATCCCAGGAAATTCTGTGCCGGGTAGCCTGTGAATGGGCAGGAGTCCCCCTATCTATCGATGAAGTGAAAGAAAAGAGTGAATGGCTTGCTGCCATGATTGAAGCAACTGCCGCCATTGGCGTAGCTCATATGAAAGGCAAAAGAGCGCGTTCCAAAGCAGAAAAATGGATGACAAGCATCGTGGAAGATGTCCGTCAGGGCAATATAAATCAGGCAGAAGATACCACACTGTATACTTTCTCTTGGCATCGGGATTTAAAAGGCGAATTATTGGATGCCGAAACAGCAGCAGTCGAAATTATTAATATTATACGTCCAATTGTGGCAGTGTCCATCTATATCACCTTTACTGCCTTAGCGGTAATCCAGCAGCCAGAAGAACGTGAGAAACTCACAGCTGGGGATGAATCCTATTTACAGAACTTTGTCCAGGAAGTACGACGTTTCTATCCTTTCTTCCCTTTCACCGGAGCCAGAGTGAAGGAAACTTTCACATGGCAAGGTTATGAGTTCAAGAAAGGTGAACTTATTCTGCTTGATCTATATGGTACTAATCACCATCCTGACCTGTGGGATCAGCCGGAACAATTTAAGCCAGATCGTTTCAAAGACTGGAGAGGGACGCCGTTTAATTTCATTCCGCAAGGCGGCGGTGATCACGACACAGGACATCGCTGTGCAGGAGAATTTATTACCCTTGAAATCATGAAGGAAAGCCTTGATTATCTTGCCAATAAGATAACTTATGACATCCCAGAGCAAGATTTCAGTTACAGCTTTAACGACATGCCTTCTCTCCCTCATAGCAACATTGTACTGAAAAATATAAGATCTAAATAAAATGATAGATCAAGGTGAATCGGGTATTATTTCCGTTTCATCTTTTTTGTCTCGCTTTTTGTCTCAGCTTTCATCCATTGAAACGTCACTTAAGCAACAGAGATTCTGTTAAAAAACTTTATGAATTTCATTTCTCACCATAACCTGCTGATCATATTTCCGTCTTTATCAAGACCACGGAAGACCATTGCTGTACTTTCATTGATTGGAATTTCCCGATATGCTATTCCGTACCCGTCCTCCAGTTCAAGATCCATATGAACCGAGGATAAAAACATAATGTCATCTAAATTTTCTTCAGGATCAATGCCAAATTCATAAGTTCCATCATTACTTACTACAACTCTCGTGATTTTAGGATCCATAATTTTTACGGCTACCATTAGATCATAATTTCCATTCGGATTGGTACTGGCAGACCATGTATAATCCATTGAATCTTCGGGTGGCCTCTTACTCAAAGACATACTTCCATCCACACGATACCACATTCCTAAGCGGGTCGAGATATGAATAGCCTCTTCATATTGTCCCTCTTGCAGCATGAGTAATGTGTGTTCTTCATCCACCTTTTTCTTATATACAATCTGCGCTTCCTTACCTCTCAGTAACGAGTTTAGCGCTTTTTGTTCCGTCAAAACATAGCCTTGGAACGAATAATAGCAATAAAATGCCAGCCAAAAAAGCACCAGAACTGTTAATACTTTAAGAAATCTATTTTTTTGCTTCAAGTAATCCCCTACTTATCTATTGATGATTTGTCTTCATCCGAGTAGTCAGCAAGTTCCGCTTGTTTGCGGATATTAAGCTCAATCACTTCCTCATGTGCCTTTCCGGTTTCATCATCCCACTTAACTTCAGCAAATGTGGACTCATATGTGGTTACATCCTTTTTTAACTCATCGTAGGAATATTCTTGTGAAAAGAAGCCTAATTCTTTTACGTTAGTAATAATATTCAGCGGAGTTTGGGCTGTGCTCATCACATGATACTCCGTAGAAAAAACACCCTGTTTCTCCCCATCCGCTGTCTGTTCGTAAAAAACGACTTCGAAATGACGTGTCTTCTCTAGCTCGCTCGGGTCTCCTTTAAACGTGAGTTCTGCTTTGCCCCTCATAATCTGACCCTCACCAATCAGTATGGTATAGTCTTGAACATTCCACTTTTCCCCTGCACCGTCCAGCAAATAAAGTTGAGTCTTATCTTTTGATTCTAGTTGGGTAGCAGTTAGGATCTCCGAATCTTGCTCCTTGTTTCCTGACATTAGGAGGAAGATGCCCATCAGAACGAGCACGATGCCAGCACCTAATTTTAGTCGCGACGCTGTCATCTTCATTCCTTTTCAGCTTCTTCAGCTCTCCAAACCGCCCCACCACATGGTGTGAATCCAGCTTCCTTATAGAACGATTCATGCCGCTTACTGTAATTAACCGTTACGATAGAAAGCCCCTTTCCCTCTGCTGCCCACAGTAACGAGCGTACAAGAGATTTGCCTAATCCTTTTCCCTGCTCATCCGGATGCACGATCACATCCTCCATGTAACCATGTTCAAATGCAAAACCCGGCCCCGTGATATACCCAAAGGCAACTAGCCTTCCAGATTCGTCCCGTGCACTCCCCCACAGCAAACAATGATCGATAAGTGCCGGGTAATCTTCATCCCTTCTTGCCCATCCCACACTTTCTCTTAGTCCGGGAACTTCATGATCTTCCAATTTGTCATTGATCTGAATCGAATAGGAAAAAGCCATTAAAATGCACCCTTTCTTAATACAAAATTAATTACCAAAAAACATATAAAAGTTTTGTATAAAGATGTTCACATAATGCTAAGCAGTTCTTGAATCTGATGGATCGTATGCAGCGGCTTAGCGGTGTTGTTCTCAGACCAAGGCTGATTTACCTTCATCCAGATCGTATGCATCCCTAGTATGTAAGCCCCTTCCACGTCATTAATGGGATGATCTCCTACAAATAAGCATTCTTCAGGTCTTACGTTCAGTCGTTCCATTGCCAATTGAAAAATACGTGGGTCAGGCTTCTTGGATCCGGCTTCTTCCGATACTAAAATGACGTCAAAATGATCCCTTATCCCAAGATGATCAATCTTCCCATACTGAACCGCATTTCTACCATTCGTAATGATCCCCATCTTATACTTTCCTTTGGCATGAGTAATGACTTCTTCTGCCTGTTCCATAAGCACTGCACTTATGACATAGTTCTCAGCATAATATTCCATTAGATCATCAACAAGAGGTTTATTCCGTTCCTTATTCCAAGGAAATTCATTCAGTAACTCTGCAAATAATACAGGCTTATTTTTGTAGCCATCTTCATCTAGGACAATCAGCCTCTCCAGCAGCAGATCAAGATCAGCCGATTCGATATGACTAAAGTAATGCTTCATAAACCTCTCTGCAAACCGGCGAAATGTAGTTGTTCGATCCAGCAGTGTATTGTCCAAATCAAAAATAACGGCTTTAATATGTTCCATAGGATCCTCCCCTTGAATTTACTCGTTACTCCGACTTCGCCGCAGGCTCATTCTCTGATTTTAAAAAAGGTTGATACATCATTAATGCGTGATTCTCTGTAATATACTGATCATCAATTAGCTCCTCATGCTGATTCCAGACACGTCGATACAATAGGTTATGTCTCATATGACCTCCCCAGTGTTCCTGAGTAATCTTGTGATCCTTCTCGTACACTTCATAAACCTGCTCCTGCGGAACTACGCTATTCCACGACCCAATCAGAAATTCATCCGTTATTTGCAGAATAAGCTGATAGGGCTGATCCGTAACATTGGTAATTCGTAAATCGAGATAGTTATAGGCACAGGTTGCTCCGCTTCCGAAGGGTTGACTTCGTCCAGAGTCGGGAAATACATCATAGCTATGACGATGTCTTTCCGTTACCTGCAGAGGTGTATGTAAAGTAATCCAGTAAATGAGATTAGACAACTGGCAGAGGCCACCTCCAACCCCAGGTTTGAACCCCCCGTAAAATAGTACCATTCCTTCAACATATCCCTTGCTGCGATTGGGATTACCGATTAGCTTCCAGTAGGAAAAGGTTTCCCCTGGCTGAATTATAATGCCGTTCAAACGTTTCATCGCAATTTTTAAATTTGTTATCTTGTTATATTGCAGCCACATATCTACGTCTTTCAATTTCCGTAGCAGCGGAGTCTGGTGCTTCGCAATTTCATAGGGCAGGATTGTATGGCTTCGTTTTTCAGCAAAACGAGTCCTTCCAAAATACCACTCTATATACCTTCTGCTTCGATAGTATGCCGTTCCTATTTTTATACGAAGTTTAGATCTTTTGACTGGCTTCATGGTTACCTCCAGCTCCCTTTTTTTATGATCCCACATCGAAAAATGTACGTAATACACCTACCGTTTTTATCTCTAATAAAAGCTCATTATCGTCTACCGAGTAATATTCCGATTCTCTCTGCGTGAAAAATAAAGTGTTTCGTATATGCCCCACTTCGTATACTTGTTCTCCATCCTTTATGAATGTTCTGCCATCTACATAGTTGTACTCATTTAACGAGATGCCGTACTCCCGTTCCAGCCAAGCATAATAATTTTCTTGATCTGGATTGCTTACGATGAAGATCAACATCATAATACCGAGCACCAGCAGCCATTTTTTAAGAGAAGTTTTTTTCTTATCCGCGTTCTTTACCAAATGAAGTCCCCTCTCTACAGAGCAAATGTTAAAATTTGTTAGGTTATAAGTAAAGGACGTTCTAATGGTGTGTTTTGTTACCTTTTTCCGTATAAAAAAACCGACTACGTGTCATGCAGCAGTCGGTTTGATCCAATCTCGAATTGTAAGGAGCACGGTAACCCAAGGAGTTGCAAAGTAACCTCCCCCTGCTTAATTACGTACAACCTCCGTACCTGCAATGAAATCATGAAGAGACCGTTTGTCTTCCCGAAAAGCAACCATACAGACGCTAACGATGGTACCTATTCCAAAAGTAAAGGCGTACACAAGATTTCCTATAATGACACGAAGGAGCATATTTACAATACCAGGAGGATCTTCAACACCTACTTTTCGGATCTTGATTCCGCAAATGTATTTGCCTACGGTATAACCATTCCAGAAAACCGGAAGCAGCAAAATATATAAAAAGGTGATCGTTTCCGTCACAACATTTTCATCGCCAGATCCCGTGATCATCCAAGACAAAATAGATAATGGGATGGAAAGGATGAGTCCATCCAATATATTTGCTCCTAAACGTATCCAAAAGCCAGCAGGCTCATTTGCTACAACGCTCACAACGCTCACACTCCGCTCTCTGTTATGTTTATCTTCTATGTTTATGCACGTATGTAATAATAACGTCAACAGAAAGGGTGAGGTTGCTTTTTAGATAAATAAATATTTACATAAGTCTTATAACCGTGCGTTTTTAATAAGCTTCCCCGCCTTATAAGTTCCATGAACCTTGAAAGCATCTCCATCCCAAGAAGCAAGTAGCAAATCAGCAGGTGCACCAACTTTAAGCCCGAGCGCTGTAGCCAGCCCCATCTTAACTGCTGGACGTACAGAAGCCATGTCCCAAGCGGTGTGAAGATTGCATATTCTGCTACGTGTAAGATACTCAATCCCTCTTGTCAGCAGCTGCGCAGAACCCGCCAGAAGTTCAGGGGAATCGGCAAGGTGGAGTCTTCCTTCTGAAGTAAGGATAACTTTCCCGCCAACGGGGGTGTTATAGTACCCTGGCGGCATCCCGCAGAGTGCAACAGCATCACTAACGAGCAGAGCATGGTCCCCTTTTACCTTCATAGCCACTTTGAGCACTTCCTGAGGAACATGAAATCCGTCTGCAATGAGACAGCACCACAACTCCTCTGCCGCAAGCTGATCCCATAATACATTGGGATGCCGAGGAAGCTGCGGCTGAATGCCATTGCCAAAATGTGTTGACATCGAAGCTCCCGCAGCTGCCGCTGTTCTGATCTGTGCGGACGACGCGGAAGTGTGACCAATCGATACTGTTATTCCTTCATCAACACATTTTCGGATGAAATCCTCAGCATTTTTCCATTCCGGAGACAACGTAAGTATCTTGATTCTGCCTTTCGCTGCCTCCTGCCAACGTGCTATTTCTTGCCAAGATGGCCTTCTTACCCATTCGGCTGCATGAGCTCCTCTTGCTCCATCTTTAGGTGATATATAAGGACCTTCCACGTGAATCCCGGCAATAATGTTCGCCACATCTTCATCCTCGGCGCAGGCAGTAGCAATAGCAAGAAGGGCTTGCTCAATGTGATTCGAACTGCTCGTAATCAGGGTCGGATAATAAGAAGTAACTCCCTCCTGCTGAAGTAAGCTCGTGACCTTTACTACCGTTTCTGGAGTTAGAAGAGGATCATTCAAGTCGTAGCCCCGAAAACCATTGATCTGTAGATCAACCAGTCCGGGACCAATAAGAGGTAGTGCTTCACTCTTCTTCAGATGAAGATGATTGTTCAGCTCACTAACTCCTTCAACTGGTAGCGATAGCACCCTGATTTCACTAATCCTTCCATCCAGGAAGTTGATTCTAATCCGTTCCCCAGTTCTGTAATGAATTCCATCCACAGAGTCATCAATCCATTCGTTCATCATATGAGATCATTCCTTCCCAAGAGAGAGCTCAGCATCATACGACTCTTCGTCCAAGAACAAGATGGCACCTTGGTGTGTACGAAGGATGGAAGCAGGGCAGCTTGTGTTAATCGGACCTGTTAGGGTTGCTGTTACTGCTGCTCGTTTGAGGGGACCGGGGACCATACAATAGATATGTTTGCCAGATAAAAGTGCTGGAATCGTTAGTGTTAAAGCGTGGGTTGGCACTTCACTCAGGTGCGAAAAACAACCATCATTCACCTGCTGTTCACGGCATGCTTCATCGAGTTCCACGCGCTTCATCCAGAACGGATCTGTAAAATCAGCCACCGGTGGATCGTTAAAGGCGATATGGCCATTTTCCCCAATTCCCATGCACACGATATCTACTGGGGAAGCAGTCAGTAACTCCGTATAACGAGTACATTCTTCCTCCGCCTTATGAGATGGGTTAATGTAATGAACGCTCCCAGGCTGAACGCGGTCAAACAAACCTCGCTTGAGAAAATGCCCAAAACGTTGCGACGCAGACTCAGGCAATCCGACATACTCATCCATATGAAAAGCATCGACACGGCTCCAGTCTATCTCTTCCGCTTTTCCTAAAGCATCCAAAAATTCATTTTGGGAAGGCGCAGCCGCAAAAATCATGCGAATCCGCTCCTGCTCTTGCAAGAGATTCCTCATCTGATCTGCCACAAGGGCAGCCGCATCTTGGCCCATCTGTTTACGGTCAGCATACACCTGCACCTTTAATTCCTCCCGGAAAAAGGTCATGTTCGAAGTGGTTTGTTCCATCCTTCCTACCTCCCTTGAATTCGTACCCATTCACGTTCTAATCCATATTTTGTATGTTTATTTACTTTATGAGTTCCTAAATATGTAAATGACGATGTCTTCTGTTTTCTCTTCGTGATCTTCAGGGGACTCTCCTGTCAAAATCAAAAAAAAAAGACCATCAGCACAAATTCGCTCATGGTCTTTTCTCATTCCTGACTCACCTTCTCAGATTCGTCTATGATGCAGCCTACGTTAGTTCAAATCATTATGACACTTTTTTGTGCGTATATTGTTCCAACTGTTTGACAAACGCCTGCTCTTGTTCTTGATCCGCAAAAGCACGTCTCGGAATGTTAATTCCTTGAATACTGTTTACGAAAATATAAATATAATCCTTATCTGATTTGACATCTTCAATGCCTTTCCATGAATAATGGGCTTGGTTATATACGGTGGATTCATGTAATCCTTCCGCATTCAGCTCAATGACATGCTCACCCACGATCCCGTCGTTCGTTTTCACGAGTCTCATCACTTTTCGTTTAATCGAAAACATCATATAGAACATGGAAAGTGCACTCACCAGTATTCCGGTAATGACGGAAAATAGCCAAGAATAATCCAGCACGAACCGAAACAAGGCAATGATGACGATAGGCAAACTAATGATGGTCAACAACAGCATATTTCGGTATTTGGGCATATGAAACATAACAAACTTGTTTAGTTTCCAGTAATCTTCTTTCGTTAAATCAATAGTAATCTTCATGAATACGATGTATCCCTCTCTTTTCCTAATAAAGGTCTTAATTCATACTGTACATATCATACGGTACTTTGTCCGACTGCACCACCGTTTTTCTCTAAATTAAAGAGAGATGATACCTAACAAATAGAAATAACATTGAAAAGAAACAAATACACACACAAATCATGTATAAAACGATCCGAAAAGTGCCAAGTCGTCCATGCCGCACCATAAGTCTTAGATCATAATCCCAATACCCATCCCCCGAAACCAAACCATTCGCGCTCGAACAAAACTTTCATATCTGCCGATCGGGCTTCCATCTGGGTGAACTATTTGAATGTTTATAAGCTTTTTGCCGGGCGTTGTTCTAAACGTAGCCATGTAGATCCCTTCAAAAAGAATCCATACAAAAACCATTATGAAATCAATAGCCGCCGAGCCGTAATCCATTACTCGCATCATTTTTTCGTAATCGATCAATGCCCAAACCAATATAAAAAGGGTGAGGTGAATGATATAATCAAACGTTCTGGCAAAATATCTTCTCCATGGAATCGGGGTTGTTTTTACATCTGCGACGTCCATTGCTGCTATTGTCCTCCTGATGTTCATTCGTGATGTATGTATATCTGCCTGCTTCCCTAAAACGGCTCCACTTAAGACGAGAATCCTTATTATTAAGTTTTACTCTCAAAAAAGTTATATCTTTCTTTCCTCTAGCATTTCTTTAATGTCCCTGAGCTCTTGCAGCCATCGAAATAACAAACATATAACTCAAATCTCCTTGTATCAAAAATAGAACAGGCTTGCCGTGGTTACTTGCCGTATAGCATCTTATTTAAAGACCTACCCACGTCCTGTTTTGAACTTGCCGGACCATACACATACCCGTCTTGAAGCTGATAACGGCTAATGATTTCATTCGACTTGATCCACACTTGGTCCAAGTCCTTGGAAATATGAATAATACCAAGTGTGAGCTGACTTCCGTCCTCAGACCAATAAGGAATCATCGATTCATACTGATTCCCATCAAGATCAGCGGTAAAGGGATACGACACATCTTGGTCAAAGGTAATATCACCTGCAATCCGGTGTTTACCGGATAATCTTCTGTATTTCTCGCCAACTAACGTCACGACAGTCTGCTTCACAAAAGTCGTATCCGGAGAATAGATAATGGCGTCAAAGCTTTTATTGAACGGAAGATCACGATGATAATATAGAGTTGCAACCAGACAAATAATAGCAACAGTCCAGCAGCCGTAATATATGAAATGCTTTTTCCATCTGATAGGCTTCAATTAGACGACACCTCTTGCTCCTCCAGCACAGGTTGAAGTTCGAATACACGTTCCACATAAGTAAGTAAAGTCACTTCATTATAATGACCATCATTTGATAAGGTCGTATACAACCACGTGTAAGGAACCATAATGATCGGGAGTAGAATCAAAGTGATTAGAAAAGCGTAAGGAATGAATGGAGGTCCCGAAATGAACACGACAAATGTGGAAAGCATAACCGTGTATAGAATTGAAAACAAGTCAGTCCACCCTTTATATAAACGAAACTGAACTTGTGTTTTCCCATTCTTCACGGAAATTCTACCTATAGCCTTATTGTAGACTCCTCTTCCTCGCTCGCGTTTTCCATCGTGATAGGAAATACTGAAAATTCCAAGTTTGGTCCATCCCCGAAAATATTCATTAGAAAAATCAAACCGAATAAAATCAACGTTATCTTTGACGAAAGAGATACATTCTTTTTTGGAGAGTTGTGTTGTATACTTTCTTTTCATTTCGTATTCCACCTCACCCTTATCCAGCAGCAAAAGCCTAAAAGCACTCCGTCCGAATTCTCCGCTAAACTCCCTTGCTTTAATAAACAAGACCAATGCAGTTTCGTTTGATTCTTTGGGGAAATATCTTTATTTCGAAAAGAACTGATAGCCGGAAGAGAACAAAATGACAGTGAAAACAAATAAAAAAGCCTTTTACAATCCCTGTCTGGTACAAAAAGCTTCCATCTGGGACAAGTGATGGTGCCCATGCCACACAAAGCGCTGAAGTGCTATATCAAGTGAGATACTCCCCAGCAATTCTGTTCGTAACTTTCGCTAAAACTGCTCGTGGTGTAATGTTCTAAGCAGCGTATAAAAACGAAATCCATCCGTACGATAAGGAATGCGAAGCTGTTCAATCGAAAGCGGCGCGGTTAATTTACGAAACTTGCTTGCAAGTTCTGGCATTTGCTCAATCCATTCGGCTCGTTCTTCAGGAGTTTGAATAGAGACAGGCTTAAATGTACCGATGGGATAACGTATATTATCACTCATATGCAGATCAAGTCTCCTTTTGGGCTACTTCTCACCATTTTATAGGGGTAACATGCTTCTGCCTGTCTACATTCTTTTATCGAAGTATTGATTCCTGTTCTTGCTTCAATTTTTCTTTCTCTTCTTGGCTCAGCAGTTGCTTTAGTTCATTGCCTTCCCGGTCGTACATGACATATCCAGAACGAGATTCTACATCTGTAGACTGAATGGGTGCATAAGCAATATAATGCTCCCCCTCCGGTATAGGAAGATCGTAGAATTGATCCTCAATTAAAACTTTGATCATCCCGGCATTCTCCTTATTCTGACCGCCAGCAACATAGTATGCTCCCTCTTTGGTTTGTAAGATCATATCTTGAAATGATTCGGCACTCGATTTAAGGAATTCAAAGCTATACTTTTCACCCCATTTTTTCGTGAGGTGACCTAACCCTGGTTGATCATTCATCATAGCAACGAAGAAAACTTCCTTGTCTAGTGATACGATCTTTTTCGTATCTATTTCTTTCTTTAAATGAACAGAGAGGGTTGAATCAATAGACTCTTTCGTTGGTTTAACAAAGATATTGTATTCTCCTCCATTGAGTCTCATGTAAACGACAATGGAAGCGATAATACAAATTACAGCGATAAGTGAAATCTTCATATTTTTCATGTTGTCTGCCCTTCAAGCCCTGTCCGTATTATGTATTATTCAGTAAGTTGTTCCCTTCAATCCAAAAGTATAAATAAGAATATTGGCAACCATTAATAGAAGAATGGTAATCAACACAATCACAATTGTGAGTATTATTTTTTTCATAGAACAACCACCTTTATATGATTTCATACGTATATTTCGAAAGTTTGAATTTCCAATATTTCAATCCATTACATATGATTTCATAT